>CAVQUM010000006.1:0-78915 GCA_963716815.1 uncultured Chloroflexia bacterium
GGATCGTCCTATTGGTTCGGGGTTTGTCCCACTCACACAAACAGACTTATCTGTCACTCTTCACTTGTTAAGGTGCTCCCCGGGGGGCAGCGTTGGCTGACACCCGGCACGGCCGCTTATGATGACACACACCCGTCAGGGCTGTCAAACACAGGGCTGACCGGCCCGGACCCGGCTGGTCTGGGATTGGCGCGCTGGGCGACTCCGGCGGCGCGGAGCAGGACTATAGAGCGTCCTCACCGAACCGTCAATCGATGTCCGGGTCCGGTACGTCCGTTACACCTGCGGGGTCGGGATGCCGTGCCGTGCGAGCCATTCAGCGGGGGTCAGATAGCCCAGGGCCTGGTGGGGCCTGACCGTGTTGTAGCACGTCTCCCAGGCGAGCATGGCCTCGCGCAGCGGCTCGTACTCGGGCTCGGCGTCGGTGACCTCCCAGAACTCGGCGGTGTGGGTCCCGTTGGCCCGTTCGACGTGGCCGTTGAGCTTGGGGCTGCGGGGCGGCAGGACGAAGAGCGCGATGCGTCGCTGCGCACACTCGGCCTCGAAGTCGGCCATGAACTCGGAGCCGCCATCGACCTGGATGGCCCGGAGCGCGAAGGGCATGCGCTGGGCCATGGCATCGAGGATGGCGCTGGCATGTCTGGCGGTGGCGCTGCGGGCCAGCTCGAGCGTGTCCCAGCGGCTGATGACGTCGCGGGCGGTGAACTGCTTGAGCGGCCGGCTCCGGCCGGGGACGCTGACCTCGACGGTATCGACCTCGACGAGGTCACCGGGTCGTTCGACCACGTAGCCCTTCGGCTTGCGGATCGCGTGCGGCCGGGCGGACGACGCGAGCGGATGGCCACGCCCCGCAGGTGCGGCTCGGCGAGCTCACCGCGCTGGCGCAGGCGATCGAGGATGCGTCCGGTCATCGAGACCGACAGGCCGATGCCCTCGCGTCGCAGCAGGACCGCGAGCTTGGCCTTGCCCCAGCGGGGGTAGCGCCGTCGCAGCTCCCGGACCGCGCACAGCTGCTCGTGGGTCCAGGTCGGCCGACGGCAGCGTGCCGGGCGACTCGAGTGGTCCTCGAGGCTCGCGAGGTGGCGCCGGTCGTAGCGGCGTAGCCAGCGGTACACGGTCGGGCGACTGTAGCCGAAGTGACGGGCGGTGCGGCTGACGTTGCCGCCGTGAGCCGCGTGCCACTCGAGCATCGCGATGCGGCCGCGGGCCTGACGGCTGGATCGGCCGGGGGAGCCGCCACCAGGCGCCACAGCCCTCCATGTCCGGCGGCCACGAGCTGGCCCACGCCGGCCTGGCGGTGTCGGGAACGACGGGTAGACTGCGACATCGGGAGCCCTCCGGCGCTGTTGTTCTGAACACCACCAGCCTAGGGGCTCCCTTCCCCGTTCTCATGATCGTCTCGACGCGGTCGGTCCTGCCGCCCCGGGTGTAACGGACGTATCCGGACTTCAACAACGAGGCTCGACCGGGCTCCCGGCGCGCGGCTGATGACCCGGCGCCGGCGGCCGATGGGGCACGCGTCGCGGTCAGGCTCCGTGCGCAACGGGTGCGTCAGATGACGCCGGTCTCGATGAGGTGGATGAACGTACCCGCGCTGATCCAGCACAGCAGCCCCAAGGTCCACGACCCGGGCTCACCCAGGAGCGCGGTGATGACCCAGAAGAGGATCAGGCCGAGCACGAGCGCGAAGGCCGGCTTGATCAGCCTTAGCAGCGCCTCGTTGACCAGGTACATCATCGGTCGCGACCCCCATCCAGCTGGTGGCGGCCCTGAAGCGCCCGCACCAGCGTCACTTCGTCGGCGTACTCGAGGTCGCCACCGACGGGAATGCCGCGCGCGATACGCGAGACCGTGCCGACCCGGTCCCCGATGCGTTCGGCGATGTACATGGCCGTCGCCTCACCCTCGAGCGTGGGATTGGTGGCGATGACGATCTCCTCGTAGGGCTCCCCTGCCCCGTGCCGCTCGGCGACCCGCTCGAGGAGCTCGGCGATGTGCAGCCGCTCGGGCCCGATGCCGTCTACCGGTGAGATGGCCCCGTGGAGCACGTGGTAGCGGCCCTTGAAGGCACGCGAGCGCTCCAGCGCCAGCACGTCGAGCGGCTCCTCCACCACGCAGAGGCGGACGTCATCACGCATGGGGTCGGCGCAGATGGGACAGAGCGGACCGGTGCTGATGTCGAAACAGCGATCGCAGAAGACGACATCGTCGCGGACCGAGATCAATGCCGCGGCCAGGGCCCGAGCCTCGGTGTCGGGTGCGCGCAGCAGGTGGTAGGTCAGCCGCTGGGCGGTCTTGGGACCGATGCCGGGCAGGCGTGAGAAGGATTCGATGAGCCGGGCGACCGGCTCGATGAGCTGGCTCAAGCGGATACGGGCTAGAAGCCCCCGAGGCCCAGACCGGGCGGCAGGCCCATGCCGCCGGCGATGCGCTGCATCTTCTCGTCGGCGGCGGCCTTGGCATTGGTCTGCGCATCGGCGACTGCCGCCACGACCAGGTCCTGCAGGTCGTCGAGGTCGTCGGGGTCGACCACCTCGGGATCGATGGCTGACCGAGATGATGTCGAGCTTGCCGCTAACGACGGCCTTGACCACGCCTCCGCCGGCGCTGCCCTCCACGCGCAGCTCATCGAGCTCCTGCTGGGCGCGCGCCATGTCCGCCTGCATCTGCTGGGCCATCTTGGCCAGGTTGCCCATGCCCATGCTTCGTACTCCTTGTCTCTTGTTGACGTCCTAGTCGATCTCTTCCATGCCCGCCAGCTCGCCCTCGAAGATCTGCTTCGCCTTGGAGAAGAGGTCACCCTCGCCCGTGTCAGCGGGCTCGACGAGTTCCAGGTTGGTCACCACGCAGCGTACCGCCACCGCGCTTCCGATGACACCCGAGATGCCGTCCTCGAGGATACGGCGCTTGCGTTCGGCGATGTCACGCATGAAGGCCTGGTCCTCGGGGAAGCCGAGCACGAGGAACCCATCACGCAGCTCGACCGGCCGGCAGGTCGTGACCAGCGGCCGGTTGGCCGGGTTGCTGCCGATGCTGGCCACGATCTGCGGCCAGGCGGAACGGATGGTGGCGATGTCAGCATCGCCTCCGCCGGTCGGCCGCGGGCGAGGGCGGCGCCTCCGTCGTCGGAGTCGGGGTCGGGGATCGTGGTCGTGGCCACAGGGGCGGGCTGCGTCGTCGCCAGGGCTGGGCTCGGTCGTCGCCGATGGGCTCGGCCGCCGCGGTGGGCTCGGCCGTCGCCGTGGGCTCGGCCGCCGCCGTGGGCTCGGCCGTCGCAGTGGGCTCGGCCGCCGCGGTGGGCTCGGCCGCCGCGGGTGCCACATCGTGGCGGTCGACCTCGTCGGCAGCTGCCAGCAGGCAGAGCTCGAGCTGCCAGCGGTAGCCGCCAAGCCCCGCGCGGCTGGCGTCGATGCCGGTCAGCCTGCGGGCGGCCAGGCTCAGCGGCCGAGCCGCGTGACGTTCGGCGGCGCTCGGTCGCGACATGCGCTCGACGAGCAGCTCGCGCAGACGCGTGACCAGCTGCTCGCTGAAGGCGACGAGGTCACGCCCCTCGCCTTCGAGTCCATCGAGGACTTCGATGCCGGCGAGCACGTCACCGGCCACGAGGGCATGCGATGAAGCGATCGACGACCTCGGCGTCGGCGAGGCCCAGCAGGTCGGCGATGGAATCGGCGGTGATGGGGTCGTCGGCACTGACGAGCACCTGGTCCAGCATCGACTCCGCGTCGCGCATGCCGCCACCGGCCATCTGGGCCACGAGGGCCACGGCCGCAGGCTCGACGGTCCGGCCCTCGGCCTCGAGGATGCGGGTCAGCTTGCCCTCGATCTCCGGCACCGTCAGCGGTCTGAAGGTGAAGCGCTGCAAGCGCGAGACGACGGCCGGGCGGATCTGACTGGGGTCGGTCGTACAGAAGATGAAGAGGACGCCCTCAGGCGGCTCCTCGAGGGTCTTGAGCAGGACGTCCCAGCCCTCCTTGATGCGCTGGACCTCGTCGATGATGAAGACCTTGCGCGAGAGGTCGGCGGCACCGGTGTAGACGCGCGGCACCAGCTCGCGCATGTCGTCCACCTTGTTGTTGGAGGCGGCATCGAGCTCGATGACGTCGAGGGCGCGGCCCTCGCGGATGGCGACGCAGCCGGTCGCAGGCGTCGCAGGGCTCACCGTCGCGCAGGTCGGTGCAGTTGACGGCCTTGGCCATGATCCGCGCCATGGAGGTCTTGCCCGTGCCACGGGGACCGACGAAGAGGAAGCCGTGGCCGACCCGTCCGAGCCGGACCGCGTTGCGCAGGGTCTGGACGACCGCGTCCTGGCCCACGATCTGGGAGAACGTCTGTGCGCGGAAGCGGCGATAGATCGCCTGGCCGGCAGAGCCGGCGGCTTCGCTGATGGTGGTCGGGCTGTCTGTCATCGGTCTCCGTGCGCCGGTCGTCGTCTGCCGGGCCGTGGTGTGCGGCCCGTGGACAGACTGACACACCGATGAGCGGATTTGCCGTGCACCCTCCGTCGATCACGACCAGTCGCGGGCCCTACCGGGGCGATCGGCTCGGACCAGGCCTGTCCGCGGCACCCGGTGAGCATCGCTTAACGCTGCTTCCTTCCGGACCTGACGTGGTTCACGCGTCGCCGCTGCGCGGGACCCGATCCTCAACACCTTTCGCCCCGTCGGCTTCCGCGAACGGCGGACCTCGGGAGGGGATTCAGCCCTGCTGTAGCGGATTGCAGGTACAGGGCACCGCTAGTTCCCCGCCTAGCACGGCCAAGGAATGATAGCGGGCAGCGCGAACGAACGGGAAAGGCGGGGGTGGGGTGGCGGAGAGGGCGGGATTCGAACCCGCGATGGGTTTCCCCATACGGCATTTCCAGTGCCGCGCACTAGGCCTCTATGCGACCTCTCCGCGTCGATCGCTCCGCCGTGGGTGCCCAGCGAGGTGACTGCGGGCATGCGTGCGTCGAGTCACCAGATTAGACTATCCGGCATCCGATCGCGCATCCGGCTGTGGGCAGCACCAGCGGCATCAATCAGCCTCGTGGACCGAGTGCCCGTCCGCCATGCCGCGGCCGCCCGCTGCCGACCGCGGACCGACTTGCCGTGGGCCGCGCGCAATCGATCCAACAGCCAAGGAGGATCCCCGGTGTCCGAACCGCTTGCTGGCGGCCTGCTCCTGGCCACGATCGCCATCATCTGGCATGCGCCGCCTCAGGTCGCGGCGGCCGAGGGCGAGCCCGAGAACCCGCTCGAGCCGCTCGACACGTCCAGCCCGCAGGCCACCATCGCAGTCGTTCGTGGAGCAGGCTGGGCGTCACCGAGGAGGCGGCGCTGGCGTACCGCTCCGACCGTTCGCTCGATGCGCAGCAGGCCTACTTCGATGAGGTCAACCAGGACGCGCGAGCTGTTCGACCTCTCCGACGTGCCCGCGGCGTCACAGGACGAGGTCGTGGAGGAGGAGCTTCGTGGCCCTCGCGGACATCCTGCTGCGCATCCCTCTGCCCGATCCCGAGTCCATCCCCGACGCGGACACGGTCGCGGCCGACGAGCTGACGCAGTGGACGCTGCCGGGAACGGAGATCACGCTCCGACCCGCTCGAGGAAGGCGACCGCGCCGGCAGCTGGGTCCTCACGCCCAGGACGGTGGCGAGCCTGCCGGGCTGGCGCGAGGAGGTCGAGGGCCTGCCCGTCCTGGCCGGAGGATCGGGCCATCACCGACTGGCGCCGGAACAGCGACTTCTCGACCGGGCCCCTCGATCCCCGCCGCACTGATCGATGCGCTGCCCGGACATCGCCAAGGAGCGCGTGCTCGGCAGCCCGCTGTGGAAGTCGATCGCGGCGATGCTGGGGGCGATGCTGGTCGCTGCTGCTCGCCGCCCTCTGGTACCGCTGGATCGGGCGACGCGGACCGCGAGGGCTCGGTCCGCCGGAACGTCTTTGGCGCGACCACACCGTGTTCCTGTTCGTGCTGCTCTGAGCTCTACGAGCTGTTCATGGGATCGCAGGTCAACCCCAGCGGGGAGCTGGCGGAGATCGTGGTGCTGGCAACGACCATCACCTTCTGGTTCGCGGTGGCCTGGCTCTACTACGAGCTGGTCAACGCTCATCACCGAGTGGGTCATCGCGACACCGCGCATCTCGGACAAGACGCTACGACCCCCATCTGCTGCGCCTGATCGCGCGAGTCATCAGCGTCGTCGGCGTCGCGCTCATCATCCTCGTCGGCGCCAACGAGATCGGCATCCCGGCACTCGGGCTGCTGGCCGGGGCCAGCGTCGGCGGCCTCGTCGTCGGTCTCGCCGCACAGCCCACGCTGGAGAATCTCATCGGCGGCATGACGCTCTTCGCGGACAAGCCCTTCGAGGTAGGTGACTTCGTGCGGCTTCGGTGAGGACAACGGCACGGTCGAGGACATCGGCCCACGCTCGACGCGCATCCGCAAGCTCAACGGCACCCAGCTGACGGTGCCCAACAGCGACATCGTCCAGGCCAGGATCAGCAACTTCACCAAGCGCGACAACGCGCTCTTCCTGCACACCATCGGCGTGCGCTACGAGACCACGCCTGCAGCAGATCGAGTGGCTGGTGGAACGGATCCGCGACGGCCTGCGCGAACACCCCAAGGTCGAGCAGGACGACAACATGCCGCGCGTCCGGCTCGCTGGCTTCGGCGCGTCGTCGATCGACATCGAGGCGCGCGCCTACGTGCGACACGACCAGCGTGCACGAGTTCATGGCCGTCGCAGGAGCAGCTGCTGTCGATGATCATGCGAGAGGTCGAGGCAGCCGGCACGGGCATGGCCTTCCCGTCGACGACGGCGTACCTCACGCGAGATGGCGGCATCGAGGGTCCCGGCGGCGCTGGAGCATGAGAGCCGTCAGCCCGAGGCCCAGCCACCAGGGCCCACGCCGAGCGCTTCCGAGCCCGTCTGGGAAGAGGACGACAGCGATACGCCAGGCCACCCCCGAGGCGGACGGCCGGGGACCGTGACTAGCGTCCGCTGCGGGGGAGGAATGGCGGAGAGGGTGGGATTCGAACCCACGGTGCTTTCGCACACCGCTTTTCGAGAGCGGCACCTTAAACCACTCGGACACCTCTCCGGGTGCGGGGAGTCTAGCAAAGCCCGCGCCGAGGCCGAGTCCGGGTACCGGGACCGGACGTCGGCCTAGTGGCCCGCCGTCTCCGCCACGAGATCGGGTCGAAGGTCGGCCGCATCCTCCTGCAGGATGCCCGAGACCACCTGCAGACGACGGTTGAGGCCCTTGGACTCGGCCAGGTTCATGGCCGACAGGCAGGCGCCCTCACCGGGATCAGGCAGAGCGCGAAGACGACACCGTCGGCATCACATGCGAGCAGCGCGCCCACACACATGGGACACGGTTCCACCACGCTGAAGATGGTGGTGCCCGCGAGCGACCGACGGCCCAGGCGCGTGGCCGCCTCGCGCAGGGCGATCATGACCGCATGGGCGGTGGGGTCGCCGGTCTCGTTCACCGATCTCGCGGCCGTGGGCGACCATGGCCTCGTCGAGGATGGCCACGGCGCCGTTGGCGCGCTCGCCCGCACGCTTGGCCGTGGCGGCTTCGGCCAGAGCGGCGCGCATGTAGAGCTCGTAGTTCATGAGCGGTCTTGGCAGGGTCCTCTTGGCGGGCCGGTTTCGGGCCCTTGGCCCCATCGTACCCGTCCCACCGAGGCGGTACCATCGTGGTTCAGCAACCTATCCACATGAACACCGCGCGGGCGGTCGTGCGTACGAGCGCCTGCGGACCGGGGGATACGGAGATCGACATGGCCAAGAAGAGGATCGGCATCCTCACCGGGGGCGGAGACGTCCCGGGCCTGAACGGCGTCATCAAGGGCGTCACGTACCGGGCCCATGAGCTGGGCTTCGAGGTCGCTCGGCATCCGTCGCGGCTGGGAGGGCCTGACCCATCTGCAAGCCGGGCAGCACCGAGGACGACAAGTACCTCGTGCCCACTCGACCTGGACAACACCCGCACCATCGACCGCACCGGCGGCACCTGGCTGCACAGCTCGCGCACCAACCCGCGCAAGATGAAGAAGGCGGCCCTGCCGGCGCACCTCGAGCCAGGCCAAGGCCGAGTCGATGAAGGTGGGCGAGGACCGCTACGACATCACGCCCCTGGTGATGGACAACATCGAGACGCTGGGGCTGGACTACCTCATCCCCATCGGCGGCGACGACACGCTGAGCTACAGCCGCTCGCTGCATGACGCCGGCGTGGACATCATCGCCGTGCCCAAGACCATGGACAACGACGTCCAGGGCACCGAATACTGCATCGGCTTCTCCACCGCCATCACCCGGGCCAAGGACGCGATCAACCGCCAGCGCAGCACCATCGGCTCGCATGAGCGCATCGGCGTCTTCCGCATCTTCGGCCGCGACGCCGGCTTCACCGCGCTGTACACGGCCTTCGCGACCGCGGCGCGCTGCGTCATCCCCGAGCACCGCTACGACATGAAGCACCTCGCCGAGCTGCTGGCCGAAGACCACGCGCTCAACTCCAGCCACTACGCCATCGTCATCACCTCCGAGGGTGCCGATCTGGGAGGGTGGCGAGATCGAGTGAGGTCGGCGAGCCCGACGCCTTCGGCCATCGCCACAAGGCCAACGTGGGCGAGATCCTGGCCTCGGAGGTCAAGGCGCTCACCGGCATCGACACCATCCACTCCGACCTGACGTACGACCTGCGCTCGGGTGAGCCGGACACCGTCGACACCTTCGTCTCGACCACGTTCGCCAACATCGCCGTGGAGCTGGTGGCCAACGGCCAGCGCGGTCGCATGCTGGCCATCCGCGACGGACGCTATGCGCACTCGCCGCTGCCGAGCCAGGAGGACACCGCGGTGTCGGTCGACACCGAGAAGCTCTACGATATCGACCGGCTGCGCCCGCGCTACACCGGGCTGCTCGGCCGCCCGCTGATGCTGGGCAACAGCGTCGACGCGCTCACCAACCCGTACGCCTGAGGGAGGCGGTCGTCAGAGTGAACCCCGACCACCTCCGGCGCGTGCTCGCGATCTGGGGTGCCCTCGTGGCTGTCGTGCTGGTCGTGCTCATGATCGCCCTGGCCGAGCCGTTCGAGCCGGACAGCTTCGGGCCGGGCCACGATGCGCGCGCCTACTGGGCCGCGCCGCTCGACGACCCCTACGAGCCCGGCTCCGTGGGCGAGGAGTCGGCCTATCTCTACTCGCCGGCCTTCCTGGTGGCGCTGAGCCCGCTGCGCGCGCTCTCGTGGCCGCTCTTCCTGGGCCTCTGGACCGGCGGCCTGCTGGCGGTCCTCTTCTGGTTGGCCCGTCCGCTGCTCTTCCTGCCGCTGCTGTTGCTGGCGCTGCCGGAGATCTGGGGCGGCAACATCACCATCCTGCTGGCGGCAGCCATCGTGCTCGGCTTCAGCCGGCCGTTCGCCTGGGCCTTCCCGCTGCTCACCAAGGTGACCCCGGGCGTGGGCGTCCTCTGGTTCGCGGCACGCCGCGAGTGGCTCAACTTCGGCCTCGCCATCGCGGCCACGACCGCGATCATCGCGGCGGCCGCGATGTTCGTGCCCGGCGCCTTGGGCCGAGTGGTTCCAGTTGCTGCTGAGCAGCACCGGCTCCAGCACCGTGCCCGGCTCGGTGCCCATCCCGCTGCTTGTGCGACTGCCGCTGGCCATCGTGCTCATCGTCTACGCCGCCCGGCGCGACGAGCCCTGGCTCCTGCCCGTCGGCGTGCTGCTGGCGATGCCCGTCATCTGGTGGGGCAGCCTGGCCCTGCTGACCGCATCGGTCGCACTCAGGCGCGATGACATCGAAGCCGGCTTCGACGACTTCCTGACCTGGCTCGGCGAGACGTACCAGCGCCGCGTCATCGCGCGCGTCCCGGTCTCGCTCGAGTAGGCGCTCTCGCTCGGCGAGTCCGCTACCATCTGCGCTTCACCGCGCAGGAGGAAGAGATGCCCCCCACTCGTTCCCGTGCCACCGGTCTGGCTGTGGCCGTCTGCCTGTCGCTCGTCGTCGGCGCCGGGTTGCCGGCGACCGCTGCCGGCGATCCCGAGTCCGCCGTCACTGAGTTGCTCGACGCCGTGGAGGCCGGGCAGTTCGAGGCCATCGAGACACTCGTGTGCGAGGCCGAGCGTGCCGGGGTGCGCGAGATGCTGGACCCATCCGAGGCCATGGGCTTCGACACCGAGGCACTGGCCGAGGCGCTGACCTTCGAGATCGAGGAGCGCATGGTGGAGGTCATCGCGCAGGAGGGCGAGACGGCCACCGTGATGCTCACCGGTTCGATGTCGATGTCCGTACCCGAGGACGAGGTCGATGAGCTGGCGCTGTCCCTGGTCGAGTCCGCGTTGGGCCCCGATGCCAGCGAGGACGACATCGCCCGCATCCTGCCCTACATCGAGTCGGCCTTCAGCCAGTCGCTGCCACTGGACGCAGGAGCTGGAGCTGATCGTGGAGGACGGCGAGTGGGTCGTGTGCGGTGGCCTGCGGTGAGCCGGTCGATGAGCCCGACTACGGCTTCGAGCCGACCGTCTCGAGCGAGGGTCTCTGCGGCCTCGCCAGCCCCGAGCGAGCTGTCGGCGCTGGGCGTGCTCGAGTACGACTCTGCCCAGGGCTACTCCGACCGCTACTCAGCCTTCTGCAACTGGTCGAACAGCGACTACGAGAACTACCACCAGACGGCCGTGAGCGTGGAGTTCGATCGGGATGCGGAGTCCACCGCCGGGGCCTACGGAGCCGATCAGCAGTCCGTGGTCGCCGGTGCGCCGGCCTGGGCGCCCGGGCCAGAGGGCTTCGGCACCAACCTCATCATCGGGGCCGGAGCGGACATCGTGATCGTGACGGTCGGCGTGCCCGAGTCCATGCCCGAGGGCTTCGACTGGCTGACCCAGGCCACGGCCGTGGCGGAGCTGATCGTGCCCCGCCTGGCCGAGTCGCGAGTCGAGCTGGCCGGGCCCACACCGGAACCGACGCCCGAACCGACGCCGGAGGTGCCGCTGTGCGCGGAGGGCACGATGGAAGCGCTCAATGCCGCCACCGGACTCGGCTTCGACGTGGCAGAGGGCGACAGCGGCACGTGCAGTTCATGTCGACCGACATGAATCCGGGCTTCCACTTCGTCGTGGCCTACCTCGCCGAGGCGGCGCTCGACGATTACCGCCTGTGGCTGCCCGAGGCCGAGGACACGACGCTGGCCGGCCAGCCAGCATTGGCCGCGGGCGACCAGTACGTGGTCGAGCTGCCCGGCGGCACGCGCGTGCTGCAGTTGAGCATCACGCTCGACGAAAGCGACGAGGGTCTCGCGGTCGAGCCGGCAGACCTGGCCGAGCTGCTGACCGCGCACATCCTTGGACGGTCCGAGGGATAGTGCGCTGCAGCCATCGCTTCGGGCCGGCTGCAGCGCCGCCGCGAGGCTAGACTTAGGCCTGTCCGGGGTCCGACCCCGATCAGCGCGCGCATGCCTTCGGGCGTGCACGCGGCCCGGACGCGACGCCCGCTCGTGCCCGCGGGCATGACATCGGAGGAGACATGATGTCCCGAAGCCGCTCCCTTGCTCCTGCTGTCGGCCGCCGCGCTGGCCGCGACAGCGTTCGCAGGTGCCCCGGCACTCGCCCAGGACGAAGAGGATGACGAAATCCCTGACATCGTCGTGGCCGGCTTCGTGCCTTCGCGAGAGGCCGACGTACTCGTCACCAACATCAAGCCCCTGACGGACTATCTCACCGAGGCGCTGGGCCACCTCGTGTGGGGCAACGTGACCCAGGACTATGCCGGGCTCGTCATCGCCATGGAGACCGGCCAGGCCCAGATCGGAGCCCTCCCGCCGTTCGGGATGGTCCAGGCGATGGACCGGGCTGGCGTGATCCCCATCCTGCAGACCCAGCGCGACGGCGAGGTGACGTACCACGCCCAGTGGTTCACCAACAACCCCGACAAGTACTGTGCTGACGAGCCCGTCGGCAAGGAGTACACGAACCGGGACGGCGAGACGTACACACTGCTCAACTGCAACGGGACCGCCGTGCCCGAGACCGAGGCCGGCTACACGTTCGGACCCAAGGGCGAAGACGCCATCGCCAAGATCGAGGCGGGCACGCCGGTCTCGTACACGCAGCACGGGCTCGACGTCGGGCTTCATCTTCCCGGCGCTGCAGCTGATCGAACTGGCCGGTCTCGACCCGCTCGCGGACGTCGAGGCGGCCATGAACGGCGGTCACGACAACTCGGTGATCGCGGTGTGCAACGGCGACGCCGAAGTCGGCGTGTCCTTCGATGACGCGCGCGAGATCGTGAGCCCCACCGACTGTCCCGCACTCAGCGAGATGGTCGTGTTCGCGTTGTCTGACGAGATCCCCGCTGACGGCATCGGGGTCACCCCCGACCTGCCCGAGGAGTTCGTGCAGCAGATCATCGATGCGCTCCTGGCGTACGCCGAGACGCCCGAGGGTGCCGACGTCCTTGATTCGGTCTATCAGATCGACACGTACGGGCTCGCAGATGTGACGCAGTACGACCTCGTCCGTGAAGCGGCCGAGAAGGTCGAAGCGGCGTCGCTGAACTAGCCGAGCGAACCTAGCCATGGCGGGCCGGCTCCAGCCGGCCCGCCATCGCCTGTCACCCAGGAGTCGACAGAGATGATCCGATTCGAGAACGCCTCGGTGGTCTACCGAGGCGGGGTGCACGCGCTGCGTGATCTGACCCTGGAGATCGAGGACGGGGAGATGCTCGTCATCGTGGGCCTCTCAGGCGCCGGCAAGTCCACCCTCATCCGGGTCATCAATGGACTCGTCCCGCTGGCGAGTGGCGATGTCATCGTGGACGGCAAGTCCATCGCCAAGGCGTCCTCGAAGGAACTCCGCGAGATCCGCTCGCACATCGGCATGATCTTCCAGACGTTCAACCTGGTGAAGCGAGCCTCTGTGCTCGACAACGTGATGATGGGGCGCTTGCACGCCACGCCCTGGTATCGCTCGCTCATCAGTCGCTGGAAGGCCGAGGATGTCGAGATCGGGATGCAGTCCCTCGAGCGCGTCGACATCGTGGAGAAGGCGTACGTCCGGGCCGCGAACCTGTCGGGTGGTCAGCAGCAGCGTGTCGGTATCGCCCGTGCGCTCGCTCAGCAACCCAGCATCATCCTGGCCGACGAGCCGGTGGCCTCGCTCGACCCGCCAACGTCGCACGTGGTGATGCGCGACCTCCAGCGCATCAATCGAGAGCTGGGTATCACGACCATCGTGAACCTCCACTTCCTTGATCTTGCGCGTGTCTATGCGCAGCGGATCATCGGTCTTCGCGGCGGCGAGCTCGTGTTCGATGGGCCTGGCGCCGATGCTGACGAGAACGTCTTCCGCGACATCTACGGTCGCTCACTCACCGCGGACGACGTCCTGCGAATCGAGCGCCTGTCAGCCCGGCCCTGTGACGGCGACGACGACCCCCGGGCCCGCCGCGTGTCTCGCGCGTCCCGCCAAGCCGCGCCGATCCTGGCTGCTGCCAGCCGGGCTCCTCGCCATCGTCGGCGATCACGATCTGGGCGGCATCGGAAATCGGCTTCGACGTCGCGAAGATCGTCAACAACTGGAACCGCGGCATCTCCATCATCGGCGAGGTCCTGAGCGTCAACTGGGCGTTCTTCCCACGGACCGTCGAGCCCATGATCCAGACCTTCCAGATCGCCATCATCTCTGCCATCGTGGGCTGCGCGGTGGCACTGCCCTTCGCCTTCATCGCTTCGCGAGTCACCGCCCCCAATCGCTGGTCTCAGACCCTCGATCGCTGGGTGCTCAACGTCATCCGCGCCCTGCCCGACCTCTTGTACGCGATGATCTTCGTGGCAGCGCTCAGCGTGGGCCCGACCGCCGGGGTGCTGGCGCTCATCTTCTTCAACATCGGCGTCATGGCAAAGCTGCTGTCGGAGACCGTGGACGCGGTCGACACCGGGCCGATGGAGGCCGCCCAGGCGGCGGGCGCGAGTCACGCGCAGACGGTCCGGAGCTCCGTCCTGCCCCAGGTCTTGCCCAACTACGTGGCCTTCGCGCTGTACATCTTCGAGCTCAACATCCGCGCCTCGACCGTCATCGGCCTCACCGGCGCAGGTGGCATCGGCATGCTGCTGGGCGCGCAGCTGGCACGCTTCAACTTCCCTGAGATCGGGATGATCATCGTCGAGATCTTCGTGATCGTCCTGGCCATCGAGTTCGCCAGCACCATCCTGCGAAGGCGGCTGGTATGACCGAGCGACCCACCAAGCCGTCTGCTCGCCAGCGCAACCTCGTCTTCCTGGCGGTCAGCGCGGTCTTCCTGTGGGCCGTCGTGGGGGTCGGCATCAGGTGGGACCGTCTCCTCAACCTGCCCGAGCGGCTCCTCGACATCTTCGGGCGTATGTTCCTGCCGCCCGATTGGTCGTTCCTGCCGGTCGCGGTAGACGCCATGGTGGAGTCGATCGCCATGGCCTGGGTGGGAACGATGATCGGCGCGGCGCTGTCTCTGCCGATGGGTTTCCTGGCCGCCCGGAACGTCTCAGGTGGGGGTCCGTCGGCGATCGCGCGCCTCATCCTCAACGTCATCCGGGCGGTGCCGGAGCTGATCCTGGCCATCGTCGTGTTCGTGCCCATCGCCGGCCTCGGTGCGATGGCAGGAGCGCTCGCGATCGGGATCCACTCGGTCGGCACCCTGGGCAAGCTCACCTCCGAGGCCATCGAATCGATCGACCCCGGACCGGTCGAGGCGACACGTGCAGCGGGCGCCAGCGGGATCGCCCAGCAGCGCTGGGGTGTGGTCCCGCAGGTGTTGCCGGAGATCGTGGCCTTCTGGCTCTATCGCTTCGAGATCAACCTGCGAGCCGCCGCCGTGCTGGGCATCGTGGGTGCTGGCGGCATCGGCGCGCTCCTGGCCAACACGCTCACGTACCGCCGCTGGGAGCAGGCCGGCATGGTCGTTCTCGTCGTCATCGTGGGCACCATCATCATCGACCAAGCCAGTGGCTGGCTGCGGCGCCGGATCATCGAGGGCAGCGACGGCAAGCCGGGTCAGCAGAGAGGAAGAGCTCTCCGGACTGCGCGCGGCCGATCCCGGGCTGGAGACCGACAGCGCGTCGTGAGCCGACCGTTTCATCCTGCGGGACCGCGTGACGCGCGAGTCCGAGGAGGCCGCGCGGCTGGCACCGGCGGCCTTCCGGTCGGTCGATGTCGCGTGGCCGTGCACGCCCGGAGGAGCCCGACGCCTGCGCACGGCCTTCGAGCGCGATCGCGATCGCATCATGCACAGCAAGGCCTTCCGCCGGTTGAAGCACAAGACGCAGGTCTTCGTGAACCCCGAGGGCGACCACTACGTGACGCGCCTGACGCACACCATCGCGGTCACGCAGATCGCGCGGGCGATCGCAGAGGCGCTGTCGCTCAACGCGTCGCTGGCGGAGGCCATCGGGCTCGGGCACGACGTGGGCCACTCGCCCTTCGGCCACACCGGCGAGGAGGCGCTCTCGCCCTACTTCCCCACCACTGGCGGCTGGCACCACGCCGCCCAGTCGGTGCGTATCTACGAGGTGCTCGAGGACCTGAACCTGTCGTGGGAGGTGCGCGACGGCATCCGGGCGCACTCGTGGAAGATCGACCCGCCGCCGTCCACGCAGGAGGCCCACTGCGTGCGCTATGCCGACCGTATCGCCTACCTCACGCACGACGCGCTCGATGCCATGCGCGCCGGCGTGCTCCACGCCGAGGAGTTCCCGCGGGCCTGGACCGAGCGCTTCGGCCCGCCCACCTCGTCGGGCTGGATCGGCGGCATGATCGACGCGGTGCTCGAGGGCTCGCTCGCCGCGGGCGAGGTGCGCATGACCGACGACGTGCTCGCGGTCATGAACGAGCTACGCGACTTCATGTTCGAACGGGTCTATGTCTCGCCCGCCCAGCGGGTACCGCAGGCACAGGCCATCGACGTCATCCGCCGCCTCATGGACCACCACCTTGCACACCCCGAGGACATCCCGGCCTCGTACCGGGAGGCCGACGCCGACCGCGTGGTGCAGGCCACCGACTACATCGCGGGCATGACCGACCGCTACGCGCTGCGCGTGCACGAGCGGCTGTACGGCTACCCGGGCATGGAGGATCGTTCGCTGTGAGCGCGCGACGTCGGGCCGAGATCTACGGCGACCTGCTGCCGGGGATCCGGGTGGGCATCGACATGGACGGTGTCCTGGCCGACTTCAACACCGGCTGGATGACGCGCTACAACCACGACTTCGGGACGGACCTCAAGGCCGCGATGGTGCAGCAATGGGACGGGCTCCACCGCCTCACGCACTTCGGCTCGATGGCCGAGTTCTGGACGTGGGCGCAGGGCGACGGCCGCTCCACCTTCCGCGACGCACCCCCGCTGCCGGGTGCCATCGAGGCCATCAAGCGCATCGGCGCCCGGCACCGCGTATGCATCGTCAGCTCCAAGTTCGACTGGGCCATCCCCAATTCGCTGGCCTGGCTGGCCGACCACGACGTGCCCGCCCGCGAGGTGCACTTCCTCTGGGACAAGACGCTCGCCGGCTGCGACATCTACCTCGACGACGCACCGCATCAGCTCGAGGAGCTGACGGCCGGAGTACCCCACGCAGTCGTCTGCCGCATGGTCCACCCCTGGAACGACCCCATGGCGGGCGTGATCGACGTCCACTCCTGGGAGGAGTTCGAGCGCATCGTCGATCGCGTCGCGACCATGCGAGAGGCCGGCCGCGTCGGCGACTGACCATGGGTGCCGCGTTCGTCGTTCGCCGGCCGGGCCGAGGACGATGACAGTGGCGGTGCCCTTCATGGTTGTCGCGTGACCCTGGTGCAGCCAGCTGACTGAACGATAGTTGCACCTGCAATCATTTCGTGCAAAACTATCAGCGAACGAGTCCACCTTCGAGGTCAACGCCATGCCGGCCATCACCGTCGACGACATCACCGTCCTGCCCCGCATCCCCTCGCCCGACCCGCTGGTCGCGCGGGAACGGGGCGTCAAGAGCGTCACCCGTGCGCCGGGTGCCTACGAGGGCGAGGGCTTCCCCGTGCGCCGCGCCTTTGCCGGCGTGGACTTGCGCGACCTCGACCCGTTCATCCATCTGGACCAGATGGGTGAGGTGGAGTACGCACCCGGCGAGCCGAAAGGCACACCCTGGCATCCGCATCGCGGCTTCGAGACGGTGACCTACATGATCGACGGCATCATGGAGCACAGCGATTCCAACGGTGGGGGCGGCAGCATCACCAACGGGGACACGCAGTGGATGACCGCCGGCGCCGGCATCCTGCACATCGAGAAGCCGCCCGAGCACCTCGTCGTCAGCGGCGGCCTGTTCCACGGCTTCCAGCTGTGGGTCAACCTGCCGCGCGCCAAGAAGTGGGCCGATCCGCGCTACCAGGACCTGCGCGCCGACGAGGTCACGCTCGTCGCCTCGCCGGACGGTGGGGCCCTGCTGCGCGTCATCGCCGGCGAGGTCGCGGGTTACGCCGGGCCTGGCTCGACCTACACGCCCATGACCCAGATCCACGCCACGCTCAGCCCGGGCGCACGGCTGGCGCTCCCGTGGCGAGCCGACTTCAACGGGCTGCTCTACGTGCTCAACGGCGACGGCGCGGTCGGGGCTGAGCACCGGTCTATCGGGGCCGGGCAGCTGGCAGTCTACGGTCCGGGCGACGTGCTCGCGGTCGAAGCCGCGAGCACGCAGGAGAGCCGCAGCCCCAACATGGATGTGCTCATCCTCGGCGGCTTGCCTATCGGCGAGCCGGTGGCCTGGATGGGGCCCTTCGTGATGAACACGCGCGAGGAGGTCGTGCAGGCCTTCAGCGACTACCAGGCCGGCCGCCTGGGTTCGATCCCGGCGGTCCATGGGGCGCCTTCACGTGTCGTCTCCAGGCACGGGGAGCCGCAGGCTTAGAAGCGCGACTCGGTCGAGGGACGCGGGTCGCTGGACCAGGGGTCGGCGGTCGGCGGTCCGCCGCCGGCGCCGGCGCTATGCTCGGCCGGGACCCTCTGTCGAGCCCGCTCAGCCAGGAGTCGTGATGCGCCCGTTCCAGCAGGTCGATGTCTTCTCAGCCGAGCCCTTGCGCGGCAATCCCGTGGCCGTGGTGCACGAGGCGGAGGGTCTGACCACCGAGCAGATGGAACGCTTCACGCGCTGGACCAACCTGTCCGAGGCCACGTTCCTGCTGCCGCCGACCGATGCCACAGCCGACTACCAGGTGCGCATCTTCACGCAGGCCGGCGAGCTGCCCTTCGCCGGCCACCCCACGCTCGGGACCTGCCACGCGTGGCTGGCCGCGGGCGGACAGCCACGTGATCGGGAGCGCATCGTGCAGCAGTGCCTGGCGGGGCTCATCCCCATCCGTCGTATCGACGGAGTGCTGGCCTTCGAGGCGCCGCCGGTGACCCGCTCGGGACCGGTCGCCGCCGCCGACCTCGAGCGGATCGCGCGCGTGTTGGGCATCGGCCTCGACGAGGTCATCGACAGCCAGTGGGTCGACAACGGGCCCGGCTGGGTGGCGGTCATGCTCGAGTCGGCCGAGGCCGTGCTGGCGCTGCGCCCGACCGGCGACGGCGAGCGCCTCGACATCGGCGTCGTGGGCATGCACCCCGACGGCGCCGAGTGCGCCTATGAGGTACGGGCCATCTTCACCAACGAGCGCGGCGAAGTCATGGAGGATCCCGTCACCGGCAGCCTCAATGCCTCGCTGGCACAGTGGCTGGTGCGTGCCGGGGTGGTGAGAGCGCCGTATATCGCGGCCCAGGGCACGGCCATGGGCCGGGCCGGACGGCCGCGCATCAGCAGCGCTGCCGATGGCTCCATCTGGGTCGGCGGCGCCACGCACACCCTCATCGAGGGCCGCGTCGAGATCGAGTAGGACGGCCCTTCGGGGCCGGGGTTATCCGGCGTCCACGTGGGCAGCAGGGCCTAGGCTGCGTTGACCGTGATGGTGTGGTGGCCGCGGGCGCCGTCGGGCGCGGGCGAGGTGACCTCCGCGGTCTGGACCTCGCCGGTGCCGTCAGTCGCACGAACCTTGATCTCGTGCTCACCACCTTCGGCCGGGACCTGCCAGGGCAGCACCCACTGCACCCAGGTGGCGTCGTTGAGCGGGTCGGAGATCTCCGCCTCCTGCCACTCGCCGCCATCGATGGCGACCTCCACCTTCTGCACGCCGCGATCGGGTGCCCAGGCCACGCCGCCCACGGGCACGGTCGTGCCGCCCGTGACGGTCGCGTTGCGCTTCGGGGTGTCGATGCGCGATTGCGTGAGGATGGGCGCCTCCTTGGCCCAGTTGCGCGGGATCCAGTAGCCGTCGAACTCGTCCCAGCCGGTGAGCTCGATCTCCTTGAGCCACTTGGTGGCGCTGACGTAGCCGTAGAGGCCGGGGATGATGAGGCGCGCCGGGTAGCCGTGGTCGCGCGGCAGCGGCTGGCCGTTCATGCCGATGGCGATCATCGGCACCCGCTCGGGATCCATGGCCCACGAAGTCGGGAAGCCGGCCGTGAAACCGTCGACCGAGCGACCCACGATCTGCTCGCCCTCCGGTCGCACACCGGCCATGTCGAGCACCTCGCGCAGGTCGACACCCGTCCAAAGGGCATTGCCGATGAGGTCGTCTCCGACCTTGTTGGAGACACAGGCGATGGTCACGTACTGCTCGAGGAGCGGCATCGACAGCAGGTCCTCGTAGGTCAGGGTCACCTCACGGTCCACGTCGCCGAACACGCGCAGGGTCCAGTCGGACACGTCCACGCTCGGGTTCACCAGGGCGGTGTCGATGCGGTAGAACTCATCGTTGGGGGTGACGATGGGCGAGATGCCTTCGATGTCGAGCGACGCACCCGCGGGCACCTCTGGCAATGGCGCGTCGGCCGAAGGCAGCTCGGCGACATCGAGCGGAGCGCGCCCACGCTCGGTGATGAGGTTGCGACCGATGACGCCCAGCAGGACCGAGCCCACGGCCACGCCGCCGCCCACCTGCAGGAAGCGCCGGCGGTCCCAGTCGGGCATGCTGGCAGCGGCGGCGACCGAGGCAGCGGCGGCGGCCGAGGCGTCCGCAGCTCCAGGAGCGGACGAAGCAGCGGGGGCAGGGGCTCTGCCCCAAGCGGGAGCGGTGTAGGCGAGCATCAGCCGCAGGGCTGCGAGCGCCGCGCCGATGGCGAGGGCGATGGTGACGACCGCGAGGGCCGGCTCCACCAGTGGGCGCGTCAGGGCCGCACCGAGACCGACGGCGCCGGCCACCACGAACCCGGCCACGGGCACCAGCCAGTTGCGCCGGCCGGCCACGCCGAGCAGTCCGGCGATGAGGATGGCGGTGATGGCGATGCCGGCGTTGAGGGCCAGCTTGTTGTTGGTGCCGAAGAGCTCGACGATGAGCTCCTTGGCGCCGGGCGGCTGGTTCTCGATGACGGTGTCACCGATGGCGATGATCAGCGAGGGCGCGCCGTCGATCAGCCCGGCCATCAGCTCGCCGATGGCGATGCCGAGGGCAGCCGCGAGGCCACCGGCGATGAAGGCGGCGATGTCTGCGGAGCGGGAACGGACGGCGCCGGAATCGGGCGCGGTCACGGGCGTGGTCGTCATGGCCAGCGTATCCAAGCAGACCTCTGTGACGATCGGACGACGGCTGCTGCGGCATACTCGGGGACATGACGCACCAGACCCCAGAGCAGCTCCAGGCAGGAATGGCCGGCGTCCTTGAGACGCCCAGGGACCAAGGGGTGGTGCGCCTGGTGGTGCGCCGACCCGGGCGCGGTGAGCGCGAGATCCTCACGGAGGGCCAGCTCGACACCGAGCTGGGACTCGTGGGCGACGACTGGGTCAACCGGCCGGGCATGAGCCGCGAAGGACCCAGTCCCTACGCGCAGGTCACGGTCATGAACGCGCGCGCAGCTGAGCTCATCAGCGGCGATCCCGAACCGTCGACCTGGGCACAGTGCGGCGACCAGCTCTACGTCGACCTCGACCTCTCGGAGGCGAACATGCCCGCGGGCACACGCATCGCGGTGGGCGAGGCGATCCTCGAAGTGCAGGCCGAGCCACACACCGGCTGCGCCCAGTTCCGCGGCTGGTGGGGTGCGGACGCACTGCGCCACATCAGCACCCCGCAAGGTCTGGCTCTGCGCATGCGTGGCGCCAACACGCGCGTGCTGCGTGGGGGCACGGTGCGGACGGGCGACATCGCGCGCAAGCTCTAGACCCGGCCACGAACAGGCGCGGCCGCTCGTCGGCCACCGGTTGCGTTACAGCATTGTCACGTATCTGGCTTGACGACTCTGCGAACATACGTTCATCTCGGGCCCTGGGGGGCCATGACGTGGCTCGGATCGGCGCGGAAGGAGCGCACGATGGCCGACCCTGAGCCGATCCTGGCGACCGTCATCCGTGAGCCGTCGCCGGACGCGGTCTGCAGTTGCGACCATCCCGTGGGCTGTGATTGCATCTGCCACGACCGCTTCTGTGACCCAGCCGAAGACGTCTGCCACGTCGACTTCCTGCCGGACGAGGGCGGCTTCGCGTACTGGGGTTGCGCCCGCTGCACGCCCGGTCAGGGCGGACCGCACTTCCTCGGCTGCGAGCTCATCGGCTGGAACGTGCCGCTACCCGTGGCCTCCCCGCTCGGTGGCCCCCGCCCGGGTGGGCCGGTCTCGACCTAGCCTTCCGCGACCGCGTCGGTCGAGCGAGCGGCAGGCGGAGGTCCGAGCGTCTCGTCATGGCCCCGCGTGGCCGCGTGGTGGTCCGAGCCACCGTGCTCGCAGGGGTCGACATGCACGATGACGGTGTCGAGCCGGCCGACCTCGTGGAAGAGCGTGTGGCGCACGGCCTCGGCGATGTCGTGGCCGTGCGCCACGGTCATGCTGCAGTCGACCACCAGGTCGATGCTGGCGATGAGCCGGTGGCCGATCCAGCGGAGGCGCACCGTCTCCACCTCGATCACTCCGGCCACCCCGAGCGTGACGCGCTCGACTTCGTCGACCAGCTCGGGGTCGACCGCGTCCATCAGCCGCCGGAAGACGGAGCGGGCCGCGTCGCGCAGGATCCACAGGATGGCGGTCGTGATGACGAGCCCGATGACCGGGTCGGCCAGGGGGAAGCCGAGCCACACGCCGGCGGCGGCGACGACCACGGCGATCGAGGTCAGGCCGTCGGTGCGGGCATGGAGCCCATCGGCGATCAGCGCCTGTGAGCCGATCTGGTGGCCCACGCGGATGCGGTAGACCGCCACCAGCTCGTTGCCCACGAAACCCACCACGCCGGCGGCCGCGAGCAGGCCCAGGTTGCTGACCGCCGCCGGCTCGAACAGCCGCTGCACGGACTCCCACGCCACGAGCACGGCGCTGAAAGCGATCATGGCGACGACGAAGAGCCCGGCCAGGTCTTCCGCTCGTCCGTAGCCGTAGGTGTAGCGGCGGTTGGCCGCTCGACGGCCGACGACGAAGGCGATCCACAGCGGCACCGACGTGAGCGCGTCGCTGAAGTTGTGGATGGTGTCCGCGAGCAGCGCCGTGGAGCTCGTGAGCCACACCAGCACCAGTTGCACGAGCGCGGTGATCATCAGCGCGACCAGCGAGACCTTGACGGCGAAGACGCCCTTCTGGCTCGACTCAAGCGCGCTGTCGAAGCCGGCGCCCGGATCATGGCTGTGGGGCGTGAAGGTGTGCCTCAGCCAGCCCCTGATGCCCGCCTCGTCCTCGTGGTCGTGCCCGTGGGCTTCGTCCTCGCCCGGCGGGTGGACATGTGGTTCGGTCACACGCTGGGCGCTTGACCCGGCGCGGTCGGATCAGCCGGGTCCTCGTCGGGCGCAGGCTCGGCCTCAGGATGCTCGTCGGCAGCCTCGGTACGCTGGGCGAAGTAGCCGACCACGACGACGATGACGAAGGCGACCACGGCCAACGCGACCGCCACGAGCCAGTCACCCTCCGGGGCGCCGATGGCGGTCGACTCGACCCCGCCCGGCCAGGGCCAGAGCACACGCACCGAACCAGCCATGAGCCCGATGAGCAGCGCCATGACCACATCGTGGTGGCGCTGCAACGCGAGATGGAGCACCTGCGAGAAGAGCGCCAGGCCGACGACGATGCCCGCCCCGAAGGCGAGCAGGTTGAGGATCTCGAACTCGGCGACGGCGTTGAGGGCGGGGCCGTACATGCCCATGACCACGAGCAGGAAGGAGCCCGAGACGCCGGGCAGGATCATGGCGCAGATGGCGATGGCGCCGGCGCCGAAGAAGGCCCACAGTGCCGGCTCGGTCATCTGACCGACGCTCTCCTCGCTCGTGCCGTGCGCCAGGCCAAGGGCGGCGAACGTGACGATGCCCCCGACCACGATGATGGCGGCATGGACCGCCGCCGGCGCGCGGATGAGACGCCAGGCGATGATGACCGAGCCCGCGACCAGGCCCATGAACACCGCCGACATCATCTCCGGCTGCTCGTGGAGCAGGTCGCGGATGACGCGGGCCAGGGTCAGGAAGGCGACGCCGATGCCGGCCACGAGCGGCAGCATGAAGGCCCACTCGACTGCCGCCATCCACTTGCGGAAGCCGTCCACATCGGCTCGCGCCAGCAGGGTCAGGGCCTTGGAGCCGGCCCGCACCGAGGCGATGAAGCGCTCGTAGATGCCCAGCACCAGGGCGATGGTGCCGCCCGACACCCCGGGCACGATGTCGGCAGAGCCCATGGCGAACCCACGGACGAAGTGCAGCAGGGTGTGGAGAAGCATCGGCCCGAGTATAGGTTCGCCCGACGAGGGTCGAGTCGAAGGCCTAGCATGGACCCGAGGAGGCGTGATGCGAACGATCGACTGGACTCGGCTGACCTGGCTCAACCAGCCGCCGCGCGCGCAACGCGATGGCGACGAGTTGGTCGTCGTGACGGGGAAGGAGACCGACTTCTGGCGCACGACCTCGTACGGGTTCGTCCATGACGACGGCCACTTCCTGGGCACGCCACTCGAGGGCGACGGTGCGGTCGAGGTCAGCTTCCGCTGCGACTTCGAGTCCGCCTTCGACCAAGCCGGCCTGATGCTGCGGGCGGACCCCGAGCACTGGATCAAGACGGGCGTCGAGCTCAGCGACGGGGTCCTCTTCGCCGGCGCCGTCGTGACCGTGGGCCGGTCGGACTGGTCGGTCACTCCTCTGCCCGACTCGGTGCGTGGCGAGTGGCTGACGTTCAGGGCGAGTCGGGCTGCCGATGCGGTGACGGTCCGCTACCGCGTCGGCGACGAGGACGGCTGGCGCTTCCTGCGCCTGGCCTACTTCCCGCCCGAGCTGGACGTACGCGCGGGGCCGATGTGCTGCTCACCCACGCGCGAGGGCCTCAGTGTCCGCTTCGGGCCTGTGCGGGTGGGACCGCCGGACGCGGCGCTTCACGCGGAGTAACCGGCTTCGTCGCCTTGGCCACGGCCTTGGGCTTCGGCTTCGCCACGGCCTTGGGCTTCGGCTTCGCCTTGGGCTTGGCCGCTCCTCCCACCCGCGCGGCCTTCCTGCGGGGCTTCTTCACCGGCGGTGGCAAGTCGTCCTCCGACCACAGCACCTGGGCCGCGGGCACCTGAGCCGAGGCACGCTCGGCATGAGCCCGCTGGTCGTCGAAGAAGATGTGGGCGCCGAAGGCCTTGAGCACCGCGGTCTTGTCGACGCCACCAAGGAAGTAGGTCTCGTCCACGTCGACCCCCCACGCGCGGAACGTGTTGACCACGCGGTAGTGCGCGGGAGCGGCGCGGGCAGTGACCAGTGCCGTGCGCACGGGCGAGGCCGGGCCGAAGTGGGCCTGGATGCGGGCCAGCCCGTCGAGGAACGACCGGAATGGGCCTGGCGACATGGGCTCGTCCTGGTGCACGGCCTCGTGCTCGTGAAAGGCGTCGAGGCCCTGCTCGTCGAAGACACGCTGTGAGGCGGGATCGAAGAGGACGGCATCGCCGTCGAAGGCGATGCGCACCTCACTGATGTCCTCGTTGGCCAAGCGCGCACCGGGCAGGATGAGGGCCGCGGCCACGCCCTGCTCGCGGGCCTTGAGCACCTGCGAGGACTCCGCGCTGAGGAAGACGTCGCAGCTGAGTGCCGGCAGCAGTGGCCAGGGGTCACGACCGCCGCGGAAGACGCCGCGCGTGATGGCCAGCCCGTGAGCTTCCACCGAGCGCAACACGCGCATGGCCGAATCGGCGTCGTTGCGGCTGAAGATGATGACGTCGACCAACGGTTCTTTGGCACGCTCGTTGACCGCCAGCAGGCCCTTCACCAGGGGGAAGGCCGTGCCTGGCTCGAGGATCTCGCGCTCGTGCTCTCGCTGGTACGCACGGAAGGCAGTGAGGCCGTGCTGCTCGAAGACCGCGTTGGCCTCATCGAGGTCGAAGAGGGCGCGCGATGAGATGCCGACGACGAGCTTGTCCTGGAGTGTCTCGGGCATGCGCTACCTCGGACCAGGGGCGGCCTAGTGCCGTCCTGACGGCTGACTGTCGGTCTTGGACGGTCGCTCGTCAAGTGAGCCGATGGTCACGTCGTCGACCGCGGAGGCGGCGGCGCCCGTCGTGCTGGCCGCGCGTGCCTCGGACGCCGCGCGTGGGTGCTAGCCTCGGCGTGTCCCCGTCCGCGCGACGTCAGAGAGCCTGGAGCCCACGAGGATGAACCGCACCCCGTATCAGCGCGATCCCGACTTCAGCCGCCCGCTGCTGGAAATCGATCCAGCCGTCCGCGAGCACATGCTCGCGCGGCTGCAGTTCCTCTACGGCCGCGCGCTGGCTGAGGCCGCGCTGCCCGAGCTGGAGCGCATCCTCAAGGTCCACTACGCCCACAAGCCGCCCGAGCTCATCGAGCAGGAGGCCGGCCTGGACCCGCTCGAGCGCTTCACCGAGCGCGATCTCATCCTCATCACCTATGCCGACGCGGTGCGCAGCAAGGACGCGGTCGGCATCGAGGCGCTCCATCGCTTCGTGGAGACCTACTACGACTCGGTCAACACCATCCACATGCTGCCCTTCTTCCCCTACTCGTCCGACCGCGGCTTCAGCGTCGTCGACTTCAAGGCGGTCGACCCCAAGGTCGGCTCGTGGGACATGGTGCGCGAGCTCGCCTTCGACTACGACCTCATGTTCGACGCGGTCTTCAATCACGCCTCGTCCCGCTCGGAGATGTTCCGCGGGTTCCTGCGCGGTGACCCTCAATACCGGGACTTCTTCATCGCCTACGATTCACCCGACGACCTGACCCCGGAGCAGCGCAGCAAGATCTTCCGGCCGCGTACCTCGGACATCCTGACCCGCTACGAGACCATCGACGGGCCCAAGTTCATCTGGACCACCTTCTCGCCGGACCAGATCGACTTCAACTTCCGCAACCCGGCCGTGCTGCTGGCGGTGCTCGAGGCCCTGCTCTTCTACGTCCGCCGTGGGGCCGACATCATCCGACTCGACGCGGTCACGTACCTCTGGTCCGAACCCGGCACCGAGTCGATCCACCTGCCCCAGACGCACGAGATCATCAAGCTGCTGCGTGACGTGCTCGACACGGTGGCGCCGGGCGTCGCCCTCGTGACCGAGACCAACGTGCCCCACGAGCAGAACATCAGCTACTTCGGCGATGGCACCGACGAAGCGCACATGGTCTACAACTTCGCCCTGCCACCGTTGGTGCTGCATACCTTCTATGCCCAGGACACCACGGCCATCAGCGCCTGGGCGGCCGGCCTGGAGCTGCCCTCGAGCCAGACGCACCTGTTCAACATGCTCGATACGCACGACGGGGTCGGCGTGCAGGGCGTGAAGGGCATCCTCACGCGTGAGCAGATCGAGACCATGATCGAAGCGGCCAAGGAGCACGGGGCCTACATCTCGTACAAGGCCACAGCCGATGGCGAGGAGCCGTACGAGATCAACACCACCTGGTGGAGCGCCATCAACGTCGACGGCAGCGGCGAGCCGATCGCCCTGCAAGTCAAGCGCTACGTGGCCTCGCGCTCGATGGCGCTGGTGCTCAAGGGCATCCCGGGCATCTACACCCATGGCGCCATCGCCCTGCCCAACGACCACGCACTGGTCGAGCGAACGGGCGTCAAGCGCGACGTCAACCGCGGCGTCATCGACACCGAGATCTACCGCGAGCACCTGCACCAGCCGGGGTCCAAGCGCTCGCTGCTGCGCCTGGAACAGCGCGAGATCTCCAAGATGCGCACGCGCCTGCGGGCCTTCCACCCGCGCGGTGAGCAGCGGGTGCTGGCGCTCTCGCCCAAGATCTTCGCGGTCCTGCGCATCTCCCCCGAGGGCGACCGACGGGTGCTGGCGCTGACCAACGTCACCGGCGAGATCGTCTCGCTGGAGTGCCCCATCGAGGAGACGGGCGTGTCCGACCGTGACTGGTACGACCTCGTCGCCGGCGAGCACTGGAACGGCTCGGCCGAGACCCTGCGCCTGGAACTGGGGCCATACGACGTGGTGTGGCTGGTGCCTACAAGGGAGCGCCTGGAGGACCGCCGCGCCGGCCGCTGAGGGACAGGCGCGAGCGCCGAACCTCTGGCCCAACGGCGGCCCCGGGGCCGTTTCGGCTGTCGACGGCCAGCGACTTTGTCACTCATTCGGCCAGCGACCTTGTCACCGGGCGTGACCCGCGATGATGTCAGCGCTGCTTGAAGCCTCGGCGCCAGGGATGGTCGGCCGCTGGTCGTGTTGGCTCCTTGGGGCGACCGCCCCAACTCCTGTCGTGGCAGGGTGCCATCGGGCTCGGTCCGCGCGTCGACGAGGGCGGCGGCAGGGCCATCCACGGTCGCGGGAGCCCGCGCTCCGGATCGGGCCCGCAGCACGGGTGCCGACGGGGGCGCCAGGGTGAGGGACTCCCAGCGTCCGTCCAGCTCGGCCCAGAGGCTGCCGTCGAGCCGCTCCGCGAGGGTGACTCGCTGCCCTGCCCGGGTCCGCCCGTCGGTGCGACGCGGCACGGCCAGCGCGTCTCGCCCCCAGGCGAGGGTGCTGTCTCGGCTCACGGTCCGCTCGTACCAGAAGGCGAATACGGTCTCCGCCGAGAGCCCGTCGGGCCAGGGTCGCCAGGCCGGCTCCGGATCGGCGGCGGGGACCGAGAACCGCGCGTTGTGACGGTCGAGATAGCCCGGCAGGAAGAGGTTCGCCTCCGCGATGGTGATGATGCCCTCCAGGCGCAGCTCCAGCACGAGCCGATCCTGGAGCGTGCCCCACAGTCGCTCCACGCGACCCTTGGCCTCGGGTGACGAGGCCGGCAGCCAGCCGATGCCGGCCAACTCCAGCGCCCGGCCCACCTGGGTGAGGCTGCGCTGGCCGGTGAGCTGCTCGGTGAGCGTGGGTGGGCGTCGGCGGTCGCGATGGAAGATGCCGTGGCGATCGCTGTAGAGCAGCCAGGGCAGGCCGTACCGTGCGCACGTCTGGGTCAGGGTCGTGAAGTATCCCGCGGCGTCCTCCTCGGCCCGGAAGGCGGCCCCGCTGACCCGGCTGGTGGCATCGTCGATGGCCCCGACGAGCGTGGCGAAGGGGTGCTCCTCAGAGCGGCGATTCCGACCGATCGAGTGGCGGGAGGGTCGGGTCCGGGCCACTCGAAGCGCCAAGATCGGTGTCGTCGTGTGCCGTCTGGTCGAGTTCGACCCCACAGTGGTGGGCGAGCGACCCGGGGCCGTTTCGGCTTGACATCCAGTCGGACTAGACTAGACTAAGTCGATGGCTGCAATCGAGCCCAGGACGACCGTGAACATCCACGCCGCCAAGACGCATCTCTCGCGTCTGGTCGAGCGGGCGGAGCAGGGCCAGGAGACCGTCATCGCCAGGAACGGCCGCCCGGTCGCGCGCCTCGTGCCCTACCGGGCCCAACGTGAGCCCCGCGTGCCGGGACACTGGAAGGGTCGTGTCCGGATCCTGCCCGGCTTCGACGAGATGGACGAGGAGATCGCGCGGCTGTTCGGCACGATCGACTGATGCGACTGCTGCTTGACACGCACGCCCTGCTCTGGTGGCTGGATGAGGGAGGCGGAGCCCTGTCGTCGGACGCGCGCGTGGCCATCGAGTCGCCGGATACGGAGGTCTTCGTCAGCGCCGCCTCGGTGTGGGAGATGGCCATCAGGCGAGCCACGGGCCGGCTCGACTCCCCGACCGACGTGGTCGAGGCCCTCGAGGTCAACGGGTTCTTGGCGTTGGCGGTCGAGGTCATCCATGCGCAAGCCGTGGGCGACCTGCCGTCGCATCACGCCGACCCGTTCGACCGCATCCTCATCGCCCAGGCGCAGGTGGAGGGTCTGACCATCGTCACCCGCGACCCGGCCTTCGCGGCCTACGTGGTCCCGCTACTACCCGCCTGATCGCGGCCGGGGGCCGTTCCAGACAGGCCGAAGGACCCTACCGAGCGTGTCCGGCTCGCGGCACCGTTGAGGTGGCTCCTCGAAGGCACGGCGTCGAGCGCTGCCCGGGGCGCATGGGAGGTCATCGTGGAACGCACGAGGGTCATCATCATGGGCGCCGCTGGGCGCGACTTCCATGACTTCAACGTCGTCTACCGGGATGACCCCTCCACCGAGGTGGTGTCATTCACCGCCACCCAGATCCCCGGCATCGACGACCGGCGCTACCCACCCGAGCTGGCGGGTGAGCTCTACCCCGAAGGCATCCCCATCGCACCCGAGGAGGACCTCGAGGAGCTGATCCTCGAGTACGACGCCGACCTGGTCATCTTCAGCTACAGCGACGTGCCGCACGAGACCGTCATGCACGCCGCCTCTCGCGCCATGTCGGCCGGGGCGGACTTCGGGCTCATCGGCCCGCGCGGCATCATGCTCGAGTCGTCCAAGCCGGTCATCGCGGTCTGCGCGGTGCGCACCGGCTGCGGCAAGAGCCAGACCACCCGCGCGGTGGCCGCGGCCCTCGCGGAGCGCGACCTCACACCCGTGGTCGTGCGCCATCCCATGCCCTACGGTGACCTCGCGGCCCAGCGCGTCCAGCGCTTCGGCAGCCACGAGGACCTCGCCCGCCACGACACCACCATCGAGGAACGCGAGGAGTACGAGCCGCACTTCGAGGCCGGGCGCGTGGTCTATGCCGGTGTGGACTACGAGGCCATCCTGCGCGAGGCGGAGAAGGAAGCCGACGTCATCCTCTGGGACGGCGGCAACAACGACCTGCCCTTCTTCCTGCCGGACCTCTATATCGTGGTGGTCGACCCGTTGCGCCCGGGGCACGAGACACGCTTCCATCCGGGCGAGACCAACCTGCGCATGGCCGATGTCGTGGTCATCAACAAGATCGACTCGGCCTCGGAGGCCGACCTCGACGCGGTGACGCTCGCCATCGAGACGCTGAACCCGGAGGCCGAGATCATCACCGCCCGCTCCGACCTCTTCCTCGACGGCCCGTCCATCGAGGGCAAGCGGGTGGTGGTCGTGGAGGACGGCCCTACGCTGACCCACGGCGGCATGACCTACGGTGCCGGCGTCGTCGCCGCCCGCCGCTATGGCGCCGCTGTCATGGTCGATCCGCGAGCGGTGGCCGTCGGCTCCATCCACACGGTCCTGGAACGCTACCCGGACCTGGAGCCACTGGTGCCGGCCATGGGCTATGGGGAACGCCAGATGGCCGAGTTGAAGGAGACGCTCGACCGTGTCGATGCCGATATCGTGCTGGCAGCGACGCCCATCGACCTGGGCGGATTACTCGATCTCGACAAGCCGGTGACGCGGGTGCGCTACGAGCTGGCCCAGGTCAGCGGCCGCCCGCTCGCGACGATCGTGGCCGAGGCGCTCGAAGAGCGCTAGCCGCGATCGGGGGTCGTTCGTCACTCGTCAGCACCGGGGCCGCGGGCTAGGTTGTCCACAGGGCGAGGTGCACCGAAGGAGGCCCAACATGCGCGGGACATGGATGCTCGCGGCCGTCGCGGTCGCTCTGCTGATGGCTTCCCCGACCATCGGATCGGACGGGGAACGCTACGAAGATGCCGTCGGTGACGCGGTAGGCGACGCGCCCGACATCATCGCGGTCACGGTCGGCGAACCCGAGGGCCCGCTCCTTAGCTTCAGCGTGGAACTCGACTCCGAACCGCCGATCGGTGCCGATGACACGCACTCGGACATGCTCGCGATCGCGCTCGACACCGTGCCGGAGGTGACGTTCCCCGAGCTCGATGGCTACAGCATCATGGCGCTGGGAGCAACGCTGCCGGCTGACCTGGAGGAGGGTAGCCATCTGCTCGCGGGCAACGAGCTGTATTGGCACGTGGTGGATATCGAGACGGAGGGACCGGCAGTCACCTTCCGCGTCGATCGCAAGCTCCTGGGCGATCCCGCCGAGCTCTACTTCCGGGTGTACAGCGCCGCGCTGCACGGGACCCTGTACACCGAGCAGACGGACCACTACCCCGAGGAGGATGAGCCGCCGGCCCGCTACGCGCTGTCGAGAGAGGGGGACTGAGGCCATCGTCGCGACAGCGTGTACAAGTCGAGGGTCCTTGGTCACTGGCCGTGGCAGCGAACGCGACGTAGCGTGCGGTCGGGGGACCCCCGAGAATGGCCCCGCAGGAGGCGATCATGCGAAGGAGATGGACCATCCCGGCGGCAGCGATGGCACTCGTGCTCGCGGGCAGCGGCACGGTCTGCGCGACCGAGCGCGTCGAGGACCCGGTCGGTGACGCGGTGGGCGAGGCACCCGACATCGTCGCGGTCACCTTCAACGAGCCTGAAGGTGAGCCGCGCGTCTCGGTGAGCGTGGAGTTCGCCGGGGATCCGCCACTCGAGACGGACCCGGAGACGTACACCGATGTCGTCTTCATCAACCTCGACTGCGATCCGGTCACGGCCCAGACGGTCGCGTTCGGTGTCGAGGATGACGTGGACTCCATCATTGGAGCGCACGCGGTGCAGCTACCGGGGTTCGTCGAGTCGGGCGGGATGGTATTCGAGGTGGCCGGCCCGAGCAAAGTGCACGAAGGTGTCGTCGACGTGGAGGTGGATGGCCCCACCGTGACGTGGACGCTCGATCGGTCGGTCATCGGGGACCCCGAGGTCATCGCCTGGGCGGTCCTGGCCGGGGTCGAGGTCGAGGACGCCGAAGAGATGGCCTACGACGTCAGCCCGAACGACGGCGAACCGTGGGGCGTGTACGAGCTGACCGAGGCTTCGGGCTGACGGCCGCCGAGGTCGGGTCAGCTACTTCTGCTGGCCCTGCTTCTGCAGTTTGACCCAGGCGTCCTTGAGCGTGACCGTGCGGTCGAACACCGGCACCCCCGGCGTCGAGTCGGGATCGGCGCAGAAGTAGCCCAGCCGCTCGAACTGGACCGTCTCGCCGACGGGCGTCTTTGCCGCGGCAGGCTCCAGGTAGCACTGCGGCAGGATCTTCTCGGACTCGGGGTCGAGGTCATCGAGCAGATCGCCGTCAGCACCAGGGTCGGGCCGCGTGAAGAGCCGCTCGTAGAGGCGCACCTGCGCGGGCACGGCATGCCGCGCACTGACCCAGTGCAGGGTGGCCTTGGGCCGGCGGCCATCGGGCGCGTCGCCACCGCGTGTCTCAGGGTCGTATGAGCAACGCAGCTCGATGATCTCGCCGTCCGCATCCTTGACCACCTCGTCGCAGGTGATGAAGTAGGCGTAGCGCAGCCGCACCTCGCGGCCGGGGGCCAGTCGGAAGAACTTGCGCGGCGGGTCTTCCATGAAGTCGTCGCGCTCGATCCAGAGCTCGCGTGAGAAGGGCACCTTCCGCGTACCGGCCGACTCGTCCTCGGGGTTGTTGACCGCGTCGAGCTCATCCTCGCCCTGATCCGGGGGGTAGTTGGTGATGACCACCTTGAGCGGGTCCAGCACGGCCATGCGCCGCTGCGCGGTACGGTTGAGCACTTGGCGCACGTGGTACTCGAGGCGCTCGATCTCGACCGTGGAGTCGGCCTTGGAGACGCCGATGGCCGTGGCGAAATCGCGCACGCCTTCCGCGGGATACCCACGCCGACGGATGCCCGCGATGGTGGGCATGCGCGGGTCGTCCCAGCCGCGTACCCGCCCCTCTTCCACGAGTCGGCGCAGGAAGCGCTTGGACATCACCGTCCAGGTCAGGTTCAGGCGGGCGAACTCGTACTGACGCGGCACCGAGGGCACCGGCAGGTGCTCGATGAGCCAGTCGTAGAGCGGCCGGTGGTTCTCGAACTCGAGCGTGCAGATGGAATGCGTGACGCCCTCGATGGCATCTTCCTGCCCGTGGGCGAAGTCGTACGTGGGGTAGATGCACCACTCGTCGCCGGTGCGCGGGTGCGAGGCGTGGACGATGCGATAGAGCACCGGGTCACGCATGGTGATGTTGGGCGAGGCCATGTCGATCCGCGCGCGCAGCACGGGGCCGCCGTTGGGGAATTCGCCGGCACGCATGCGGCGCAGCAGGTCGAGGTTCTCGGCGGCGGGACGGTCGCGGTAGGGGCTGGGGCGCCCCGGCTCGGTGAGCGTGCCGCGATACTCACGGATCTCGTCCGCGGTCAGCTCGTCGACGTAGGCCAGGCCACCCTCGACGAGGTACTCGGCCCACTCGTAGAGCTGCTCGAAGTAGCTCGAGGCGTAGTAGAGATGCTCACCCGGGTCGGCACCCAGCCAGCGCACGTCGCCTGATGATGCCGTCGATGTACTCCTGCTCCTCCTTCTCCGGGTTGGTGTCGTCGAAGCGCAGGTGGAAGCGGCCGCCGAACTCCGCGGCGATGCTGTGGTTGAGGTTGATGGACTTGGCGTGGCCGACGTGCAGGTGGCCGTTAGGCTCGGGCGGGAAACGGGTGACGACCGTCTCGTAGCGGCCGGCCTCCAGGTCCGCGGCCACGATGTCGCGGATGAAGTCGGAGGGCCGCTCGGGGGTCTGGGGTGTCGGGCTGGTCACAGGGCGTATCCGGGTCGTGGACTCGATGGTCCCCCAACGGTACCCGCTGGCGGCTCAGCGCGCGCCGGGACGGCGCTCCTCGCCGACGACGAGGAAGCCCTCGCGCGCGGCTGCCTCAGCCAAGCGGCGGTCGAAGGTGACGAACGGCAGCGAGGAAGGGGCGCCCTCGGCAGCCACGGTCGCGGCCGCGAGCTGGAGGGCATCGGCAGCCCGCAGTGGGTGAGTCCGCAGGAGTCCGTGTCGCGCCGCGCCGGACTGCGTCCGAAGCCTCGATCTCTACGCCAGGCTCCGGCCAGCGTGGCGAGCCGATCGTAGGCCTCGTCGACCTCCTGCCCGGCACGCTCGGGTCGCGCGATGGCCGAGACGCACTCGATCGCGGTGCCCCACCAGACCACCACCTCGGATCGACGACGTGCAGCTCCTTGGCCCGTCGGGTGTTGGCCTCCGCCAGGAGCAGGGGCACGATGGCGGACGTGTCCCAGAACCTCACCAGCCCGACCGTCGCTCCTCGATCACGGCGTCCACCAGGCTGAAACCATCGGGAGTCCTCGTCGTCGGCCCATCAAGGAAGTCTCGCGGCAGTACACCGGTGCCGGGTCGCATGCAGTCCTGCGCGCGTCAGCCGCTCGACCCGGCCGCTCGGATCGAGGATGTGGCGACCGGCTCCAGCCGGGCGACCGGCACGCCGCGGTCGGTGATGAGGATGGTCTCGCCCGCGCGCACCTGGTCGATCAGCGCACTCAGGCCGCTCTTGGCCTCGGTGATGGTCTTGGCCTGCATCTGACTAGTGTAGTCATCACTATCTGTGCTGTCTAGGCATCATGACCGGATCACGATCTCGAAGCCTTCGGGCAGCTCGGTGCGGATGGCGGCATTGAGGACGCTGAAGTCCGTGCCTGCGGGGGCACTGATCTCGATGGTCTCGACCGCGCGGGCCTCGCCGCTCGCCGGGGCCTCGATGGTGCGTGCCACGGCCATGTCTGCCCGCAGGCACCAGAGGTGGTAGGCCAGCACGATGCCGGCCACGATGAGCACGGCCAGGGCCCACGAGGCGTCGTCGACCAGCTCGGTCCCAAGCAGCAGGCGCGTGGCCTGGTAGATGACGAAGGCGAGCGCCATCATGAGCGCCACCACCGCCAGCCCCGAGACGAGGTAGAGGTAGGCCCGCCGCGCGGTGGCCGTGGCCGCCTCGGCGACGTCGCGGGTGCGATCACGCTGAGAAGCGCACCCATGCCGGCGCCCACAGGACCAGGCCCACGAGCGCGCCAGCCAGCGCGGAGGTGCTCACCTCGGCGATCTCGTCGCCCGAGAAGAGCGTCTCCCGTCCCGCCGAGCCGATCGCGTCCAGCAGCGCTTGCAGCTCCCAGGTCAGGCCGATGGCCAGGCCCGCCAGGCCCACGAACGCGACCACCAGTCGGCCCGCTCGACGCGTGGCCCGGGCCAGCGCTGAGTCACCGAAGGCCAGGGCCTCCGCGGCCGCTCGGCGCAGGTGCCACCACCAGGCAGCGATGAAGGGGACGGCCAGCAGCAGCGGTCCGCCGATCTCTTCGATGAGGCGGGAGCCTTCGGTCGGGCGCCACGTCCCGGCCAGCTCGGCGAAGGCGACGCTCAGCCCCATCGAGACGAAGAGCAGCGAGAGCGCCGATGCGGCCAGCGCCACCACGAGGAAGTAGCCGCGGCGTGTCTGCGAAGACCGGTGCGCGTCGCCCATCGGCGGCGCCGCCACGAGCAGACGCGAGGCGAAGAGCCAGTGCGTGAGCCAGGCGGCCGCAGCCACGAGCGTGAGCGCGAAGGCCCAGACGAGTTCGTCCTCCCACCAGTTGACGCGCTGCCACGTCGGTCGCAGGTCGAGGACGCCGCGCGCGATGGCGGTGAGGGAGTTGCCCACGCCGACGCAGGTCAGAAGCGCGGTGGCGAAGAGGGCACCGTAGAGGTAGGCGCGAGTGAGCCAGTCGCCGGCGGTGCGCACAGGTGCCGCGCGCAGGTCGCGCCGTCGCGCCCAGATGTGCAGCGCCCACGCGCCGCCGATGACGATGGTGCCCGCAGCCGACGCGGCCAGGCCCCAGGCCCGATGGTCGAAGACGACCGTGCCCAGGAGAGTCTGGATCAGCTCGACGAGCCGCATGCCCGCGAAGCCACCGGCGATGAGCAGGACGAGGAAGAAGTAGGTCGCGCGCGAGGCAGAGGCCCGTTCATCGGCAGCGGCCGGCCCGCGCAGCGAGCGGCGCACCAGCCCGAGGTGGACCACGAACACCGGCACCGAGACGATGACCAGCGCCAGGGCCCAGCTGAGCTCGCTGCGCATGTCGTCGCTGACGTAGTCGCGCGACCAGAGCATGTCGCCGAGGCGATCGAAGGCGACACGGACGATGTCGTTGAGGCCCCACACCATCACCGCGAGGGCGATGCCGAGGACGCTGTAGAGGTAGATGCGCTTCATGGTCAACATCGGTCGTGCCTCCTTCACCAGGGGTAGAAGCCCACGATGGGCGTGTCGATGCGCCACCCGTCGTCGACCTCGATGAGCTTCAGGCGTAGCGGGTGGACATCACGGGACGGACCCAAGAGGCCGCCTCCGGTCCGCTCCACCGAGAGGGTGAGCGCGACCCAGTCGGGAAAGTCGTGCCGTTCCTCGACCCAGACACGGGCGGGCACGTCCTCGTCCCACGACATGGCGTTACGGAACTCGGACTCGTGCACGCGCGCCTGGACCCGGGGTGTGAGCAGCTGCCACGCGCTATCGACGTCGCCTTCCGCCCAGGCGTGCGCATAGGCCTGCACCGTGGCCTCCGGCGAGTCGGAATCGTAGACGGCCTCCTCGTGCGAGCTCATGAGCACGACGGCGATTCCCGCGATGGTGATGAGGGCGACGATGGCGACCGCGCCGATGAGCCATGTTCGGCGGTCGCTGCCCTGTGGATCGGTGGCTCCGGCGGTCTGTTCCATGCCGGCAGCGTCGGCCTAAGCCGGGGGTTTGCCATCGGGCCGCGACTTGGAACCGGCCTTAGATGCACGCCGCGCCCGGGCGCCCCCCTTCCCGGGGCTTGCCATCCACGCTATACTCTGCACTGCAGAGTACTCTGCAAGCACATCGGGGGAACCATGAACGAATCCATCACCGACCTTCGCAAGCTGGAGCGGGACGCCTTCCGCCGCTTCTACGAGGACGGCGTCTTCGACATCTACATGGGCGTGATGCTGCTGGTCTTCTTCGCCTCCTCGGCACTGTGGGAGGCGCTCGAGAGCGAGCTCATCACCTACGTCGGCATGCTGGCCATGGCACTGCTCATCACCGTGCCCCTACTGGCCTATCGGCGCCGCCTGCTACGCGAGCGACTGGGCACGTTCGAGCCGGGCCCGCAGCGCAAGCTGCGCATCAGCCGCACGCGCTGGGTGTTGCTGGGCTCGGTCGTCCTGGGCCTGGTCGCGTTCGGCATCGCCGCGCTCGGCGCGGCCGCGCCGGAGTCGGTCGACTGGCTCGCGGTCGTCGTGCCCGCACTCTGGTTCGTCAACGCCGTCGTCGTCTTCGGCGCCATGGCCTACTTCCTCGAGGTGCCTCGCTTCTATGCCTATGGCCTCATCGCGGGTCTGCTCATGCCGCTGATGATCTGGCCCGACGCGCTGTGGGGCGTGGAGGTCCCGGCCGCGCTGGTATTCGGCGGCGCGGGCGTGGCGGTCATCGCCTACGGCCTGCTCAAGCTACGCCGATTCCTGCGTCAGTACCCGGCACCAGAGCGCAGCTAGATGCGAGACAGCGACGGCGAGATCGTCATCTTCACCAAGGTCGACCGTCTCATCCACGAGCCGGCGCGGCTGGCCATCATGACCAACCTCTTCGTCGTCGAGAGCGCCAACGCCACCTACCTGCTGCAGCAGACCGGGCTGACCTGGGGCAACCTCGGGTCCCATCTGGTCAAGCTGGAGGAGGCCGGCTACATCGAGGTCAGCAAGGGCTACCAGGGCCGCAAGCCCGAGACGACCGTGGCGCTGACCGCGGACGGCCGAGCAGCGTTGCTCGAGTACCGCGAGCGGCTGCTGACGGCGCTCGCGCCGATGGCTGCGAGGATAGCGGCGCAGCTGCCCTACCCGACCCGGCAGGCTGCCGCGTAGTAGAGCGGCACGTCGAAGGCGATGTGGGCCGCGATGACGAACCAGAGCGAGCCGGTGCGGCGCACGATGAGACCGGCGACGAGGCCCGCGGCCATGATGGCCAGCACGACCGGCAGCGCCGGGCCGGTGAAGTCCGGGCCGGTGTGGGCGAAGCCGAAGACCACCGCCTGGCCGAGCAGACCGGCGGCGGGACCGGCCGCGCGTGAGAGCCAGGCCATGAGGGCGCCGCGATAGGCCAGCTCCTCCATGCTGCCGTTGGCCACGGCCAGCAGCAGCGCGGGCACGATCGCGGCCGGCTGCGCGAGGTCGAGGTCCATGGGGCCGAAGAACGGTTCGGCCAGGATCGCGCCGAGGTAGAGGCTGGGGACCGGCACGAGCAGGATCGCGGCCAGGCCCAGGACGACCTCGCGCCGTGTCGGTCGGCGCAACCCGAGCCCGCGCAGCGAGGTGCCCAGCACACGCGCCAGCAAGACGACCGCCGCGATGACGAGCAGGGCTTCCGCCACGCGCAGCCAGGCCAGCGGTGAGAGCACGTCGGCGCAGGCAGGGTCGTGGGGGGCGAGTGGATCGACCGACGAGCGTGTTCCAGCCGAGGATGAGCGCGACCGGCAGCGCCGCAGCGAAGGCCCAGTGCCACGCCGGAGCCCGCCCCCCGCCCGTCGCGAGCAGGCCGGCCGCGAGCAGCGCGAGCAGCGGCACACGCAGCCCCGGCACGAGCGCGGCGAGGCCGAGCACAGCGACGATGGCGAGAGCGATGACGGGTCGGGAACCGCGCTCCGGGCCTGCAGCGTCGGCCCTGTCCGTGTCGGCGCCGGCCGGCTCAGCCAGCGCCATGGAAGCGCTGGACGTGGCATGGAAGCGCTGGACGTCGCTGAGTTCAGCGCGGAAGTACTGCCACGGTCCATCGGGCAGGTCGTAGGTCGCGACCACCGAGGCGGGCACCCGCACCCCATCGAACTCACGCTGGCCTTCGAAGTCATAGCGCCAGGGCGCGTCGTCGTACCCCTCGGGCACGTCATAGGGGCGAGCCGGACAGGTGGCGCGCACGACATCACCCGTCTCGTCAAGCTCGAAGCGGACCACCACCTCGCGCCCGGCCGCCTCAGCGCCGATCTCGAAGGCGTCCTCGCCACCATCGCGCCAGGTCAGCTCGCGATCGACGAGCGCCAGGTCCGGCAACCAGGCCAGCTCGGCGAGGTTGCGGATGAGCTGCATGGCCAGCACCTCGGGACCGGTACGACCGCCGATCGACTTGAGGCCCCACAGCTTGGCGCCACCCCAGCCCTCGCCGTCGGCGTGGCCGTCGGTGGCGATGGCCCAGACGCCGAACATGATACTGAGACGAGCGCGCCACTCGAACGCCAGCGGTCCCGCGCGGTAGGTGGCCTCGGAACGGAAACGGAGCCATCGCCCGGCGGACTCCAGTGAGCCACGTTGCGCCACGGCCACGTGGGTGGGCGTACGAGCGCCGGCCGGCAGGACCCGGTCGAGCCAGCGGGTGGCGGCTGCGGGCAGGTCGGCTCGGTCGGCCATGGTCGGTCCCTCGCAGGTCGTGGATGTCCCGATGGTAGCGACCATGGTGCGAGCGATCAGGTCTGGCGCACCATGCGCTCGGCGTAGTCGCGCGGACCCAGGCCGAACGTCCAGGCCACCGCTTCGAGCGCCGTGCGCATACCCGGCGGCACCCGCAGCTCGTAGCGGCGACGACGCCCGTCGGGCTCCGGCGTGCTGTTGACGACCTCCACGGTGACCACGGCCTCATCGCCTCGCACGGGCACCCGCCAGAGCGTGCCCCAGTGGTCGCGGTGCACCCGTTCGGCCCCGGCCTCCCGCCGGAAGCGGGCGAGCCCGTAGCGTTCGATCATCATCCGGCGCAGCTCGCCGTTCGGCTCCGCGAGGATGCGCTCGGCATCGAGGAAGTGGATGTCCACCACGCGCCGCGGCACCATCGTGCCGTGCCAGGCGTACAGCCGTAGATCGGAGGCGAAGGCGACCGCTGGACGGTCGAGCGCGTGGAGCCGGCCGAGCTCGTCGAAGCGCATCACATCCGGCCGATGGCACAGGATCGTGAGCGCCCGGTACGGCCACCAGTAGCCCACGCCGGCAAGCGTGATGAAGGCGTCGAGGACGGACGAGAGCTCGCCGTAGTCCACGCCCAGCCGCCGGGCGCAGTCGTGGACGGCGATCTCCGCGACGTCGAGGAAGGTGCCGCCGACGAAGAGCGCGTGGTGCCAGCGCGCCGGCCACGCCGGCAGCTGCACCTCCGGCGCCAGGGGCAGCGGACGGTCCAGCCGGCGCGAGACCTCCTGCTGGAGCCAGGCGTTCAGCGGCTCGAGCCGCTGACGCAGCGGCTGGCGCAGCAGCCCCTCGATCTTCCCCTGGGCGGCGGCGCTGAGACTCGACGCGTAGACCTCGGCCAGAGCCACCCGCAGGCCGTCGATCAGTGGCTCCGGCCCGCGCCAGAAGCCGGGCGCGGGTGCCTCCCACGGATCGAGGTCGCGGAAGAGCAGGCGCTGCACCTCGTCCGCGCCGGCCACGGGCGTCGAGACCCACACGATCGGTGGCGGGACCAGGCCGGCCTGGTCGAAGAGCACGGCGGCCGCGGCAGCGCATGGCTCCCGCTCGACCGACTCCGGACTCAGGGCGCGTTCAAGCCAGGCCTCCCGCGTGGCGCTGATGACCGCGGCGTTGTTCCGCGGCAGACGGGCGGCCACGGCCGCTCCTGCCCCTCCGCTCTCAATCCAGCACCTGGCGGCGCGCCCGAGAGGCGTTGGGGTCGGGCACGTACTCGCTCTGGATGCGTACGCGGTAGACCCCCGGCTCGAGGTCGATGGCGCGGTGCTCCTGGTGAGTCAGCCGGGTGCGACTGCGGATCCGCAGGTAGCGGTCGACGTGGTCGGCCGCGGCCACCTCCAGCAGCTCCCCGGCTTGCGCCGGCACGGCATGGAAGTGGCCCGTCGCTTCGCCGTAGGCGAGGATCACCCAGCCCTCGTCGGGCGCCATCGGTCGCGCCTCCTCCCCGCTTCCCGGCAGGCCGTCCACCTGCTCCAGCAGCACGTCACCCTGCCTGAACACCGGTCGCATCAGCATCGATCGCACTCCCCTCGCTGAACGTTGGATGGACATGCGAATCTAGAACTGATGTTCGATTTTGACAAGCCCCCTTGTGGAGCGTGACGATCGTCAGGGTCAGCCGTTCAGCTCCCAGCTGCGGGGTCGCTCGAGTGCTTCCCAGTCGGCCCGCGTGATGGCCATCAGCGCCGAGTCGCGCCACTGACCTGCACGGCGGAAGTGGTGGCGGATCGTGCCGTCGAGCGCGAAGCCCGACTTCTCGAAGGCGCGCTGCGCACGGGCGTTCCCGATCTCGGTGGTAAGCCAGACGCGCTCGGTCTCGTAGCTGCCGAAGATGAAATCGAGGGCAGCGTCGACCGCGTCGCTGCCGAGACCCTGGCCGTGTCCGGCCTCCTCGGTCACGAAGACCGAGAGTTCCAGGCCGTCGAGCCGGTCGCCCTTGGACCAGAGCCAGACGGTGCCGATGAACTCGTCGCTGCCGAGCGGACAGATGGCGAACCAGTACTCTCCATGGCCGTGACGGGTGCGCACCTCCTCGTACCAGTGCTCGATGGTGCCGTCGGAGTGCGGCCAGGGGTAGCCGGCCCAGGCACCGACCGCGACCGAGTTGACAGCCCGCTTGTAGGCCGGCAGATCGGCGGCCTCGAGCGCGCGCAGCCAGACGTGGCGGCCGCGGAGGCGGGCGGAGGAGGTCTCCGCCATCAGGCGAGGAAGTAGTCGGGCTCGCTGCCGGCCTTCCATTTGATGTTGCAGCCCATGCTCGGCGCCTGCGGTTCCGGTGCCGGCGCACCCTCGAGCGCAGCGTCGAGCGCCGCCCGCAGGTCCCGCCCGTCCACGGGCACGCCGTTGCCCGGCCGGGCGCCGTCGAGCTGCCCGCGGTAGACCAACGCCCGCTCGGCATCGAAGACGAAGAAGTCGGGCGTGCAAGCGGCGTGGTAGGCCAGCGCCACGGCCTGGCTCTCGTCGTGCAGGTAGGGGAAGGTGAAGCCGTTGGCCGCGGCGAACTCGGCCATGCGCGGCGGGGCGTCGTCGGGGTAGTTCTCGACGTCGTTGCTGCAGATGGCCACGACCGCCACGCCCCTGGAGCCGTAGTCCGAGCCGAGCCGGCCCAGCTCGGCGGAAACGTGCTTGACGTAGGGGCAGTGATTGCTGATGAACATCACTAGCAGGACTGGGGCATCGGCCAAATCGCGCAGGGAGACGGTGTCGCCGCCGACCGCGTCAGGGAGCGAGAAGTCGGGGGCGCTGGTGCCCAGCGGCAGCATCGTGGAGTTGACGGCGACCATATTGGTACCTCGGGTGTGGTGGTACGGCACCTGACGTACCGCGTGCGCTGATTCTGCCTCGTCGGCGACAAGCCCGTCGATGTGCCGGTCGCCGTCCAGCGGTTCGCGCCACAGCCCCACCACGCCCACGTCCCGCGCGCGCGATCGGACGGGCTTGTCACGTGGCAGGCAGGCGGCGGGCTTGCCGGGTGGCGGGCAGTCGGCGGGCTTGCCGGGTGGCGGGCAGTCGGCGGGCTTGCCGCGTGGCGGGCAGTTGGCGGGCTTGCCGGGTGGCGGGCAGACGGCGGGCTTGCCGCGTAGCGGGCAGACGGCGGGCTTGCCGCGTGGCGGGCAGACACGACCAGCAGGACAGCGGGTGGGCGGGCTCAGCCGACCGACGTGCGGCTGCTGCGCGAGCGACGGCAAGGAGTGGCAGCCCGGCGCGTGTAGCGGCCAGGATCGGCCAGAAGCCCCTCTGGTCGCCTCGCCCAAGTGCTCGGATGTCCGGTATGCCCGCGCAGCGGCAAGGCGCAGGCGGTCAGCCGGATGGTGGCGCGCCAGGGACCCGCGCCGGGGTGCTAGTGGTAGACGCCGTGCTCGCGGACGGTGTCCCACATGGCCACGACGTTCTCCACGGGCACACCCCACTGGATGGTGTGGACCTGGGCGAAGACGAAGCCCCCGCCGGGCATCAGGATGTCCAACTGCCTGCGGGTCTCGTCGATCACATCCTGGACGCTGCCGCACGAGTGCATCATCATGCGCACGTGCGGGGCCTTTGCCTTGATGAACTCGACCAGCTTGGCCAGCCGTGGCTTGATGTCCGAGCGGTACATGTCCGGCGAGATGAAGGAGTCGAGCTGCGTGCCCATGTCGTCGAGCTCCTTGACGATGTCGATGTGCTCGCCGGCCCGGGACAGGACCTCCTCCCATAGCTCCATCTTCATCTCGACGATCTTGTCCAGCAGCCAGAACGCCCGCTTCTCGCGCAGCGCCAGGGCCACGAGGAACCTGTCGTAGCCCATGAGCTGGTTGCACATCTGGAAGATGCCGTTGCCGAAGCTGTTGTCGAAGACGACCGGGTAGCGCCCGCCTTCGGACAGCTCCAGTGTCGTCTGCTCGAGGCCGCTGACCCGCCGCTGATCACGCGGGTCCGGGAACCGATGGGTGCGCATCTCTTCGATGGAGGCCTCCCCGAGCGGATGGCGCGACATGTCGACGTAGAGTCCACCCACGACCGGCCGCTGCCACTCGATGCCGAACTCATCGGTCAGCTGGAGATACTCCCCGTCCCGGACGATCTCCGGCTGGACCGCTGCCCCCGAATTCTGCCCCTTCTCGGCGGATGTGCGCAGGTCGAGCCGGAGAACCAGCGCTCAGAGGCCTCCGTCCACTCGTGCGTTGTGCTCGCCCAGGCGGGGGGAGCCCAACCGCGAGGTGAGCTTCGCTCCGTCCACGCGGATGGGGCAGACGGTGGTGCGGTAGGTCGTGCCGGAGCCGCGCTCGACCGTCTGCACGATATCGAGGTGCCTCGAACTGCGGATGCCGCACCAGCGTGTCCCAGTCGAGTACGGCGGCGCACCAGACGTCGGCCGCCTCCAGCACGTCCAGCCAGGCCTGCGTGGGCCGGGACGCGAGGTGCTCGGCCAGGACCGCCTTGATCTCGTCACGCTGCTCGAACCACGAGGCCGGCTCGGGATACGCCAGCAGCGGCGGGCACTCGAGCAGCTCGCCCAGCTGCGTGACGCTGCCCATGGCCAGGGCCATGAAGCCATCGGCGGTGGCGTAGATGCCGTAGGGCGCGCCGAGCAGGGCGTGGGCGTTGTTGGTGGCGGTACGCTCGGGCAGCGAGCCATCCTGCAGATGGATGGTCATCGGCTCGAACTGGAAGTCGAGGGCAGCCTCGAGCATGTTGACCTCGACGAGGCCGCCCTCGCCGGTGACGCCGCGACGGACCAGGGCCGCCAGCAGCCCCTCCACGAGCAGGGCGCCAGCCCAGATGTCGACCACGGCCACGCCCATGGGCACCGGTCCGTCGTCGGCGTCCCCGCTGAGCCAGGTCAGGCCCGAGATCGACTGCATCAGCAGGTCCTGTCCGGGCTGGCCGCGCCATGGGCCTTCAGTGCCGTAGCCGCTGATCTCACCGTAGACGACGGTCGGGTTGATCGCGCGCACGGTCTCGTAGTCCATGCCCAGGCGCTCGATGACACCGGGGCGGAAGTTGTGCATGACGACGTCGGCCTGGGCCACCAGCTGCTCCACCCGCGCGCGGTCGGCCGGGTCCTTGAGGTCGGCCTGGTAGCCGAGCTTGTTGCGGTTGATGGCGTGGAAGATGGTCGAGTCGCCCTCGATGAGCACGTCGGAGACGTAGAGGTCGCGGCAGATGTCGCCGGTCTCCGGCCGCTCGACCTTGATGACGGTCGCGCCCAGGTCGGCCAGTCGCAGCGAAGCCGAGGGCCCCGCGAGGAACTGGCTGAAGTCGACGACGGTGACGCCGCTCGAGCAGGGCGTTCGGCTCAGTCATCGAGGAACTCCGTCGAGAACCCGCTCGTTGTCGCGGCCGACGCGCGGCAGGGCATCAGGCGCGAAGAGACGCTCACCGTCGATGCGGATGGGGCTGCGCAGGGTGTGCACCGGATGCTCGCCATCGCGGGTGACCGTCTGCTCCATGCGCAGGACGCCGGTAGCCCGGCTCGCGGCGCAGTTCCTCGTAGGTCAGCACCGGCGCGCACCAGATGCCGGCCGGCTCCAGGCGCTCCAGCCAGTGCCGCGTGGTCTCGGCCGCCAGATGCACCGCGATGAGACGGCGGATCTCGTCGCCGTGGTCGAAGGCGTCACCGGGGCGGTCGTAGCGCGAGAGCTCGTCCAGGCCCAGTACCGCACCCAGATCGGCGAGGCCACCCATGGCCAGGGCCAGGTAGCCGTCGGCGGTGGCGGTAGATGCCGTAGGGCGCGCCCTGCCAGGGGTGGCCGGCGTGTCTCTGCGCTGCGCTGCGGGCGGCGGCCGCCGTCGTTGAGGTAGGTGGTCAGGCCCTCGAACTGCAGGTCGAGGATCGACTCGAGCAGGCTGACCTCGACCCGTGCGCCTTCGCCGGTACGGCCGCGGCGCACCAACGCGGCCAGGATGCCCTGCGCGAGATGGTGGCCGCAGATGCCGTCGGCCACGGCCAGCCCGAGCGGGACCGGCGGGTCGTCGGCCCGGCCGGTCAGACAGGGCAGCCCGCTGAGCGACTGCGCCAGCAGGTCCTGGCCCGGCTTGTCGCGCCACGGACCTTCGGTGCCGTAGCCGGTGACGGTGGCGTAGATGAGGCGCGGGTTCAGCTCCCGCGCCGCCTCGTAGTCGAGCCCGATGCGCTCCATCACGCCCGGACGGAAGTTGTGGGTCATGACGTCGGCCCGCGCGATGAGCTTCTTCACCTCGGCCAGGTCGTCGGGGTCCTTGAGGTCCGCCGCGAACGAGCCCTTGTTGCGGTTGACGGTGTGGGCCACCAGGCTGTCGCCGTCGACGTACATGTTCTTCGTCGCGAGCGACCGTCCGGCCTCACCCTTGCCGGGCCGCTCCACCTTGATGACCGTGGCGCCCATGTCGGCCAGGCGCAGCCCGGCCCAGGGACCGGCCATGTACTGGGCGAACTCGAGGACCAGCAGGCCCTCGAGCGGACGGCTCATGCGGCGCCGCTCCTCGACGCGCGATACATGCGGTTGAGCGTCTCCATCACCGCCCGCGGATCGCCCCCATCCATCATGAAGGCGCGGATGGGCACGCCACCACCGTCGCGATCCTGGAAGGCCAGGCTGCCGGGATAGCGCGGACGCAGGTAGGCCCGGTCCAGGCATGGCAGGGTGGCCATGAAGTAGTCGCGCGTGCGGCGGTTGTTCTCGGCATCGACCCAGGCCGCGCGGTGGCCCGGCTGGCCGCCGTTCTCGACGTACTGCGTGCGCTGGTACGTCGGGCCCGGCCACGCAGCTGGGCGAAGCCGGCTGCCAGCTCCGGCTCGGCGCAGGCACTCGACACGGCCAGCCCGGTGCCGCCGAGCGTCGTGCGCAGCTTCGGCCATCGAGCGCGACCGACGTCCCCGAAGTCGCAGGATCGCCTGCGCGTAGCCGTCGCGGGAGTAGTTGGAGTAGCCGTAGGCGAAGGGGCAGTAGGCGAAGTCTCTCCGCGGGTCATGGCCTCGTAGACCGCGATCGGGTTCCAGTCGAAGATCTCTCGCGGCTGCAGCGAGGCCAGCTCCCGCAGGTACTCCAGCGCAGCCACGCCGATCTCGTCGCTGACCACGTCTCGTCGGAGGCGAAGAGGTCCGAGCCCGGCCGCGCGCAGAGCATGTAGAAGTTCATGAGCGTGTCCTGCGGGATGGCGGGCATGACCACGCGGCCCCGTCGGGCGAGCTCGAGCAGCTCGTCCCACGTGGCGGGCACGTCCGACGCCCTCGCCCGCGAGCAGGTCCGCCCGCCACGAGGCCACCGGCGTGGCCGCGTCGATGGCCAGGGCCCACTGCCGGTCAGCCGTAGCGGTAGCTCTCGTGCGACGGGCCCACGCTGTTGGCGGCCTGGTCGGCCAGGAAAGCCGGCGGGAGCAGGTCCTCCATCGCGGCCAGCACGCCCGAACCGGCAGCGAAGCCGGCCCAGGGGTGGTCGATGACGAGCAGGTCGTAGCGCGCACCCAGCTCGACCAGCGGTCCGTCGGCGAATTCCTGCAGCGAGCGCTTCTCCCAGCTGATCCGAACCCCGGGATGCAGCTCCTCGAAGCGCTGGGCAGCGGCGACCATGGGCAAGAACCCGCGGGTGTGGTTCCAGGTGATGCCCTTGAGCTGGACGGCCTGCGCGGTCTCGCTCATCGGATGACACGCGCGCCCTTGGCCGTGACGGCGCGCAGCACCTCGGCCTGGGTCATCATCGAGGTGTCTCCCGGCGTGGTCATCGTCAGCGCTCCGTGCGCAGCGCCGATCTCGACCGCCTCGGCCGCGTCACGCCCGTCGAGGAATGCCCAGGCCATGCCCGTGGCGAAGCCGTCGCCGCCGCCGACGCGATCGTAGATGTCGAGGCCCTCGCGCATGCGTGCCTCGTAGAAGGCACCGCCGGCCCAGAGCACCGCGCCCCAGTCGTTGACGCTGGCGGTCACCGCGTTGCGCAAGGTCGTGGCCACGACCTTGAAGTTGGGGAAGGCTTCGGTCACCTGACCGATCATGGCCTTGAAGGCGGAGGGGTCGATCTTCGAGATCTCGTGGTCCAGCTCGGGCACCTCGAAGCCGAGGGCTGAGGTGAAGTCCTCCTCGTTGCCGATCATCACGTCCACGTAGCGGGCCAGCTCGCGGTTGACCTCGATCGCGCGCTCCACCCCGCCGCGGGGCTTCCACAGCGAGGGCCGGTAGTTGAGGTCGTAGCTGATGACCGTGCCGGACGCCTTGGCTGCGCGCATGGCCTCCAGGGCCACCGCGGCCGTGCTATCCGAGAGCGCCGCGAAGATACCGCCGGTGTGCAGCCAGCGCACACCATCCACCTCGAAGATCTGCCTCCAGTCGATGTCACCGGGTGCAAGCTGCGAGACGGCCGTGTTGGCTCGGTCCGACGTGCCCAGCGCCGGCCGGATGCCGAAGCCCTTCTCCACGAAGTTCAGACCGACTCTGGCCTCGCGGCCGATGCCGTCGTGCGGGGCCCACTTGACGTAGCGCAGGTCGACCCCGCCGGTGAGCATCAGGTCCTCCACGAGGTGGCCCAGCTCGTTGTCGACGAGCGCGGTGACGACCGCCGTGCGCAGGCCGAAGACCTTGCGCAAGGCGCGCGTGACGTTGTACTCGCCGCCGCCCTCACTGACGCGGAAGTGGCGCGTGGTGCGCACCCGCCCCCACTCGGGGTCGAAGCGCAGCATCACCTCGCCCAGGCTGATGGCGTCCCAGCGGCACTCCGGCGCGGGCTTGATGTCGAGGCCCATGACTACTCCTTCGACCGAGCCGCCGCGACCGCCGCGACGGTGTCGGCCACCGTGCCCTCGAGGGCGTCCCAGTCCTTGTTCGCGATGAGGTCCACCGTCAGCAACTTGGAGCCCATGCCCACGGCCGGCGCACCCGCGTCGTACCAAGCCTTGAGCGACTCGACCGTGGGGTCCACGCCGCCGGTGGGCACGGCCCGCACCCACGGGCATGGCGCGCGCACGGCCTTGAGGAACATGGGTCCGCCGATGGCGTCGGCGGGGAAGAGCTTGACCATGTCACAGCCCAGACGGTAGGCCGCCTGGATCTCGCTGAGCGTGCCGCAGCCGGGCACGTAGGGGATGGCCCGTTCGTTGCATGCGGCCGCCACCTCGGGGTTGAGGTTGGGGGCGAAGACGAAGTTGGCCCCGATGTCGATGACATGGACGGCGGTGGCCGCCTGGGTCACGGTGCCCACGCCGACCACCATCTGGGGCAGCTCCGTCCTGGCCCAGGCGATGAGCTCGGCGAAGACACGCACGGCACCATCGCCGCGGTTGGTGAACTCGATGGTGTGGATGCCGCCGGCGACCAGGCGCCGTGCCACCTCCCTGGTGACTTCGATATCCGCGTCGTAGAAGACCGGGACGACACCCTCCCGGCTGATCGTGGCCATCACCTCGGCCTTGCTGTGGGAAGCCATCGCTCACCCCTTCACATTCAGCATGTTGACAGCGTTACACTATACTGAAACAGACAAGCTCCGACATCGGGGGATCCACCATGGCTCAGCTGGCCATCGACTACCACGGTTCCGGCGCCTTCAAGCCGCGAGCATACGAGCCCGCGGCGCCTGCTGCCGGCGAGGTCCAGATCGCGGTGGCCTTCACCGGCATCTGCGGCACCGACCTGACCATCTCCCACGGCGGCATGGACGGACGCGTGAAGTCGCCCTGGCCCATCGGGCACGAGATGTCCGGCACCATCGCCGAGCTGGGCGAGGGCGTCGACGGCTGGGCGGTAGGCGACAAGGTCACGGTCATGCCGCTCGACTGGTGCGGCGAGTGTCCCGCCTGCATGGCCGGCAACAACCACATCTGCCACAACCTCACCTTCGTCGGCATCGACTCGCCCGGCTCACTGCAGGACCGCTGGAACGTCAAGGCCCGCTGGCTGGTGCGCCTGCCGGTGGACCTGGACCTGCGCACGGCCGCACTCGTGGAGCCGGTGGCAGTGGCGGTGCACGACGTCAACCGCGCAGACGTGCAGGCGGGCGACAAGGTGGCCGTCATCGGCGGCGGGCCCATCGGCCTGCTCATCGCGGTCATCGCGCGCAGCCGCGGGGCAGAGGTGCTGCTGTCCGAGGTCGCGGCCTCACGCCTGAAGCTGGCGGCCAGAGCTGGGCTTCGGGACGGTCAACCCCGCCAAGCAGGACCTCAACGAGGTCATCGCCGAGTGGACCGACGGTGCCGGTGCCGACATCGCCTTCGAGGTGTCCGGCTCGGTGCCCGGCGTCAAGGCCATGACCGACGTGCTGCGTCGCCGCGGACTGGGTGTGATCGTGGGCATCCAGCCGGTGGCACCGCCGGTCGACGTGTTCGGGATCTTCTGGAAGGAGCTGAACGTCGATCGGTGCCCGCGTCTACCAGCGGCCCGATTTCGAGGAGGCCGTGCGCCTCGTGGCCGAGGGCACGATCCCCACCGACGAGATGATCAGCGACGTGATGCCGCTGGCCGAGACCGCGGCCGCGCTCGAGCGCCTCGATAGCGGCGAGGACGTGGTCAAGCTGCTCATCGCCAGCGCGGGCTAGGCGACGAGCGGGCACGGAGGGGAGACGACGATGGCGATCCTGGACAAGTTCAACCTCGAGGGCAAGCTGGCAGTCGTCACGGGGGCCTCGCAGGGCATCGGCCAGGGCATGGCCAAGGCGCTCGCCGAAGCGGGGGCCGATATCGTCAACCTTAGTCGCGGATCGTCGGACCGGCCGTACGCGACCCGAGCGATGGTCGAGGACCTCGGACGGGGCTACCGCTTCTACCCGACCGATCTGGGAGATCGCAAGAACCTGTACCGCAGCGTCGAGGCAGTCAAGGCCGAGGCGGGCCCGCCAGACATCCTCGTCAACAACGCCGGCACCATCATGCGCACGCCGGCAGCAGAACACCCCGATGAGATGTGGGACACCGTCATCGAGGTCAATCTGACATCCCAGTTCATCATCACCCGGGAGTTCGGGAGGGACATGCTCGAGCGAGGTTCCGGAAAGATCATCTTCACGGCCTCGCTGCTGACGTTCCAGGGCGGCATCACCGTTCCCGGCTATGCCGCCTCCAAGTCTGGCGTCGGACGACTGGTCATGGCCTTCGCGAACGAGTGGGCCAGCGGAGGCATCAACGTCAACGGCATCGCGCCCGGCTATGTCGCGACGGAGAACACCAAGGCCCTGCGCGCGGATCCTGTGCGCTCGAAGGCCATCCTCGAACGCATCCCGGCCGGTCGCTGGGGCACACCGGACGACTTCGGTGGGCCGTGCGTCTTCCTGGCATCGGCCGCGTCCGACTATCTGCACGGTTCGATCATCACCGTCGACGGCGGCTGGATGGGTCGCTAGCCAGCGTCGAGCTGCGGCGGGAAGAGCGCGTCGGCGGTGGCCGAGAGGTCGCGCACGATGGCCTCGCGCAGCTTGGGTGTGACGCGCGACTTGAGGAGCGTGGCGGAGATGCCGTAGACCTCGTGACGCGGGGTCTTGCGCGCGACGCCGAAGCACATCACGCCCAGCGAGGTCTCCTCGTCGTCGACCGCGTAGCCACGCTCGGCCGCCTCCTCGATGGCGGCGGCCAGCTTGACCGGGTCGGTGATGGAACGGGCGGTGAACGAGGGCAGCGTCGTCGGGGATGCGGCGCTGGTCGGGCGGGAGCAGGGCCAGGCTGGCCTTGCCCACGGCGGTGCAGTTGGCCGGCAGGCGCTTGCCCACGGCGCTGCTGATGAGGAACGGCTGGTCGGAGTCACGACGGGCGACGTAGAGCATGTCGAAGCCGTCGAGCAGCGCCAGCTGCACCGTCTCGCGTCGGAGCGTCTTGTGGTCGGCCACGACATCGGCGAAGGCCGACAGCGGCTGCAGCTGGCTCAGGAAGCGCTGCGCCAGCTCCACGTTGAGCGGACCCAGGACGTAGCCCTCGTTGCGACGCACGATCATGCGCTCGGCCTCGAGCGCGTTGCAGATGGCCGCGGTCGAGGAAACGGGGATGCCCACGGCGCCGGCGATGGCCGTCAGGCGCTGGGCAGTGGGGTGCTCGGCGAGGAAGGACAGGATCTTGACGGCCCGGACGACTGCGGGTGCGGTCGCCCGATCACTGGTTGCCATGGGCTGCAGTTTCTCATATATCGAAACCGATTGCGACATGCTGAAGACAAGGTCGCACAGATGTTGCCGGGCGATCAGCTGGGCGATGCCGGATGGCATCGCCCGATCCACGTAGTGAGGCCCGTCTCCGAGGGAACGAGCCTCGCTGCTCGTATGGGACTCCGGTGTCAGCAGTCGACCGGCGTCTTGATCTCCACGCTACTGAGCGTGTTGTGGGTGAAGTCGCAGGCCTTGCCGGCGTCGACGCCGGCACCACCGTGGAAGGTGGCCTGGTCCATGCGGCCGGTCACCTTGTCGTTGCCGCGGGCACCGACGAACTTGGCGCCGGGGTACAGCCAGCCGGCCGAGTCGGGCGCTGGGCCGCCGAGGAAGCGGCCAAGGAGGAAGTCGGCCGAGTCCTTGCCGAGGCCGCCGTAGAACACACCCCCGGCTTCGACGCGCTCGGCGTGGTCCGGGCCGGGGCCGCCGCGGCAGGTGCCGGCTACGGAGCCCAAACTGACCCTGGCGCCGCGGACCCCGACCGGAGCAGGGCTGCTGCCCACCCTGTCGGCGCCGCGACCGCCGGTGAAGAGGCCACCGAGTCGAATCTCGACGAGGTCGTCGCCGCCGCCGACGAAGACGCCATCCAACCTGACGAAACGCGCATCGTCGGCACCGGGGCCGCCGCGGAAGACCCCGGCCACGTCGCCCACACGGTCGTCGCCGGCGCCACCGTCGAAGGTGCCGTCGTACTGGACGACCTGGTCCACGAAGTCGTCACCGGGACCACCGTCGAAGCGGGCGCCGTCGTTGACGAGCTTGGCGCCATCAGCGCTCGGTCCCCCTTCGAACGTGCCGCCCCAGAACCCGAAGATGTAGTCCCTGCCGAAGCCACCGATGAACCTGCCACCATCGTGTGTGCCCACGACGTCGGCCCCGACGTTGCCGTAGAAGCGGCCGCCTTTCTTGATCTTGACCGAGTCGTCACCCCCGCCGCCGAAGAAGACGCCGCCGTCCATCTGCGTCGCCTCGTCGTCGCCTGGGCCACCGCAGAGGACATCACCGGCCTTGACGACCTCGGTGTACACCTCGCCGCCCGCAGCGGGGAACTCGTAGGTGCAGGCCGGCTTGGCCGCAGCCGGTGCGGCGCTGACTGACACCGCAGTGGCCACCAAGGCGGCTGTGCTGATCGCCGCCATCAGGCGCCGAGGATGGAAGACGTGCATGGGACCTCCCGTCGCCGCGGGCGGGCCGGTGAGATGGGCCGGGGGAGGCGCCTTGAGGTCGCCCGTGTCCGACGCATCGTAGCGCCGGCCGGTCGGGCGTTTCAGCCGGCACTTCCGTCATGGCCCGCGCCGTCGCCGACCCGCTCACCTCGGTCTCTGCCACCTCGCAGACCTGCATCTGCCGATGACGGCTCTCGCGTATCGCAACACACCTGCAACGTGAGACGGCGTTGGGTTTGTGCGCGCGCAGCGCCCCCTCGCTCAACATCGACGGTCGAACACGAAGCCACATCGACACGATGCCTGGAGCTATGCGCGCATGCTGACCGTCACACCGAACGCCCAACACATCCTCGCCGATCGTCGCGCCGAGAAAGGCGCGCCCGAGTCCTACGGCGTCCGCTTCTTCACCAAGCGTGTCGAGGACACCGGCAAGGCGCGGCTCGCCTTCAGCTTCGTGCCCTCGCCCAAACCGGACGACACGGTGATCGAGGATGGCAACCTCAAGGCCTTCGTGGCACCAGAGGTGTAGGAGACCATCGGCGACATCGTGGTCGACGTGCGCGACAAGTCCGGCACACCCGGCCTGGTCGTGAAGCGCGCACGCGAGGACGGCTGACCCGACTCGAACATCCCCCGCGGCGAAGCGAACGGAGGAGGGCTTCGCCACCGCGCGCGCCCTGCCAGACGCAGGCAAGGGAGGTCAAGCCGTTCGAGCTGATTCTCGGCTGGCCGCGGGGGATGCACCGTCGCCTGCGGATGCGTCGTGATGGCGAGGAACGTGGTCAACGGCCCTCGAGGGGCCAGTCGCTCCAGCACGTACTGGACTAAGTCGTTGACTTAGTCCACTTGCCTTTGAGATGATGGCGTCATGACCGAGGTCGGGGTGCACGAGGCAAAGACGCATCTATCGCGACTGCTGCGTCGCGTCGCAGCCGGTGAGCAGATCGTCATCACGAGTGGTGGTCGGCCGGCAGCTCGGCTCGTCCCGATCGAACGAACCGAGTCGCGAGAACTGGGGTTCGATGCCGGTGTCATCTCCATCCCCGAGGACTTCGATGATCCGTTGCCATCGGAGATCCTGGAGGAGTTCGAGCGTTGACATACTTGCTCGACACGCACATCTGGTTGTGGATGCTGGGTGACCCAGCACGGATCCGTGCGGACCTGGCCGTCGAGCTTCGAGAGGGCCGCACCAGGCTGCTGCTCTCGGCTGCGAGTTCGTGGGAGATCGCCATCAAGTGGGCAGCCGGCCGCCTGCCGCTGCCGGAGCCTCCCGCGACCTATGTGCCTTCGAGGATGCAGCGGACCAACGTCGAGCCGCTCGCGGTGACCCACTCACACGCACTGCAGGTCGCAACGTTGGCGCCCCACCATCGTGATCCGTTCGATCGCCTGCTCGTCGCGCAGTCCCAGCTCGAGGGCGTACCGCTCGTGACGGTCGACCGAGCCTTCGAGGCCTACGACGTGGAGATGCATCCGCGCGGCCTGAGGGGCTGGGGCGAGCGCAGGCATAGCCGGCGCTCGATAGACTCTCGTGCAGGAGGTAGGGGATGCGTCAGTTCCGGGACGTCTGGGCCTCGCTGGTCGTCCTCGCTCTCTGTGTCGCCGTGGCAGCACCAGTGCTCGCGCAGTCACCGGCGCCGGACGATGCCGGACTCGTGTGGCAGGAAGGCGGCCGAGGCAGGCACGCCCTTCGGCAAGGGCTGGCCCACGGATTTCGCGCCGTCACCGGACGGCGGCATCGTGGCGATCGGTGGCGACGGCAGCGCGATGACCTGGTACTCGACCGACGGAAGGGAGTGGTCCGCGACATACCTGCCCGGCGGCGCGTCTGCCGACGCACGGTCCATCGAGGCAGTCGGCGACCGACTCCTGGCCGTCGGGCACGGCCTCGGCCAAGGCCTGGTCTGGACGTCCGCCGACGGGGTCGAGTGGTCCGACCCGGCCAAGGTCAAGGGCGCCATGTTCGAGCGCCTGGTCGTGCTGCCCGACGGCCTGGCCATCGCGGGCACGCGTCCGGACAAGGACTTCTCCGTCCTGACCGTGTGGCGGTCACCCGACGGCGAGGACTGGACGCCTTCCAGGATCGACCGTGGCGTGTTCGCGCACATGAGCGACTTCGTGGTCACCGACGACGGCACCTGGCTCATCACGGGAACCCTGTGGGACCCCGAGACCGACCGGCGCCCGAAGAATCGCGCGTGGCGCTCCGCCGACGGGGAGAGCTGGGAACGGCTCAAGTCGCCCGGGCAGGGGATGGGCTGGGACCAGTACACCGTCAGGGACGTGGCCGGGACGCCGTCGGGTCTCGTCGCCGGACTGGCCGGCTTCAACGAGCAGCCCCGCACGTCCTTCGGCGCGGTCCTCCACTCGGCCGATGGGCGCACGTGGGAGCCGGTCGCAGAGCTGAACGAGTTCGTGACGAGCTTCGTCGAGACGCCCGACGGGCTCCTGGCCCTGCTCGCTCCGCTGGGCAACAAGAAGGGCACGGGCTTCGTCAAGAACGCCGGCCACTACCTGGCCTCGGCCGATGGACTCGCGTGGGCAGACATGCCCGCAGATGCTCTGGCCGACAACGCCATGTGGAGCGGGATCGCGATGCCCGACGGGCGCGTGTTCGCCGTCGGGTCCAGTGGCCCGTTTGGCCAGCTCGACACCATCTGGTCCGCCGCGACCGACGAGTGGATCGCGGCCAATCCGGCGACCCCCGAGCCGACCGAGGATCCTGCCGCCATCGTCGTCGCCCGGACCCTCGACGACCTCCTGGCGCCCGCCGATGGCGAGCACGTCGGGCCGGCTGAGCTCGAGGACATCTACCGGCCGGCGTGGACCGACACCAACACCATCGAGAGTGGCAACGGGAAGCTCATTGCGACGATCTACGTGCCGCAGCTGTCCACGCTCGGCCATGCCTTTGCCCTCTGCGACCAGGGCTCGTACGGGGACAAGGGCACCGCGGCCAAGCTCGGTCGCCAGACGGGTTGTCTGCTGGCGCTCAAGCTCGCCTGGCTGGACCACCTCGAACACATGGACCAGCCGAACGCCGACGAGCGCTTCGACCAGGCTCGGCTGGCGTATGTGCTCGCGAGCGACCGACTCGACGCCAAGTCCCTGGCGTGGCTGGCCCGGACATCGCGCAAGACACTGCCCGGGAGATTCGACGACCTGCCCAAGCCACCGCCGAAGAAGGGCAGGAAGCCCAAGGCCAACGCGAAGACGCTCATCAACAGCCGGTTCCGCCGGATCCCCGACGAGCGGATCCTGACCTCGATCCGGGATGCGGTCGCAGCCGACACGGTGAGCCCAGCGAAAACGCTGGAGGGCATCGCCGGCGGGCTCGTGGGCCATGCTGCCGCGGTGCCCAAGACCGGGAAGGCCGCGCACATCAGCACGGCCGGCGGATGCCTGGCGAACATGTGGGAGCGCCTTGACGGGCAGCTGCCCAAGAACCAGTACATGAACGGTATCGCGCCCCCTGGGCCGCCGTTCAACTCCTGCTGGGACCTGACCGCGACGTTGTGGAATGCCTACAAGCGGACGGGCGTCAACGCCTACAAGGACGCCGCATTCGCGGTCTGGCAGGACTACCAGGCCGAGTACCCGGACGCGCGCCCGGGCACGAGTGGCTTCAAGAGCATGAGTCGAATGAGCCCGATCCGCTAGCACGGCACCGCTCGACACATGGTCGGAACCTTCGCGTCCACTCGGGACTGTTCGGGTTGGGGCTAGATTCCCGAGCGGTGCCGAGCCCTCGCCCAAGGATGCGACGCTAGCGCCTATCGAATGCTCCGACAGGCCAGCTGGCCTCGGAGGCGTCTCCGCCGCCGACCACAGTGGTGAGCCTGCGCAAATCAGCGGTGGGAGACATGCCGAGCTCATTGCTCACCGTCCGGCGGTATGTGTCCACGAGCCGACGGGCCTCGCTGTAGTTCCCTTGCCTGAGATGTACGTCGACGACAGCGCGCAACGCGCTCTCTCGGAGTGGGTCGCTAGCGAGGGCCGCGTAACCGCACTCGAGGGCCTGGCCAAGCCGGGATTCATCGGTGAACAGTCGCGCAAGGCACTCGAGTGCCTGCAGGCGAAGCTGGCGGAAGTGCTCGCGAGGCAAGACGAGCCAGTCGTCAGACCAGCCCTCAAGCACGCCCTGGCAGTTGACCAGTCGTCGCCAGCAGCCGTGGGCATCCTCGATGGAACCCCCAAGGACGCCCTGAGCAGCCGAGATCAGATCCCTGTAGTCGACGTGCACACCGGGTGCCAACCGCACCCGCTGGCGGTTGGTCGCGACCAGCGGGATGCCCTCACAGCGGAGGCGCCACAGGCATGTTCGAAGGTTGGCGTCGGCGCGGGCTTGAGGCAGGTCCCGCCAAAGCGCACCCGACAAGGTTCGGCGGTCAGCCACGCCATCGCTGACCGCGAGGAAGGCGAGAGGACGCTGGCACCCGTCGGAGACTGATACCTCCTGCTCACCCACGAACAGGCGCAGTCCACCTCTGAGGACCGTCACCTGCATGACCTGCCCGGAACGCCGGCGCAGATGCACCACGCGTCTTTCTCCTCGACGTTGCGCGCCCTGCCCAAGGGTGCACGCCTGAACCTTCGTGCCGTCCGGAGTCTGGGCGGTTCACCTCGTGCGGACAATACGCACAACAGAGTACGCGGGGGCCTGGCAACGCGGCGGTGACGGACCGGTGACGCCTCGGTGACCACCGCCACCGCATGCTCGGGAACGAGGTTTCCAGGAGACGTCGGCTGCGAGCGATCCAGTCGTCTTCGCAAGTACGGAAGGAGGCGTCATGCCGAGGTTCAGGTCCCTAAGGCCGACCGGCCTTGGAAACGAGTTCGATGTAGACACGCACGGGTCCAGGCCAATCGTCACCGTCACGGAGGACGACGATACGGGCTCCATCCAGCTGGAGTACCAGTTCCCAGGCTTCACCATCGCCGCTGACACACTGGAGATCGACGGAGAGACCAAGGACTTCCAGGAGGTCGGAGTCGATGGTGCCGGATGGTTGTCAGAGAGTGGTCGGCCACTGCTGCCGAGCTTCGGTCGGTACGTGCAGATCCCGCCCGGGTGCGACTACAGCATCAAGGTCGCGCACGGCCGCCAGAGAACGCTCAAGGGCATCCTGGTGACACCGGCCCAGGAGGGTGCGCTAGACGGTGAGGCGAGCCCGTCGTTGGAGTACGACGCGGAGAGCTACGAGGAGGATGGCTACTACCCGTCGGAGCTGGTCGAGGTATCAGGACCACAGTACCTGGACGACTACCGAGCGCTGCTGGTGCATGTCCGGCCCCTGCAGTACAACGCGCACCGCAGGGTCCTGCGTGGCTACGGCAATGTCACGGTCCGCATCACGCTGAAACGGACGCCACGCGACACCATCGATCCGCCGGCCAATCCCACGGCCAACCTCGAAGGCTTCGGCAACCTGGTCCTCAATCCGGAGCGACGCATCGAGGCTCGCCTCCCAGGCGTGTCGCCGGTTATCCGACCGATTCCGGTCGAGATGCTGGGCGCGGAGTTCCTGATCATCTACGACGGCTCCCTGAAGGAAGCGGCGGCTCGTCTCGGTGCGTGGAAGAGGCAGCGAGGCATGACGGTCGCCGCGGTCTCGATCAGCACCGTCGGAAACACCGTCGCAGCCATCAAGCAGTACATCCGGTCGCGACGACAGACCCCCTGGTCTCGCCTGCGCTATGTCCTGCTGCTCGGTGACACATCGGCCATCACGACCGAGCAACTCGCGGGCGCGACGACCGATCACTACTACTTCACGAAGGAAGACGCCGCACAGTCGAGTGACTGCCGGCTGCCATGGGTCGCGGGCGGCCGGATACCGGTGACCAGCAAGCAGGACGCTCTCAGCGTGGTCGACCAGATCATCCGCTACGAGAGGCAGCCACCGTGCGATCCCGAGTACTACCGACGCATGACCTTCGCAGCCTACTTCCAGGACGATGCCCCGCAAGACGGCAAAGCCGATCGCGCGTACATGAAGACCATGGAAGGGATCCGGGACCACATGGTAGGGCTGGGGTTCGACGTCGCGCGGGTGTACGTGTCCAACAATGCCAACCCCCAGCTCTTCAAGGACGGAACGTCGGTCCCCGCCGCGGCGAAGTCCGCCATCGTCGACGGCGCGACTGCCACCGGCTTGATGGTCAGCGAGACGTCGCAGGGCCAGCTCCTCATCGGGCATCGCGACCACGGGAACACCGACGGATGGGCACATCCAAGCTTCAAGGACACTCACCTGAAGCAGATCCACAGTTCATATCCGTCGATCTTCTACAGCGTCAACTGCCTCACGGGCAGGTTCGATGCGAACCCGTCCGACAGCTTCGCCGAAGCCGCGCTCAAGGTGGCAGGTGGACCGCCGTCCTTGATCGCGGCGACCGAGGTGTCCGGCACGTGGCGGAACGACTCCATGATGAAGGCGCTATTCGACGCGATGTGGCCAGGCGTGATCTCGACATTCCCCGGGTCCACCGCCTCCTACCCGGTGCGTGCCAATCGCCTGGGAGACATCCTGGCGTATGCGAAGTCGTACCTGCTAGTCGCGCATGGGCAGAACAGCGGAGTGCGGAACCACTTCGAGATCTACCACGTGATCGGTGACCCGACACTGCAGTTGTGGTCCGGGCCCCCGGTCGTCCTGCGGCTCGAGGCGATCGATCAAGAACCTCGAGTTGCAGCTCGTGCTCAGCCACTGCCCGACAGGCGCGCGCATCACCTTGTGGAACGGTGATCAGTTGGTCAAGACGATCACGCCTCGCTTCACTCGCGTCTCCATCCCGGTTCGGGATGTCATCCCGGAAGAGACGAGCGGGCACTTCCCTGCGCTGGCGGTGCGGTTCAGTGCCCCAGGGCATCGCTTCGCTGAGGTCAGGGTTCGGCTACCTGACGCCTAGGCCCGCCGTGTCGCAAGGGCAGAGGCCACACGTAGCGGCCGCGGGCCCAGAGTCTGAGCCTGCGGCTGCTGCTCGGGCTTCGAGCTGCCTCATGGGACACCGTGTCCGAGGGCCACGGCAGGTACTGCCTTCGGTTCCGGCGCAGATGGAGGGGACCACGCCTTCGGCGTCCGATGCTCGACCCGCGATCCACAGCGGCGCCTTGCAGGCGATCATCGATGTGACGCCCTGGACGATCTAGCCCTCAGCCTTCGAACCGTTGGGCCACGCGAGCGGAGCGTTCCAACGTTGCGACCTCTCCGGCGCAATGCTCTACCACTTCGCCCCATGCCCCCGCCTCTTCCTCCTTCGCCGAGGTTCGCCGTTGGATCAGGAAGAGCGTGGCTGCGCCGCCCAGGATCCCACCGACACCCGTGGCGATCGCACCTCCCGACAGTCCGATCACGACCATGCCGATGGCGATGATGATGGCCACCGCGGACGCCGCACTCACGAAGTAGACGAGGCGGTCGTAGTCGTGGAACCGAGCCGCGGCCTCGGCGCGTCGTTCGCGCGCGGCCTTGCAGAGGACCGATGCCTGCGGTGAGCCATTTGCCCCTGTCGCGTCCTCTGTCGCGCCGATTGCCGGACCCTCTGTCGTTTCCTCGATGTACGAGACCTGGGCTTTGGTCGGACTGAACATCCCTCGCACCTCCCTTGACCCCCAAGACCATGAGTATCGCGGGTCCTGACAACCCCAGGCCGGGCGAGAGCCGTCCCACCCGAAGGCGCTGGATATGCGGCACCCACGAGCATCGCCAACGGTCCCGGCAACGCTACCCGGCCGCGGGGATCCGGCATCGACCGGAACGCACACCGGACGTGACCGGGACCGCTGGTGCGGGCTCAGGTAGCGAGCTGTAGTCAGCGGCGGACGATGACTATGAGCCAGGAAACCCTCACGGCCCACCTTGACGCTTCCATCGCCACGGGCGACGTCGTGCTCGACGACCTCGACACCCACAAGCCCAAGCACGACCGCTGGCTGGCCCGCCACAAGAACGTGCACTTCCACTTCACCCCGACCCATGCCAGATGGCTCGACCAGGTCGAGGTCTGGTTCTCCATCCTGTCGCGGGCCGCCCTCGCGGGTGCCAGCCACACCTCGCCGAGACAGGTCAGACGCGGCATCGACCGTTTCGTGGAGGCCTACAACCCCACGGCCGCCCCATTCGAGTGGACCAAGCGCGAGGTGCACCAGGTCGACCTCAGCAATACGTACGCCAACTTGAGCGAGTAAGTGCTAGTTGCGCGCGCCGAGCTTGGACGTGGACCCACGCTACGCATCCATCGTGTCGGCTGTGTCGAGTCCCCGAGGAGCCGGCGCGATACCGCGACGCGACGGCACGGGAATCGTTGACGGGAATCGTCTAGCCAGAGCCCTGCAATCGAGGGCCGTGAAGATCAGCGCATCGCCGTCGGTCGACCATGTGCCCTCCAGTTCGGCTAGGGGTAGAGGCCGCGCAGGGCGGTGGCCGTGGCCACGCGGTCCACGGCCAGCAGGTAAGCCGCGGTGCGCATGTCGCATTCCTCCCGCTCGGCCATGGCCACGACCTCGCCGAAGGAGCGGACCATGATGGCGGTGAGCTTGCTGTTGACGACCTCCTCGGACCACTGGTCGCGGTTGAGGTCCTGCACCCACTCGAAGTAGGAGACGGTCACGCCGCCGGCGTTGCCCAGGATGTCCGGGATGATGAAGACGCCCTTGCGCGCGAGGATCTTGTCGGCGTCGGGCGTGGTCGGGCCGTTGGCGCCCTCGGCGACGATGCGGCGCCTTGACGCCGTCGGCGTTGTCGTCGGTGATCTGGTTCTCCAGCGCGGCCGGGACGAGCACGTCGACAGTCGAGCTCGAGCAGCTCGCTGTTGCGTGATGTCCGTCGGCGCCGGGGAAGCCCACGACCGTGCCGTGCTCGGCCTTCCAGTGCCGCTGACCGCCTCGATGTCGAGGCCCGTCGGCGTCGGTAGATGCCGCCCGTGACGTCGCTGACGGCGACGACGTTGGCGCCCTGCTCGGCGAGCAGGCGCGCCGGCGACGAGCCGACGTTGCCGAAGCCCTGGATCGCGACGGTGGCGCCGCTCGATGTCGATGCCGCGATGCGGCGCAGCGCCTCGCTGATGGTCACGACGCACGCCCCGGCCGGTGGCCTCCGTCGCGGCCCTCGCGAGCCGCCGAGCGCGACCGGCTTGCCGGTGACGACGCCGGGCACGGTGTAGCCCGCGGTGCATGGAGTAGGTGTCCATGATCCAGGCCATGATCTGCGGGTTGGTGCCCACGTCGGGCGCGGGGATGTCGCTCTCGGGGCCGATGATGACGCTGATCTCGGTGGTGTAGCGGCGGGTCAGGCGCTCCAGCTCGCGCTGGCGAGAGCCGCTGGGGTCGACCGATCACGCCGCCCTTGGCGCCGCCGTAGGGGAGGTCGACGACGGCGCACTTCCAGGTCATCCACATGGCCAGCGCGCGCGACCTCGTCGAGCGTCACGTCCGGGTGGTAGCGGAGGCCGCCCTTGGACGGGCCCGCGACCGATGTTGTGCTGCACGCGGTAGCCGGTGAAGACCTGGACGCTGCCGTCGTCCATGTGCACCGGCACCGACACGATGAGCTCGCGCTCCGCCTCGCGCAGGACCGCGCGCAGGGCCGGGTCGAGGTCCAGCCGGTCCGCCGCGATGTCGAACTGGCGCTGCGCGACGGCCCACGCATCGAGCACCGGGGTGACCTCTGGAGCGGTCATCGGGACCTCCACCTCCTCATGCGAGCGCCGGGCCCATGAGCAGCGGGCGGGCTGGCTCGTGATAGCTTCGAGGAGTCTTCGGTGGCCCTGCCCGTACGAACCACACATGTGACGTCGAACAGGGACCCATTCATACCGTCTCGGGCTGCCAGTGACGATCAAGGGCCGCGAGCAAGGCCTGTGTCCCCTTGCCCTCATACCCCGCTGCAAGGACCTCGTGATAGAGCTCCTTGACGAGAGCGACGCCAGGCAGGGCGATCGTCGCCTCGTGGGCTGCGTCCAGCGCCAGTCCTAGGTCCTTGATCAGGTGCTCGACGCGGAATCCGGGCTCCAAGTCTCCTGCGGCAAGCCGTGGCCAGATGTAGCGCATCAGGTCCGAGCCGGCAATCCCCGCCTCCAAGGTCTCGAAGGCGACGTCGGGATCGAGTCCGTTCGCCTTCGCGAACAGAAAGGACTCGCAGATTCCCAGCATCGCCCCGACCATCGCAATCTGGTTGGTGATCTTCGCGCTCTGGCCGGCACCTGCGGGTCCGTGATGAATTACCCGTGCGCCGAGCAGCTCCAGGATCGGGCGGACCCGCGCCACGACCGCATCGTCACCGCCAACCATGATCGAGAGTGATGCCGTCTCCGCGCCGGCCGGCCCGCCGCTCACCGGTGCGTCCAGGATGCCCACGCCAGCTTTGGTGCCAGCATCACCGAGTCGCCGCGCGAGCTCCGGGCTGCTCGACGTCATGTCCACGAGTGCCTGACCCGGTCGTGCGGTAGCGAGGAGCCCATCAGGGCCCAGGTAGACCGCCTCCACGTCGGCCGGTGTCGCCACGATGGTGAAGGTGATGTCCGTCACGGCCACGACTTCTGCCGGGCTCGCCACCGCGATGGCACCAGCTGCCACGTGCGGGTCCATCAGTGCCTTCACCCGGTCGTAGACTGTCGCCGCATAGCCGACTTTCATGAGGTGGGGGAGCATCCGGCTCCCCATCAGCCCCAGGCCGATCCAGCCGATCCGTTCCATCAATGCACTCCTGTGGTCAACATGCGGGCCGGGTTGTGCACGGTGAGCATCGTGATCTCCTCGTCGCCCAGGCCGGCCGCCCGGAGTCGGGGGACGAACTCTCGGAACAGGAACGTATAGCCCTCCCCGCCATAGGCGGTGTAGATCGAGGTGAGACAGACGTCGTGAGAGAGGAGCACTTGCCCAAGGTGTCCCTTCCGCGCCAGGTTCATCACCCACCCGACGCGGCTGTCGATGGCGTATTCGTTCTCCCCCCGGATGGTGTCGAACGCAACAAAGGCGCCGCGCGCGGCGATCGCCTCGTGATACTCGGGAGACGGAACCATGTCGCAGTGCCCGATCACAACGCCCCGTGGGTCGACCCCTATCTCCTTCAGGATGGCCAATTGCTGGAGCCCCAGGGGCCAGCGTGCCGCATGGGTCATGATCGTGAGGCCGGTGGCGAGGTGGGCCTTCCCGGCGATTCGGAGCGCTCGCTCCTCGGTGGCCGAAATCCACTTGTGGTTGGAGCCGACTTCGCCGATGACCCCTGGGCGAACCCCGGACCCTTCGAAGCCATGTTGGATCTCCGAGACCAGCTCTGCCGCCAGGTTGTCGACGCCCCTGCGGTCCAGGAGTTCTCGATCGAGGTATGGGTCACGGTAGTGACCGCATCCCATGACGATGTTGAGCCCGGTCGCTTCGGCCGTGCGGCGGAGCGCGAGGGGATCGCGGTCCAGCTCCACACTCGTGCAGTCCACCAGGCTCCGGCAGCCGAACTGATGGAGCTGCTCGAGTTCCCGGTGGGCCAGGACTTCGTCGTTGAGGACACCCTCCTTCTTGTACTCGAGCATGAGATTGAGGAAGACGTGCTCGTGAGGCAGCGTGACGCCAAGAATCCTCCGCATCCACGGGACCGCCCACCGTCATCACATGGGGCACGTTGCGAACCTCCTCTGTGGCCAAGTGCTGGATCGGCGCCGCTGCAGGCGCCCGGATGGCGTCGTCAAGCGACCCGGATCTCGTCCAGAAGCGCGGGCAGCTCGTCCCAGACCGAGTCGTGGATCGCCGTTGTTGCGGCGGTCCAGCACCCACTGACCTCTTCGGCTGTGGAAGCGCCGATAAGCGTGCAGTCATAGCCGGTCTGCTTGAGACTGAACTGGAGCGCGAGGGCGAGGACCGACACGCCCCGCGCTGCACACCACGCATGGACAGCCTTGGCGGCGGCGACCTCGTCAGGCGGGGGCGTCCACTTCGGCGTGCCGATGGTGTCGGGGTCACGACCGGAGAGAAGTCCCATGGCGAGGGCCGCCCCGTTCACGAGACCGATCTCATTCGCCCGTGCCAGGTCGAAGACGTCCTGGACGTGCTGACGCATCAGGGTGTAGTCGTTGACCATCATCAGGACGTCAGCCTGGCCCGTCTCGACCATCCGTCGGTGCAGTTCATCGATCCTGGACGCCGATGCCGATGGCCCGGATGACACCCTGGGCACGTAGCTTCACCAGCGCCTCGAGTGCTCCGCCCGGAGCCAGTGCCTGGTCCAGATGGAACGGCTCGGGCTCGTGGATGTGGCAGAGGTCGAGGTAGTCGACACCAAGCACTTGCAGACTGTTGTCGACCGTCCAGCGGGCAGCGTCGGCCGAGTAGTCGCCCGGCCGGTTGGGATGGGTGCCCACTTTGCTCGAGATGTAGTAGCGGTCTCGAGGAACGCCGCGCAGCGCGATACCCATGCGGCGCTCAGCCTCTCCGTACTTCGGGGACGTGTCGAGGTAGTTGATCCCGAGCTCGAGTGCCCTGTCGACCGCTGCCACCCCGTCGGCATCTCCAACCGGGCCGAAGATACCCCCGAGGCCGGCGCCTCCCAGACTCATCGCCGTCACCCGCATATGGGTTCGGCCGAGCTGTCGCAGCTGGAGAAGGTCGGGTGCGCTCATGAGGAACGACTCCTTGTTTCGTGTGAATGGGGAGGCGCGGTCACTTGACCCCGCCAGCTGTCAGACCCTTGACCAGGAACCGCTCGATCATCAGGAACAGGATGACGACCGGGACGACGGCGATGAGCGCCGCGGCCATCAGGTAGTGCCACTCGATGGTGTACTGCCCGAGGAACGAGTAGATTCCCAAAGGCAATGTGCGCTTGTCGGGGGAAGAGATGAACGTCAGCGCGATGACGAAATCGTTCCATGCCCAGATGAATGCGAAGACCGTCGCTGCTACGAGCCCAGGCGCGGAGATAGGAAGGATGACCCGGACCAGTGCCCCGATCCGTGAGCTGCCGTCCACCATCGCCGCCCTCCTCGTACTTCCCGGGGCACGGACCGGAAGTAGCCGGCCAGGAACCACGTCGAGAAGGAGACGCTAAGGGCCGCGTACGTCAGGATCAGCGAGAGGTGTGTGTCGGTCAATCCGGCGCTGGCCATGAAACGGAAGAGGCCGATGATCAAGACGACCGGCGAGAACATCTGGGTGACCAGAAGCAGCTGGGCGAAGAGTGCGACACCTGGGAACCGAAGCCGCGCCAGCGCATAGCCCCTGCGGGCACCGCCAGGGCCAAGTTGAGGACCGTGGCTCCGGCGGCAACGATGATGCTGTTCGTGATGTACTGGAACAGCGGGGCCGTCGTCCACACGTCTACGAAGTTCTCCCAGGCCCACGTCTGTGGAAGCCAGGTCGGCGGGTACCGGAAGATTCTCAGCCCGCGGGCGAAGCGCTGTCGACAGCATGTAGGCGAACGGGAAGATCGAGACCACCAGGACGACCACCAGGAAGACCATGAGTGTCCGGTGGGCGAACCGATGCTCGTGCTTCATGACGCGGTCTTCCGCCCGCGCTCGCGGGTCGCCAACGAGAAGCCGATGGTGAACACGATGAGTGCCAAGACCGTCAGCACGGCGATCGCCGCCGCCGGCCCGAACTGACCCTCGCGGAAGGCCTTCTTGTACAGGAACGTGATCAGGATGTCGGTCCGGTACGCCGGCCCGCCCTCCGTCAGGACCCAGATGATTGGGAACGAGTTGAAGACGTAGATGACGTTCAGGACCGTGGTGACCGTGAGCGTTGGCTTCAGAAGCGGCACGGTCACGCGCCGGAGCGTGTACAGGAACCCGGCACCGTCGACCCGGGCCGCTTCGTACAGCTCGGAGGGAATGATGGCAGACCCGCGAGGATCGCGAAGGAGGTGAACGGGATCGGACGAGGATGACCCGACCGTCAGTAGGCACATCCAGATGACGACCTCGGGTCCCAGCCAGATGATCGGCTCCGAGATGAAGCCAAGATTCATCAGCGTGGCGTTGAGGATGCTGTACTGGCCGTCAAGGATCCAACGCCAGATGATCGCGTCGACATCAGTGACGCGGCCCAGGGGATGATCAGGAGTGCCCGGGCGAAGCGGCGGCCAGGGAAGCGCAGATTGAGCGCTAGCGCGACCGGGAGCGAGATCATCGTGGTCACCACGACGACGATGACCGTCCACGCCAGCGTCTGGATGATGACGCTGCTGAAGATTGGGTCGTTGAGGAGTGTCTGGTAGTTGGCGAACCCGATGAATCCTCCGCGCTGGGCGATCGCGTTCACATCACTGAACGACATCAGCACGATCTCGACGATCGGGTAGAGGACGATGACGCCAACGAGAATCAGCGTCGGGAGGATGAAGGCCAAGCCGGTGAAGCCTTCGCCGGACAGCCGACTATGAAGCGACGGCCGAGGCGCGCGGGTGTGCACCTTGCGCTCACTCATAGCGGTCCTCCGTGGTCCGGCGCGAGAACCGGTCGAGCCGCCGGAGCCTAGACACTCCGGCAGCTCGACCCCTACTACTAGAGCGCGTCGATCTTCTGTGTTGCCTCATCGAGGGCTTCCTGCGGGGTCGCCTCCCCGCCGATGGCCTTCTGAACGGCAACGGTCATGATCTGCTGGATCTGCTCGAACTTGGGGTGCTGCGGCTGGAACTTGGCGTTCGCGAGCGCGTCGACGAACGGCTTGTATTCCGGAGCTTGGTAGTAGTCCGATTGCGAGACGCTCTGGAGCTCGGGCAGCATGCCCTCGACCTCATCGAACTTCTGCCGGTAGTCCTGCTGATACATGAACTCGACGAACTGCCACGCTTCATCCTTGTTCTCACAGGCAGCCGACAGCCCGAGGGAGTCGGTCACGGCCACAGTCTTGGGAGGGTTGTCACCACTCACTGGGAAGGGCACGAAGCCGTAGTTCAGCGCGGGGTTGTCCGCGGCAATCATGGCGTTCAGCCACGGGCCGGTCGGGTACATGGACAGTTGTCCGGCCTTGAACATCTCGATGATCTGCTCACGGGTGAACCCATTAGGCTTCGGCTGGCTTCCGCCGGCGTCCACCAGATCAACGAGGAACTGGAGCGCAGCGACGGATTCCGGCTCGCTCAGTCTGGACTTGCCGTTCTCATCGAGGATGTCGCCGCCGTTGTTCCAGAGGAAGTAGTCGAAGTAGGTGTCCACCTCGATGCCGCTGGCCGGCACGCCGAGGCCGTAGTTGTTGGGCGGGTTGGCCGTGGCGACGCCAGCCGCCATCAACTCATCCCAGTTCGTAGGCGCGGGTAGGCCGGCGTCGGCGAACAGGTCTTCATTGTAGAAGAGCAGCCGGGCCGAGACGGCGACGGGAATCCCGTACGTCACACCATCGAGCACTCCAGCGTCGAGAAGCGCCGGGGTGAACGAGTCCTTGAAGTCGCCGGTCAGGTACTCGTCGAGTGGCGCCAGCTGATCGAGACCGCCGAACTCGGAGATCCAGCGTGTCGCGTAGCCGAAGACGCACGGCGCCTGCCCGGAACCCATGCTTACGACGAGCTTGTCGTGCATCTTGTCCCACGGAGACGTCTCGAGCGATACCTTGATGCTGCCGGCATTCTCAGCGTTGAAGTCGTTGACGACCTCGGTCATGAGATCGACCGTCTTCGCGCTGTACTCCGGGAACAGGAAGCGGAGGCCTACTTCTTCGTCGGCCGCGGTAGTCACGGCGCCACCGAAGGCCGTCGCGGTCATGGCCACGGCGAGCGCAGCGGTTGCAAGTGCCCGGGGCCTTTGTAGAAGCGGTGTGGCTGGAGTGCTTGGTCGATTCACCTGGACTCCTCCTTATGGATGTGCGATGGGCCGATCTCTTGGCGGGAGACGACGTGAGGAGAGGCTCTGTGTCGCCTCACCCTCATCAGTGCCGCGGGTGATATCGACGCCGACCAGACCTCCTCGCTGGCAGCGCCCCGACGGTCGAGGTTGTGTGCCGTCCCACAAGCCGTTTCTAACGCCGTGTTAGAAACCTTCCTCAGTCAGGATACGGCTCCTGTCAATAGGTCCGCCAGCCCCTTGTTGTTGCCCAGTGAACCTTTCCGTCCGCCGTCCTGAGGGGCTGGGGTAGACATCCGCTGGATGCCGCAAGACCCGTAGACGCCTCAGGCCTCGATGCGCTCTCGAAGCCATGCGTCACTGACCTGGAGGGCCGCATCGATGGCACCCGATACGACAGCCTCGGGTCCAAGGTCGGACGCGACCACAGGCGGTGGCGGGGAGAGACTGGCGTTCAGTCGTCGCAGCACGCCACCGGACAAACGCCCGAAGCTCCGATCGATCCCCCCGCCAATCACGACCCGCTCAGGGTCGAAGACCGCGACGAGAGCGGCGATCAACCAGCCGAGGCGATCCGAGAACAGGTCGATCGCCCGGGCTGCTGCTGCATCACCGACGGCGTCGGCGTGGAAGACGTCGAGCGCCCCGTGCGAACCTGGGTGCCCCCCGAAACGGCGGTAGTCGTTGACCAGGCCGTCTGCCGTGAGGAGGCTGCCGAGCTGGACCCACTCTTCCATCGCCCCCTCTCCAGGCACCCTGATCCAGGCCACGCGACCCGCGGCACTGCGGCTGCCCGTATACACGGAGCCGTTGACGACGACGCCGACGCCGACTCCCTTCCCGATGTCGAGGACAACGGCGTTACGAATGCCGACGCATGCGCCCCGACAGAGTTCGGCCAAAGTCGCCAGCTGGTCGTCCTGCGTCACGAGTACTTGGCGGCCAAGGACGCTGCTGAGGTCGCTGCCGAGGGGAAGGCCATCCCATCGTGCGTGCTGCGAAGCTCGCACGATCGTTCCGTCAGTGGTCGCGATCGCGGGAACGCCGACCCCGATGGCCACCAGGGCATCCGGTTGCACGCCCGCATCCGACTGCAGATCGTGGACTTGCCGGCCGAGGCAGGCAACTAGGTCAGTCTCGATCTCCGACGTGAGCCTCTCGTGCCGAGCCATCGGGGTGCCGTCGAGCAAGGTCAGCACGATTCGTGTCGTCTCGTTACCGACATCGATACCCACGACGTGGCCAATCGACGCGTTGAACCTGAACAGTGATGACGGACGACCGACGCGTCCGCGATCGGATTTCCCGGCGGGCACTACCAACCCCCTCCGTCGGAGGTCGACGATGAGGCGGTGGACGGTCATGGCGGTCAGTCCCGTATCGGTCGTGATGCGAGAACGCGTGACGGTCCCACCGGCCCGTACCGCTTGCAGGACGTTCCAGGAGTTGGTCCACCTGACGTGGACCTGGCTTCGCGGCATCGGAGCGTCGTCTGGTGCCGGAGTATGGCGCGCATCGCCATCACTCCGCTCCGGGCGGCCGACACTCATGTCGCTACCCGTCGAGGTGCCTTGGTCAACACCCTGCCATGCACAGTCTGCATCGCCCGCCAGTATCGATGTTTCTCGGTGGCAGCGCGGGAAGCGGGCGCTTTCGCTTAGTCGGCTCCCGTGCGGGCCACTGACGCCTGCTCCACCGCGATCGCTTCCTGGACGAGCTTCCATCCCAAGATGAAGTTGTCGCGGAAATGCAGTACCGGGCCAAACGCCGCGAACTCGTCGAGCGTCAGGCCATCGACGAGCATGGACTTGTGGAAATCAACGAAGGTCTCGTCCAGCCGCGCCAATGCCGCCTGGTCGAGCGGGTCGTCGATACCAGCGGAGAATGGGCTCGGGTCGGCGATGACCTCGGCGAACGTTGCCCAGTTGATCGTCGCGTGGAGGAATCCGCCGACAAGCCCGGTCAGATCGAGCGGGATGCGAGCCCCGCCGGCCAGCAATGTGACCGGGTAGTCGCGCTCTCGGACGATGCGGTAGCACTCACGTGTGAGGGCGACGCCGGCAAGTTCCATGTCGTCGGCCGAGATCGGCAAGCCATCGCGGGCCGCGAGTGCCTTCAGATGGTCCCCGAAGATCCCCGTGATCGGGCTCATGAAGAATGGCGGTCGGGTGCCCGTTCGCGCAGTCACCTGGAGGTAGCGCTCGCTGGTCTCGATGAGCTGCGCGAGGCTGAAGACCTCGGTGACGATCACTGGATAGCCGTCCGCCACGATGACCTCGAAGGCTTCGAGGCCAGCCTTCGTCGCCGGGATCTTGGGCGTCGCGTTGGGACCGATGGCGTGTCCCTCGCGTGCTTCCTCCAGGATGTGCGCCGCGTCCGTGTCCGCCTCAGGAGCGCCCTGGATGGATACGTATCCTTCGCGGCCCTCGGAGGCCTCGAACAGAGGGAGGAAGCGCTGCACGATCCGGGCTACGAGGCGTTGCTGAACGAGATCCGCCGCGATCACGGGGTCATCCGACAAACGCGCGCACTCGGCGATGATGGGCAGAACCTCATCCGGTGCGCGTTGAAGCAGGTTGCCGCCGTACGCGGGGTTCGTGGTGCAGCCGGCAGCTCCTTGCTCGAGCGCGAGGCCGATCTCTTCTATCGTGGGGTTGTTAACCCAGACACGCGTCGGCGATCCAGTCCTGAGTCGGTTGAAGTAGTCCCTGGGCATGTTGCCCTCCCTGTTCGCTTCGGAGAATGCTGCTCGACGATCGAACTCACCGCTACCCGGGTGCACAAGAAGCGCCGATCTAGACGAGCGCCTCCGACACTGCGTCTGGAGCCACCTGAGCCTGGACCTCCTCCAGGGTCAGAGCCAGCCGCTCCACGATCTCGTCGATGTCGGCCGGTGTCACGATGAGTGGAGGGCTGATGAAGACCTCGTCGCTCGCATACACGCTTCCTCCGCCCTGGTAGATCACCAAGCCATTGCGGAGTCCGCGCTCAGTGACCCGGCTGCCGACGCCAAGAGCCTTGTCGAATGGTGCCTTCGTAGTCCGATCGCGCACCAGCTCGAAGCCCCAGAGAAGACCTTTGCCGCGTATCTCTCCGATGATCGGGAGGCGGGCCGCAAGCTCACGAAGCTGTGCCTCCAGGTAGAGGCCCTGCTTGGCCGCGTTCTCGACGAGGCGATCCTGCTCGATGATGTCGAGGACGGCGAGTGCAGCAGCGCAGGCGATCGAGTGATTCTGGAACGTGAAGCCGTGGCCGAAACGACCGTTCTGGGCTTCAAACGGACCAACGACACGTTCCGAAACGATCAGCCCCGACAGGGCCGCATATCCGCCGGAAAGGCCTTTCGCGATGACCAGGATGTCAGGCTGAGCGTCCCAGTGCTGATACCCGAAGTCTCGACCGGTTCGACCGAACCCGGTGGCGATCTCATCTGCGATCCAGAGTACGCCGTGGCGGTCACAGATCTCGCGGACGGCCTCATAATAGCCCGCCGGAGGAGTGAGGGCTGCGGCCGCCGCACCGACGATAGGCTCTGCGATGAAGGCGGAGACGTTTCTCGGACCGAGCTCCTCGATCAACCGCTCGAGCTCGCGGGCGCAGGCGACTCCACAGTCCGGGTATCGCTGCCCAAGCGGACAGCGATAGCAGTACGGCGCCGGCACCTTGGCGGTGGGACCCGTCGTGTAGGCCTGGTAGGCGATCTTGCGCGCGGCGACATCCCCTGCCGCGAGTGCGAACAGTGTCACACCGTGGAAGCCGCGCTTGCGGCCGATGACGACGGTTCGCTCGGGTGATCCTTCAAGTGCGTGGTAGTCATGAGCGAGCTTGATGGCGCTCTCGACCGCATCGGATCCGCTCGAGAAGAAGACGGCGTGCGAGAAGTCTCCGCCAGCGAAGGCTGTGACCCTCGCTGCCAATGCGTGCGCTGGTTCATTGTGGAATTGCATGTCGTGCACGAAGTCCATTCGCATGGTCTGGGCGTGGACAGCATCCGCGACCTCGCGTCGACCATGGCCCACGCTCATGACGGAGATTCGCGCCCGACATGCAATCGATGTACTCGTGGCCGTCCGCATCCCACAGGCGAATGCCCTCGGCACGGACGATCACGGGAAACACTTGGTCGAATGAACGCGGGAGCAGGTGGTGCGTCATGATGTCTGTGGCCTCATCTCTTGTTCCTGGAACGGACTTCGCGGCAGGGACCCCTCTCCGGACCGTCCGTGCCTCGCCACTCACTGAACATCACCAGGCCCGGACAGGGCAGTAGCGATGTCGCTCCGGCGGGGCGGTTCCTGGTCTCCACTGGATTTCTAACGTCCTGTTAGAAACACTCACTTGGAGAATACAGCGTTTGTCAATGCCATGGTGTGTCGCTGTCGTAGGTCACTGGCCTCGGCCGCCTTGTTCGGTCAGTGGACCTGCTCACGTTCGCGTCCTGACCCTCCGTCCAGGGGCTTCATCGTCACCAGGTGTGATCGGCCGCGAGCGGGGTGGCGGTACCCATGTTCGGCGCCGCGCCACCGATCTGCACGCGGGCCCCATCAAGTGCTCAGAGCTGGGCCGCATCGAGCCGTGCCGGGGTGCAGGCGATCGAGGTAGCGGATCAGAGGGCCTTGGCGCGCCGCCACGGTCGTCCATATCGCCATTCCACGACCCACTGACTCGAGGCGGTCCCAGAGCGAGGACCGGAAGGTGCTCGACACGACCTTTGGGCTGGGGGCTGCGGGCTTGATCGAGCCGATGCCGAGTTCGGCGAAGGCACGTCCCAGCTGGGTCGGCGCGCGCGTGTCGACCAGTTGCTCCTCGAGCGTAATGTCGGGCTTCGAGGGGCGGCTCGAAGATGGTATGGCGGTCGTGGTGAATCGAGCCGGGTGCGCCGTGACCGACCAGCGTCTGACCGAACGTCTCGAGGTAGCCGGCGGTGTCCTCCGCTCGCGCGAGGTCCGCGCCCGCATGGTCTCATCGAGTCGCCGAGGCGAGACCCGGCCCCGGTTGCCATGCACCAGACCGGTCGGTCCCTCCCGCTCCATGACCGCCTGCAGCCGCCGGACGCTGCGCTTCGAGAGACCCAGCAGGGCGGACGCCTCAGCCACCTCCATCTCCGCCCGCCATGAGCCTGGTGAGCACGAGGCTCGCCGCTGCTCCCGCTTCGACATCCTGATCGTCTCCTGCATCCGGAGCGGATGGTCATAGTCACCGGTCAGTCGTGGCGGTCAGGATTACTGGGCAACAACAGGCTTGCGCAGGCCTCTTGACACGCACGGTACCCTTTACGTGGGCATGTTTCTAACAGAATGTTAGAAATTCGTCCAGGGATGCCCTCCCCGGCAGGCGCGAGTACCACTAGCCCCACGTCGAGGCTCATGGCTGTCAGTGGCCTGCGTAGGCGCCGAGGGTCCGACAAGGGCTCTTGCGACGGAGTACACCCCGAGGAACATGAGGTCACAGGCATGACAATGAGTCGCCTGCTCCTACGCACACTCGGCCAGGAGCTCCCGCTGGTCTGTGGCACCTGCCGATTTCGTTTCACCTCGACCACCGTAGGTCGGCGGTGGTCGAGGTGAATGGAGCAGCTGTCGGGCCCAGCCGACAGGACTCACTGAGCGCGCGCGGCTTCGCCTTCGTCAATGCCTGTGTCCGCAGCATGGACGCGAGCGACCGAACACGGAGCGCCATCCTAGTGAGGGACGGACCGATTCGCGCACGTCGGCTCGGACACAGAAGATCCAAGCCATGCGAACCGCTAACGACATCGTTGAGGATCTTGCCGGGCAGACGGTTATTCCCGGCCTCATCGACCCGCATCAGCACTTCTCCATGGCCATCTTCGAGCCTGTCCAGATCGACTGCAAGACGCCCCCGCTCGACAGCCTTAGTCAGGTCCTCGAACGTCTTGAGCGGGCCGCGCTGGAAGAGCCGCCCGGCCGCTGGCTGCGAGGCTGGGGTTTCCACTGGTCAAGGGTCGAGGAACGTCGCAGCCCGACCAGGGTAGACCTCGATCGGGTGGCGCCACAGAACCCGTTGGTCCTGATGGACGCCTCATACCACGGCTGCTTCGTGAACTCCCTCGCCCTTGAGGTGGCAGGCATCGACCGGCATGCCCAGCCAGGCCGTGCGGGAATCATCGTTCTCGACGAACATGGCGACGCCGAAGGCACACTGCTCGAAACCGCCACGAATCGGCCCGAGTCACTCTCGTGGGCGTCCTATGTCGATCGTGATCCTGCACTCGCCCTCGACCTCGTCGAAGACCTGGCTCGACGCGAGCTGGCGCTCGGGATCACCTCCATCACCGATGCGCTGGTGCTCCCTCGGGGGGCCGAGCTCTATCGCCAAGCGGAGGAGGGTGAGCGGCTACCGGTCGCCCTGGGGCAGATCTTCGGCGGCCGGACCTTCTTCGACCCCCCGATGCCAGTCGCTATGCCGACACGGGCTTCGAGGCCCGCACAGGCCGACGACTCCGAGGTGGCATGGTGAAGACTTCGTCGATGCGGTCCACCCCTCGCCGGCCATCGATCGACCCATCGGCGGCACCCCAGATGCGCACACAGGCGTCAACTACTACGGCCAGGGAGAGCTGGCAGACCTGGCCCTGTCGGCGGTCGAGCGGGGGATGGGTGTGGCCATGCACGCTCTCGGGGACTGCGCCATCGATCAGGCGCTTGACGCGTGCGCCACAGTCAGAGGTCTTGAAGCGGGCGTGGGGGCGATGCTGCGCATCGAACACTTCATCCTGGCCAGCCGTGAGCAAGCCCATCGGGCCGCTGACCTGGGCGTCACCGTTGTAGGCAACCCCGGTTTCGTCGACACCTGGGGCGACCAGTATCTCGAGCGCTGGAACATCGACGAAAGACCGGAGCTGCACGTGCTCCCATTGCGCGATCTGCTGGATGCCGGAGTCGTCCTCGCGGCCGCTTCGGACTATCCCTGCGACGACCTCGACCCCTTCCACGGCATCTGGGCAGCGGTAGCACGGCGCTCATGGACCGGTGACGCGCTTCACCCTGAGCAGGCCATCACACCGCTGGAGGCCCTGCGCCTCGCGACCTGTGCGGCAGCCGAAGCCTCGGGGACGGCAGCCGAGGACGGTTCGACTCGAGCCCGGCAAGCGGGCGAACATGGCCGTGCTGGACCGAGACCCGCTCAGCTGTCCAATCGACGAACTCAAGTCGGTGCGCGTACTACGCACATACGTCGACGGCCTCCTCGCCTTCGAGGACGACCGCACTACCCGACCGAATGGAGGAAGGAGGTCGCTCGGGACGAACTGAATGGTTCGCAAGTCGGTGGGTAACGCAGCCGACATCAACATCGAACACGATTAGGGGGAAACGAGATCATGCAAATCCGAAGCAGGCGGCTCGCGGCAATCTCCGGAGCTGCCCTCTTGGTCGGATCGCTCATGGCGTCCGGCGCGCCCGCTGTGATGGCCCAGGACGACTACGTGCCGCCGTGCGAGCTGCCGCCAGGCCAAGACGGTCAGTTCAAGGTCGGCCTGGCGAACCGCGAGATCCTAAACGACGTCAACCGCGACATCATCGCGGGCGCCACCAGGGCGGTCGAAGCGGCCGGCGGCGTGGTGTCGCAGGTAACCGATGCGGGCAGTGATTCGATCAAGCACAACGACGACATCCAGACGCTCCTCAACTCGGGCGTCGACCGGCATCTTCGTCCAGCTCGGGGAGGCTCAGCAGCTCGCTCCATGGCCGCGAACGCCGCCGAGAAGGGCATCCACTTCTCCACTTCGCTCGTTGGGGCGAACCCAGAGGGTTCGCTGACGGACGTCGGCTTCGATGATCCGCTCGCTTCCGCGATGATGCACGCGCGCCCTCTTCTCCAGCATCGACTACAAGGGCGACGTCTACGTGTTTTGGGTGCCTGGCGCCCCGTATCCTTGAGACGCGGAAGACCATCCTGGAGGCGATCGCCGAGGACTATCCGGAGATCACGCTGCACGAGGTCCCGAGCGAGCACGGTGCGGTGCGGAGTCTCGCCCAGATGACGGACATCCTCACCGCCAACCCCGAAGCGGGCAGCGTGGCTGGCGTCTGGGGTGCGTATGACGTCCTTGTCTCGGGTGCCGTCGAAGCCATCCGCCGAGCTGGTCGTGACGAGATCAAAGTCGCGTCGATCGACGGCGACCAGATTGCGTTCCAGATGCTGTATGGGGAGGGCAGCCCGTTCATCGCGACGGTCACAGCAGACATGCAGCGGATCGGCGAGGTCGGAGTAGAAGCCATCATCCTCGCGGCCTGTGGTCGTGCTGACGAGGTTGCCTCCAACAGCTTCACGGACATGTGGGTCACCACTCGCGCCAACGGCATCGCCGCAGGCGAGCTGCGCTGGGGTGAAGGTCTCTGGGAGGCCATCGACCTCGACAAGGCCCAGCTGGAGGAGGCCTACCCACAGGTGCAGGAAGTCCGCGTCGTCGGCCCGACGCTCCCCTGATTGGGTACTAGCACGGCCGCGACGACGAAGCTGCAAGGCGCCGTCGTCGCGGCCGCCGAATCTGATCCTGTTGTGACGAGGCTCGATTGAGTGCGCGCGTTGAGTATCGACCCGAGTGAACCCCGGCCCGCTGCGAACGGCTATGCGCCCGCAGGAGCACAGGAGGTGGACGATGGGCGACCCATCATCGAGTGCCGCGGCATCGTCAAGCGATTCCCGGGGGTCCAGGCACTCACCGACGTCGATTTCGCCGTGGGGCGTGGAGAAGATCCATGCCCTCGTCGGTGAGAACGGCGCAGGAAAGTCGACCCTGGTCAAGATCCTGACCGGTGTCTACGCGCCAGACGAAGGCGAGGTCTACGTCCACGGCGAACACGTACGCTTCGGCTCCGCGCGCGATGCTGCCGCCCGAGGTTCTGCTACCGTCCATCAGGGCTCGCCTTTGGTCCCTGCCTTCGATGTAACGCGCAACGCCTTCTTCGGCCGAGAAGACGACGTCTCCGAGCGGTATCCTTGATTTTCCGTCGATGCGGCGCGCCACCGCTGAGGCCATCGAACAGATCGGTGCGACCTTCAAGCCGGACGAGCTCGTCCGTGACCTCTCGGTCGGCCAGCGTGAGCAGGTCGCTATCGTCGCAGCGCTCGTCCAGCGTCCGTCGATCCTCATCTTCGACGAGCCGACCGCATCGCTCGGCGCCGAGGAGGTCGACCGACTGTTCGAGGTCATCCGTGGGCTCCAGGCTCGCGGTGTGACCATCATCTACATCTCGCACCACCTCGACGAGGTGTTCCGGCTCGCCTCCCGGATCATCATCCTGCGCGACGGTCGTCTGGCGGAGACGCTCGACGTGGCAAGCACGACTCGGACGCATGTCATCCATTCCATGGTCGGGCGTGAACTCAGCCAGCTCTATCCGAAAGTGCCGGTCCCCATCGAAGACCCGATCCTGACCGTCGCGGGCCTCCATGATGGACGCGTCGTCCGGGGTGTCGATCTCGTGGTTCGACGTGGCGAGATCGTCGGCCTCGCGGGCCTCGTCGGGGCCGGTCGGACCGAAACCGCGATGACCCTCTTTGGCGTCCTCCACCGGGATTTTGGTGAAGTCACGCTCGACGGGCGGCAGGTCCACCCGCAAGACCCCAGGGGCTGCTCGCGACTTGAAGACGGCCCTCATCCCGGAGGACCGCCGTAACGAGGGCCTGATCACCGACCTCTCGGTCCGCGATAACCTCACACTCGCGAACCTTGGCCACTGGTCAACGCTCGGTTTCATCCGCGCGAAAGCCGAGCGCGTGGCGGCGACCGAGTTGGTGCGGAGACTCGCTATCGCGACACCGTCGCTCTCACAGCTCACCCGTAATCTCTCGGGCGGCAACCAGCAGAAAGTCGTGATCGGTCGCTGGTTCGCAAGCAACGCCAAGCTGTACATCTTCGACGAACCCACGACCGGCGTGGATGTCGGTGCCAAGGCCGAGATCTACGAGCAGATGACCACGCTGGCCCAGGGTGGGGCGGGCGTTCTCTTCATCTCCTCGGACTTCGAGGAGCTGCTCGGGATGTCATTGGATCGTCGTCCTGAAGAAGGGTCGTGTCGTCCGGGAGTTCCAGCGTGGCGACGTTGACATGCAGCAGCTGCTGCATGCAGCGACCGGGGGCGGGGATGACGACGAGGATGGGCCCAGCGCCGGAGTGCTGCCCACCAGCGCCGTGGCCCGAAGCGAATTGGCGCCGTCGGACGCCCAGCCGTCCGTGGCAGCCGACGCGGCGCCCGCCCAGGAGCGTGCGAGCAGAGGTGACACGGTGCTCGGGAGCGGCGCGCGCTTCCTTCGGCGATGGGGTGCCGTCTTGAGCATGTTGGCCTTCGTGCTCGTGCTCGGTCTGCTCGCTCCTTCGTTCTTCACGTCGGACAATCTCTTCGAAATCCTCAAGCAGGGGAG
>CAVQUM010000007.1:0-14003 GCA_963716815.1 uncultured Chloroflexia bacterium
ATGACGTGACGCTCGCGCGGCGCGGCCGCCCGCGAGGCGGACCGGGCTCGCGCTTGGAGCGTGCGGCTCGGTCGCGGTTTCGGCACGTTCGAAATCGAGATGTGACTTGTGGCCTTTCTCGGTACGCGGCATTCGACTACCATGCGCGCTTCGGCGACATCCCGAGGAGACTCCCATATGGCCGACCTGTCGACCACGTTCACCGGTATCCGCTTTCCGAATCCGTTCATGCTCGCGTCGGCACCGCCGACCGAGTCCGAGTCGAATATCCGTCGCGCCTACGACGCCGGCTGGGGCGGCGTGGTCACCAAGACCATCGGCCTGCACCCGGTCACGAACGTGCGGGGGCCCAAGACCAGGTTCCTGCGCCTCGATGACGGCGGGGGGCGCAAGTCGATGGCCAAGCGTGACCGTTCGACGGTGATGGCGAGCTGGAACTGGGAGCTCATCAGCGACAAGCCGCTCGACTGGTGGGTGGGCAAGCTCTCCGCCATCAAGCGCGACTATCCCGACCACGTGCTGGTGGCTTCGGTCATGGCCGGCTCGGGCTCGGACGAAGAGATGCGGGCCTGGCAGACCCTGGTGCAGGGCGTACAGGACGAAGGCGTGGACGCGGTCGAGCTCAACTACTCCTGCCCGCACATGGACCGGCCGGACATGGGTTCCGGGCTGGGCAAGGACGCGGGCCTCGTCTCGACCACGACGCAGGCAGTCAAGGAGGTCGCCACCATCCCGGTGTGGGCCAAGCTCACGCCGGCCACGGCCGACATCGCGGAGGAGGCCGGAGCCACCTTCCGCGGCGGCGCCGACGCCATCACCTCCTCCAACACGTTCCCGTCGCTGCCGCCGATCGACCCTGAGACCCTCGACTTCGAGGTCAACGTCGATGGCTTCGTCTCGCCGGGAGGCCTGGGCGGGCCGGCCATCCTGATGCAGTCGTTGGCCAAGATGGCGCAGATGACGAAGGCCTTCCCGGATGGCTCCTTCTCCGGCGTCGGTGGTATCTCCACGTGGGCCGACGCCCTCTCGTACTTCCTGCTTGGCTGCGGCACGGTGCAGGTGGCGACCGCGGCCATGCTCGACAAGGCCATCGGGCCCAACGTCGTGCGCGGCCTCATCGAGGGCATGGAGGCCTTCCTCGAGAGCACATGCGATCGCGGCTGGACCACCCTCGACGACTTCCGCGGGCTGCGCCGCGACGCCATCGTGGCCCAGTCGGAGATCGCGCGGCCCGAGCAGCCCGACGTGGATCCTGAAGACGCACGAGAGGGCTACTCAGGCTAGCGGCGGATCGAGCCTGAGCTACGACTGGAAGCCTGCGCCCGTTTCAGGGGGTTCACCAAGCAGATCGACTGAGTTGACAGGTCTTCCGTAACTTGTCAGAGTCCGGGTATGCTGACAGTATTCATGAAACCTGACGGACGAGTGCTCGTGCCGGCGCCGTTGCGGCGGGAGTTCGGGGTCGAGCCGGACGAGCCCCTCGTGGCACACGTGGATCAGGGGCGCCTCGTCCTGGAGCGGCGAGCGGATGTGCTGCGCCGGGCACAGGAACGCTTCACGAAGCTGCCCCCTGGCGCCAGCCTGGTCGATGAGCTCCTGGCCGACCGCCGAGCCGAGGTCGCCCGCGAAGGATGACCGGAGAGCGCTACGTGCTCGATGCCTCGGCCTTGCTGGCGATGTTCGGGCGTGAGCCGGGCGGTGACGCTGTGGCCATGGCCTTGGCCGTCTCGGCTGTCTCCACGGTGAACTGGTCGGAGGTGTTGCAGAAGGCCCGGCAGCATCGAGTCGACGTCGAGGGCCTCGAGGTCGAGTTGCGGAGTCTGGGGGTCGAGTTCCTGCCGTTCGGCCTGGCAGAAGCCGACGCTGCGGCCGATCTGTGGCATCGAGGAGGACGCCATCTCGCGTTCGCCGACCGGGCCTGCCTAGCCACTGCCGCGGTGGACGGCAGCTCGGTGATGACGGCCGACCGGGCCTGGGCCGCGCTCGACACCGGCGTTCGCGTGGAGCTGATCCGCTGATGCGGGCCCGCCCCGGCTAGTTCCCCAGCGCGCGTATCGGCGGCGGCATGTGACCGCCGCGCTTCACAACGCCGACTGAGGCTCGGTCGCGCACATCCATCACCGGCGCCCGCCCGAGCAGGCCACCCCAGTCGACCCAGTCACCGGGCACGGCACCGGGCACCGGAATCAGGCGAGCCGCGGTGGTCTTGTCGTTGATGATGCCGATGGCGGCCTCGTCGGCGATGATCGCGGCGATGGTGTCGGGCCGAGGTCGTGCCCGGCAGCGCGATCATGTCCAGGCCCACCGAGCAGACCGCGGTCATGGCCTCCAGCTTCTCCAGCACGAGGTGACCTTCGGCCGCAGCCGAGGCGAAGTGGGCGTCCTCGCTCACCGGGATGAACGCGCCCGACAAGCCGCCGGCGCGGGACGTGGCCATGGCGCCGCCCTTCTTGACTGCGTCGTTGAGCATGGCCAGGGCCACGGTGCTGCCCGGCAGACCGACGCGCTCGACTCCGATGAGCTCGAGGATCTCCGCCACCGAATCACCCGGCGTGGCGGTCGGCGCCAGCGAGATGTCGACCACGCCGAAGGCCACGCCCAGGCGGCGTGAGACCTCGCGTCCTACGTGCTCGCCCACGCGGGTGATCTTGAAGACGGTGCGCTTGATCTCCTCGGCCAGCTCCTGCATGGGCGCGCCCGCGGGCAGGCGACGCAGCGCGTTGGCCACGACACCCGGTCCGGAGATGCCCACGGAGATGGCCGCGTCACCCTCACCGAAGCCGTGGAAGGCGCCGGCCATGAAGGGGTTGTCCGGCACGGCGTTGGCGAAGACGACGAGCTTGGCGCAGCCGATGGCGGCCTGGTCGGCGGTGGCCGCGGCGGTCTCCTTGATCGATCTCGCCCATGAAGGCCACGGCGTCCATGTTGATGCCCGCGCCGGTGGTGGCCACGTTGACCGAGCCGCAGACGCGCTCGGTCTCAGCGAAGGCGTAGGGCAGCGTGGCCATGACCTCCTCGTCGATGCGGCTGGCGTGCTTCTCGACCATGGCGCTGAAGCCACCGATGAAGTCGACCCCGACCTGGTTCGCCGCCTGGTCCAGGGCTCGCGCCAGGTCCAGCAGCAGCTCGCGCTCGCCGCGGTCGGCGACCCAGGCGATGGGCGTGACCGCGATGCGCCGGTTGACGATGGGGATGCCGGTCTCGGCCGCGAGGGCATCGGTGATGGGGATCAGGTCGCCGGCGGTGTCGGTGATGCGCCGCACGACCTCTTGCGGCGTGCGACAGCCGCGCAGGTTGATGCCCAGCGTCACGGTGCGGATGTCGAGGTGATCGCGGCCGACCATGCCCACCGATTCGAGGATCTCGTCCATGCCCAGTGGGCCACGGGCCATCGGTCGTGCTCCTCCCCGACGCTAGATGCGGTGCATGGCTTCGTAGACGGAGTAGAGCCGGACGGAGATTCTCCATGCCGATCTCCTGACCCACGCGCTCGAGTCCGGCGACCAGTACGTCGTAGCCCTCGGTCCCGCTCATGTCCACCACCAGCACCATCACGAAGACACCCGCGAGGATGGTCTGCGAGAGGTCGGTGATGTTGCCGTGCTGGCGCGCGACCTCGCCGGCCACGGTGGCGATGATGCCGGGCTTGTCGATGCCCTCCACGGTGATGACCACGAGGTTCTCAGCCGCCGTCGCGGCCGCCGCACGCGACTCCTCACCGGCGAAGTGGACGCGGTTGCGGCGCAGGTACTCCAGCGCCGACGGCGCCAGCGTCCAACCCTCCTCGACGTGCAACGCACCGTCCTTCACGAACGAGGCCACGTTCTCCGATGTGATCAAGCGCATGCGAGAAGGGTGCCATGATGGGGACATGAGCGTTTTCGATGACAAGGCGGCCGAGTGGGACACCCCCGAACGCCGCGAACGGGCCCACGACCTGGCCGACACCATCCGTGAACACGTGCCGCTGCACCCGGACATGCGGGTGCTCGACATCGGCGCCGGGACGGGCCTATTGGGCCTCGATCTGCTCGCCGACGTCGGTTCGGTCGTGCTGGCCGACCCCTCCGAGGGCATGATCGAGGTCGCGCGCACCAAGATCGAAGCGGAGGGCCTCGTCGATGCGGAAGCGGTCGTCTTCGACTTTCCCGCAGACGAGCCACCGACGGGCGCGCCCTTCGACCTGGCCGTCTCGCTACTGGTGTTGCACCACGTGGAGGACACCGCGGCCACGCTGCGTTCGATCCACGCCGCGCTGGCGCCGGGCGGGTACATCGGGCTCATCGACCTCGACGAGGAGGACGGCTCCTTCCACGACCCTGATCAGCCGGGGGTCCACCACCAGGGCTTCGAGGGCGACTCGCTGGTGAAGCTGGCGGCGGCGGCCGGCTTCGAGGAGGCCGAGGTACGCATCGTCCACGAGCTCGAGCGTGACGGACGCAGCTACCCGCTGTTCCTGCTCACCGGGCGCCGCCCGCGGGCCTGATCGGCGCGCCGAAGCCCGGGCGCCGCTCGGCGCCATCGCCTTGAGGGCGCCTTCTGGCGCCACGAACTCGCGGCATGCGGACAGATGTCGCCTGTGGCGACGCTATCGAGCAGGCCTCGGCGTCGATGTGGACAGCTGTCGCCTGCGGCGACGCCGGTGTCGTGGGGCGAGTGCGCTCATGGACAGATGTCGCTCCCAGCGACCGTCGTCCCACGGGTCGGTGGCGCGTGTAGGACTAGCGTCGGTGGGAGCGACGAGTGACTACGGTCAAGGGCGGAGCTGGCGCCTCTCAGCATCGCCGAGCGTGCAGCCGGCCACCTCAGCGACGACGAGGTGTCGCAACGTCGGCCCAGGCGACGGCTGACCACAAGAGGCTGACGTGTGTCCTTGTTGCGGGTCGGGTCGATCATGGGCCAGACCTCTACGGGGGAGACCGGCAGCGGGCGGTGGACCGCTGCCCGGAGGGCGCGTAGCAGGCGGACCGGAAATCCTGCGCATCAGCCGAGGGCGCGTACCGTCCGGGGCAGCCCCGGGGTCGTCCGTGGCAGCCGCAGGGTTCACGGCTTGGGGTGCCGCTCCCTCCACAGCGAGATGTACCAGAGCACGCCGCAGCCGGCGAAGAGACGCCTAGACCGGCGAAGAAGACGCCTAGACCTTCAAGAGCTTCCATGCTTCCCTCCCTGTACCAATGAGTCCCGGCAGCGCAGGCATGACGCCAGGACAGACGACGTCCGGACTATCGGCTCTCGTCACAACGGGCGACAGAGCCGGATGGCCCCGGCTCAGTCGAGCGGCGCCTCGCGCCCGTAGCCACTGATAGCGATCTTGCCGCGGGGGCTGCCGGTCTCGACCTCGTCTACCGCAAAGCCGGCGTCCTCGAACTCGGTGACATGGTCGATGACCGGTCGCAGCCTGCCGGCTTCGACCATCTCCCGCACCGCGTCGAGCGTGGCCGTGTCCTCGACGGTGTTGACGAGGACCACCCGCTGACTCACGAAGGGACGGGCGAGCACGCCCGTGATCACGTTCAGCACCGGACCCAGCAACCGACTGCCGTCGCCGGCGCACTGTACGAGCGTGCCTTCGTCACTGAGTACGTGGCGGATGGCCAGCGGCGAGGTCGTACCGCCCAGGTGGAAGGCGAGGTCGTAGCGGTCGTCGCCGCGCAGATAGTCCTCGGTCTTGTAGTCGATGGCGTGGTCGGCCCCCAGCGAGCGCACGAGATCAAGGCTGGGCGTGCTGCACACGCCGGTCACCTCCGCGCCCCAAGCCACCGCCATCTGCACCGCCAGCGTTCCGATGCCACCCGAGGCGCCGATGATGAGCACCTTCTGACCAGCCTCGATGCCGCCCACGTCCTTGAGCCCCTGCCAGGCAGTGGCGGCTGCGAGCGGCAGTGACGCTGCCTGCTCCGGGGATAGGTCGGCAGGCTTGCGCGCCACGCGACCGTGGGGCGCGGCCACGTACTCCGCGAAGGCTCCGTGACTGAAGCCGTAGACCTCGTCGCCCACGGCGAAGCCACCGACATCGCCCACGCCGACGGCCTCGACCACGCCCGCGAAGTCGCCGCCCGAGACCGGGTGTTTGGGCCTGCGCAACCCGCCCGGGCCGAGGCGCATGAGCCAGGGCTCACCGCGGATGAAGTGCCAGTCGTAGGGGTTGGCCGCGGAGGCCTCGACACGCACCAGCAGCTCACCATCGCGGGGTGCTGGGGTCTCGACGTCCTCGAGCCGCAGGACCTGGGACGCACGACCGAACTGGTGATGGACCATCGCCTTCATGGCGGCACCTCGCAGTGGACGGGAGACGGGCCCCGAGCGTAGCAACCGCGCGCGGCCGAGGTGAGGCGCTAGGCTCAGGAACGTGACGTCGTCCCACGCGCACCCGAGCCGGGCGCTGCTCGCCCTGCCCGAGTTCCGAGCCCTGCTCGGTGCCCGCGGCCTCGCCGCGCTGGGCATGTCCTCGGTGGCCACGGTCGTCGCCTTCCAGACGTGGGAGGTCACCGAGGAACCGCTCGCGCTGGGCATCCTTGGCCTCGTCGAGGCCATCCCGGCGCTCGGGCTGATGCTCTTCGGGGGCCACGTGGCCGACCGGCGCGACCGGCGCTCGATCGTGCTGCTCGCCGGTGCGTTGCTCGCGATCGGCGCCCTCGCGCTGGCGCTCATCTCGACCACCGGCGCGGGAGTCTCATTCGCGGGCATCCTCGCGGTGGTCTTCCTCATCGGCGTGGCGGCAGGCTTCGAGCGTCCGGCGCTGGTGGCCTTCGAGACCCAGGTCATCCCCATCGAGCATGCCACCCGTGGTGCCTCGCTCAGTGGCGGGGCGTGGACGGCGGCCGCGATCGTGGGCCCCGCCGCAGGTGGCCTGTCGATCGCGATGATCGGCATCCCCGCCACCTACGTCGCCATCGCCATCGTGCTGGGCCTGTCGGTGCTGCTCGTGACCCGCATCGAGCGCAAGCCCATGCCGGAGGCGGAGGGAGCCCAGAGCGTCGCCCAGAGCCTCGCCGGCGGCGTGCGCTACGTCGCCCGCCACGAGGTACTGCTGTCGTCGATGGCGCTCGACCTGTTCGCGGTCTTCTTCGGCGGCGCCATGGCCATGCTGCCCATCTTCGCCACCGACATCCTCGGTGTCGGGCCCACCGGCCTGGGCGTGCTGCGGACGATGCCCTCGGCCGGGGCGCTCGTCGCGATGCTGGCCACGACGCGGTTCCACCCTCGCCGGAACGCCGGGCGCATCCTGCTCGTCTGTGTCGGGATCTTCGGCCTGGCCATGATCGTCTTTGGCCTCTCGACCGAGTTCGTGCTCTCGCTTGTCGCGCTCTTCGTGGCCGGGCTCGTCGACGGCGTGAGCATGGTCATCCGCCTGGTCATCCTGCGCGTGGAGTCACCCGAGGCACTGCGTGCCCGCATCGCATCGGTCAACCATGTCTTCATCGGCGCCTCCAACGAGCTGGGCGCGTTCGAAAGCGGTGTGGCCGCGACCATCCTGGGCGTCGTGCCGAGCGTCGTCTTCGGCGGTGTGGTCACGCTCATGGTGGTCGGTGGCGTCGCCCTCTTCTCTCCCGCCCTGCGCCGGCTGGACCTGGGTAGGCGGCTGGTCGAGGGTCCCGGAGCCCAGCCGCTGGCCGCGGCCGTAGGCGGATCCAACATCGCCGCGGCGGCGGTCGACCCCGGCCTCGAGCCGGTGGCCGAGGCGGTCGAACGCGCGGACGAGTAGGCTCCTCACATGAGCCGACCGGCCACCCGTGCGGAGCTGCTCGAGCGCTCGGTGAGCGAGTTCGAGACGCTGCTCGGGCTCGCCGAATCGATTCCGGCAGAGCGTCGGCCCGGCCCGTCGGACTACCCGCGCGGATCGGTCAAGGACATGCTCGCCCACCTTGATGCGTGGCACCGCATGTTCCTCGAGTGGGAGCGGGTCGGACGGACCGGCAACGTCGCGGAGATGCCCGCGCCCGGCCACACCTGGAAGACCACGCCGGCCCTCAACATGGAGATCCACGAGCGCCATGCGGGCGACCCGTGGGAGGAAGTGATCGTCAGCCTGCGTGACTCGCACACGGCGGTCGTGACGGTCATCGCGTCGTACGCCGACGACGATCTGTTCGAGAAGCAGCGCTATCGCTGGACCGGCTCGACGTCAGTCGGGAGCTATGCGGTATCGGCGAGCACCAGCCACTACGAGTGGGCGATGAGGCACCTGCGCCGGTCGCAGAAAGCGTGGGCGGCCGAGGACACCGAATGAGCCCTCGGCCGCGAGCAGGAAGCTAGCCGTCGCTTTCGGCCTCTTCGTCGTCGGACATGTCGTCGTCCATGCTCATGTCGTCGTCGGCCATTCCGTCGGCCGCCATGTCGTCGTCGGACATGCTCATGTCGTCGTCGGCCGCCATGTCGTCGGCTCCGGTCTGGAGCAGCGTGACCTGCACGTCGGTCGTGCCGTCCCCGACCTCGGTCAGCCAGGCGATGCCCGCGTAGCCCGAGTCGCCGACCGGGCTGATGCCCACGAGGAACGAGCCGTCGACGTCGTGGCCGCCGATCGACCCGCAGGCCAGGATCGTGCCCATGTCATCAGCGCTCTGGTGGACCATGATGGAGTGGTCGGCCGCGAGCATGTCGCTCAAGGCCAGGTCGACCGTCGAGAGGCCGATGTCCACGTGGGTGTGCGACTCCGCACCTTGGGCATCGTTGCCGACCACGCCCACGTCGGACAGCCCCACGACCACGTCACCGGGCATCGAGCAGTCTCCGGCGTGGATGTGTGAGGGGTGGGGCACCATCGACCCCATCATCATGTCGTCGCCCGACATGTCGTCGGACGTCTCCTCTTGTGCGAGCACGCCCGCCGGCGTCAGCGCCAGGGCCAGCACCGCAGACGCACCGATCACGGTCTTGCGCATGGATCCTTCTCCTCACCTGCTGTGCGATCGCGAACTGCGACCGCTGGCCGGCAGGATGGGCGCGCGCCGTGACGGGGCGACGAAGGTTCCATGACGGCCCGATGACCGTTCCGTGACGGCGACGCAACCGGCCCGCTCAAGCAGGGCGCAGCAGACGGCGTGCTGCCACACCGGCCAGCAGGCACAAAGCCGCGACGAGCCACTGCCGCCAGACCCAGCCGCGACCGCCCGGGTCCTCCGGGCCGGCGACGATGGGTTCACCGCCGGCCGCGCTGATGCGCACGAGCGGGACCCACGAGACGCACCCGAGGATGCGCTCATCGGTCGCGGTCGGCGGGAAGCACCCGATCATCGAACCGGGCAGCACCATCGAGCGACAGAGCGGCGGGATGACTCGCGCACGCACTGCAGGGTCACGCACCTCCCGAGCCACGGCCGCCATCGGCCGGCGACCCGGCAGACGGAGCTCGACCGCGGGCTCGGTGCCGATGTTGCGGAACCAAGCGGTACGCGGCCCGTAGCCGGCAAGGACCCAGGCGGCGCCATCCATGACGATGTAGCCGAGCGGGGCAGGACGCGGCCACCCGGTCTTGCGTCCGGTCGTCGTCACCAGGCACAGCCAGCCGGTGAGCGGGTTGCCGAACCAGGCGCCGAGGCCCGCCCGGTGCAGCGGGATCATGAACCAACGGTTCGCCACCCTGAACATGGCCTTGCTGGCGTGAGACAACGCCTGGCCCGCGCCACCGAGATGCGGTGGCTCGGTCATGGCGCCCGGCGGGCCCGCCGTCCTGCTCTCGGTCACGTCCGTAGGGTCTCGCCCAGTGGCCCTCCCGGACAGTGCCACGACGCCCCTTGTCGGAGGCCTCCCGCCGCATCCGGTCGCACGGGGTCTCGAGCCGGGCGCTACGACCCGCTATCGCTCCACGCCCGCACGATGTCCATGGCGAACTCCTCGGGGACGGCATCGATGGCATTGGCCAGCACGACGAAGAGATCCTCGCTAGCCGGGTCGCCTGCCGCGAAGGAGCGGTGGCCGAGTGGATGGACACCACCGTGTCCGTAGTAGGTCGTTTCCGAGCCCAGGTCGCCGAGCGCGTACTCGTCGGTCATGATGCCGAAGCCGTAGCCCGCCTCCCCCGTGTCGAGCATCAGGGCGAGCGAAGCGTCCGACACGAGCTCAGCGCCGAAGAGCGCCTCCAAGAACCGCGCAACCTCGGGGCGGTCGAGGTCAGCCCACCCATGGTGTACGCGTTCGACGCCATGGCCTCGATTTCGGCGTCGGGGTCACCGAAGTAGCCGAAGTCGCTGATCCAGCCGGCCGACAAGCCGGCCGGGCGAGGTGTTGCGCCATAGGCGAATGCCGTCGCCTGCAGGTCGAGAGGTCCAGCGATACGCGCGTCGAACGAAGCCTGCACGTCTTGTCCATCGACTGCCTCGATGAGCCGGCCCAACAGCGCGTAGTTGATGTTCGAGTAGGAATGGACACCACGGAAGCCGCCTGCCTCCGTGCCGTCGACCGTCGCAAAGAGTCGTCGGCAGTCCACGTCCGGCCCGGGTCCGCGAGGATGGCCTCGAACGGCGGCGGGAAGTCACCGATGCCGCTCCGTTGCGCCAGCAGGTCGCGCGATGGGCACATCGCCGCCGACGTGCATCTCGGGCAGGTACGCGGACAGGGGAGCCTCAAGGTCCACCTTCCCTTCCTCGACCATCTGGAGGACCATCGCGGCCACGTACGGCTTGGTCAGGCTGCCGATCCAGAATGGCGTATCGATGGTCATCGGCGTTCCACCCGAGTCGGCGACACCGGTGGCCGCGGTGCTGGTCACGCCGTCGCGGACGGTCAACGCCACCGCACCCCCGGCATACGCCTGGAACTCCTGCGTGAGCCGCTCCTGGAGGTCGAAACCGGTGGCCGACTCGCCGGCGGCGCTGACTGGCGCTGCCGCGAGGGTCAGAAGCAGCGCGATCGCGAATGGATGGACTCCGGTCCTCATCGGATGGTCTCCTCCGTGTGCGGCGAGGGCGGCCGCCGAGCGGCAACCATAGGCGGCGTGCGACGGAGCGGCAACCGCCGGCCAGGCGTTTGGCGCTACCCTCGCCCGATAGAGGAGGTATCGATGGCAGAGGTGGTCCGGATCGCCGACGTGCTCGGCGCGAAGCGCTCGCTGGGCGAGCAGGTAACGGTGCAGGGCTGGGTGCGTACGCGGCGCGACTCCAAGGCCGGGCTGTCGTTCGTGCAGGTCCACGACGGCTCGTCGTTCGCGCCGCTCCAGGTCGTGGCCCAGTCCGCGCTGCCGAACTACGAAGACGAGGTCCTCCACCTCACCGCCGGCTGCGCCGTCGAGTGCACCGGCACGCTGGCCGAGTCGCAGGGGAAGGGCCAGTCGGTCGAGATGCAGGCCGAGTCCATCAGCGTCGTCGGCTGGGTCGACGATCCCGACTACCTACCCGGTGGCGGCCAAGCGCCACAGCTTCGAGTACCTGCGCGAGGTGCCGCACCTGCGCGTGCGCACCAACACCATCGGCGCCGTCGCTCGCGTACGCAACGCACTGGCCCAGGCCATCCATCGCTACTTCCACGAGCACGGCTTCTACTGGATCCACACGCCCATCATCACGGCCTCGCGATGCCGAGGGCGCGGGCGAGATGTTCCGTGTCTCCACGCTCGACCTGGCCAACCTGCCCCACGTCGATGGCGGCGCGGTCGACTTCGGCCAGGACTTCTTCGGCCGGCCCACCTTCCTCACCGTCTCGGGCCAGCTCAACGTGGAGACCTACTGCCTGGCCATGACCAAGGTCTACACCTTCGGACCCACGTTCCGGGCGGAGAACTCCAACACCAGCCGGCACCTCGGCCGAGTTCTGGATGGTGGAGCCGGAGATCGCCTTCGCCGACCTCAGCGACAACGCGGACCTCGCCGAGTCGCTGCTGAAGTACGCCTTCCGCGCCGTGCTCGACGAGCGCGAGGACGACATGGCCTTCTTCGCCGAGCGCATCGACAAGGAGGCCGTATCGCGGCTGGAGGCCTTCGTCGAGTCCGACTTCGAGCGCATGACCTACACCGATGCCGTCGCGCTCCTCGAGAAGTCCGGCCGCGATTGGGAGTTCCCCGTCAGCTGGGGCGCCAACCTGCAGGCCGAACACGAACGTTACCTTTGCGAAGAAGTCGCCAAGAAGCCGGTCGTGGTCGTCGACTACCCGAAGCAGATCAAGGCCTTCTACATGCGTCTCAACGACGACGAGCGGACCGTGGCCGCGATGGACGTGCTGGCGCCGGGCATGGGCGAGATCATGGGTGGCTCCCAGCGCGAGGAGCGGCTCGATGTGCTCGACCGGCGCATCGAGGAGATGGGCCTGGAGATGGGGCCGTACGGCTGGTACCGCGACCTGCGCCGCTACGGCACCGTGCCCCACGCGGGCTTCGGCCTGGGCTTCGACCGGGCCCTGGCCTACGCCACGGGCATGGCCAACATCCGCGACGTCATCCCCTTCCCGCGCACGCCGGGCTCGGCCGAATTCTAGGGACACCGGCGCGGCCGTATCATCGGGTCCATGAGCGCTGCGCCACCGGATGAGACCGTGCTGGTCACGGACATCGACGAGTTCATCGAGGAACACCGCAGCTCGTGCCTCTGGTTCGTGCGACCCGACTACCGCCCTTCGTCCAGCGAGGACAGGATCCGCGCGCTCGAGCAGATCGAACGGCACGGCGACCTCGACGCTTTCCGGCGGGCCGCTACCCTGAAGCGATGGCTCTTACAGATCTCCAGCGACGCGTCTGCCAGCTCATAGCCCGGAACCGCATCGCCTCGGGCGAGAGCTACGTCGCGGGTGGCGTGGCCTTGAACGAGTCGCTCGGCGCAACACGCCTCTCACGTGACATCGACCTGTTCCATGACACGAACGAGGCCCTCGAGGCGAGCTGGCATGCCGACCGAGCACTGCTCGAGCAGGATGGTCTCGATCTGCGCGTGCTACGCGAGCGTGCTGGCGCTGGTCGGCCGACTCGAAGTGCGTGACTGGATCGGTGTCATCGCCAGCGACGAACGGATCCGAACCCCTTGGCTGCCTGGGCTGGGCTGCGCCAGGCAAGGAACCTGGCTTCGGGCCGGCCGCCATCCTCGAGGCCGCCGCGCGAACTGGCAGGTACTCCGCCGACGAGGTCGGACCGCTGGCCTTCCAGGGGGCTGCCCCGGACGCACCCACTTCCATCGCGGCAGCATCCGCGGGGCCCTGCCGCGGCTCGTCGGCGAAGGACCCAGCTAGGCGCCTCGTCCGTCTGCTGGACACGGTTCATCGAGGTCGGCTTCGCCCTGCCGCCGATCGCGATGGCGCGGCTGGTCATCGACACCTACATGGTCCAGCATTCGGACAAGCCTGAGCGGCGGGCGATCTGGTCGGTCTGCCTGCACCTGACCGGGTTGTGCCCGGTCCTGGAGCACGAGCCGACGACTCCTCGAGGTCGCGGCCGCCTTGGGTAAGGACGATGCTCCCGACACCATCGAGCACCACGTCCGGAGCATCTGTGGTCGTGGGCCCAGCCCCACGACAAGGTCGAGGGCTGGGCCCGAGGAGTGGCTCGTCCTGAGCGAGTCCCGGTGGGCTACTCGGGCAGAGCGCGCTCCGGCGCGGGTGGCAGCAGATCGGTCGAGACGATGTAGCCGATGTAGGGCTCGTCATGGCTCCTGAAGAGGAGCAGGCTCAGGCCGTCGTGGGCGCCCTCGCCGTCGAGCACCCACCAGCTGGGGAAGTCACTGATGTCGGGGGCGCCCGGGAACTCGAAGCCGATCTGGGGACGCATCCGCCACGCGCCCTCGTCGGTCACGATGTCCTGGACCGTGTTGCGGATGAGGATCGTGTCACCGTCCCCGAGGTCGTAGAGCACGTCGTTCCAGGCACGCACAGCGGTTCCTTCGAGTCGCGGATCGCTCCACTCCTTGAGGGTCACGCAGGTCCCTTCATACCACCGCTCGACGGGCCCCTCCACTACGGGGTCGGTCTCCGCCTCGCACCTGCGATCGACTGTCTCACCGGTGACGTACACCGGGACCAGGGGCGCGGCTCCCTGCTCGGCGCCCGGGGCCCAATCGCCGGAGCGGTCGAGTGGCTGGCCGACGAG
>CAVQUM010000008.1:0-211317 GCA_963716815.1 uncultured Chloroflexia bacterium
CTGATTGGACGCCTTGCCGCCGTTGACCGTGCTCACGCTGTCAGCGAAGGCGGTCTCTCCGGCTGTGGCCGGCCGCTCGACGTCGAACCGGACGCCCAGTCCGACGCCACCGACCGCGACGAGCCGTACCGGGCGCTGGTCCATCAGCGCATCGTCCTTCCGCCGTCGACGTTCAGTAGCTGGCCCGTCATGTAGGCCGCGTCGTCGGAGACCAGGAAGGCCACGGTGCCGACGATGTCCTCCGGCGTGGCCAAGCGCTTGATGGCCTGATTGGCGCGCGAAGCCTCGGTCTCGGACCGCGAGAGGGTGCCCTCGTCGAACCACTTCTGGAACCCGTCGGTGAGCGTTCGTCCGGTCGTGACCGCGTTGACCGTGATGCCGTCATCACCGACCGCGCGGGCCAGCGAACGTGTCAGGCCGACGATGCCAGCCTTGGCTGCGGCGTAGTGCATGAGCTCGGCCTGACCGTGGAGCGCGGTAGCGCTCGACAGCGAGACGATCCGACCCCACCCGCGCGCACGCATGTGCGAGTAGACCGCCTTCGCCACGAGGAAGCAGCCCTTGAGGTCCACCGCCAGCACGCGGTCCCAGTCCGCGGACGAGATGTCGGTCCAGTCCTGCCAGGGGAAGTACCGCGGCGTTGTTGATGGCGATATCGACGGACCCGAAAGCGTCGACCGCCTGACGCACCATCTCTGCGACCTGTTCCTCGTCGGCCACGTCCGCCCGGATGGCGATCGCGTTGGTACCCACCGCTTCGATCTCGGCCACGCAAGCTGCGGCGCCATCTGCGTCCCCAAGGTAGTTGACGGCGACGGAAGCGCCCTCCTGGGCCAACCGCAGCGCGATGGCGCGCCCGATGCCCTTGGAGGCACCAGTGACCAGCGCGACCCGGCCTTGCTGGCGTTGGCAGTCGATGGTCATGCGCGCTGTCCCCACACGCGTCGCCGGTACTCGGCGAGTGACTGCTCATAGCGCGCCTTGCTGCGTTCGTGTCCGGCAAGGTGTGGGCTGGCGAACACGACCGGCGGCTGGCCGCGCTCAGACAGCGCCATGGCGGTGCCGCTCGTGATCTCATGCATCACCGCGAGGTTGAGGGTCGAGGCGCAGGCCGATACCTTCTCGTCGATGCCGGGCACCGTGACGAGGGCGTCGCCGACCGGGACACCGTTGTCGATGGCGATGTCGGCGACGTCTGCGAGTCGCCTCGCTCCCCCACGCTCGGCCGACGTCTGCGCGGAGTACTGAAGCTCGTGACGCCGATGACCTTGATGCCCGCCGACTGCGCGGCGTCCACGTAGTCCATGATGATGGCCTCGACGCCGGAGCTGGAGAAGACGATGGTGGCGTCGCCCGGCCGGGCGGCAAGCTCATTGAAGATGACCGTGCCGTAGCCGGGCGCGCGCTCCAGGAGAGGGCCTGCTCGAGTCCGTTGGGGCCAACGACATCGTGGAAGAACGTGACGGCGAGCTCGACCACCGGTCGGAAGCCAGCCACGGCACCGATGCGAGGGTACGCCTCCTCGGCCATCATCCGTGAGTGGCCCGCCCCGAAGACGTGCACGACGCCATCCCCGCCGATGGCATCCGCGCAGAGAGCGGCTGCCCGCTCGATGGCCTCCGACTGCGACCGAAGCTTCTCGAGCCGCGGAATGAGTTGATCAAGGTATTGGCCGGTGCTCACGATCTCTCCTTCGGGTCGATGCTGTTGATCACGATGTGGTGGCGCCGACATCAGCACCGTCGGCGTGCAGACGCTGTCGAAGCACGACACCGTCGATGGCGCTGACATCCACGCCATCCTCGATCGCGAGGCTGGCCGCGGTACCGGCGGCCTGGCCCATGGCCATGCAGGTGCCCATCGATCGGGCCGAGGCATGAGCGGCGTGCGTGGCCGAAAGGCATCGGCCTGCGACGACGACGCCCGTGACCCGCTCGGGGACGAGGCAGCGCCAGGGCAGGCCGTAGGTACCTGATCCACCGACGTGGACCCAGCGCGTCTCTGCGCTGGCGAGGTCCTCGATCGGGGCCCCACACCGGGCGATCTGATCGTCGAACGTCGCACCCGACAGGACATCGGCCTCGGTCAGGACGTAGCGACCGCGGACTCGTCGCGTCTCGCGGACGCCGGCCATCGCACCGACGGCGACCAACTCGGCCCGCTCGAAGCCAGGCATGTAGTGCCGCAGAAAGCGCGCCCACTCATCCACCTGTTCGAGCCCTTCCATCTCGACCCGTCCAGGCTCCATGGGGTCATCGAGGTCAGGGGCATCGAGTCGGGTGGTCGCTATCAGGGCGACGCCCTCGGCACCGGAGCGGTGCAAGCTGCCGCTGCTTCCACGCAGGTCATAGCCCTGCCCGCGCGCGAGACTGACCAGCTCACGGAAACGCGGACGTCCGAGTTCCTTGAAGACGGGTACGTCGACCGGCGCCATCCTGAAGGTGACGGTCGCGGGCTGGACAAGGTCGCTGTCGGCCAGCATCTCGCCGCCAGCGCCGGCTACGACGTCCGCGTCGCCCGAGGCATCGACGAAGACCTCAGCATGCACGTCCACCAACCCCGCGCGGGTCGCGACCGTCAGCGCGGCGACCCGCTGGTGGTCGGACGTGCGCACACCAGCGACGAGCGCGTGGAGCATCACCCCGATGCCATGCTCGCGCAGCAACTCCGCCCAGACGATCTTCAGCGTCTCGGGGTCGTACGTGTAGCCAAGTCCAGAGCCGAAGCTGTTGGGCCGCTCGATGACCTTGCCTCGGGTGCGCAGTCGTTCGACCGGCAGGTCGGGCAGACCAGACACGATCTTTCGGCCTTCCTCCCCAGCCGTGAAGAACGCGTAGAACGTATCGAGCACCGCGGTGCTGGTGCCGCCGGGGAACCCCAGGCGGTCGATGAGCAGCACCTGCCTGCCCGCGCGCGCAGCGGCGAGTGCCGCGATGCAGCCCGCAGAACCGGCACCCACGACGACGACTTCGGCGTGCATCGGGTCAGCCCTCCCCGAGCTGCTCGATCGCACCGCGGACGTGTTCCATCTCATCCTCGTTGGGAAGTCGCAACGGCTCGCGCGGCATGCCGCCCGGCAGGCCCCGCATCGTGGCGCCCGCGTGGAGGGCACCGATGATGGGCACCCGCAACCCTGCGCTGGCGCGATCGATGCGAAGTTGCGCGTCCTGGACCGCCTTCAGATCCCCATCGGACATCGCGCGCTGGAGACGAACGAAGAGCTCTGGCACCACGTTGGTCAGCGTCGAGATAGCGCCGCGCGCGCCCATCGCGAGTGCGGCTGTGTTCAACCCGGAATTGGCCATCCATACGGGGACTCCAGCGTCGATGAGCGCGTGGAGGTCCTTGACGCTGGTGGTGGCCTGCTTGACACCCGCGATGATCCCGTCGCGGTGCAGCTCGGCCGCCTGCTCGGGTCGCAGGTCATAGCCGGTCGCCGCCGGGTTGTTGTAGGCCAGTAGCGGCGTCTCGCCGGCTGCGTCCGAGAGGCGCTGGTAGTAGCGACGCACAGAGATGAAATCCGGCTGGTAGTAGGTCGGCGGGACCGCAGCCACCGCGGGGGCTCCGGCCTCGACCGCCTCGGATGCGAGTTCCACGGCGACGCTCGTGGGCATCGCACCGACATGGACGATGACGAAGAGCCGATCGCCTGCCGCGTCCAGGATCGTGCGCGCGACATCGCGACGCTCGGATCGATCGAGGAGTGGACCTGCACCTGCGGTGCCAAGGACGAAGAGCCCGGCAACGCCCATCCCGGCCTGGAAATCGATGAGGGTCCTGATGGCCTCCAGGTCGACCGACCCGTCGTCACGGCAGGGGGTCAGCAGAGCGGTGTAGACACCCCCAGGGACCGTCATCATGCCTCGACCTCGTCGAGTCGCACCGCCCTGCGCTCGGCCGCGGAACGGTACGCAGCTTCGACGAGCCGCAGGGTGTCGAGGTTGTCGCGCCCGGAGATACTGGGCTCCTCGCCGGTCTCGATGCTCCTGAAGAGCTCCCCCATCGTGCCCGCGAAGGCGTCCGGGAACCACTTCCGGGAGAATGCTGGCCGAACCCAGCTGTCGGCACGCTCGCGTGTCGTGTACTCGAGCGTGGAATACCCGCCCGTGGGCCAGCCGATGTCGCCGCGTGCGATGGCTTCGAGCCCCTCTATGCGGTAGTCGACCGACCAGTCGCGCGTCCACGGGAAGCCATCGTCGAACCCGACCGCCAGCAGGCCGGACTCGTATCGAAGCGCGTAGAGCGCGATGCTGTCGCCCCCCCACGGTTGGCCCGGATACGTGCTGGTCACGGCGGTGATCTCGAGCGGATCGCCGAACAGGAACCGGAACTGGTCGAGGTGATGGATGGACATGCCCAGGAGCATCAGCCTCGGGTAGTGCTCGGCATCCTCCCAGAAGGCCTGCCACGGCTGGCGCGTCCGCAACTCGAACGAGGCCGTTACCAACTGTCCGAAGACGCCCCGCTGGATGAGCTCCCGGCACGCCCGGATGGCCGGTATCCCAGCGCCCGTTCTGGTTCACCGCCAGCTTCAGCCCGGACTGCTCGGCTGCCTCGACGATGGCCTTCGCATCCTCGAGGGTCGTGGCCATCGGCTTCTGGATCATGACGTGTTTGCCAGCCGCGAACGCCGCCTCGGCCACGTCGCGCTGAAGGTGAGGCGGCAGTGAGATGTCGACGACCTCGACCGCATCGTCGGCGATGACGTCGCCGAAGTCGTCCGACGCGGCGGGGATATCGAACTCATCGGCGGCCGCCTTGGCGCTCTCCATGGTCCGCGAGGCGATGCGCACCACATCCCAGCCCATGGAGGCGTAGGCCGGCAGGTGTGAGGCGCGGACGATGCCGCCCGCGCCGATCACGCCGATCCGGTATGACGTGGACCCCAAGTCGAGGTTGAGATCCAGCTCAGCCGGGTCGATCACAGCACCACCGTCCGACCTTCACGTGCGGCCTCGTAGAGGGCCGCGATCGTCTCGGTGACATCGAGAGCGTGGCTGGCCGGGATCTCTCCGGCGCTCCGCCCTGCCTGACGTCGTGCACGAACCGCTCCAGCTCAGCGCGGAAGAACGCGCGGTGCTGGACGGCGTGCCAGACGTGTTTGGCCTCATGGTCGAGCCATGAGACGTTGAACTCGGTCTCCCTGTGACGGGTCCAGCCCGCGGTCATGCCGCCGCCGGCCTCCTTGAGGAAGACGTCGAGGCGCTCTGGGAGTGGTCCGGCATAGGCCGTGCCCGCATCACCGAAGAGCGCCAACTCCCACGTTTCCAGCCAATCGTTGGCCTCCCAGCCGACGAGGCTGCAGGTCGCGACGAGCTCATCCCACTCGAGGGTGCAGACGGCGCCGTCTTCGTAGCGATGCCCGTGCAGGTCGCTGAGGTCCTCCCACTTGGGGACGATCGCGCCGACCTTGTTCGGCCTGCCCAGCAGGTCGATGATGAGGTCGAACATGTGACACCCGTCCTCGAACAGGACGCCACCGATGTCGTTCTCGAGGTTGAACCATGGGGTCACCGCGTCCGGGGCGGGAACCGAGACGTGGAAGCGCCCCACGGTGGTCCGGCCCAGGAGGCCCGAGCGGGATCGATCCTTGAGCCTGGCGTAGGCCGAGGACTGGCGGATCATGTAGCCGACGGTCAGATACCCTCCGGTACGGTCCACGGCCTCGACGATGCGCCGCATGTTGGCGACATCGTTCGAACCCGGCTTCTCCAGAAGCACCTTCTTTCCGGCTTCGAGCGCCTGGATGGCCACATCCGCCATCCGATGCGTCCAGGCCTCGACGATGACCGCGTCCACACGGTCATCGTCGAGGAGCTCCTCGGCCGTCGCACAGTTGGTCACCCCGTAGCGCTCCGCAAAGACGGAGGCATTGGACGCGTCCTCCGGTTCCCACACGCCGATCGAGCTCTACGTCATCCATCTCGGCAAGGATGTCCGCGCGCGTGTAGACGTGGGGATGGGTGACCTCAAGGAAGCCGATGCCGATCCCCATGGTCAGGCTCCGCACTCCGCCACGAGGGACGCTGCGGTCGACTCTTCGGTCGGGACCCACGGTGATGCCTCGTCGAGATTCTCGGCGGTCACGAGCATGACCGGTGTGCTGCAGAGCTTGGAATCGGCGACGGTCCCGTCGCGAACCGTGGCGACGAGGCGGGCCAGCGCCATCTGGGCCTCCTGCGCAGGGGACCAGCCCACCGTGGCAGCGATGTCTCCTGACTCGACGGCTTCAAGCCCCTCTGGTGAGCCGTTCTGCGAAACGATCGTCACGTCGGCGCCAGCCGCCTTGATGGCCTGGATCGCACCGAGCGCCATGTCCTCGTTCTGCACGAACACCCCGGCCAGGTCTGGGTGCGCAGTCAGCAAGTCCTGCATCGCGGCGAGCGCCGTGTCCCGCGCCCAATCGCCAGCCGGCTCCCCGACGATCTCGAGGTCCGGGTTCGCTGCCAGAGCTTCCTTGAACGACTGCGTGTACGCCTCGGCATCACCACGGCCGAGCGCACCCTGGATGATGGCGACCTTGCCAGCCGGGACATTGGCCGCAAGCCATTCACCGGCCATGGCGCCGGTCTGGTTGACATCGGCCTGAACGAAGACCGCACCCATGTCCTCGAGCTCCGGTGCGTACCCGTACAGGACTGCGACCGGGACTCCGGCTTCGTTGGCCTTCGTGAGCGCCGCCTCTTCGGAGGCTCGCCCCACCGAGAACAGCACGATGCCGTCGACACCCGTGGTGATAGCGTCTTCGACGTTGGCGATCTCCTGCTCAGCGGAGAGGTCGGAGTTCAGTACGGACAACTCGACGCCGAGTGAGTCGGCCGCCATCCTGGCGCCCTCCACACCCCGCTCGTAGTACGGGAACGGGCCTGTCTGGATGAAGGCGATCTCCAGGGCTTCCCCTGCATCGTCTTGGGCCACTGCAGCTGACACACCGATGGCCCCAACGGCCAGCGCTGCGCTCAGTCCGACCGCAAACGCACGCCTTCCGGTTCGCGTGGTCATGGTTCTCCTACCTCCTACCTATCGGAATCGTTGCGACATGACTGCCACGACGATCACTCCTCCTTGGAGCACATATTGGAAAGCGCCCGAGACCCCAAGCAGGTTCAGGCTGTTCGAAATCACGCCCAGCAGCAGCACGCCGAGCAGCGTCCCCGCGATGCCACCGCGACCACCAGCAAGTGGTGTGCCACCCACGGCCACCGCGGCGATCGCCTGGATCTCGTACCCGTTGCCCATGAGTGGTTGTGCCGAAGAGATGCGCGCCGCGAGCACCATCGCGGCGATACCGACGATGGCGCCGTTGAGCGCGTAGAGGACGACCTTGGTACGACGGACGCGGATGCCGGCCAGCGACGCGGCCAATTCATTGCCGCCCATCCCGTACAGGCGCCGGCCGAACACGGTGAAGCGCAGCACCCCGGCACAGGCCAGCGCCACCACGAACGCGATGATGATCGGGAGTGGGATGCCCAGGAACCGGCCGATGCCAAGCTGTACGAAGCCATCGTCGAGTCCTGAGACTGCAAGGCCACCGGTCAGCGCGATGGCGATGCCCTGGATGAAGATCATCATGCCCAGCGTCACCACGAATGGATGCGATGGACTCCAGGCGGCGAGCGTGCCGTTGACAGCACCCATCCCGACTCCGACCGCGATGCCGGCGAGCACGGCGAACGGCATCGGGACGCCTTCACGCATGAGCAGCGCGGCGACTACCGCCGTGAGGCTCATCAGCGATCCGACCGACAGGTCGATCCCGCCAGACACCATCAGCATGGTCATGCCGCAAGCGACGATCGCTAGCACGCTCGATTGCAGCAACACGTTGCGCAGGTTGCCCACCGTGAGGAAGACGTCGCTCTGGGTCGCGGTGAAGACCGAGATGACGAGGAGCACGAGCCCGAGTGCGACGAGCGCAGCGTGGTCGCGCACCCAGGCGCGGATGCTCGCTATCGGGTCACGACCAGCGGCATCGCCGGGACGGGCTTCAGTCTGTGCTGAGGTCACTTCACGTCTCCGGTGGCTGCGGCCAGCAAGCGGTTGGGGTCGAAGGGGGGACTGAAGGTCCCGGCTACCCTGCCACGCGACAGCACAGTGATGCGGTCGGCGAGAGAGAGGAGTTCACGAAGGTCTGACGACACGACCACGACGGATACACCGTCGTCCGCCAGCGTCCGGATGAGCTCATGGATGTCGGCCTTGGTCGCGACGTCGATGCCACGCGTCGGCTCATCGAGCAGGAGCAGCCTGGGGTCGGCGAACAGCGCGCGGGCGAGGATGACCTTCTGCTGGTTGCCACCGCTGAGTGATCCGCCGAGAGCCGAGGGGCGCAGCGGCCTGACGTCGAGTCGACGCATCAGCGGCAGCGCCGCTTCCCGCTCGCGACCGGCGGTGACGAGCCCACGTCGCCAGATCTTGTCGATCAAGGGCAGAACGGTGTTCGTGGCGAGCGGCAGCTCCGGGAACAGCGCATCGCGGATACGATCCTCCGGCACAAGGAAGACCCCTGCGCGCAGGGCGGCTGACGTGTCCGAGGGCCTATACGAATCGCCGTCCAGACTCATGGTGCCGGCTGTCGGGCGAGCGATGCCTGCCACGACCTCGAGCAGCGAAGTGCGACCGGCGCCGACGATCCCAGCGACCCCATGGATCTCGCCCCGACCGACGTCCAGTGACACGTCGTGGAGTCGACCGTCGAGCTCGATCCCATCGACGGTGAGGAACGGCGGGCCATCGGGTAGTCGGCGACGAGCATGCTCGGTTGTGAGATCGGCGGCTAGCTCCTGCCCTGCCATCAGCGCCACCAAGCCATCCTCGTCGAGAGACTCGGCCGGTTCGTCGGCGACGATGTGTCCGTCGCGCATGACGACGACACGCTCGCAGATGGCGAAGACCTCCTCGAGACGGTGGGACACGTAGACGACGGCTGTGCCATCGTCGCGAAGGCGGCGAATCAGCGCGAAGAGTCGATCGGTCTCAGCTGGGCCCAGGGCCGAGGAGGGCTCGTCGAAGAACAGGTACTTCGCGCCCGGGCCGACGGCGCGCGCGATCTCCACGAGTTGTCGGTCGGCCGGAGAGAGCGTTTCCACGAGCGTGGCAGGGCCGAATGAGGCGCCCACGCGGTCGAGCCATTCCTTGGCCATCGCGTTCGCCCGGCGCTTCGCGTAGATGCCCCGCCGCGAAGGCTCCATGCCCAACAGCAGGTTCTCGGCCACGCTGAGCGTCGGCACGAGGACCGGCTCCTGGCGGATCGCGTAGATCCCAGCGTCGCGGGCACGATGCGGGTCGAAGTCGCGAACCGGCATGCCGGCGACCGAGAAGGACCCCTTGTCAGGATGGTGCGCGCCGGTAACGAGGGAGATGAGCGTCGACTTGCCGGCGCCGTTCTCGCCTACCAGACCGGTGATCTCACCCCTGCGGAACGCCACGGTCGCCCCGGCTACCGCAACCACACCGCCGAAGTGCTTCGAGACCCCCTCGAGCGCTAGCTCGAGGGGGCGCTCCACTCGGACGACTTCGCTCACACTGCCAGCGCTGAGTGCCATCAGCTAGTGCCGCGTCGCCGGGAGGAGGCGGTCAGCGGACGAGCGATCCCCGAGCGTCGCGCCGGAGTCCAGTGCGACCGTGAACGCGAGCAAGTCGCCGCGTGCGTGTCGAAGCGTGTACTCGAATGGACGCCCATCGCTCGTCGTGGTCACGCGGACCGATGCGAGCAGTGCGGACGCCACCGGGACCTCGAGGACACTCGCCAGGTGATGGTCCGCGTTGACCGCCACTACCGTCTCCGTACCACTCGCGGGTTCGATTCCGTACCCCCGCGCGAGCAGCTCGTACAGGGAGCAACAAAGGTCCTGCTCGATGAGGCCTGGTGCGTTCTGCTCAGGCATGTGTGTCCTCTCGACCATGCAAGGCTCGTCATCGATCAAGCGAAGCCGCTCGATGACGTAGATACCCTCTGCTGTGGCGACGCCAAGTTGCGAGGCCACGTCCGGGCTGGCCTCGATACGTTCGAGCAGCAGGACCTTGGTGCTCGGCGAACGGCCGAGACGCCTCATCGTCTCGGTGAAGCCGGCTGGCCGCGAGAGTACCGTCTCGATCCGCGGCCGAGCCGTGAAGGTGCCCCGACCTTGATGCGTCTGGAGGAAGCCCTCCTGGACCAGGTCCGAGATCGCTCGGCGGACAGTGGCCCGCCCGACGCCGGAGAGGTCCATGAGTTCCTTCTCGGACGGAATCATCGTGTCGGGCTCTAGTCGCTTGGCCTGCTCGCGAATCTGCAGCTTGAGCTGGTGATAGAGCGGCGTCACGTCGGAGCTGTCGACCCGCAGCGATCCCCAGTCCGCGGCCTCGCCCTCTCTTCCGGATGTCGGTGACATGGCAGCTCCACTTATCCGAATAACCGGATGTTAGGATAAGTGCAGCCCGGTGTCAACGGACTGGGAGGCAAACCTGCGTCGTACGCGACCCGGGTTCAACCACCTTGAGGAGGGACACGATCCATGGCTGACCTGACCGCACTGACCGCGGCCGTCGAAGCGGGCAACCGGGCCGAGGCGGTGAGCCTCACCCAGGCCGCCATCGACGAGGGCACCCCACCCCAGGCGATCCTCGACGCCATGACCACGGCCATGACCGAGGTCGGCCGCAAGTTCGCCTGCAACGAGGGCGTCTACGTGCCCGAGATGCTCATCGCGGCGCACGCCATGAAGGAGGCCAGCGTGCTGCTCGAGCCGCTGCTGGCGGCCGGCGGCATCCGCCCCGAGCACACCGCCGTCATCGGCACCGTGCAGGGCGACCTCCACGACATCGGCAAGAACCTCGTGGGCATGATGTTGAAAGGCGCCAACTTCGAGATCGTCGACCTGGGCACCAACGTCAGCCCCGAGGCCTTCGCCGCGGCGGCCAAGGAGCACGGGGCCAGCATCGTCGGCATCAGCGCCCTGCTGACCACCACGATGGTGGGCATGAAGGCCGCCGTGGAGGCCATCCGTGCGGCCGACCCCAAGGCCAGAGGACCTCGTCGGTGGCGCGCCGGTGACCGACGAGTTCGCCGCCGAGATCGGGGCCGACGGCTTCGCCAAGGATGCCGCCACCGCAGCCAACGTGGCCCAGGAGCTGCTGGCCGCGCGGTAGGGCAGCGGACAGGCTCGGCACTGCCTCACACCGGTCCTCCTCTCTCGAGCGGCGCCCGTGCTTCTGACACGGGCGCCGCTCGTCCGCACGGGTGTCGGCTCCTGGCACTACCAATGACTACCTCTGCTAGCCACGCACCCCTGCGAACGTCCCCCCTGCTGTGACCCTGGAGCGACCCCTGGGGCGCGTCAGCACGGGAGGCATCAGCAGATGTCAGCGAGGTGTCTGTCGATGCCGGGTAAGCAGGAGTGGACCAAACCAGCGCGAGGATCCCGCATACTTGGCAGCCAAGCCCGCCGCACCCTGCGGTCACGAGGAGGCCGTACGGCCACGTCCTCTACATTCGTGAACAGCAGGTCCTCGGTTCAAATCCGAGTGTCGGCTCCACCCCCCACGCGTGAAATGACCCGTTTCGGGCTGCCCTCTGACGGAAGCTGCAGGTCCTGACCCCTACGCTGACCCCTGACTACGCCATCGGGGGCCGACCTCCGGTCAGTCGGTTGGACCAACGTCGTGACCGTGGGATCGGACCGGACCCAGCTCGACATGCGCGGTGCCAACCTGAATCGCAGCCTGCAGCTCATGTTCGGGGTCGATGGAGAAGATACAGTCATCGAGTCTGCTGGCGTCGGATCCGACGCTGCCGGACGACGTATCCTCGTGATCCTGGTCCCATCGGACGACCGTCGTTCGGACCCCGCGTCACCACCTCGTGAAGGCGGGGAGTGGGACAGAGGGGCGACGGACAGAGGAAGGTGCCAAGTGAGGTGGTGGATGAGGTAGCAGGAGGAGATCGCAGATAGGAATGAGACGGCAAGCGACCAACGGAGGTAGGAAATGAGAAAGCGGCTGAGAGGGCGGCCTCTTCCGATCGTTCTGACAGTTCTGGCACTGGTGGTGGCGGGCGTTCCTGTCACGGCACAAGAGGAGCCGGGCCCGAGCGAGGTGAAGTTCGCCGCTGATGGCTTCCTGCTCGGAACGCAGGCTTGGGTATCGTTGGACCAGGGCTACTTCGATGAGAATTCGGTCGACGCTGATGTCTCGCTGTTCGGCACTGGGATCGAGGCGATCCAGGGTGTGATCGCCCGTCAGGCAGACCTGGGCCACGCGCTCGACTTCGCGGTGTTGAGCCTGGTCGCCGCGGCCGACGAGAACATGCAGATCGTGGGAGGTATCGCTCAACCCAATCCAGGCTTCCACAGCCTTGCGGTCCAGAACGACATCACAGGCCCCGAGGGCCTGGTCGGCAAGAAGATCGGATATGTCGAAGGAACGTCCGAGCACTTCGTGACCATCCAGTACCTCATCCAGAACGGGATCGACTTGAGCGACGTCGAGCTCGTGCCGCTCCCGGGCCTCTTCGAGCTGGTGGGTGCTCTCAAGACGGGCGACATCCAGGCTGCCTGGCTTTGGCTCGATGGGACGAATCAAGCAGCTGAGGACCCGGACCTGACGATCCTTACCGATGATTCGGACGTCCTTGACACGTCGGCGATCTACCTGATCGCTGAGGCCGGGTGGGCCGCTGAGAACCAGCTCGCGATCGAGCGGGTGCTCAAGTCGTACGACCAGGCGAGTGCGTTCGTCAATGACGACCCCGTCGCGGCTGGGCAGATCGTCGCTGACGCCGTCTCCGGCAATGCTGAGCTGTTCGCCAACATCATCCCGAACCAGCGCTACCAAGTCGGCTTCACACCGGTGATGCTGGACTCGCTTGACGCGATCGCGGGGTTCCTGATCGAGTCCGGCGTACTCGACGCCGATTTCGATGTCCGCGACTTCGTCAACCTGGATGCCCAGGAGCGGGCAGTCCCAGGTTCTGTGACTGCAGACCTGAACTAGGACATGGATGTCGAAGGTGACAAGGCCCGGGGAGGCTCGGTTTCCTTCGCGGACGTCACGCTTCGATACGCAGGTACGGACGAGAACTCCCCGCCAGTGATCTCGGGGTTGTCCCTCGAGGTCGAGGCGGGCGAGTTCTTCGTCATCGTCGGTCCTTCGGGATGCGGCAAATCGACACTGCTCCGCATGGTCGCCGGCTTCCTCCAGCCCACCCAGGGCAGCGTCATGACTAACGAACGGCCGGTCGCTGGTCCTGGCCCAACGAGGGCGATGGTGTTCCAGAGTGTCGATGGGCCGCTCCTCGACTGGCTCACCGTGCGTCAAAACGTGGCATTCGGGCTGAAGCTGCAAGCCCGGCGACGGCGGAAGTTCGATCCAGCTGAGGTTGACCACTGGCTCGGACTCGTAGGGCTCACCGCAGCCGCTGACAAGTTCCCGCATGAGCTCTCGGGTGGCATGAAACAGCGTGTCCAGATCGCCCGGATCCTGGCCTTGAAGCCGGAGATCGTGCTGATGGACGAGCCCTTCGCAGCACTGGACGCTCAGACCCGGCGGCTTCTCCAGAAGCAGGTGTCAGAGCTCTGGCGGTCGGAGGGTCGCACGTTCGTCTATGTCACTCACGACATCCGAGAGGCGACGCTGCTAGGCGAACGGATCGGAGTGATGAAGGCTGGCCCGGAATTGGCATTCCTTGAGATACACACCCTGGATCTTCCTTTCCCCAGGGACGAGTTCTCACCGGAATTCGGGCAGGCAGCCCGCAAGGTCGAGGAGCAGATCATCGAGGAAGTGATGAAGGCCTGGGAGGGATGACGACCAGCCCAAGAAGGACGTACCTTGTCTCGGCTGTTGCCGTCGGAGTGGCCATTGCGATCTGGCACCTCGCCTCGATCGACATGGACCCTCTGCTCTTGCCCACACCGTTGTCGGTGGTTGGTGCTGCCGGTGAGCTCTGGGAGCAAGGCCGCCTTCAGGACGACATCCTGGTCAGCCTTTCACGTGTCTACGCGGGATGGATCATCGGATCGGCGATCGCAATTCCGATCGGGTTGCTCGCTGGCTCGTCGACGTACGCACGCGCCGCCGTCGACCCCTTCATCCACTTCTTCCGCTTCATCCCGGCTCTGGCGCTGACGTCCCTCTTCATCCTGTGGTTCGGGATCGGCGAGGCCTCCAAGGTGAACCTGGTCGTCTACGCGGTGATGTTCATCGTGTTGGTTTCGACGGCGTCCGGGGCGGCGTCCGTGAGCCAGGACAAGCTGCTGGGAGCCCAGACGATGGGCGCGAATCGCTTCGATCTCTTCTTCCGCATCACACTGCCAGCCACCTTCTCGTCGATCTTCGTCGGGATGAGGTTGGCTCTCGCAGCCGCGTTCCTGGTCATCGTCGCGGCTGAAGCGATCGCCGCGCAGGAGGGCATCGGCTTCCTGATTTGGAACGCCCGGACGTTCTTCAGGACCGACTTCGTCTTCGTGGGCATCCTCCTGTTCGGGATCCTCGGGTTCCTGAGTGACCGGATATGGAAGCTCCTGGGCAGGACGGTGTTCGCGAGGTATCTCACGGACCTGGGCGACTACTGAATCTCGGAAGGCGACACAGATGACAGACTTCCTCGGACCCCGCGGCCGGCTCGGTCTCACGTATCAAGACAGCGAGGCCGTCCACGCACCGGTGCGCGGGCACCCTGGACCCAATGTCATCGTCATCCTCTTCGACGACCTGGGTTTCGCCGATCTCGGCTGCTACGGGTCGGAGATCCGGACGCCAAACATCGACCGGATGGCCGCGCTGGGGCACCGCTACAGCAACTTCCACACGACGACCCTTTGCTCGCCATCACGAGCCGCTTTGCTGACCGGGAGGAATCACCATTCGGTGGGCATGCGCATGCTCTCGAACGTCGACTCGGGTTGGCCGAGCGGTCGAGGACGCATCAGCCGCGAGGCGGGATTGGTCTCGAGCACCTTCGGAAGGCCGGCTACAACACGTTCGCCGTCGGCAAGTGGCATGTCGCCCCGATGCGGGAGACATCACCGGCCGGACCCTTTGATGAGTGGCCGCTCGGGCGCGGCTTCGATCAGTTCTATGGCTTCATGAACGGTGCCGAGGATCACTACTACCCGCAGCTGATCCGGGACAACCATGCGGTGCCCCCGCCGGCGACGCCCGAGGAGGGCTACCACCTCACCGAGGACCTGGTCGACCGCTCGATCGGCTACATCTCCGACCACGTGGCGCATGCGCCCCATCGGCCGTTCTTCCTCTACTTCCCGTTGGGCGCCGCGCACGCCCCCCATCACGCACCGGCCGAGTTCATGGAGGCCGTGAAAGGCCGCTACGACGAGGGCTGGCATGTCATCCGGGAGCAGCGGTACCGGCGCCAGCTCGAGATGGGCGTCATCCCGCCCGATACCGAGCTCCCTCCGGGCAACCCTGATGTGCCGGCCTGGGAGTCGCTGAGCGAGCAGGAGCGAAGGATCGCCGTACGGTTCCAGGAGGCCTACGCAGCGTTCATCGAGCACACCGATCAGCAGCTCGGTCGGCTGTTCGACTTCCTGGAGCGCAGCGGGCAGGTCGATGAGACCCTGATCATCATCACGTCCGACAACGGGGCAGCCATGGAAGGTGGCCGCCTCGGGGCCTTCAGCCGCATCCGCTTCTTCAACGACATGGACGAGGTTCCCGAGAAGGTCCTCGACTCGCTCGACCAGGTGGGTGGCCCGAGAGCCGATTCCCACTATGCGACCGGCTGGGCCCAGGCGTCGAACACACCGCTCCGCTGGTACAAGTACCACACACATGGCGGCGGCATCCGCGACCCGTTGATCGTGTACCAGCCCGGGAGGATGGCTGATCCCGGTGCGATTCTCGACCAGTTCCACCACATCATCGACATAGCGCCCACGATCTACGAGGTCAGCGGCGTGACACCTGGCGATGAGGTCAACGGGATCGCCCAGTTGCCGATCCACGGCGAGAGCCTTGCCTATACCTTCGATGAGCCTGCAGCGGACTCCGTCCGCCGCGTCCAGTACTTCGAGATGTTCGGTAACCGAGCCATCTGGGCGGACGGCTGGAAAGCCGTGACTCGCCACTTCGCCGGGGACGCCTACGACGACTCGGAATGGGAGCTCTACCACCTCGACGAGGATTTCTCCGAGTCCCGCAACCTCGCGGCTGAGGAGCCAGAGCGCTTGCGCGAACTCGTCGAGCTCTGGCGGCAGGAGGCGGACCGATACGACGTGCTACCGCTCGATGATCGATCGGTCGAGCTGTACCGCTCACCACCTCCTTCAGGTTCGCCGCTGTTGCGAAGCCGGTTCGACTACTACCCACCGGTATCACATGTCGAAGCCAGCACCGCACCCCCATTCGGATCGGCCAGCAGATATCGGATCGAAGCGAGCGTCTCGGGCTCCCCCTCGGGCGTGCTGGTGGCGTACGGGAACTCAGCCTCTGGCTTCGTGCTGTATGCCGACTCCAGCGAACTGAGGTACGAGTACAACGCCGCCGGGGAGGTCACCACTGCCAGCGTGGAGATGCCCACGAGTGAAGAGCCTCTCGATCTCGGCCTGGAGTTCACGATGCAGCCGGACGGCACGGCCATCGTGCAGCTCTACGCAGGATCCTCCAGGAGCGCCGAGGTCACCGTCACGACGCCGCTGCGATTCCTCGCGCTGGCCGGGATGGACATCGGAGGCAACTTCCTGAGCCCGATCAGCACGTCCTATGCGGCTCCGGCGGAATTCGAAGGCCGGATCGAACGGCTAACAGTCTTCGTTGATCGCCCGCCGCACTCCGAAGCGGACGTCCTGGACGACTGAGAGGCTGTGAACATTTCTCGCGATGGGATCTTCCCAAGCGGGTGTCGATCAGCTACGATCGGGCCCATGGATGACACCCTCTTCGATGTGCCCGGGGAGCCCGTCGTCGAGCCGGCCGAGGCCCCCAGGGGCCGACCTCGCCTGCAGCGTCCCGAGCGTGACCAGGTCGAGCTGCGACCGACGCATCTCGATGGCCTCCTGCCACCCGACCACCGGGCGCGCCTCGTGTGGGACTTCGTGGAGGCTCTCGACCTTTCACCCCTGCACGCGCGTATCCGAGCGGTCGAGGGCCATCCCGGCCGGCCACCCATCGACCCGGCCATCCTGGTGTCGCTCTGGCTCTACGCCACCCTCGAGGGGGTCGGCTCGGCCCGCGCCCTCGCGCGCCTCTGTGAGGAGCACGACGCCTACCGCTGGCTGTGCGGCGGTGTGGGCGTGAACTACCACACCCTCGCGGCCGTCCGCGTCGACCATGTCGAGGTCCTCGACGCGCTGCTCACCGAGAGCGTCGCGGCGCTGCTCGCCGACGGCCTCGTGACGATGGCGGCGGGTGGCCCAGGATGGCATGCGAGTGCGGGCCGGGGCCGGGGCCGCGTCCTACCGCCGCGGCGACACCCTGGATGCGCTGCGCTCGCCGAGGCGGAGGCCCAGGTGGCGGCACGCTGCGGACCGAGCTCGACGACGACCCCGCGGCGACGTCGCGGCCGGGTGACGCCGCGGCCGGGAGCGAGCCGCGGCGCGAGCGGGCCGAGCGGGTCCGGCGGGCGCTCGGGCAGCTGCCCGCGGTGGAGGCCGCGCAAGCGCCGGGCCGGCAAGCCGACCGCGAGGCGCGCGCGCCTCGACCACCGACCCCGAGGCCCGGGTGATGAAGATGGCCGATGGCGGCTTCCGCCCCGCCTACAACGTCCAGTTCGCGGCCGACACCGCGAGCCAGGTCATCGTGGGCGTGGACGTAGCGACGTCGGCACCGACCAGGGCGAGCTCCGACCGATGGTCGACCAGCTCGAGCGCCGCTACGGCGCGGGCCCCCGATGCGATGCTCGTCGACGACGGCTTCGTCAACCTACCGAGATCGACGCGCTCTCGGAGCACCAGCTGCGGACGGTCCTCTAGCACCCCGCACCAGGCCACGAGACCCCACCCGCGACCCGCATCAGCCGCTCCCTGACGACTCGCCGGCGGTGGCCGCCTGGCGCACCCGCATGGGCACGGCCGAGGCCAAGGCCGACCTACAAGGAGCGGGCCGCGACCGCCGAGTGCGTGAACGCCATCGCCCGCAACCGGGGCCTCCGCCACATCCCGGTCCGAGGGCTCGAGGAAGCGAGGACGATCATGCTGTGGTACGCCCTCGCCCATAACCTCATGCGGACCGTGGAACTCCGGCGGGCCGCGGCGACGGTCTGATGGGAGGAGGGACGGACCCCATGCACCCCTGGACGGATCTGCCCACAGAAGCCACGGCGTTCGCCCCGCGGCCCTACCCACCGCATCCTGACGACGGAGGGACACCGACTGATCGACACCCGAGACGCCCTCAGCCGCCGATGTGCACGTGCGCCGCGTTTGGTTCACAGACTCTGAGTCCCCAGAGACATCATCTCCGCCGCGCCCTCGCAGAGACGTGCATCGTCGGGGTCCCGACCGACGGCTCGGTTCAGCGTCGGGCCGTATAGCGACCCCGCCAGGACCATCATCCCGGTGACCGCCGCGACCAGGCCATCGAGTGGGCTGGCCGGCGCCCCGGGGCGGTTCACGCCGGGTGGCTCTTCCCATCGTCGCGCCGGGGGCGCATCCTCAAACCGCGATGGCTCCACCGCCCTTGATCGGTATGCCGGCCGGGCACGTCCACCCGACCCGTTTCTGGCGCGACCTGGCCGACGGACGCGTCCAGTGCGACGTCTGCCCGCGCGAATGCCGACTGCGCGACGGCCAGCGAGGGTTCTGCTTCGTTCGTGCCAGCGAGGATGCCGCCATCGTCCTGACCACGTACGGGCGCTCCAGCGGGTTCTGCATCGACCCGATCGAGAAGAAGCCGCTCGACCACTTCCTGCCGGGCACCGCGACCCTCAGCTTCGGCACCGCCGGCTGCAACCTGGGCTGCCGTTTCTGCCAGAACTGGGACATCTCCAAGTCGCGCGAGTGGGACACCCTCGCCGACGCGGCCTCCCGCAGGACATCGCCGAGGCCGCCAAGGATCCGGCTGCCGCAGCGTCGCCTTCACGTACAACGACCCGGTCATCTTCCTGGAGTACGCCATCGACGTGGCCACGGCCTGTCGCGAGCGCGGGATCCGCAGCGTGGCGGTCACGGCGGGGTACGTGAAGCCTGCCGCACGGGAAGCGTTGTTCGGGTCGATGGACGCCGCGAATGTGGACCTCAAGTCAGTCGACGACGACTTCTACCGCAAGGTCTGCTTCGGTCGACTGGCGCCGGTGCTCGAGACGCTGGAGGCCGTCGCCGCCTCGGGTCGGACGTGGCTCGAGGTCACGACCCTGCTCATCGGTGGCCTCAACGACTCCGACGCGCAGGTCGACGCGCTCACGAGCTGGATCATCGAGCACCTGGGCCCCGCTGTCCCGCTCCACTTCACCGCCTTCCATCCCGACTACAGGATGCGCGACCGGCCCGCTACACCAGCCTCCGCGCTGTCGCGCGCTCGGGCCATCGGTGCTGGCCAATGGGTTGCGCTACGTCTACACCGGCAACGTCCACGATCCCGAGGGCCAGTCCACCCGCTGCCATGCTTGCGGCACGCATCTCATCGGCCGGGACGGCTACCGCATCACCGGGTGGGGTCTGACGGCCGAGGGTCGATGCGACAGCTGTGGCGAACCATGTCCGGGTGTCTTCGAGGCGGAGCCTGGTGGCTGGGGAGCGCGCCGGCAGCCGATCAGGATCGGGGTGACCTGAATGAGCACGAGCACCGCACGAGCCGCGGGTCCGTGAGCCCGCCGTGGCCGGCAGCTTCTATCCCGACTCAGCGAACGGTTCTCGCATCGGGTGTCGACGGCCTGCTCGCGGAGGCCCGCCGCGCGAGCGACCAGTGGCCGACAAGGCCACATGCGCTGCGCGGGATCGTGGTGCCACACGCCGGCTATCCATACAGTGGGCCCATCGCAGCCACGGCCTATGCCCTCCTGGCGGCTCAAGAGCCACGGCCGCGGCGCATCGTCATCGTGGGGCCCAGCCACTTCCAGGCACTGCAGGGCTGGGCGGTGCCCACGCACAGGGCCTGGCGCACGCCGCTCGGCGAGGTGGAGCTGGACGACTCGACTCGGCGGATCGCCCTCGACGAGGGCGCTGTCGCCGACGACGACCCGCATCGCTCGGAGCACAGCCTGGAGGTCCAGTTGCCCTTCATCCAGCGCGTCTGCCCCGGCGTCCCGGTGCTCCCCATCGCGGTGGGTCGACAGCCGCCCAGAGAGGCGACGGAGATGTTCACGGCGATCATGAACGAGGACACGGTGCTCGTGGTCAGCACCGATCTCTCTCACCATCACGACGCCGACACCGCCCGACGCCTGGATTCGCGTAGCGCGGCGGCGATCGTGGCTCTCGACTTCGAGAGCCTCGGCCCCTCGGACGCTTGCGGCTGCGACGCGCTCAGGTCGAGCATCGCATGGGCCCTCGACGCCGGACTCGAGGCCCGCCTGCTCGATCTGCGCAGCTCGGCTGATACCGCGGGCGATCCACGCACGGTGGTGGGCTACGGCGCATTCGCTCTCGAGCGCTCCGACAGGGCGACGACCTGACACGACGCAGCAGTAGTGTGGGAGTGCTCAACATCCCCGCACCGCATGACGGTCGCTCCGGCTCAGCCGCACGGTCGGGCCGTCCGGCTCTTGACCCCACGACCCGGATGCGGACGATGGAGTCGTGGGCCAGGGAGGGTGGACGATGCAGCACGTGATGGTCTCGTTCATGATCCTCGTGCTCTCGCTCGCTGCAGCGGGGGTGGCCACGGCTCAGGCGGCGGAGCCACCCGGGGCGGGCACGTTCGGCCCGGCAGGGTCGCTCGCCGAGCCGCGCTTGCTCCACACCGCGACAGCCCTGCCCGATGGCGCCGTCATCGTGGTCGGTGGCCTGTGGAACTACCCCGCCTCGGCGGAGCTCTGGGACCCGGCTTCCGGCAGGTTCAGCCCGGCAGGATCGCTCGCCGAGCCACGCGGGATCCACACCGCCACACCACTGCCTGACGGCCGTGTCCTCGTCGTCGGTGGCATGGACGGCGACGGCGTCCTCGCGTCGGCCGAGGTCTGGGACCCCGCAAGCGGTACGTTCGGGCCGGCTGGCTCATTCGCCGAGGCACGCGCCTGGCACACCGCTACGCTCCTGCGAGACGGCCGCGTCCTCGTGGTCGGGGGCGCCTCGGCGGAGCTCTCGGACGTCGATGGCTTCGTCGCTTCGTCGGAGGTCTGGGACCCGATGACCGGCACGTTCAGCCCGGCAGGGCCCCTCGCCGAGGCTCGGGGGGCGTACCACACCGCCACGCTCCTGCGGGACGGCCGCGTCCTCGTGGTCGGCGGCATGGGAGGCGAAGCCGCGGCCGAGGTCTGGGACCCAGCGACTGGCACGTTCGAACCGGCAGGTGCTCTTGCCGAGGCTCGCTCCGGACATACCGCCACGCTGTTGTCCGACGGCCGCATCCTTGTCGTCGGTGGAGGGGGCATCGATGGCTTCCTCGCCTCGGCGGAGCTCTGGGACCCGGCGGCGGCATCGTTCGAACCGGCAGGGTCGCTCGCCGAGCCACGCGGGATGCACACCGCCACACTCCTGCGGGACGGCCGCGTCCTCGTCGTCGGCGGTGAGGGCGATGGCGAGTGGGACGACGGAGGCGCCCCCCTCCTCGCCTCGGCGGAGGTCTGGGACCCCGCGGTCGGCACGTTCGGCCCGGCAGGCTCGCTCGCCGAAGCACGCTACGGACACACCGCCACGCTGCTGTCCGACGACCGGGTCCTCGTCGTCGGGGGCTGGCACGGCGAAGGCATCACCGCCTCAGCCGAGGCCTGGAGGCCGACACCGGCCCCTGTGGCGGACGCCGCAGTCTTCGTCGATGCCCTGTGCACGGCGGTCGACGAGTCGTGGACGGCTGTCGGCAATCCCGACACCGGCGAGACCTCCACGCTCAGCCGGCGGCTCGAGGACGCCATCGCCCGTGGTGACACTGCGCTGGTCGACACGACGACGGAGGCGATGCTGGGACACCTGCAGGCGGCACGGTCAGCCGCGGCGCGTGCGGCGGGCTACCCTCCCGCTGCGGTGGGGATGAGCGCATTCGACGACTTCGTCGTATTCATAGCCGAGAGTATTGCGGCCGAGCGCGACGCAGCGCCGGACGGGCTAGAGGCCGCCCGAGTCGCGGCCAACCGCCAATCAGAACGAGCCTATGAGTCGTGGCGGGCTTGGATCAACGAGTCGGGGCCGGTCTGGAGCGAGGTCGCAGGAGACATGCCCGTACCCTGCCCGTCACCGCGAAGCTGACTGGTCTCAATCGAAGTCAGGGCGGTTCGGTACGCCGCGCCCGGTCCCAGCGAGGCGGTCCTCCCACAGCGTAGGGGAAGATGCCGCGGCGGAGCGGCAGACCTTCATGACGACCTTGTGGCTCGTGAAGCCCCAGCGCGAATCAAGACGGCCCCGTTGCGTGTCGAACTACGTGCCCTGGCACAGCGGACAACGCAGCACCGGCTTGGATCGCTCTTCAGCCTGCTCCCAGGTCATCGTCCTCTCCTTCCCTGCCGATCGCTCGACACGGCCCCGGCGGCCATGTTCGGCGTGCGATGCGCCATGGCCTCTGGCGGCCAAGCCGAGTGCCTGTCACTCCGAGCGACGCGCACGAGGTTGCAGTCACCCCAGTCACCATCCGGTGATCGTGCGCAGGAGCGGCCGGAGGCTCAGGCACTCTTGGGCTTCCTCTGCGGCAGGCGAAGCGATGGGCGGACCGTGAGCTACGGCTGCGGCTGGGCTGTCAGTGGCGGCGAACCCTGAGTGGCGATGGTCATCTCCGTACCTACGGTCGCCGCGTACTCGAGGGACATGCCATCGGCTTCCAGCCCCATGCGGACTGCCATCGACCACGCTCCCTCGTAGGCTGGCAGCGGCCATCTCGGATCGAGGCGGCTGATGCTGTCGGCTTGCCCCTCGACGGTGTCGACGATCATGACGGCGCCGGGCGCAAGAGCCGAGGCATCGACCGTCTGCGGCACCACTGTCTGGTCGGAGGTCTCGCTCGTCTCAACGAGGAACGTGCCGTCCGGTTCGACGGCGGTGACGGTGTTGCGGGAGGTGCCCACGATCTCCATGCCGCTCTCGTCGAGTGCATGGGTCACGACTAACCAGGTCCCGCCCATCCCAACAGCCTCGGCGGGCAGCTGGAGGACCATGCGCTCGACGATGCTGGGAACGGCGTCGCGAGCCGGGTGAAGCTCGGTCCCCGCTTCGATGGGGTCATTGACCTCCACGTGACTCCGGCTGCCGCGGTCGTCATACCGCTCGCGGATGGTCAAGCCGACCAAGGTCTCGAGCGAAGCGGCCAGCACTCTGGCCTCGGCATCCTGGGATGAGTCATCGACGGGCTCCGCCGCGATGATCGCCGTCACGACCTCGAAGGTGCCATCATCGAACGCCGATGTCACCGTCACCTCCGCATCGATGACGAAGGGGCTTGTCGCCGATCTGGGCCACCGGTTGCCCGTCGATAGCGGTGGTCTCGGCGCGGGTGATCGTGAAGCGGACGCTGCGGCTGTCACCAACAGTCCAGTCGTAGCGCAGCGTATGGAGCGGGCCGTGCCCTTGGTCCTCTACCTCGATGGTCCCGTAGCTGTTGGGCCCGGTGAACTCGTCGGCCGCGGCCGGTCCGGCGGTCATCACCGTGATCGAGGCTGCAACGACTATCGCGGATGCGCGCTGCAACATGTTCGACCCCCTGCAGATGAGACGATCGTCGAACAAGCGCGCCACCGAGGCAAGGGCTGTCCGGACCGTTGCCTGGCCGCCTGCGATGTGGATCACGTGGAGCCACTTGGGGCAGTGTCCATCCCGCACCATGGCGAGATGGTGCGCCGAAGTGCCTGCGGAGCGGGTGAGCATGGGGTCGGTTGCGATGGGGGTGGGCCCCGAGCCGGTCAGGGGACCCAGAGCTCAGCAGAGGCGAGGGCGCCTTCACCACTGTCGACGTCACCGCCGCCGACCACCAGGACCCGGCCGTCGGGTAGCAGCGTCGCGGTGTGCCACGCGCGTGCTGCCGTGAGGGGCTGGGTCTGGCTGAAGGTGCCGCTGCCGGGATCCCCGATCTCGGCCGAGTCGAGCGCTTCGGTGTTCGCGCCGCCCCCGATGACCAGGACCCGGCCGTCGGGTAGCAGCGTCGCGGTGTGGGCTTGGCGGGCGTGGTTCATCGGCTGGCCGGGCGAGAACGAACCGCTGGCCGGGTCCCAGCGCTCGGTCGCGGCGAGGTCCCCGTCCGCGGGAAAGCCGAAGCCGCCGGTGACCAGGACCGTCCCATTCGGGAGCAGCGACGCCTCCGCCATCAGCCGAAGGAAGCCCGGTGGTCCACCGTCGGTGAGAAGGTCTCGGTCACCGGGTCCCACAGCTGGGCGGTATCGGCGAACCCTCCCGCGAACAGGACGGCGCCGTGGGGCAGCAGCGTCGCGGTGTGGCCCAGATTCGGCCATCCGGTCCGACTGCTGACGCCTGCGAGCGGGTCCCAGAGCTCTGCGGTCGAGGCCATCTCAGCCACACCGCTATCACTGCGAGTGCGGCCACCGACGATGAGCACCCTCCCATCGGGCAACATCGTCGCGGTGTGCATGAAGCGTGGCTCGACGAGCGGTTCCGCCGGGGTGAACGCGCCGGTCACGGGGTCCCAGTGCTCGGCGCTGGCCAGCGGGTCGTCGGCGTCCTGATCGAAGCCGCCGAGGACGAGGACGCTGCCGTCGGGCAGGAGGCTGGCGGTGTGCCCGGCGCGTGCCTCGGCCAGCGAGCCCGTGGCTGCGAACGAAGCCGTCTGCGGGTCCCACAACTCGGCGCTGGCGACGGCGTGGCCGCCGGCTTCGCCGCCGATGACAAGCACGCGGCCGTCGGGCAGCAGCGTCGCGGTGTGATGCATCCGTGCGTCCGCCAGGGTCCCCGCTGGGCCGAACGTTCCGGTCGTGGGGGGCTCCTCCTCCGCCGCGAGCATGCCGCCTGCGGCGAGCGGGAGCACCAGAGCCACCGAGGCGATCGCCAGGCGCCTCATCGTCGCACCTCCTGACCGGATGTCCCCAGCCTCCGCGCCTTGGATCGGCCTGGCAAGTGACGAAGGACCCGATAGCCTCGCGCGCCAAGCCGGTGGCCTGCGGCGCGGAGAGCGAGCCCTTTCGGGGCCCACACCATTGCGCGATCGTGCGCGCGACGACCACACATCACCCTGTCAGTGGCCACGTAGAAGTCCCCACCGGTGGCCAACAAGAAGTCCCCACCCCTCGACCCTTGACCGCGATACGTTTCACATCTATGGTCATCAGTGACATGGTTGTGCAACAAGATGACGGATCGGCGATCGTCGGCGTGGGCCAAGCCGCGCACATGCTCGGCCTCCGGCCGAGGTCGGTGCTTCGTCTCATCAAGGACGGCGAGTTGCCCGCCCGCAAGGAGCTCGGGCGGTGGCGCATCCTGCGTGCCGATGTCGAGATCCGTCGCGAGGCCGGTGCCCACGATGGCCGGCGGTATGCTCCGGCGAAGGCTTGGGGTCTCATCTTCCTCGCGAGCGGCGGGCAGGCCCCGTGGCTCGATCGCATCTCCCGATGGCGCATCCAGAAGCAGCTCGCCTCACGACCGTGGCCGGGACTGCGGCATGCCCTGGCTGATCGCGCGGCCCTGAGCCGCTACACCGCTCACCCCCGATTCGATCGCTCGGCTGCATGACGAGCGTGACCTCATGCACTCCGGTCTCGGTGCGGCGGAGGCGTCCGGTGCTGGTGTCATCAGCGCCGGCGACCGCTTCGAGGCATACGTGCCCGGCGAGCGCCTACCCGACATTATCCGCCAATACCATCTCCGCCAAGACCCAGAAGGCCTGGTGGCGCTCCGAGCCGTCGCGCCCGTAGCCCTTCCGGAACCACTGCCGCCGGTCGCGCCGTCGATGGCCATCGCGCTCGATCTGCTGGAAGACCACGAGCCACGGGCCAGACAGGTCGGACACGGGCTCCTGGCCGCGCTTGAGGCGGCGTACCGAGCGGGCGCCGACGGTCCCACCAGCGGATGACACGCTGATGCTGGAGATTGCGTCGAGAAGCGATGCAGATGCGCAGCTGTGGGTTGCACTGCGCGAGGTCTGCGACCTCTTCAGCGAGCTTCCATGGGTCCTCGTCGGCGGCCTGACGGTGCGACTCCTCGAGGCCGAGCACGAGCGCGAGACCCCAGTAGCGACGGTCGACATCGTCGATGTCCTCGACGTCCGACGGACTCGGACCGAGGGCAGACATCGTGACGGTCCCGCCAGCGTCCACCTTCCGGACCGCCGGCGGGTCACGAGCGCTACGTGGTCGTCGGCGATTGGCGGTATCGGTCGACGCCACGCCGTTCGAAGTCCCGGTCCCAGACCTCGCCGGAGCGATCATCATCAAGGCGAGGGCCGCGACGAGCGCGGCTACGTGCGGCGAAATCGTGGGCTCACCGACCCCGGTCACGCTGCGTGGTCGCTGGTGGCAGACGCGGAGCGCGGCTCGCAGAACCCCTCCATCATCGGCGGCTGACTTCACATCATCGGCCGATGATGACGGTGAACCCGGAGCACGCATCCGTCAAGACGGAGGGTGGTTGTCAGGACGGATCCATGGGGGTCCCTGCGGAGGCTTCACGATGGTATCTGCGACGACGTGGCACGCGTCGAAACCAGCCTGTTTCGTAAGCAGCAGGTCCTCGGTCCAAGTCCGAGTGCCGGCTCCACTCCCCACGCGTGAAGAAGCTCGTTTCTGGCTGCTCGCGGGCTCGGCAGGTCTGATCTGACCCCTGCGCTGACCCCTGCAGGGCGCCCTGGACCTCGAGGCAATCGAGAACCGCGTGCCGTTCGGTCCGCTGCGCGAGTACATGGTCGCATTCCCGTGGAGAGTGACGACCCAGAGCTTTCGAGGGCGTTTCTCTGGCCTTGTTCGCCCTCGCCCCTGGATGGTCCGGCTCGAGTCGCAAATGGTCGAAGCTCGGGTCAGGTTCGAATGTCGGCTCGACCGCTCAAGCCTGCGGTGGCCCCTCCTGGAGACGCTGCGGCGTCCAGCGATGCGAGGGCGATGGGCCTGCCGGTCTCGATGGATCGATACGAAGTCTCGACCACATTCATGGCATCGGCACGATCCCAAGAGTCGATGGCCGGCGGACGACCAGCCAGCAGCGAGTCGACGTAGTCGGTCACCTTGCGGGCTATCGTCGCCCGGGTCTCGTCCTGAGCCATGGCCATGATAGATAGACATCGGTCATATGTTGCGCGATACTCTCACGCATGAATAGGCCAATACCTCCAGACGCAGAGCGTATCCGTTTGGGCGAGGCAGCGCAGAATCCTCGGTGTCAGCCCCGACACCGCTCGTCGTTGGGTCGACGACGGCCGCCTCCCCGCCGAGCGATCGGTCGGAGGCCAACGCCTCGTACGACGCGCGGACGTCGCGCGATCTCCTGGCCGAGCGACGGCGCGCCGGCCAGGAGCGGCCCATCGTGGCCCAGTCGGCCCGCAACCGGTTCCCGGGGATCGTGACCCGCGTGGAGCGCGACGCGATCGCGGGACTCGTCGAGGTGCAGGCCGGGCCCCATCGCGTCGTGAGCCTGATGACCGCCGAAGCCGTTGAAGAACTCGGCCTCGTGGTCGGCTCCGAGGCCGTCTGCGTGGTGAAGGCGACCAACGTCGTCGTCGAGGTCCCGCAGACACACGGAAGCAGCGTCCCGGCCGCCCGACGGACCGACGACCCGGCATGAGGATGCCCGATCGGGCACGGTCGTTGGGGGCCCTGCTGGGTATCCTCGTGGCCGCGGTCCCACTGCCCACCGCCGGGGACTCGAGCCTGGGCCCTGGGTCAACGAATGCAGCGACCCTGTGCCAGCCAGGGGCTCAGGCTGCGACGGGTCTTGGGGAGCGTGATACCGGTGCGACGCCGACCGTTGCTGTCGCGGCCGCATCCGACCTTCGGTATGCCATGGACGAACTGATCGCCACCTACGAGTCCGCGAACGCAGGCCAGTCGGTGCAGGTCACCTACGGCTCGTCGGGCAACTTCTTCGCCCAGATCAGCCAGGGCGCGCCGTTCGACGTGTTCTTCTCGGCCGACATCGAGTACCCGCGTGCGCTTGAGGAGGCCGGCCTCGTTGCGCCCGACTCGACGCAGGCGTACGCCGAGGGCCGCATCGTGACCTGGGTACGCACCGACTCGCCCATCGACCTGGAGCCGCCGAGCCTGCAGGCGATCCTGCACTCGGCTGCCGAGCGAGTCGCCATCGCCAACCCCGAGCACGCCCCCTACGGTCGTGCCGCGATGTCGGCCATGGAGGCCAGCGGCGTGTGGGATGGCGCCCAACCCCACCTGGTGCTCGGTGAGAACGTGGCGCAAGCGGCCCAGTTCGTGGAGGCGGGCGCGGCCGACATCGGGATCATCGCGCTGTCGCTCGCGATCGAGCCCACCGCTCTGCCGTGAGGGCCGATACGTGCTCGTTCCTGCGGATCTGCACGCGCCGATCATCCAGGGAGCTGCGGTGGTCGCGGACGCCGCCCGCCGGGACGCAGCGATGGCCTTCCTCGACTTCGTGCTGGGAGCGCAGGGCCGTGAGGTGCTCGACCGGTACGGGTTCCTGCCGCCCGAGATGTAGATGGACTGGCAGGCCGTCGAGCTCACCCTGCGGCTCGCGTTCCTCACCACGCTCATCCTCCTGGCGCTCGGCACACCCATCGCGTGGTGGCTGGCGACGACGCGGCGCCCGTGGCGCGGCATCGTCTACGCGCTGGTGGCGCTGCCGCTGGTCCTGCCGCCGACGGTCCTCGGCTTCTATCTGCTGCGTGGCCATGGGCCCCGACGGGCCGATCGGGACACTCACCACATCGCTGGGCATCGGGCGCCTGCCGTTCACGTTCGCCGGCATCGTCGTCGCCTCGGTCATCTACAGCCTGCCGTTCATGGTCCAGCCGCTCACGACGGCCTTCGCCAGCGTGGAGCGCCCCCTGCTGGAAGCCTCGTGGACTCTCGGGCGATCGAGCGCGGGGACGTTCTTCCGGGTGGTCGTGCCGCTCTCCGTGCCGGGATTCCTGACCGCGATCGTGCTGGCCTTCGCCCACACGGTCGGTGAGTTCGGGGTCGTGTTGATCGATCGGCGGCAGCATCCCGGGCGTCACGCGAACCATCTCGATCTCGATCTACGACGATGTCCAGGCCCTGGACTACGCGAGCGCATCGACGATGGCCCTGCCGCTGCTGGTGGCCTCGTTCCTGGTGCTCGCCATCGCCTACACGGTGACACGACGGCGGACCGAGTGGCCAGTCGGCATCTGACCGTCGATTTCGAGCGACGGCATCGTGGAGGTCCCACGATCCGGGCCGCGTTCGAGATCGATCTTGGTTCGGGCCAGGTCCTGGCCCTGTTCGGGCCCTCGGGCTCGGGCAAGACGACCGTGCTGCGTTGCGTGGCCGGGCTCGAGCGTCCGCAGGCGGGCTCGATCGTCGTGGATGGGCAGACCTGGCTCGACACTGCCCACGGGATCTCGGTCGCTGTCCAAGCGCGAAGGGTCGGATACGTGCCCCAAGGCTATGCGCTGTTCCCGCACCTCTCTGTCCGTGACAACATCGCCTACGGGATCCGTGGCCTCGACCGCGGCGCGCGGGAAGGCCGGGTCGCCTCACTGCTCGGAACCCTCGGCATCGCTGACCTCGCGGACAGGAGACCGCCACGGCTCTCTGGCGGAGAGCGCCAGCGGGTGGCGGTCGGCCGGGCCCTCGCATCCGATCCCGTGCTGCTGCTGCTCGACGAGCCGCTCTCGGCGCTCGATGAGGCGACCAAGGGTGAGGTGCGGACCGCACTCGCCGAGACGATCCGAGAGTCCGGGACCCCGGCGCTCCTGGTGAGCCACGACCCCACGGACGTCCTGGCACTCGCCGACCGGGTCGCGGTCATGGTCGGCGGCGACATCCACCAACTGGGCACTGCCGAGGACGTATTCCTGCGCCCCCGCGATGAGACCGTGGCACGGCTCGTCGGTGCCGACGTCCTCGGGTTCGGAGCCATCGCCTCGTCGGCCGATGGCTTGGTGGAGGTCGAGCTGGACGCTCACGCCCTCGTGGCGGTCGGGGACTGGGCGCCGGGGACCCGCGTGCTGGTGAGCGTCCGTCCCGAGGAGGTCACGCTCATGGACGTTGCGACATCAGGGCCACACCTCTCGGCGCGCAACGTGCTACCCGCCACCGTGACACGGCTCGATCCGCGGGGCACGCTCGTGCTTGCGACCCTCGATGCGGGCTTCAGTGTCCGCGCACTCATCACCAGACAGGCTGTCGCAGAGTTGGCGTTGACGCCGGGGGCAGCCGTCGGCGCGGCCATCAAGGCGCCATCGATCCATCTCGTCGCAGCCCCACACTGAGAGTCCACAGCTGAGGATCAGGCGTGGCCATCTGGCTCCACGGTCAAGTACTCCGGGCGATCGATGTCTCGGAGACTCAGCGCCGCCGGGTCGAGAGTCCTCCACTCGGTTTCGGCGATAGCTACGACATCCAGGGTGACGATGACTGGGCGCAGGGTGCGCTCACCTGCTTCGACCGGGTCTGCGCCGCGCTCAAGCAGCGCCTGCCGAGCCAGCGCTGAGGGGAGCGGCTGAGGTTGGCCTCCCGCGACGAGGCGGGCTCCGTCGTTCTTGTCGCCGTACGCGAGCAAGCGCCTGAGGATGGCCAGCTGAAGACCGGGCATGCCGCCGGCCACGAGCAACAGACGATCGTGAGATGCATGACGTGCCGCATCGATGAGCGCGGTCAACGGACCTTCGAATGGATGTCCGTCGAGGACCGTGACCAGAGCCGCTCCGGAATCAGCCGGGAGGCGGACAGGAAGTCCGCTCGGATCGCCGACGATGAGCACTTCCTCGCAGACCAGCGCCACGGCAAGGAGCGCAGATGCAGGAGTGGCGCCCCGCCCGCTTCCTGCTCGCGCAGGGCGCGCAGGTCCGCGAGGTGCCACCCCAGCTCTCTCGCCGGGAGCGATCGCGGACCCGACGCGCGGGCAAGAGCGATCCGGGCGACGCCCTCGCCATCGCCGGGTGACCGCTCGGGAGATGGAGCTACAGCCGGTCCGGGTGGCTGACCGCACGCGGGAGATCGGGCTGCTCGTCGAGGCCCGTGAGGACGCCGTGGCCGAGGCGACACGCGTGCGCAACCGGGTCCATGCCGACCTCGTGGTGCTCCTGCCCGGCTACCAGAGCGGGGCGGGGAACCTCGTCGCCGCGTGTTATCGGCGCATGGTCGCCCGTCGGCTACGGCGCCTGGGGGTGTCCACGCCGGGCTCGCCCTCGGCCGCTTGGCACGGCTCCGGGCGCTCGACGCGAAGACGCCCACGATCACGGCCAGGATCGCGGCCCTCGTCGGCGCCCACCCGCTGCGCGGCGGTCGATCGCCGCGTGAGATGGAACGAACGCGGGAAACGCCGGTGGACATCCGGGGTCTGGAGATCGCGCCTGGATGCGGCCCCTCCAGCGGTGCTATCTGCTCCGAAGCCAGCGCTCCAAGTCGGCTCGGTCCACGATGCCAAGTACCAGGATCAGGTGGTCGGCGTCGATGACGTCGTACATCACCCGGTGGTCGCCGATGCGCAAGCGGTGGAAGGTGTCGTCGGTTCCGCGGATCGTCTTGACGGACTTGCCCGAGACACGTCCGGGACGGGCGACGTCATGCGCGAGTCGCTGGAGGGCCCGACGGATCCGATCGCGATCAGCGTCCCCAAGCTTCCTGAACTGCCACACCGCCGACTGCGAGAGCCGGACCTCGCAGGCAGTCAGTCGATATCCTCCAGCCTGACCGTGCGCCCCTTGGCGTGGTCAGCGCGGGCGCGCCTCCGCTGGCGAACGTACTCATCGGCGTTCGCAAGCACGTGATCCTCGGCCTCTTCGACGGGCAACAGGACCGCGGCAGGCCGGCCGCGCTTGGTGATGACGTAGGCAGAGCCTCCCTCCACCTCATCGATGACCGACGAGGCTGTCGCCTTGAGCTCCTTGATGCCGATCTCCGCCATGCCGTTGCCTCGCCTTAAGTGGTCACTAAGGGGTCAACGTCGCAACACGGACGGTGATTCGAGGAGTGTAGCCATCCGCTCGGCGGGGCTGTCCCAGCCGAGGATCCGGCGAGGGCGGGAGTTCAGCTCGGCCTGGACCAGAGCGATGTCGGCCGCGCTGTGGACGGACAGGTCCGTGCCCTTGGGGAAGTAGTCCCGCAGGAGGCCGTTGGTGTGCTCGTTGCTCGGCCGTTGCCAGGGTGAGCGGGGGTCGCAGAAGTAGACGGTCGTCATGCCCAGGGCCAGCGGCGATCTCCGGATGCAGCGCCATCTCCTTGCCCTGGTCCCAGGTCAGCGTCCGGCGCAGGTGCGGGGGCAGGTCGCCGAGAGCCGCGACGACGGCGTCGCGCACGGTCGTGGAGTCGTGCCTCCCGTCGGGCAGATGCCCGAGCCGCGTGCACCGCGTGGTGCGCTCCACGAGCGTGACGATCGCCGTGCGGTTGGCCGTACCCATGATGAGGTCGCCCTCCCAGTGGCCGGGCTCGACGCGATCGAGCACCGCCGCGGGACGCTCATGGATGAGGGTCATGCCGGTGACCGGGCCCGAGCGTCGGGCCCCGGCGTGCCGGCGCGGCAGACGATGGCGGCGGCGCAGGCGCAGGACCTGTCCGGGCAGCTCGCGAGGGAGGCCGCCGAGGTCGGGCCGATAGACCGCCTGGTAGATGGTCTCGGCGCAGAGCCAGCGCTCTGGCTCTCCCGGGAACCGGCGGCGCAAGCCGCGCGAGACCTGCGTCGGGCTCCAGCGCGCGAGGAGCCTGGCGCTGACCCAGTCGCGCAGCTCGGCGTCGAGGGACAGCCGGCTGGGCCGATGGAGCCGACGTCGCGCAAGGGCGCGCTGCTGCGCCTCGAACGGCCGATACCGACCCGAGGCGTCGGCGCCGCGGGCGAGCTCGCGGCTGATGGTGGACGCCGAGCGGCCCATGAGGATGGCGATCTCGCGCATCGTGCGTCCTTCACGACGGAGGTCGGCCAGGCGGATGCGCTCGTCCTCGGACAGGTAGCGCGGCGAGTACGTCTTGACGGGGTGGGCGATGGGGGTGATCACGGGAGGCAAGTCCAGCACACGGCCGCCGGACCTGATGCGACGTCCGTTGCGCCAACGCTTGCCGGTACGCGGGTTGATCCCGACGATCCGGGACGCCCGGGCTGACGGCACCCCCTCGGAGATCAGTCTTGCGAAGGCTTCCCGTTTCTCATGGTCCGGCGGTGCTCCTCGACGACCCATCGCGACTCCCCAGATGCTTGGGTGTTGCGACGTTCGCCAAATTCCGCCTGGTCACTAAGGTGGTCACTTTAGCACGCCGGTCAGCCTTCCCCGTCAGGCCATGCGGCGGACGTTTGCAGCGCCGACACGCGGATGTACCCAGCGCGACCGTGCGGCTGTTCGCACGGGTGGCCGGAGACCCAGCCCAGTCGTGGGCTACACCACTCCCAGGCCATGGTTACCGGAGGAGGTGACGGATACCTCTGGTTCGAAACAGCGGATCCGCGTCATCGTCATCGAGGATGCGCCGATCATCTTCGCTCACTACGAAACCTTCAACTACCTGATGCGCAACAACGTCGAGGGTTCGACCGTGAACCCGACCCTGGAGCTGCGCTTCGAGGACGTCTACTTCACCGAGTAGCCACGAGCAAGTGCCGAAGACGGCAGGTCCTCGGTCCAACTCCGACTGTCGGCTCCACACCCCACGCGCGAGATGGCCTGTCTCGGGCTGTCCGCTGGCGGTAATCGCGGGGCCTCACCACTGCGCTGACCCCTGCGCGAGGTCCAAGGACCGCTGAGACGCGGGGTGTCCTCTCGACGATCAGCCTCGGGCGACCCATCGAACGATGTTGTCCCACATCGGCGCGTACCCCTCCCAGGCTACGAACGGTGGCGGGCACCAGTGTGGTCCGCAGTCGGACGTGAAGACGGCCGAGCGACCGCGGCCGAACTCGCCCGCCACCACCAGCGGGTCGTCGCCGACGCTGACCACGAAATCAGCCTCCTCCCGGGCGCTGACCCGGTTGTAGCCAAGTAGGGCGGGCCAATCCGACGGCAACCCGGCGACGATGGGGTGGTCGGCTAGCTCGGATGGACGGGAACGCACCCGCGGGGACCTCCACGCGATCGTCTCCATGCTGCAGCTTCACCGGCAAGGCTTCCTCGACCGGAGAGCCGGCGTAGCGCGCTTTGCCGTCGATGCCCTGGAACGTCAGGTAGCCACCGATCATCAGCAGGCCGCCTCCACCCTCGACGTAGTCGCGGATCGCCCTGAGACGGTCCGGCTTCACTTACCGATCGCTCGAACGTATCGGGATGGAGCAGCAGGGTGTTGGCACCGATGTCACTGAGGATCGACCACGTCCCAGGTCTGGAGTGCTTCAGGCGTCGCCGGGAACTCGCTCGCGGCTATGTGATTCGGCATGTAGTCGACGCGAGTGCCTCGGGATTCGAGCGCGTCCCGCAACGGGCCGACACCCTCCTCGTAGGCGGTGGTGGTGAAGGAGTCGAAGCCCTTCTGGTGGATGCTGTGTGTCACCCACGACTCGCCCGCGATCAGGACTCGTAACGGGTTGCCCATGTCCTCCTCCGTGGTATCGGTGCGTCCATCCTTCGTCTTGTGTGAATGCCCGCCCAGACCACCTGCCGGTCAGAGCGCCGTGGTCGCCAGTTCGTCGCGGCGTGGGATGGAGGCGATGGCACCGGCACGGGTGACAGCGATGGTGGCCGCGTGCACGGCTCGCTCCACGGCCTCCAGCCGGGTCGCACCGGCGGCGACCTCGGCCACGAACACGCCACAGAAGGCATCGCCGGCCCCGGTCGTATCGACGGCCGTGACCGTGGGCACATTGACGCGGGCCACTGACTCGCGCTCCACGAGGATCACGTCCTGCGCTCCTCGCGTCACGACCACGGCGCCCACGCCGGCCTCCACGAGGCGTCGTGCTCCCAGTTCGGTGTCGGGCGTATCGGTCAGCGTGGCGCACTCATCGGCGTTGACCACGGCGATATCGATGTGGGGCCAGAGCGCGGCGTAGTCGTGGGTGATGGGCGAGGGATTGACAACCACGGTCGCGCCCAGCGCCTGGGCAGTGCTGGCGGTCGTCAGCGTGGTCTCGAGCGTGAGGTTGCCCTGCATCAGGACCACGTCACCGGGTCCGGCGCGATCGACCGCGCTCGCGACATCGGAGGCCCTGAGACTGCGCGCGTTGTGAGCCGAGGTGGCCAGCGCGTTCTCGTGCGTCGGGCGTCACGAAGACGGTGGTCCGGTCGGTGGCTCCGCCCCTGTGCAGCACGCTCCCGGCATCGATACCTTCGAGAGCGAGACGGTCCATGATCATGGCTCCGAAGCTGCGTCGTCGCCGACGGCGGCACAGAAGACCACCGCTGCGCCGGTGCGGGCGGCGGCGACCGCCTGGTTGAGGCCCTTGCCGCCGAGGTCTTCGCGCATCGCCTGGACGAGGATGGATTCGCCCGGTCGGGGCAGCCGTTCGACCTCGAGACGTGGTGTCCAGGGCGGCGTTGCCGACGACGATGATGCTCATCGCAGCGTGGAGACGCGCTCCATGAATGACCTCGCGCGATCGCGGTCCACTTCGTTCCACCACACGCCGTCTCGCTTGAGCGAGGAAGCGACGATGGCGCCGTCGGCGATCGAGAGGATGTCGGCGACGTTGCTCTCGTCCACGCCACTGCCGACCACGACCGGCAGTGCCGCGGCCGACTTGATGGTCTCGATCTCTTCGGTCGTGGCGGCGTCACCCGTGCGCTGGCCGGTGGCGATGAGCACGTCGGCATCGAAGAACTCTGCGTCTCGCACCAGCTCGGGGATGCTGCGGTCGGCGACGATGGCGTGCGCACCGTGCTTGACGTGGACGTCGGCGAAGACGCGCACGTCCCTGGCCTGGAGCCAGGAGCGGTAGCGCGTGGCTGTCCCGGCGGGTCCTTCCACGAAGCCCTCGTTGGCCACGTAGGCGTTGGCCCACTCGTTCACGCTGACGAAGCCGGCCTGGCTGGCCTTGGCCACCGCGAGCGCCACATGAGCCGCGTTGGCGAGCACGTTTATGCCCACGGGCAGGCCAGAGCTCAGGCGCACGCGTTCGGCCATGACGCTCATCACGGCCGCGGTCTCGTGGCCGATGTCACCCGGCTTCAGGAACGGGATGTCGCCGTGGTTCTCGACGATGAGGCCGTGCAGGCCGGCCTCCGCGTAGGCCTGGGCGTCGGCGACGGCCGCGGCGTAGACGTCTTCGAGCGGTTCACCGTCGTAGGCCGGAGAACCGGGCAGGGGTCGAGCATGAACGACCCCGATCAGCGGGCGGGCCACGCCGAACAGTTCGATGAGCGCATTCGGCTTCTGCTCGGCGGTCGGTCTCAAAGCCATCGATCAGGCCTCATGTGGGGTCACTCCTCGTAGACGGCGTCATGGAAACTCGATCTCCGCTGCCAGCGCGCGTCGGAAGACATCCGCCACGCGTTCTCGCTTCGCGGAGGAGAGACCGGCCGACACCGCATCGAGGCGGCTGCGCAGCCACGCCGCATGGCTGGTGAAGGCGGGGCTGGTGTGCAGCTCGGTCCAGGCTCTGATGGCGGGGCGCTTCGAAGGCCGTTCCGTCGTCGAGGCGCACCACGTCTTGTACAGCCACTCTGCGCCGAGCATGGCCGCGAGCATGTCCGCAAAGCTCTGCCCGTCAGCGACCTCGTTGAACAGGTCGTGCAGCGGTTGCGATGACGCCGGCACAATGGTGCTCCGGTCCTCGCCCAGCGCGTCCTCGAAGAAGACCACCTGGGACGTGAGTAGGTCGTAGAGGCCGGCTGCGAGCACGACTCTGTCAGCCATGCCCGGCGCAGCCCGGACCGCAGCGCCCAGGGCCACGGCCGCAGTGTCGATGAAGGCGAATTCGATGCGCAGGTAGCGCTCGAAGTTTCTGTCTGTGACAGTGTCGGAGATGATCTCGCGGAAGAGGCGATGGTTGGTCGCGGCCGTCCACTCGGGACCCGCCCGCTCACGGATCTCCCAGCTCAAGTCGACTGTCATGTCACCAATATAGTCATAGATTCCACGCTTGACAAACGTTTTTCACGCCGCTGTAATAGGCCGTGCCGGGACACGTCGAGGGTCGGCGGAGACCGGTTGGAATCGCGACCTGCAGGGGCCCGCTCTGCAGCGCCAGCCAGAGGAGGATCCCAGATGCTTAGTGGTTCTTATCGCAACCGGCCCTCGCGCCTTGCCGTCGGCATCACGGCTGCGGCCCTGGCCATCAGCCTGTCGGCCACCGGTGTGGTCGCGCAGGACGACGCCGAGGAGCCGCTCGAATTGGCGGTCGTCACCATCAATCTCCAGGCGCTCTTCTTCAACCAACTGAACGACGGCGCGCAGGCGGCTGCGGATGCGGCCGGTGCGAACCTGCAGGTCGTCAATGCCAACAACGATCCGGCGGCGCAGAACGACGCCATCGAGACGTTGACGGCCAACGGAGTGGACGGCATCCTCGTCATCGCCATCGACACCAACGGCATCATGCCCGCGGTCGAGTCGGCGGCGGAAGCGGGTGTGAGCATCGTCGCCGCGGACGCCATCCTGCCAGAAGGTCCGCAGATCGCACAGGTCGGCGTGGACAATGGCGGTGCCGGCGCCGAGATGGGCGAGTTCTTCCTTGATTGGGTCGAGGCAGGCGGCGAGCCGGTACAGCTCGGAATCGTCGGCGCGCTCAACTCCACCATCCAGAACGTACGCCAAGCAGGTTTCGAGGACACGATCGCCGCGAGCGCCGATGTCGAGACCGTAGGTGTAGTCGACGGCCAGAACATCGCCGAGGTCGCGTTGGCCGCGGCTGAGAACCTGATCACCGCCAACCCCGACCTCACCGCCATCTATGCGACCGGCGAGCCGGCGCTGGTGGGCGCCGTGGCCGCGGTCGAGGCGCAGGGCGCGCAGGATCGCGTCTCCGTCTTCGGCTGGGACCTCACCTCCCAGGTCATCGCCGGCATCGATGCTGGCTTCGTCAAGGCTGTCGTGCAGCAGGATCCCGCCGGAATCGGCAGTGCCAGCATCGAGGCCCTCGTCACATCGCTCAGCGGCGGCGAGGTCGAAAGCGTCATCGACGTCCCAATCACCATCGTGACCTCGGAAAACGTGGACGACTTCCGGGCCACCTTCGAGTAGGGTCGGTCCGTAGACCGGCTGAACCCGCATGAACACGATCGAGACCGCCGGTGCGCCCGGCGGTCTCGATCGACGATGGGGAGTGAATCAAGACCATGTCCGATGAGCGCCGCGACGCGTCAGTCGAGACGGGATTCGAGCCAGGCTCCGAGCAGGTGCCCAGGGTCCGGCTGCGCGGTATCCGCAAGTCATTCGGCACGACCGAGGCCCTGCGCGGTGTAGACCTCGACCTCGCGCCGGGCGAGATCCTCGGGCTCGTCGGCGACAATGCGGCCGGCAAGTCCACGCTCTCCAAGGTCCTCTCCGGTGCCGTCGTACCCGACAGTGGTGAGATCCACGTCGACGGCGAGCTGGTTCACTTCAAGTCGCCCGCGGACGCGCAACGCCTTCACATCCAGATGGCCTATCAGGACCTCTCGCTGTGCGACACCATCGACGTAGCCGGCAACCTGTATCTGGGGCGAGAGCCGCGAAAGCGCGTGCTCGGTGTGCCCTTCATCGACCGCAAGCGCATGCACATCGACGCGGCTGAGGCTCTCGAGAAGCTGGAGATCAAGGTCTCCAGCACGCGCCTGACGGTAGCCAATCTGTCGGGTGGCCAGCGCCAGTCGATCGCCATCGGCCGGGCCGCCTCCTTCGAGCCCAGAGTCCTGATCCTCGACGAGCCCACCTCCGCGCTGGCCGTGGCCGAGGTGGAGGCCGTGCTCCGGCTCATCAAGCGCGTAGCCGACCAGGGCGTGAGCGTCATCCTCATCACCCACCGACTGCAGGACATCTTCCGGGTCTGCGACCGGGTGATGGTCATGTATGAAGGCACCAGCGTGGCCGAGCGCGCCATCGAGGACACCAATCTCGATGACCTCGTCATGCTCATCGTGGGCGGCGAAGCGGCCGCCGCGAGGGTCAGCGCATGAGCGGCACGGGAGCGGCCTCGGCTGCCAGGACGTCGTCGGGCCGGGTCCAGGAGTTCGTCGCGCACAACGCCCCCGTGCTCTCGATCGCGGCGTTCTTCGCGGTCATGTGCGCCATCTTCGCCATCAGCGCCAGCGCCTTCCTCTCGAGCACCAACCTGCTGAACGTACTTCGCCAGAGCGCGCCGCTCATCATCGTCGCGGTGGCCATGACCTTCGTCATCACCTCGGCCGGCATCGACCTCTCGGTCGGCTCCATCGTGGCTCTCATCAGCGCCGGAACGGCGTTGTCCCTGCAGGAAGGCATCCCCTGGGCGCTGGTGCTCGTACTCATGATCGGGCTCGGTGCACTCATCGGCTTGGGGAACGGCTACTTCGTGGCCTACGAAGGCATCCCGGCCTTCATCGTCACGCTGGCCTCGCTGAGCATGGTGCGCGGGGTCGCACTCCTGCTGACGGAGGGATTCACCATCCCCATCGACCGCGACCTCCCGCTGATCCCCCTTGGGCGCGGCTGGTTCCTGGGTGTGCCGATCCCGGCCATCATCGCGGCCATCGTGGTCATAGCCGGCTACGTCCTGCTCACACGCATGCCCTATGGGCAGTACATCACCGGCATCGGCGCCAACGCCGAGGCAGTCCGACGCGCGGGCGTCAACATCCGCAAGCACATCCTTTCGGTCTACGTGCTCTCAGGCGCTGCTGCGGCCCTCGCCGGCATCGTCGTCGCCGCCCGCCTGGGCAGCGGTTCGGCCAACGCCGCGGTCGGCTTCGAGCTCCAGGTCATCGCTGCCGTCGTCCTCGGCGGCACCAACCTCTTCGGTGGGCGGGGCACCATCGTGGGCACCGTCCTCGGCGCCCTGACCATCGCGGTCATCGGCAACGGGCTCATCCTCGTGGGGCTGTCGCCCTTCTACACGCAGATCGTCACCGGCGCCATCCTGCTTGGGGCCATCTGGATCAACACGCGCATCTTCACCCCGTCGCGCTTCCGGCGTCGCTCGAGCGCGGCCAAGTCAGAGGCAAAGGCCACATGACCACCCCGCCTGACCGCGTCATGACCGTGACGGGCGAGATCAGCCCCAGCGAGATGGGTGTCACCCTCATCCATGAACACATCCTGGTGGATGCCTCCCGTTGGTGGCGCGGACCCGATGCGGGAGCTTCAGAGCGGGTAGCGATGGGCCCCGTCGAGGCCTCGATCATCGGCGAGTTGCGCATGGATCCATTCGCGAACCTCGACAACTGCGTCCTCGATGACGTCGTTGCCGCAGCGGAGGAGCTGGGCCAGGTGCGCGATCTGGGTGGTCGGACCGTGGTCGACGCGTCCGGCCCTGGCAACGGTCGTGATCCACATGCTTTGCGCCAGATCAGCGAGGCGACGGGCCTGCAGATCGTGATGGGCTCCGGCTTCTACCTCGACGGCTCTCATCCGACCCGTCTCAACGGCATGAGCGTGGACGACATCGCGGACGAGATCACGCGTGACGCCACCGAGGGCGTCGGTGGCAGTGGAGTGAGGTCCGGCCTCATCGGCGAGATCGGCGTGAGCGCTGAATTCAGCCCCACCGAGCGCAAGAGCCTGCGTGGCGCCGCCCGTGCTCAGCGGCGCACTGGACTGCCACTCAGCGTCCACATGCCTGGCTGGCTTCGTCGGGCCGATGAAGTGCTGGACATCGTGTCTGAAGAGGGTGCCGACTTGAACCACACCATCCTCTGCCATTCGAACCCCAGCGGCGCTGACTTCGACTATCAGGCTGGTATCGCGGAGCGAGGCGCCTTCATCGAGTACGACATGGTGGGCATGGACTTCTACTATGCCGATCAGGATGCCCAGAGTCCGTGTGATGAGGAGAACGCCATCAACATCGCGCGGCTCGTGAGGAACGGCTACGGCAACAAAGTGCTCATCTCACAGGATGTCTTCCTCAAGATGATGCTCACCCGCAATGGTGGGTTTGGGTATGGCTACATCCTGCGCCATTTCGTGCCCCGGCTTGAACGTCACGGGCTGACGCGCGAGCAAACACAGATGCTCCTCGTAGCCAACCCGCGAGCTGTGTTCGAACACGCTCGGTCCTGACTGCACACTGGTTCTGCAAGCGGCGATGAACGAGGGCGGCAGAGGTCCCGTAGTTCCTTTCCGGTGACATTCGGGGCTTGGCCCGACGTTCTTGGTGGGTCACGCACGGCGCCCGAGCGGATGGACCGCGCGCCTGCCATGGGCAACGCGCCGACTGGGCACGTCTGCAGGCTCCAGCGAGTCGTTTGAGGGCGCGACTTCAGCTGAGGATTCGCGCACCAGCAGGGACACCGAGAATTCCGTCTTCTGCAGAGGGGCTTCACGATCACGCAGTCGCTCGAGCAGCATCGCGACCGCGGTCGTGGCGATCTCGGCGGTCGGCTGCGTCACCGTGGTCAGGGCTGGCGAAACGTCGGCACCGAATGGGATGCCGTCGAAACCCACGACCGATAGCCGAGAGGGAACGGGGATCCCAGCGGCGTGTGCCGCACTCAAGGCACCGATGGCCATGAGGTCGTTTGCCGCGAACACTGCGCTGGGCAGTGAGTCGGCCTCGAGCCAGCGCTTGATCACGGCCCGCCCACTGGCGGCACGGAAGTCACCTCTGAAGACGCGCTCCTCGCGGACGGTGAGGCCGGCCTCCGAGAGTGCACGGATGAACCCTTCCAGGCGCTTTGCGCTAGCGCCCAGACCATCCGGGCCAGCGATGACTCCGATATCGCGATGGCCCAGGTCAAGCAGGTGACGGCCAGCGATGAGACCCCCACCGATGTTGTCGACCATCACCTGCGAGACCGGCATGTCGTCAAGGGCCCGATCGACCGCGATCGTTGGCGGGCCCTCCGCGACCGCGCGCCGCAGGCTCTCGGAGGTCTGACTGTCTCCGATCAGGACCAGCCCATCGACCTTCTTGGAGAGTAGTACCTCGAGATAGCCGGATTCCTTCTGCTCGTCGCCATCGGAATTGCAGATGATGGTGCTGTATCCAGCCCCGAGGGCGGCGTCCTCGAACGCTCGAGCCAAATCGCTGAAGAACGGATTGGCGATGTCGGGAATGATGAGCCCTACGGTATGCGTCCGGCCCCGCCGCATGCTTCGGGCAAGCGCGTTGGGCCGGTAGCCAAGCTCGGTGATCGCGGCCTTGACTCTCTCAGCCAAGACGGGGTCAACATTGCGTGTCCCATTGACCACGTGGGAGACCGTGGACGTAGCTACTCCCGCACGTTCAGCTACGTCACGAATCGTGGTCAAGGTCGCCCTCTCCTGTGCCCTCGTGACTCTGGATCTTGTGCCTCACGCGCCGCAGCATACCCCGTGTCCCTGGCTCGCTGGCGGGAGTATCTCGCCCGACGAGCGAAGTCGTTCTACGCCCAGGAAGGCGCGGATGACGACGATGCCCAGCGTCTGTCAGATGTTCCCGCTGAGGAAGTCGAAGGTGACGTGGCTGTGGAGTTTCACGCCGTTGAGCAGATTGGTGTCATTCCAGTAGAAGTGCGGGCTGTGATTGAACCAGTACCCGCGGCCGCCACTCTTGGGTCGAGGAGCCCCGTCCACGAACTCGACGTCCTGACCACCGAGGAACAAGTAGGCGCCGCCGATCGCGTTGATGAACTCGGAAGCATCGTCGTACACCATCACAGGAGGCACTTCGATGACGTTGTCGCGGCCCATGACTCTGCGCACGGTCGGCAGCATGCGTTCGAGCCATGCCGGATCGTTGTTCACCGCCGGTACGTGCTGCTTGAACTCCGTCGTCGCGGTCAGGCCATGCGCCTCTGCGATATGTGTGGCCACGCGCTCCACTCGCCGATGCACGTCACCGATGATCTCGTCATGGATGACTCGGATCGTCCCGATCAGTTCGACGTCCGGAGCGATGATGTTGAAGCGTCCTTCGTTGACTACCTTGCCGATCGAGATCGTCATCGCATCTGTGGCCGGGACTTGCCGATACACCTGCGCGAGGGCATTGATGATCTCGGCGGCCACGGGCATGGGGTCCATGCCCAGCCACGGCGTCGAGCCATGGACTCCAGCGCCGTGGATCTTGATCGACAGGTAGTCCGAAGATGCCAGCGCGTGGTTTGGGGTGTAGAGGACGGTGCCGTCAGGAAAGGGGCCAGTGTGCAGCGCCAACATCATGTCGGGCGTGGGGTCCTCCAGCACACCCTGCTGGACCATCATCCTGGCGCCGCCCGGTTCGGTGATGGGTGGGCCTTCCTCGGCTGGCTGGAAGATGACTTTGACGGTGCCGGGTAGCTCGCTCCGAACGTTCGCCAAGACAGTCGCCGCCCCCATGAGCATCGCCGTATGCGCGTCGTGTCCGCACATGTGCGCTACGGGGAACGGGCCGCCCGGATAGTCGTCATCCACCCTGGTCGATCGATACGGGAGGTCCTGGAGTTCCCGGATGGGAAGTGCATCCATGTCGGCACGCAGGCCCATGACCTTGTTCCCGGGCTTTGCACCCTTGAGCACTCCGACCACGCCATGATGCGCGATACCGGTCTTGACGTCGTCGAATCCGAGACCCCTCAAGTGGTCGGCAACGATCTTCGCCGTCGCGCGTTCTCGGTTCGGAAGCTCCGGATCCTGATGGATCTGCCGGTACCAACCGATCACCTGCTGCGCTACGTCAGCCGACTGGTTGTCGATCTCGTCCCGGATACCACCAGTCACGTGTACTCCCTCCTCGTGAGCATGGGCGCACTCAGCCCAAGACACTTCGCGAAAGCCTACGCCTCTTCTGGCCCGCGCTGGCCGACGAGCCTCGGCCCTGGCCTGTGCCATCATCAATTCCGCCGAGTGTGGCAGCGCGGGTAGTTGCCGACATTTGAGCGTCCGCGGCTCGGATGCACCCCTGAGAGTCCTGGTTGGCAATCTCGCGCAACGGCGAGCGACTCTCGGGCGACGACAGGGGCGGGGCGGCACCACCGTCCCCGGCTACACCACCAGTACCGCCTTGACCCCTCCGGCTCGGCGACCCACGGGTCATGGCGCTCCTTGCGGCGGTGGTGATGCATGCACACCTCCCCGCGGGCTTCAGCAACGCCCAGCTCCGGCGACACGTCGCCGTGCTCCTGAGCCTCCCGCTCGGGGAGTACACGAGCGCCCGCATGACCTACGACCTGGGTCGCCTCGTGGGACACGGCCTCATCGAGCGCATCCCGCGGAGCCATCGCTATCGGCTTACCGCCGACGGCCTGCGTCAGGCGGCCTTCCTGACCAAGCTCGCGGACCGGGTCCTCGATCCCGGCCTCGCGCGCTGCGGGCCACCGATACCCGAGGGCCGGCACTGGCAGGCCTTCGACCGGTCGCTCAAGGTGCTGCTCGAGCGCGCCAACATCGCCGCCTGAGCGTCAGACTTCGCTCAAGTGTCCAGAACATGTCCGTGCAAGCATGGCTAGGCATGCGTGAGCCACCGTCGGGGTGGCTCCGCCCAAGGGAAACGACCGCTGGGCTCGTGGAGCACCGGCGGTCGTTCTGTTGACGCTCAGGCGTCGGCTCCACTCCCCCGGCGTGAGACGCAACCTTTGGGCTGTCTGCGGTCAGGCAGCCCACTCCTGCGCGAGAGCGCCCAGAGATCCACGTACTCCAGGTCATGGGGCAGGAAGTCCTGCAGCACGATCATGTCGACGCCCGCGTCTGCGTATGCATGGATCGTGTCCGCCGCCTGGTCCGGTGTGCCGACGGCCCAGGAGCCGCCGCGCTCGGTCTGGAGGGACGCGACGCTCTCGTACTCCATCGTCTCGACGATGGTGGCGATGCGTCGGTCGGCCTCGGTGCGGTCGGCGCCGACGGCGACGGCGCACAACACCGATGTCAGGACCTCGCCGGGGTCGCGGCCTTGGACCGCGCACGTCTCACGGAAGCGACCGAGGGTCTCGGCCGTGCCCTCCGGGTCGACGGTGTTGAGGTTGAGGTGGTCGGACCAACGCGCGGCCGTGCGCAGTCCTCGCGGCACGCCGATGGTGCCCATGATCAGCGGGATCCCCGGCTGCTGCACGGGCTTGGGGGCGTACTGCGTGTCCTCGACCGCGTAGTGCACCCCCTTGAACGACCAGCCCGGCCCCTCCTTCCAGAAGCCACGCACGATCTGGAACTGCTCCTCCATCATCTCGATGCGTGTGGCCCAGTCGTGGAAGGCGAGACCGTGGCGTGTGTGCTCGACCTCGTTCCAGCCGGCGCCCAAGCCCAGCTCCACGCGACCGCCGCTCATCTCGTCGATGGTGGCGACGACCTTGGCCACGTTGGCGGGGTGTCGGAACGTGACCGGCGACACCAACGTCCCGTGCCGAAGCCTCGAGGTCTCGTGCACGAGGCCCGCGATCGTCGCCCAAGCGTCTGTCGTATGCCTGCCCGCGGGGCCCGGGAACGATTCATAGTGATCTGCCCGATAGAGGATCTCGAAGCCAGCGGCCTCGGCTCGCTGCGCGATCTCGACGTGCGTCGACCAGGCCACGTCTTGCTGGGGTTCGATCATCAGCGCGAATCGCATGCTCATCTCCTGGCTGGATCTCCTCGCGGGCGCGCCGCCACGGTCGGCGGGACGCCCGGGCCGCTGCCGTCTCGCTCGGATCGCTCTGCCCTGTGGAACATACCCGACGCGCAGGGTCCCGCGGCGATGAGGGCGCCAGGTACGGCCGCAAGCATGCGCATGGGCGGCATGGCGGTGGGGGCGACCGACGACCGACCTCGTGTCGTCGATGACGCGATGGAGATGCTGTTGGGGGAACTGCCGGTCACTGACGCGCGGGCCAATGCCGACGCACACAAGGGTCCTCGCGGTCCACGACAGCAGGTCCTCGGTTCGGATCCGAGTTCATGGCGTGGCTCCAGGACGACTCGCCTCGTGCAAGCAGGGGTGTCGCGGGGTCCCGGCGGTGCGTCTCCTCGTGAGTCCGCCTGACCAAGTGGGGGAGATCAGACATACTGCTCACCGGCGCGCGCGCCAAGACCCCGCGAACTGGAGCTGCCGAGGGAAACGGACCGCTCCAGCAGTGGCCGACGGTCGACCCATCGAAGGTCGGCGGCAGCCGAGCGCCCGAGCCCTAGCCCGAGGGCAGGCGCTTGCAGTCAGCGTGCCCTACCGACGGCACTCCGTCATGACGGTTCGTCATCTCCACCAGAGCACCGGCAGGGGGCCCACACGGTCGCTGCTGACGCCGACCAGGGGGCGGAGGTGCCAAGTCTCAGCTGCCCGGACGCCGCCGCGGGCGGACAGCGCCCGACTACGATCAGTGAGACGGTTGTGGTGGATCCTGCCCATCGTTCCAGCCCTGGTTGGAGAAGGTGGGGATGAACCGGTAGCCGCGGCCCGCGACCGTGGCGATGAAACGCGGGTGGCGGTAATCATTCTGCAGTTTGATGCGCAGACTGCGCACGTGACGGTCCACGATGTTGCTCTCGGCGAGGAAGTCGGTGCCCCAGATGGCATCGAGGACCTCGTCGCGGGTCACCACGCGTCCTGCGCGACTGGCGAGCAGGTACAGGAGGCTCTGCTCGATGCTTGTCAGGTGGATGACGGACTCACCAGCGCGCACCTGGCGGTGGAAGATGTCGATCTCGATCTCACCGAGCTTGATCGTCGGCACGATGGGCAGATCGGTCCCTAGCGCCCGGCGGCTGATGACGATGGAGCGCGCAAGCAGCTCCTCGGGTGAGAACGGCACCGTCAGGATGTCGTCCACCCCGAGATCGAAAGCCCGGAGCTTCGCCTTGAGGTCGCCTCGTCGCGTCAAGCCCAGGACCGGCGTTCGAGTCTCGCGCACGTGCCTCGGAGCGCCCAGCCGCGCCAGTATCTCGGCACTGTCGTCGCGGTCCATGTCGATGACACCCATGTGGGGGCGCCAGTCAGCCAGGATCACCTCCGCTTCCGCGAGGGAGTTCGCCCTTCGCACCACGAAGAGGCCATGATTGAGGGTCAGCTCGATCAGGTCCACGACCAACTGGCGGTCGAGGAGCACCAAGGCGCGGCGCGGCGCGATCCCCGCCGGATCCACGCTGCCGAGTGTCACGGTCCTTCTCCACTACGCGCCGAAGCCACGACGCCACCAGATACTACCGCTGCCTGAAGAGGTTCGACGGCGATCGGCCGGCGCCGTCTCGCGACCGGCTGCCTTGGCCTGCTCCGAGCGCATGGCCGTGACCGCCCAGATGAGGCTGTAGGGTCCGACATCGCTCGAACGATTGACAAAGCCTCTGATCGCGCGCATCGTGGAGTACGCAGAGGAGGCCGAGCTTCGCCTGGTCGTTGACGACCCGCAGCCTAAGACGCGCCGCTCTGCGAGCCTGTGGTTGAGCTTCCCCTGCGAGACCAAGGTGAAACATGGATTCGCGACAGGTCGGAAGTCGAAGCATCGATCCGTTGTCGGCCCCGAACCCGTGCGGTGTACGGGACGCTAGCAGGGCCAATGTGGCACGTATCGCGCTTGTCTCGACCTATCCTCCGCGACGCTGCGGCATCGCCACCTTCACAGCCGATCTCGGACGAGCGATCGGGGACCGCGAGATCGTCGCTCTCAGCGGCCCTGGCGACAGGGTCCCGACGGATCACCCGACCCACCACGTCATCCGCACCGATGTCCCTTCCGACTATGCCCGAGCGGCCCATGCGCTCAACGACTGCGCCGTGGCGGCGGTCTCCGTGCAGCACGAGTACGGCATCTGGGGCGCCAACGACGGCGAAGGTGTGCTCGAGTTCCTGGCCGCGCTATCCGTGCCGGCGGTGACGACGCTGCACACGGTGCTACGCCATCCGACCGTCGGTCAGCGTCGCGTCATGCGGGGCATCCTTGACGCCAGCGCAGCTGCCGTGGTGATGTCGAGGGCCGCGGCCACGATGCTGATCGACCGCTACGCTGCCGATCCGAGCCGCGTGGAAGTCATCCCCCACGGCGTGCCAGATCTGCCCTTCGTCGAACCCGACAGCATCAAGGCGGGACTGGGCATGGGTGGCCGCCGCGTCCTTCTCAGCTTCGGCCTGGTCGGGCCGAGCAAAGGCTACGAGTCGGTGATCGAGGTCATGCCCGAGGTGGTGCGCGCGGTGCCCAACGCCTGCTACGTCATCCTTGGAGCGACGCATCCCGAGCTCCAGCGCACCGAAGGTGAGCGCTACCGGACGAAGCTCGAGACCCTGGCTGCCGACCTGGGCATGACCGACCACGTGGTCTTCGTCGATCGCTTCGTGAGTCAGCACGAGCTCAGCCGGTGGCTCGAAGCGGCCGACGTGTTCGTGACGCCATATCCCAACCTCGACCAGATCGTCTCTGGCACGCTCTCGTACGCGATGGCAGCCGGCAAGGCCTCGGTCTCCACCCCCTATCTCTACGCATCTGAGATCCTCGCTGATGGGCGAGGGCGACTGGTTCCGCCAGGGCTGCCGGGCGCCATGAGCGACGCACTCATCGAGTTGCTGCAGGACCACGGTCTCCGTGCCGCGATGGCGCAGCGCGCCTATCTTCATGGTCGAGGCATGCTCTGGTCTCGAGTCGCAGCGCGCCACGAGCGGCTCTTCACCAGACTTCGGTCGGCACCGCGCGACATGGCCGTCCTGGACCTGCCCGCGGTGGCGGTGCAGGGTGCCTAAGCCCTTGCCGCTGTTCCCGGTATGCCGTCAGCATCTCGACGTTCTGAGCACCGAGATCGGGATCATGCAGCACGCGCAGGATGCCCGACCGGATCCGCGACACGGCTACTGCACCGACGATGTGGCACGGGCCCTGATGGTCGACCTGTTGCACCAGCGGGCCGTCGGCTGGCAGGCCGTAGCGACGAGTGCCCACCGGAACCTGACCTTCCTGGCTGAGGCGTTCGAGGGTTCGACCGGCCATTTCCGCAATCTCAGGCGATGGGACGGTGCGTGGCTGGACCTGCCCGGGTCTGAGGATGCCGACGCTCGGGCCCTGCAGGCGCTCGGCGAAGTCATCGCATCGGCACCTGACGGCACCCTTCGTGACGGTGCTACGGCCTTGTTCGGGCGCGCACTCCCGACCGCGAGCCAAGTCGGCTTGCTGCGTCCACGGGCGACGGTGATCCTGGCCTGCGAAGCAGTGGCCCGCACAAGCGGGTTCGATGTGGTGGCCGACGTCTACCATCGGGTGGCGAACGACCTGTGGAAGTCCTTTGCCGGCTGCGAGTCGGATGCCGACTGGCCCTGGCCGGAGGCGTTGGTCACCTATGAGAACGAGCTCCCGCCACAGGCCCTGATCGTCGGCGGGCGGCGGCTCCATCGACCGCGCATGGTCCAGGCCGGCTTGCGCGTCCTTGACTGGCTGATCGATGCGCAGACGAACCCGGACGGGCACCTGCGAAGCGTCGGCAACGCGGGCTGGTGGCCAAGGGGCGGTCGTGCGGCACGATTCGATGAGCAAGCCATCTCTGCCACCACGCTGCTGCTCGCCGCAGAGGCCGCGCTCGAGGAGACCGGCGCACCCCGCTACCGGGATGCCATGGAGTCCGCCTATGGCTGGTACCTGGGTCGCAACGATGCTCACGCTCCCGTCGCTGAACCGGCAACGGGCGCCTGCGGGGACGGCATCGGCCCGCAGGGTGTCAGCCGCAACCAGGGAGCGGAATCGACGCTGATGTGGCTCATCGCGCTGGAGCACATCCGCGCCATGCGGGCTCGAAACGCGCTGACCACCGCGAAGCCGGGTGATGCCCTCGCAGCCGTGGCCTGATGACGTCCGGCTGCGAGAGGGTGCCACCGCAGCCGTGATGTCGCCACGAGGTGCCGCGTTCAGACACACCAGCAGCGATGGATAAGCCGCTGCGCGTTGCGCTGCTCGCCCCCATCTCGTGGCGGGTACCGCCGCGTCACTACGGTCCCTGGGAGCAATTCGTGTCCCTGCTGACAGAAGGCCTCGTCAGGCGCGGCGTCGATGTCACGCTGTTCGCCACGGCGGACTCGGTCACCACTGCCCATCTCAGCGCCTGTGTCCCGCGTGGATACTCGGAAGACCCGTCGCAGGACGCCAAGGTAGCGGAGAGCCTGCACATCTCGGCCCTCTTCGAGCGCGCCGGCGAGTTCGACCTGATCCACAACAGCTACGACTTCCTGCCGCTGACCTACAGCGGCCTGGTGGATACCCCGGTCATCACGACCATCCACGGGTTCTCATCTGAGCGCATCGTGGCCGTCTATGAGCGATACAACGAGCAGGGCTACTACGTCGCCATCAGCGAGGCTGATCGCCACGAGAAGCTCCGCTACATCGCCACCGTCCACCACGGCATCGACATGTCTGCGTTCGAGACACGTTCGGTACCTGGCGCCTATCTGCTCTACTTCGGCAGGATCCACCCCGACAAGGGCACGGCCGAGGCCATCGACGTAGCGGAGCGTGCGGGCCTGCCACTCACCATCGCGGGCATCATCCAGGACCGCGAGTACTTCGAGCGGTTCGTGGAACCGCGGCTCGATGGAGAGCAGGTCACGTACATCGGCTCTGTGGGGCCTGAGGATCGCGGTGAGCTGCTGGGCCGCGCCCGGGCCCTGCTGCACCTCATCGACTTCGAGGAACCCTTTGGCTACAGCGTCGTCGAGGCCATGGCCTGTGGCACACCGGTCATCGCCAACGCCCGTGGATCGATGCCGGAGATCGTCCGCCACGGTGTGAGCGGCTACTTGGTGCATAGCCTCGATGAGGCGGTGGCCGCCGTCCACGCGTCGGGCGACTTGGATCGCCTCACCGTGCGAGCGTCGGTCGACCAGCGTTTCGACGTCGAGCGGATGGTGGACGAGTACCTCGACGTCTATCGGCGTGTCCTCGCGAACCGGCGACCGGGTCGACGTAGCCTTGAGGACGGCCCGTACCAGGCCGGGCGGTCCGGAGCGTAGGGAGGCTCAGGTGAGTCGGTCGAGGATGTCCCCGAGCGGGATCGCAGCGATGCCACTTCCGAGGTCGGAGAAACCGTACGGGATGATCAGGTCGTCGCCATGGATCAGGCTGCCACACGAGTAGACCACGTTGGGCACGTAGCCATCACGCTCGTCTTCGCTCGGGACAAGCAGCGGCTCATCGAGATGGCCGATGACTCGCCGCGGATCCTCGAGGTCCAACAGGATGGCCCCCAGGGCGTAGCGACGGAGCGGGCCGACGCCGTGTGTGATCACGAGCCAGCCAGCTTCGGTCTCCAGCGGCGAGCCACAGTTCCCGAGCTGCATCAGCTCCCAGGGCTGCTCGGGCTGCTGGATGAGGATCGGCTCATGCCAGCGGCGGACATCGTCAGAGAACATCAGGTAGTTGCTCTCGTTGTCCTGCCGTGAAAGTGCGGCGTAGCGCCCGTCGATCATCCTCGGGAACAGTGCCATGCCCTTGTTGCGCGCCGCATCGCCGTTGAGCGTGGCGATGCGGAAGGAATGGAAGTCGGGTGTTTCGATGAGCTGCGGCAGGATCTGGAAGCCGTCGAAGGCCGTGTACACCGCGTAGTAGACGACCGTGCCATCGTCGTGGCTGAAGCGCACGAAACGTGCGTCCTCCATGCCCTGGCTCTCCGCCGGTCCGGAGGGGAAGATCACGCGCTCGGAGATGTCCGAGCCGGCCGGGAACTCGATGGTGTAGTTGGAGGCCGCGACCCAGTGGATGATCCTTGTCGTCTCATAGGCCACGGCCCGGTCAACCCCGTGCTCGTCCAAATCCCTGATGGCGGATTCGAGCTGGGCGAGCGTGAACCGATCCGGCAGAGGATCGAGCACGAGACCGGCGATCTCGTTGAGCACTCCCAGCTCCTGCAGCTTCTCCTGGAAGGCTGAGTGCACATAGAGCGGCTCACGTCGCTCGCCGATGCTGGTGAAGCGGCTCGGCTCCTCGAGGGTGAGACGGCCATCCGCGTCGATGACGCCCGAGCGGAACTCGATCGAGGAAAGGTGCCCTTCACCGATGGCCCGCAGGCTCAGGATGAAGCGCCGCTCCCCGACGCGAAGCCCGGTCTGGTCCGGAGCCGCAACGATGGACGGGTTGGAGAGCGACGCCGCCTCGATGGAGTACTCGTGCGTGAAGTAGGCACCGATGAGGAGCCGCCGTTGGTGGCTGAGGTCATCCGCGTCCGCGGTCAATCCAGCCACAGCTTGGTAGTTGCGCATCAGTGCGCCATCGAAGTCTGGGTGCCGTTGGGCGAACTGGGCCATCGTGGACCTGAGCGTGGAGGCGACCTCGGCCTCAGAGAGGCCGAGGATCCGATCGATGACCTGGCGAGCTCGCACGTGGCCATTCGACGGGATGTGGGCACCAGGCATGAACGGCCTGATGACCACCCGCCGAGCATCGGGTCGGAGGCGGACCTGTGTTCGGGTAACGGGTATCACGCTCGGGCGGGGAGCCCAGGACCCCAAGTACAGCCGTCACCGTCGAGCGTGCGTCTCACGTGGGGAGCGTACGGCATCCGTCGTTCGATGCGATAGGGGTTTCGTTCCGGGGCTGCAGCGTGATCCAGCGTCGAACCGTCGGACTGCTGGAACGCCGGCTGCTACATGGCTGGCGGCGTGAGTCCGTATCGCTCGATGACCTCGCCGATCCAAGCGGGCTCCGCGAACGGCAGCTCGTAGCGAGCAGCGACCTCGATGATCTGCGAGAACTCCGGCTGGCCTGCCGCGTTCATGGCTGCCAACTCACGGAAGAACTTGTCGAAGCCGGCGGGCGTGATGATCTCGATCATGCGGGCGGGGACGTCGCCGGCGTTCCACATGGCGTGCACCTCACCGCGAGGCTTGACGATGTAGCCACCCTCGGAGAGCACCACCTCGCGATCCTCTGAGCGGAAGCCGATGCGTCCCGCAACGACGATCGAGACCTCGTCCTCCAGGTGGTGCACGTGCGGAGGCACCAGCGCCCCCACGTCGAACGGGTGCTCCACGACCGACACCCTGCCACCGACATCCTCAGCATCGATCTTGAACTGGACTCCAACGCCCGGGAGCAGCATCCCGGTGTCACCCTCCCCTGGCTGGACGGCCTTGAGCTGGGGTGGCGCTGCTGCGATCTGGGTCATCTGGTCTCCTCTGATTACAGTGAACAGTGTCGTATACTGAACCTCGATGGCCGGCATGTCAATATCCAATAAACAGTGGCGTTCACCCAATAAGCGTCCCTACCGTATGCGGCGGCGGGCCGAGCAGGTCGACGAGACACGCCAGCAGATCACCGAGGCCGCGGTGAAGCTGCACACGACCATCGGTCCCGCCAGCACCACCATCGCTGGTGTCGCTGAGGAGGCCGGCGTGACGCGACTGACGGTGTACCGGCACTTCGAGGACCTCGACGCGCTCTTCGTCGCCTGCATGGGCCACTGGGCGAGCCTGAATCCCTGGCCCGACGCGGACAGGTGGCGCCAGATCGAGTCCCTGAGCGAGCGCGCCCGTCAGGCCTTCGACGAGCTCTACGCGTGGTACGCCGCACGAGCGGACGAGCTCTATCCCATCTACCGAGATCGATCGGCGATGCCGGACTCGGCGCAGCAGGCGCTGGCCGCACGGGTGGATGAGCTCACGGCTGCGGTCGTCGCGCCACCCGGGGCGGCCGGCGGGGCGTCCCAGCATCTTCACTTCGCGGTCGCTCGTCACCTGCTGGATTTCTGGACCTGGCGCTCCCTCGTGGTCGAACAGGGACTGAGCAGCCCCCGTGCCGCCGACGCCGCTGTCGCGATGCTGCTGGCCATGGACGGACGGCGCGAGGCTGTGCCGGCGTAGACCCCACGCACGCATCGAGAGGGCCCTGTCTCCCCGAGTGACGGGTCGCAGCATGTCGAGAAGGTGACGAGGTCGCCACGCGGAAGCAAGGCGCGCCGGTCTTGATGGCCAGCACGGCCTCGTGGCTCACCTCCGAGGCGGCCGGACCCGCCACGAAGGCACCGAGCAACGTGCGCGAGGCTCGGTCCACGATGATGGTCATGTGTCCCTCCGCCTCGGTTGTGCATCATCAGTGTCGGAGGCCCCTGCCCCTCCCGAGCGACCGGGAGGCTGCCTCGTGCGTGCAGCCGCGACCACGTCCCGCCTAGACTTGGAGGCACCGGAAGAACCACCGCATGGCGCCCGGACATGGACTGATGGCGGTTGGACGGTAGGGTCGCCTGCCCCCGGGCGAAGATCGGAGGGACGATGCCTCGAAACCGCAGCCTCTGGCTCGTGTCGACGATGGCGCTGGTCGGGAGCGTGCTCGCTTGGGGACCCGTGCTCGCCCGCGATCCCGATGTGCTCGAGATCGGCTTCGTCCCGTCGATCGAGGCAGGCGCCCTTGCGGAGGACATCCAGCCGCTGGCCGAATACCTGAGTGAGGCGCTCGACATGCCCGTCAAGGGCAAGGTAGCGCGCTCGTACCCCGCTCTCGTGACATCTCTGCAGATCGGCCAGACCCATGTCGGTGCTCTTCCGCCCCTCGGGATGCTCCAGGCGGTGGACGTGGCTGGCGCGGAGATCATCCTCCAGTCCGTGCGCTTCGGAAGCCCTACCTACCACACGCAGTTCTTCACCAACGCCCCGGACAAGTACTGCGCCGACGAGCCGGTCATCAACGAGCGCAGGGAGGCCGGGGAGATGCTGCCCTTCCTCAACTGCAACGGGACCGACCGACCATTCGACGGGACACGAGTCGGACCCATCGGGCTCGATGCGCTGCAGAACGTGGAGCGGGGCACGACCGTCGCGTTCACGCGCGCTGCATCATCGTCTGGATACATCTTCCCAGCCGCCGTCTTCGCCAACCAGGGCATCGACCCGAGGACGGATCTCGATGCCGTCTTCACGGACGAGCACGACCGCTCGGTCATCACCGTCTGCACCGGGGAAGCCGAGGTGGGTGTCAGCTACGACGACGCCCGTCCCGACACGACCACCGACTGTAACGTCTCCGAGTCTGTCGTGGTCTTCGCCTATGGACCGGAGATCCCCAACGATGGCATCGCGGTCTCGGGTGATCTGTCCGACAGCCTGCGAGAGCGAGTCAAGCAGGCCTTGCTCGACTACGCGGCGACCGAGGAGGGGGCTGCTGTCCTCGACACCATCTACAACATCAATGCCTTCGCCGATCCAGACTTCGAATCCCTGCAGGTCATCCGTGATGCGGTGGAGAAGCTCGGCTACGGGCAGTAGCGCCTACGACTCGTCGCGATCGCGGACGACGACCACGAGCGCCATATCGTCAGATTGGGGCGCCCCGCCTACGAACGCGCCGACCCGCGCGATGACGGCCTCCTCCATCTCCGCAGCCGAGCACCCGACGTTGGCTTGGACGACCTCTCGCAGCCGATCCTCGTCGAAGAAGTCCTCCTGGGCGTCCTGCGCCTCGGTGATGCCATCGGTGTAGAGCAGCAACACAGCACCGGGAGCGATGTGAACGGTCTGCTGTTGCCATGCAGCGTCGTCGAGGATGCCCACGGGCACGCCCGTCCGCTCGAGTTCCTCGATCGTGTCCCCATCGAGAGCACCGAGTAGATACGGCGGGTTGTGCCCGGCATTGGCGTACGTCAGCTCACCGGAGACCGGGTCGAGGACACCGTAGAAGACCGTCACGAACAGGCCCGCGTGCGTATCCGCCAGGATACGGTGGTTGGCGGCGGCGAGCACCGCTGCCGGCCCGGCCTCTTGCTCAACGGCGAAGGTCTTGATGAGCGTTCGACTGAGGGCCATGAAAAGCGCCGCCCCCATGCCCTTGCCCACGACATCGGCAATGAGGATGCCCAGGCGCCCATCTGGGAGGGAGAAGGCGTCGTAGAAGTCGCCCGATGTCTTCCGCGCCGGCTCGAGCATCGCGGCCAGCTGCCAGCCGGGGACATCCGGCAGCGCATCGGGCAGGAAGTTGGCCTGGATCTCCCCGGCCAGGGCCATCTCCCGGTCGACGCTCTGATGGGCCAGCTCCTGCGCGTAGACCCTGGCGCCGTGAAGCGCCGAGGCGATCTGCGCTGCGAGGGACTGGACGGCCGGCAAGACGCTGGCGGCCTCGTCAGGATCGTTCGGGAATGACAGGTAGACCCCGCCGATCGGCTCCATGGTTTCAACGTCGAGGATCGGTGCCACCACCGTGGCCTCGACTGCCTCCTTCGTGTCCCAGGGCGGCACCTGTCCCGGCACGAGGTGGTGCGCCGCAAGCTGCGTGGCCAGCCACTCCCAGGCAGAGGCTGCGACCACGGGTGCGGTCTCCTGGCTGCGATAGAGCGTGCCATCGGGGAACAAGCAGACCTCCACCCGGCCGTCCGGGAACATGGCCGGGATGTAGTCGGCCAGCATCGCGGGCAGCGTCGACGCGTCCGAGGGACCGTTGACGATGGCGCGCCCCAGCTCTTCGAGCACCCTCAACTCGCGCGTGCGGTCCGCGACCTGCCCGGTCATCTGGTTGAAGGAGGTGGCCAGCACGCCGATCTCATCACGGGTCGGGGACTCGACCTTCCGGGAGAGGTCCCCTGCCCCGACGGCTCGGGCCGCCGCGATGAGCTCGTCAACGGGCCGCATGAGACGCTGGATGCCGATGCCGACGATGACGATAGGTACGAGGATGCCGAGGGCCAGCAGGGCCAGCAGGAACTGCTGATAGCCCCGACTGGCGCTGGTAAGCGCCGCCCAACGTGCCTCGGTCACGAGACCCCAGGGCGTGCCCGGCACGGGCGCGTAGGCCGCAACGACATCCTCACCGGCGCCGCTGGTGGTGCGAAGTGCACCGACCCCGGAGGTAAGGACTCGCTGGACCGCGTCCTCGCCGGAGAGATCGGAACCCGCCAACCTGAAGTCGCTGTGGTAGATGGCCTGCCCCCGGTCGTCCACCAGGTAGACAGACCCACCCTGGCTCAGCCGGAGACGGACGATGCGCGCATACAGCGGGCTTACCGAGGTGGGGCCCACATCGAACATGCCCACCGTTGCGCCGAGCAGCTCCCCGCGAGAGCCGAGGATGGGCACGCCGAGGGCCACGGTCATCTCATCGTCGGTCGGGCCGCCGAGGATGTTGGAGAAGACGGGTCGATCGGAGCGGACCAGCCCAAGGAGGAAGGCGTTGATCTGCTCGCGGGACACTTGCAGCGACGTCCAGCCCTCGAATGACCCGTCCGTGTCCTCCGGGTACGAGGCTACGGGTGCACCGAAGGTGTCGAGCACGACGACGCCTCCGTCGAACAGCGCCAGCGCACCCGATCCGTGCAGCGCGGGGAAACGCGAGGGCCCGGCGGGCTGCGATGCGTCCATCGTCCGGCCGACTTCCTCCAGTGCCTCGATGAACTCCTCCAGCGATGAGGAGAGCTGGCTGGCCGATCGCCGCGTGAGGTCCTGGTTGCGCTCGACCACCAGTTCGGCCGTTACGTCCTGGTAGGCGAAGAAGTTGGTGGCCGCGACCGCGAGGAACAGCACGGCCGCGGGCACGAAGAACCAGGCCACGATCCTGACCCGGAGCGAGCGGCGCCGCCACCAGTTGGGAGGGGTCGTCGATCCAGCGGGCGAGGTCATGCCACCGGCTGCGCTGCTTCGATCTGATCGCAGACGTCCGCCATCTGATCGACGCCTCCCTGGCCCAGGGTGAGGATGCTGTCCCAGGCCGCGTACGCCAGCGGACTTGCGTCGGCCATGTTCGGGAAGACCTCGGCCGTGACGGAGTAACCCTTGACGTGGCCGTCGGCGAAAGCGGCGATGTCCATCCCGGCCGCGGCTTCGGGGTACTGCTCGCGAACCATGCCCACCCAGTCATCGACCAGGGACGCCTTCGCCGGCTGCAAGAGATTGGCACGCGCCATGGCCAGGGCGTATTCGTCGCTGATGAGGAACCTCAGCAGATGCCACGCTTCCTCTTGGTGTTGGGTCCCGGCATAGATGCCCCACCCGTCGGTGGTGGCCAGAGTGACCCTGCCGGCCGGGCCCGCTGGCAGCGGTGCGACACCGACGCGGAAGGGCGCCTTCTCGAGGATGTCCTTCAGCGCCCACGACCCGTCCTCGACGGTCGCGACCACCCCCTCGATGAAGGCGTCGCGGGTCGAGAGGTTCTGGATGTCGAGCAGCGTGGCCATGACCTTGTCGTCCCACATCCGGGCGCGCAGCCACTCCAGGGCCGCCAGCGCCGGGGCCTCGTCCAGCGCACACGAGGTCGGGTTCGCGGGATCGACGATGTTCCCGCCCCAGGCATTCAGGTGGATCTGCACGCGGTCCCACGAGACGTCGATCATGCCGCCCCAGACGTCGGTCGCGCCGTCGCCATCATCGTCCAGCGTCAACTGGCGCATCGCGGCGAGGTATTCGTCCTGGGTCCAGCTCTCGTCCGGGTACGGAACGCCGTGAGCATCGAAGAGGTCCTTGTTGTAGTACAGGGCCAGGGCGCCGTGGAACTTGGGCACGCCGTACTGCGCTCCATCCGGCGTGGCCAAGGCCTCGTACTGGGCACGGTCCCAGTCGCTCAGCACCTCAGCCTCCAGGTCTCGCTCGACGAGAGGGCGGAGGTCAAGCATGTGGCCCTGCTGAGCCCAGATCGGGAAGAAGGTGCAGCACCCCTGCAGGACGTCCGGGGCTGTGCCGGCGCGCATCTCCTCGAGCATGGTCTCGGCGAGGTCGTCGGGATCGGGGGTGTAGTAGACGATGATGTTCGGGTTGAACGCGTAGAACCGGCTGAGCATCCCTCGGGCCATCGGCGGGAACCAATCGGTGCTCCAATCCTGGTAGGAGAGCGTGACCGGCTCGTTCGGCGTCGGCTCGCTGCTGTCAGCGCAGCCCGTCAGGACGACAGCAGTGATCAGGGCAGTGATCAGGGCAGCGCGTCGGCCGGGCCGCAGGACCGATGACATCGTCATCGTCATGGCGGGCCGGCTCGGTCTCGACCGTCAGCAGCACACACGTCAAGGCCCGGTCTTCTTGACCATCGTCAGCACATTCGGTCCACCAGGTGCCGCCGCTGTGACGCGCGACACCTCATCCATCAGCTCGTGGATGAGGAGCACGCCCATGCCGCCCTGGGCACGGGATTCCAGGGGCACGTCCACCGCGAGATACGCGTCGTCCGCCTCGAAGGGCCGACCCCAGTCGGTGAACGTGATGCGCACCTCGCCATCCGTGGTCTCCACCTGCACCTGGATTTCTCCAGCTCGATCGGGCCCGTAGGCATGGCGGACGATATTGGTGGAGGCCTCTTCGACGGCGAGGTCGATGTCGAAGACCACATCCTCGGTCAGCCCCAGGCGCGTCGCCGCGTCGCGCACGAAGTCAGTGACGTGGCGCACGTTGCCAAGGGTGGCCGCGACCCGCAGTTCGTCGGGCATGGTCAGGCGCGATCCGCGGACCGCGCTAGGAGGTGTCGCCGGTCGAGAAGTCGGCGACGGCGGCTTCTGTCGTGTCGGTGACCGACATGAGCAGATCGAAGCCGATGATCTTGAAGACGCGAGTCACGCGCTCGTTGAGCGCAGCGAGCTTCATGTCGCCCCCCTCGTCCCGGCATTTGACGAGCACCGCTGCGAGCGAACGCAGCCCGGCACTGCTGATGTACTCCACCTTGGACATGTCCACGACGATGCGGTTGTTGCCTCCCGCCACGGCGGTCTGCAGGACCTGGTCCAGCTGCTCAGCGGCCTCGGTGTCGATCCGACCGTCCGGCTGGACGACCGAGACGCCGCCTTCGATTCGTTGCGTGATCTCCATCGGTTCTGCGCCTCCTACTCCTAGTGTCTGCTGGCCAGTCGAGCGTCGACCTGCCCCGGGCCCACGAGCAGACCGTCGCGCACCTCTTCCACGCGCGGATCCGGCCGGCCAGCTCGCGGTCGTGCGTGACCATGACGATGGTCTTGCCCTGCCGCACCAACTCGCCGAAGAGCTCGAAGACCAGACCGGCCGAGACCGTGTCCAGGTTGCCGGTCGGCTCGTCGCCGACGATGAGGTCGGGGTCGTTGACCAGGGCCCGGGCGATGGCCGAGCGTTGCTGCTGGCCGCCCGAGATCTGGCTGGGGTACTTGTCCGCGGTCTCGGGCACCTCCACGAGCTTGAGCACTTCCATGGCCCGCTCGCGCCGCTGCCCCTTGTAGGTACCGCAGTACTGCATGGGCAGCATCACGTTCTCGAGCACGGTCAGGGTCGGCATCAGCTGGAAGAACTGGAACACGACGCCCACGTTCTTGCCGCGCCACTTGGCGACCTTGTTCTCGCTGAGCTGCGTCAGGCGTTCGCCGGCCACGTGCACCTCACCCGAGGTCGGTCGATCGATGCCGGTCATCATGTTGATGAGGGTGCTCTTGCCGCTGCCGGATGGCCCGACCACGGCCACGAACTCACGAGGCTGGATCCGCAGGTCGACACCGCGGAGCGCGGTGAAGGGTCCGGCCCTCGTCTTGAAGACCTTCTGCACCTGCTCGAGGTTGACAAGGCTGTCGGTCATCTCTCGTCCTCCCTCGTGCTCACTGGTACCTGAGGATCTCTGACACGGTCTTGCGCGCCGCGCTCAGCGAAGGCCCAAGACTGGCCAGGATGGTGATCACGATCATGCCCACAAGGCCGATCCAGAGCGCGCTCGAGTCGAAGCCCAGGCCATCCATCTGGGCGCCCATGCTCTCGAGCAACCCGCCGGCTATGAGGTAGGCCAGCGGAACCGCCACGAGCCAGGCCGAGAGGCCCACCAGCAAGCCCTCCGTCAGGAACTGGCTGGCGATGGTGACCGATCCAGCGCCGATGGAGCGCATGATGCCGATCTCCCTCAGTCGTTCGAACACGCTCATCGAGAGCGTCGACAACAAGCCGATGGCGCCGATGACCGCCATCACGATCGCGGCGATCTGGAAGATGGCCCCGAACATCGTGATCATCTGGGCGATGTCTTGCGCAAATCTGACCTGGTTGACCTGGCTGGCAGCGATGCCGTTGGACAGCAGGACCTCGTCCAGCTCGTCGATGACCTCGTCGACCTCTGCGGCCGTGGGATCCGGGTCGGTCATGCGCACCATCATCGAGGTGGGCGCCGGCTCGCCCTGCGCGTCGATGGACCCCACCAGCCTGGCCAGCTCCTGCCACTCCATGAAGCCCTGGTCGACGATGAACGACGCGATGCCGATGATCTCGGTATCCACCCGCTGCCCCTGGGCCACGAGCGTGACAGAGTCGCCGACGCCCTTGTCCAGCGCGGTGGCTACGCCCTGGGTCAGGACGAGGCCCTCACGCGTGGGGTCATCCTGCCAGGCCGTGCCGGCCTTCATCTCGAGCGTCATCGACTCGGTGGCCGGGGCGAGGCCGGTCATCTGCAGCTGGCTCGTGCCGGTCTCCGGGGAGACGTAGCCCTCGAGCTCGACCGAGAGACCGACGCTTGGTTCTACGGCCTCGATGGCATCGACTCCTTCGAGGGCCAGGGCGCGAACGTGCTCGAAATCCTGCCGCTCGTTGGGGGTGACGGTGATCTGGGCGTTGAACGAATTGAACATGTCGCCGATGGTGTCGTTGATCGAGACGAACATGCCGAAGATACCCATGAACGCCCCTGCGGCGAGGGCCAGCGTCAGCCACGTCAGCGCCAGCCGGCCCTTCTTGCGCAGCACGTTGGTGACAGCCTGCTTGGTGTTGGTCGGCAGGGGCATGGCCGTCAGCACCCGAGACCACCGGCTCTTGCCGTAGTCGGCCGAGATGCCCACGTCGGTCATCGCCTGCAGGATGGTCACGCGGGTGCCCAGGAACACGGGCACGACCGCTGCCAGGAAGGGGATGGCCAGCCCCATCAAGAGCCCGACCATGATGGCGCTGCCAGAGAAGGAGAAGCCTTCGATGTAGGTCAGCAGCGTCTCATCGATGGCCTGGGCCATGAGCACACCCAGATAGGAGCCGAGGAGCACGCCCGGGATGGCGCCGACCACGCCGAACGTGATGGCGATGCCGGCATAGATGACGAAATTGTCCCAGCGCGTAGCGCCGAGCGACTTCATCACGCCGATCTGTCGCTTGTCCTCCCCCACGATGCTGTTGATGACGTTCAGCACGAGCAGACCGGCCACGATCATGGCGATGATGCCAAGCATGCTGAGCATGCTGGTCATCTCCTCGGTCTGGGTGATGTAGAAGCTCTCCGCCGGATCGTCGGTGTAGCCGAAGACCGTGATGTACGGGGTCTCCTGGGCGACGGCAGCATAGAGCGCATCGGCCTGGGCCTGGGCCGTGGGGAAGTCGGTGTAGCGGGCATACAGCGTGTTGAAGCCGGTGAACCCACCCAGCGCCTGGGCGTCCTCGAAGGTCGCGAACAGGCTGGCGTCACTGGGCACCGGCATGCCCATGGGGCCGAACGAGGCATAGGGCATGAACACCAGGCCGCTGATGGTCCAGGCTTCCCCATCGGGGTCACCACCGGCGGAACGCAACACGAGTTGGTCGCCGACACCGAGCTCGTACCTCTCGGCCATGCGCAGCTCGACGGCGATCTCCTGCTCGCCGGCGGACGGATAGCGACCCTCGCCGGCGAGGCGCATGGGCTGGATCGCGATCTCCTCGAAGGGCTCCCAGGCGGCGAGGATGAAGCCGTCCTCGAACTCGGGCTCGTCGGGCAGCTTCCACGCCAGCGGCTGCACGGCGCGTCCTTCGACACGTGTGACGCCGGGGGTCTCCTCCAGCGCGCGCAGGTAGGCCTCGTTGTCCAGCTCGGACCCACCCGGGGCCGAGACGAAGACCGCCTGCATCGCGAGGTCGTCTTCACTCAGGTCATGCTTCAGCTGGCTCGTGAGCAGGTCGCCCGCGGACAAGAGGGTCACGACGCCGAGGACGCCCACGAAGATGGCCGTGGAGGCCATCATGGCGCGGCTCTTCCTGGCCCAGACGTCCCGGAAGATCTTGCGTAGACGAGATCCGATCATATCTTCAGCCCCCGCCTACCGCTCTGCCAGCCGCGCGGCCTGCTGCTCTCGCGCCTGGCGCTTGGCAGCCGCTTCGAGCGGCGTGGAGTCGATGAGCCCGTCGCTGATCTTCAGCACCGTGGGCACGTCCTGCACGACCTCTCGGTCGTGGGTCACGATGATCACCGTCTGACCCTGGTCCCTCAGCTCGTAGAAGGTCTCGAAGACGACCGCAGCGCTCATGTGGTCCAGGTTGCCAGTAGGCTCGTCGCCGACCAGCAGCAGCGGGTCGTTGGCCAGAGCACGGGCGATGGCGACGCGTTGCTGCTGCCCACCCGAGAGCAGGTCCGGGGTCTTGTCCGCCTGGCTCGCGACGTCGAACCGCTCCAGCAGCGCCACGGCCTTCTCGCTGCGCTCCTGCCGGCTGTGAACGCGGGCGAAGTCCATGGGCATCATCACGTTCTCCAGCACGGTCAGCGTAGGCAGCAGTTGGAAGAACTGGAAGACGATGCCGATGTTGCGCGCGCGCCAGCGCGTGAGCTTGCGCTCACTGGTCGTCGAGACGTCCATGCCGTCCACGACCACCGACCCCGAGGTCGGCCGGTCGATGCCCGTGAGCATGTTCAGGAACGTGGACTTGCCACCACCAGAGGGACCTACGAGAGCGATGAACTCCCCTCGCCCGATCTCCAGGTCGATGCCCTGCAGGACCCCGAGCGGGCCCGCCGGCGTCTCGTAGGTCTTGACCAGCTCGTTGATCTGGACCAGCGGCTCAGGCATGAGGCGTCTCCGAACGGGAGTGACTCGATGAGCTGATGGGGGGCGGTCAGACGGCTGCGACCCGAAGTCGCCTATCAATGGTACAGCGGTGACACCGGCGCCATGCCGTCGATCGGGCCGGCCCCGCCGGGGGCGCGGCGCCTGAACAGCCTGCACCGGCCGGACCGTTGCGCCCTGGTCCAAGGAGCTCCCGCTCTCCGTGCGAGCCGTCGGTCAGATGTGCCGGTGCAGGTCGCTCTGGGGGCCGGTCTCGGGCTCGTCGTCGCGCGGCACCTGCTCCCATCCCAGCTGCTCGACAGCTTCGTGGGTGAGGCTGAGGTGGATGGTCTCGTGTTCCACGTTGGCGATGTACGACGCTGGAACGTAGAGGTCCGCGGCAAAGCCATGGCGGGAAGTCAGGACGAAGCTCCGCCCCACGCCCTTGACCACGCCCAGCCGACGACCGTCGTTGGTCACGACAGCCCAGCCTGGGCGAAAGTCCGTCATCCGCATCATGGCACCCCGTGGAAGGCTCTCACAAGCATAGGGCTGCTACGCGTCGGTGACACCCGCAACGAACGGCGAGGGCAGAGCACGACACATGGCCGAGTCCTCACGCACGGCTACCGTCTCGCGGAGCGTCAGTGGGAGAACGCCACCTCGAGCACGATGACCACGCAGCCGATGAGCCCGCCGAGAGCCCCGAGTCCGATCCGGACACCGGCGCCGGCGTGCTGTCGACGGGCCTGGTAGGCACCGACGGCGAAGAGCGCGGCGATCGAGAGGAGGACCGACAAGTCGAGCGCGATCCACAGCTCGAGCCAGCCCAGCAACGCTGCCATGAGCAGCAGGCTTGGCACGGCGACCGCGGCGAGCACGGGGACGTTGTCGGCGATGAGCACGTGCCGCTCGGCGTGTGTCAGCCAGCGACCCTTTTCGCCGATCTCCGCCACAGCAGCCGCATAGACATGTGCGAGCACCAGGACGCCGGCCGCCCCCCACAGCGCGAGCAGGGACGAGGTCGCATCCTCCGCCACGAGGCGGTCGGCGACCAGGGTCGCGGTGATGATGATGAGCCCATAGATGGCGTGCGAGCTGCGCTCGGTCTCGTGTCTTTCGCGCTCGACCTGCTCGGGCGACACAGCGCCTTGCTCCGTCATCCCGGCATCATGCCTCACCTGCCCACGCCACTGCGGCGAGGCAGCCCTGCGTCATCGAGCACCGCTGACGCCTACTCGGTCGTCGCGACCCCCTCCCAGCCGGCCAGGCGCGCCGCCAGCCACCACAGCGCCTTGCCCTTGAGCAGGCAGTTCAGCGAGTGCGAGTGGGCACAGTCGACCGCCGGATCCGGGCACACGCCCGGGTGGTCCCGGCACCACGATCGGCACCACGGGCACCCGTCATCGGGAACCCCCTCGTAGGGCGAGCCGTCCGGCAGCCAGCTCTCGATGTCCGCGAAGTCGTACAGCACCTTGCCGTTCGCGAGCGCGTACTCGCGCACGAGCTCGTTGTTGCGGGCGAGCCGCGTGGCCTCGTCCGCGTCGGTGTGCCCGGTCATGTAGACGATGACCACGTCGGGGTATTCCTGCTCCAGCCGTTCCAGCAGGGAGAGGTAGCCGCGGACCGTGGCCCTGGAGTTGAACGACTGCTCACCGCACCACGACCACATGAAGGCGCGGATCTGGTCGGGCTCGGCCGCATGGGCGGCGTCGAGGTGCCTTCGCGCGGACTTCAGGAACGCGGATTCGTCCCACCACCATTCGCCATCCTCACCGACTCGCAAGGCGGCCGGTGACGACAGCGGTGGGATCAGCAGGTCCGCCGTACGGAAGGCGAACCGGGCCAAGTCCACGTGGTCGCGCAGGTAGTCGGCCCCGGAAACGAGCTGGCTGCCGTGCGACGTGTGGCCGTAGACGAAGGCGACCCGCGCGCGAGCCGCTTCCAGCCAGGCATCGGGCACAAGCTCCAGATCCGTGGTCGTGTGATCGACGACGATCGGCCGTGCCGGCCCTGCGGCCAGATCCGTCGCCTCGGGCGACTGGCCTGTGACCCCGGCCGTCGACCAGCTCAGCAGCAGGCCCATCGCGACACCGATCGCGGACATGAGCCACCGACGCATGGCATCCCCCTCGCGCATCGCACACCTTCTGGAGGGTGCGCGCCGCCGCAAGCGTGGCACTCGCGAGTCGGGCCGGTCAAGTGCCAGCGCCGCCGGACATGCCGCCAGCCGCGGTGCTGTCGGCTCCGGGGGCTCGTCGACCGCGCGCGACCGCTGGTCGCTGATTCAGGGGTCGATGGCTGCGGTCACCTGTTCACGAACTCCACCAGGTCCGACGCCAGGATCGCTTCCAGCTCGGAAAGGTCCGCGCTGGGCGTGCGCACGAAGAGAAACCCGAACACGGGGTACTCGCGATGGTCGATGGGACGGGCTTCGATCACGTGACCGAAGCGGGCGCATACCGCGTCGAGATCGAACGAGCGGATCTCGTCTGCGTCGATGCCGGTCGAGTCGTCCAGGACGACGATGGCGTAGGTGTCCCCGGATCGATCGGCCAGGATCGCCGGCCAGTCCGGGACTTCGGCGCGAAACCAGGCCAGGTAGGGGTTGAGGTCAAAGGCCTGCGCCGTCATGTCGGCCGTCGTGCACCAGCCGCCGAACCGAAGTGGGTTGATCTCGATGGGGCGCAAGGTCCCCGACCCGTCGCGCCGCAACTCCGCATGGAAGGGGAAGTCGCGGCAGCCCGTGACCCGGCCGAGTGCGCTCAGGTACTCGGTGGCGGCAGGGAGACGGTCTTCGATGATCTCCTTCGAGGTGACGTAGACGCGGTCGCTCACGTCATGACCGGAGGCGAACAGGTGCCGGTAGATGCCCAGGATGACCGGCTGGCCACGGCTGTCGAGGTAGCCGTCGACCGCGAACTCCTCGCCCTCGATCAGCTGCTCGACGATGAAGACCGACGCGTCCACCACCGATGACGGATAGACGTCACGGGCAGCGGCCATCTCCGCCTCGATCTCCTTGACCGTGTCAGCCCAGGCTTCGGGTCCGAACAGCGGATGCACGGCCAGGCTGAAGAAGCCGACCGAGGGCTTGATCACACACGGATAGGGCAAGTCGGCAGGATCCGCTTCGGCCAGTCCTTCCAGCGAGATCCTCCGGAACTCGATGTCGGGGTGCAGCGACGCGGTCGCGCGTCGGAACGCGAGCTTGTCCTTGAAGAGGTTGACCTGCGCGGCAAGCTCGGAACCTGGGAGGGCCTCGGTGATCAGCGGCAGGGCGTTCTCCGAAGTCGTCAGGATGCGCGGCGCGGTGGCACTGGACCCAAGGCCACTCGCGAGCTCCGGCTCCACGAAGTTCAGTGATCGCCCGGTCGCGAATCGCCTGGCCGCCGGCGTCAGCAGCACGGGCAGGCCGTGATCTTCCGCACACTGGAGCAGGAAGTCCGAGACGTAGGGTTCATCGAGTACGAGCATCCGGATCTTCCTTCGACCGGCTGGGCGTCCGGCAGCAGAAGAGGCGCCTGCCATCGGGGTTCAGCACCAAGGATAGCTGCGACGGTTCGGCCGTACTCCACAGCAGCCTGCCCTGATCGGCCTCAAGAAGACCGAGGACCTGATCAGCCCCAAGACCGTCGGCGGCCTGTATCAACGTGCGGAGATGTTCGGCAAGCTCCCGGCAGGGGTGCAGAAGTGGGTCGTGAAGCGGGCAGTTCGAGATGGCCGGTACATCGGCTTCGTGGTGGAGCCGTACAGCTACTCCCTGGCCTACGAGGTCGAGGACGAGGCCGCGGCCAGGGCGGGACTGCCGCCCGGCTACGAGCTGGTGCCGACCGCCATGTTCGAGGGCACCGAACCGAGATACAGCGACATCCTCGCGCCCTTCGACGTGCACACGTCCGTGTTCTGGGGCAACCGCGTCGAGCGCTATCTCATCGCTGAGAACAAGACCACCGGGCTGCTGTCGTGGGTCATCATCGACTACGAGTCGAACACCATCAGCTACGACCCCGGACAGGGCTTCGCCGGGTCCACAACCTGTCACTCGGTGGTCACGACCGCGCATTCGGGCGATCTGGTCGTCGACGTGAAGAGCGCGCACGGCCGCCATCACATCGAAAGCGTGGCCACCTGAACGCAGCCTCGATGCCGTGCTCATCGAGCACAACACCTTCGGGCACGGCCTCCTGGCCAGCGAGCCCTTCGAGGCGGGCTGTTTCCCGTTCGCGGTAGGCAGCGGTCGACACCCGTGCGATGCTTTGACCATGGGCAAGGCCACGTACCAGGGACCGGCTGACCGGCTCGCGCACTATGAGCAGCTCGTAGCCTCGGTCGAGGGTGTCGAGCGCAAGGGCGCCGCCAACCCCTACACCTCACGCAACGGATACATGACGAGCTTCATCGACAAGGAGGGCGCGACCGCGCTGCGGTTCTCCAAGGCAGACCAGGCGGCGTTCATCGAGCGCTACGACAGCCGCATCCCGGTGCAGTACGGCAGGGACATGCCCGACTTCGCGGTCGTGCCCGACGAGCTGCTGGAGCGCCCCGACGAGCTCCGACAGTGGTTCGTCAGGAGCTGGGAGTTCGTGGGCACGCTCGAGCCGAAGTAGCGGGCTCAGACACGGCGCGATTCGCAGCTGGTCGTTCCGGCGATCGTGCCCGCAGGCGCACGTTCGGGTTTCTCATCCGCTATGGGTGGTGACGCGACCGGGTCAGTGCACCCACAATGGCGGAGACAATCCTCACATCGAACGGAGTACACATGACCGAGAGATCGATCGACGAGCTGGGGCCCGTCGACTACCTGATCGTCGAGTTCCCCGAGGGACAGCAGAACTTCACCGGTGAGGGTGCCGAGGAGCTGCTCAAGCTCCACGACGCCGGGGTCATCCGGATCATGGACCTGGTCATCATGGTCAAGGAGGAGGACGGCTCGGTCGACGCGATGGAGCTGTCCGACGTGCCCGACCTCGGCGAGTTCGCCCGCATCGAGGCCGAGCTGGCCGAGACGCTCGCAGCCGACGACGTCGTCACGCTCGCGGAGGCCATGGCCCCCGGCAGCGTGGCCGCCGCGCTCATCTACGAGAACCTGTGGGCCGCGCCGTTCGCCTCAGCCCTGCGCCGCGCCGGTGCCCAGCTGGTCGCCGACGGACGGATCCCCATCCAGGCCATCATCGCCGCGGTCGAAGCCGACGCGGCACTCGAGGCAGAAGGAGCCTGATATGCCACTCCGACCATCCCGCGTTGCCAAGGCCGCGGTCGTGACCGCGGCCGTCAAGCCGGGCCCAGCGCCGGTGGCCAAGGCCGTCGTCGTGGGCGCTGCCGTCGCCAAGCCCGGCCGCTCTCCGGTGGCCAAGGCCGCCGTCGTGGGCGCTGCCGTCACGCCCGGCCGCCGCCGCTTCTAGCCACTCGAAGACCGGGCGCTCGCTCGTCGGGCGCCCGGTGAACGGGGCGGCAAGCCGTTGGTCCCGCCTGCTGCCTCCACGGATGCCGGGGCACACATGATCGAACGACCGCGCGCCTGGCGCGGTCCCAGCGAGGTCGTTATCGATGCCTGACAGCCAAGACCGCCACGCCCGCAGCATCCTCCCCATCCCCGATCGCGAGCATGTCGGCCTGACGACGTACGACGCCAAGGATCCCGACACGAGCTTCCCTCCCCTCGAGCCGCTGCGGCCGCCCGAGGGCGCACCCAACGTGCTCGTCGTCCTGCTCGACGATGTCGGCTTCGGCGCGTCGAGCGCCTTCGGTGGCCCGGCGGCCACGCCGACCGCGGAGCGCCTCGCCGCGAACGGGCTGAAGTACAACCGCTTCCACACCACGGCCCTGTGCGCACCCACGCGCGCGGCCTTGCTCACCGGCCGCAACCACCACACCGTGAACATGGGCGCCATCACCGAGTTGGCCACGTCCGCGCCGGGTCAGAACTCGGTCATCCCCAACACCTGCGCGCCCCTCGCCCAGACGCTGAAGCTCAACGGTTACTCCACGGCACAGTTCGGCAAGTGCCACGAGGTCCCGGTCTGGGAGTCCAGCCCCATGGGGCCGTTCCGCCAGTGGCCGACCGGCTCCGGCTTCGAGCACTTCTACGGCTTCATCGGCGGCGAGACCAACCAGTACGCCCCGGCCATCTACCGGGACACGGTGCCGGTGGAACCGGACCGCACGCCAGAAGAGGGCTATCACTTCACCGAGGACATGACCGACCACGCCATCGACTGGGTCCGCCAGCAGAAGGCGCTCATGCCCGACAAGCCCTTCTTCATGTACTACGCGCCCGGTGCGACACATGCACCACACCACGTGCCCACCGAGTGGTCGGACAAGTACCGGGGCATGTTCGACGCCGGCTGGGACGAGCTACGCAAGGCCACCTTCGAGCGCCAGAAGGCTCTCGGCGTCATCCCCGCGGATGCCGAGCTGACCGCGCGACCCGACGAGATCGAGGCCTGGGATGAGATCGCGGACGAGCTGAAACCGGTGCTCGCGCGACAGATGGAGGTCTACGCCGGTTTCCTGGAGCACACCGACCACCACGTCGGCCGCCTCGTGGACGCCATCGACGAGCTGGGTGTCCTTGGCGACACGCTCATCTACTACATCATCGGCGACAACGGAGCCTCGGCGGAAGGCACACCGCACGGCACCTTCAACGAGCTCATGAGCCTCAACGGCGCGGCCGCGCTCGAGACGACCGAGATGATGGCTTCGCATCTCGATGAGTTCGGGACCCCGGCTGCGTACAACCACTACGCGGTCGGGTGGGCCCATGCCTTGGATACGCCGTACCAGTGGACCAAGCAAGTCGCCTCGCACTGGGGCGGCACGCGCAACGGCACCATCGTCCACTGGCCCGACGGGATCAAGGCCAAGGGCGAGATCCGCACCCAGTTCTCGCACGTCATCGACGTGGCCGCGACCGTCCTCGATGTGGCCGGCCTGCCTGAGCCGACGTTCGTGAACGGGGTCCAGCAGAAGCCGCTCGAGGGCTTCTCGATGCGAGCGTCCTTCGATGACGCCGGCGCCGCTGAGCATCACGAGACGCAGTACTTCGAGATGTTCGTCAACCGCGGTATCTATCACAAGGGCTGGACCGCGGTGACCCGGCACAGCATCCCGTGGGTGCTTGGGTCCGAGCCCACACCGTATGACGACGACACCTGGGAGCTCTACGGCCCCGACGACTGGACGCAGGCCCACGACCTCGCGGCCGAACAGCCGGAGAGGCTGCGCCGAGCTGCAGCGGCTGTTCCTCATCGAGGCTACGAAGTACAACGTGTTGCCGCTCGACGATCGCCGCGCCGAACGCTTCAACGCCGATCTCGCGGGCCGCCCCACCGCTCATCAAGGGCCACTCGCAGGTCCTCTTCGGTGGTATGGGCCGGCTGTCCGAGAACTCGATGGTCGTGATCAAGAACAAGTCCCACGCGGTGACCGCCGAAGATCACCGTGCCCGAGGGCGGCGCGGACGGCGTCATCGTGGCGCAGGGCGGTGCCTTCGGTGGCTGGGCCCTCTACGCCATCGACGGACGTCCGGCCTACTGCTACAACACCTTCGGCCTTGCCCGCTACAAGGTGGCCGCCGAGACGTCGATGCCGCCGGCGAGCACCAGGTGCGGATGGAGTTCACCTACGACGGCGGCGGGCTGGGCAAGGGCGGGACCGTCCGAGCTGTTCATCGACGGGAAGCACGTGGCGCAGGGTCGCGTGGACGCGACCGTGCCGATGGTCTTCTCCGGCGATGAGACCACCGATGTCGGCTCCGACACGGCCACACCGGTGAGCGATGACTACTCGCCCCGCGGCAGCGTCTTCAACGGTCGCGTCAAGTGGGTGCAGATCGACATCGACGAGGCCGCAGAGGACTTCGACCACCTCATCACCGAGGAGGAGCGCTATCGCGTAGCGATGGCTCGGCAATAGCAGTAGCCTTCGGCGCGTCGGTCTGGGTTTGGCGAACCGGCTACTCCGGCCGCAGCATACAGTCGGTCGATCAGGAGGTCGTCCGCCTCGACGGCGACCGTGTACGCAGGTGAGAACATGGCCGCATCGATCGGCCTGCGCCGGTCGGCACATGAGCGGAGGGATACCCATGGCCAAGGATGACGCCGGACGTGAAGGGCTCTCGGCAGGAGCGATGGCGAAGGAGCTCGGAGTCTCACCGGCCAAGGTGAAGCGCGCCCTCGCCGACCTCGGGATGGAGGCGGACTTCGTCAAGTCGGGCTGTGCCTACTACTACGCCGAGCGTTCGGACGCGGTGAAGCAGGCGCTCGCCAAGTCCTGACGCGGACCTCGCGCGTATCCGTGCAGGACGGCTCACACGAGCAGGGAGGCACCAGCGTGGACATCGACACGTTCATCCGCACGATCCCCAAGGCTGAGCTCCATCTGCACATCGAGGGCACGCTCGAGCCGGAACTGAAGCTGGAGATCGCGGCGCGCAACGGGGTCGAGCTGCCCTATGGCTCGGTCGAGGCGATGCGCGCGGCCTACGACTTCGACGATCTCTCCTCGTTCCTCGCGCAGTACTACGAGGGCATGTCCGTCCTGCGGACCGAAGCGGACTTCTTCGACCTCGCGACGGCCTACTTCGAACGGGTCGCGGCGCAAGGGCTCGTCTACGTCGAGCTGTTCTTCGACCCCCAGGCCCACACGGGCCGCGGGATCGGCTTCGACACCGTCATCACGGGCCTGCGCCGAGCCCAGGTCGAAGCGGTCGAAGGCCTTGGGGTCCGCTCGCAGTTGATCATGTGCTTCCTGCGCGACCACTCGGTCGAGTCGGCCTTCGAGACGCTCGAGCAGGCCGCGAGCTACCGCGACTGGATCGTCGGTGTCGGGCTGGACTCCGATGAGCGGGACAACCCGCCGGTCAAGTTCCGCGAGGTCTTCGCCGCCGCCCGCGAGCAGGGCTACCGCATCACGATGCACTGCGATGTCGACCAGCAGGATTCGACCGCGCACATCCGCCAGTGCCTCGACGAGATCGGCGTCGAGCGCATCGATCACGGTGTCAACGCCCTCGAGGATGCGGCCATCGTGGCCGAGCTGGTCGGGCGTGGCATCGGCCTCACCTGCTGTCCCATCTCCAACTCGTACGTGACCGATGGGACCAAGGCGCGCGAGATCCGCGCCCTCTACGAGCGGGGCGTGCTGGTCACGGTGAACTCCGACGACCCGGCCTACTTCCCCGGCTACGTCGCGGACAACCTCGCAACGCTCCAGCACGAGGCGGGACTCACGCGCGACGACGTCGTGCAGCTCGTGCGCAATGCCTTCACCATCAGCTGGCTCGATGATGCCGAGCGCAGGACCTACCTGCGCCAGCTCGACGACTGGGTCGCGCGTCAGTAGGCCGAGTGGACGAAGGGCCGGCGCCACCCTCGTCCGCGGAGGCGCTGGTTCGAGACTCAAATCAGCGGACTCGGAAGGGGGAAGCAGTGACCGGCATCGACGCAAGATCCTCGGTGATGCACCAGCTCGTGGAGGCGGGCTCCGGGGTGGAGCGACTGGCGACCGGCTTCACGTTCACGGAAGGACCCATCTGGCACCCGACCGGGCAGATCCTCTACTTCTCCGACATGCCCGCGGACGTCCGCCGCAAGATCACGCTCGACGGATCGGTGAGCGAGGTGCTCAAGCCGTCCCGCAAGTGCAACGGCATGACCCTGGATGGCGAGCTCGACCTCATCGTGTGCGAGCACGTGACCAGCTCGCTCGTTCGCGAGCACAGGGATGGGTCGCGCGAGACGCTGGCCTACCACTGGCAGGGCGTGTACCTCAACAGCCCCAACGACGTCTGCGTGCGCTCCGACGGCGCCATCTACTTCACCGACCCCTGGTACGGCCGCATGCCTCACTACGGGGTGGAGCGGACGCGCGACCTCGGATGGCAGGGCGTCTTCCGCATCCCACCCGGGGGCGGCCAGGCCGATCTCGACCTGGTCGTGCCGGAGGACGAGTTCGAAATGCCCAACGGCCTCTGCTTCTCGCCCGACGAATCGCTCCTGTACGTGAACGACACACCGCGTGGACACATCAAGGTGTTCGACGTGTTGACCGACGGGCGGCTCGCCAACGGGCGCCTGTTCTTCGAGGGCATCAGCTCCGACTCGGTGGAAGGCCTCCCCGATGGCATGAAGTGCGATGAGCGCGGGAACGTCTGGGTCACCGGACCAGGTGGCGTCTGGGTCATCTCGCCCGACGCCGAGCACCTCGGGGTGGCACCCGTGCCGGAGGTCATCGGGAACCTGGCCTGGGGCGGCCCGGACTGGCGGACGCTCTTCATCGCCGCCTCCACGTCCATCTACACGCTGCGCACGTCGGTCGGCCCGCGCCGCGAGCCGTTCATGAGGTGAGAAGACCATGAGTGACGACCTGATCCTTGACCCCGGGCGCTGTGCCCTCATCATCCAGGACCTGCAGAACGACGTGATCACCGATGGCGGTGTGTATGCCGAGACGGGCTCGGCCGCTCATGCCAGGGAGCAGAACGTCGTGGCCAACCTGGTCGACCTCGCTGCTGCCTGCCGATCCCGGGGAGTGCCCGTGCTTCACGTCTGGTACATCGTCGAACCGGGCGCGCCGGGCCTGAAGGTCAACGCACCGCTGTTCGAGGGCGTCAAGGCCGGCAGCACGGTCCGCGGGACCTGGGGCGCTGCGCCGGTGGCGGGTCTCGAACCGCAGGACGGAGACCTCGTCGTCGAGAAGATGCGCATGAGCGCGTGGGAGGGGACACGCCTCGAAGCCCTGCTCACCGGCCTGGGCCGCGACACGATCATCGTCACCGGTGCGTGGACGAACATGTCGATCGAGCACACGGCGCGCACGGGCGCCGACAAGGGCTACTTCATGATCGTGCCCGAGGACGGGTGCTCGAGCATGAACGCCGACTGGCACCGCGCCTCGATCGATTACGCCCTGCAGAACGTGTCGACGGTGACGACGTGCGCCGCGGTGAAGCAGGCCATCAGCGCCTGACCGTGGGTCGACACGGCCCGGACCGGGGGCTGATCAGGGGCGCTGGGCACCCTCGCGGTTGAGGTAGATGGAGTACAGCGACGAGGTCGCGGTGATGAACAGCCGGTTGTACCTTGGCCCTCCGAAGGTGAGGTTGGCCACCGCCTCCGGCACCAGGATCTTGCCCAGGAGACGCCCATCCGGGGCATAACAGTGGACGCCGTCGGCGGCACTGGACCAGATGAAGCCCTCGCTATCCACACGCAGACCGTCCGGGAAGCCGGGCGAGACCTCGAGCAGGACCCGGCCCCGCGTCAGTCGCCGGCCATCCTCCACGTCGAAGGCGCGGATGTGGTGAGGCCCGTCGCGATCCTCGGTCAGGCCGCTGTCAGCGATATACAGGACCGTCTCGTCGGGCGAGAAGGCCAGCCCGTTGGGCCGCACGAAGTCCTCGGCCACGACGTCGACCGTGCCGGTCTCCGGGTCGGCACGGAACACGTATTGCCCTCCGTATTCGCTCGCGGCCTTGTGGCCCTCGTAGTGGCTGTAGATGCCGTAGGGCGGGTCGGTGAACCAGACCGTGCCGTCCGACTTGACGACGACGTCGTTGGGTGAGTTCAGCCGTCCTCCTGCGAAGCGGTCGGCCACGACCGTGATCGAACCATCGACCTCGGTGCGCGTGACCCGCCGGCCGCCGTGCTCGCAGGAGATCAACCGGCCCTGCCGGTCGCGATAGTGGCCGTTGGTGTAGTTCGCCGGCTTTCGGAAGACGGTGACCGGGCCATCTTCCACCCAGCGCAGCATGCGGTCGTTGGGGATGTCGCTGAAGAGCAGGCAGCCGGCGTCGCCGAACCAGACGGGCCCCTCGGCCCAACGGGCGCCGGTCCAGAGCTTCTCGAGTGATGCGTTGCCGATCACGAAGGAGTCGAACAGCCTGTCGAACGACTCGATGCCTTCGCTCATCCCATGGTCCTCCTATGGCCGGATGGCCACCTTGATCGAGCGGGTGCCGTCGATGACCAGGTCGAGGGCTTCGTGCCACTGCTCGAGCGGCAGGAAGTGCGTCACCACGCCGTCCATCCTGAGGTCCCCGCGGGCCATCAGGTCGATGGCCACCGGGTAGCTGTAGGGCCCCAAGTGCGAGCCGTAGATGTCGAGCTCCTTCTTGTTGCCGATGATCGACCAGTCCACCGTGGCCGCCTCACCGAAGACGCTGAACTCCACGAAGCGGCCCAGCTTGCGCAGCATCTCCAGCCCCTGCAGGACGCTCTTGGGGTTCCCCGATGACTCGATGTAGACATCGCAGCCGACGCCACCGCTGAGCTCCCGGACGGCCTCGACCGCATCGACGTTGCGAGGGTCCAGCGTCACGTCGGCACCGAAGGTCCGGGCCATCGCCAGGCGCTCCTCCGAGAGGTCCACGGCCACGACCGTGCCGGCGCCCTTCAGACGGGCCAGGCCGACCATGGCCAGGCCGATCGAACCGGTGCCCGAGATGACCACCAAGTCGCCGAACTCGATGCGGGCCCGCTCTACGGCGTGGACCGCGCAGCTGACCGGCTCGGTGAGCACCGCCAGCTCGATGGGCATCTCGTCGGGGACGCGATGGACGATGGCGTTGCGCGGGAAGATCATGAAGTCGGCCCAGGCACCGTTGACGACGTTTCGCCAGCCGAAGATGTTGTGCACGGCACACATCCAGTACTTGCCGCGCGTGCAATACCAGCACTCGCGGCACGGGACGATCTGGTCGGCGGTGACCCGATCGCCTACATCCACGCTGTGCCGCTCGGGGGCCCCTTCGCCCACCGCCGCAACGTGGCCCACGAACTCATGCCCGATCGTGCAGGGCGTGACCATGTACTTGGGGATGCCCGGTCCGCCCCAGTAGTTGGCCGCGCCCTTGAAGGCCTTGACATCGCTGCCGCAGATGCCGCAGGCCTCGACCTTGACGAGAAGCTCATCCGGGCCCGGGACCGGGACCGGCACTTCCTCCAGGCGGAAGTCCTCCGGCGCGTAGGCCACGACGGCACGCATGCTGTCGGGAATCACCAGGACGCCCGAATCGACTCGACCGTCTCTCGTAGCTGGCGGACACGGTCCTCTCGGTCAGCCACGAACCGCTCGATGGCAGCCAGGATGCTGTCCTCGTCGAGTCGGGCCTCTTCGATGACCTCGTCGATCGTGCCGCCGGTGCGCCACCGGTCGTCCCAGTCGGCCGAGAGCGAGTACTCGGCCGACCGTTGGCACATCGGCCCAATCACGCATCAAGGCCAGGGCTCCACTGGTGACCACCATGGCGTCGAGCCGATCGGCAGCGGAGACGGTGGCCTCGCGATAGGCGGCGTCCTGCAGCCTGAAGAGCTGCGGGCTGATGGCCGCGACGACCTTCACGTTGAGACCCCGTCGGTCGAGCTCCGGCAGGAGCCTCACCAGGTTCGCCGTCGGCACCGTGCCCCGCACGAACACGGTCCCCATGGGCGGCGAGTCGGCCCGCAACGGACGCATCACGTAGGCACCGCGGGCAGCCTCGAAGTGGGAGGGCATGCCCAGTCCCTCGCGATCGGGGATCTCGATGGGCGGCCGGGTCAGGTGCAGGGCCACGATGGGGACGTCGGTGGCGAAGGCGGCCCCGAGCACGACCGGCACCTCGTTGTACTCCCAGGGGTGGAGGTCGATGACCGAACCCTCCGGGAAAAGGCGGGTCACGCCGGGAGCGAAGATGCCGAAGTGGGTCCGCGAGTCGTCGGCCGTCTCCGGGCCGGAGTGGCCGGCGACCCAGAGGATCCGTCCCAGGCGCAGATCGCAGTCCTGGGCCATCTGGCTGAGCAGGCGGAAGGGCCCGTACTTGAGGTAGGAGAAGGAGCCGTAGGTGGAGCAGGCTCCCCAGTAGCCATCGAAACCCGAGACGGGGTCGTCAGCGAAGTTGACCGAGGCCATGCCGGCGAGGATGCCCGCATTGGCGAACTCGGTGATCTCCTGCGGCAGCAGCGCGCCGCCGGGGTTGTCATCGCGCTCGTACCAGCCGAAGCCGGGCATCTCGCCCCAGTCGGCGCCGAAGCCGGCGATGTTGGTGGAGTTGGCCAAGTCGGCCGAGCAGGCGATGAACAGCGGCCGACCGTACGCCGCCTTGGCGTAGGCGTTGACGTACGAGCCCCAGGCGCCGAGGGCGGCGCGGTTGGGCGCCGAGTCCCCGGGAGCCTTGTACAGCTCCGCCGGGTAGGAGCGGAAGTCGGTGATGGCGGTGTCGTCGAAGACGCCTGCGGTGGCCCCCTTCAGGGAGCGTCCGGGGACGTCGTCCGGCACCGTGGCCGCGATCTCCAGCAGCCGGTCCGAGAGCCAGCGGACCAGCTCCGGGTCGCGCGCGCAGAACGCTCATGGCCACGCTGAAGTTGGCGCGGGCCTGGTCGGCGACCGCAGCGGCGTCGTTCGGTGCCGGCTGGTCGGCCCCCTCGTAGGTCACGCCGTAGCGGTCCATGAACCCGTGTCGGACGGCCCAGAACTCCGGGCTGTTGAGGGGATGGGCAAGACCGTGGCTGGCCGCGTCCTCCACGCCCGTAGCCACGACCCTTCTTCGTCCGGAACCAGGCCATCGAGGGAGCGCGTTCCGGGTTCTCGCCACGGGCGACGTCGAGCATCGTCCGGGTAACGGGGTCCCACTCCATGCCCTGCTCGGTGCCGAGCACGCGCCAGCCCTGCGCACCGAACCAGTCGGCGGGCGAGCCCGCCATGACCGACGAGGCCGGGCGCGGGTCGATGCCGTAGTCGTTCCAGTCGACGAGGAAGACGAGGTTCGAGAGACCCAGGCCCCAGGCCGAGTTGAGGGTCTCCCAGGTCGCGCCCGGGGTCAGCCCGCCCTCGCCCTCGACGACGAAGACGCGCACCTCGTCGCAGCCGGCCATCTTGAGGGCCAGGGCCTCACCGGCGGCGATGGGGATGCCGTGACCGGAGGGCCCGGTGTTGGCCTTGAAGAACAGCGTCTTGCCGGCCATCTCGGCGTGGCCGGGCAGGCCGCCACGGTGACGGAAGGTCAGCAGGTCCTCCCACGTGAGCGCGCGGGCGCCGTCGTCCGGGAAGGCGAAGCGCTCGTCACCGTCGAGCTCGACGCGCGCCCGCAGGGCCTCGTTGAGCACGGCCAGGACCGCGTAGACGAGGGGTACGGTGTGGCCGGCCGAGAGGACGAAGCGGTCGCCGAAGGTCCGCTCAGGCCGCAGGATGTCCCAGCGCATGGCCCCCGAGAGCAGCAGCGACAGCAGCATGTGGACCTTGCTGCGCGAGCCTCCGGGGTGGCCGCTCTGGCGGTAGTTGAGGGTCAGGTCGATGCACTCGTCGACGACGTCCTTGACGAGCTCGTAGCGGTCGAAGTCACCCGCGGCCGCTTGGTACAGCTCGTCGGCCGAAGGGCGGCCTGAGGTGATGCTCACGGTGGAACCTCCGTTGTGGCTGGGCTGTGGCTGGCTGGGTCTAGACGAACGTCTTGGTCACGCTGCCGAGGGTCGAGAACACGCCCTCGTAGGATGAGCCGGCATCGATGGGCGTGATGGCCGTGAGGGTTCCGGTCATGATCAGGTCACCGGACTTGAGGCCCAGGTCGCGCTCGGCCAGCTTGCCCGCCAGCCAGGCCACGGCGTTGGCCGGATGCCCCAGGGCCATCTCGCCCTTGCCCTCGGCGAAGACCTCACCATCCTTGGCCAGCTTCACGGTCTCGCCCAGCAGGTCGACCTCGCTCGACGGGAACCCATTCGCCCGAGAGCACGATGCGTGCGGAGAAGCCGTTGTCGGCGAAGAAGTCCGGGTACGGGCACTTCCAGTCGAGGATGCGCGCATCGCAGATCTCGAACGAGGCACACACGGCATCGGTCGCGGCCAGCACCTCGTCGATGCCCAAGCCCGGCACCGGAGAGGTCGCTCTTGAGGCGGAAGCAGATCTCGGTCTCGATCTTGGGCGCGATGAGCTCGTCCATGGCCAGACTCACCGCCGGACTCGAGGACCATGTCCTCGAAGAGGTAGCCGTAGGTCGAATCGGGCAAGCCCATCTTCTCGCGCACCGGGATGTTGGTGAAGCCGACCTTGTAGCCGGCGATGCGCTCGCCGGCCTCGACGCGTCGGGCCACGTTGTGCTCGCAGACCGCGTGGGCGGCATCGAGGGACAGTCCGCCCTCGACCAGGTCCGAGGCAGGTCCGATGGCAGTGCGTGCCGCCTCGGCTTCGCGCAGGACCTGTGCGACTCGCTCGATGTCGTTCATGGCAGAACCTCCTGTGGCTGATCGTCGCCGGCTGTCGCTCAGCCGGATGCGGTCGTCAGCCGGCCGGAAGGGCCAGACCTTGGTGGTGGTGTAGCCGCCGTCGACGGCCAGGGTCTGCCCGGTCACGAAGTCCGAGGCCGACCCGAGCAGGTAGACCGCCAGCGGCGCGATGTCGGCGGGCGTGCCCCAGCGCCGGATGGGCTGGACGCCCTCGCGCCAGGAGGCGATGTCCGGATCACCCCACACCGGCGCGGTGAGGTCGGTCCAGATGAGCCCGGGCGCGATGCAGTTGACCTGGATGTCGTGCTGGCCCCACTCCGCAGCGAGCGCACGGGTCAGCCCGCCGAGCGCAGCCTTGGTCATGGAGTAGAGCGCGAGGTACGGCAGCGAGGTCACCTGGTTGGAGCTTCCGATGAAGACGATCTTGCCGCCCTCGCCGCGCGAGAGCATGCCGGCCCCGACCAGCTGGGCCAGGCGGGTCTGGGCGTGCAGGTTGGTGTCGAGGATGTGCGCGTAGTCGTCCGCGGTGTACGTCTCGAAGCGCTTGCGGATGTTGGTGCCGGCCACGAGCACGAGACCGTCGAGCGCGGGCAGGGAGCGCACCGTCTCGGCCGACAGCGTCCTCGTCGGTCACGTCGAGCTCGACGGCCTCGGCGCGCAGCCCCTGGTCCGTGAGCCGTCCGGCCTCTTCCTGCAGGACCTCGAGGGAACGCGCGCCCATCAACGTGCGAGCCCCGGCGGCCGCCGCCTCCTGTGCGATGGCCAGGCCGATGCCCCGGCTGGCACCGGCGACCAGGACGGTCCGGCCCGCCAGCGAGAAGCGATCGTAGGCTGCCATCTACTCCTCCCGCCCGACCATGACGATGACCTTCTCGGTCTGCTCCGGATGCTCGATGAGGAGCTCCAGGGCCTCCCCTGCCTGCTCGAAGGGTAGCCGGTGCGTGACCAGGTCCCCGATGGCGGGAGCATGACGCTGCGACCGTCTCCACGGCCCGGTCGAAGACGCCGAGGTTGTTGCGCGAGCCGAGCACGTTCAGCTCCTTGCGGGTGAAGGAGATGAGCGGGATACAGGCCGGCTCGGTGGACAGGCCGACCACGACGATCGTGCCCGAGGCACCCACGACTCGGACCGCCTGCTCGAGCACCGCCGGCACACCACTGGCCTCGAAGACGCAGACCGGGCCCTCTTCCGAGGTCCAGGCTCGCGACGGCCGCCTCGGTGTCCTCGTTGCTCGCATCTACGGTGACCTCGGCCCCGAAGGATGCGGCCTGCGTCAGGCGGCCCGCCAGCGTGTCCACGACCATGACCCGGGCGCCCCGGTCCGCGGCCACGACGAGGATGGCCTGACCCGACGGGGCCGGCCCCGAAGACGACGACCTGGTCGCCGGCCTCCACCTTCGAGCGTGCCACTGCGTGCTCGCCGATCGACAGCGGCTCCGAGAGCACGGCCACGTCGGCGGGCAGGTCGCCGGTGGGATAGAGGTTCGCGGCCGGCAGCGCGATGCGCTCGCAGAGGCCGCCGTCGACCTGGACACCGATGGTCTTCATGCGGGTGCAGCAGTTGCTGTGGCCGCGGCGGCAGGGCAGGCAGGTGCCGCAGGGCATGAGCGGCTCGACGGCCACGCGCTGGCCGACCTCGAGGCCCGTCACCTCCGGCCCCGAGCTCCTCGACGGTGCCCACGAACTCGTGCCCCTGCGTGCGCGGGTAGTTCACGTAGGGGTAGTCGCCGAGGTAGAAGTGGATGTCCGAGCCGCACAGGCCCACGGCCTCGACCCCGATGAGAGCATCTCCCGGGCCGACGACCGGCTCGGGCCCATCCTCGAGGCTCGGACCTGCCGGGGGCCGACCGTGACGATGCGGCGCATCTCAGTAGCCCTTGCCCGAGAGCCAGCCACCGTCCACGTTCCAGATCGCACCGCAGACGTAGTCCGATTCATCCGAGGCCAGGAAGAGGATGACGTTGCCGATCTCGTTCGGCTGGCCCCAGCGGCCGAGCGGGCAGCTCGCGCTTGAGCGAGGTCCATGAACTGCTCGTCCTGGAAGTAGGCCGTGTTCATGGGCGTCTCGAGCAGGCCCGGGGCCACCGCGTTGACCCAGATGCCCTGGCTGGACAGCTCGTAGGCCAGTGCCCGGGTCAGACCGTGGAGACCGGCCTTGGCGGCCGCGTACGCCGCGCGCTTGGTCAGGCCGATGATGCCGGTGACCGAGCCCACGTTGACGATCTTGCCGCGACCGATCTCGAGCATGTGGGGGATGGCGGCCTGGCTGCACAGCATCGGCCCGGTGAGCATCACGTCGAGCATCCACTGCCACTGGTCGAGCGTCTGCTCGAGGAAGGGCACGATGACGCGCACGCCGGCGTTGTTGACGAGGATGTCCAGGCGGCCGAACTCCTCGACGGCGGCGTCGGTCATGCGCGCCACGTCGGCGGCTTGGACACGTCGGCCGCCGACGGCGAGGGCCCGACCACCGGCGGCCTCGATCTCTCGGCCACGACGTCGGCGGCACGAGCGGGGTCGAGGTCGGCCACGGTCACGTCGCGCCTTCGGCGCCGAAGCGCAGGGCGATCGAGCGTCCCAGGCCGGCGCCGGCGCCGGTGACGATGGTGGACTTGCCGGCGAATCGCATGGTCTCCATCGGTGACTCACCTCCGCTTGGCTGCCAGCGCCCGCTGGGCGGCCGCGACGACGGCCTCGGTGGCCGAGCCCGACCTCCTCGAGGACGGCCTCGTAGGCGCCGGTCGTGGCGAAGCGGTCGGCGATGCCGACGCGCTCGACGGGCACCGGACAGTCTGCCGCACACGGCTTCGACGACGGCGCCGCCGAGGCCGCCGATGATGCTGTGCTCCTCGGCCGTCACGAGGGCCCCGGTCTCGCTCGGCGGCCGCCACGACGGCGGCCTCGTCGAGCGGCTTGATGGTGTGGACCTCGAGGACGCGGGCCGCGATGCCCTCGCCGGCGAGCTCCTCGGCCGCCTCCAGGCAGCGGCGAGAGCATGAGCCCCGTGCCCACGAGGGTCACGTCGCCGCCCTCGCGCAGGAGGATGGCCTTGCCGATCTCGGGCGCGTAGTCGTCGTCGAAGAGGACGGGCACCTCGTTGCGGTTGAGGCGCACGTAGACCGGACCCGGCCAGTCCGCCACCTGCGGGCAGGAGCTTGGCCACCGCCATCGCGTCGGCCGGCGAGACGATGGTCATGCCCGGGCAGGGCTCGCATGATGGCGATGTCGGTGATGGCGTGGTGGGTCGGCCCGTCGAACGAGTCGGAGACGCCGCCGTAGGCGCCCATGAGCTTGACCGGCGCGCCGCCGTAGCAGCAGTGCGTGCGCACCATCTCCAGGGCCCGCGTGGCGAAGAGGAAGGCGAAGGTGTTGGCGAAGGGGACGTAGCCGCTGTAGGCCAGACCGACGGCCACGTCGACGAGGCTCTGCTCGGCGATGCCGACGTTGAGGAAGCGCTCCGGGAAGGCTTCCGCGAACATCCAGCTGAAGTCGGAGTTGGAGACGTCGGCCGAGAGCGCCACGACGTCCTCGCGGGCGCGGCCCAGCTCGACGAGCGCCTCGCCGTAGGCCGGTCGCATGGGAGCCAGCGTGGTCATGCCGTCAGCCTCCTCCCCGAGCTCGGCGAGCGAGGCCTGCAGCTCGGCCAGCGCCTGCTCCCGCTGCTCCGCGGTGGGCACCAGCCCGCCGTGCCAGCGGTGGTCGTACTCCATGTAGCTCACGCCCCGTCCCTTCGTCGTGCGGGCGATGATGACCGAGGGCCGGGCGTGGACCTCGTCGGCGCGGTCGAGGGCGTCGAGGACCTCGCGGACGTTGTGACCGTGGATCTCCTGGACGTGCCAGCCGAAGGAGCGCCACTTCGTCGGCGATGGGCTCGGTGGGCATGACGTCCGCGGTCGCGCCGGTCTGCTGGATGCCGTTGTAGTCGACGATGGCGGTGAGGTTGCCCAGGCGGTACTTGGCCGCGAACATGGCACCCTCCCAGACGACCCCGGCGTCGAGCTCGCCGTCGCCGAGCAGGACGTACGACGCGGGCGCGGCGGCGCAGCGCCGAGGGCGCCGCTGGCGGCCGAGGGCTTGGGCATGCCCGCGCGACAGGGCCCAGGCCATGCCCGGCACCGACGGCCACGCCGTGGCCCGAGCGGCCCGGCCACCATCTCGACCCCGGGCAGCTTGCGGTCGGGGTGGCCCTCCAGGCGGGTGGGGAAGCGCCGGAACGTCTCCAGCTCCTCCACCGGGAAGAAGCCGCGGCGGGCCAGCGACCGCGTAGAGGATCGGGGCGGCATGACCCTTGGAGAGCAGGAAGCGGTCGCGCTCGGGCCAGTCCGGCCGCGCCGGATCGAGGCGCAGGTGGTGGAAGTACAGGGCGGCCAGGATCTCGGCCGCCGAGAACGGGCCACCGAGGTGGCCGCTCTGCGGCCCGGCAGACCATCTCCAGGACGTCGATCCGCAGGTGCTGGGCCCTGCCGCGCGATCTCGCGCGCGAGCGCGTCGGTGTGTTGGTGCATGGGTCCCTCCTCGACTCGTTGCTCTGCCTGGGTCGGTTCACTGTCGCGCCATGCGCGTCCCCTCCGGGAAGCGGTACGTGGCGATGGCCTCGGGCCGCAGCGCGGAGCTGAAGCCCGGGCGCTCCGGGAGGCGGAAGCGGCCGTGGCTGACCGTGACCGGGTCGACTGAAGTGCTCGTGCAGGTGGCCCACGTACTCGAGGACGCGGTCGCGCAGGTCGCCGGAGACCGCGATGTAGTCGAAGGCGCAGAGGTGCTGGGCCAGCTCGTCGAGGCCGGCGCCGCCGCCGTGCGGGCAGACCGGGACGCCGAAGTGGGCCGCCAGCAGCAGGATCGCCGAGCATCTCGTTGACGCCGCCGACGCCGGCAGGGGTCGTACTGGCAGACGTGGAGCGCCCCGGCCTGGAAGAACTGCTTGAAGATGACCTGGTTGGGGACGTGCTCCCCGGTGGCCACGCGGATGGGGGCGATGCCCGCGCGATGGCGGCGTGGCCGAGGATGTCGTCGGGGCTGGTGGGCTCCTCGATGAAGAGCGGGCTCGAACTCGGCGAGGCGGCCCATGTAGTCGATGGCCTCGCCGACGCCCCAGCGCTGGTTGGCGTCCATCATCAGGGCCCGGTCGGGTCCGATCTCCTCGCGGATGAGAGCGGCCCGGCGACGGTCGGCCTCGGGGTCGGCACCGACCTTCATCTTGAAGGCGTCCCAGCCGTCGGCGACGGCCTCGCGCACGAGCGCACGCACCTGCTCGTCGGTGAAGCCGAGCCAGGCCGCGGCCATGGTGTAGCCGGGATAGCCGTCGCGGGCGAGCTCCTGCTCGCGGGCTGCGCGGCCCGTCGCGGGCGCGCCTCCAGCAGCGTCGACCGCCTCGGCCGGCGTCAGCGCGTCGGAGAGGTAGCGGAAGTCGACGCAGTCGACGACCTGCTGCGGGCGACATCTCCAGCAGCAGGCGCCACAGCGGCAGGCCGTCGTGCGCGCGCGTACATGTCCCACATGGCGTTGACGACGGCGCAGGTCGCGAGGTGGATGACGCCCTTGTCGGGACCCAGCCAGCGCAGCTGGTCGTCGCCGGTGACGCGCCGCCAGAAGGCGCCCATGTCGGCGAAGAAGTCCTCCGCGGACTCGCCGACGACGAGGTGCTCGAGCGCCCGGATGCCGGCCACGCAGAGGTCGTTGCCGCGGCCGATGGTGAAGGTGAAGCCGTGGCCCTCGAGCTCCGGCGTGCCGTCGGTGCGGATGACGACGTAGGCCATCGAGTAGTCCGGGTCAGGGTGCATGGCGTCCGACCCCAGGCGGTCGCGGGACGTCGGGAAGCGGATGTCGTGGACCTCGAGCGAGCGGATGCGGTGGCTGCTGGCCATGGGAGCCCTCGTCGGTGGATCGTCGTCGGTGGCCGGACGACCGGGACGCCGGCTGCCCCGGGACCGCTCGGGCGTCCGGGAACCGGCGCGCAGCGCCGGGGCAGCAGGACTTCAGGTGCTCGAGCTCATTCGGGCGGGAAGACGGTGTCCTCCAGCTGCGGCCATCATCTCGTCGACGTTGTCCGCGGTGACCAGGAGGGTCGGGAAGTCGACCTGCTCCGGCGGCGTGCCACCGGTCAGGTACTCGTAGCCGACCTTGAACGACTCACGGCCCATGCCGATGGGCTGCTGCACGGAGGCAGCCACCATCTTGCCGGCCTTGATGGTGTCGATGACCTCGCGGATGCCGTCGAAGCCGCCCACCAGGACCTGGCCTTCCTTGCCGGCGTCGGCGATGGCGTTGACCGCGCCCAGCGAGCCCTCGTCGTACTGGGACCAGAAGCCGCAGAGGTCCGGATGCGCGGTCATGACGTCCTGGGCGAACTTCTTGCCCTCGTCACGGCGTGTAGTTCTGGGCCTCGAGGAACTGCACGACCTCGACGCCGGCCGCATCGAACGCCTCCATGGCGACCGTTCGTGCGGTTCTGGCCGTTGATGCGGGCCTGGTTGATCTGGAACATGGCGATGGGGCCGTTGGGGCAGCCGATCGGCAGCCAGCGCCGCGGCCAGCGCCTCGGCCGAGTCCTTGGCGCCGTCGAAGTTGTTGGTGATGATGAACGAGACGTAGTCACCGCTCTCGGTGCCGATGTCGGCGATGACCACGGGCACACCCGCGTCGGCTGCGGCCTGCAGCACGATCGGCGCGGACGAGCTGTCGGTCGGCGAGAGGATGATCAGGTCGATCTGCTTGACGATCGAGTCCTGGACGTTCTTCAGCTGGATCGCCGAGTCCAGGTTGCTGGAGAGGTCGGTGACCTGGCGCCGACCTTCTCGGCCTCCTGGTGGATGCCGTCGCTGAGGTACTTCCAGAACGGGATGCTCAGGTCGGGTGTGACGTACACGACCTCGTAGGCCTCGGGCGCAGCCTCGTCCTGGCGCCACGGCCACCGAAACGCTCAGCCCTGCCGTCAGGACCGACAGTGCGAGGACGGCTGCCCGGATCGAGGTTATGGCGAATCACGTGTCTCCTCCCCGTGGAGTGCGCCCGGGCGTGGCTCGTGCCACCGTGCAGACTTGCACGTCTCCCTTGGCTGGTGTCCGTGCTGTCCGAAGTGGTGCACCTCCTTTCGCATGGCGGCCCGCGACGGCTCAGCCGCGCTCGCGGGTCAGACGCTCGGTGAGGACCGAGAGGATGATGATCGAGCCCACGCGCGGCCATCTGCCAGTAGGGCGAGACCCCGAGCAGGTTGAGGCCGTTGCGCAGGACGGCGATGAGCAGGACGCCGACGAAGGTCGCCGAACATCGTTCCCTTGCCACCCATGAGGCTCGCACCGCCGACCACGCAGGCGGCGATGGCGTCAAGCTCCATGCCCGTGCCCAGGTTGGGTTCGACGGCCATCAGGCGCGAGGTGCGGACGATGACCGCCAGGCCGCAGAGGAAGCCACAGAGGACGTACGGCAGGGCCTTGAAGAGGGCCACGTTCACGCCCGAGAGGCGCGTCGCCTCCTCGTTGCTGCCGATGGAGTAGATGAAGCGCCCGACCTTCGTGCGCGACAGCAGCCAGGCCGAAGACGATGTACGTCCCGAAGAGGAAGAGCACGAAGTTGGGGATGCCGAGGAACGTCGCATCGCTGGCGATGCGTTGAACTCCTGGGGGAAGCCCACGATCGACTTCACGTCGGAGAGCACGTAGCTCAGGCCCCGGCAGATGGCCATGGCTGCCGAGCGTGACGATGAAGGGCGCCAGCCGGGCCTTGCCCACCAGCATGCCGTTGACGAGCCCCGACCAGCGTGCCGGTGGCCAGCGCGGCCAGGATGCCCAGCGGGATGGCCAGCTCCGCGGCATCCCCGAGTCGACGACGACCGTGCCCAGCACCACGCCTGAGATGGCCATGATGGCGCCCACCGAGAGGTCGATGCCGGCGGTCAGGATGACCATCAGCTGGCCGGCCGCGATGATGCCGATGACCGTGGACTGGTCGATCAGGTTCTTGATGTTGCCGGCCGTCAGGAAGTAGGGCGAGAGGATGGTCAGCACCACGCGCGAGGACCACGAGGCTGCCGGTGATGGCCAGCTCGGCTCGGTGCTCGAGGACGAACGGGCCGCACGCGATCGACGGCGGACCGCCGCAGGCTGGCCTCCATCAGACGCCCGCCGCCGTGGAGTCGCCGGCCTCGCTCCGCTCGTGACGTGCCGCGAGCGGGGCGTCGCGTGGCGCATGATGAGATCGGGCGTGGCCTCGCTCGCGCGACAGCGTGGCCGCCGGCTCACCTTCGCGGAGGACGATGACGCGGTCGGCGAGCGCCAGCAGCTCGGGCAGCTCGCTGGACACCAGGACGATGCCCAGGCCGGCGCGCGGTCAGGTCGTCGATGAGCTGGTAGATGCCGGCCTTGGCGCCGACGTCGATGCCGCGGGTCGGGTCGTCGAGGAGGAGGATGCCGGGCTCGTTGATGAGCCACTTGCCCAGCACGACCTTCTGCTGGTTGCCGCCGGACAGGTTCACGGCACGCTGCTCGACGCCGCTGGAGCGGATGGCCAGGCGCTCCGACATGGCGCCGGCCCTGGCCGCCTCGGCCGACCGGCTGAGCAGCCAGCCGCCGCCCAGGGAGAGGTAGGGCAGGTTGAGGTTGTGGCGGATGGTCTGCAGCAGCAGCAGCCCGTCACGCTTGCGGTCCTCGGGCACCATGGCGATGCCGTGGCGGATGGCGTCCTGTCGGCGAGCGGATGCGGACGGGCCGGCCACGCACGAGGATCTCGCCACGGTCGGCTGGCTCGGCCCCGAAGATGGCGCGCAGCAGCTCCGTCCGGCCACTGCCGACGAGCCCGGCGACGCCCACGATCTCACCGGGGTGGACGTCGAAGGTGATGTCCCGCAGGTCGCGACTTGCGCCCGAGTCCGCGGACCGAGAGGAGCGGCTCCGTGCTCGCGTCCGTGCGCGTGTGGGCGTAGACCTGGTCGATGTCGCGACCGACCATGGCGCGGATGATGGCGTCGGTCGAGAGCTCGTCGGCCGGCACCCGGGTGAGGATGTTGCGGCCGTCGCGGAGCACCGTCACCGACGTCGCGATCTCGGCCACCTCGTCGAGGCGGTGCGTGACGAAGATGAAGCCGATGCCCCGCTCGACGAGCGAGCGCACGAGGCTGAAGGTGAGGTCGCACCTCCTGGGGCGACAGGGCAGACGTGGGCTCGTCGAGGATGATGAGCCGGGCGTCGAGCGCGATGGCCTTGGCGATCTCGACGAGCTGCTGCTGGACGACCGACAGCGTCCGCACCTTGGCACCGCGGCGAGATGAGCCCGCCGATGCCGATACGCTCGAAGAGCTCCCGCACGCGACGATCGATGCTGCCGCGGTCGAGGATCCAGCCGAAGCGGTAGGCGCTGTCCTGGTGGACGAAGATGTTCTCGGCCACGCTCAGGTCCGGGATGAGGGTGAACTCCTGGAAGACGGAGGCGATGCCGGCGACCCGGGCCGCGTAGGGGTTGTCGAAGCGCGGCGGGCTGCCCGAGGAAGGTGATGCTGCCCCGCGTCGGCGTGCTCGGCGCCGGCGATGATCTTGATGAGCGTGGACTTGCCGGCACCGTTCTCGCCCAGCAGGGCGTGGACCTCGCCGCTGTCGACGACCAGGTGGACACCTGGTCGAGCGCCTGGACGCCGGGGTAGTGCTTGCTGATGTCGACGACCTCGAGCAGCGGCTCGCCCGGGACTCGCTGCCTGCAGCGGGGCTGGCCAGGAGCGGCAGTGGAGTGCGGGACCGGATCAGCGGGCGAGCGTCCGGTCACGACGCTTCGCCGGCGGTGTCGGGGCCGGTCGCCGCCCCCCGCGGCACGATGACGAACGCGCGCCCAGGTGCCCCGGTCCCGCCTCGGACCTTGATGGGCGCGAAGAAGAAGGAGGCTCCGGGATCGTCGGTCGGGATGGCGGCCAGGTTGGCGAGGCACTCGAGGTAGACGAGGCCCGGCGCCGAGGCCGGCGACGTGGACTGGCTGGCCGTCCTGCGGCAGCGCCGATGCTCGGCGCGTCGGTGCCCAGGCAGCGGACCCCGCGCCCCGCGATGTAGGTCGCCATGTCCGGGGTCGGTGCCGGCCAGGCCGGGATGCTCCGGGTCACGATGGGGTCGTGAGCGTAGGCCGTCGCCCTCGGCGCCGGGCAGGTAGCGGTCGTCCCAATCGCAGCGCAGGAGGAGCACGTCGCCGGGCAGCAGCGCGCCCGCCTCCGCCTCCCAGGCCTGGACCTGCGCGGCGTCGATCAGCGGGCTCTCGCCGGGGGCGGAGGTGTCGACCAGGTCGCGGACGTCCATGACCCGCGGCCTGCCCGACAGCTGCGACAGTGGCACCTGCTCCGCGGTGGTCGCGCCCAGCGGGTGCTCGTGGGCGACACCCGACGCCGGGCGGCGGCAGGAAGTGGGCGGGCGCGTCGAAGTGCGTGCCGGTGTGCTCGTCCATGAGCATCCAGCGGGTCGTGTAGGGACCGAGACGGCCGCTCAGGCGGCCCTGCCGCGGTGTCGCGATCGGTGAACCAGCACCAGGTCTTGTGCTGGAAGGGCAGATGCGTCGGCCACCAGCAGGGCAGCTCCTCGGAGATGAGCACGCTCAGGTCGATGAAGCGGAACGCGCCACCGGGCCCTCCGGCCGTTCAGCCGTCGCCGCCGCGGCCGCGTCTGCCCCTGGTGGCTGCGTCATGGCGTTCCCCTCCCTCTGGACCTGACGGTCGACTCCTGCAGAGCGGGTCCATTTTCATCAGATGTCTCCGCGAGTCAAGTCTGAACCGAGCGGTCAGGCGTCAGTGCACGCTGACAGCGCGACTCGGCCTGTCGAATGACGGAGAGTCGATGACACACTCGACGCGCAGACATCGGATGTCTAGACTGCACGCTGACCGCTGAGGATGCGGAAGGGACGTCGCCATGGGAGTCGCTGACCAGGCCATCCAGAAGATCAAGGCGATGATCATGTCCGGGCAGCTCAAGACCGGGGCCGGCTGCCTCCGGAGCCCGACCTCGCGGCCCAGCTGGGCGTCTCCCGCAGCTCGCTCCGCGAGGCCGTCCGGGCGCTCGCGCTGATCCAGGTCCTCGACGTGCGGCACGGCGACGGCACGTACGTCACCAGCCTCGAGCCCGGGATGCTGGTGGAGAGCACCGGGTTCATCGCCGAGCTGCTCGGCGGAGGTCGCGAGGTGGAGTTCTTCCAGGTGCGCCGCATCCTCGAGCCTGCAGCCGCCGAGCTGGCCGTCGGGCGCATCGACGATGAGACCGTCGAGGCCCTCCACCAGCTGGTGCTCAAGATGGAGGCCGCGACCTCCGTCTCGGAGCTGACCCAGGATCGACATCGAGTTCCATCGCACGCTGACGCGTGCGGCGGGCAATCCCTTCCTCACGTCGCTGGTCGACAAGCTCGAGAACGAGACGATCCGCGCACGCCAGTGGAACCTCATCACCGGCGAGGGCGTGGCCGAGGCCACCAAGGTCGAGCATCGAGCCATCTACGAAGCGGTCCGCGTGCGCGACGCCGACCTGGCCCGGGCGACGGTCACCACGCACATCGCGCGTGGTGAGTACTGGCTCCATCGGCTCGTCAAGCGCGAGGCTCGAGTCGGGGCTGGCGAGGACCAGGGACCGGCAAGCGCCGCCTAGGCGGCGACAACCTCGACTCAGATCTCTACCAGCGGCTTGAAGATCCCGGCCGCCCCCGTGGCCCACGTCGGGAAGACCGCGGGAACGTCTGAGAGCGTGCAGCGGTCGGTCAGCCAGGGCTCGATGTCGACGGCGCGCCGTCGTCCAGCGATGCCATGGCTCGTTCGAAGTCGGCGGCAGTGGCGTTGCGGCTGGCCAGCAGCGTGAGCTCGCGACGATGCAGCTCGGGGTCGTGGAAGGTGATGTCGGCCTGGACGAGGCCCGCGAAGACGAGACGACCCCCTGGCGCCACCAGCGAGAACGCCGCCGCCATGCTTGCGGCACTGCCCGTGGCTTCGAAGACGAGCGTGGGCAGCTCGCCGCCGAAGGCCTCGCGGACGACCGCCTCGGGGTCGTCGCCGGGCGCGATCGCCTCCAGTCGTGCCCACGACTCGCGCGAAGGCACGACGCTCAGCTCTGCATGTCGCAGAGCACGGGCTCGACGCCCGCGTCGATCAGCGACCGGCTCACGGCCAGCCCGATCGGGCCCGCGCCGATGACGAGCGTTCGCTCCCCGGCGACCGGTGCCCCTCGAACCACCGCGTGGCCGCCGATCGACAGCGTCTCCACGAGCGCCAGCTGGTCGTATGAGAGCACCGCGGATGGGTGCAGATGGTCCGCCGGCACCACAAGCGCTCCTTCATCCCGCCGTCCGCATGCACACCAAGCACCGCGAGCTCGGTGCAGCAGTTGGGCAGTCCGCGTCAGGCACGCGTCGCAGCTGCCGCACTCCAGGTAGGGCCGGAGCGCACATCGGTCGCCGGCGCGGACGTGCGTCACGGCGCTTCCGACCGCGAGCACCTCGACGCCCAGCTCGTGGCCCAGGATGCGTGGGTAGCTGAAGAAGGGCTGCCGGCCATGGAACGCGTGCAGGTCCGTGCCGCAGACCCCGACCCGCCTGACCGCCACGAGCGCCTCGGCTGGACCCGGTTCGCGTTCCTCGGGCAGATCGTGGTCGATGCGAACCGCCCTGGCTCCAGTAGCGTGACGGCTCTCATGGGAGCACTCCTTCCTGCTCCAGCAGCGCGCCCAGCCGACGCGGCGGTCGCCCGAGAACGCTGCACGTGGTCCTGATACGTAGTCGCGAGCCGGAGGCGCCAGCTTGCGCTCGTGCTCCACCGCGATGTCCGCCAGGCGATGGTCCAGGAACGGGTTCCGGAAACGCTCGAGCACGGACGCGACGAACGCCTCGCCCTCCACGATGCGGTCGCCCAGCGCCGGCACGATCTCCTCGAGCAGCATGGCCTCCAGCCAGCCCGCTGATCGCCGGGTCCTCGAGCGCCTCCCGCACGAACTCCATGCCCGATGCCGCGAGTCCGCGCCACGAGCGCCGTGTGCGCCCCGTTGAGGATGCGGATCTTGCGCAGCGCGTAGGGCGTGACATCCCTCGTCAGGGTCACGGCGGGGTGGTCCAGCAGTGGTACTCCCGTCGGCGCCTCCACGACCCACGACGCGAACGGCTCCACGGCCACGCGCAAGCGGATCGTCGCGTGCCCGATGGCCCGCCCGCCCATGCCGTCGTGATGCGGTCGACGAGGCTGCCGCCCAGGTGTTGGCGTCGCGGACGTGCTCGGCCACGGCGGGCTCCGTCCCGCGCTGCGTCACCTCGTCCAGGACCAGGTCACGCAGGCGATCGCCGTTGCGTTCGATCAGCTCGCAGGGCACGATGAGCAGGCCGGGCATGCCCGTTGCGGGCGCGCTCGGCCAGGACGACGGCCAGCCGGCTGGGCAAGCCGCCCGGCACGTAGCCCGCCTGCGTGGTGTTGGAGACCACGATGGCGAGGTCGGGGTCGAGCGGCCGCTTCGGTCAGGGTGCGTCGATGTCCGTGGACGCGTCGAGGGCGCCGATCGATGACGCGGATGACACGCTCGCTGTCCACGACCCTGCCCTGGTCGAGCCCGCGAGTCCTGCAGCCGATAGGCGCAGCCCTGGGCCGCGAGTCGCGCCGCCATGCCCGAACCGGTGCTCTCCACGACGGTGACCCGGTGGCCGGGGCCACGCCCCTCCGCCACGCGCACGCGCTCGTCATCGTCGATGAAGGCGTCGACGAAGCCACGCAGGAAGCGCCCGGTCCCGAACTGCAGCACCCGCTTCATGGTTCTCCCGATCGATGGCTGGCCGGTGGCTCCAGCCTAGCCGCTTGGAGTCGAGCGAGGCATGCCCGTCTTCGAAGGAGGCAACGTTTTCATCGGATGTCTCGTCCTGGTTTCGACCCATGATCGACGGCTGAGCCGGCAATCCACGCTTGCGCATTGTACCTGCGGCACTAGTGCACAAATGCATAGACATCGGATGTCTAGTTGTGCTAATCTCCCGGCCTGTCGGATGCGCCGGGGGCAGCGCACGCTGCCGCAAAGGGAACCGGACGCGTCATAGGTCGAGGAGGAAGCTCATGACCAGGAAGTCCACCCTCGCCGCGGCCGCCGTGGCGGCCATGCTGACGGCATCGCTGGCTGTACCGGCCCTGGCACAGGACGGGGACACGTCCGACAAGCGCGTCGCGTTCAGCAACAACTACGCCGCCAACTCGTGGCGACAGGCCATGCTGCAGAGCTGGGACGAGCTGGCCCAGCAGGTCGTGGCCGACGGCGTCGTCGCTGCGGCCGACGTGCGCACCACGCCCGAGAACGATGCCACGCTGCAGCAGCAGCAGCTCAGCGACATGATCCTCGAGGGCTACGACGCCATCGTCATCAACGCCGCCAACCCCGAGTCGCTCAACAGCGTCGTCGAGGAAGCCTGCGCTCAGGGCATCCCGGTGGTCTCGTTCGACGGCATCGTCACCGCTGATTGCGCCTATCGCGTCGGCGTCGACTTCGTCGACATGGGCTACCAGGAGGTCGCCTTCCTGGCCGATCTGCTGCCCGAGGGCGGCAAGCTGCTGGAGATCCGCGGCCTCGCCGGGACCTCGATCGACGAGGAGATCAGCGAGGGCATCCACAAGGGCGTGGCGGACTTCCCGCAGTTCGAGATCGTGGGCTCGGTCCACGGCGACTGGGCCCAGGACGTGGCCCAGCAGGCCGTGGCCGGCATCCTGCCCAGCCTGCCCGAGGACATCGTCGGCGTGGTCACCCAGGGCGGTGACGGCTACGGTGCCGCCCAGGCATTCGAGGACGCCGGACGGGCGCGGCCCGTCATCATCATGGGCAACCGCCAGGACGAGCTGGCCTGGTGGAAGGAGCAGAAGGACCTCGACGGCTACGTCACGGCCTCGATGTCGATCGCCCCGGGCACCTCGACGGCTGCCTTCTGGGTCGCCCAGCAGCTGCTGGCCGGCGCCGAGGACGTGCCGCACGACATCATCGTGCCGTACCTGCGCTGGGACCAGGACAACTTCGAGGCCGCCCTGGCCGAGATGGAGCCGGGCGACGTCGGCACCAAGACGTACACCATGGAGGAGATGCAGCAGGCGATCGAGGACGAACCGCTAGCCGGCTGCTGACGTAGCGAGGCAGCGCCGGATCCGGTCGAACGGACCGACGTTCCCATGACCGAGGAGCCGGGAGGGTGGCGTCCACGTCACCCTCCCGGTCACTATCCGGCGCCACTCCGTCCGCCTCGCCGCGTCATACTCGGATTCGGAGTGAGCACGAACCGGGTGACCCTCCGGCATGACCACTGAACGGGACACGCTCGCCCAGCTCGACGGCGTCGCGCAAGTCGTTCGGCGCCGTTCATGCGCTCGCCGGGGTCGACCTGCGTGTCGATGCGGGAGAGTGCGTCGGCCTCGTCGGCCACAACGGTGCCGGCAAGTCGACGCTGATGAACGTGCTGGCAGGCACGCTCGCGCCCGACGAGGGCACGATCACCATCGGCGGCGACGGACCAGACCGCCGACTACTCGGTGACCGCTGCGCACGCCGCGGGCGTGCGCTGCGTCTTCCAGGAGCTGTCGCTCTGCCCCAACCTGACGGTGGCCGAGAACGCCCGCATCATGCACCCGCACCTGCGCGGCCTGCGCTGGCGCCGTGAGGCCGGCGCGCCTCATCACGGACGAGCTCGACCGCATCTTCCCGCGGCACGGCATCAGCCCCAGCGCCATCGTCGGCGACCTGCCGCTCACGCAGCGCCAGATGGTCGAGATCGCTCGCGCCTTCACGGTCACCGATCAGCCGGCCAGGCTGGTCATCCTCGACGAGCCCACCTCGAGCCTGGACGCCGTCGTGGCCCAGCAGCTGCTCGAGTTCGTGCGCCGCTTCGCCGAGGAGGGCGGCTCCACCGTCCTCATCTCGCATCTGCTCGGCGAGGTCCTCGACCACCGCCGACCGCATCGTGGTCATGCGCGACGGGCTGGTCGTGGCCGAGCGACCGCGCCGACGGCTTCACCCGCGACTCGCTGGTGGCAGCCATGGGCCATGTCGCCGAGAACCGGGTGACGAGGTCTGACCGAGGCGCGGACACGATCGCTCGCGGCCTGCCACTACGGGTGCGCACCGAACTGCGCGACGGCGAGACCATCGACCTGGCCGCGCACGAGGGCGAGATCGTGGGCCTGGCCGGGCTGCGCCGGCCAGGGCCAGACGCAGATGCTCATGCGCGTCTTCGATGGCGCCCGCGGCGACGCCGAGGTCAGCGGCACGGTCGCGGTCGTGGCCGGCGATCGCCAGACCGACGGCGTCTTCCCGCTGTGGTCGATCAACAAGAACATCTCCATCGGCTCGCTCGCGCGAGATGCTGCAGCGGTGGCTCGTCGACGGCGGAGCCGAGACCCGCCTGGGCGCGACCTGGCAAGGACCGACTGGCCATCCAGACGCCGGACATGGACAACCCCATCCTGTCGCTCTCGGGCGGCAACCAGCAGAAGGCCCTGTTCGCGCGGGCGCTCGGCTCCAAGGCCGACATCATCCTCATGGACGACCCCATGCGCGGCGTGGACGTCGGCACCAAGCGCGAGGTCTACGGGCTCATCCGCAAGGAGGCCGACGCGCGGTCGCACGTTCCTCTGGTACACCACCGAGACCGACGAGCTGGAGCACTGCGACCACGTCTACGTGTTCCGTGAGGGCGTCATCGTGGCCGACCTGCCGCGAGACCAGGTGACCGAGGAGAGGGTCCTGCAGGCATCGTTCCGGGAGGACGCGTGAGCGCAGGTCAGCGCCGCCGTGGGGCGCGTCACCGGCGCCGACTACCGCCGGCTCCTGCGTGCGGTCATGCCGCTGCGTGTCGCTCATCGTCATCCTCGGCGCGATCTTCTACATCCAGCCGCGCTCGATGAGCACCTTCGGGCTGGACCTGCTGCTGCGCCTGGCCGTGCCGCTGGCGCTGGCGACGCTGGCCCAGATGTTCATCATGACCGTCAACGACCTGGACCTGTCGATCGGCGCGTACGTGGGCGTGACCGCCGGCATCGGCGCCACGCTGCTCGTCGAGCAGCCGCTCCTCGGCGTGCTCGCGCTGGTCGGGTGCGTGGTCGGCCTACGGCGCCCTGGGCGCGCTCATCCACGTGCGCAACCTGCCGTCGATCGTGGTCACGCTGGGCATGTCCTTCGTGTGGCTGGGTGTCGCCATCATGCTGCTGCCCACGCCCGGGTGGCGAGGCCCCCGAGTGGCTGCGCTCGTTCATGACGCTCAAGCCGCCGATCCCGATCCCCATCATCCTGCTCGTCGTCATCGCGCTGGTCGCGCATGTCGGCCTGATGTGGTCGCCCTACGGCGCGGTCCTGCGCGGTGTCGGCGGCAATGCCCGGGCCGTGGAGCGGGCCGGGTGGTCGCTGCTCAAGGCCAAGGTGACGATGTACTCGCTGGCAGGCATCTGCGGCGTCCTGGCCGGCCTGGCGCTGCTGGGCCTGAGCGGTGCGGCCGATGCCCGCATCGGCGAGCGCTACACGCTGCTGTCGATCGCGGCCGTGATCCTCGGCGGTGGTGAGTTCGTGGGTGGCCGGGTCTCGCCCATCGGCGCGGTCGTCGGTGCCACCACCATCTGGCTGGCGGCCAACTCGCTGCTGTCGGCGCTGCAAGCTCCCGCCCGAGTGGCAGATCGGCGCCATCGGCGTGATCCTCATCGCGGTGCTGGCCCTGCGCTGGCTGGTCGAGCGGGTGGGGAGGGCCGCATGAACGGCGCCACGGCGATGGTCCGCCGCGATCCTGGCCAAGCCCTGGATCTGGGCCTACGTCGCGGCCGTCGGTGCCTGGCTGGCGACGGTCGTGTTCACCAGCGGGCAGGCCGCCTCCGGCCTGGCCACGGCAGCCTTCATCTTCGCCAGCTTCTCCACGCATGGTGGCCATCGGCCAGATGTTCGTCATCACGCTGGGGCCGGGCAACATCGACCTGTCCATCCCGACCACCATGGTCCTGTCCGGCACCGTCGCCATCAAGACCATGGATGGCGACCCGGCGCATGATCCCGATCGGCCTGGCGCTGGCCATCGTCGTCGGCCTGGCCGTGGGCGTCTTCAACTTCTCGCTCATCCGCCTGCTGAGCATCCCGCCCATCATCGCCACGCTGTCGAGCCAGTTCATCATCCTCTCGGTCGCCGATCGTCTGGAACCGCGGACTGCGCATCAAGCCGCCCGAGATCCTGGGTGACTTCCCCAGTGCGACGGTGCTGGGCTTCCCGGTCCTGGCCATCCTGGTGATCGTGCTGGCCGTGGTCATGCACGTCGTGCTCAACCGCACGATCTACGGGCGATCGGTCACGGCCATCGGCCAGAGCGAGCGCGCCGCCCGCCTGTCCGGGGTGCGCGTGCAGCGGGTGCGCTTCACGGCCTACGTGGCCTCGGCCGTCTTCGCCGCCCTGGCCGGCTTCCTGCTGGCGTCCTTCTCCGGTGGCGCTGCGCTCAACATGGGCGAGCCGTACCTGCTGACCTCGATCGCGGTCGTCGTCATCGGCGGCACCTCGGTGGCCGGCGGCTACGGCAACGTGCCGGGCCTGTGGGGCGCAGCGCTGTTCCTGTTCCTGCTCTCGGCGATGCTCAACACCTTCGGCGTGGGCGAGGGCGTCAAGCAGATCCTGACCGGTGCCATCGTCATCCTCGTCATCGTGCTGGCCAGCTTCCGCAAGGCACCCGACTAGGAGCCCGCGCATGTCCGACCCCAGACCCCTGCCATGCCCGCCGTGGGCGACGAGCCTCGACGGCGCCGTCGAGATCGTCGATCCGCGAGCGCGTCGACCTCATCGACCCCGACGCACGCGCTGATCCGACTGACCGACGGCGGCATCTGGGCCGAGGGCCCGGTCTGGCTGCCGGCCGAGGACGCGCTCATGTACAGCGACGTGCGCGCGGACCGCGGCATGCGCTGGTCGGAGGCGAGCGGCGGCGAGGTCTGGCGCTCGCCCAACGACCACACCAACGGCAACACGCTCGACCGCGAGGGCCGGGTGCTCCACTGCGAGCACGACAACCGTCGCGTCGCGCGGACCGAGCTCGACGGCACGCGCGCACGGCCTGGTCGATACGCTACGCAGGGCAAGCGCCTGAACTCGCCCAACGACATCGTCGTCAAGTCCGACGGCACCATCTGGTTCACCGACCCGCCCTACGGCATCGTCCTGCCGGACGAGGGCACGCCGGCGCCCCAGGAGCAGGCCGGCTGCTTCGTGTTCCGCTTCGATCCCGGGACCGGCGAGCTGTCGCGTCGCCACCGACGCGATCATCCATCCCAACGGCCTGGCCTTCTCGCCCGACGAGTCGCTGCTGTACGTGAGCGACACGAGCGCCGCCCTCGACCCGAAGGACAACCACCACATCGTCGTCCTCGACGTCGTGGACGGGCGCCGCCTGGAGCGACCCACGTGTGCTTCAAGGTCATGGAGCCGGGCCTCGCGGACGGCCTGCGGGTCGACGAGCACGGGAACGTGTGGTCCTCCGCCGATGACGGCATCCACGTCATCAGCCCCGACGGCGCCGACCTGGCACGGGTCCGCGTGCCCGAGATCACCGTCCAACTGCGTCTTCGGGGGAGCCGACGGACGGCGGCTGTTCATCACCGCCAGCTCGTCGCTCTACGCCATCGAGACGCAAGGTCACCGGCTCCGGCGTCGCCGCCCGGGTGCTGCGCGAGACCCAGCACGCCGGCAGGAGGATCCCATGACTGATGACCCCACCAGGCCGGCGCCGCTGAAGCGTCGCTCGCAGCACTGGTTCGACAACCCCGACGACCCGGACATGACGGCGTTCTACCTCGAGCGCATGCTGAACTGGGGCCTGACGCGCGAGGAGCTCCAGTCCGGTCGTCCGATCATCGGTATCGCCCAGTCGGGATCGGACCTTGCGCCCTGCAACCGGCAACACCTGGAGCTCGCCGAGCGGGTCCGTGAGGGCATCCGCGAGGCGGGTGGGATCGCCTTCGAGTTCCCGGTGCACCCGATCCAGGAGACCACGCGACGGCCCACGGCCGATGCTCGACCGGAACCTGCTCTACCTCGGGCTGGTGGAGACGCTCTTCGGCTACCCGCTCGATGGTGTCGTGCTGACGACCGGCTGTGACAAGACGACGCCCGCGAGCTGATGGCGGCAGCCACGGTCAACATCCCGGCCATCGCCCTCTCGGTCGGGCCCATGCTCAACGGCTGGTACAAGGGCGAACGGACCGGGGCAGGGACGATCAAGTGGCACGCGAGCAAGCTCAGGGCAGCCGGCGAGATCGACATGGCCGAGTACGTGGAGATGGTCGCCTCGGCGGCTCCATCCCCCGGCTTCTGCCAACACGATGGGCACCGCCACCACGATGAACTCGCTGGCGGAGGCGTTGGGCATGATGCTGCCCGGCTCGGCCGTCGCCCCCGCGGTCCACAAGGCCCGCGGCGAGTTCGCCTACCGGTCGGGGGTGCGCATCGTGGAGATGGTCGAGGCCGACCTTAGGCCCTCGGACATCATGACGCGCGAGGCGTTCGAGAACGCCATCGTGGTCTGCTCGGCCATCGGCGGATCGACCAACGCGCCCATCCACCTCAACGCCATCGCGGCACACCTGGGCGTGCCCCTCGACAACGACGACTGGGAGCGCATCGGGCATGCCATCCCGCTGCTGGTCGACCTCCAGCCCGCCGGCCGCTTCCTGGGCGAGGACTTCTTCCGCGCCGGCGGCGTTCCGGCGGTGGTCGCGGAGCTGCTCGATGCGGGTGCGCTGCCGCACCCCGACGCCATGACAGTCAACGGGCGCACGATCGGCCAGAACTGCGAAGGTCGGTTCGCCGAGGACCGAGAGGTCATCCGCAGCTACGCGGCGCCGATCCTGGCAGATGCGGGCTTCCTCAACCTCAAGGGCAACCTCTTCGACTCCGCCATCATGAAGACGAGCGTGATCTCCGCGTCGTTCCGGGAGCGCTACCTCTCGGACCCCGACGACCCCGACGCCTTCGAGGGCAAGGTCGTCGTCTTCGACGGACGGGAGGACTACCACGCACGCATCAACGATCCCTCGCTCGAGATCGACGCGGACACGCTCCTGGTCATCCGCGGCGCCGGCCCGATCGGCTATCCGGGCGCGGCGGAGATCGTGAACATGCAGCCGCCGGACGCACTGCTGGTGCAGGGCATCGACGAGCTTCCCTGCATCGGCGACGGACGCCAGTCGGGCACATCGGGCTCACCGTCGATCCTCAACGCCTCGCCCGAGGCTGCCGTGGGCGGCGGCCTGGCGCTGCTGCGCACCGGCGACCGGGTGCGCATCGACCTGCGCCAGCGGACGGCCGACGTCCTGCTCCCGGAGGCGGAGCTGGCCGCCCGCCGCGCGGAGGTCGAGGCCCAGCTCGAGGACGGGCGCCTGCCCTACGTGCCGCCGAGCCAGACGCCCTGGCAGGAGATCCAGCGAGGCATCGTCGGTCAGCTGGCCGAGGGCATGGTGCTGGAGCCCGCCGTGCGGTACCAGGACATCGGGCACGGTCCACGGTCGATCCCGCGCGACAATCACTAGGCACGCGCCACCATCGCCCGAGGTTGTCATGACTGAGCTCAGCGGGGTCTATGCCCCGATCTGCACGCCCTTCGACCGTCGATGAGGAGCTGGACCTGGGCGCGCTCCGGTCCAACCTCGCCCGCTATGCCGAGGCCGGCATCCACGGCCTGCTCACGCTCGGCAGCAATGGCGAGAACCGCAGCCTCGATGAGGACGAGCGGCTGGCCGTGCTCGAGACGGTCGTGCGCCATCGGGCGGAGGACCAGGTGGTCCTGGCCGGCGCCACGTACGACGCCCAGCGCGCGGCCGAGCGCTTCCTCGCCGCCGCCGGCGACCTGGGAGCCGACTACGGGCTGGTGCTGGCGCCCGGCTACTTCCGCAAGCAGATGACCGACGAGGTCCTCTACCGCTACTTCTCGTCGCTGGCGGATGACTCGCCGCTGCCCTTCCTCCTCTACAACGCCCCCGGCTTCAACGGGGTCACGCTCTCGCCCGAGCTCGTCGGCCGGCTGGCGCGACACGGCAACATCGTGGGGCTCAAGGACAGCGCCTCATCGGGCATCGAGGCCTTCCTGTCGCTGCAGGGTCCCGACTTCGCAGTGCTGGCCGGCTCGGCCAACTTCCTCCTCGCGGCCATGCGTGGTGGCTCGCCGGGCGGGACCGTCTCGCTGGCGAACTCGTTCCCCGCCGTCGCGCTGCGCCTCTACGAGTACGGCCGCGCCGACGACGATCGCGCAGCCGGTGATACCTACAGCGAGTACGTCACGCGCGTGAACGCTGCCATCAGCGGCCGCCATGGAGTGCCTGGCGTGAAGGCCGCCATGGACCTGGCCGGCTACGTCGGCGGCTGGCCACGTCGGCCGCTGCTGCCCCTCGATGAGGACGCCAGGGCAGACCTGCGCAGCCACGCTGGAAGCGGAGGGGCTGCTCTGGTGGGCCGGGACATCCTGGCCATCGACGTGGGCACCTCCGGGCTCAAGCTGGGTGTGTACTCGGCCCGAGCTCGAGCTGCGCGCGAGCGTCAGCCGGGAGTACGCGCCGGACCTCCGCGACGGGGGCAAGGCCGACGTCCAGCCCGAGACCTGGTGGTCGGCCATCACGCTCCGCCTGTGACGAGGTCGGCTCGGGGCTCGCCGGCGTGGGCGTGATCTCGCTGTCGGTGACCACTCCCGGGCTGACGCCGATGGCCGCCGACGGGCAGGCCCTGGGACCGGCCATCCTCTTCCTCGACGGACGCTCGCACGAGCAGGCGGCCGCCATCCGCGCCGCGGTCGGCGAGGAGCGGTTCCTCGCGGAGGCCTGCAACCTGCCGGTCTCCGGCGGCTCGTCGCTCGCGAGCATCCTCTGGATCCGGGACCATCAGCCGGACGTCTGGGCCGCAGACCGCGATGTTCGGCCACACCAACACCTACGTGGCCAAGCGCATGACCGGCGCGTGGGCCATCGACCCCTCGACGACCTCGATCACCGGCCTCTACGCCACGGCCCGCAACGACCTGACCTGGAACGACGACGTGCTCGAGGCGGCCGGCCTCGTCCCCGAGCGCTTGCCCACGCTGATGCAGTCGTTCGATCCGGTGGGCGAGATCCTGCCCGCGGTCGCGGACGAGCTCGGCCTGCCGCGTGACGCGGTCGTGCTCTGTGGCGGGAACGATGCCGCGCTGGCGGCGTGGTCGGGCGGACTGTCCGAACCCGGCGACGCGAACATCATCAGCGGCACCTGCGACATCGCCAACGTGTGCACCGACCGCCCCGTGGCATCGCGCGAGTTCAACGTCCGTGCCCACGTCCTGCCGGGCAGGTGGCTCACGTTCTTCGTGCTCAACACCGGAGGTGTGGCCTTCGACTGGTTCCACCAGACGATGTGCCGAGAGATGGACGCGGATGAGTTCTACGCCGAGTACCTGCCCTCGACCCTCGAGGCCTTCCTGGACGACCCCGATGTCGAGACCCGCGAGCGAGCCCTGCCCGACTACGTGCCCTACCTCGGTGGCAGCCGCTACTCGGTCGAGCCGCTGACGGCCTCGTACTCCGGCGTCAACCTCCAGACCTCACGCGAGGACCTGCTGCTCTCGATGGTCCGCGGCAACCTGCGCTACCTCGGGGAGCACCTCGAGCAGGTCTCGCGGCTCGTGCCGGTGAACCGCGCGGTCGGCATCTCTGGCGGCGCAGCGCGGATCCGCGGCATGCTCGCGGCACGAGGCCGCTGGACGGGCGACTACGAATACCGCTTCCAGGACCAGTCGTCGATGCTCGGGGCAGCCATGCTCGGGCGCGTCTACCAGGACGGCGGCCAGGCGTGACCATGGGGAGGATCGACCGATGCCGAGTAGCGTCAACGAAGGAGCTGGTGACCACGGCCATGGCGGACGGCTACGCCGTGCCGGCCATCAACGTCGTCAACGACCTCAGCCTGGAGGCCGTGCTGGCCGCGGCGGACGAGCTGCGCAGCCCGATGATCGTGCAGACCTCGGTCAAGACCGTGCGCTCGATCGGGCTCGAGGTGCTCAAGGGCATGTGGGACACGATGACCGCCGGCATCGAGCGTACCGGTCGCGCTCCATCTCGACCACTGCCCCGACCGCGCGGTCATCAGCGCCTGCCTGGCAGCGGGCTGGGACTCGGTGCTCTTCGACGCGCACGACCTGCCCGTCGAGGAGAACGAGCGGCAGTGCATCGAGGTCGTGGCCGAGGCGCGCCGTCACGGTGCCGACGTCGAGGGCGAGATCGAGGGTATCCGCGGCGTGGAGGACGACATCGGCTCCGACGAGGAGGGGCCGGTCCAGACGCTGGAGGTCGCGGTCGGCTTCATCGAGCGCACCGGCGTGGACATCTTCGCCCCGGCCATCGGCAACGCCCACGGCATGTACAGGGCGCAGCCGACGCTCGACCACCGAGCGCATCAGCGACCTCGTCGCGGCCACGGGCATCCCCATGGCCCTCCACGGCGGCACCGGCCTGTCCGCCGAGCAGTTCAGCGACCTCATCGCGCGCGGCTGCGCCAAGGTCAACGTCTCGACGGCCTTGAAGATCGCCTTCATGGAGGCCAACCGCGCGTACCTCACCGAGCACCCCGACGCCGCCGACCCGCCGACGCTCTTCGCCCACGTGCGCGAGGCCGTCATGGACATGACGCGACGGCACATCCGCATGTTCGGCGCCGAGGGACGCGCGTGAGCGCGCTCATCTTCGACTGCGACGGCGTCCTCGCCGACACCGAGCGCGACGGCCACCGGCCGGCCTTCAACCAGACCTTCGATGAGTTCGGCCTGCCCGGTGCACTGGTCGGTGGAGGACGTACGGCGCGGCCCTGCGCATCGGCGGGGGCAAGGAGCGCATGGCCTCGCTGCTGACGCCCGCGTTCGTGGCCGAGGCCGGCCTGCCGACCGATCCCGAGGGCCAGGCCGCCGAGATCGCGAAGTGGCACGGGCGCAAGACCGAGCTGTACGTCGAGCTGGCACGTGCGGGCCGCCTGCCGCCGCGCCCCGGCATCGCCCGCATCGTGCGCGAGGCACGAGCGGCGGGCTGGCAGCTGGCGGTGTGCTCGACCTCGGCCGAGCCCTCGGTGCGGGCCATCCTCGAGCACGCCGTGGGGCCGGAGACCGCGGCCGGGTTTCCTCGTGCTCGCCGGCGACGTCGTGCCGGCCAAGAAGCCGGCGCCGGACATCTACCTGCTGGCGCTCGAGCGCCTGGGCATCGAGCCGGGCGAGGCGGTCGTGGTCGAGGACTCGCGCAACGGCCTGCTCGCGGCACGCGCCGCCGGCCTCGCCACCGTCGTCACCGTCAACGACTACACCCGCGACGAGGACTTCGGTGAGGCGGCCCTGGTGGTCTCGTCGCTGGGCGACCCCGGCGCCGCGCCCATCGAGGTGCTCGCCAACCGAAGCGCGGCGCGCCCGGGCGACTACGTGACGCTGGCGGACCTCGGAGCGTGTCTGTAGCGGTCGGACGTGGAGGCTGGCCCGAGCGAGACGCACATGTATCGTTGCCGCATCCACAGCACGCCATCACAGTCGAAGGAGCCCACGTGACCACACTGCGCCGCCTCGGTCCAGCAGGAGCTGAGACACCAGTCATCGAGGTCGAAGGTCGGATGTACGACCTCCGCTCCATCACGGACGACATCGATGGCCGGTTCCTCGCAGGCGGCGGCATCGCACGCTCGCGTGAGAGTGCGCTTGGCGGCGAGCTGTCGGTGTTCGAGGGTGCGGATGACCTGCGCGTGGGCCCGCCCATCGCCCGGCCGGCGGCCATCGTCTGCATCGGGCAGAACTACAAGGCACATGCCGCGGAGCTCGGGGCTGCGCCCTCGGAACGCCCCATCGTCTTCTTCAAGCACCCCAGCTCGATGGTCGGCCCGTATGACCCCATCGCCCTCCCCCGCCGCAGCGGGCAGGTGGACTGGGAGGTCGAGCTTGGCATCGTCATCGGATCACGCGCGAGCTACCTCGAGTCGGTCGGAGATGCCCTGGCCGCGGTCGCTGGCTACGTCGTGAGCCACGACGTGTCGGAGCGGGACTGGCAGATGAACCACTCCAGCGGCCAATGGACCATGGGCAAGAGCGCCCCCACCTTCAACCCCGTGGGCCCGTGGCTGGTGCCGGCCGACGAGGTCGACCCGCAGGCCCTGCGACTGTGGTCCACGGTCAATGGTGAGCCGCGCCAGGACTCGAACACGTCCGACATGATCTTCTCGGTGGCCACGCTGGTGCACCACCTCTCCCAGTACATGATCCTGGAGCCCGGCGACCTCATCAACACCGGCACCCCGCAGGGCGTCGGCATCGGTGGCAAGTTCCCCTACCTGGCCGCCGGCGACGTGGTGGAGCTGGGCGTCGAAGGCCTGGGCCAGCAGCGTTCGGAGGTCGTCAAGGGCTAGGCCATGCCGACCTACGCCGACCCCGAAGGCGGACGCGCGGTCCCCGCCGATGCACTGCAGGCCTGGACCGCAGCCCTGCTCGAGCGCTTCGAGACGCCGTCCGACATCGCTGCCGATGTGGCCGAGGTCCTGGTCGCCGCGGACCGGCGTGCCATCGCCTCGCATGGCACGGCCCGCCTGCCGCAGTACCTGGCCCTCATCGAGGCGGGCGTGATGGACCCGACGGCGCGGCCGGAGCTGGTCCGCTCCAAGGCCGCGGTCGCACTGTTCGACGCCCACAACGGCTGGGGCCATCACGCCTCGCGCGTGGCCATGGACGCCGCCATCGACGGTGCCCGTGCGGTCGGCAGCTCCACTGCCGTCGTGCGCGGCTCGAACCACTTCGGCATCGCCGGCTGGTATGCGCTGCGGGCAGCCGACGCCGGCCTCATCGGCATCAGCATGACCAACGCCTCGCCGCTCGTCGCTGCCACGCGTGGGATCGGACCCGGTCCTGGGCACCAATCCCATCGCCATGGCCGCACCCGCGGGGCGCGCGACCACTTCTGCCTGGACATGGCCACCTCCACGATCACGCGGGGCCGCATCGAGGTGGCGGCGAGGCGCGGCGAGGCGCTACAGCCCGGATGGGTCCTTGATGCGAGCGGTCGGCCCACGACCGAGCCCGCGGCGGCCCTCGACGGCGCACTGCTGCCGTTGGGCGGCGTCGAGGAGACGGGCGGCTACAAGGGCTACGGGCTGACACTGCTGGTGGACATCCTCACCGGCGTGCTCGGCGGTGGCACCGCCGCCCCGCACATCGTGCCGCTCTTCTCGACGCACGACGGGAGGTCGGACCTGGGACAGGCCTTCATGGCCATCGACCCCGAGGCCATCGACGAGCCCGGCGCGTTCGAGTCGCGCCTCGAGACCGAGCTCGACCTGCTCACGGCAGCCCGGCCGGCACCCGATGCCCCGGGCAGGGTCCTGATCCCTGGTGAGCCGGAGGCGGAGGCCGAGCGACGCTCCGCCGAGCGTGGCGTGGTCGTCGATCGGGAGCACCACGCGGCCTTGCTGGAGCTGGCCTCACGGGCCGGGATCCCATTCCCTGAGTCATCACCGATCGGAGGCTGATCCATGACCACAGACGATCCCCGCGGCGAGCGCTTCCTGGTCACCGGAGCGTTGGGCTGCATCGGCGCCTGGACGGTGAAGACCCTGGTCGACGAGGGCGCGACCGTAGTCACCTTCGACAAGGGCAGCGACACCAAGCGGCTACGCCTGGTCATGGGCGCCGACGGGCCGGATCGCGTGACGGTGGTCAACGGCGACATCACCGACCTTGGCGCCATCGAGCGTGCGCTCGAAGAGCACGACATCAACCGTGTCATCCACCTCGCGGGACTGCAGGTGCCGTTCGCGCGCGCCAACCCCCCGCTGGGTGCGATGGTCAACGTCGTCGGCACGGTCAACCTGTTCGAGGCGGTCAAGGCTCGCCAGGCGCGCATGGGACCGCTCGTCTACGCCGGGTCGGTGGCCATGTACGGCCCGCACGACACCGACCCCGATGACGGTCGTCTGCACGAGGACGCGGTCGCACATCCACCCAGCCACTACGGCGTCTACAAGCTGGCCAACGAGGGTGGCGCGGCGGTCTATGCCAAGGACGACGGCGTGGCCAGCGTAGGCCTGCGGCCGATGACCATCTACGGACCAGGCCGGGACCAGGGCCTCACCAGCGATCCCTCACGCGCAGTGCTCAGTGCAGTGCTGGGCCGGGCGTTCGAGATCGGGTTCGACGGACGGATCCTGTTCCAGTTCGCACCCGATGTCGCGCGCGCGTTCATCAGCGCCAGCCGCTCGACCCTTGACGGCGCCCGCGTCTACAACCTCGACGGGAGCGTGGCTTCGATCGACGAGTTCATCGCCGCCGTGGACCGGGTCCTGCCGGGCTCGGCCGGACTGCTGACCCACACCTCGACGCAGCTGGGGTTCCCCGCGGACGTCGACTGCGGCTCGTTGGCGGAACTGGGCCAGATCCCGGTCACGCCTCTCGAAGACGCCATCGCCCAGACGGTCGCCCTCTTCCGTGGACGCCTCGAAGAGGGCCAGCTCGACCCCGCTGAGCACGGCCTCGGCGAGGCCGATCGGCCCTTGCCTCCCGCTGCGGTTGATGGCACGGTCACCCAGCCATGAGCGAAGCCCGCAACGATCGTCAGCCCGCCCCGCCGCCCGGGAGCGGATACCCGCCCGCCACCGGGCAGGTGCCGCCACCCGGCTATCAGCCGCCACCCGGCTATCAGCCGCCACCCGGCTATCAGCCGCAGCCCGGCTATGCACCGCCACCGGGCTATCAGCCACCACCCGGCTATGCGCCGCCGCCTCCGGAGGGAACTGCGGCCGGCCGCGGTGCCGGACAGGCACCGCCGGCCGCAGGCTCGGACCCGGCCGCCGCTTCGGCCACGGTGTCGCGTCGGGACCCGGGCGGGCTCGTGGCCGGCGTCGTCATCATCGGCATCGGCCTGTTCTTCCTGCTGGGGCAGTTCGTATCGGACCTGGGTCGCTGGATCCGCTGCTCATCGGCCTGGCCTTCCTCGCCGCCTTCGTCGCCAAGCGCGAGTACGGGTTCCTCATCCCCGGCTGCATCGTCGGCGGTGTCGGCGTCGGGGTCCTGCTGTCCGGGGTCGTCGATGACCGCTGGTCGGGAAGCGTGGTGCTGCTGTCGATCGCGGGCGGCTTCATCGCCATCTGGATCGTCAGCGTCCTGCTGCGGGCGGCCGACAAGGACTGGCCGCGTGGTCCCAGCCGCGAGGCGGCGCAGGCGTTGTGGTGGCCGCTCATCCCGGGCGGGATCCTCCTGCTGATCGCCCTCGTCGTGCTCGTCGAGGAGGGCTTCGAGAGCGATCTCTTGCGCTGGTGGCCGCTGCTGCTCATCGCTGCCGGCCTGATCATCCTCGTGGCCAACCTGTCGCGGCGGCGGCGCGACCCCGGAACCTGACCGCCCTCCGGCACCTGGGCGGACGGTCCGCTCAGGGCCCGGCGACGAGTTCTACGCAGCCGGAGACGGCGAAGCGCACCTGTCCATGGCTACGCCCTGCCAGACCGTCGATGTTGACCATGAGGGACCATGCCGGATCACGCGTCCCGCCAGCCGGGCGCACGACCATCTCGGCGGCGTCGCGGACCAGGCAGTCGTAGCGAGCCGGCTCATCGAAGACCGCCCCGCTCCGCGCGGCGGCCAGTTGGCGGAGCGCCACGCGCAGGCCACGGTCACGCAGCGCCACGACCCGGAAGGTCCCGCTCGCGAATGACGCGCCGCGTCCGGGCGGGAAGTCGGGCCCCAGGTCACCACCGACCACGATGACCGCGGTCCAGCGATCGGGACCGACGACCTCGCCGTCCAGCTCCAGGGTCAGCGGCCGGATACGGCCCCGGAGCCGCAGCCAGTACCACCAGACCGTGGCCAGGGTGAGGCCTACGTAGAACGGCCCGTAGTCACCCGCGACCGTCCCGATGATGCCCTTGTAGAACTTGACCCAGCGCGCCTCGGTGAAGCGAGGGACCTCGCCGAAGATGCCCAGGCCCCCGAACCCGACCATGTGCCGGGCGCGGATCGGCACCGTGCGGGTCGACGGTCTCGACCGTGATGACATCGGCACCCACCCGCCGGTCGTGCTCGATGCCGTCGACGATGGCCGAGACGGCCAGGGGCAGATCGTCGGGGATGCGCAGCACCTTGCCGATGAGGTCGGCCGACCCCTTGCGCAGGAAGGCCAGGCGCAGATCAGCCGGGATGCTCCCGTCGCAGTGGCAGCCCTCGAGCACGGCGTTGAAGGTGCCGCCACCACCGGCAGAGACGATGACCCGCCCACCGCCGGCCACGATCGCGCGTGTCGCGGCCTCTGCCTCCGCGTGGCTGTCGGCAGCATGGAGGTGGACGGGCCGACGAGTCGCGGCCCTGAACTGCCCGACGATGCGACCGACCTTGCGCTGGTCACGGAGCGAGCCGGAGATGGTGGTGGCCACGACCTCGATGGGTGGAGCCTCGGGGTCGCCCAGCCGGCGATCGGGGCGATCACGCAAAGCCTTGAGTGCAGCCTGTGCCACGAGCCGGGCGGTCTCCGCCCGCACGGTCCGGTCCACCGGGATGCGCACCACACGAGCGACGCCCTCCACCTCCACGAGCCGGCAGATGCGTTCGTAGCCTGCGGCCAGGGCGTCGAGGGCCGACACGGTCTCGTGGGCCTGCAGGGTCCGGCCCCGGCGGCGGATCCGCTCCATCGCCGGCGCGCCCTCGAGCTGTAGCAGCACGACGATGTCCGGCACCGGGAAGCGCGCCAGCCCCAGGCGGTTGACCGCTGCCAGCTGGGGGGCGTGTCGGAGGTAGTAGGCCAACTCCGAGCGAGGGATAGCCGCCTGTCCCGAGAGGTAGCGCAGGGCATCGAGGACGCGCTGGTCGTCACGCCGGAGCTGGTCCCGGTAGAGACGGGCCATCGACCACGCGAGCGTGTTCACGAGCGGGTCGCCGTCGGTCAGGAGCACGTCTGGCCGCTCGTCGCGGACGACCTGCTCGCGCATGCGCGAGCGTCCGATCAGGTCGAGCGTCTTGAGCTGGCGGTAGAGCCAGGCACCCCTGGGTCCCTTGGCCGAGCGGGTGACCAGCCCCGACAGGCGCCCGAAGGGCAGGTCGGTCCGCTCGTGGACCGGTACGCCCGGTGCGCCGGCGAGGCACTCGTCTCCGATGCCCACGACGGACAGACGACGGGCGAGGTGATCGAGTGCGCCACGGAAGGCTGACGACTTGCCGCTGCCATCGATGCCGACCACCGCCACGACCAGCGTGTTCGGACCCTGATAGGTCATCGTCGCTGCACCCCCTGCGGTTGCGTGCGTGGACCGCGCTTCCATGGTGGACGCCCCGGTCAGGTCGTCAAGTGCGCTTTGGCTCGGCCCACAGCCCACAGGTCGGAAGTCACTTGCCACTCCCGGGAGGCGGGCGCACGCTGGCCGGGTTCGGAGGTAGCGACATGACCAGCGACATGACCAGCGCCAGGACCGTCAGCGGGCCGCCACTCGAGGCTCGCATCAAGGACCTCAGCGGCGAGACGCTCAACGAGCTCCTCGACCGCGCCGTCGCGCGCACGCCCGATCACGTCGCGCTGGTCATCCGGCGCGACATGCTCGACGAGCGCTGGAGCTACCGTCGGCTGAGCGAGGTCGTCGGCCGGGTGGCCGCCCGGCTGCAGGCGCAGGGCGTCCGCCCCGGAGACCGGGTGCTGACGTGGTCACAGAACGACCCCTGGCTGGTGGCGGCCTACTTCGCGGTCTGGCGCCTGGGTGCGGTCATCGTGCCGCTCGACCTGCGCATGCAGACCGACGTGGCCATCCGCATCGGGCAGCGGGCTCGGGCTGCGCTCCTGCTCGCCGGCCACGATGTCGAGCCTGAGGTCGCGGCCGCGTTGGACGTACCCAGCCTGAGCGTCGACGAAACGGGCCTGGACCCGGCAGCGACACGCGCCGATCCGGTCCCGGAGTTCCCGCTGGTCCGACCTGACGACCTGGCCGAGGTCATCTTCACCAGCGGCACCACGTCCGATCCCAAGGGCGTGATGCTGACGCACGGCCAGATCATGCACACGACCCGGGCGTTCGGCCAGACGGCCATGGGCACGCGGCCCGACCGCGTCCTCGCGGTCGTCCCGCTCTCACACATGTACGGCCAGACGCTGCCGCTGCTGATGGGCCTCATGAGCGGCTCCACGCTGGTGTTCCTGCATGCGCTGACACCCAAGGCCATGAGCGCCACCATGCAGCGCGAGCGCATCACCGCGCTGACCCTCACGCCGCACCTGATGAGCATCCTGCTCCAGGGCATCGAAGGCGAGGCCCGGCGCAGCGGCCGCGAGGCCAGCCTGGCACGTGCGCGGAAGGTCGCCCGCTGGCTGCCACTCCGGCTGAGACGCCTCCTCTTCCGTTCCGTGCTGACGCCGCTGGGCGGCGCTCTCGAGATCATCGGCAGCGGCGGAGCCATGCTGCCCGAAAAGCTGCAGCGCGCCTGGGAGTGCTTCGGCGTGCGCGTCGAGCAGGGCTACGGCACGACCGAGGTGGCGATCGTGTGCGCTCACTCCCGCTCGCGATCAGCGCTACGGCACGGCGGGGCCGCCGCTGGCGGGCCTGGAGGTGCGCATCGCCGATGACGGTGAGCTGCTCGCGCGTGGTCCCAACGTCATGCGTGGCTACTGGGAGTCTCCCGAGGCCACGGCCCAGGTACTGGACGCCGAGGGCTGGTTCCACACCGGTGATGCGGCCCGCATCGATGAGCGGGGAGAGATCGTCATCCTCGGTCGCACGCGCGACCGCATCGCCCTGCCCAGTGGCCTGAACGTCTACCCCGAGGACGTCGAGGGCGCGCTCGTCGCGACCGGTGCGGTGCGGGCCGCCGTCGTCTTCGAGCCATCGCCGGGGAAGCTTGCGGCGGCGCTGGTCCCCTCCACCCCCGATGCCACCGATGACGACCTGGCGGCGGCGGTGAAGGCCGCCAACGCGACGCTCGCGCCGCACCAGCGGGTAGGGGCCTGGCGGCGCTGGCCGGAGGACGACTTCCCGCGCACGCACACGCTGAAGGTCCGCCGCGCCCCGGTGCAGGAGTGGTTCGCGCGCGCTGCCGATGCCGACGAGCCGGCCGCGCCGTCAGCGTCGACCTCGGCAGCGCGTCCGGTCACGAGCCCGACCTCCGCGGTCACGGTGGAAGCGGTCGCCGAGGCAGTGGCGGACCTCATCGCCGAAGCCCGCGGCGTGGCGCCGCCGGCGCTCGACGCTGCGACGACGCTCGATTCGCTGGGCCTCGATTCGCTGACCGTCGTGTCGCTGGCCCTGCACCTGGAGTCGGCGTTCGATGCGCCACTCTCCGACGACGACGTGACGGGCGCGGCCGACATCGGAGCGCTTCACGCCCTCGTGCTGGAGCGGCAAGGCCAGCCACCCCAGCCGGCACCATCCAACTGGGCCTTCTCCAGGCCAGCGCGCCTGTTGCGCCGGCTGCTCGACGCCACGCTCGTCGGTTGGGCCATCAGGCTGGTGGCCGGCGTGCAGGTCGAAGGCCGCGATCGGCTCCTGGACCTCTCTGGGCCGGCGCTCGTCTGCCCCAACCACATCAGCCACCTCGATGCGCCCGTCGTGCGTGTTGCCTTGCCGCCGGCCATCCGCGACCACGTTGCCATCGCGGCCGCGGCGGACGTCTGGTTCGGCGGGGGCATCGTGGGGCCCGCCGTCGAGCTCGCGCTGGGCGCCATCCCCTTCGGCCGTACGTCCGATGTGCGTGCCTCGCTCGAGCGCGTGGCCAAACTGGTGAACGACGGCCACACCGTCATCATCTTCCCGGAGGGGACGCGCTCAGCCGACGGCCGACTCGGGCCGGTGCGCGCAGGCATCGGGCTGCTGGCCACGCAGTTGCATGTGCCCATCGTGCCGGTGCATATCGATGGCGCCCACCAGATCCTGCCCAAGGGCGCCAGACTGCCGAGCCATAGGGAGCGATCGCGCGTGGTCGTGCGCTTCGGCGAGCCGCTACGGTTCGAGCCCGGTACCAGTGTGCCTGACGCCACCGATCGCGTGCGCCGGGCCATCGAGGCGCTCGACCCGGCGTAGCACGGCCCGAGCTGAACGGGTCCTGGTCCGAGGTACGAAGGTGACCGAGGGTCCTACGAGCGCGCCTCGTCACGGGTGATGCTCCCGCCGGGATGATGCTCGGCGACCGATGCTCGGCGACCAGGCTGGCCGCCCTGCTGGCGGCCCTGCTCGCGGCCGGGCGGTCGTTCTCGATGCGACCGACTGGCCCCAGGCGGAGGCGGAGGCACTGCAGCCGATCCTCCATGAGACCGGCGACGAGCGCTATCTGGACCAGGTCGCACCGTACGGCCATCGCGGCCATGTGCGTGCTGATGGCCACGAGATGCCGATGGTCATCGAAGCGCTTTCGGGGCAACCCTTCCACGAGGTCTTCGTCCAGGCAGAGCGGCAGTCCCTGAGACGGCTGCGCGAGCTCAACGAGTCGCATCGAGCACACCCCGGCCCGCGTGGCGCCGGTCTTCGCCCGGCCACTCGGCGATGCCGACCCAGAGCCGGTCTACTCGACACGGATCGGAACTCCGTGCAGAACGGCGACTACGCCAGCGGCCACATACGCCAGCAGGGCGGACGCCATCTTCTTCCTGACCGAGGTCAACGCCCTGACGCACCCGCAACGCAGCTGCCGGGCCCTCGTGCAAGACCCTCCGGGCTTAGGCGTGCTCCTCGTCAGCGGCTCCCTGGTCCTGCATCCAGGGTCGTTCGTCGCTCGGCGGATCCCAGCTGTCGACGGGCGCCTGCAGCGGATCGTCGATCCAGCAGAACATGCCGTTGACTTCGCCGCCAGCGGCCGAGGTCAGGCGCAGCACCAGGTCGACCGCCTTCTCGGGCGGATCACCGCCGGTCTCCTCCACCCAGGCTGCCCACGAGATGTAGTTCTCCCCGGCTGGCCCCGAGCCGGCGACGCGCTGCTTGATGTCGGCCCACATCTCCGTCTTGACGTCGCCCGGATGGATGACGTTGGCGGTGACACCGGTCCCGGCGATCTCTGCCGCCAGGTGACGGGTCATCTGGTTGAGCGCTGCCTTGGCCGTGCCGTAGGCGCTGTTGAGCGGTCCAGGCGGATGAAGCGACGCGGCTGAGGTGATGTTGACGATCCGGCCCCAGCCCTGCTCGAGCATCCCGTCGAGGAAGGCGTGGGCGGTGAACAGCGGCGCCACCGCATCGATAGTGATCGTCCGCTGCCACTCGACCGGGTCGACATCGCGGATGAGCGCGATAGGCCCGAACACCCCCGCGGCATTGACCAGGATCGAGACGCGGCCCAGGCGCCCCTCGACGTCCGCGGCAAGCCGCTCCACAGCGACCGGATCCGAGACGTCACAGGGGAACGCGACGATCTCCCGACCTGCCGCAGCTCCGAGCTCGACGGTCTCGGTCAGCTGTTCCTGCCCACGGGCCACGACCGCCACCTTCGCACCGACGTCGGCCAGCCCCAGCGCGATGGCCCGGCCGAGCCCGCGGCCGCCACCGGTAACGACTGCCACCCTGCCCTCGTGGTCAGGCATGGTCTGTCTCGGTGACGCCGAAGTACTCAAGGTGGTGTGCGATCACGGCTCGCCCTCCTTGCCCCTGCGCTCTGCCTGCTTACGGCCTCAGCATGAACCGTGAGCGCCCGATCGGTGCGCCATCCTCGCAGGAGGGCGTGTCGCGACATGACAGGTAGTGCACACTGGTTCCATGTTCCCGGGCCTACCCGGTCGTGGACGGAGGAGGGTATCGACATGACCACGCTTTATCCGAACGGCGCATACGAGCACGTCGCGTTCACGACGCCGGCGGCCGATCGCGCGCTCGATGCGGGCGGCGGGATCGTGCGCCTGGCGCCCGCCTGGGTGCCCAGGGAGTTCTGCACCCCGGGCCGCCGGGTCCGCCTGCACCCGGACGACTACTTCCCCTTGGGCAAGGACCGAGGCGGGGTCGACGAACGCTGGTTCTCCTCCGCCATCCGCGCTGACAACGGTCCCCTGACCGGACCGTTCGAGGGTCTCAGCCTCGTGGTCGATCCCGATGGCGGCGCGCTCCTTCCCTTCGATGAGTTCGTGGCCCACCACGGTGCCGCGCTCATCGGCGCGCGCCTGTGGGACGAGTTCGGCAAGTGGCCGATGTACTCCAAGTTCTTCGACAACCAGCAGGCGTTGCCGTTCCACTTCCACCATCGCGACGAGGACGCGGCGGTGGTCGGCAAGTTGGGCAAGCCGGAGGCGTACTACTTCTCGCCGCACATGAACAACCACCTCGGCGACCACCCCATCTCGTTCTTCGGCTTCCAGCCCGACGTCGACGCGAGAGCAGGTCCGCGAGCGGCTCGCGCGCTTCGCCGAGGGCGGCGACAACCGGATCACCGACCTCGCGGTGGGCTATCGCATCCAGCTCGGGCACCGGCTGGGATGTCCCGGTGGGCGTGCTGCACGCACCCGCGAGCATCTGCACCTACGAGCCGCAGGCGGCGTCGGACGTCTTCGTCATGTGCGAGTCGTGGAGCAACAACCGCGAGGTGCCGGCCGGGCTCATGTGGAAGGACGTGCCGGAGGACCACATCGGCGACTTCGACTTCGTCATGGACCTGCTCGACTGGGACGCCAACGCCGATCCCAGCTTCGGGGTCAATCGCTTCATGGCCCCCTACGAGACCCGCCCGTCACGCGAGTCGGGCGACGGGATGGTCGAGCGCTGGGTCGTGTACAAGTCGGTGGCCGCCAGCGGCAAGGAGCTCACCGTCCGACCAGGCGCCACGGTCAGCGTGAAGGACAGCGACGCCTACGGACTGATCGTGGTCCAGGGCTACGGCTCCATCGGCTCGCACGAGGTCGAGGCTGCCACCGTCATCCGCTTCGGCGAGCTGTCGGGCGACGAGTTCTTCGTCTCGGAGCCAGCGGCCCGGGCTGGTGTCACGGTAGTGAACCGCAGCTCGGTGCAGGACCTCGTCATCCTCAAGCACTATGGCCCGGGCAACGAGGACCTGGCTGAGGACCAGCCCCCGCAGTAGGCCGGTGGCCCAAGGGGGCCGTCAGTCGATGCGCTCGATAGCCCCGGTGATGAGCCCGGTCACGTCTTCGGGCGTGATCTCGGCGATGGGCTTGTCTGCCACCTTGCTGCCGCGGCGCAGCACCGCCACGCGGTCGGAGACGGCGAACACATCCGGCATGCGGTGGGAGATGAGGATGACCGCGTGACCTGAGTCCTTCAGGTGGCGGATCATGTCGAGCACCTCGGCGACCTGGCGCACGCTGATGGCCGCGGTAGGCTCGTCCATGAGCACGATCTTGGGGTCGGAGAGCCTTGTCCGCGCGATGGCCACGGCCTGACGCTGCCCGCCCGACATCATCTGGACGAGGTCCTTGGGTCGAGTCTCCGACTTCAGCTCGGCGAAGAGCTCGCCGGCGCGGCGCACCATGGCGCGGCGGTCGAGGACCCTCAAGGGGCCCCAGCCGCGCGTCAACTCGCGGCCCATGAATACGTTCAGTGCGGCCGTGAGGTTGTCGCAGAGCGCAAGGTCCTGGTAGACGATCTCGATACCGTGCTGACGCGCATGGAGCGGTGAGTGGAAGCGCACCTCCTCGCCGTCGAGGAGCATGGACCCATGAGAAGGCGGGAAGTTGCCGGCGATGATCTTGACCAGCGTCGACTTGCCGGCGCCGTTGTCACCCATGAGGCCCAGGACCTCACCGCGCGAGAGCGTCAGATCGACACCGGTCAGTGCCTGGATCGCGCCGAAGTGGTGCGAGATGCCCTGCAGATCGAGAACGTGGTCGGGCACGGCTAGGCTCCCTGTCGACGGGCACGGGTGGCGAACTGATCGAACGCCACCGCCGTGATGAGCACGAGGCCGATGATGATCTGCTGCACGAAGGACGACACGTTGAGCAGCACCAGGCCGTTCGTCAGCACGCCGATGAGCAGCACGCCGACCACGGTGCCGAAGATGCCGCCGACCCCGCCGAACAGGCTCGTGCCGCCGATCACGACCGCCGCGATGACCGCGAGTTCGAAGCCATCGCCCGCCACCGCCTCGGCGGAACCCAATCGCGCTGACAGGAGGAACCCCGCCAGACCACACATGAAGCCGACGATGACGTAGACCGAGAAGATGATCCGTTCCGTCGGTACGCCGTTGAGCTTCGCCGCTACCCGGTTCCCGCCAGTGGCGTACACGTGCTGGCCGAAGCGGGTGTAGCGCAGGACGAGCAGGGCGATGATGGCCGCGACCACGAAGATGATCGCCGGCACGGGCACATCCTCCAGGAACCAGAGGTCGATCTTGCCCTGCCCCCAGTAGGTGTAGTCGGGCTCGAAGCCCGAGATGGGCCCACCCTCCGAGAGCAGCAGGGTCATGCCGCGGAAGATCGTCAGCCCTCCCAGCGTGACCACGAAGGGTGGGACACGGAACCTGGAGATCGTGAACCCCTGCGCCGCACCGCCAGCGAGCCCGACGGCGAGCGCGGCGAGCAGCGCCAGTTGCCAGGCGTTGCCTGCGTCGACCGCCTGACCGACGGCGAACCGGTCAGCCAGTCCACCCTTGGCCACGAAGGCGCCGACCATGCCGGCCAGCGCCAGCAGCGAACCCACGGAGAGGTCGATCCCCGCGGTCAGGATGACGAAGGTCATGCCGATGGCGATGAGCCCGGTGAACGACACCTGGCGCAGGGTGTTGAGGATGTTGAGCGGGTGCAGGAAGTTCGGCTCCAGCACCGCGAACACGACGATCAGCAGGACCAGGAACAGCGGCGCCGCGAGCCTGGATGCAACGTAGAGGTAGTCGGTTGGCTGGGAGGTTTCCGTTGCCGGCAGATGACTATCGGTCATGGTCTGGCGAGCCGTCCCCTAGCGTCGATCCGACACGATCGTATACGAAGCGGCGGGCCGGAATCCCGACCCGCCGCCGCATCGTCACATGACGTTGCGATGAATCTGGCGCTACTCGAGCTCGCCCAGGCGCTCGCCCAGGTCGATGTTGTCCACGGTGATGGCGATCGGGCTCAGGAGCGTGACCGGATCGGGCTGCACGCCGTCGCGCAGGTAGCTCACGAGAGCCTGGGTCGCGCCACGGCTCTGGCCGCCGGGGAACTGCTCGATAGTCGCGAGCAGACCACCGTCGCGCACGCTGCCGAGCGCCTCGGGCAGGGCGTCGAAGCCGATGACCGCGATGTCGAGACCCTGCTCATCGACGACCTGCAGTGCGCCCAGCGCCATGTCGTCGTTGGCCGCCACGATCACGTCCGGGGCCTCGTCCAGACCCGCGAGGATGGCCTCGGTGACGGTCACGGCCTCGGTGCGCGCGAAGTTGGCGGTCTGCTCGGCCACGAAGACGTACTTGTCGGACATCCCGTCGAGGACGTTGTGGACGCCCGCGTTGCGGTCGATGGCCGGACTCGAGCCGGGCTGACCCTGCAGGTTCACGATGGTGGCGCCATCGGGGAAGGTGTCCACGATGAGCTGGCCCTGGGCCTCGCCGCCGATGACGTTGTCAGCGCCGACGTGGCTGAGGATGCCCTCGACATCGTCCACACGGCGGTCGATGGTCACGACCGGGATGCCGGCCTCGACGGCCTGCGCGAGCACCGGCGCCATGGCCACCGTGTCGATGGGGCTGATGATGATGCCGTCGACGCCCTGGATGATGGCGGCCTCGACGTCAGCCGTCTGCTTGGGAGCGCTGTTCTCGCCGTCGGTCTCGATGAGCGTGATGCCACCGAGCGCCTCGGCCTCGGCACGCAGTTCCTTCTGCATGTGCACGAAGAACGGGAACTGCCAACGCTGGCATCGACGAGTGGATCGTCAACTCGTCCTGCGCCTGTACCGGAGCCGCCATGAACGATCCGGCGACCGCCAGCGAAGTGACCAATCCAAGGATCCGCTTGTTCACGATCCATCCTCCTCACGTGCGACATCCGGCCCCGTGGATCGAGGCTCGGAAATCTCCGATCAGTACGTGACCGACTGCCAAGGCAGCCGCTCGGGGGTACCTGACCGGAACGGTAGTCTTGACCATCGGCCGAACCCGAGTCAAGCGAACTCGTCGGTCGATGGCGTCGATGGCGGACCCACGAACTGGCTCCGGCGTACCATCGCTGCAAACGATGACACCCGGGAGGAGCGCCTCTGCGTCGACCGGGCACGGGAGGACACGCTCATGAAGACAGTCAAGGACAAGCACGTCGTGATGGCGGCCGACTTCGCGGGCTACCCGCTGGCGCAGGCGGTCAAGCAGCACCTCATCAACAAGGGCTGGACCGTCGAGGACCTGACGCCGGACCAGGAGGCGACGCCCATGTACCACCGGGCGGGCTTCATGCTCGGCGCCAAGATCGCCGAAGGCGAGTTCGAGAAGGGCCTGGCCTTCTGTGGCACCGGCATGGGCATCCATATCGCCGCGGGCAAGGTGCCCCACGTGCACGCCGCCGTCTGCGAGAGCGTCTCGTCGGCCAAGCGCGCCGCCACCGGCAACAACTGCAACGTGCTCGCCATGGGCGCCCTCTTCACCGCGCCACACCTGGGCATGGCCATGGCCGATGCCTTCCTCGAGAACAGCTTCGGCGAGGGCTACGAGGACTGGGAAGGCTTCGACGAGTTCCACGTGGTCGGCTACGAAGAGACCGACAACTTCGACTACGAGGCCTACAAGGCCAACGGTTTCAAGCTGGCCGAGGAACCCGAGCCATACCTCGCACCCTGGCCCAAGGACCTGCCCTTCTAGCCCATGATCGAGGCCGTCATCTTCGACATGGACGGCCTCCTGGTCGATTCCGAGCCGGTCTGGGATGACGCCCGCCGATGGATGGCCGATCAAGCAGGCGCGTCGTGGGGGCCGAACGACCACGAGGCGGTCATGGGCGTCAGCACACAGGAGTGGGCCGACTTCATGATCGAGCGCCTGGGGTTGACGCTCACGCCCGACGAGGTCGTCGATGCGGTCATCGGCCACATGGTCGAGATGTACCGCGCCGGTGTGCCCTGGTTCACCGGCGCGATCGAGGCGGTCGACCTGGCCGCCTCGCACTACCGCACGGCCCTGGCCTCCGGGTCCCACCCCACGCTCATCGACACGGTCATGGCCGACCCGGCGGTGGGAGGCAAGTTCGAGGTCGTGGTGCCGGCCGATGAGGTCGGCGCGGGCAAGCCCGCACCGGACGTCTACCTCGCAGCCGCCGAACGCCTGGCTGTCGACGCGAGCGCCTGCGTCTGCCTGGAGGATTCGGGCAACGGCATCCTCAGCGCCGTGCGGGCCGGGATGAAGGTCATCGCCGTGCCCGATCCGCGCTTCCCGCCGCGGCGAGGACGTGCTCGAGCGGGCCGACCTGGTGCTCTCTTCGCTGACGGAGCTGTCAGCGGAGCACCTGGCTCGGCCGGGCGAAGGGTAGGCCGAACTCCTGGGGACGAGAAGCAGGCCCCGCGGGCCTGGGTCCCGGTCCCGCAAGGACCGGCCTACCCGCGTGCCGGGTGACCAGACGAACCAGGCTGCGTCTCTTCGCCACCTGACCCGCAGCGGGGGTAGGCCCACGAAGCACGGGCCGTTCCACCCGCCATACGGGTCAGATGACCGAGTTCGTGGCGCATCTTCGACCGGTGACCCACAGGCTGGGCAGGTCCTCGAGGCAGGCCGCACCTCCCTGGCCGCGTTTCCTGCGTCGGTGACAAGGCGCTGCTCGCCCGCGGGCGACGATTTGACGGAGTCCTGCCCGGCCAGTACGGTGCGCGACCTACGAGTGGTATCCGTCTGGCTCAGCCTTGAACCACCCTTGAACGCCGTGCCGTGGAGTGGGGGCATGGACGGCAGGACATGGCCATGACCCCGAACCTCAGAGTGCTTGGCCCCATCGAGCTCGAGCGCACCGAAGGCCCCGTCCGGCTCGGCGGGCCCAAGCAGCAGGCCGTGCTGGCGCTGCTCATCGCGGCGCGTGGCCAGGTCCTGTCCCGCTCGTCGGTGATCATGGGCGTGTGGGGCGAGGATGCCTCCGAAGAGCGCCAACGCTCGTTCCATACCTACGTCTCCAACCTGCGCTCACTCCTGGGCGGGCTCATCGAGCGGCGCGGTGAGGGCTACTACATCGACCCGGCCGCGATCAGGGTGGACGCCTGGGGCTTCGAGGACGCGGTCGAACAAGGGCGCGTCGAGCTGACCACGGACCCGCGTGGGACTGCCGAGCGGCTGCGCGAGGTCCTGGGTTGGTGGCGCGGCCTGCCTTACCTGGAGGCGTCGGAGGCGGAAGGCCTCGAGACCGAGATCAGCCGGCTCGAGAACCTGCGCGTGGACGCCGTCGAGCTGCGACTGGATGCCGATCTGCGGCTGGGCCGACACGAGGAGGTGGTCAGCGAGCTCGACGCGCTGGTCCTGGAGCATCCCCTGCGTGAGCGGCTGCGAGCGCTGCAGATGCTCGCGCTCTATCGCAGCGGACGCCAGGCGGAGGCGCTGCGCGCGTACCAGCGAGCCCGCGGCTTCTTCATCGAGGAGCTGGGCCTGGATCCTCGCCCGAACTGGCCGAGCTGGAGCTGCGCATCCTCAACCAGGACCCGACCTTGATGGTTGACTCGGGCGGGACCACGACCCAGCGCCTGGCCTTCCTCTTCACCGAGCTTGAGGGCTCGAGCGGATGGTGGGAGCTCCACCCCGAAGACATGGCCGCGGCCCTGGCCCGGCACGACGAGTCATCGACGCTGCCGTCTCGGCGGCAGCCGGGCGGGTATCCGAGCACACTGCTGAGGGCGTCCGGGCGGCTTTCCGCGACGTGGCCGCCGCCGCGGTCGCGGCAGAGCGCGCGCAGCGGGCACTCTCAGCGGAGGCATGGGCACCACTTCCGGCACCGGCAGTGCGCATGGCCGTCGACGTCGGCGACGTGGACGTCCGCGGTGAGGTGGGTTCATTGTCCGAGCTGACGCCGGAGGTGCTCACGCAGCTGGGCGCGCGGTAGGCAGGTCGGTTCGACGCTGGCGGCCGTAGCCCCGCAGAGTGGTCGACTCTTCGACCGATGCCAGTGGTCGACTCTCCCAGTGGTCGACTCTTCGACCGATCCGGACGCCAGGCGGTGCCTCGGCGGTCACGCGGGACGACTTGGCGCGTCTATCGGTCGGATCCGGTCGACACGTCGACCGATCGCGCGAGGCACGACCGCGGGCACAGCGTTGACGTCGGATTGGTCGACTTCGACCGCAGCGAGCCGGCGGGGTGTCATACGGGCGCTTCAACGACACACTGTTCATGACCAACCCGGACGTGGGCGAGGTCTGGCTGGCGGAGGGACCGTCGTGGAAGGTGCCGCTCGACACACTCGAGGCGGTCGATTCGTTCGAGCCTGGGGCTCGCGGAGAGCGACTGGCTGATACCGGTCGGGACGGATCTGTGGCTCGACCTCAACGAGGACGGTGACCAGTACGAGTTCAGCGTCCTCGATGCGACCGGCGGCGTTCGCGCTCAACGGCGCCTGGGAGACACCGACACCGAGTTCACCGGCATCGACTTCGACCCCACGAGCACGCACGTGATCATCGGAGCCTCAAGCGAGGACGGTCGCGTCACCGTGGTCCGGCCCGTGCGGGTCGATGCGGCGTCGGGAAGGATCGAGCCCGGGCCGAAGATCGAGCTGGACGGTTTGGCAGAGCCGATCGGCTTCGACTCGGCCGGGTTCTGGATGACCAATTCGTCGGGCCGGACGACGGTCCGGAGCTGGGACGGGACCGAGCTTGGCTCAGGGCCGGCGTGGATGACACTCGCTGACGACGCTGTCGCCGAGGGTAGCCGCCGGCGTCGGTCGACCTCGAGGGGGACGTGACCGTATGGGACGTCGCATCCGGGACGCACGAGGTCGATCTTCGAGAGCGCCTCCGCGCCCGAACGTCCTACCTTCGTGGACGAGGGTCGGCTGTTGCTGCGCGACTGGCGCGGCCGGATGTCGCTTTGGGACATCGACAGCGCCACCGAGCTGGGCGTGTTGTCGCTGGCGCCGGATGCGATGCCCATGACGTCCATGCTGGGCGCGACCGGCGGGTACACCCCGCAGCTCGCGTGGGACCGGCAGTCGGTGTGGTTCACGCAGGCTGGCGAGTTCGTCAACCTACTCGTCGACCCCGAGGCCTGGGTGCGAGCGGCCTGCGAGACCGCCGGGCGGCCGCTCACACGACAGGAGTGGGACGAGTCGGCCCTCGCCGGCGAGCCATATCGCGACGCCTGTGCCACGTTCAGGAGCACCAGCGAGACCCCTTGAACGGTTCTTGAACCCCGTCTCCGAGTCTTCGGCTCGACGGAGGGCATCCCCCAGCCCCTCCACAGAAGGAGACGATGGAGATGAAGCATCGCAAGCTGTCGCTGACCACGGCCATGGCAGTGGTCTTTGGCGCGCTCCCGGCCGGCACGGTCGCGGCATCCGAGTGCCAGGTCCTCGAAGCGGCCGCTGAGGGCGGCCGGTACTGCACCGACGCGCTCGGCGTGGAGGCCCGCTTCCGCACCAGCCATACGTGGGAGGTCCCGCTGCTGGCGCCGGGCACCGTGATCCTGCAGGACGCCGACGTCCCGCCACCTGTGAGTGCCCTGCTGCTCATGCGAGGCACGCTCGACGACGGCTCGACCGACAGCGCGGCTGGCTGGACGCCAACGCCAGCGTCACCGTCGAGGCCCGTGGGGCCGCCGAGGTCGGCGGCTACGAGGGTGATGTCTACGACCTTTCGGTCGAGGCTGGCGAGCACCCGTTCCTACGCGTCGGAGGATCCCATCGGACGCATCGTGGTGCGTGAAGGCGAGTCATATCGCGTCTGGTTCATCGACCTCGGCACAGGTGACCCGCTCGTCGGGTTCGCGCCGGTGGCCAGCGGTGACGAGGGCTGGCTGGCGAAGGCCGACGAGATCATGGCGTCACTCGAGCTGGGGGCGATGACGGAGACGCCAGCGGCGATCGCCGACGCCCCCGCGCAGGCGGAAGGGACATACACCGTCGACGGCTTCTCCCTCGGACAGCTGAGCTTCGCCCTACCGGCCCCTGCGGAGGTGATCGAGGTCCATCCCGGGTTCGTGGTCGTCGATGCCACCGGCACGGGGGCGGGCGTGGCGTTCATGGCCCCGCGCCAGACTGCCGACGGCGTGGCGCTGCCCGATGCGGCCGCCGTCCACGCCGCGTTCGGTGCGGCGACCGAGATGTCGATCCTCAGCTCGACTGCAGCGACGATCATGGGCGAGCGCGTCGAGGCGATAGCGGCAGCTGACCGCAGTGCGATCCCGGGACTGTCACCCGATGCCGGCCAGCCGGACTTCGTGGCCACGCCGCCACCGTACGGCTACGACTTCGTCTTCGAGACCTCGAGTGGACCGATGCTGGTGGGCGTGTTCGCCAACCAGGAGGGCGACCTGCCGGCCGCGGGCGACTTCTTCGAGCAGCTCGCCGAGAGCATCACCCTGAGCTGACCGAGCACTTCGCCACAAGCCGAACCAGCGGCCGCCAGATGCGGCCCCTGGTTCGCCATCTCTCGGTCCGCCCTCAGCCCACCGGCGTGGCGTGCCCGTCGAGCCAGGCCAGGATCGCCTCTGTCACACGCGGGTCGAGCGGCTGCTTGACCTGCTTGCCGTAGTGCCGCGGATTCGAGATCGGACCCGGCTCGTGGCGCAGGATGTGGTCCACGTCGGGAATCTCCAGCACCTGGGCGTCAGGCGCGGTCTGCGCTACCACGGCGAGGTCGGCCGGATCGACCTGGACGTCCTTGGAGCCGGTGATGGCCAGCATCGGCGCCCTCGCCGCCCGCAGCGCGGGCAGCGGGTCGTAGGCCATGAATTCGCGCATCCACTTCGCGTTCACCTTGGCCAGCTGGACGCGGGCCACATCGGTCGTGGTCGCCTTCATCTTGGCCATGGACTTGTCCTGCTGCTTGAGCATGTCGGTCCGGAACAGGCGCATGAGCGCGCGCACCGGCCTGGGCACGATGCCCTCCCCTATCTGCCGTGCCTGCCAGCGCAGCGTGTCCTCGCCGGTCTTGGCCGAGGTCGCGAGCAGGATCGCGCCATCGACCGCGGGCTCACGGCCGGCGAGCTCGACCGACTGCATGGCACCGCCGCTATGGCCGATGGCGACCACGGCGGACACGTCGGCTCGTGCGCGCAGCCAATCCCGAGCGGCTTCGCCATCGGCCAGCTCGTCGAAGAACCCGGCGCTCAGGTAGTCCCCTTCCGATGCTCCCACACCACGCTTGTCGTAGCGCAGCGAGACCCAGCCGGCCGCGGCCAGCTCGGAAGCGAGCGCGCCGCTGATGTTCAACTTGAGGCGCTTGTGGTTGCCGTCGCGGTCGAGCGGGCCCGAGCCCGATAGGAGCAGGGCAGCCGGGAAGGGCCCGGGGCCAGCAGGGGTGGTGAAGGTGCCGGCCAGGTTCACGCCGTTGGCAGTGAGGGACACGTCGGTCGAGGGCATCGCTTCGTCTCCATTGCTATCAGTATTGAGAATAATACCATACATGATAGCAATCGTGCTAGACTCGGAAGGTGAGCCCTGCCCACGCCGACATCCTGCTCCACCCCATCCGCCTGCGGATCGTGCTTGCACTGGCAGCCGAACGCGCGATGACCACCGCCGCGCTCGCCGAGCGCCTGCCGGCCATCGCGCACGCCACCCTCTACCGGCACGTGGCCATACTCGCGGACGCGGGGGTGCTGGAGGTGGTCGACGAGCGACGCGTTCGCGGCGGCGTCGAGCGAACGTACGCGCTCGTGGCCGAGGCCGCCGACGTGGGTCCGTCCGATGTGGAGGGTGTGAGCCCGCAGGACCTGCTGCGCGGCTTCACCGTCTTCGCGGGCTCGCTCATCGACACCTTCGGCCGCTACCTCGCCGATCCTCGCGCGAAGCCGGAGGACGACCTCGTCGGCTATCGCCAGGCGGCGCTGTGGCTCGACGAAGACGAGCGTGCTGAGCTTGTCGATGGCTTGCGCGCGGTGATCGCTCCCCTGCTTCTGAACGGCCCTGACGGCGGCCGGGAGCGCGTGCTGCTCAACACCATCCTCATCCCGGACCCTGCCGCGCCGGGTCAGGGCCCGGCCGGGGAGGAAGACTAGGCCGAGATCCCGCGCAGCAGGCGGCCCAGGATGTCAGCGCCGGTGATGATGCGCGGCTTCTCACCCCAGAGCAGTACCACGTCGTTGTCGATGACGTCGTCCTCGCGGCGCTGGCCGCCGGTCTGCAGCCGCCCGATGACGTGCCCAAGGGGCATCGACGGATCGAGCACGATGATGGGTCGGTGGCAGTGGTGGGCCACGACCGCGTGCGGGCCACGCACGACCACGTCACGCACGAATCCGTCGGCGTCGAGCGCGACTCGCGGCTCGCCGTCGGGGTCGGTGAGGATGACCCACTTGCGGCCCGAGTCGTTGACCCGCTCGACGAAGGGGTCGTCGATGCCGAGCGCCACGTCGGGCAGCTCGAGCGACGTCCGACCGGAGTCCTTGAGCGGCACCGCGATGATGCTGCGCTCGTCGAGCGGCTCGCCCTCTTCGCCCACGGTGACGTCGTCGAGGGCCAGGAAGTTGAGCGCGCCCATGCCCTCGAGCCAGTCGACCTCGGCCGCGCCGGGCTCCTCCATGTGGTGGCGGATGAGTTGCCGCAGCTCAGCCTCGCGGAAGAAGGTGACCTCCTCGCGACCAAGAAGGGCATCGAGGATGCGCGCCGAGGGCAGCGCCACCGGCAGCAGCAGGATCTGGTACACCCGTAGCAGCGGGGCCAGCAGCGAAGCCATGCGCAGGGCGTGGCGGGAGAAGTACGCCTGCGGCAGGATCTCGCCGCCGAAGGTGATGATGACCGTGGAGAAGACGAAGGCCAGCGCCCCCAACAGGACCGAGCCCACGAGCAGCGTCAGCAGCACGTTGATGCCGACGTTGCCCCAGAGGATGGTCGTGAGCAGCCAGCTGGCGTCCTTGCGCAGGGCCAGCACGCGAGCGGCTCGCTTGTCGCCGTCGGAGGCCAGGATCTCCAGCTGCAGCCGGCTCAGGCTGAAGAAGGCCAGGTTGAGCCCGGAGAACATGGCCGACTGCGAGAGGCAGAACAGCACGCCGAGCCAGATGATGGCGCTGTCGATCGACTGATCCACTAGCGCTCGTACCCCGGCCGCGAGGGGCGCAGGCGGACGCGGGGCGGGCTCCAGGCTCGGGCGCTGCTTCTCACCGTGTGCCCTATCGTAGTACGCGGCTCACCGGCGACGCTGGGCCGACGGGCCCAGACGCAGTCACGGAGTGGACCTTGCGCAACCGACTCTTTGGCGCCGACGACGGCGAGGGTGATGGGCGGCCGGCCGAGTCCGAGCCGGAGCCACCATCACGACCTGCGCCGCCGGCTGGGGCAACCGAGGTGGAGGATGGCGACCGCGACCTCGCGAGCATCCGCCGCGTGATCTCGGAGATGGGGATGCTCTCGCTGGACCGTCGACGTTTCCTCGCCGGCTACGCCTACATCCTCATGCGCATCGCGCGGGCGGATGAAGACACCAACGACGCTGAGATGGCCAGCATGGAGCACGCCGTCAGTGCCGTGGGCGGGCTGCCGGAGGCGCAGGGTGCGCTGCTGGTCGCCCTCGCGGGCCGTATGAGCTCGCTGTACGGCACCACCGAGGACTACGCGGTCACGCGCGAGTTCGCGCGCACGTCCTCACCCCAGGAGCGCCAGCGGCTGATGCGTGCGTGCATCATCGTCGGTGCCGCGGATGGCGCCATCAGCGGTGCAGAACGGACCGAGCTGTACGAGATCGGGCGCGAGCTGGGCTTCGGCGCGGAGGAGATCCGATGCCATCCGCGACCAGCTGGAGCCACCTCCGCCCCGGCCATCCCCGCAGACGAGCTGACCCTGGCGTCCGCCGACGCGCAGGTCAGGCGGGGGTGTCGAGCAGAGCCTGGCCCTGCCGGCGCAGCTCGTCGAGCAGGTCGTCGAGGTCGGCTGGTGTGGTGAGCGGGTTGATGAGCGTGACCCGCAGAGCGCCCACACCGTCGGCTTGGGTCGGCACGAGGTAGAACGCGCCCGACTCGATGATCTCCCGCCGCAGGTGCAGCTGGAACCGGCCCAGCTCCTCGGCTGGCGCGTCGCGCAGCGCCGCCGGCACGTGGCGGAAGGCCACGATGTTGCACTCGGGCCGGTGCAGCGGCTCGAAGTCGGGTGCCGCCTGCAGCTTGTCGTAGAACGTCGCGCCCAGGTCGAACGTGACATCGACCATGTCGCTGAACAGCCCGGGGCCGAACATCGACCACACGCCCCAGAGGCCGAAGGCGGCGGCGCGCTTGGTGCACTCGATGGTCTTGAGCGCGCTGTCGTAGTCGGCGACGCCGGGCGCCGATGGGTCGAACAGGTAAGGGGCGTCCTGCTGGAAGGCCGCGAAGCGATGCGCCGGGTCGCGGTAGAAGACGAAGGCACACAGCGCGGGCATGAACATCATCTTGTGTGCATCCCAGACGACGCTGTCGGCCTGCTCCAGGCCGGCCACCAGGCCGCGGTGCTTCTGGCTCAGGCAAGCCGCACCACCGTGCGCGGCATCGACGTGCAGCCAGACCCCGTGCTCCCGGCAGACCTTGGCGATGGCGGGCAGCGGGTCGAAGGCACCGATGGGAGTCGCACAGGCCGCAGCTGCCACCGCGATCACCGGGCGGCCTTCGCGCTCGAGCCGCGTGAGCAGCTCATCGAGCGCGACCGGATCCATCCGTCGCCGCTCATCGAGCGGCGCGCGCAGCAGATTGTCGGTGCCGATGCCGAGGATGCCCACGGCTCGGGCCACGCTGTAGTGGGCATCGCTGTGGACGATGACGACCGGGGCCGCACCGTCGATCGCGAGGCCCTCGGTCCAGGCGTCGCCCAGGGCCACGTTGCGCGCGGTCAGCAGAGCGGTGAGGTTGGCCAGCGAGCCACCGTGCGTGACGAGGCCCGCGAAGCGGCCGCGCTCCCAGCCGATGGCCTGTCCCAGCTCGTCGATGAGGGCCTGCTCCACGGCGGTCGCCCACGGGCCCATCTCGTAGATGGCCATGACCTGGTTGGTGATGGCCCCGAGGGCGTCGAACAGCCCTGCCAGCGGCACGGCGGCCGCGACCTGATGCCCCACGTAGTGCGGGTGGTGCAGGTTGTTGCCGCCGGCCAGCGCTGCCCTGACGAGCTCATCGAACCGGAGCAGGAGCTCGTCCGCACCACGGTCGGACCCGGCGGCGGTGTCCGCAGCGAGCGACTCGCGGGCCGCCTCCACCAGCTCGGACGGCTCCGTCCAGTTGAGGACCGGGCCATCGCCCGCTCCCAACTGCCGCAGGTGCTCGCTGAGGCGTTCGACGAGCCGGTTCCCAGCACGTCGAAGAGCGCGGGATCGAAGGCGGCTGCGATACGCTCGCGTGCCGTGCTCGTCGCCCCCGCGGTCACCGCTGCGCCAGCCGTTCGAACGTGGCCTCACCGGCGGGGCTCGCGGCGGTGTAGGCGACCACGGCCCCGTTCTGCTCGTCGAAGGTGATGACCACCGTGGGGCTCATGCGCAGGCGCCAGGTGCCGTCTTCGTCGGGCTGGTACAGCGGCAGTGGTTCGACGGTCTCGGGTACGCGCAAGGCCAACTGGCCCTCCTGGTACACGACCTCCACCTCGCGGCCAGTCTCGGGATCGCGATACCAACCAAGGTAGCGCTCGGCATCCACGGGCGCGAGCGTAGCCTCGGGCGCGGAGCCCGGCTCGCCCTTGGGCACCTCGAAGGTCGACCCGCCCTGATCGATGATCAGGGCTGTCACGACTCCGCCGTCGTCGCGTTCGAAGGAGAGCTCCGCGCCCGGTGCGCCGCGCAGCGTCCAGCGCTCAGCGCCGTCGACCGCTTCGAGCGGGAAGATGAACTGGCTGGGGATGTCCAGCGCCAGCTCGTTCTCGCGCCAGATGACCTCGAAGGCCTCGTTGTGGAAGGGCCCGAAGTCGGCGGTGTACGTGCCCAGATAGTCGCCGTAGGCCACGGGGATCTCGGCCACGGGGCCGTCGTGCGGGTGCAGCAGCAGGCGCTCGATCTCCGCCTCCAAGCGGATCGCGGTGGAGCCGCCGCGGGACTGGGTGAAGTACAGGATCATCAGCTCGCGCTCGGGAAAGGCCCAGGCGATGGTGCCGTCCGAGCCGCTGTAGCCGATCACGACCGCTTGGGCATCCGCCGGCGGCTGTCCGTCCACAGGCGCCCCCTCGATGTGCATCAGCGCCATCTGGCCGTGGTACACGGTCAGGTCCTCCAAGAGCGTGGGGTAGGGCGCGTCGGAGCCCAGGCTGCCCATCGGCGCCACTGGTGTCAGCGCGCGCTCCACCGCCTCGGGCGAGAGGACCTGCGCATCACCCGCGCGGCCGCCGTCGAGCCACATGGCCAGGAAGCGCGCGTAGTCCGCGGGCGTGGCGTAGAGGCTCTGTGAGCCCCAGGCAAAGGGATAGAACGGCTCGTCGCCCGGCCCCCAGAAGCGGGCCCAGTCACCGACGCGGCCGACGTACAGGTCCGCCACGCGATCGAGTCGTGGGTCGTCGGGATCACCGGCGTAGTAGCTATCGTCCATGCCCAACGGCTCCAGCAGGCGCCGGCTCACGAACTCGTCCAGCGGCATGCCGGAGACCTGCTCGACGACCGCGCCGAGGGCATCGGCGCCGGCGTCGCTGTACCAGAACTTGCTCCCCGGCTCGAACTCGGGCCCGCCTTCGCCGGTGGCATCGGCCATGGCCTGCAGGCTCTCGTACTGGTCGACCGAGGTCACCGTCGTCAGCGGCAGCCCGCTGCGATGGGTGAGCAGTTGCTCCACGGTGATCTGGCCCGAAGCCTCGTTGTCGAAGCCGGGCAGGTAGTCGGCTACGCGATCGTCCAGCGCGAGGGAGCCCTCGTCGATGAGGATCTGCGCCGCGGCACCGGTGATCGGCTTGGTCATGGAGCGGATGTTGAAGAGCGTGTCGCGCTCCATGGGCAGCTCGGCCTCGCGATCGCGCCAGCCGAAGGCCTCATGCAGGACCGTCTGGCGGTCCTTGATGACCAGCAGTTCGGCACCGACCGCCATCTCACGCTCGATGTAGTCCCCCACGATGTCGGCGAGCTCTGCGAGCGCCGCGGACGACATGCCCACGCTCTCGGGCGTCGCTTCGGGGAAGGCCTCGCTGGCCATGGTCGATGTGGGCAAGGCCACGGCCACACACGCCGCCAGCGTCATGCTCACGGTCGACCTGCTCGACAGGCTGCGCCCACCATCTCGCGCGTGCTTCATCCGAATGCCTCCCTCTGGTCTCACGGAGCGACCCTAGCGCCATCGTTCACGAGAGCGAAGAGCCGGACGTCCCGCCCGCACACCACTTCTGTCGGTTCCGCAAGCGTGGGACACCGTACCCTTGCGGGAGCACGAGCCGCACCCGAGGAGACCCGTGGACACGAACCCCATCATCGAGGTGCTCGGCCGCCCGCTGCGGCTGGCGGTCATCGGCGGCGGGCCAGGCAGCTTCATCGGGGGGGTGCACCGGGCAGCCGCGCGCCTCGACGGCCGCTACGAGCTCGTGGCGGGCGTGGTCTCGACCGACCCCGGGCGGTCGCGTACCGCCGCGCTCAACATGGGCATCGATCCCGCTCGTGCCTACGCCGACGCGCTCGAGATGCTCGAGGCCGAGCGTGGTCGCGAGGACGGCGCGGACGTCGTGGCCATCATGACGCCCAACGACAGCCACCACCGCTACGCGACCGGCGCGCTGGAACGAGGCTTCGACGTCGTCTGCGACAAGCCCATGACCAACACGCTCGACGAGGCCCTGGACATCGTGCGCACGGTCGAGGCCACGGGCCTGACCTTCTGCCTCACGCACAACTACACCGGCTATCCCATGGTGCGCCAGGCTCGGGCGCTGGTGGAGGACGGCCAGATCGGTGAGATCCGCCTGGTGCAGGTGGAGTACGTGCAGGGCGGCAAGGCCGACGAGCGCGATCCCGACCCGGCTGACGGCCTGCCCTGGCGCTACGACGCGGTGCGCAGGCGGGCCCTCGCTGGTGATGGGCGACATCGGCACGCACGCGCACAATCTCGCCCGCTTCGTGAGCGGGCTCGAGGTCGCGGAGGTCGCAGCCGAGATCGGACACGTGGTCCCGGAACGGACGGTGGACGATTACGGCGCGGCCATGCTCCGCTTCGACAACGGCGCCCGCGGCACGTTCTGGGTCACCCAGACCGCGGCCGGCGTGGAGAACAGCCTCGGCATCCGGGTCTCCGGCACCAAGGGCAGTCTCGAGTGGCACCAGGAGCGGCCGACACGACTCACCCACAAGCCGCTCGGAGCGCCCATTCGTGAGTACACGCCCAACGGCCCCGGGAACCTGCCGCCTGCGACGCGGGCCTGCCGTATCGTGGCCGGGCACCCCGAGGGTTTCCACGAGGCGTTCGCCAACATCTACTCCGATGCCGCCGAGGTCATCGCCGCGAGGCGTGCCGGCGTGGAGCCCGACCCACTGGCGTGCTGGTTCCCCAACGAGCGCGATGGTGCGATCGGTGTCAGGTTCGTCGAGGCTGCGGTGGCCTCGAGCCAGGCCGATGGCGCCTGGACGAGCGCCGTACTCTCACTCTAGGAGGCACCCACATGCCAACTCGTCGCGAGATCGGATACGCCGAAGCACGTCACATCACAGGCACGGTCGCGGACCGTCTCGAGGAGCTGGGCTGGGGTGCCGCCGTCGCGGTGGTCGATGCCCACGGGGAACTGGTGGCGTTCCTGCGCACCGAGGGCTGTCCCCTGCCCTCGATCAAGATCGCCATGGCCAAGGCATTCACCGCGGCGCGTGAGCGACAGGAGTCGCGCGCCCTGGGCGACAAGGCCCGGGCGGAGGACTTCCCACTCACCAACTTCGGTGAGATCGGCTACACCGGCTGGGGCGGCGGGGTGCCCATCACCGTCGATGGCGAGGTCGTCGGCGCTCTCGGCATCAGCGGCCTGCCGGAGGAGGAAGACATGAAGCTCGCGCGCGCGGCCGTGAAGGCCTTCGAGGACGCCGCCTGACCGCTTCGGGCACTGCATCGTGAGCGGCCGGGGCTGCGAGCCCCGCTGCCCTCAGCGCCGCACGCTTGCCCGGTACGGCCGGATGATCGATCTCGGGGCTACCGTCGAGTTCCTGGTAGTCGACGGTGGCGTCACCGAGATCACGGTGGAGGCCGGAGTCGACATACGTGGGCAGCTTGCCCGAACCGCCGAGGACGTCGTCCGGCTCGGGCGTGGGCACGAAGTCGAAGGCGACCCCGGGCTGACCCTCGATGGGCGCGAAGAAGCGGATGCCCCAGTCATCTGGGGCACCGAGGTCCTCACGAGCCGCGATCATGGCCACCGATGCCGCCGGCGTGAGCGAGAACACGAGCGGTCCTACCGGTAGCTCTGGCGCTGGTTGCGGAAGCAGTCGCTGCAGTAGACGGGCTTGGAGCCGGTCGGCTGGAAGGGGACCTTGGCCTCACGGCCGCAGCTCGAGCAGGTCGCGGAGAACATCTCGCGTGAGCCGCCACCGTAGCCGCCACCGCCACCGTTACCGTAGCCGCCGGCGGCGGAACCACCGGAGTCGCCCCGGCTCGCCTTGCGCGCGGCGCGGCAGGAGGGACAGCGACGGGGTTCGCTGAACTGACGCTCAGCGTAGAACTCCTGCTCGCTGGAGGTGAAGACGAACTCGGTACTGCAGTCGGCGCAGGTCAGCGCCTTGTCGGTCATGGCCAAAAGAGAAACTCCTTCTCGGGCGACTCCAGCGAAACTATCTCGCCGTGGCCGATGAGAGGGAGTGACAGTGCTGCCGCGCGGTTGCTTGCTGGCGCCGATTCGCGCCGTGCCTACTAGGGTAGCACGTAGCTGCGAGATCCCGGCCACATGCCACGGGGCCGCCTGGGTCCACCCGCCAGGGTGCCTGATATGCTCGCTCGATGGCTACCGCGACCGCGACCGCCGCCTCCGGCGCAGCTCTGCGTGCCCTGATCGCCCATTTCGTCGAGAAGACCGGCGGCCCTGTCACTGCGCTGCGCGCGATCCAGGACGATCGCGGCTGGGTCGACGCCCGAGGCCATCACGGTCGTTGCCGACGTCTTCAACCTGAGCCGCGCGGAAGTGCGGGGCCTGGTCGAGTTCTACGCCGACTTCCGCACCACCCCGCCGGCGGCTCACACGGTCGCGGTCTGCGCGGCAGAGGCCTGTCAGGCAGCCGGCTCACGAGCCCTGACCCGGGCCTTGGAGGAGCGTCTCGAGGTCGAGCTGGGTCGCATCAGCGCCGACGGTTGCGGTGGGCCTCGAGCCCGTCTACTGCCTGGGCCTGTGTGCCCGGGCGCCGGCACTGATGGTGGACGGTCGGCTCGTGGTCGATGCCGACCGCGCGCTCGACCGCGTCATCGACGAGGTGAAGCGATGACCGATCGCACCTTCGTGCCCCACGAGTCGGTCGCCGACGCCCTCGGAGCGGCCGAGATCGCGCGGCTCACTCGCCGCAGGCGGCGCCGACGTGACGCGCACCGGCTCTCGCGGCCTGCTGTGGGCCGAGCCCATGGTCGAGATCGAGCGAGACGGGCGACGCACGGCCTACGGACCGGTGAGCCCCGGCGAGACCGACAGCACTCGACGGCCGACGCCTGGGTGACGTGGACGAGCTCCTGCGCGGGCAGACCCGCGTGATCTTCGGGACCTGCGGCACGTACGAGCCCACCGATCTCGACGCCTACCGCGTCGCCGGCGGCTTCAGCAGCGGCGACGTCGATCCAGCGACGATCCTCGACGAGGTGACGCGCGCGGGTCTGCGCGGCTACGGCGGCGCCGGCTTCCCTGCCGGCCGCAAGTGGCAGACCGCCGCGGAGATGCAGGCCGACCAGAAGTACATCGTGGCCAACGCCGACGAGGGCGATTCGGGCACGTTCGCCGACCGGCTGATCATGGAGGGCGACCCCTTCCTGCTGCTGGAGGGCATGCAGCTGGCTGGCCGTGCCATCGGCGCTACGCGCGGCATCATCTACGTCCGCTCCGAGTATCCACTGGCAGCCGAGGTCCTTAGCGTAGCTATCGACCGAGCCCACGCCGCGGGCGTCTTCGGCGATGAGTTCGAGGTCGAGCTCTTCATCGGCGCCGGAGCCCATATCTGCGGCGAGGCCACGTCGCTGCTCGAGTCCCTGGAGGGCAGGCGGGGCGAGATCCGCGTCAAGCCGCCGCCCATGGCGGTGCGCGGCCTCTACGGCAAGCCCACCGTGGTCAACAACGTCATCACCCTTGGCGCCGTCCCCTGGATCGTGCGTCACGGCGGCGAGGCCTACGCGACTCTCGGCGTCGGAGCATCGACCGGCACCATGCCCTTCCAGCTCGGCGGCAACGTGGCGCGCGGCGGTCTCTACGAGCTCGAGTTCGGCGTGACCCTCGGCGAGCTGGTCTACGAGTGGGGCGGCGGCACCCGCAGCGGCCGCCCGGTGAAGGCGGTGCAGGTCGGCGGCCCGCTCGGGGCCTACCTCGCACCGGAGCACTTCGACGTGCCCATGACCTACGAGGCGCTGCGCGAGGTCGGGGCCGAGATCGGCCACGGTGGCGTGGTGGTCTTCGACGACACCGTGGACATGGCCGAACAGGCGCGCTACGCCTTCGAGTTCTGTGCCTATGAGTCGTGTGGCAAGTGCACACCTTGTCGCATCGGCTCCGTGCGCGGCGCGGAGCTCGTGGGACAGATCCAGAAGGGCGCCGGCCGCGACCGCTTCGACCTGCTCGACGACCTCTGCTGCGTGATGGAGGAGACGAGCCTGTGCTCCATGGGCAGCATGACGCCCAAGCCGGTGCGCAGCGCGCTCGAGCACTTCCCCGAGGACTTCGGGCAACTGGGGGCGGAGGAACGCTCACGATGAGACTGATCGAGCTGGACTACGGAACCCCCGCGCCCGCGCAGAACGGCGCCGGCCCTGTGGCCCTCGAGATCGACGGTGTCGCGGTCGAGACGGCGGCAGGCACGTCCATCCTGCGCGCGGCCATCGAGGCCGGGGTCGACATCCCCCGTCTGTGCGCCAGCGACAACCTCAAGGCCTATGGCTCGTGCCGACTGTGCATGGTCGAGATCGAGGGGCGCCCCGGCTTCAAGGCCTCCTGTACCGAGCCCGTACGCGAGGACATGGTCGTGCGCACCCAGACGCCGGCGCTGGCCAAGCTGCGCCGTGGCGTGATGGAGCTGTACATCTCCGACCACCCGCTCGACTGCCTCACCTGCTCGGCCAACGGCGACTGCGAGCTGCAGGACGTGGCCGGTGCGGTCGGCCTGCGCGAGGTGCGCTACGAGGAGCCGACCACGCACCTCGATGCCGCGATCGACGGCTCCAACCCCTACTTCGACTTCGATCCGAGCAAGTGCATCGTCTGCTCGCGCTGCGTGCGCGCCTGCAACGAGGTGCAGGGCACCTTCGCGCTGACCGTGCTCGGTCGCGGCTTCGACGCGCAGATCGCCACCGGCGCGGTCGACTTCATGTCGTCGGACTGCGTCTCCTGCGGCGCCTGCGTGCAGGCCTGTCCCACGGCCACGCTGCAGGAGAAGTCGGTCGTGGAGCACGGCGTGCCCGACCGCACGGTCCTGACCACCTGTGCCTACTGCGGTGTCGGCTGCTCGCTCAAGGCAGAGCTCAAGGGCGACCAGGTCGTGCGCATGGTGCCGTTCAAGGACGGGAAGGCCAATCACGGCCACGCCTGCGTGAAGGGCCGCTTCGCCTGGGGCTATGCCAATCACCAGGACCGCGTGACCTCGCCGATGGTTCGCGAGGCTATCGATCAGCCCTGGCGCGAGGTCTCGTGGGAGGAGGCCATCGAGTTCGCAGCCGCCCGCTTCAAGGCCATCCAGGCCGAGCACGGCCGCTTCGCCGTCGGCGGCATCACCTCATCGCGCTGCACCAACGAAGAGGTGTGGCTGGTGATGAAGCTCGTCCGCGCTGCCTTCGGCAACAACAACGTCGACACCTGCGCGCGCGTGTGCCACTCCCCCACCGGCTACGGCCTGAAGCAGACCTACGGCACGTCCGCGGGGACACAGCACTTCGACTCGGTCGACGCGGCGGACGTGATCATGGTCATCGGTGCCAACCCCACCGACGCGCACCCCGTGTTCGCCTCGCAGATGAAGCGGCGCCTGCGCGAGGGGGCGCGCCTGATCGTGGTCGACCCACGCAAGACCGAGCTGGTGCGCTCCCCGCACACCGAGGCAGATGTGCACCTGCCGCTGCGCCCGGGGACCAACGTGGTGCTGATGAACGCCTTCGCCCACGTCATCGTGACCGAGGGCCTGCTCGACGACGACTTCATCGAGGCCCGCTGCGACATCGTCTCCTTCCGCGAGTGGACCGAGTTCGCGGCTCGCCCGGGGCACGCGCCCGAAGTGGTGGCCGACGAGATCGGCGTGCCGGCCGAGGACATCCGCGCCGCCGCCCGGCTCTACGCCACCGGCGGGAAGGCGGCCATCTACTACGGCCTCGGCGTGACCGAGCACAGCCAGGGTTCGACCATGGTCATGGCCATGGCCAACATCGCCATGGCCACCGGCAACATCGGCCGCCTCGGCGTAGGCGTGAACCCGCTGCGTGGACAGAACAACGTGCAGGGTTCGTGCGACATGGGCTCGTTCCCGCACGAGTTGCCCGGCTACCGGCCGGTGGGCGACGACGCGGTGCGCGCCACGTTCGATGCGCATTGGGGCGTGACCCTCCACGACGAGCCCGGCTTCCGCATCCCCAACATGCTCGACAAGGCCGTCGCAGGTGAGTTCAAGGGCATCTACATCCAGGGCGAGGACATCGCCCAGTCGGACCCCAACACGCAGCATGTCGAAGCGGCCCTGGCGAACATGGACTGCGTCGTCGTCCAGGACCTCTTCCTCAACGAGACGGCCAAGTTCGCGCACGTGTTCCTGCCCGGCACCAGCTTCCTCGAGAAGGACGGCACCTTCACCAACGCGGAGCGGCGCATCAACCGCGTGCGCCCCGTGAGCAAGCCGCTCACGGGCATGGGCGAGTGGGAGGTCACCCAGGCCCTCGCGAACGCCCTGGGCTATCCCATGAAGTACGACTCCGAGTCGGAGATCATGGACGAGATCGCCGCCTTGACACCGACCTTCGCGGGTATCTCGTTCGACTTCCTCGATGAGCATGGCAGCGTCCAGTGGCCCTGCAACGAGGACGCTCCCGAGGGCACGCCGATCATGCACGTGGACGAGTTCGTGCGCGGCAAGGGCATGTTCATCCTGACCGAGTACCAGCCCACCGAGGAGCGCGCCAACCGGAAGTTCCCGCTGCTGCTCACGACCGGTCGCATCCTCAGCCAGTACAACGTCGGCGCCCAGACGCGGCGGACCGAGAACATCCGCTGGCTGGAGCAGGACGTGTTGCAGATCCATCCGGCCGATGCCGAGCTACGCGGCGTGCGCGAAGGTGACCTCGTGGCGGTCCAGAGCCGCATGGGCGAGATCACGCTGCCGGCCCAGATCACCGAGCGGGTGGCACCGGGCGTGGTCTACACCACCTTCCACCATCCCGACACCGGCACCAACGTCATCACGACCGAGTTGTCCGACTGGGCCACGAACTGCCCCGAGTACAAGGTCACCGCGGTGCAGGTGCGACCGGCGAACCATCGCTCGCAGTGGCAGGAGGGCTTCGCCGCGCGGGCCGCCGAGCAGGCAGCGCTGGCACCAGCCGATGGCTGACGTGCGCAACCTCCGCCCGACGGCCGATGTGCCGGTGGGCATCGCTCGGGTGGAGGTCGATGTCGTGTCCGACGGTGGCACCCGACGGCGCACCGACGTGGTCTCGGTCGAAGAGCCGCTGCAGATCCGCCTCGTGCACGGACCGGTCGGCGAGCGCACGGAGCTCGACGTGGCCGTGACCATGCGCACGCCCGGCGACGACGAGGCGCTCGCGCTCGGGTTCCTCCACGGCGAGGGTGTGGTGCGCTCGACCGCCGACGTCGTCACGGTCGAGCTGGGCGAGAACGTGGCCACGGTCGAGCTGGCACCAGCGGTCGACTTCGACGCAGCGCGGCTGGCGCGCAACGTCTACGCCACCTCCAGCTGCGGCGTTTGTGGCAAGGCCTCGATCGAGGCCGTGCACGTGCACATCCCCGACCGTGCGGGGCAGGATCGCTTCGCCATCACACCGACGACGCTGGGGCTCCTGCCCGCGCTGCTGCGTGCGCGGCAGGCGGCGTTCGACCAGACCGGCGGCATCCATGCCTCCGCCGCCTTCGACGCGGACGGACGGATCGAGCACGTGGCAGAGGACGTGGGCCGGCACAACGCGCTCGACAAGCTCATCGGCGCCTGCCTTGCGCAAGGCGCGTTGCCGTTGACCGGCCGGGGACTGTTGTTCAGCGGACGTGCCAGCTTCGAGCTGGTGCAGAAGGCGGCGGTCGCCGGCTGCCCCTTCGTGGCCGCCATCGGCCCGCCCTCGAGCCTGGCCGTGGAGTTGGCCGCCGAGCAGCGCATGACGCTCGTGGGCTTCCTGCGCGGGGATCGCTTCAACGTCTACACCCTGCCCCATCGCGTCCGCGTCGGAGGCTGACCGCGCGTGCGACGGGACGAGGTCACCGCGGTCGTGCTTTGCGGCGGCGCGGGCGCTCGCCTCGGCAGTGTCGACAAGACGATGGTGCCGCTGGCCGGCCGGCCGCTGGTCGAGCACGTGGTCGCGGCGCTGGCCCCGCAAGTGGGCGGCTTCGTCATCAGCGTGGGTCGAGACGCGACCACCTATGCCTCGCTCGGGCATCCCACGGTCATCGACCGGGAGCCCGGGGAGGGACCGCTGGGGGGTATCGTCAGCGCGCTCGAGCTGGTGGAGACCGCGTGAATCCTGGTTCACCCCGGCGATACGCCCTTCCCCGACGCATCGCTGGTCGAGCGGCTGCGCACGAGCGCCGAGGCCGATGGGCTCGCCGTTCCCAGCGCCGGCGACCAACGCCAGAACCTCGTGCTGCTGCTGTCGCGCGGACGAGCCGGCACGCTAGCCGACTTCTATCGCGAGGGCGGCCGTGCCGTGCGTCGCTGGCTCGACGGCACCGGGGTCGAGAGTGTCGACATGACCGATGTCGCCGAGTCCTTCTTCAACGTCAACACCGCGGCCGACCTCGCGGCCGCGGTGCGACGCCTGTCGGGAAGCTGACCGCAGGCTAGGCGGCCGCATCCTCGGCTTCGGGTTCGGCTTCAGCTTCGGCCTCGTTCCCCGCGCCGACCGGATCGGGCAGGTCGGACTGGACGACCAGCCAGCTGAAGGTCGTCGGCTTCTTGCTGCGCGAAGAGAGCCGGATGGCGAACGCGTCGAGCTCGTCGCTGGTCACGACCCAGTAGCTGTTGCCACCGACGTCGGCCAGCGGCGTGACCACCACGACCGTCTGGGGCCCGACGTCCAGGTCCGGGTAGACCCGCACGAACTTGCGCTTCGGCTCGATCGTGGCGAAGCCGCTGGCGTTCTCGGTCGGGGGGCCCTGCTCGCCCTGGGGGCCTTGGTCGCCCTGGGGGCCTTGGTCGCCCTGCGGACCGGGCTCGCCCTGGGGGCCTTGCTCGCCCTGGGGGCCTTGCTCGCCCTGGGGGCCTTGCTCGCCCTGGGGGCCTTGGTCGCCCTGTGGGCCTTGGTCGCCCTGTGGGCCTTGCTCGCCCTGGGGGCCTTGGTCGCCCTGCGGACCAGGCTCGCCCTGGGGGCCTTGGTCGCCCTGGGGGCCTTGCTCGCCCTGCGGACCGGGCTCGCCCTGGGGGCCTTGGTCGCCCTGGGGGCCTAGTTCGCCGGGTTCGCCGGCGGAACCGGGCTCGCCCATCGGCCCGGGTTCACCTTGGGGCCCAGCTTCACCGGGTGCGCCCTGCTCGCCGGGCAGGCCCTGTTCACCCTGGGGGCCGGCGGGACCGGGTTCTCCGGCGGGGCCGGGTTCTCCCTGCGCGCCCTTGTCACCTTGTTCGCCCTTGTCGCCCTGGGGACCGGGTGCGCCTGCTGGACCCACCGGTCCGGCTGCATTCCACGAGATGAGGATGTCGGGCTCGGCGCAATGACCGGCCGGGGCCTCGCCGACACCGACGCCCACGAGCATCGCGTCCGGTGTGATGCAGCCGAAGTACTCCTCCTCGGACTGCGCTAAGCGCGCCGGTGCTGGCCAAGCTTGCCGCGAAGATCGCGACGACGGTGGCGGTCAGCGGCCGCGCACCCCACCTGCCGCGCACACGAACAGGGTTCCCCATGATCACAGCCTCCTCTACTGACCGATCGTGACCCCATGCTACCGAGCCAGACACCCCCGCAACCAACTTCTCCGACAGCAGTGATGACATCTGTCAACGGCCACTGCTGACAGATCCGCGAAATCCGAGACACGACACGCTCGGGCGCCGTCGCCAAGGTGCCCACCTCGGGGCACGCACGGAGAGTCGTCCGAGCGCATGCACGCGGGCGACCACGCAGATGAGAGGGGCCACCCGCTGGTTCGTTCGCACCAGCCGGCGAAGACCGGCGCTGGCGCTACGTCGACGAATCGCCGCCGTAGCGGTTCCCGTCGTGATCGGGAGATGCGCGCTAGGCTGCGCGGCCCATGGCGGAGTCTCCGGGATTCGATCCGTACCAGGTCCTTGGCGTCGGCCGTGACGCCGATGAGGTCGTCGTCCAGCTCGCGTATCGGGCACGCATCCGCGATGCGCACCCCGATGTCGCGGGCGCGGCCGGCCTCGAGCAGGCCAAGCGCCTCAACGTGGCACGCGACTGGCTGCTCGATCCGGAGCGGCGGGCGCAGCTCGAGCCTCGGCGGGCCACCTCGGCTTCGCCCCCGCCACGGGCGCCGCGGTCGCGTGCCGGGCGTCAGGTGCCGCGAGGGGTCTCGTTCGACCAGGGACGCCACGCCGGCGAGATCGCCGCGTTCCTGCATGCGATCGAGCTGCTCACGCCCGACGAACGGGCCCGCGTCAACTACAGCCTGGGTGACGCCCCGCCCCCGGACCTGGAGCTGTACCGGGACTTCCTCGGGCCGGGGCTGTGGGCGCGGTCGGGTGCGCTGCGGGACGAGGTCGAGCTGGTCTGGGAGCGCGAGTTGGACGAGCCGGCACCGAACGTGCCCGGGCTCGGGCGCCTGCTGCCGACCGGCTTGCTGGTGGCCAATCTCTACGCCCAGTGGATCCTGCTCGAGGACTTCTTCCGCGAGGAGCTCGGCGGACTCATGGTCCGCGGCATCCGCGTGGCCGATTCCCTTGCGTGGCGCTGCACGGCTCCCTGGATCGGCTCGGTCGGACACCCTCGCTACGGACCCCGCCAGCACGAGGTCATGGACTTCCTGCTGGCCGCGGGCGACCTGTCCGTCGACGCTGCCGAGCGCCTCGCCCACTCGTGGCGGTCGCATCTTGGGCGGGACGGTAGAGGGTATCGCTCCGAGCACATCGGCCCGGGCGTGTGGCTACCGACGCCGCCCGACGTCCCGGACGTACTCAAGATCAGCGGCTACCTCGCCGCGGTCGACGCCTCGCGCATCGCACCACCGCGAGAGCTCGAGGAGTGGCTGCACCCGGCGTTCCACTTCGGCGTGCGTCTGACCGCCTACGTCTCGGCCACGGGCCTCCTCGATGAGTCGGGCCGTGACTACGTGCGGCCGTGGCGGGACGCGGTCATGCCCTGGTCCTGAGGCCTCAGCCGAGGCGCATGCCCATGACCACACCCGGGCGTTCGTCACGCAGGACGCGGAATCCGAGGTGTTCGTAGAAGCCGACGGCGTTGGCGTTGCGGCCATCGACGCCGAAGTGCAGGCCCGCGACCTGCCGCTCGCCCAGCTCTGCGAGCAGCCGCTCGATGAGCACGCGGCCCAGGCCCGTGCCACGCACTCGAGGCAGCAGATCGACATGCAGGTGCGCGGGGTAGTCGCGCGCGAACGCAGGCTCGGCGCGGTCGGGTGCGTGGATCTTGCCGATGAGCCGAGCGTCGGGCGTGCCGTCGTCACGGAGTGGGTAGCGCTGGCGCAGGGGCGGCCACCAGTGCTCGTCGGCCCAGGTCTCGAAGGCGGGCGAATTGTCGGCCGAGACCAGGTAGCCGGCCACGCCCTCGTCGTCGGCCAGGACCAGCTGCGTGCCGCGTCCCTGGGCCAGGTACGCTCCGACGTAGACGTGCCCCAACAGGTCCGGGTCGCGGTACAGGCCGCTGGCATCCTGCCCGGCATCACCGGTGCGCAGGCAGACCGCGTACGCGCCAGGCAGGTCGTGCAGCCCGGCCGGCTCGATGCGCAGCACCGGCACCGCCACCGCAGCGTGCTTCGTCGTCCCTCACCGTGCTGGGCCTCTCATCCGCGCAGGGTACCCGAGCAGCGTCGGCAGGACCCTGCTGCGGCCCGACGGCCGGCAGTGTGCCACACAGGCACAGTAGGCTTCCCGGAGGCGCCTGGACCCGATCGTGCGGGCGGGATGAGAGGATGGATGCAGGTCGTCATCGTCGGTGGAGGTGTGATCGGGCTCACGAGCGCCTATCGGCTCGCGCGCGACGGGGCGCAGGTCACCGTCATCGACCGCCGCGGCTCCGGTCGAGACGCGTGGGAGGTGAACGCCGGCTGGGTCTGTCCCGCGGAGTCCGGACCGGTGCCGGCCCCTGGGATGATCGGCCAGGCGGCGCGCTGGATGCTGCGGCGTGAGAGCCGCTCTACATCAGGCCCTCGCTCGAACCCTCGTTCATCTCGTTCATGCTGCGCATGGCGCGGCATGGCGACAGGACCGACCACCGCGCCGGCATGGAGGCCCTCGTCCGCCTCGCGGAAGGCACGATGGAGCTGCTCGACGTCTATCGCGCGGACGGGATCGACTTCGAGATGCACGCCGCCGGCCTGCTCCTGGCCTTCCTCACCGAAGCCCGGTTGGACGCGCGGCAGGAAGACCTCGACATCGCCGCTCATCGGCCGCCTGGCCGGACTCGAGAACGCCTACGTGTCGAGCGCCCACGCGATGCTGGGTCTGACCCTGGCGCCGGCCAGCGCCGCCGCCATCAGCGACCTCATCCTGCGCGGTCACCCGCGACCGGCGCTGGCGGCGTTCGCTCCAGGACGCTTCTGAGGAGCGCGACCGGCCCCGTCAGGCGAGCTGCAGGAACATGAAGAGCCCGACCACACCGGCCACGACGACCGCGATGATGGCCGACACCAGCATCGAGAAGCCCAGCGTGGACGCGAGCGCACCGACGGCGATGGCGATGATGGCGATGACCACGGCGATGACGAAGATGATCGCCAACGCTCGCTTCTGATCCGGCCGCATCGGCCGGCGTGGCGCGTCGGACATGTGCTACCTCCTGCTCCCTTGCAGGGTAGCGGTCGCGCGCGGGCCGCACAGCCGCGAGATGACCCCGTGCTGGCTCGAAGCCCGGCTGCCCTTCCGTGAGCAGGCGGACCTCGCGCCGCGGGCGCGGCCGTGGCCGCCCGTGGCCATCGCGCTGGCCTATGCCAGCCTGCCCTTGATCGCTTTCGCCACCGACTCGACCGAGTGGGTCTTCGTGGCCGCCTTCGGATCGGTAACGACCGCCGCCATGATCAGCGGAGGTCTCGATATCCAGCGTCGCTATCCGGAACGACGGACGCCAGTCATCGTGGTCGGTCTCATCGCGGGTGTCATCGCCGGATTGGCGATGCTGCAGGCGATCTGGGCCGAGAGCCGGTGGCCGGAGCGACGAGCCTCATCGGACCGCCTGATCAGCGGGTACTTCACCGTCGGGGAAGCGGCCGCCCTCGGCGCGGTCCTGAATGCCGGACTCACTCTTCCCTACCAGACGACGGTCTCGACGACGGACCGCTGAGGGCGTGCGCTCCCGGAGCCGATAGACTCAGGCCGAGTGGGATTCGAGCGAGAGGAAGACCTCTACGCCCCGGTGAAGGCCTTCCTCGAAGGCCAGGGCTACGAGGTCAAGGCGGAGGTCAACGGCTGCGACCTGGTCGCACGCCGGGGTGACGAGCCGCCCGTCATCGTCGAGCTCAAGAGCGGCTTCACGCTGCCGCTGGTGCTGCAGGGCATCGACCGTCTGGCCCTGTCCGACGACGTCTACCTCGCGGTGGGCGTGTCTGCCAAGCCGGCTCCGGGCTCGCTCTGGCGGCGCGAGCGCCGGTCCATCCGCAAGCTCTGCCGACGTCTGGGCCTGGGCCTGCTGGCCGTGCACGAGCCGACCGCGCGCCGGGCGGCGCTGGTAGAGCCGATGCTGGACCCGGTCCCCTATCGCCCGCGGCCGGACAAGCGGCGGACCGGGCTGTTGCTGCGCGAGTTCGCCCATCGCGTGGGCGACCCCAACACCGGCGGCACCAACAGGCGCCCCATCGTCACGGCCTACCGCCAGGACGCGCTGCGCTGCGCGGCCCACCTCGGTGCGAACGGGCCGACCAAGGCCTCCGCGGTGGCTGCGGCCACCGGCGTCGGGAAGGCGGGCACGCTGATGCGGGGTGACGTCTACGGCTGGTTCGAGCGAGTCGAACGCGGGGTCTACACGCTCTCACCCAAGGGTCGCGCCGCGATCGAGACGTATGCCGACGTGCTCGAGGGGCTTGGCACCGGCGCGTAGTGAGCGAGTCGGCCCCGGGTCGTCAGTCCGCGGTCGCCTCATCTTGCGCTGGCTCTTCCTCCACCTCGGCGGGATCGCCGGCGAGGGCATCCTTGACGATGTCGCGCACGGCCGGCCAGAGCTGCCTCGCGTACGTCGCGGTCAGGTGGCTCTCGTTGCGCCACATCAGCGTGGATTCGCTGACTACCGGGCAGGGGTCGTAGGGACAAACGGTGTCGGTCAGGCTGGCGAAGACGGCCCCGTTCGCCTCTGCCGTGGCCTGCTCGGCCTCATCGTGCTCGGGCAGGAGGGCCTGCCCTCGACGCGTGGTGCAGGCGGAGATCGATGACGCCTGCCTGGCCCAGGCAGGAGACCGGGTTGCGCCGCAGGTTGGGCGTGTCGGCCAGCACCACCGCCTGGGTCTGCGTCCGGCAGCCCGGCCAGCACCCGTTCCAGGCCGGCCTGCCACACGGGCTCCTTGTCCTCGCCGTAGACCCGTTCGCCGGTCTCGTCGGTGAGCGGGTAGCGCCCGGCGTTGGTGATGATGACCACGTCGTGTGGGTTCTCGGCCAGCCATTGGAGCGCCGACACCCGCCAGCGCCGGCAGGGCACGGCCGCGTCGTCGTAGGCGGCGCCGGAGAAGGTCACCTCGACCGAAGGACAGGCGGTCTTGGTCAGGGCGGTCACGGCCCAGCCCTCCTGCCGCCCGGCCTTGTCCAGCGCGGGCAGCCACTGCAGCGCGTGCGAGTCGCCCCACAGCGCGACCCGGACGGCGGCCTTGCTGGCACCGTACTGGCAGGGCTGGATGACCGCCGAGTGGGCGCCGGTATGGCAGCCGTTGCCGTAGCTCTCGGGCACGTCCCAGAAGGCCTCCGACGGGTCCGGTGAGAGGCCCGCCGGTACCGGGCGTGTGTCCTGTTCGGCCGCGTTCGACTTGCCGTTGCCGTTGTAGTCCTCGACCCCGTCGCGCACGCCGTCGCCATCGCTGTCGGGGTCGGTGGGGTCGGTGCGGTAGCGCTGCTCACCGAGGTTGGAGAGGCGGTCTCCATCCTCGTCCTCGAGCCCGTCCTTGATACCGTCGCGATCGGTGTCACGCTTGGCCGGGTCGGTCACGCCCCAACGCTCCTCGAAGCGATCCCACAGCCCGTCGCCGTCGCTGTCCCCGTCCCCGGCCAGCGGCGGCCGGGACGATCAGCACGACCACGAGCGCGACCAGCGCCAGCGCCCACCGCGTCTTCGTCCGCATCGCCGCATCGTAGCGAAGCGCGCGCACATCCATGGACAGGAGCGCCACAATGGGGGGACACCCGCCCCCCGAGTGACCATGACCGACCCTCTGCACCACGACCATCACCATACCCACGAGGACCAGGCCGCCCCGGCCGACTACCGCACGTGGGTGAAGTCCCAGCGCCTGAGCAAGGACAGCTATCTCAAGCGCTCAACGCGCAGCCCCATCCCGCCCGAGGAACGAGGCTCGTTCGGCGGGCTGCACTACTACCCCGTCGACCCCGGGCTGCGCTTCGAGTGCCTCACCCTGGGGCCGCTCCCCGACGGCCTCGAGGAGGAGCTCCACGTGCAGACCTCCGATGGTCGAGTGCGCCACGGCCGTCGCGCGGGCACGTTCGACTTCGACGTCGAAGGCGTGGGCTATCAGCTCGTGGCGCTGCAGCTGGTGGACTCGGATGGCGAGGGGCTGTTCGTGCCCTTCCGCGACGCGACCAACGCCGACGAGACCTACGAGGCCGGCCGCTACCTCGATCTGGCGCCACAGGACGACGGCACCTTCGACCTCGACTTCAACCTCGCCTATGCACCGTTCTGCGCGTACGCGCCGGAGTACTCCTGCCCGCTGCCGCCGCCGGAGAACTGGCTCGGCGTGCGCATCGCCGCGGGCGAACGCGAGCCGCTGGCCGGCCGATGACGCACGAATACATCATCGCGCTCAACGGCCAGATCGAGCCGTCGACCCTCGAGGAGGGAGAGGCCACGGCCGTGGCCTGGGCCGAGCACGCGGTGCTGGCGGTCGGGCCCGACGACGTGGTGCGGGCCATCTCACGTGGCGATTCGACGTTCCTCGATCTTGACGGCTGTGTGGTCACGCCACTGCCCGCTGCCCCCTCGCACGCGGATTCGCTGATGCGCGAGAAGGAAGCCTGCGGCGCAGCCATCACCCGCGTGCTGGTGGAGGACGGTCTGCTGCCCGCTGAGACCACCCTGGAGCCGGGCTCGCCGGCCGACCTGGCCTTCTGGCACGGCAGCGACCTGGTGGCCATCGTGCGCGACGGCCACTTCACCCACGGCGACGATCACCGCGGTCCGTTCCTGGCGCCTGCCGACTAGCCCCGCGGGGTCACGTCGATGGGGACGGTGGTTCGGTGCCTGCTCAGTCGAAGAGCGGCAGCGCCGACGCCTCCGCGCAGCGGGCCTCGATCGCGTCGGGCTCCGCCGGCGCCATCTCGGACAGGTTCTCGTAGCCGTCGGCGGTGATGAGCAGGTCGTCCTCGATACGCACGCCGATGCCCAGATACTCGGCGGGGACCTCGTGCTCGAAGGTGCCGGCCTTGGCATTCCGCCGCTCGATCTCTGCCCTGGCCCCGGCACGACCCAGCTCGAACGCCAGGCGCAGGCGCTCGTCGGGTTCGTAAGGCGCGTGCGAGAGCGTGACCACGGCCTTGTCGCGGGCGACGTAGACCCCCGGCTCGACGGTGAAGGCCATGCCCGGCTCCAGCGGCCGCCCGGCACCGTCGAGGCGCCAGGCCCCGGCGTCGTGGACATCGACCCCCAGCCAGTGGCCGGTGCCGTGGAAGAAGAACTGGCGATACCAGCCCTTGGCCACCACCTCATCGACCGAGCCCGGCAGCAAGCCCAACTCGACGAGGCCGGCGCTGAGCACCTGCACCGCGCGCGTGTGCATGTCGGTGAAGGGCAGGCCCGGCCGGCACATGCCGATGACCTCCTGTTGTGCTCGCAGGACCAGCTCGTAGAGCGCGCGCTGCGGGGCACTGAAGCGGCCATTGACCGGGAAGGTGCGCGTGATGTCCGACGTCAGGTGGTGATACTCAGCGGCCGCGTCGACCAGCAGCAGCTCACCCTCGACCAGGACCTGGTCGTTCTCGACGTAGTGCAGGATGCAGGCGCTGTCGCCGCCGGCCACGATCGAGCCATAGCCCACCCGTTCCGCGCCCATGACGCCGAAGACGTACTCGAGGACGGCCTGCACCTGCCGCTCGGTCCGGCCGGGCGCGGCGAAGCGCATGGCCTCGTCGTGGGCGAGCGCGCTGATGCGGCAGGCCTCGCGCAGGGCCTCGATCTCCGCTGGCGACTTGACCAGCCGCAGCTCGTGCAGGATCGAGCGCAGGTCGACGATCTCGACCGGGGTCCCCACGCCCGAGCGCTCGGCGTAGTTGCGCACGGCTCGGATCGCGCGCAGCACCTCGTCATCGATGGCCCCACCGAGCACATAGCCCACCGCTCGTCGGCCGGCGAGCCGCGTGCGCAGCCGATCGGGCAGCTCCTCGAGGGGGTAGGCGACGTCGGCCCCGAAGCGTTCGACCGCGCCCTCGACGCCGGCGCGCCGCCCGCTCCAGGCCTCGGTCTCGGGGTCGCGCGGGCGCACGAAGAGCGTATAGGGCGCAGTTGCGGCCGGGTCGAAGAGGGCTACCGCGTCGGGCTCGGTGAAGCCGGTCAGGAAGTGGAAGTCGGAGTCCTGGCGGAAGGGGTGCGGGACGTCGTCGTTGCGGATCTGCTCCCGCGCGGCGGGCACGATCGCGACGACCTGGCCCAGACGCGCGAGGAATGCCTCGCGGCGCTCGGCGAAACGGTCGGTGCTCATGGATCAGAGCCTAGCGGCTGGGCCGGGACGACGGCCCGGCGCCGTCAGCGTACGAGCAGATCGGCGACCTCGGTCGCGCCGAGCTCGGTCACGACCTCACGCGTGGGCCATGCCCCGGACAAGGTCAGGACCCGGCCGCCAGCGGGTGTCGCGAGCGTGGTCTCCTCCTTCTTGGCCCCAGGGAGCGTGATGAACCAGTTGTAGAGCGCACGGTCGGGCACGGCCTCCGAGGGGCGGTCCACGTGTGCGATCTCGCACAGTGCGAAGCCGGTCTGGCCACCCTGCCAGTGGTCGCGCCAGGCGTCCGGGTGGCCGAGCTGCGCGTACCGTTGCACCTGGCCGGCAAGGATGTCCGCGTGGGTGGCGCCCGGTCGGGTCATGCGCACGCTCCAGGCCTCGATCTCGCTGACTGCCGCGAACCGCTCGGCCGTCTCATCGTCCGGCGGACCCAGGCTGACCATGCGCGTGCCGATGACGTGCTGCCCCCAGCGATTGACCGTGGGGTGGAAGAGCGCCAGCCGCTCGAGGCGCGTCCCACGAGCGACCGGGTGGCGGTAGCGTCGGACCCGCTGGTCGAAGCCCACCATCATCTCGTCCACGGCGAGACCGTCGCGCAGGAGGGCCGCGGTCAGGCGTGCCGCCACCTCGTCTTCGGTCTGGCCCGGCTCGAGCGCGTCGGCGACCGTGCGGCAGTGGTGCTCGAAGCGCGAGGCGATCCACTCCTCCCGACGCAGCTCCAGGTCGGTCAGCGGATACTGCGCCGCGCGCAAGGCATCGTCCGCGGGTCGTGTGCCCGGCAGCCCGCAGTCGGAGAGCACCACGCCGGTGCCGGCCAGCTCGAGGGCCGTAGCCTGCGGTGAGCCCTCATCCCAGTGCAGCGCCACCACGTCCACGTCGGGCGGCAGCTCCTCCTCGGCGAAACGGCGCGCGTCCATGACCCAGGCGACGACGGTGCGGCGACCGGGCCGGACCACCACGAAGCCCCACGCACGTTCGCCCGAGACCGCGATGCGCAGGTCGGCACCGCACAGCGCCCACGCCGCGTGGCCCGCCATGCCGAGGACGAGCGCGTCCGCGGCAGCATCGGCCAGCAGGCGGTCCAACCCCGCGCGTCGGTGGTCATGATCGATGGTCGTCGCCACCAGGTCGTCGGCATGGAGGTCGGCTGACATGGTTCGAATCTACGCCGCTGTGTCCCCGCGCACAGACGCGTTCGGCCATGGCGACGACCCTGCAGCGGTCAGACGTGAGACCACGTGGAGGACCCCGCAATGAACCATGATCGAACCCTGGTGACCACCCGCGCCCTGTCGCGCCGGCTCTTCCTGCAGGCCTCGGCCGCAACGGTCGGTGCGGCCGCGCTGGCGGGGGTCCTGCCGCGGACGCTGCTGGCACAGGCGGCACCAGCGGCGCTGCAGGTGACCAGCCCCAACCCCACGCCCGACGGCCAGGCCACCGTGCTCGTCGACGACGTGCTCGACTTCCGCTTGCGTGGTGACTTCGCCTGGAACGGCGGCTGGGTCCGCTTCCGCCTGCACGAGGGACGGATCGATGGCGAGCCCATCTGGTTCATCCGCACCGATGCCAGCGACCGGACGTTCGCCGCGGACGAGGGCCTGGTCTTCGTGCCCCTGCTGGCGCTGGCGCGGTCGGTCGAGGGCGGTAGCGGCCGGGTCTACCTCTTCGATGACGGCAGCCCGGCCGGTGTTCTCGACCGGCCCAGGCCACGACGACTTCACGCCGCTCTACGAGGTCGTCAACGTCAGCGGCGGGAACGGTTCGCTCGATTCGGAGGCTGCCGGTCAAGGCCGCGGCCGCATCCGGCCAGGTCGCGCTCGAAGAGACGCCGGTGGTGGTCAACTACCCGGCCGTCAAGTGGCCTGGCGGGGAGCTGCCGGTGGACACGGTGGTGGAGCTGCCGCTGGCCAACGGGCCGCTGCTGGAGGCGCCGGACACGGCCGCCGGCACGGTCACCTTCAAGCTGCACCAGTGCTACCCGGAGAGCCGCTACATCATCACCGACACCTCGGCCGTACCGATGGCGCCGATGATGTCGATTCCCGGTTCGCCCGCGACGGCCGGCCTGGCCGCGGTCGGTGCGGCCTCCACCATCACCGTCTTCGGCAACGGGCTCACCGGGCCCGGCGCCATGGGCTTCCAGCCGGGCGTCTTCCGCGAGAAGGCCGGCGAGCCGGCCTGGAGCCCGATGTGGGACCACTTCACCGCGGTCTGGGCCGACCCCGCCGCGGCCACGTTGCTGACCACGCAGGCACGAGATCACCGAGCTGGTCGAGAGCGGCGCGCTGGAGCTCTTCGTGGGCACGCCCGACACCGGCGGCCAGGGCTTCGTGGTCAACTGCCCCGCACCCATCGTGGCGCCCAACGACTTCGTCGTAGCCTGACCCGTTCGCGACCGCACGCACGACCGCCGGACCGGAGGAGGCCGGCGGTCGCGGTCTGCCCGGCGTCAGGGTTCGAAATCGCGCGCGCCGGCGTGCAGGGCGGTGCTGGCGAACTCCTCCACCGCCTCCATGCCGTCGCTGCCGTGCAGCCTCGCTTCATACAGATGGTCACCGGCCATCACCATCACGATGTGATCGGTGGCCTCGGGCCCGCCCAGCAGCCCTCCGGGGACGCGCCCCACGACCCCCAGCGGACCGATGCCCACGGCATGCCACTCGACCGAGTGCACCGCCACCGACGGCGGTGCCATGGCGCCACCGCCGTCGGCTCGACTCACGATCCACAGCTGTCCCTGCTTGGCCACGAGCAGGACGGCCGTGCCCTGTTCGAGGTCCGCAGCAGGCAGCACCGCGAGCTCGGCTGAGCCTCCGAGTGCTGGGGCGCAGGCCTCCAGGGGCACCGCCGTCGTGGCCTGGTCGAGCTCACGGAGCTTCATCACGGAGCTCGGGCGCACATCGGTCAGCCCGTGCGCTCGATGTCGCCCTCGGCCTGTCGCGCCTTGCCCTTGAGCTTGGTCTCGGTATCGTCCGTGACGTCACCCACCACCTCGTGGACCTTGCCGACGCCCTGGTCAACCGCGCCCTCGGTCTCACGCTCAAGCTTGGCGCGCTGCTCCTGGGCCTCGCCCTCGCGCTTCATCTCTTCGTTGCCGGTCAGGCCACCGAGGCCCTTCTTGATCTGGCCCTGCAGCTCATCGATACGGTTCGCCATGTCTCGTCTCCTTCGATCGTGGTCGGGTCTCGGGGGATATCGGGCGCACCGCCATCCACGCTGGAGAGGTCGCTCTCCACGTGGCCGACGAAATGCTGCGTCAAAGGTATCGATGCGACGGTCACGGGCGCGCCTCCGGACGCGGGGCCGGGCATCACAGATGTGTTGCGGATGCGTGCGCCCGACGCGGCCCTACTCCTCGACTGCGAGTGTCGATGGCAGGCGAAGCGTGAAGACGCAACCACCATCCGCGTTGCGCGCATCGAGTCGCCCGCCGAGGTGCTCGGTCAGGCGCTGCGCGATGTATAGGCCCAGGCCCAGTCCGGAGCGCTCGTCAGAGCCGTAGTCCCGCGGAAGCTGCGCTGGAACAGTCGGCGCAGGTCGCTGTCGGGCAGGCCGCCGCAGGCGTCGGCGACCCGCACCTCGGCGCCTTCCTCGTCACCGACGATGCTGACCGTGACCGGAGTCCCCGCTGCGGTGTACTTCACCGCGTTATCGATCAGTGCCGTTACCACCCGGGCCACCACGTCCCCGTCCGTGACCAGCTCGCCGAGATGGTCACCCGGCTCGATGCGGATGCGGCCCTGCGGGTGATGCTCCGCCACGATGGGGACCACGCCCTCGACCAGGTCGACCAGGTCGACCGAGCGAGCATCGAGCTGAGGCCGGTGTCGATCCACGTCGCCGAGCGAAAGGAACAGATCGACCGCGCGGCGCAGGCGTAGTGACTCGCTGTGTAGGGTCTCGACCTCTTCGCGCCGGTCGGCCGTGATGGCGCCGTCGGTGTCGAGCTCGCGGAGCAGGCGGGTGGCGTAGCCGATGATGAGCGCGAGCGGCGTACGCAGCTCATGGGCCGCGATCGACGCGAAGTGGTCGCTGGCCTGTTCGCGGTCATGTTGTGCCACCGCGCCGGCGAGGACATCGGCGAAGGCCTGCAGCACGATGCCATCGGCCTCGTCGAACCGATGTGGCGAACGACTATCTGCCTCGAGCACACCGAAGGGCTCGGGTTCGCCACCGACGACGACGGCGATGCCGCTGCGGACACCGTGCTCGATGAGCACCGGTGCGGTACCGAAGCGTGTCTCCGTCCACATGTCACCGACGATGACCGGTCCTCCGGTTCGCAGGGTGTAGCCAGCGTGGGAGTCGTACCCTTCGGGCACCTCACGCCGGCCGACCACAGCGGGCGGCCAGCCGGCGCCGCCGCGGACCAGCAGGCCGCCGGCCCCGGCGCGTGCATCGAGCACTTTGGTCATATCGCAGCCGAGGGCGTCGCGCAGGTAGGCGCCGGTCAAGCGGGCGATGTTGTCCAGGCTGGTTTCGCGGTGTGCGACCAGGCTGAGCTGGACGAGCAGGGCCATCTGATGCTCGCGCGTGGTGGACGTGTCCGCGAGCAGGTCAGGAAAGCCCATACCGCCGGTCCGGATCTTGTCGGTCGCCACGCCGCCGATGATACGTTGCCGCTGCGGTGCGGCCCGCTCGGGCGCACGCTGACCGGAGAGCGTACCCTGCTCGCCATGAGCGGAACATCCGGTGTCCACTGAACCCCTGGTGCTCGTCGCCGATGACGAAACCCGCATCACGAAGCTGGTCGAGCTCGCGCTCGGTGACGAAGGCTTCCGCGTCATCACCGCGGAGGGCGGCCGTGAGGCGCTGGAGAAGGCCGAGGAGTACCGACCAGATGTGGTGCTGCTGGACGTCATGATGCCGGACCTCGACGGCATCGAGGTCATGCGCCAGCTGCGTGGGCGACGCCCGGTCGCGATCATCCTGCTCAGCGCCAAGGACTCGATCTCGGACAAGGCCGTCGGCCTGGACCTCGGCGCCGACGACTACCTGGCCAAGCCCTTCCATCCGGACGAGCTGGCAGCGCGCATCCGGGCCGTGCTGCGACGCACGGACGGTGCCACCTCGGGCGCTGACGCGTCCGCCATCCTGGCCTTCGATGATGTGGAGATCGACCTCGAACGGAGGATCGTCACGCGTGACGGGGAACTGGTGAAGTTCAGCCGCACCGAATGGCTGCTGCTGCAGCACCTCGCGGCCAACGCCGGCAAGGTCGTGCTCCATACCGAACTGTTGACCAAGGTTTGGGGTCCGGAGTACCGCGACGACCTGCAGTACCTGCGGGTCTGGATCAGCCGCGTGCGGCGCAAGCTCGGGGCCGAGCCGGGTGAGTCCGGTCGCATCAAGACATTGCCGGGCATCGGCTACCTCCTTGACATCGAGACTGACCCGGGCCGGCCAGACGGACGGGGCGAGGCGGAGGAGCCGGATGACTCCTCCGCGCTGATCGGCTAGACGCTCGCTCAGGCCGGGTGCGGGAGCATGCGCCGCGCCAACCGACGAAGCCGCTTGACGAAGCGCATCGAAGACTCGTCCTCCGACGGCATCATCGATACCATCGAGCGAGGCCTGATCCGGCCGCGCGGGCGAGTGGATCGGGTGGGTGCGAGACATGGTCGCGCATCAACCATCCTCCACGGTCGAGCGCAGCATCCACAGCGCCTTCTGGTGCGCCTCGATGCGCTCGGTGGCCAGGTCCGCCGTAGCCACGTCGCCCTGCTCCTCGGCCACGGTGACGACATCGCGCGCGGCACGGCCGACCACCTCGTGGGCGTCGATCAGCTCACGCACCATGTCCGTGGCGGAGGGCACTCCGGACTCGGCACGCACCGCTGAGAGCGAGTCCATGGGCGCGCCGAACGGAGGCGTGTCGGCACCAAGCTGGCGGACACGCTCGGCGATCACGTCGATGGCTTCCTGCAGCTCCAGGTACTGCTCCTCGTAGAGCTGGTGCAGGCTGTAGAAGTGGGGGCCGCGCACGTTCCAGTGGTAGTGCAGGGTCTTGGTGTAGGCCGCGAAGCTGTTCGCGAGCAGTCGCGAGAGCTCGGTGGCGATGCTGCGCTCGCGGGCGCTGTCGGTCAGGGGTCGGGTCTCGACGACCATGTCGGTGCTCCTTCCTTGGACGAGGGTGTTCTGCTTCGGGTCCGGCGCGGCGCGAGGCCTCACCGGACAGCCCCAGCGTTGACCAGCAGGCGGTACGTCTGCGCCGTACGGAGCGACGCGGTGGCTTGCGAGTTCGTTGCAGGCCCGCGGGAGGTGCGTCCCATGGGCGGGCGTCGCGCAGGCAGGTGCGCACGACGAGCGGCGGTGCGCGCCGGTGGCGCGCACCGCGCACAGACAGGGGGTGAGCTGCAAGGCGCTTGAAACGGCCACGGGCCCCGCTGCTGGTACGTCCGCAGCCCCGCGCGCGATAGCGTGCAGCCATGCACGAACACCGACATCGAAGCCACCCCAGTCCCCCCGCCGAGAACGCGTGGCACGGTGAGTTCGCCGTGCCCCAAACCGGTGACCTCCGGCGGCTCCACGAGATCAGTGGCGTGGACGCCGGCGAGTGGCGCATCTGCGGCCTCGACATCCGCATCTCGTATGGCGAGCCCGCAGGGGCCGGCGTGTTCGCGGTGGAGCGCCACCGTCTTGAGGCAGTGGACCACGACTGGGGACAGTTGGCGAGCGACCACCATGACGTGGTGCCGGTCACCGAATTCGCCCTCCCCGCCACCCGGGCACTCGAGGTTCCTCGGGCTCTTCCCTGACCTCTCGCTGGTGGCGGCTCGGGCCCCCGCGGTCGACGGCGAAGGCGTGGTGCTACGGGTCGTCGACCAGGTGATGCCCGCACCCGCGTAGGAGTAGGCGGAACCGGCGCGGCGCAACCGCACAGACGACCGCCGGAGCGGAGGAGGCCGGCGGTCGTCGTGTGATTTCGCGTCAGCCGGCCAGGGGCACCATAGGTCGAGCCCCGTGGTTGGCGCTACGTGATGGCGGAGACCCTGGAGAAGTGACTGCGGCACCAGCCTGGTCGTGGAGACGGCTTCCCCGCTCTCGAGTGCCTCGCGCCGGATCGCGAGCACCACACGCCGGCGTCGGTGAAGATGTCCACCGGCGCGAGCACTCAGCCTTGCAGTGGCATTCGCAGTCCCCAGGCCCCAGGCGCTTGCCGTTGAGCGGGCGCACTCGGGCGGACTGCCGAGCCTGGAGGCGTGGCCGTGAGGTTCCCTGGCCACCTCCTGCGAGCGCACGGCGAGATGTGACCATGCCTCCCGCGACGCGGGCAGAAGGATGTCGTGCCGTGCATCGCACGCGCCGGTGGCGCCCTTGCAGCACCCCGTTGGTCACGTTCGCCCGCTGAACGGCAACCGGAGGCGCCACCACGGTGAATATGACGCGACCCCCGTGCGTAGGTAGAGGCATGGGGAGTACCGTCCTGACCATGAGCCCAGCGCCGCCAGCACCCGCCGGAAGCCTCGTCTCGAGGGCCCGCGAGGGGGAGACTGACGCGCGCGAAGAACTGGCGCGCGCAACCGGCGATGCCGCCTATGTCTTCGCCCTCCAGCTCACCGGCCGGCCAGAGACCGCCAAGGACATCGCACAGGACAGCGTCGTGCGCTTCTTTCGCGCGCTCGACCGCTTCGACGACGGCCAGGCGCTCGAACCCTGGCTCTTCAGCATCGTGCGCAACCAGGTGCGCGATCACGCCCGCCGCGCGAAGGTCCGTCGGCACGACTCGCTCGACGCCTGGCTCGAGGCCGGCGGCCAGCGCGCGGCCGACTCCGAGGCCGACGATCCGGCCGCGACCGCCGAGCGACGCGAGCTGCAGCGACGCGTGTGGCGGGCCATCTCCGAGCTGTCCGAGGCGCACCGCGAGATCGTCGTGCTGCGCGACTACCACGACCTGTCCTACCGCCAGATCGCCGCGGTGCTCTCGATCCCGGAGGGCACGGTCATGTCGCGGCTCCACGCGGCGCGCGATGCAGCTGCGCGAAACCCTGAGGAACGAACGATGAACCAGCCGCAGCACGGCTTCGATGAAGCCCTCATCTCGGGCTACCTCGACCGCGAGCTGACGCAAGCCGAGGCCCAGCGTGTGCGCCTCCACCTGGAGGACTGCGCCGAGTGCCGGGCCACCGCCGACGAGCTCGCACAGCTGAAGGAGGCGACCATGTCGTCCGAGTTCAAGATCCCCGACGACGGCTGGGACGAGCGCCCTCGCGGAGGCGTCTCGCACCTGCTCCGCAACGCCGGCCTGCTGGTCGGTCTGGCCTGGATCGTGGGGCTGACCACCTGGCTCATCTGGGAGCTGGCCAGCGACCCCGAAGCCCTCGTCGGGCTGCTGCTCGTGGGCGGCTTCCTGGTCTCCGCGGGCCTCATCCTCGCGTCGGTGCTCATCGACCGCCGGCGCGCCATGAAGAACGACAAGTACCGGAGGGTGCAGAAGTGATCGTCGCAACCACAGAGAACGTCCCGGGCCATCGCGTGGTCAAGGTCCTCGGCCTGGTCCGGGGCAACACCATCCGCGCACGGCACATCGGCAAGGACATCATGGCCGGCTTCCGCGGTATCGTCGGCGGGGAGATCTCCGAGTACACCAAGCTCATGGGCGAGTCCCGCGAGCAGGCGGTCGACCGCATGGTGGCCGAGGCCGAGGCCCTGGGCGCCAACGCGGTCGTCATGACCCGCTTCTCGACCTCCCAGGTGATGTCGGGCGCAGCCGAACTGCTGGCCTACGGCACGGCCGTGGTGGTGGAACCGGAGCAGCCCCAGTAGACAGCCGCGACGGCCTATCCTGAGTCGGACCGACCGACCGACAAAGGAGACAGCCGTTGCGAACCGCCGAGGCCCTGCTGGCCGCACTGCGCAAGGCCGGCGCCCAGAGATCTTCGGCATCCCCGGCGACTTCGCGCTGCCCTTCTTCGAGGTCATCGAGCGGACCGGTGTGCTGCCGCTCTACACCCTCAGCCACGAGCCGGCGGTCGGCTTCGCGGCCGATGCGGCCGTGCGCTACCACGGCGGCATCGGTGTCGCCGCCATCACCTACGGCGCGGGTGCGTTCAACCTGGTCAACCCCATCGCCGGGGCCTTCGCCGAGCGTTCGCCGGTGGTCGTGCTCTCCGGCGCACCCTCACGGGCCGAGCGCTCACGCGGCCTGCTGGTCCACCACCAGGCTCGCACCATCGAGTCGCAGCTGAACGTCTACCGCGAGATCACCTGTGACCAGGCCGTGCTCGACGACCCGCGTACGGCGGCCGAATCGATCGCCCGTGTGCTGCGTTCGGCCCGAGAGCACTCGCAGCCGGTCTACATCGAGATCCCGCGCGACATGGTGGCAGTCGAGATCGGCGAGGTGCCGGTGCTGCCGCCATCCCCCGTCGACCCTGACGCCGTCGCGGCTGCAGCGGCCGAGGTCCTTGCTCGCCTCGAGACGGCCGTGTCTCCGGTGCTGCTGGTCGATGCCGAGATCCGGCGCTACGGCGTGGAGGCCGAGGTGGCCGAGCTGGCTGCCCGCTTGCGCATCCCGGTGGTGACCACGTTCATGGGCCGGGGCCTCCTCGCCGAGGCGCCGCACCCGCCCATCGGCACCTACATCGGCGTGGCCGGCCAGCGGGACGTGGCGGAGCTGGTGGAAGGGTCCGACGCGCTGTTCATGCTGGGCGTCATCCTCTCCGACACCAACTTCAGCGCGGCTGCCCGCCAGATCGACCTGCGTCACGCCATCATCGCCGCCGAACGGCAGGTGCGCCTGGGCTTCCACACCTACCACGACGTGCCCTTGCGCGACCTCGTGGAGGCCATGGCCGCCGCCGCCCGACCGAGCGGCGCCGCGCCGGCACCCCCGGGTCCGCCGGACCCGCCGGCCGGGCTCATCGCGGACGAGCGCCCCATCACGCCGACCGACATCGCCGGCGCGGTCAACGACATGATGCGCGACCACGGCGCCATGCCCATGGCCTCGGACATGGGCGACTGTCTCTTCACGGCCATGGACATCGAGCACACCTCGCTGGCCGCGCCCGGCTACTACGCGGGCATGGGCTTCGGCGTGCCCGGCGGCCTCGGCGTGCAGGTCGCGACCGGTGAGCGGCCACTCATCCTCGTCGGCGATGGCGCTTTCCAGATGACCGGATGGGAGCTGGGCAACTGCCGCCGCTACGGCTGGGATCCCATCGTCATCGTCTTCAACAACGCCTCGTGGGAGATGCTGCGAGCGTTCCAGCCCGACGCGGGCTACAACGACCTGCCCGACTGGCCCTTCCACGAGCTGGCCGACTCGCTCGGCGGGGTGGGCCTGCGCGTACGCACACGCCGCGAACTGGCCGAGGCCATCGAGCACGCGGTAGCCGATCGCGGCCGCTTCGTGCTCATCGACGTGGTCATGGAGCGCGGGCGCATGTCCGACACCCTCAGCCGTTTCGTCGAGGGCTTCGAGCGCCGCCGCGCGCAACCGGCCGACTGACGAGCGCGGCTACCGCTCGGGCGTGGGCTTTCGTCGGGCGTGGGCTTTCGTACGGGCGTGGGCCTCAGCTCGGACGTGCGGCCGAACGAGCCGTCCGGCAGTCGTATGGTCCTGGTCCGTCCGCGCTCAGCATGAGAGGGCCGGTCGGCGGTGCGCGGGCCGGCGGCGATGACGTAGGAGACGCGGCTGCCTACCGGCACCTCGGCCCCGGCCCGCGGCCGCGTGCGAACGATGTGACCCTCAAGCATCGCGTCGGAACGACGGACGGCGCGTCTGGCGGTTCCCAGACCGACCTCGCGCAGCATCGAGAGCCCATCGGCCTCATCACGGCCGCGGACGTCGGGGACGATCACATGCGGCCGGGCGCCGACCGTCAGCACGACGATCGCATCAACCGCTGGGCACGAGCCGGGAGCCGGCGTCTGCTCGAGCACGCGGCCCCAGAGGCCGCGACCCGTCGCCTGCTCGACGGTGAAGACCCGTTGGCCGACCAGGCGCGCCAGCCGGCGCGCCTCGATCACGGAGAGCCCCACCAGATCGGGTACCGGGTCCGAGGTTGGCTCGGGCACTTCGACCGGCACCGGGTCCGAGGTTGGCTCGGGCACTTCGACCGGCACCGGGGCCTCGATGGACAGGCGCGGACGGCCGCCCAGGACCGTGGAAAGGCTGCGCCACATGCGCTGCGACCTCATCACATCGACGCCGGCTCGGGCTCACCTGGCCGCGGTCAGCGGGATCGAAGTAGGCGGATTGTTGCGCCTTCCGAGGCCGCCCTGTCAATCGGACGCGCGGTGAAGAATCCCTAATCGACTCGACACAGATGCGAACGTCGACGGTGCCCCTCGGCGGGCGTACATTGGAACTGAACTCGCGCTCTGCATTCCGGCCGACCGGTGGCCTTGAGCGGCAGCCGCGATGCGAGGTCCCGACGGCCCATGACGCGGCAATGTTCCCCATCTCCTTCCCGCTTCATGGTGCCCGTGATCGAGGCGCTGCCGGCACCGACGATGCGCCTTTCGCATCGGGTCGACGTGGCCATCTCCGAGTGGACGGCCGACCTCTCGGGCGGGCCCATCCCGACGAGGACCCCGTCGCCCACGATCGTGGGCGCGGTCGGCTACGTCGACTACGACACGGTGGACTCGGTGCACGAGACGACCACCTCGACCACCGCGGCCCGATGACTGCCGCGTTCGGTCCCGGCCGGCCGCTGCCTGGCGGCCGTCATGAGGGCCAGGGTGACGGCGAGCGGGAGACGCGGCGGTTGGCTTCTCGCCTGGCCGCGGCCCAACGCCGTCTGGGCCAGCCGTCCCCGGCCACACCGGCAGCACTTGCCATCGTCGAGGACCTGCCCGAGGCCACGCCGGCCGCCGACTCCACGACGAGGCGCGCCGTGATCCGCCGCATCACCGGATTCCGCCGCCCGCGACGCGGTCGCGCCTGACCGCCCACTAAGGGCCACCCACGTGCTCCAGTCCCTGCTGCGATTGGCTGTTTCGCTCTCGCCCTGTCCTGCACACCGATCCGTCGTCGCCACGCTCCCGCCGTCACCACCTCGGGCGAGTGGTGATGGCGGCCCTGACCGCGGCCGCGATGCTCTCACTGCTGCTGCCGCTGTCGGTCGCCAGCGGCGTGGTCGACCCTGGCGAGGGCGACGCGGGAACCTCGCCTATCGGGCTCGTGACGCAGCCGCTCGGGGACGGGCTCGAGCGCATCCTCGCGGACGGTGCCGGACATCGGCTGGACGGCGGACGCATCCGCGAAGTCGAGGTCACGGCCGATGGCACGATCTGGGTGGCCGCCGGCCGCAGCGTGCTGGCACTTGGTCAGCCCGGGTCGATCGAGCCGCGGGGCCGGGGCTGGCAAGCCTTCCCGCGACAGCTGCGTGAGACAGCGGACGGCGGGCTCTGGGCTGTCGAGGATGGCGGCACGGTCGTGGTACTCGCTGAGGGCGGCTGGTCCGTCGCACCCGACGACCAGTCCCTGCCCGTCGATGTCGTCGACCACCCTGACGGCCGGCTCCGCGTTCTGGCCACTGCGTCGGGGCTCGAGGGCGAGCGCTGGGCCGTCGCTGACGCCACCCTGCGGCGCGCACGCCCGGCCGGCCCGGTACGTCCTGCTGCACCAGCGTGAGGGCGAGTGGACCACGTGGGGCCCGGCTGAGGGCATGCCACGTGATACGGCCCGAGCCTGGACGAGCGTCTCGCCCATCTCGCCCGCGGCGGTCGCGGTCGATCATGCCGGCCGCACGTGGTTCTCGATCCAGCAGCTCGGTCTCTTCGTCTTCGACGGTAGTGGCTTCGCAGCGCATCGACACGCCGGGCCTGCGGCTCGGCGCGCTCGACCTGGATGTGGCGCCAGACGGGGCCGTCTGGATCGCCAGCCTGAGCGGTAGCCTCTACCGCTGGAGTCCGGCTGCCACAGGAGCGGAGTCGCCGGCCGCGGGCGCTGCTTCGGCCTGATCGAACAACGCCCGCGTGCGCGACGTCCATGGCTACGCACGCGGGCGACTGCATGGGCGCCACAATGGCCAGCGCGAGCGACGCAAGGCGACCGAGACGGCCGGCCAGCGATGATGAGCGTGATCGCTAGACGATGAGGGGGACACCATGAGCACGACCCAGTCGACCGCACCGGAGAGCGGCGCCACATACCCGCTGACACACAGCCTGCGGCGAGTCCGTGGCGCCGGTCTGGCCGCGTCGCTGGGCGTGGCCATCATCGCCGGCGTCCTCGCCGCCTGGTTGATGCCGCGCGGTCCCATCACCACGCTCGACGCCTTGGTCTGGATGGCCGGCTCGCTACTCGTCGGCCTCTTGGCCGGCGCGATCTCCGGCACCCGCTGGTCGGTGGCGGTGGTAGCCGTCGGCTTCGTGCTCTCGTTCGAGCTGGTGCGTGCGGGCACGGACGGCCCCACCGTCGACGGCCTCCACCTCGGATCGACCTACGGCATCATCGCCTTCGTCGTCGGACGAGGACTGAGCTACCTGCTGCTGGCCGTTCCCCTCCTGTTAGGTGGCCTGCTCGGCAACGCGGCTGCGGCGCGGGCAGGGCACCGGGGCGCCCGCCCCCTCGGTATCGTCGGTTGGGTCGTGGTCGGCGCCCTCGGACTGGCCATCGTCGGCCTGGGCGTGACCATCGCCCGACCGGCCACCACGGCGCCCATCCTGGCGGCCGATGGCGCACCCGCCCCAAGCTCGATCACAGAACTCACGAGCGTGTCGCTCGGCGGCCACGACCAGGCCCTCATGATCCGCGGCCGCGATAGCGAGAACCCCGTGCTCCTGCATCTGGCAGGCGGGCCGGGCGGTACGGACCTCGGTGCGATGCGTGCCGACACTTCGCTCGAGGACGACTTCGTCGTGGTCACCTGGGACCAGCGCGGCACGGGCAAGTCGTACGCTGCCCTGGACCCGGCGGAGACGCTCACTCTCGAGCAGATGGTGGCGGACACCATCGAGCTGACGGAGTACCTGACCGAGCGCTTCGACGAGGCGGCCATCTACGTCCACGGCAACTCCTGGGGCAGCACGCTGGCCGTGCTCGCCGCCGCGGGAGCGGCCGGACCTCTACCACGCGCTCGTCGGCAGCGGCCAGATGGTCAGCCAGCACGCGACCGACGTGATGTTCTGGGAGGACACCGTCGCTTGGGCCGAGTCGGTCGGCGACGAAGGACTGGCCGACGCCCTGCGCCAGAGCGGGCCGCCGCCGTATGACGACATCCTCGACTACGAGCCTGCGCTCTCACACGAGCACGACTGGAACCCATATCCCGAGTTCGACGGGGACAGGGAGTTGCCGTTCACGCTGTTCGTGCCGGAGAACACATTCATGGACCAGGTCAACGGCCTGCGCGCCTTCCTCGACACGTTCGCGGCGCTCTACCCGCAACTGCAGGACATCGACTTCCGTCGTGACGTGGCCGAGTTGGAGGTACCCTTCTATATGGTGAGCGGTGCTCATGAAGCGCGTGGACGTGCTGTCCTCGCCGACGAGTGGTTCGAGCAGCTGGAGGCGCCAGCCAAGGAGCGGGTCATCTTCGAGCACTCCGGGCACCGCCCGTCGTTCGAGGAGCCGGCTCGTTTCGCCGAACTGATGCGACGCGTCCGAGGCGAGACGGATCAGACCGGTGACCGGCTGACCGGCTGATCCGCGCTGAGGTGCCCCGGCGCCTGCGTGTGGGTCGTAGCCATGCGCTCTCGAGCACGCAGCGGAGAGACCGATGACCAACGAGACCGATCGCCAGGCCTGGGAGCGGCTGCGTGAGCTGGCCGCTGCCAACGATCGTGCGGCCCTCGACATGGCCATCGGAGCGATGGAACCCGATGAGGCCGTGCGCGCCATCCTGCGCCTTGCGCCGGAGGACCAGCAGGCACTCCTGACCACGCTCTCCCCGCCGGAGGCGGCCGACCTCATCGAGGACGCGCCCGACGAACAGGCCGCCGACCTCATCGAGCGACTGGCGCCGGCCGATGCCGCGGCCATCGTGACCGAGATGCAGAGCGATGAGCAGGCGGACCTCATCGCCGACCTGGACCCGGCCGAGGCTGACGCCATCCTCCAGAAGCTGGCGCCGGACGTGGCCTCCGAAGTGCGCGCCATGGCCGACTACGCGGACGATGTCGCCGGCGGCCTGATGATCACCGAGTTCCTGACGGTGAGCGAGAACGCGACCGTTGGCGCCACGCTCGAGCGGCTGGTGGTCAATGCGGAGGATAGCGACGACCATTTCAGCCGCTACGTCTATGTGCTCAGCCCGCTCGGACGGCTCGTGGGTGTGGTCGCCGCCAGCGAGCTGGCCGCGGCAGCGCGGACCAAACGTGTGGCCGACCTGATGGCGCCGCCGTTGTTCACCGCCGGCACCACGGGACTCGACGACCTGCGCGAGTTCTTCGAGGCCCACCCCATCGCGGCTGTGCCGGTCGTGGACGGCCGGGGGCGGCTGCTGGGCGTGACACGCCGGACAGCCGTGCTCGATGCCATCGCCGAGCGCTCCGAACGCGAGATGCTGCGCATGCACGGCATCGTCGGCGGCGACGAGGTGCGCACCCTGCCCACCCGCACCCGCTCGCGGCGCCGGCTCAGCTGGCTCTCGATCAACATCGTGCTCAACATCGTGGCGGCCAGCGTCATCGCGCTCTACATCGACGTGCTCGACCAGGTCATCGCACTGGCGGTCTTCCTGCCCATCATCAGCGACATGTCCGGCGCCAGTGGCAACCAGGCCGTGGCCGTGAGCATGCGCGAGCTCTCGATCGGCCTCGTCAAACCCTACGAGGTGGCGCGGGTCTGGCTCAAGGAGATCAGCGTCGGGCTCATCAACGGCGTGGCCCTGGGTCTGCTCATCGGCGCGGTCGCGACCATCTGGGACGGGAACGCCTGGCTCGGCCTCGTGGTCGGCGCGACGCTGGCGCTGAACACGCTCATCGCCGTCTCGGTCGGTGGCACCGTGCCGCTGATGCTCAAGCGCTTCGGCGTCGATCCTGCCGTCGCCTCCGGACCCATCCTCACCACGGTCACCGACATCTGCGGCTTCTTCCTCGCGCTCAGCTTCGCCAGCCTGCTGCTGGTCCAGCTCACATAGTGTCATGGGCCGACACGCGATCATCGCTCGCGTCATCATGGCCCCGTCGGCATCGCCGGTCACCCGGTGGGCCTCGTTCAACAACGGTCCGTCAGCAAGGGATACAAGCAGATGTCATCGCTCATCACCGAGATCGCTGAGGTCACCGAGGGCCAGGAGCCGATCGTGGCCACGGCCATCCACGACGGACACGAGCTGCGTGCGGAGGTCGCGGCCTTGACAGCCCTTTCGGACGCCGACCGGCTGCGCGAGGAGGACCCGTACACGGGCATCTGGACGAGCGTGGTCACGACCCAGCTCGTGGCTCGCCGCTCACGCTTCGAGGTGGACCTCAACCGGCCGCGAGAGAAGGCCGTCTACCGGAACCCGGAGGACGCCTGGGGCCTCGAGCTTTGGCAGGGGGAGCTGCCCGGCGACGTCGTCGAGCGCTCGCTCGAGGAATACGACGCGTTCTACGCTGAGACGGCCCGCATCTGTGACGAGATGGAGCGCCGCTACGGCCGCTTCGTCGTGCTCGACCTCCACACGTACAACCATCGTCGCGGCGCTCCCGAAGCAGCACCCGAAGACCCCCAGGCCAACCCGGAGGTCAACGTCGGCACCGGCTCCATGGACCGCGACCGCTGGGGTCGGCTGGTCGACCGCTTCATGGCTGACCTGCGCGAGCACGAGTTCCTGGGCCGGCACCTCGACGTGCGTGAGAACGTGCGCTTCCAGGGTGGATACCTGTCGCAGTGGGTCCACGAGCGGTATCCGGAATCGGGCTGCTGCCTGGCCATCGAGTTCAAGAAGTTCTTCATGGACGAGTGGACGGGCGCACTCTCGCCGGAGGAGTACGAGGCCATCCCGCAGGCGATGGAGGCGACGCTGCCGGGCCTGCTGGAGTCGCTCGGCCCCCTCGAGTGAGGAGCCTCACGGGCTCGGTCGGCGCGGGTGTCATGGCACCGCCTACCGAGACGCTGGACGCGGTGCCGCCTGCGCCCGAGGTGGACGCCTTCGTGGCGGCGGCCTGTGACCGCGTGCGGGAGGGCAAGCCCCTGCGGCGCAAGCTCGACCGGTGGGGACGTGTCCATGTCGACCGGCCGCTGCCGTTCATCATCGTCTACCGCCGGCCGGTGCGCCGGCGCGGACGACGGCACCGAGTCGCTCATCGTGGGCGAAGCCTCGTACGTCATCGCCTCCGGCAGTGGACGCACGAAAGCCGGCCTCACCGCCCTCGTGGAAGGCATCGCCAAGGCCCAGACGGAGAGCTTCGGCTCCTTCCTCATCGTCGAGCTGTGGTCCGCGCCGGACACGAGCTTGCCGGCCGAGGCAAGTGCGTGGTCACCAGGGTTCCGCATCCTGCGGCCACGGCGGAGCAAGCTCACCGCCACCGTCACCTCGCTCGAGAACGCGCTTAGCCGAGGTCCGCGTGAAGGGCGAGTTCGCGAGCGTCGAGACGGAGCTCGTGACCAACGTGCGGCCGCCGGGACTGCCCTCCATCATGACCGCCAGCCGGGCTGCGGCGCTGGGGGTGCACATCATCGGCCTGGAGGTCCAGCCGGCCTTCCGCAACCGCGGCGGGACCGAGACCTACCCCCTCGTCCACCGCGCCCTCCACCGCGGCATCTCGCGAGCGCTCAAGCGCGCGGTCTTCGACTTCACCCGGCTGCGAACGTCGCATCGGCCGCCGAACTACCAGGCGCTCGGCCGCCGCAGCGTGGTCAAGGCCGTGTGGGACGTGGACCGGCGGCTGGCCCAGGTCAGCAGCGCCTTCGACTTCATCCTGCAGGTCACGCCCACCAACGCGGACGCGGCCTGGGCCGAGTTCCGGCGCCGCCGCTTCGAGGCCGTGCCCGAGTTCAGCTCGCGTCCGTTGAGGCTCGACACTGCGCTGGCCAAGCGCGAGCTGTTCAGGGTCCCCATCGAGCGGGTCGAGGACCCCACGCTGGCCCAGCTCTTCCGCGACCAGCAAGTCTCGCTCGACCGCAAGCTGACGATGCTCGACGATCGCGGACGGCCCGAGTTCCTGCTACGGCAGCCTGCAGGTGTTCGGCGGGGTGGACGAGCCTCTGCTGAACCTGGCCTACGACGGTCCTCAACCGCGTGCCCTCCCGCACCCGGGGCGAGTCCAAGCGTGGAGCGGCCGACGCCAAGACGCTCGCGGCGCTGGCCAGCGAGGAGCTCGCGCGCTATCGCGAGCAGCATCCGGACATGCAGGGCGGCGTGGAGGTCCGCAGCGACGTGGTCGGGGCCATGGTCTCGCACGGGCGGCTGCTCGTGGGCGCCAGGATCAAGGTCCCGCTCTCGCGCGTCGAGGCCCTGCTGGCCCACGAGATCGGTACCCACGTCGTGACCTACGTCAACGGCAAGGCCCAGCCATTCCGCCAGCTGGCCATCGGGCTGCCCGCCTACGACGAGCTGCAGGAAGGGCTGGCCGTGTTCGCCGAGTACCTCGTCGGCGGCTTCAGCCGGCCCAGGCTCCGACTGCTGGCCGCACGGGTGCTGGCCGTCCACCGCATGCTCGATGGCGCGGACTTCGTGGAGGTCTTCCGCGAGCTCGATCGCGCGCATGACTTCGAGCAGCGCACCGCGTTCAGCGTGGCCATGCGCGTGTTCCGCGGCGGCGGCCTGACCAAGGACGTGGTCTACCTGCGCGGCCTGGTGCGGCTGCTGGCCTACCTGCGCGAGGGCGGTTCGCTCGACACACTCATCGTGGGCAAGCTCGGGGCAGACCATGTCGCCATCATCGAGGAGCTACAGTGGCGCAAGATCCTGCGACCCCCACCACTTCGACCCCGGCACCTTGACGACCCTGCTGCGCAGGCTCGACTGCAGGCTGCTCGCCAGGGCATGACGGTACTGGACCTCATCAAGAAAGGGCGCACATGAAGATCGGATTCATGGTCAATGACATCGCCACCGAGGAGCCCGGCTACACGACGACGCCGCCTGGGCATGGCCGCCATCAACCGGGGCCACGAGGCCTGGGTCATCGGCGCCGGGGACTTCGCCTACGACTCGGACGAGTCCGTCCGCGCGCGCGCCACCGCGGCGCACAAGAAGACGTACAAGTCTTCCGAGACCTACCTCGCCGACCTCAAGGGGCGTCGGGCCAAGCACGAGCGCATCCGCGTCGACGAGCTCGACGTGCTGCTGCTGCGCAGCGACCCTTCCACCGACCTCGGCCACCGGTCCTGGGCCCAGTCGTCGGGCATCATCTTCGGCCGCGTGGCCATGCGCACCGGCCTCATCGTGCTCAACGACCCCAACGGCCTGGCCAAGGCCATGAACAAGATGTACTTCCAGTTCTTCCCCGAAGAGGTGCGCCCGCGGACGCATCATCACCCGCGACCGCGACGAGATCCGCGCCTTCTGGAAGGAAGAGGGCGGCACAATCGTGCTCAAGCCGCTGCAGGGCTCGGGCGGCTCGGGCGTGTTCCTCGTGCGCAAGGACGACGGCTCCAACCTCAACCAGATGGTCGACGCGGTGAGCCGCGACGGCTACGTCATCGCCCAGGAGTACCTGCCGGCCGCGCAGGAGGGCGACACGCGCCTGTTCCTCATGAACGGGCAGCCGCTGCGCTACCGCGGCAAGTACGCCGCCTTCCGGCGCGTGCGCGCCGGCGACGACATGCGCAGCAACATCCACGCCGGCGGCAAGCTGCGCGAGGCGGTCATCACCGACGCGCACCTGCGCATCGCCGAGATCGTGCGGCCCAAGGTGGTGCAGGACGGCATGTTCCTGGTCGGGTCTGGACATCGTCGGCGACAAGCTCATGGAGATCAACGTCTTCAGCCCCGGCGGGCTGGGCAGCGCGCAGAGCTTCGAGAAGGTCAACTTCGCGCACGCCGTCATCGAGGCGCTGGAGCGCAAGGTCGACTACATGACCTTCTACCGGCGCAACTTCGACAACGTGGACATGGCCACGCTGTAGGCCCGAGGCCGGGACGGGCGGCCTGAGGGCTACCTGGGCGGAGCCGGGTACACCAGTTCCGGCGTGTCCCGTTCGGTCGGGGCAGTCACCAGCTCCACCAGACAGCCGATGTCGTCACCGTGCTCGTAGTAGGCGAAGCGGCCGTCGCGCGTGCGCCCGAAGCCATCCCCCGTTTGCACCGCGACCCAGCCCTGGTCGGCGACCTCCTCCGCCGCCGCGTCGAAGTCGTCGACATAGAAGTTGAAGTGGTGGAGTGAGGCCCCGTGGCGCTCAAGATACTCGTGCCAGATGCTGGGGCCCTCGAGCGGCTGGATGATCTCCATCGTCAGGTCGCCGGACTTGGCCAGCCCGTAGCGGATCTTGAAGTGCGCCGGCTCGCCGCGGTAGGTCACGTTGGTCAGGTGCGGACCACCAACGGTGTAGATCTTCCACGGCCCGATCCCCAGGAGTGACCAGTAGGCCTCGATGGAAGCCTCCACGTCCGGCACCACCAGCGCGAGCTGGCCGACCGGGACCCCGAAGCGAGAGCCACCCGGAAGCGGTGCTTGCACGTCGCTGATTCGTGGCATCGGGTCCTCCCTGGCTCGCGCGGCGCCGGCCGCGACGCGCTTCCTTGACGGCGGCACTCGTCGCGGAACACGACCAGCCTGAGTGTAACGGCGTTACAATGGGGCCACAAGCAGGCTGCGCATCGGGGTGTCGGGCATGTTCGAGGAGCTGTTCTCGCTCAGGGGAAAGGTCGCACTCGTCACTGGGGGCTCTGGCGCTATCGGACAGGGAGCCGCCCAGGTCTTTCTCGAGCTTGGCGCCAAGGTCATCCTCGCGGGCCGGACCCAGGAGCACCTCTCGGCCGCGCAGGCCACCCTGCCCGCGGGCGCGGATGTCATCACCGTCCTGGGTGATGCCTGTGACCCCGCCCACATCGAGGAGCTCGCAGCCGTGGCGGAGGCGAACGGCGGTCTGGACATCCTCGTCAACAGCGTGGGCACCAACCGGCGCAAGCCCATCCTCGAGGCCACGCCCGAGGACCTCGAGTTCCTGTGGCAGGTGAACATGGCCAGTGTCTGGGCCGTGACGCAAGCGCTCGTGCCGCAGATGGTGGCCAAAGGCTACGGAAAGATCATCAACATGTGCTCGATCGGATCGTTCGTGGGACTCGAGTTCAAGACGATGTACGCGATCACCAAGGGCGCACTCGCGCAGCACACCCGCAGTGCCGCGGTCGAGCTGGCCCAGTACGGCATCCGCGTGAACGGGCTCGCCCCCGGGTACGTGGACACGCCCATGACGCACGCCTGGATCCACTCCGAGCGCGAGGCTGAGTACCTGGCAAGATCCCCCTGGGCAAGTACGCGCAGGTTTCCGACCTGCAGGGCACGTTCGCCTTGCTCGCCTCTCCGGCTTCGGACCACATCACCGGCCAGATCATCGTCATCGACGGCGGCGAGACGATCTGGTAGCGCACGATGAGCCAGGCGGAGGGACGCGAATGACCACCAGCCGCGACGCCACACTCGGCATGATGCTGGAGACCGGCGTGGTCGCCGTCGTGCGGGTGGACGAGCCGACCGGCCTGATCGCGCTCGCCGCGGCGCTTCACGCGGGAGGTGTGGTCCACACCGAGATCACCATGACCGTGCCCGGCGCCCTGCACGCCATCGAGGCTACGGTTCGCGAGCACGGCGACGACGTGTTCATCGGGGCCGGGACCGTGCGCGACGCCACCGCGGCACGCCTGGCCATCAGCGCCGGGGCGTCATTCATCGTCAGCCCGTGTCTCGACCTCGAGGTCGTGGCCATGGCCCACCGCTACGGCGTCATGGTCGCGCCCGGCTGTCTTTCGCCGACCGAGATCGACCAGGCCGCCGCGGCCGGCGCCGACGTCATCAAGCTCTTCCCCGGGCGGGTGGCCACCCCGGGCTACTTCAAGGACATCCTGGGTCCCTTCCCGGAAGTCCGCCTGATGCCCACCGGCAACGTCGACCTGGAGACGGCGCCCGAGTACATCGAGGCCGGCGCAGTCGCCGTCGGGGTCGGCAAGGCCCTGGTCGACCCGGCGGCGTTCCGGGAGGCGCACTGGGCCGACATCACCGGCAACGCCCGGCGCTTCCGGGCGGTGGTCGACGAGGCGAGAGGGAGTCGCTGATCGGACGCCCGGCCACATCGCATGGTCGCCTTCGGCGACCTGCTGATGCGGCTGAACCCTCCCGGCCACCAGCGCTTCGTGCAGGCGGAGCAGTTCGAGGTGCGCTACACCGGGGCGAGGCCAACGCGGCCGCCCTGCTGGCCGCGCTCGGCGTGGAGACCGAGGCGTCTCCAAGGTGCCAGCCACCGAGATCGGCGAGGCCTGCGTCAGCTACCTCCGCCGCTTCGGAGTCGACACCCGCTACGTCGCCCGCGGCGGCGACCGACTCGGGCCTGTTCTACCTCGAGACCGGCGCCGCCCAGCGCGCCTCGAAGGTCGTCTACGACCGCGACCACACCTCGCTGCGCAGCGCCACGGCCGACGACTTCGACTGGGACGCCATCCTCGAGGGGGCCGACTGGCTGCACTTCTCGGGCACCGCGCCGGCGTCAGGGGCCGGCCGTCATCGATGCCCTCGAGGCCGGGCTCAGCCTGGCCCGGGAACGGGGTGACCGTGTCAGCTGCGACCTCAACTACCGGCGCAAGCTGTGGACGCCCCGAGGCGGCCGCGCGGGCGATGACCGCGCTCATGCCGCTACGTGGACGTGCTGATCGGCAACGAGGAGGACGCGACCACACGGTCTTCGGGATCGCCGCGGAGGGCAGCGACGTCGTCCGCGGCGAACTCGACACGCGGCGCGTACCGGCGGTCGTCGAGCCAGCTGGTGGAGCGCTTCGGGTTCGGACCGTGGCCACGACGCTGCGCTCGAGCATCTCGGCCTCGATCAACGGCTGGGCCGGGCACGCTCTTCGACGGCGACGCACCAGTACCTGAGCCGCACCTACGAGATCGACCCCATCATCGATCGGGTGGGCGGCGGCGACGCGTTCTCCGGCGGGCTCATCTACGGCTCCTGCTCGAGGGCATGGGAGCCGCAGAGCCTGCGTCGAGTTCGCGGTCGCGGCGTCGTGCCTCAAGCACTCGATCCCCGGCGACTTCGCCCTCTGTCGCTGGCCGAGATCGAGACGCTCCTGGCCGGGCGACGCCTCGGGCCGGGTCCAACGATGATCGACCGGCGCTCCACGGTGCAACGTCGCTTGCACGCTGACGACGACCGGCTGGACTGAAGCGCAGGAGGTGACATGGCGACACTCCTCGGCCACACGCTCGGGACGCCGGAGTTGACGCCCGTCGAGGCGCTGCGACCTGTTCGCCGCGTCCGGGCTCGACGGCGCCGAGATCATCTGGCTCGACGACTACCTCGGCGCATCCCGGAGAGCGACGACGCGGCGCGTCGCGGCGACCGTCAAGGCCGCACGCCGACCGGCTCGGGCTGACCATCGGCGGCCTCACGCCGTACGTGACCGAGCTCAACAGCCTCGACGACGAGGTCCGCCGGCGCGAGATCGAGCCGGCTCGAGCGAGCGATCCAGACCGGCCAGCTCGCTCGGGTGCCCCACGCATCCGCATCTACGGCGGAACGCTGCTCGGTGACGAGACCGCGGACGACGTGCCGCGCCTGCGCGAGCGCCTGGTCGACGTCGCTCCGACGGCTGGGACGCTGCGCGCAGGACCACGGGGTCGTCCTCTGCATCGAGAACCACTTCGGCACGATGACCGTGTCGCAGCCGAGACGGTGTCGGTCGTACGCAGGAGGTCGACTCGCCGGGCGTGGGCATCCTCTACGACCAGGCCAATCTCACCTTCACGCACCGCGAGGACTACGAGGAGGCCGTCGCGCTGCAGGCTCCTGGATCAGCCACGTACACGTCAAGGACCTCGAGTTCATCGACCCCGACCGAGTCCTCAAGACGACGCAGGTCGCGCAGCATCGACAAGAGCGAGCGCGTCCACGCCTCACGCATGATCGGCGACGGCATCCTCGACTGGCCGGCCATCATGGCCGCGCTCAAGGCCACTCGGCTACGACGGCGCCTACTCGCTCGAGTACGAGTACCGCTGGAACCCCGACGACCTGCCCGAGCCCGCGGTCGGGTTCCCGGAGAGCGCCCGCCGGCTCCGCGCGTGCTTCGAGCCATGACCGAGGTGGGCAAGGGCGGGGCCCAACAGCCATCGGCCGCACCATGCGCATGCTCGAGCTGCTCGCGGGCGAGCCCCGCGGGCTGCGCATCACCGACCTCGCCAACGAGCTCGACCTGAACCGGGCCATCCCGCACCGGATACTCGCGGACCTCATCGAGCTCGGCTACGTGGCACAGGACCCCGCACCGAGCGCTACCGCGTGACCTTCAAGCTGGGCAGCCTGGGCCTCCGCCAGCTCGAGACCGCCGGCACGACTCGCTGGGCCCAGGATGAGCTCGACAAGCTGGCGGCGCAGACGCGCGAGCTGGTCCGCCTGGCGGTCGCCTCGGGCGACACGCTGAGGTGGGTGGCCAAGGCCCAGGGCTCGGCCTCCGCCCTCACCTCGACGGCGTCTCGGGGGCCCAGGTCGTGCTGCACGCGACCGCCAGCGGCAAGGCCTGGCTGTCGACGCTGCCGGACGACGAAGTGGCCGGCGTCCTCGCCGCACCGCGGCCTCGATGCCCAGACCGCCCACACCGAGACGGAGCCGGCGCAGATCCGGCAGGACCTCGAGGCCGCCAGGGCGAACGGCTACGCCCTCGTCGAGGAGGAGATGGAGGTCGGCGTGAGCGCCATCGCGGCCCGGTCGTGCCGCCGCGATCGCCGACGGCCGAGCGGTCGCGACCGTCAGCATCGCCGGACCGGCCGCTCGCCTGGACGCACGACCGCCTGGTCGGCCTGGCCCCGCCGCTCAAGGCCGTGGCCAGCCAGCTCGCCGCCCAGTGGCACGCCTACGAGTACCTGACCGCGCTCACCGGCATGACCGATGCAGCCGACTAGTCGGCCATGATGGCCAAGCGCAAGCCGGTGCTGCTCACCGCGGCCGATGCCGTCGCATCGATCGGCGATGGGCAGACCGTGGCGGTCGGTGGCAGCGGCCACCTGCTCCAGGTGCCCGACGGGGTGCTCGCGGCGCTGGGAGCGCGCTACGACGAGACGCGCGGCCCGACCGGCCTGACGGTCGTGCACACGATGGGCATCGGCGACAACGCCGAGCGGGGCATCGAGCGCCTGGCCCGGCGCGGCCTGGTGCGCCGCTTCATCGGCTCCCACTACGGCCACAACCCCGAGATCATGCGCATGATCGCCGCGGACGAGGTCGAGGCGCTCGGCATCCCCGGCGGGACGCTCTCGCTCCTGTACCGTGAGATCGCCGGCCATCGGCCGGGCCTGCTGACCAAGGTCGGCCTGGGCACGTTCGTCGACCCGCGCGTCGACGGCGGGCGCCTCAACGCGCGCACCACCGGATCGATCGCCGAGCTCGTCGCAGCTCGACGGCGAGGAGTGGCTCTTCTACCAGGCCTTCCCCATCGACGTCGGCCATCATCCGGGCCACCACCGCCGACAGCGACGGCAACCTGACGATGGAGGACGAGGCCGGCTTCGCCGACAACCTGGCCCTGGCCTCGGCTGCCCACGACTCGGGCGGCCTCGTCATCGCCGAGGTCAAGCGCCTGGCCCGGCCGGGACGCTGCCGGCGAAGGAGGTGGCGGTTCCGGGCATCCTCGTCGACGCCATCGTGGTCGAGCCCGACCAGCATCAGACCGGCGCGACCGTCTACAGCCCCTACCTGGCGGGAACGCTGCGGGCGCCCGGCACAGCGATCCCGCCCACTGGAACCGGGACCCCGCAAGCTCATCGCCCGCCGTGCGGCCGACGAGCTGCACGCCGGGCGACGTCGTCAACCTCGGCTTCGGCGTCTCCAGCGGCGTCGCCTCCGTCCTGGCCGAGGAAGGGCACTACGACCGGAGTCTCGTTCAGCATCGAGCAGGGCATCGTCGGCGGCGTCCCGGGCGTGCGGCCTCGACTCGGGCACCGCCGTCAACGCGCAGGCCTACATCGACGAGGGCGCCCAGTTCGACCTCTACGACGGCGGCGTGCTCGACGTGGCCTGCGTCGCGTTCGGCGAGGTGGACGCGGTCGGCAACGTCAACGTCAGCAAGCTGGGCGGCGCGCGCGGTCGGTCCCGGTGGCTTCATCAACATCACCCAGAACGCGCGGCGCGTCATCTTCTGCGGCACGTTCACCGGCGGCGGCCTCGACGGTCGCGGTCTCGGACGAGCGGCCCGCAGCATCCGCACGGAAGGCCGCTACCGCAAGTTCGTCGAGCGCGTCGAGCACATCACGTTCTCGGCCGCGCATGGGGATCGGTGAGCGCGAGGTCCTGTATGTCACCGAGCGTGCGCTGTTCCGCCTCGTCGACGGCGGCCTCGAGCTCGTCGAGATCGCCCCCGGCATCGACCTCGAGCGCGACGTGCTCGCACAGATGGACTTCCGCCCGTCGGTGCCAAGCACGCTGGCGACCATGGACCCGCGCCTCTTCCGCTGACGGCGCGATGGGCAGCATCAGACACATGGTGGAGGGCTAGCCATGGAGCGCGGCGTCTTGCGCTACGAGGACCTGCAGGTGGGGCTCGAAGTTCGAGAGCCCGACCCGCACCATCACCGAGAGCGACGTCATGACCTTCGCGGGGCTGACGGGCGACTACTCGGAGCTCCACACCAGCTCGGCCTTCGCGGAGCAGACGCAGTATGGGCAGCGAGTGGCTCATGGGCTCCTCGGCCTGTCGGTGGCCCACGGGCTGATGTGGCCGCGCACCAACGCCATGCGCGACATCGCCATCGCCCTGCTGGGCATCTCCGACTGGCGCTTCCGGGGCCCGGTGTTCCTGGGCGACACGGTCCACGTGCGCTACCGCGTGGCCGAGATGCGCGACAGTCGCTCGCGCCCCGACCAAGCCATCGTCACCTTCGAGGTCGAGGTGCTCAACCAGGCCGATGAGCTGGTGCAGTCAGGGAACAAGGTGCTTCTGGTTTCCAAGCTCCCGCTGGCGGCAGCGTCGGGTGAATCGGTCGCCGGGACCGGTGGCTCATGACGACCCCACCGCGATGGCGCGGACACGAGTCGCCGCCATACGTAACAGTGTTACACTTTGGCGGTCCGATGCTGTCTGGAGAACTCGCGGCCTGATGCCGAACGACACCACGCCCCAAGACGCTCCCGCATCACTCGGGCGTTCCGCCGAGGCGTGGGAGCGTGAACGGCAGAAGCGGAAGATCCGCCGCGTCTGGCATGCGCTGCTCCCCGTCATGACCTTCGGTCTGCTGATCTCGGCTGGTGGGCATTCGTCGAGATCTGCGACGTGCCCGAGTACGTCATGCCCTCACCGCGTGGACGTGTTCCCGCGTATCGTCGAGAGCCGCTCGATCGCCTGCGTCGAGGAGTCTGGGTGACCACCTTGCAGGAGATCGGCATCGGCTTCGTCCTGGCCATCGTGCCGGCCATCCCGCTCGGCCTGCTGCTGGCGCTGTCCGAGACCGCCAAGCGAGCGCTCTACCCGGCGGTCGTCTTCGTGCAGTTGATCCCCAAGATCGCCGTGGCGCCGCTGTTCCTGGTCTGGTTCGGGTTCGGCATCCAGTCCAAGGTCTTCCTGGTCGTCCTGCTGACCTACTTCCCGCTGCTGATCGCGAGCATCACCGGGTTCTCGATCCTCGACGACCGGCAGCTGTACCTGACCCGCTCCATGGGCGCCTCGAGTTGGCAGACCTTCCGCTATCTGCGCCTGCCCAGCGCCCTGCCGGTGATCTTCGCCGGCCTCAAGACCTCGGCGACCATCGCCGCCACGGCAGCCATCGTGGCCGAGTTCGTGGGCGCCAACAAGGGCCTCGGCTACATGCTCCTGGAGGGCGACCTCCACGCTCGACACCGAGATCATCTTCGCCATCATCTTCGTGCTCACGATCATCGGAGTCGGCCTCAACTACCTCGACGAGTTCGTCGAGTACTTCACTACGCCCTGGACGCGCAAGGCCAACGAGCGTCGAAGCAGGAGAACCGACTAGGCAAGAGGGAGCACCCGACACCTCGTCCGGCGGGCACGTCGGGCCGGCGGTTCCGGCGGCAGGAAACGGAGGAGAGGCATGTCGGACGCAAGAGGACACTTACGCTCGGCGTTGAGCCTCGTCATGGCGACGGCGGCGGCGACGGCTATCGCGGGCCCGGTCGCGGCCCAGGACGAGCCGCTCGAGCAGGTCACCTTCCAGCTCAACTGGGTCCCTGGCGGGTTCCACGCCGGATTCGCCATGGCCCGTGAGCAGGGCTACTACGAGGAAGAGGGCCTGTTCGTGCACCTCGTGCCGGGCAACGGTTCGGCCACGACGGCCCAGTTGACGGCCACCGGCAACGTCAACCTCGGCAACGCCGACGCGGCGCCGGTGACCCAGTTGATCGCCAAGGGTGCGCCGGTCAAGGTCATCGCCACGCTCTTCCAGGGCTCGCCCATCCAGATCACCGCCAAGGCGGGCACCGGCATCGAAGAGATCGGCGACCTCGCCGGCAAGTCCCTGGCCTACCCGTCGGGCGGCTCCCAGGCGGCACAGCTGCCATTGGTCTTCGCGGCCAACGGCATCGACCCTGAGAGCGTCGAGCTCGTCCCGACCCCGCGTGAGGCGCTCGTTCGGTGCTGCTCGAAGACAAGGTCGACGCCATCGTCGGATCCATGGACTTCTTCGGCATCCAGCTCGCCGATCGCGGCGTCGAGACGGTCGACTTCCCCATGTACGACTACGGTGCACCGACGGTCAGCACCTCGATCATCGGCAACGGGAACTGGCTGGCGGAGAATCCCGAGACGGCCAGCAAGTTCGTCAAGGCCAGCCTGCGCGGCTGGGCCGAGGCTCTGGAGAACCCCGACCTGGCCGTCGAGGCACTGACGTCGCTGTTCCCCAACGTGGACGCGGAAGAGGCCAAGAAGCAGCTCGAGGCCACGGTCCCGCTCTACTGCGCCAATGGTGCGCAGTACCTGGGCAAGGCCACCGAGGAAGCCTGGGTCAACCACGAGATGGTGCTGCGGGAGTCCGGGAGCATCGAGGAAGCGGTCGAGCCGACCGACATCTACACCTATGACTTCCTGCCTCCGGACGAGGAGCTGACGCCCTGCCCGTAGGCCAGGAACCGGACGCATGACCGAACAGGGCCAGGAATCGACGGATCGAGCCGGATCGGAGAACCGTGGGGTGCGCCTCGAGGTCGACGGCGTGTCGCGCGTGTTCAACGAGTTCAGCGACGATCCCTTCCTGGCCCTGTCCGAAACCCAGCTGACATTCGAGCCCGGTGAATTCGTGAGCGTGGTCGGCCCCAGTGGCTGCGGCAAGTCCACGCTCATGCTCATCGCGGCCGGCCTGCTCGCCCCCACGACGGGGGAGATCAGAGTCGATGGGAAGGTGCAGACCAAGCCCATGACCGATGTCGGCATCGCCTTCCAGGACCACCTGCTGCTGGACTTCCGAACGGCCAAGGAGAACGTCCTCCTGCAGGCCGACATCCGCGGCCTGGACCGAACGGCGCTATCGGCGAGGACCGACCAGCTGTTCGAGCAGCTCGGCCTGCACGAGGGTGCAGGCGACAAGTACCCGCGCCAGCTGTCGGGCGGCATGCGCCAACGTGTCTCGCTCGCGCGGACGGTGGTGCACCGCCCCTCGATGCTCATGCTCGACGAGCCCTTCGGTGCGCTGGATGCGCTGACACGCCTGCAGGTGCGCCACGACCTCGAGCAGCTGTGGCTCCAGTACCGACCCACGGTGCTGTTCGTGACGCACTCGGTGGAGGAGGCGGTGGGTCTCTCGGACCGCATCGTCGTCTTCTCCACGTCGCCCGGCAGCATCGTCGACGAGATCACCGTCGACCTGCCGCGTCCGCGTCCGCTCGCGCTCGGCGACACGCCCGAGTACGCCAAGTACGCCGATCGGGTGTTCGAGCACTTCGAGAACATGGGCGTGCTGAGCGCGGAACAGGATGCAGACTCGGCGCACCCGACGGCGCTGTAGGCTAGCCCAACCAACCGAGCCACCCGCGGGAGACGCCATCATGCGCTACGGGATCTGTATTCCCAACTTCCGGGCTGGCACCGGGCCAGAGACGATGCTGGCCGCGACCCAGACCGCCGAGCGTGTCGGCTGGCACTCCGCCCTGGCCACCGACCACATCCTCGTGGACGGCGCGGAGCGGGCGATCGACTACCGCTGCATCTACGAAGCCCTCACGAGCGTGGCCTGGCTGGCCGGCCAGACCACCACCATCCGCCTGGGCATGAGCGTGCTCGTCGCACCCATGCGCAACGCGCTGGTGCTGGCCAAGGAGCTGGCCACGATCGACGCGCTCAGCGACGGACGGCTCATCGCGGGGGTCGGCATCGGCTGGAACCGGACCGAGTTCGAGAGTCTCGGCGAGGGTGAGCGCTTCGGCCAGCGGGGCGTCTGGCTGGAAGAGACGATCGCGCTCTGGCGACACCTCTGGGCGGGCGGTGAGGGGCCCTACGTCGGTCGCTTCGACCGCTTCGAGGAGGGCTACTTCGGTCCCCTGCCGCCACAGGGCGAGGACCTGCCCATCTGGATCGGCGCCACCGCCGACCCGGCCTTGCGACGCACCGGGCGCATCGCCGACGGGTATCACTCCACACGCACCGACCCCGCCACCATGCGTGAGCGCACAGCCGTGGTGACCTCGGCCGCGGCCGAGGTCGGCCGGCCCACGCCCACCATCTCGGCACGGCTCAGCGTCGACTTCGGCGGCACGCGCGAAGGACCTTCGGTCGTGACCGGCACAGCGGAGGACATGGCGGCGACGGTGCGCGCCTATGCCGAGGCCGGGACCGAGCACCTCGCGCTGGACTTCGGCGAGATCGACCCGGACATGGCGGCCAAGTCCATCGAGCGCTTCGAGCGCGAAGTCGTGGCCCTGGTCTAGCACGACCGCGAGCCGACGCAAGCTGCGCGACGCGACTGGTCACATGCCGGACCGTGGGCCGAATGGCTCTTGTCGCCCACGCGTGTGCCGGCTGGCATGATGAGCATGAGATGAAGACGTGGTGGCGTGCCGTCGCCTCCTACCCGCCGTCCTGGATCGCGATCGCAGCGGTCGCCGTGGCCGTGGTGGCGATCCTCGTGTTGCTGGAGCCCTCGGCGCCGATGGCGCTCGTCGTCGTCGGCATCTGGTGTCGTTGCCATCATCGTGTGGCCGATCATGCTGGCCGCCAGCGGCACGCTGCGCACGCTCCAGTTCGCGGCGCCCAAGCTGCCTGAGGTCAGCGAGCGCGAGCTGCGCATCCTCTCGGGCGAGCTGGCCGGACTCGACGACCCGCGGCCCGCCTACCAGCTCCAGGCCATCGGTGAGAAGCGCGACAACCTGATAGCCGTCCTCGACGAGCGGCTCGACACCGGTGAGCTGACCTACGCGCGCTACCAGTCCACTGCCCAGCAGGTCTACCTCGCGGTCATCGGCAACCTGCGCGAGGTCGCCATCGCCAAGAAGAGCGTCAGCACCATCGACGTCGAGTACATCGACTCGCGCCTGGCCAAGCTGCGGACGGAGGATGAGACGGAGTCCCAGGCAGAGATCAGTTCGCTCGAGGACCGCCGCGCCCTGGCCAGCACGCAGGACGCGAAGGCGACCTACCTGTTGGCCCAGAACGAATCGGCCATGACGCTGCTCGACCGCACGGCCACCGCGCTCGCCGATGCGCCCATCGGAGTGGCGCCCCAGGATGCGGACGCTGCGATGGAGGCGCTCAAGGAACTCGCCGACCGCGCCAGCAAGTACGCGACACCGTGATCGAGGCCAGGCTATGGGCATAGCCGTCACACTCATCGCAGCACGTAGCGGAGAACCGAGATGACCGACCAGCGCGACAAGGCGAATGGCGAGAAGGCGGCCGACCTGCGCCTGGAGCTCGACGTCGAACGAACCAAGGCGGAGGTCATCGTGCCCGAGCCAGAGGTCAGCAGCGAGCTGCAGGAGCGGGCACTCGCGGTCGCGGACAAGCTCATCGAGTTCGATCCGGACGACCAGGACTCGCGTGTGCTGGCGCTCGACTCGATCGAGGGCATGGGCCGAAACCTGCAGCACCGTGCGGCCACGCGCAGCCGTCTGCTACAGGCCCCACTGCGTGACCTTGCTCGCGAGTCCGAAGAGGGTGGGCCCGTGGCGAAGTCCCTCTCGGACCTGCGCATCGAGGTCGAGAAGCTGGACCCGACCTCGCTCGAGCTGAGCCCGTCGGGCTTCAACCGCCTGCTGGGCGCCATCCCTGGCGTGGGCACACCCCTGCAGCGCTACTTCATGCGTTTCGAATCGTCGCAGGGCGTGATCGACGCCATCATCCGCTCCCTCGAGAGCGGCCGTGACCAGCTCAAGCGCGACAACGTCACGCTCAACGAAGACCAGAAGAACATGCGCGAACTGACGCTGACGCTGAGTGAGCAGGTGGCGCTGGCGCAGGCGCTCGACGCGGCCATCGGTGCCCGGCTCGATCGGGACGTCCCGGCCGACGACCCGCGCCGGGCCTTCATCGAGGAGGAGCTCGTCTTCGTGCTCCGCCAGCGCACCATGGACCTGCAGCAGCAACTGGCCGTCAACCAGCAGGGTGTGCTCGCGACGGCCATCATCGTGCGCAACAACCGCGAGCTCATCCGGGGCGTGGATCGCGCCCTCGATGTGACCATCAGCGCGCTGCAGGTGGCAGTGGCCGTGGCCATGGCGGTAGCGCACCAGAAGGTCGTCCTCGACAAGGTCGAGGCGCTCAACCGCACCACTTCCGACATGATCGCTGGAACGGCCCAGCGCCTCAAGACCCAGGGCAGCCAGATCCACCAGCAGGCGTCGAGCGCGATGCTCGACATGCAGTCGCTGAAGTCGGCCTTTGCCGACATCAACATCGCGCTCGACGAGATCTCGCGCTACCGGCGCGAGGCGCTGCCGCAGATGGCGCAGACCATCATCGAGATGGATGCGCTGACGACCGAGGCCGAGAAGAGCATCGAGAAGCATGAGCGCGGTGCCGGCGCATCCGGTGCGCTGGACGTGGAGGTCGTCTCGAGCGAGTCCACGCCGAGCGACGAATAGCGCTCGCCCTCGAAGGGGGTATCCGACATGGGACAGCATCGGCGACTGGCGACTCTGGGAGTCGCCCTCATCAGCACCGCCCTCATCGCCGGCGCCTGTAGCGATGACCCCGACGGAGGAGCGGCCCTGGAGCCGGCCGACGCTGAGGCACGGCTGGGGGAGCTCGCATCCGATATCGATTGGCTCGACGATCCCATCGACCGCAAGGCCAGCGTCGCCCCCGGTGGCGAGAAGGTCCTGGCCGACACCCTGCCCGACATCAGCGAGTTCCCGCTCGTCGTCGATCCGCAGCCGCGGGCTGGCCAGACGGTGGCCGAGATCTTCGCCTCGACGGAGAAGTCCGGAACCGGCGTCGACGGCTGGATGGTGGAGGCCGCCGAGTCGTTCAACGAGAGTGGCCGGTCGTTGGCCGACGGGTCCGCGGCCAAGGTCGCGATCAGGAAGATCGCGTCCGGTACGGGCTACCAGTACATCGCCGCGGGCGATGAGATCCCGGCAGGCTTCAGCCCCTCGAACCAGCTCTGGGTGGAGATGGCCCAGACCCATGGCCCGATGTCCGTGGTGACCGACCAGACCGTGCCCAACGTCGCCGGCATCGTGATGAAGGATGAGACGGCCGAGCAGTTGCGCGAGCAGTACGGTGAGCTGGATACCAAGGTCCTGCTCGAGGCGGTCATCGCCGGCGACCTGGTCATGGGCTACACCGACCCCTTCGCCTCCTCGACCGGTCTCAACTTCCTGCTCACGGTCCTGGACGACTTCGCTGAGGGTGACGAGGCACGTCTGGTGGCACCGGATGTGGCGAGCGTCTTCGAGGCCTTCCAGGAGCAGGTGCCGTTCGTGGCCTTCACGACACTCCAGATGCGCGAGTCGGTCGAGAAGGACAACGGCTCACTCGACGCCTTCGTCATGGAGTGGCAGACCTTCGTGAACACGGACTCGTTGCGCAGCGGCTTCGAGTTCATCCCCTTCGGCGTCCGCCACGACAATCCGCTCTACGCCTTCGACGCGGCCTCGCCGCAGGAGCGCGAGGTGCTCGAGCTCTTCGCCGAGCACATCGCGGGCGAGGAGCTCCAGCGACGCGCCCGGGAGCTGGGCTTCGACCCGCCCGACTACGTGTCCGACGTGGCCATCCCTTCAGGCGGGACGCTCATCGAGGCGCAGCAGCTGTGGAAGGACAAGAAGGACGCCGGGCGACCGGTGTACGCGGTCTTCGTCACCGACACCAGCGGTTCGATGGCCGGGTCACGTATCGCCGCGGTGCAGCAGGCGCTCGAGTCCTCGCGTGAGTTCATCAACCCCGAGGCTTCGATCGGCATGGTCGAGTTCAGCGACCGTGCGCGCAAGCGGCTCGATATCGCGCCCTTCGACCTCAATCAGCAGGCCCGCTTCGCCGCGGCGGTCCAGGACATGGACCCGGTCGGTGGCACGGCCATGTACGACGGCGTGATCCTGGGTCTGTCGATGCTGGCCGACCAACGCGCGCTCGATCCGGGCGGCAAGTACATGCTGGTCGTGCTCACCGACGGCGAGACGAACGAGGGCCTGCTCTTCGGCGATGTCGACGAGGTCGTGGCTGGGCTGCGCGTCCCGGTCGTCACCGTCGGCTTCGAGGCCGACCTCGACGAACTGGGCAAGCTGGCCTCGCTGGTCGAGGCCGCGACCATCAACGCGGGCGAGGGCGACGTCGAGTTCAAGCTGACCTCGCTGTTCAACGCCGGGGTATAGCCCGAGTGCGCACGTTGGTCGTCTTCCTGCTCGGGGTGGTGCTGGTCTTCGGTGCCATCGCGGTGGCCATCGTGCTCACGCGACCGACCGAACGTGCCTTCGTCGTGGTCGACAACTCCTTCCCCATGCGGGAGGTCTGGAGCCAGGTGCCGCGTGCCCTTCGCGATATCGAGGACGCGGGCTACACGGAGGTCTCGCTGGCGACCGAGAAGGGCCTCGTCCACTCATGGGCACCGACCTTCCGGCTACAGGCGCCGACACCCTACGCTCCGTGTGACTTCACCGACATCGAGACGCACGCAGAGGCGCTCGAAGCAGACGTTCGCGTGCTCATCACGACGGCCGCCTCGTGTCCGACCGACGCGCTCGTGGGCTGGGAGGTGCGAGACCTGGAGCCATAGATCTCGAGGCACGCATGGACACGGACGTCCAGACCGCCTAGCGGCGTCGAATGCGCCAGAGCGCGGCCAGCGTCCACGCCACGACGGTCGTAGCGCCTACGCCGAGCAGGGCGCAGATCAGGCGCCGCGGGTTCGTGCTGGCGGGTTGCCGACGGAGTTCGATGGGCATCATGCCCATGACCAGCGATGCCACCGAGCCATCGGAGGCCCGGCGGAACACCACGCGCGAGGTTCCGGCTTCGCCGAGGTCGAGGCGGAAGACGTCGGGGTCGGCTGGGTCGGCTGCCCGCAGTCGGAAGCCGCGGTAGAGGTCGGGGATGGGCGAGAGGAACCTGAGCATCGGCCGGCCGTCGCGTTCGAAGACCTCGGCGCCGGCACCCATGAAGACGCGCTTGCGCATGTCGCTCCAGGGTCCATCGAGCCGGTACCAGCCGACCAGCTCGGCGCTGGCCACGGGCGCCGGGTCGGGCACTTCCTCCATCTCGTCGGGCGCGACCCCGAGCACGGCCCCGAGCAGGCGGTCGGCCTCGGTCGAGAGCCAGAACATGGGATCACGGGCGCCGTTGGTGAAGACGATCACGCCCGCCCCCTCGCCAGGCGCCAGACAGAGGTGTGAGTGGAACCCGGGATGCACGCCCTGGTGCTCGACGACCTCATGGCTGCCGATCTCAGCCCGGAAGAAGCCCAGGCCCATGCCCGGCACTCGCGGGTCCGGGCGGTACTGGGGCGCAAACATCTGCGCCAGCGTCTCGGGCCCCACGATCGGGCCATGCGCATCGGCCCCGCCACCCAGCAGGGCGGCCACGTAGCGGGCCATGTCGGCAGCCGTGGAGTAGACCGAAGCGGCGCCGGCAGTGATCATGTCGCGCTCGTCAACGACCCTCCAGCCGGTGCCCTTGGGCTCGTAACCGGTGGCCAGTCGTGCCCGCACCTGCGCGCCGCGCTCCAGATCGCTGCCGATCATGCCCAAGGGGCCGAAGATCCGCTCGCGGAACACGCTCGCGAGCGACTCGCCGGTCACATCCTCCACCAGCTGGCCAAGGACCGTGGGGCTGTGGTTGCCGTAGGTGAAGCTGGTGCCCGGCTCGCTCTTGAGCCGGATCTCGCCGCCGTAGAACTCGGCCACGCCGGGCAAGCGCTCCCCCGCCGCGACGCTCTCGCCGAAGTCTGGACGGACGAGCCCCGAAAGGTGGGCGATCTCACCCAGCCCTGCGGTGTGGGTCAGCAGGTGGCGCACGCTCGCGGGTCGATGCCCAGCACGCGCCGGGGTCAGCCGCAGCTCTCGCAAGTAGTCGTTGGCCGGCGCGTCAAGATCGACCAGCCCTTGCTCCACCAGCTGCATGACCGCGATCGCGGTGAACGTCTTGGTGATGGAGGCGATGCGGAAGACCGTGTCGTCCGGAGATCGGCGCGCCGCTCGCGCGATCGGCAGCACCGTAGGCGCGGAACAGGCGCAGCCCCTCCGGACCGACCACACCCACGGCCAAGCCGACCAGCGAGTGGCGGTCCACGACCTCGTCGATCTGCTCAGCGAGCGAAGCGGTTTCGAGCATCGGGTCGGACTCCTCCTTGTCCACCAGAGTGCCCTATCGCCCGTGTCCACGACAGGGCGATCGCGTCCGATGGCCGCGCCTACGGCCGTACACTGCAAGACGCCAGCCGGCACCGATGACCAGAGGAGGGGCAGATGAAGTTCGGACGGTTCGATGATGCGGCACGGGAGTACATCATCGAGCGACCTGACACGCCGCTGCCCTGGATCAACTACCTCGGCTCGGAGGACTACCTCGGGCTCATCAGCAACACCGCCGGCGGCTACTCGTTCTACCAGGACGCCCGCCTGCGCCGCCTGACGCGCTACCGCTACAACAACGCCCCGCTCGACATCGGTGGCCGCTACGTCTACGTGCGCGACGACGACTCCGGCGAGTACTGGAGCCCCAGCTGGCAGCCGGTGGGGCGCGAAGTCGAGGACTACGAGTGCCGCCACGGCATGGGCTACACCATCATCGGCTCACGCAGCGAAGCGATCCGCACCGAGACGACCTACTTCGTGCCGGTCGGCCAGAACCTCGAGGTCTGGCGCACGCGCGTGACCAACGAGCGCGACACGGCCGCACGGCTCTCGCTCTTCAGCGCGGTGGAGTGGTGCCTGTGGGATGCCAACGACGACGCCACCAACTTCCAGCGCAACTACTCCATCGGCGAAGTGGAGGTCGAGGACGGCGTCATCTACCACAAGAGCGAGTACCGCGAGCGGCGTGACCACTTCGCCTGGTTCGCCTGCAGCGAGGAGCTGGCAGGCTTCGACACGCAGCGAGACGACTTCCTGGGCCCGTATCGCGGCTGGCACAGGCCGTTGGCGGTGGAAGAGGGTGCGGCGCGCGACTCCATCGCGCACGGCTGGCAGCCGGTGGGCTCGCACCACGTGAAGCTGGAGCTGGCGCCGGGCGAGACGCGCGAGCTCATCTTCGCCCTGGGCTACGCGGAGAACCCGGCGGACGCCAAGTTCGACCCACCGGGCTCACAGCGGGTCAACAAGGCCGGCGTGCTCCCGACCATCGAGAAGTACACCGACGCCGAGGTGGTCGGGCGTGCCTTCGACGACCTGCGCGAGTACTGGGACGAGCTGCTGGGGCTGCTCCAGGTGGAGACGCCGAACGAGCACCTCGACCGCATGGTCAACATCTGGAACGCCTACCAGTGCATGGTCACGTTCAACCTCAGCCGTTCGGCCTCGATGTTCGAATCGGGCATCGGCCGGGGCATGGGCTTCCGTGACTCCAACCAGGACCTGCTCGGCTTTGTGCACCAGGTGCCCGAGCGAGCCCGCGCCCGCATCCTCGACATCAGCGCCACCCAGCTGCCCACGGGCGGCGCCTATCACCAGTACCAGCCGCTGACCAAGCGCGGCAACGACGCGGTCGGCTCCGGCTTCAACGATGATCCCGCCTGGCTGGTGCTGGGTGTGGCCGCCTACCTGCGCGAGACCGGCGACACCTCGCTCCTCGACGAGATGGTGCCCTTCGACAACGAGCCGGGCACGGAGGTGCCGCTGTACCAGCACCTCGTGCGCGCGGTCGAGTACACGCTCGACCGCCTGGGTCCGCACGGGCTGCCGCTCATCGGCCGCGCCGACTGGAACGACTGCCTCAACCTCAACTGCTTCAGCGAGACGCCCGGCGAGGCCTTCCAGACGACCCAGAACAAGGAAGGCGGGTCGGCCGAATTGGTCTTCATCGCGGCCCTCTTCTCGCTGGCGGTGCAGGAGATGGCGGAGATCGCCGAGCTGCGACGCGACGAAGTCTTCAGCCGTCGCTGCGAGCAGGCCAACGCCGACATGGTCGCGGCGGTCGACGAGCACGGATGGGACGGGGCCTGGTTCCGCCGGGCCTACGACTTCTACGGCAACGTGCTCGGCTCCTCGGAGAACGACGAGGGCCAGATCTTCATCGAGCCGCAGGGCATCGCGGTCATGGCCGGCATCGGCACCGACGATGGCCGTGCGGAGACTGCCCTCGCGTCCGTCCGCCAACGGCTCGCCACGCCGCACGGCATCGTGCTCGTGAACCCGCCGTTCAGCCGCTACTACCCCGAGTACGGCGAGATCAGCTCGTACCCGCCGGGCTACAAGGAGAACGCGGGCATCTTCTGCCACACCAACCCCTGGCTGATGATGGCCGAGGCGGCCGTGGGCAACGGCGACGGCGCCCTCGACTATTACCTGCGCATCAACCCCAGCGCGCGCGAGGACATCTCCGAGGTCCACCGCTGTGAGCCCTACGTCTACGCGCAGATGATCGCCGGAAAGGATGCCCCCAAACAGGGCGAGGCCAAGAACTCCTGGCTGTCGGGCACGGCCGCCTGGAACTTCGTGGCCGCGACGCAGGGCATCCTGGGAGTCCGGCCCGAGCACGCTGGCCTGCGCGTGGACCCGGCTGTTCCGGCCGACTGGGACAGCTTCAAGGTCACCCGCCGCTTCCGCGGCACGACCTACCGCATCAGCGTGGAGAAGACCGTTGGCGTCACGGGCCGCGTGAGGTTGCTGGAGGTCGACGGCACGCGCGTCGAAGGCAACGTCATCCCGTTGCCGGCCGAAGCCGGCGGCGAAGTCGAGGTCAGCACCCGCATCGAGTAGCTCGCCCACCGCTGACCGCGCTCAGCCGCCGCTCCAGAGCTTCGCGATCGTCGGCCAGCTCGGCCTCACCGAGTGCCGTGCCGTCCTCGGGCACGCATCATCCGCTGGAACGACGCCGTCCTCGGCACGCATCATCCTGTGGAGACTAGCCTGACGCTCGAAGGGCGCGGCACGACCCGTTCGAACGCGTTCCAAGTCGTCGGGGGATGAGAGCCAGCCACCCGGCGCACTCTGAGTCCCAGGGGGATGAGACCGTGCTCAGACGAGTCGATCCGAGGGGCCCAAGCACCAGGCTAGTGCTGGTGGGATGAAGCGGCAACGAAGCCCGGGCACGCAAGGTCCATGCGCCGGACCAGCCGGACGAGCCGGACCAGCAGGACCAGCCGGACGAGCCGGACCAGCAGGGGGTTGAGCTGGTAGCGCTCACGGATCCATCTGCCCGATGGTCCAACGTTGCCACGTGCGACCTCCTACCATCTGGACCAGCAGGGAGGCGATCGATGACGCAGAACCAGGGATGGGGCCAGCCACCGAGCGGACCGGGCTGGGAGCAGCAACAACAACCAGGACCGCCGCCAGGCCAGCAGCCACCCCAGTGGGGCGCCCCTCCGCCGCCGAGCCAGCCGGGCGGACCGACGAAGTACTGTCCGACCTGCGGCTCGGTCATCGATGCCCGCGCGCTCGACTGCCCACGCTGTGGTGTGCGTCAGGCCGACACGGTCTACCAGGAGCCCAAGAACCGGCCCATCGCGATCCTGCTGGCGCTGTTGCTCGGCGGCTTCGGTATCCATCGCTTCTACGTCGGCCCGATCAGCTGGGGCGTGGCCTACCTGGTCTTCTTCTGGACCGGCATCCCGCAGTTCCTGGCCTGGCTCGAAGCCATCTACTGGCTCACCCGCAGTGATGTCGAGTGGGCGCAGAAGTACGGCGGCCCGGTGCGTGAGTCCAACGGCTGCGCCATCGGCTGCCTGTGGGCCCTGGCGCTACTTGGGGTCATCGGCATCGTGCTGACGTTGATCATGATCCCCGGGCTCATCTTCATGGGCGGTCAGATCTCGGAGATCCTCTCGGAGATCGAGCAGAGCCTCCCCACGCCAGCGCCGTAGCAGCCGCGCTCGAGCCACACCCGCGACCGGCGCGGCCGAGGCCGGCGCACGCAGCCGGAAGCCGCTACACCAGGCGCGGCGAGCGGTCGGGGATGTCGACGCGCGTGTAGGCCCACGGGCCGACGTTGCCGGCCTTGTCGACCGCACGGACGCGGATGTGCTGGTCGCCGATGGTGTCGGTCGGAATCGAGCGCCTCGACTGCCGCGGGTTCCCTTCGAGCCGGTCCCAGCCGACAGGCGTGAAGTACTCGACATCGAAGCGCTTGATGCCGGCGGTGCCGGTCGCGAGCTCCGGGTCGACACCGCGCCATTCGATGGTCACCTCCGAGGCACCCTCATTCGAGACCCACGACGTGTCCTCGACGATGACCCGCGGGCGGGTCTTGTCGCGAGAGCGCGTGAAGATCGCGGTGTAGGTGTAGCGGTTGCCGCGACGGGCGACCCCGATACCGACGTAGTTGATGTCGCCTGCGAGCATCTGCGTTCGATGGGGCGGCGAGTGGTACCACCAGTCGGCCATACGACGAGAGCCACGCTTCAGCGTGAGGCCGACGGTGTGACCGATGTTCTCGGTCACCTCGGTCGCGCTGATCCCGCGGCGTTGGAGGATGTGGCGGGCATCGTCTCCATCGGGCTCGACGTGGGCGAAGTAGCGCTTGGCGGCCATGTCCGACGAGCGGGCACGGGCGACCTGGCTCGTGCGCTTGTCGAGACGGAGACGCTTACGACCGTTCCGCACGCGGATGCGGTTGATGTCCTTGAGCAGCCTGGCCTCTGCGGCTCGCAGCCTGGAGGTCGCCACCACACAGCGATCACCGGCAGCGGCTGGGGCGGGAAGCAGGATGGCTGCGGCGAGGGTCGCGAGCACGACGTATCGGATGAAGCGGTCTGGCGTTGGCAAGGGAGGTCCCCCGTGCGGGTTGTGGCTCCCGCCCGGCCGTGAACGAAGGCAGGCAGTCACACCCCACGGGCACCAGCGTGTCTGGCACCTGGGCGGCGAGCACCGAGCGCTCGTTGCCGAGCGCTCGGCGGGATCGACCGTGCGCGCGAGCCGAAGGCAGGGAAATGGGGCCCTGCGATCAGCGCTTCGCGGTCACGCTCGAAGACGGCCACGGCTGTCAGGCGGCGGTCGCGACCCATCGGCAGGTCAGGTAGTCGGTGGGCCGTCCGCCAACGACCACGTGCGCGTGGCGCGGATCCCGCCTCGATGTGCTCGAGCTCGGCTGGGGCGACCCGTGCTGTGCGAATGTGTCGTTTGCCTTGGGCCCCGAAGTGGTCGTGAGCGATGACGATGCCGCTCGCGAGTTCCTTGTGAGGCGCGACCGTGGTGAGTTTGGCACACACTCCCACATCGCGCCGGTTCAGCCGCGATGTCGCGTGGGGGTTCAGGCTCTGAAGCCCCGCTCCTGCCAGGCCGCGAGCCGGGCACGACCGTCGGCCACGATCTCGAGCGCGGCCGCAGCCTCGGCCCCCGGCACATCGGCCGGCCAGCACGATCGCAGCAACGCCTCGTCGGGACCGGCCTCCCCTGCCCGGCGCAGGATCTCCAGGCCGGCGGCCACGCCCATGGCGTAGCACGGCGTGGGCACGCCTTCGGCCAGGCCCAAGCGGATGAGCCCCACCAACCGGTCGTCCCAGCCCAGCTTGCGACGAGGGTCACGGCTGGCCCGCTCGATGGTATCGGCCAGCCAGGGGTTGACCATGCGCTCGAGCAGGTCGTCGGCGAAGGCCTCGTAGCCAAGCTCGGTGAAGAGCTCGTCGGCACCGGCCCAGCGCCGCCGCAGGGTGGCCCCGGACTCCTCGGTGAAGGCCGCCCGCAGGAAGGCCATGGCACCGTCCACATCGCGCAGTTCGGCCACCAGCGTGAGGCCCAGCAGTGAGCCCAGGAACCCGGCCAGCGCATGCGTCGCGTTGTGGCCCAGCAGCTTGGCGTCCTCGAAGGGCGCCAAGTCGTCGACCTCGCGTAGCACGGGTATGCCCGGATGCAGGTCGCCACCGATCGTCGATACGAGGATGCGATCGAACTCCTCGACGAGGAAGGCTGCCGGCAGCGTGGGGGTGATGGTCGCCAGCCCCAGATCGCGCAGCTCCGCCTCGTCCGTGATGACGCCGCTCATCTTGCCGATGACGGTGTCCACGTACGTGGCTCGGCCCCGCAGGCGGTTGGCATCCGCCGGCTCCTCCGCCGCGTGGGTGACCACGGCCTCACGCATCAGCGCTGCCGCGTTGCGATGGTTCTCCGAGCAGTAGATGACGAGTGGATCGCGCTTGGTCCGGCGACGCAGGCCCTCGGCCACAAGGAGGTGCGGGCTGTTGGGTGCACCGGTGCAGTAGTGGTCGACGCTGGGCAGGGCGGTCACGAGCTCGTCAGCGCTGGCGATGACCTGGGCGATCTGCTCGGCTTCGGCCTCGACGGTCGAATCGGCCACGTTGAGCGGTCCCACATCGGCCACGTCGATGCGGTCGCGACGCGCGATGTTGACCCGGAAATGGCCCGCATCGGCGCGCAGGCCCGCCACGAGGTCGGCGCGTACGTCGACCACCAGTGGCGGGGCGTAGTCCCCCGTGCGGTGAGCCTCATAGACGAAGAGCCCGGACTGGATGGCACCGAAGCCGAGGCCGACCAGGCGCCGCGAGCCGACGAACGCCACTCCCCTAGCCCTAGCCGTCCGCGAGGTAGCGCCGCTCGTCCTCGGCCGACCAGCGAGCCACGTCGAGGACCGCCTCGCTGCGCCGGTGCGGGTAGACGATGGCCTTGCCCTGCACCCGGCCCTCGCGCGCCATCTGCAGCAGCTCGGGCGCGTGGTCGAGGTCGCCCACGTGGCCGATGTGCGCCGCTGCGTCGATCTCGCCCGCGGCCATCAGGCGCAGCGTTTCGATAACGTCCCATGGACCGCCGCCCGATGAACCGGTGATGTTGATCTCCTGGTAGTGCACGAAGCGCTCGTCGACGCCGATGATCTCCTCGCCCGGCTTGAGGCCTGCGAAGAGGTCGAGCACGCCGTAGCGCGCCAGCAGGTGCTGCACCGACTCCATCAAGGCGCCGTCGGCCGCGGTCACGATGAGGTCGTCCGCTCCTGAGTCGCTGCTGACCTCGCGCACCTTCGCGGCCAGGTCGCCGGTGGCGGCGTTGACGGTGATGAGCTCCACCCCTGCGGCCGCGGCCCGAGCCCCAAAGGTCTCGTGCAGCCAGTCCAGGCGCTCCTGCCGGCGGGCGCTGGCGATGATGACGCGCGGGCGCGCGGCGATGGCCAGGTCCACGTGGATGCGGCCCATGGGCCCGGCGCCGATGACCACGGTGACGCCACCGGGCCGGAGGCCGGTGGTGGCCGTGCGCGCCTGCGTGCGGTCGGGTTGCGAGAGGTGCATGTGGTGCGCGTGCGAGCTGATGATGCAGCTGATGGGCTCGGCGATGCCGGCGTGTCCGGCCGGCAGCGAGTCATCCGGCAAGGTCAGCAGACAGCCCGCTTCCAGCACTTCCTCGGTGATGAGGATGTATTCCGCGAGCAGGCCCGGCAGCGAGTAGCCGACGGCGACCTTGGCCACGCCTCGGCCGTTGTCGTCGTAGCGCTCGAGGTGGTTGATGGGCGTGATGTCCACGGCCGGCTGGACCGCACAGCGCTGACCCGCCGACCAGCGGTCGCGCAGCTCCTCGCCCACCTCGACGATGGTGACCACGCCCTCGTCGCCGACGATGGCCGGCCAGCGGGCGGGATCCCAGCCGTGCATCAGCGGGTGCTCCGCGCCCTGGTCGATGAGCTTGTTGACCGAGGTGCAGATGCCGGCAGCATCGACGCGCGCGAGGACCTGGCGGGGTCCGGGCTTCGGCACCGGGATCGTCTGGACGGCCAGCGCTTCGGTGCCGCGACCGGAGAGGACGGCCGCCCGCATCTCAGCCGGGATCGGGCCCACCGAACCCGGCCGGACGACGCTCATCGCGGCATCTCCAGCCCGGCCAGGCGCCAGGCCTCGGCCGGGTCGTCGGGCCCCGTGAAGGTGTCGATGGTGGTGGTGCACAGCGCGCCCATGGCCGCACCCAGGCGAGCCGAGTCCTCGGCCCCCAACCCGTTGATGAGCCCGATGAGCACACCGCCCGTGAACGAGTCACCGGCGCCCGTGGTGTCGATGGTGTCGACCTTGAAGGCCGGGATGTGGCCCACGAAATCGTCGTGGTTCACCCAGGCGCCGTTGGGTCCGTCGGTGACGATGGCGAAGGTGACGCCCAGCTCGCGGAGCCGGACGGCCGCGGCAACTGGGTCCGCGAAACCGGTGATGCCCTCGGCCTCGGGGACGCTGGGGATGAAGAGATCGGTGTAGGGCAGCGCCGGCAGCACGCGCTGCCATTGGCCCGTGGAATCGTGCACGCAGTCGAGACTGGTGTGGATGCCCTTGGCCTTGGTGCGCTCGAAGAGCCCCGCCAGCGGTTTGCCGTCGGGGTCATCGAGGCCAGGCAGCACCAGCGCGCCACCGACATGCAGGAAGTCGCTGACCAGCCGCTCCTCGATAGCCTCCGCTGTGATCGAGGCATCGGCGCCGAGGTTGTGCAGCATCGTGCGCTCACCGTCCTGGTCCACCGCCACCAGCGAGGTCGAGGTGGGATGCGGAGATTTCGACGAAGTCGACGTGCAGGTGCGGCGCAGGCACGGTCTCGCGGAAGGAGCGGCCGAAGATATCGTCGCCGACCGGGATGATGAGCCGGGTCTCGATGCCCATGCCCGCAAGCACACGCCCCGTGCGCAGGGCCGGGCCGCCTTCGGCTGTAGAGAACTTGTCCACGAGCCCGAGAACACCGATGGGCAGCGGTCCCCTTGCCTTCGCCAGCACGTCGAAGACGGCGCTGCCTGCACAGGTGATCTGGATAGCGGTCATGTCGTCGATGATAGGGCGGCGCCGGCGCCGACCGCGCGTCGGGCGGACGGATCTCGGGCAGCCGAATGGGCCCGACCGTGTGGAACTGCCTAGTACTGATGGGCCCCTCCCAACCACACCCGACCGCACTCAACATGGGGCACGCCAGTCCCCGTACGAGAGTGAGTCTGAGCTGAACTCCATGTTCGCCCGAGCCGCTGACATCGACCCGAGGCCTCGGACGCGATGAGCGACATCCGCATCTGTCCGAACTGTGCGAGCGCGAACGAGCCGCGCGCGCTCTTCTGTGCTGCCTGCGATGGCGTGCTCCCCAAGGTCGACGATGCGGGCACGGAGCTGGCCGTGGAAGTGACGCCGCCGCCCGCGGAGATGCCGCCCGCGGAGATGCCGCCCGCACCGGCCGACCTCGCGCTCTGCCCCACCTGTCAGACCCGCAACCCGGCCGACCAGGTCTTCTGCTGGCGCTGCCTTCACGAGTTGCGCACCACTGACGTGCTGGCCGACACCACGCCGACGCCCCGTGAGTCGTTCGCGGCTTCTGACGTCGCGACGCCGCTGGCGTGGGCCAGCCGCGAAGTCGCGACCGAGCGGCCGGAGGAAGCGCCGGCCGCAGCAGCGCCCCAAGCGGTCGAGCGGCCTCCCGCGATCCCAGCGGCAGCGGTGCCCATCGAGTCCGTGGCGCCCGCCGTCGTGGCGGGTGTGAGGCCGGGAGGCAACGGTCGGAAGGTGCGCTGGAGCTCCGTTCTCGCGATCCTCATCGTGGCAGCGGCCGGCACCGCGGCTGCGGCCTGGCTCCTCTCCGGCTCCGACGAGCCCCCCGTCACGGCTGAAGCTCCCTCGTCGACGCCGGTTGCGACGGCAGAGGCACCGGCATCCTTCGAGCCGACGGTCGCGGTGGCCGCCACGGTCGACAACGACGCGATCGCAGCCCTCGACGCCACGCCGACGCCGGAACCCACGCTCGAGCCGACGCCGACGCCCAGCCCGACACCTGAGCCCACACCGGAGCCGACGCCGACGCCCAGCCCGACGCCCGAGCCCACACCGGAGCCGACGCCGACGCCCAGCCCGACGCCCGAGCCGACGCCCGAGCCGACGCCCAGCCCGACACCCGAGCCGACGCCCGAGCCGACGCCGGAGCCGACGCCGGAGCCGACGCCCGAGCCGACGCCCAGCCCGACGCCCGAGCCGACGCCCGAGCCGACGCCCGAGCCGACACCGGAGCCGACGCCCGAGCCGACGCCCGAGCCGACGCCCAGCCCGACACCGGAGCCCACACCGGAGCCGACGCCGAACCGACGCCCAGCCCGACACCGCGAGCCACGCCGGAGCCGACGCCCGAACCGACGCCCAGCCCGACACCCAGCCCGACACCTGAGCCCACACCGGAGCCGACGCCGACACCAAGCCCGACGCCAGAACCGACGCCCGAGCCCACACCGGAACCGACACCCGAGCCCACGCCCGAGCCGACGCCAGAACCCACGCCGACGCCGACGCCCGAGCCGACGCCCGAGCCCACACCGGAGCCGACGCCCAGCCCGACGCCCGAGCCGACGCCCGAGCCCACGCCCAGCCCGACGCCCACACCGGAGCCGACGCCCAGCCCGACGCCCGAGCCGACGCCCGAGCCCACGCCCAGCCCGACGCCCGAGCCCACGCCTGCGGCGATCGCCACGCTCGCCTCGACCGAGGCTGTCACGCTGGCGGAGCGCGCGCCGACACTCTCCTGCGAACCCACGGACGTGCCGGCCGACGGAGGGACGAACGCCGTCGCGATGGTCGTCTGCGAGCCGCCGGCCGGGGCCGTCGCGAACGTCACACTCCAGACGTTCGAGGATGCGGACACCGCGCGCGCCTCCTGGCGGTCCGCGCTCCGGTCGAATGACACCGCCAAGCGTGTCGACGACGCCTGTCCGACCGACCCCGGGGACGGCAAGTGGGGCTTCGGCCACATCGCCTGCCTCGTCGATGGCGACACCGCGCAGCTCCGCTGGACCGACTCCCGCATCGGCCTGTACGGGCAAGCGGAGGGCACCAGCGACGACATCTCCAGCCTCTACGAGTGGTGGCGGTCCGACGGCCGCAGGATCGGCCGCGCCGGCGCCACAGCCGAGGCCGAGACAGGGCAGGACCGACCCGAGCAGGATCCTCCCAAGACGACCAAGCCCAAGAAGCTGGTGCGGGTGCCCGGCTCGCCCAAGGCCCTCATCTGCGGCGACAGCGCCACGATCCCCGACGAGTGGGACCGCACCTGGCGTCTGAAGACGGTCAACTTCCGCAACCGTGCCGGTTACGAACGCGTCGTCCTGAACCTGGAACGCATGGGCAAGAACCGCACCAAGTGGCCAACGCAGGCAGCCGTCGAGCGCATGGCCCTCTCACAGGTCACCAAGGCCGTGCCCAATGCCTTCAAACCCAAGCGCGGTGCGAGTGCCCTCGTGGTGCGACTCGACGGCGTCCGCGACGCACCCAACCTCTACCACTACCGACCCAACGACCTGGCCCGGCTCAAGGAGGTCTCGGTGGTCAAGGATGGGGCCGGCCGCGCCGTGGTGCTCACCGTTGCGCCCGGCACCTGCTACCAGATGCGCATCCCCGTCTGGGGCTCGAACGCGACAGGCAACGAAGGGCGGGCCGAGGTCTACATCGACCTCAGGCAGAAGTAGGCGCTCAGAGCCGGTGTGAGATCGGCGCCACTGCCGGGTAGAGCTCTCGATACGACTCGTAGACGCGGCTGTACGCCGCGTGGCGTTCGGGATCGGGCTCGTAGGTCGAGGTCAGCTCCAGGAACCGTTCCGCGCCCGCCGCTGCCGAGGCCCACAGGCCCGCGCCGGTTCCTGCCAGCAGGGCCGCCCCGAAGGCGGCAGCCTCGGTGATCCGCGGCGTGATGACCGGGATACCGGTGACGTCAGCCTTGAGCTGCAACCAGTGCGCCGATCGAGCGCCACCACCGATGGCTCGCAGCACGTCGATGGCCACGCCGCCGTCGCGCAGCAGGTCGAGGTTGAGACGCAGCTCGTAGGTCAGGCCCTCGAGGATGGCCGCTGCCAGGTCGCTGCGCGTGGTCGAGAACGTCAGGCCCAGGACCGCGCCCTTGCTGGCGGTGTCGAAGGTAGGCGTGCCGGCACCCGCGAAGTGCGGCAGCACCAGCAGTCCTGTCGGGCCGGCAGGGGCGTCCTCGAGGATGAGATCGTAGGCATCGCCTTCGCCCGCCTCGGCTCGTGCCAGCTGGGGCTCGCAGAACCCGTCGCGGAACCAGCGCAGGGCCAGGCCCCCGCTGTGGTTGAGCGTCATGGCCAGGAAGAGGCCGGGCACGGTCGCGCGATAGACGCTGATGTTGCCCTCGTACAGCGGCCCACTCACGATCGGTGAGCCCAGGGCGACCTCGACCACCTCGGCCGTACCGGTCGAGACCATGGCCAGCCCGGGCTCGGTCAGGCCCACGCCCAACGCGCCGCAGGCCTGATCATGGCCACCGGTGACCACGGCGGGCGGCTGCGTCAGCCCCAGCACCTCGGTCAGCTCGGCGGAGAGCCGACCCGCGACCGTGCCCGATGGCGCGATCTCGGCCAGGCGTCCCGCGTCGAGCTCCAGTGCCTGGAGGATCTCGTCCGCCCAGCCGCCGGCCTGCAGGTCGAAGAGCTGCGAGCGTGAGGCCAGGGTTTCGCTGATGACAGCTTTGCCGGTCATGCGCGCGATGAGGAAGTCCTCGACCAGCAGGAAGCGGTCGGCCGACTCCCACACCTCCGGCTCGTGCTCGCGTATCCAGAGCAGCTTGGGCAGGGTGTTGATGGTGTGGACCGGCATGCCCGTGTGCTCGAACAGCGCCTCCGACCCGAAGCGCTCCCGTAGCCACTCGTTCTGCGCGTCGGTGCGCGTGTCCATGCCCAGGATGGTCGGTCGCAGCGGCCGCAAGGAGGCATCCACCGGTGTCACGGCCTCGCCGTGCACCGACAGCCCGATCGCCGCCACCTCGCGCGGACCGGCCGCCGCGATAGCCTCGCTCATCGACTCCAGCGCCAGTCGCCAGACCGCCTCGATGTCCTGTTCGGCCCAGCCCGGCTGCGGCAGGTCGACGGGGTACTCGCGAGCGCACGCCGCCAGCAAGGCCCCGTCCTCGGAGAAGACCACGGCCTTGCAGCCGGTGGTGCCGACGTCGAGGCCGATGAGCGCGGTCATGCGCCCATGCTGCCGTGGGCGAGCGCCGTCTGGTACATGACCTCGATGCGGTCGGGCGTGATGTCCGGCTGCAGGTTGTGGGCGGCGCAGAAGACGTAGCCGCCGCCCTTCCCCAGCGTCTCGATGCTGTCGTCGACCTCGCGCCGGATCTCGTCATGGGTGGCGGTGGGCAGCACCTGCTGCACGTCGATACCACCGCCCCAGGAGGCCGGCTCGGAAGCGAACTGCCGCTTCATCTCGGCGATGTCCATCTTGGCCGCGCTGCGCTCGAGGGGGTTCAGCGCCTCCGCCCCGCACTCGATGAGATCACCGATGAGGTCGAAGACCGAACCGCACGCCTCCCGCTATCGCTACACATGTCGGAAGACCTCCCAGTCGAGGTAGTTCTCGAGCGCCTCGGCCACGGCGTCCGCGGTGTGCGCGGGACTCATGGCGCAGTGGTGCTCGAACCCGACCTTGCAGATGAGCTTCAGCAGCGGCTGGAAGTTGGGGATCTCCACGACCGCCCGAGAACCGAACGTGTCGAGCGGGTCGTCGAGGAATCGCCCCTCCGCCACATATGCCTTGCACACCCCGTTGACGTCATCGGTGCTGATGCGCGCGATGGTCAGCGGCGCTGCCGGTGCGCGACCGTTGATGGCGCCGAAGACGTTGTCATTGCCGAGCGTGGTGCCCAGCACGTCCGCGATCTGCATCTCGGCCTCGCCCTCGGGGTAGAAGTTGAGCGGCCAGTTGCCGCAGTGGAAGAGGACGCACTTGTCAGGGTCGTCGCCATAGTTGTTGTTGAGATCGACGATGGCGGCCGGCTGCTCCGCGGCCAGCTGCAGCGCGTACATCGAAGCCAGGCCGGTGATGTCCGTCTCACAGGCGGAGGGCATCATCTTGTTGCTCATGATACTCATGAGCGTGCACACGTTGACCCCGTAGTTCTCCTGCAGGGAGTTCCAGCACTGCATGGCGCTGGCATCGAGATCGTTGTCCGCCATCCAGGTGTCGATGACCGCACCGAGCTTGGCCATCTTCACGAGCTTCTCGGGCGGCACCGTCGGATGCGGCATGTAGGCCCGGATCTCGTCGAGCTTGGCCTTCGTCCTGGGGTCGTCGTCACCGAGGCCGTTGGCCCAGCCGAAGACCTCGCTGAAGTCGACCACGCTGACCGCGATGCCGGAGGCCTCGAGCAGCTTCTCGCTGTAGCGCACGGTCTTGAAGGCGTCGGGACGGGTGCCGATGGCGCCCAGGCGCGCGTATTTCATGCCGTTGGCGACCTTGCACACGCGCACGAACTTGTCGAGGTCGGCGCGGAACTCGTCCGACTGCACCGGGATGGTGTGACGCTCGGTCAGCGTGTAGCGCAAGCCGTACTGGCGGAGGTCGCTGGAGACCGAGATCTTGCCGCAGAAGGCGTCGCGGCGACGCTCCAGGTTGAAGGCCTGCACATCGTCCGGATAGGCCTGCAAGAGGATGGGCACGTCGAGTCCGGACAGCCGCATGGTGTCGGCCACGCCCTTCTCGTCACCGAAGTTCGGCAACACCACGAGCACGCCCTCGATGTCCTTGCGACGCCGGTCGAAGAGGTCGGCGCAGATCTGCGCTTCTCGCCAGGTCTCGACGCCGCCGAGCTTGGTGGCCTCGGCATCGAGGATGACCGCCTCGAGGTCCATCTCCTCGAACAGGGCCAGCACGTCCGCGCGTGCCTCGGTGACCAATGCGTCGGGGAAGAAATCGCGGTTCCCGACGATCACTCCCAATGTGGCTCGTGCCATGTCCTCTCCTCCTTGGATCGCTTGGCTCTAGTCGGTGGCTAGCTGGTCGACCGCGGCGAGCAGCTCGGGCTCGGCGATCGCTCCCTGCGACCACCGGTCCTGCAGCTGACGCAGGCTGTAGACCGTGGATGGCGTGATCTCGACGTCGTCGAGCGTGATGGGCGTATCGGCCGCGACCGGACGGATGACACGGGCGCCGCTGGCGAGGCCGATGGGGAGCAGGCCTTCTGCCTGGGCGGCCTCGTAGGTGTCGATGAGGCTGTAGTAGGCCGTGCCCCCGATGGCGTCGAGCGTGTCGCCCGCGACCAGGTCGCGCTTGGCCACGGCGAAGACCTCCGAGGTCAGCCGGTCCAGCGGCACCATGTTCGAACGGCGGCGGATGGTCAGCATGGCGCAGGTCAGCGGGACCTCGATGCTGCACAGGTGGAACGGGCGGAACAGCGTGTAGTAGGGGCCGTCGCCCATGTCCCGTAGCACCATCGCCTCGCGCAGTCGCGGGTGGTCGGTGTGGACGATGAGGAAGACGCCGGGGGCCACCGCCCCGATGCCGTAGTCGACCACGCCCATCTGGCCCAGGATGCCGTCGTCCTCGCGCAGCCGGAAGACCTCGTGGAGATGGTCGCGGTCGGTCTCGGGACCGTGCATGCCGCGGACGTCCGGTAGCAGACCGGTGGCATTGGAGACCGCGGCCATCTCGATCATGGTTTTGGAGCCGTCCACGAACTCGACCAGCATGTTGGGCGAGAGGCCGCGCCGGGCGGCTTCGGCCTGCACGGCCGGGTCGGCCGGGGTGGAGTGACGATCGAGCGGGTTGTTCTTGCCCTTGCCCGCGGCCACGATGGTGAAGCCCATCGACTGGGCCAGGTCGTAGAGCTCCTTGCAGGCGGCGGGCTCGTCACCTGCGGCAAGCGCGTAGAGCACGCCCTTCTGCAGCGCGTACCAGTTCAGGATCGGGCCGACCGTGATGTCGGTCTCGACGTTCATCATCGCGAGGTCCTGCCCGTTGCGGGCCGAGCGCAGGGCCGCGCGGGCGCCCACCTCGGGCACGCCCGTGGACTCGAGCATCACGTCGATGCTGCGCATGTCGGTGACGATGCGATAGTCGCCGACGGCTACGGGTGAGCCGGCCTCCACTGCAGCGTCGGCCTCGGCCGCGGTCTGGGCCACCACGACCTCGCCGGGAACCTGGCCGATGCGGAAGGCGTCGCGCGCACGATCGATGTCGAGATCGGCGGTGACGACCACGCGCAGACCCTGCATCTCTGTGGCGGTGGCGACGACGTCGGTGCCCATCTGGCCGGCACCCACGAGGCCTACCCGGACGGGCCGTCCGGAGGCTTCGCGAGCCTGCAGATCGGCGTTCAGTCCGATCATGCGTCCGCCTCTCTCCCCTGCCCGATCTCGACCATGACCTTCAGCGCCTCGCCTGCGGCGACCGTGCGGAAGACCTGGTCCACCTCCTCGAGCGGATAGGTGTGCGTGATGATCATCTCGGGGTCGATCTGGCCGCGTGCGAGCAGCTCTAGCGCGCGCAGGTGGTAGTCGGGGTGATAGCTGAACGAGCCGATGACGCGGATCTCGTCGTAGTGGATGCGGTTGGCGTCGAGCTCGGTCATGGGCGCGGCCTTGGGCAGCCCGCCGAAGAGGACGACCGCCCCCTTCTTGCGCACTGCCTCCACGGCCTGCTGGTGGGTAGCAGCCACGGGGTTGGCGCAGATGGCGCTGTCGGCCCCGAGCCCGGAGGTGAAGGCCCTGACCCGCGCTACCACGTCGTCGTTGAAGGGATCGAGCATGAGCTCTGGCCCGAACGGCTCGGCCATCGTTCGGCGCAGCTCGTTGGGCTCGGAGAGGATCACGCGCGCTCCGCGCAGGTGGGCGATGGCCGTGTGGAGGCAGCCGATGGGGCCGGCGCCCATGACCAGGACCGTGTCGCCGAGCGTCGTGCCGATGTCCTGGTGGCAGGCCTGGACCGAGCTGAGCGGCTCGCCCAGCGCGCCCTGGGGGAAGCTCAGCGAGTCGGGCATCTTGTGGATGGTGCCGCCCGCGAGCGCATGCGCCGGTAGCACGCAGTACTCGGCCAGCCCGCCGTGGAAGCCGGGGGTGATGCCGATCATGGTCATGTCATCGCAGAGGTTGTAGAGCCCGACGCTGCAGTACCAGCACTTGAGGCAGTGCACGTCGGGCGCCACCGCGAGGTGCTCGCCCACGGCGTAGCCCTCGACCGCCGCGCCGACTTCCACGATCTCGCCGGCGAACTCGTGGCCGGGCACGGTGATGCCACCGGCGGCCGGGCCCTCCTTCCAGCGGCGCAGGTCGGAGCCGCATACGCCGCAGGCCCTGACCGCCAGGAGCACACCGTCCGCGGGACATTCCGGGACGGGCATGTCGACCAGCTCGATGGTCTCGGGGCCGGTAGGTCAGCTGTGCGGCTTTCACTGGGCGTCGTTCTCCCTGAGCATGTGGCCGACGGCGCCGCCGGGATGGGTCTCGCCGAAGTCGTCGACCGAGTAGCCGCGCAGCTCGAGCAGCGCGACGCAGATCGCGTCACAGAAGGCGGAGTTGAAGAGCGAGCTGCCCGTGGCGACCATGCCGAAGGGGTCGACACCCTCGGGCGCGGTCACGTGCAGCACGATGTCGGCGAGCCGGCCCAGGCTCGAGTCGGGCTTCTCGGTGATGGCCACGACCGTCGCGCCGCGCTTCCGGGCGACCCCGGCGAGGAAGATGACCTCCGTCGTCTCGCCGCCCTTGGAGAGGCCGATCCAGACGTCACCCGCGGCCACCGCGCCACTGGCGCCGTGCTGGCTGTCGCCGGGATGCAGGAACAGGGCGGGCGTGCCCACGCAGCTGAGCAGGTGGGCGAAGCGCAGGGCCACCGCGTGTGAGGTGCCCGAGCCGCTGACGAGGACCTTGCCCTCACAGGCCAGCAGCGTACGCACGGCCTGCACGAACGCGTCGTCGAGCTGGGCGGCCACGCTCGAGACGGCCGCCGCCTCGCGCTCGATGACCTCGGTGCCCAGACGACGGATCGCAGCGTCGTCCATCAGGCGTCCTCCAGCAGCTTCTGGGCCGTGACCGAATCGGTGATGAGCACGTTGATGAGCCGGCCCGCGAGCGCAGCTCGGATGGCAGCCGCCTTCTGCGGACCACCTGAGACACCCACGACCTTGGGCACCTGCTTGATCTGCTCGAGGGTCATGCCGATGATGCGTGCGTTGATCTCGGACTCGATGCACTCGCCGGCGGCGTCGTAGTAGCGCAGGGCGATGTCGCCGACCGTGCCCTTGCGCAGCAGGTCGTCGAGCTCGGCGCGCGTGATGATCGAGCCGTCGCGCATGGTCACCGAGTCGGTGGTCGGGGCGCCGATGCCGACGAAGGCGATGTCGAGGTCGTCGAAGGCCTCCACCGCGCGCTGCACGTGGACGTCGGAGAGGAGTGCCTCGCGCGTGCGCTGGTCGGCCACGATGCCCGGCACCGGCAGCAACGTCAGCCGACAGTCGAGCGTGCGCGCCATGCTGCGGCAGAGCTCGGTCGCGTGCACCTCCGCGTCGGGCTGGCCGATGCCGCCGATCATCTGCACCACCTGCGCGTTGGGCAGGCGCTGGGAGGCGAGGTTGGTGACCATGTGGCGGAGCGTGTCACCCCAGCACATGCCGATGGTGCTGCGGCTGGAGATGGCGCGTGAGACGTAGCCGGCAGCGGCGCCACCGACGGCGCGGCTGACGTGGCCCTGGGAGTCGCCGGGCTGCGCCTCCACCACGAGCGCCTCCTGCAGACCGAAGCGCTCCTCGAGCCGGCTCTCGACATCGAGGAACAGGTCCTCCGGCTCCACCACCGAGATCTGCACGATGCCCGTCTCGCGCGCCTGCCCCATGAGACGAGAGACCTTGGAACGCGAGAGCCCCAGGCGCGCGGTGATGGCGTCCTGATTGAGGCCGTCCTCGTAGTAGAACCTGGCGACCTTGACCAGCAAACGGAGCTCCTCTTGCGTCGGTTTCGCAGCCATCTGCCTGAGAGAAGTCCCACTACTGAGAACATTCTCAGGCAAGGTAGCACGTCGCTGAAACCCGAGTCAACCGTTTCTGCAAACGAATTCGCGGGCGCGGCTGCCGCGGCTGGGCCGCGGTTGGGAGTCCTACTCCTCGGGCGGGTAGACCTTCTCTGGCGGGTGACGCCGGACCGGGCGCTCGATGAGCTCGATGGTCACACCGTAGACCGACTCGGTGTCGATGTAGGCATAGTGCCCGTCGCCGTCGGGACCGAAGCCGGAGCCGTCCATGATCATGCGGAAGCCGGCCGCCTCGGCCTGGGCCAGGGCCTCCTCCATGTCGTCGACCAAGACGCCCAGGTGCTGGACCCCGAAGCCGTGCTCCGCCACGAAGTCGGCGTACACGGTGGGCCCCTCGACCATCTCGATGAGCTCGATGCGCATCGATCCGAAGTACGAGAGCGCCACACGCATGCGGTACTCGCAGGGCTCGCCGTAGTACGACATCCGCTTGCACAGGCCCGTGCCGTAGGTGTAGAAGCGCCAACCGCCGACGCCGAACGTGCGGTGGTACATCTCGACGGTCTTGTCGAGGTCCTCCACGACGAAGGCGATCTGGGCGACCCCGTTGTCGAGGAACGGCAGCGGCGCTTCCGGCCGCTGCTCGAGGCTGGGTGATCCCATCACGCGACCGCGCCGTAGAGCGTGTCCTGCAGGCGACGCAACCGTGCCACGAACGTGGATCCGTCGATGGCCGCGTCGTCCTCGGTGATGGTCGAGCCGGCCGGGATGTCGCGCAGGGCCACGGCACCGGCGCCGATGCCGATGGGTACCGCCCTGACGGCGCGGGCGTCGGCGTAGGTCATGATCGTGCCGTACCAGTCGGGACCGCCGATGCCCTCGAGCAACACGCCCGCGGGAGGGGCACACCGTCGCGATCGAGCAGGACGACCGAAGGAAGCGCGGAGGAAGCGGCCACGCCCCGGATCTCGGCCGGGTCCACGCCGGTCTCGGCGAGGACCTTTCGAACCATGCGACAGAAGGCATCCCAGTAGCGGGGTGCCTTCTGTTCTGACCAGCCCGGGTGGTCGGTGTGGACGGGGTACTCCTCGAAGGCGTACCCCAGCTGCCGGCCTTCGGAGTCGACGAGCGCGACTATGGCACCGCCGGTGCCATCGTCCGCGCCGAGGAGGTAGTCAGCCATGGTCGGACTCCGTTTCCTCCCGCCCTTCGTGGGAATTCTCTCGCTTATGAGAATAATCTCACTTCACGCTAACACGGTCCGGCGCTGCGAGTCAATGCTAGGACGACGCTGGGCGGTCGAGGTCCAGCTGCTCGCCGGGTAAGCGATCTCGACCAGTCGGGCCCCGGATCTGCATGTCTCGCCCGGCCCGTGAGCAGAACGGCCACCTCTGCCCACCCCGCGAGCAGGACTGGCAGATCCCCGTGCAGTCACGTCGAGATCGCTCACTGGGTGAGCAGCGGCTCCTGGTTCAGGCCACCTCGATGGGGGCCGCGCCGGCCGCCTGCACCTGTTCCTCCGGCGTAAGCACCTGACGCTCGGCGTCACGCTCCCAGATGACCCCTGACCAGCGCGAGAGGATGAAGGCCACCACCCCCACGACCAACGCCGAGATCGCCAGGGGCGTGATGGAGCCGTCGTAGGCCGCATCGATGACCGACCCGAGCGCGGCCCCGCCGAGCGTTGAGACGGCCCCAATGACCGCCGCCGCCGTGCCCGCCACGCGTCCCATCGGCATCATCGCCGCGGAGTTGAGGTTGGGCAGCGAGAAGGCGTGGGACAACAGGATGGGCAGGATGCCCACGAGGTAGAGCCAGAACGGTGGGTGCCCGCCGGTGGCCAGGGCGATGAGCGCGAAGACCGCCGTCGCGACGAGGTACGCCGAGAGTCCGGTGCGCAGCATGCGGCGCAGCCCGACCCGGTCGATCAGGCGTGCGTTGAGGAGCGTGGCCGTCCCGAACACCAACGCCGAGCCGCCGAAGATCAGCGGGAACCACTCGGCCAGGCCGAAGACGTCATCGATGATGATCTGCGTCGAGGCGAGATACGAGGCGAAGAAAGCGAAGAGCGCCGTCTGCGCGAGGGTGAAGCCCATGGTGAAGCGGCTGGTCACGACCGCCCGGCCGGCCTCGACCAGGCGCGACAGGTCGAGCGGGATGCGTTTCGCCGGCGGCAGCGTCTCGGGCAGGCGCAGCGACCAGGCAGCGGTCAGGGCCGCGGCCAGCGCGAAGAAGGCGAAGACCCAACGCCACGAGCCAAGGAGCAGCACCAGCGCACCGAGCGACGGCGCCACCATCGGCACGAGGATGAAGATGGCCATGATGTAGGAGAGGGTCTTGGCCATCCGGTCGCCCTGATAGCGGTCGCGGATCGTGCCGTAGGTGACCACGCGCACACCGGCCGCGCCCAGCCCGCCGACGAAGCGCCAGAGCAGCAGCAGCTCCAGCGATGGCGCGAGCGCGCCACTGATCGCGCCGAGCGTGTAGATCGTCAGGCCCAGCCACAGGATCCGCTTGCGCCCGAGCGCATCGGCCAGCGGGCCCCACAGCAGCTGACCCAGGCCGATGCCGAGGAAGAAGACGGTGACGACGAGCGCGAGCTGGTTCGAATCGACGGCCAGGCCGAAGTCGACGCGCATATCCCCGAAGGCCGGCAGCATCATGTCGATGGCCAGGGCCGTGAGGGCCATGAGCATGGAGATGAGCACGATGAACTCACGCCGGCCCATGCGGGCCTCGAAGTCGTCGGAGGGCGTGGTCAAGCAGATCTCCAGGACAGGGTGAGCCCAACGATGGCGCCCGGGGCCAAGGGCTCTGTCAGCAAGCATATAGGCCCGCCACGCCCAACCCCAGCGCCCTGCTCGGGCCGCAGGGCCGGCATCCGGAGGCCTACTCGTCCCCCAGCTCCAGCGGCGTGCCCACCGAACGGCGCGCCGCCCGCGCCACGCGCAGGAAGTTGGCCACGTGTGAGAGCGGCGAGATGTGCGAGCCGGCGTCCTCGTAGATGGTGGGGATTGGTACCCAGTCGATGAGGAGGCCGGCGCGGATGGCGTCGGTGATCATCTCGACCTCGAACTCGAAGCCGTCCTCCGCCGACGTGAGCAGGTGCGGCAGGAGCGGTCGGGCGATGAGGCGGTAGCCCGACTGGTTGTCGGCGATGTGCCGGCCGACGGCCCAGCTGAACATCCGCGTGCCGAGGTTGTTGGCCATCCGCCGCGACAACGGCATCTGGCTGAAGTCGCGGCGGCCGATGATGAGCGGCGCGCCTCGCTCCTGCCGGGCGGCGAGGAAGTCGGGTGCGCAGGCGGGGTCGTGCTGGCCGTCCGCGTCGAGCGTCAGCACCGCCACGGCCGCGCCGTCGAGCGCATGCGCAAAGCCGCGCCGCAGCGCCGCACCTTTGCCCTGGTTGGGTTCCTGGCGCAGCACCTCCGCGCCCGCGGCCTCGGCCACCGCCGACGTCGCATCAGTGGAGCCGTCGTCGACCACCAGCACGGGCAGGTGCTCGAGCGTCGCCCGCACCACGGCATCGAGCGTGGAAGCGGCCTGATAGGCAGGGATGACGGCGATGACGCCTGGGCCGGTGGTGCTCACCGGCCCATCGTATGGTCTCGATCCGAGCCGGGCATCAACGAGCTGCGTCCATGGTCCGGCGGACGCGGAGCCACTGGTAGGTCAGAAACCTCGAGGGCTCCCCCACCGGCTCGAGCGGGATCTCGTCCATGAGGGCCCGGCCGTAGTTCTTGGCCAGCGGCACACGGCCGTCGACGGTGAGCGCGTCCATGGCCTCCATCGACTCCTCCACCCATGGTTCCGCCGCGAGCGCAGGATCGGCGTCTGCGATCCCCTGGAGCATGTCCAGCAGGCCCGAGCGATAGTCACCGACCAGGAACGGCTGCGTCATGTGCCGGAAGAGCGGACGCTCGGAGCCCGACTTGCGGAACAGCCGATGGATGCGCAGGTAGTCGATGGCCTCGTCCAGGCGCTGCCGTAGGCGCGGCCATCGACCCTCCGCGGGCACGGCAGCGAAGGCACGGAAGGCGCCCGCGACACCGTGGTAGCAGGACACCGACTCCCAGCAGCCGAAGTTCTGCGGGGCCCGGTAGGGCCAGCTCGCCTCACCGCCGGCGCGCAACTCCCGGTGGTCGAAGCGCTGGTGGTCGAGGAGCCAGTCGAGCGACGACCGGACGATGTCACTGTCGCCGGCCCCGAGGCCGGTGAGCGTGGTGACGACCACACCGGCGTAGCAGGGCAACACCCCAGAAGCGCCTCCGGTGTACGAGATCGGGCCGGTCCTGGCGTGACGTCGGGACAGGAAGTCGATCGCGCGTGCGACCGGCTCATCACCGACGTCCAGCCCACAACGCTCCATCAGCACCAGCGCCGAGAAGGTAGGTCGCGCTGTCCGCACCTTCGATCGGTCGGGGAAGCCACCGTCTTCGAGCTGCAGGTCGAGAACAGCGCGCAGCGGTTCCCACTCCAAGACCGCACCGCGTAGCCGTTCGAGCCCGGGCGGCTCGGGACGCGGGTGGAGCAGCTCGCGGGCGGTCAGGTACCTGGTGGCCAGGTTCTCAGGCTCAGACAGCCACGCAAGCACCTCGGGCTCGTTCTGCACGAGCCCATCGTAGACGGCCGGGCCTGCGAGCTCAGTCGATCATGATCGCGTCCGGCAGTGGCACACCGGACGCGGTCGTGGTGTACGCCGTCGGCAGCCGGCGGTTGAGCGCGAATTCGCGCATGGCCGTCGCCCCCGAGAGGTTGTAGACCTCGGCGAAGCCGTGCTGCTTGAGGATGCGCGTGCCCACGTACGAGCGCAGGCCCGAGCGGCAGGCCACGACCGTGGGCATCGACGGGTCCAACTCGCCGAGGCGGTCGCGCAGCTTGTCGAGCGGGATGTTGATGATCTTCTCGCACTCGGCGATGGGCAGGGCCTCCACCTCGGCCGCCGAGCGCACATCGACCACCTGGTAGGCGCAGAGGTCGATGTCGGGCTGGACCACCGGAGCCAGGCCATCGAGATGGTTCTGGGCCGCGAACGCGGCCATGTGCACCGGGTCCTTGGCCGAGCCGAAGGGCGGTGCGTAGGCCAGGTCGAGCTCGGTGATGTCGTGGACCGTGCCGCCGAAGTGGGTCACGGTCGAGATCACATCCAGGCGCTTGTCCACGCCCTCACCGCCGCAGGCCTGGGCGCCGAGCACCTTCCCGCTGCCCTCCTCGAAGACGAGCTTGATGATCATGGCCTGGGCGCCGGGGTAGTAGCCGGCGTGGTTGTTAGCGATGATGTGGGTGGCGCAGGCGTCGTAGCCGGCCGCCTTCGCCGCCTTGAGCGAGAGGCCGGTCATGCCGGCGGAGGTACCGAAGACGCGCACGATGCTGGTGCCCCAGGCCGCAGGGGCCACCCGCGACTCGCCCGTCACGGCGTGCTCACCGGCAAGACGACCGGTGCGGTTGGCGGGACCGGCCAGGGCCACGCGCTGCTTGGCGCCGGTCGGGCCATAGACGTACTCGGCCGCGTCGCCGACCGCGTAGATGTCGGGGTCGTTGGTGCGCATGTACTCGTCGGTGGCGATGCCGCGACTCGAGCCCAGCTCGATGCCGGCAGCCTCCGCGAGGGCCACGTTGGGACGCACGCCGATGCCCAGCAGCACGATGTCGGCCGGCAGGCGGGTGCCATCGGAGAGCACCACCGCGACCGCGCGGCCGCGATGCTCCTCGACCGAGGCGATGCCGTTTCCCAGCTCCAGGCGCACGCCGTTGAACTCGAGCTGGCGGTGGAGCGGTTCGACCATCTCCGGGTCGTGCAGCGGCAGCACCTGCAGCTGCATCTCGACCAGCGCGACCTCCAGGCCCTTGCGCCGGAACTGCTCGGCCGTCTCCAGGCCGATGTAGCCGCCACCGACCACGACCGCGCGCTGCGCGTCGGGCATGGCCTCGGCGATGCGGTCCGTGTCCTCCAGGTTGCGCAGGGT
>CAVQUM010000009.1:0-370517 GCA_963716815.1 uncultured Chloroflexia bacterium
ACCAGTCGGGACCGAAACGGTAACACGAGCTGGCCGCTCTCGCGCGCCACCTGATGCAGCCCGGCTTCCTCGGCGCGATAGCGCAGCCGCGAGACCTCCAGCAGCCGCTCGACGCGGACTGGGCACGGGTCCGTAGCGATCGACCAGCTCGGCCCGAATCTCCTCCAGCCCGTCGTCGCTCACGACGCGGCCCAGCCTCCGGTACAGCTCCAGCTTCTGGGGCTCCTCGGGCACGTAGTCGTCGGGCAGGTAGGCGTCCACCGGCAGATCGATCTTGGCCTGGGTCCGAGCCACCCGCGGCTCCCGGCCCTCCAGCGCGGCCTTCTCCTCCTCCACCGCTTCGGCCAGCATGCGCGTGTACAGGTCGAAGCCGACGGCGGCCATGTGCCCGTGCTGCTCGTCGCCGAGGATGTTGCCCGCGCCCCGGATCTCCAGGTCGGAGAGGGCGATCTGGAAGCCCGCGCCCAGCTCGGACGCGTTGAAGATGGCGTCCAGCCGCTTCCGCGCGATGTCCGAGAGCGCGGCCTTGCGCCGGTAGAGCAGGTAGGCGTAGGCCCGCCGCGACGAGCGCCCGACCCGCCCGCGCAGCTGGTAGAGCTGCGCCAGGCCAAGTGCGTCGGCACGGTCGATGATGATGGTGTTGGCGTTGGGGATGTCGAGGCCCGACTCGATGATGGTGGTGCAGACGAGCACGTCGTGCTCGCCCCCGGCGAACGCGATCATGACCTGCTCGAGCTCGCCCTCGGGCATCTGACCGTGGCCGACCGCGATGCGGGCCTGGGCAGCAGTCGCCGCAGCTGCTCGGCCTGGGCCTCGATGGTCTCGACCCGGTTGTGGACGTAGAAGACCTGCCCGCCTCGGTCGAGCTCGCGCAGGATCGCGTCGCGCACGAGCCTCAGTCGACGCCTCGGCCACGTGCGTCTGGATGGGCAGGCGGTCCTCCGGCGGCGTCTCGATGACGCTCATGTCGCGCACGCCCACCAGCGCCAGGTTGAGCGTGCGCGGGATGGGCGTGGCGCGTCAGCGTGAGCACGTCGCACCTCGGTCTTGAGCTGCTTGAGGCGCTCCTTGTGCGTCACGCCGAAGCGCTGCTCCTCGTCGATGACGACCAGCCCGAGGTCCTTGAAGTGCGACGTCCTTGCTGCAGCAGCCGGTGCGTGCCGATGACGATGTCGACCGTGCCGGCCTCGAGCGCCGGCGAGCGATGTCCTGCTGCTGCCGCGTGCGGCACGAAGCGCGACAGCAGCTCCACCGTCACCGGAAAGGCCGCGAAGCGCTCGCTGGAAGGTGACCAGGTGCTGCTGCGGCCAGCACGGTGGTCGGCACCAGCACGGCCACCTGCTTGCCGTCGCCGCACCGCCTTGAAGGCCGCGCGCAGCGCGACCTCGGTCTTGCCGTAGCCGACGTCGCCGCACGACCAGCCGGTCCATGGGCGTGTCCTTCTCCAGGTCGGCCTTGACGTCGATGGCGGCGCGCAGCTGGTCGGGCGTCTCCTCGTAGGGGAAGGCGGCCTCCATCTCCGCCTGCCAGGGCGTGTCCTCGCCGAAGGTGCGGCCGCGGGCCTTGGCGCGGTCAGCGTAGAGCCGCAGCAGGTCCCGGGCGAGGTCGCCGACAGCCTTCTTGACCCGGGTTCGGGCGCGCTGCCACTCCCCGCCGCCGAGCTTCGAGAGCTGCGGATCGTCGCCGCCGGCGTAGCGCGAGACGCGTTCGATCTGCTCGACCGGCACCCAGATGCGGCCGCGTTCGGCGAAGTGCAGCTCGAGGTAGTCGCGCTCCTCGGAGCCGGTGCCCGCGGCCGGGCGGCGTACCAGGCCCTCGTAGCGCGCGACCCCGTGGTCGACGTGGACCACCAGATCGCCGGGCTCGAGGCGCTCGAGCAGGTCCCGCGGCACCACTCGTCGCATGGCCTTGGGGCGGCGCACGCGGACGGTGCCGAACAGCTCGCGGTCGGTGACGAGCTCGAGCCCGTCCGGTCCGCCGGCGAAGCCCCCGTTGAGGCTGCGTTCGACGAGGGCCAGACCCACCCGGCGGCACCGGCTCGTGCAGGTCCGCGAGCGGCGCTGCGCCCGTGTCCGTCGTCCTCGAGGATCTCGGCCAGCCGCGCGGCCTGGTCGACGCGAGCACCACCCGGGCACCGTCGCATCGCCATCGGCGGACGGTCGGCGGCCAGGTCGCCGATGCGGGCCGGCGGCAGGACGGCTCGTGCCAGCCGAAGGGATTGCCTCCTGGCGGCGCGCCTCGCAAGTCGGACTCCCACGTCAGCTCGAGCGTGCGGGCCTCGTGCAGGGCTGTCTTCCACTCGCGCGGCGTGGGGTACGCCGCTGCCCAGCGCGCGGGGAGCTCCCCGGCCCGCTCCAGTTCGGCGCGACGCTCCTCGGCCTGCGAGCCGAGGAACTCGGCCTCGGCGGCGACCTCCTCGGGTTCGTCGACAGCCAGATCGCCGACCCCAGGTGGTCGAGGCCGGTGTGCGGCGCAAGGTAGCCGCCCCACAGCTCGGCCGCATCACCGAGGACGCCAGCGTCGAAGCGAGCGAGGTCCGCCTGCAGCCCCTCGGGCAGCCGCTCGACGGTGCGCCCATGCGCTCCGACGAGCAGGTCCGACCGGTGTCGGCGCCGAGCAGGAACTCGCAGGCCGGCAGGAGCACGGCCGACTCGACCCGGTCCGGTGCCCCGCTGGTCGGCCGGGTCGAAGGCCCGCAGTGAGTCGATCTCGTCGCCGAACCACTCCACCCGCACGGGCAGGGCTGGCCGGCAGGGAAGATGTCGACGATGCCGCCACGGCGGGCGAACTCGCCACGACCGCCGACCTCGGGCACGTGTTCGTAGCCGAGGTCGACGAGGAGCAGCAGGACGCGCTCGAGCCCCAGGCGTGTGCCCGCCGCCAGCCGGGTCGGCTGCGGTCGGGGATGTCGTCGGGTGCGAGCGTGCGCTGGAACAGCGCCTGCAGGCTGGCCACGAGGATGCGGGCGCGGACCGTCGTCGGCGCGCCAGGCGGCCAGGGCGGCGACGCGCGCAGCGGACTCGTCGCGCACCAGCTCGGAGCGTTCGTAGGCCAGCGCCGTGCGCGGCTCGAGCGTCACCACCGCGCTCGGGGTCGCCCAGCCAGGCCACCAGTTCCTCGGCCACGCGGTCAGCCGATCTCGGCGTCACGGGCGATCCAGACGAGCCGCTCGCCGGCGGCCAGCGCCAGGGCGGCGGCGAGGTAGGTCTTGGCGCCATGCGGCATGCGCGGCATAGGTCACGTGCCGCAGGTCGTGCCCGACCGGTCGCCACGTCCGCCGGCCGCGGGGCGTAGCGCTCGACGAGCGCCTCCAGCTCGCCGCGTGCCGCGCAAGCAGGCCGGTCAGCGGCGAGAGGTCGGGAATTCGGTGGCGTGCAGCCGGTCGGGAGCCGGCTCCTCGTCGCGCCGCCGGCGAAACCGCGTGCGTCGGATCGCGTCGGTCACCGCTCACCACGATCGCGTCCGCCCAGCACGTCCGGCAGCAAGCGTGCGCCAGCCGGTCTTCGAGCGGACGACGCCGTCCGCATCCGGCTGCGACGTCGGCTGGCGCGGCGGCCGGCGTCGCGGCTGGGCCGCGTGCAGTCTCGGGCGTGTCCTCGGGCGGCACCGGCCGCTCGGGCTTGGCCTCATCGTCGAGGTCCGGCTTCCAGCCGTTCCACGGTTCGCGACGGCCTCCGGCCCCCGCTCGCCCACAGCTCGACGGCGTCGGCGGCAGCGTCGAGGATCAGGTCGAGGTGCTGCTGCTCGGCGTGCTCGAAGTCACCCAGCACGTGCTGCGACGGCTCCGCCGCTGGGCTTCCCGATGCCGAGGCGCAGGCGGGCGAACGACTCGGTGCCCATCTCGCCGATGATCGAGCGCAGCCCGTTGTGGCCGCCGGCGCTGCCTCGCGCCTTCATGCGCAGCCGTCCGAAGGGCAGGTCCATGTCGTCGACCACGACGAGCAGGTCGACCATGGGCGCACGCTCGCGCGCCAGGACCTTGCGCACCGCGATGCCGGACTCGTTCATGTACGTCTGGGCTTGACCAGGATGAGCTCGTCGTCGTCGATGCGGCCACGCACGGTGGCCGCAGCATCCTTGGTCTTGGCCTTCCCGGCCGCACCGTGCCGGTCGGCCAGTCGGTCGAGCACCATCCAGCCGATGTTGTGGCGCGTGTTCTGGTAGCCTGGAGCCGGGGTTCCCCAGACCCACGACGACCTTCTTCACGCGTTCTGTCGCTCCGCGGGCATGCCGACCGACCGCGTCCCGACTTCGACGCGGGCGCGGCCATGCGCCGATGGTACCCGCAGGCGCCTAGGGGCTGCTTGTCGCTGCCTCGACCGTCGGACGTTGCGAGCGCCTCGCGAGCGGCGGCCCGATCCGCCTCGCGCCGCCGTCGGCGAGCATCACGATGCGGTAGGTCAGCAGGAAGACGACGATCGCGATCATCACCAGGTAGCCCCAGGAAGACCCAGGCCGCCTGCGTGTCCGAGCCGGCCATCAGGCCATGGGCAGAGGCGCCGAGCGAAGGCGACGAACGAGAGGTAGTGGAGACGACGCCACCTCGGCTGGCCGATGCGTTTGCGCGACGTAGAAGCTGAGGATCACCAGCACGGTGAGCCGAGCGCGAGCTGGCCGACGCCGACCCACAGCGGTCGGTACGGGCCGCTGAACGGCACGATGCAGCTCGAGCGGGCTGTAGGGCACCGATGCGGTCGAGCATCAGCACCGCGAGCGTGGACCAGCGCGAGCGCCAAGGCCGATCGAGGCAAGATCCTGGTGGAACGTGAACGACACGGCGCGGTGAGTGAGACGGTCGAGGATCTTGGTCGAGAGCAGCAGTCCGTAGATCACGGAGCCGGTGATCGCCAGGTAGGCGAGCAGGGCCGTCGTGCGCGTGACGTACCACGGGCAGGCGGTCGAACTCGACTCCGTCGAGCCAGCGGACGACCGTCTGCGCAGGGCCGTGCCGTACCCGCCGAGCACGATGACGCCGATCCGCCACCAGGAACAGCGACCAGCGAAGCGCAGCGTGTGCGCGGGCTGCAGACCCTCGTACATCAGGCGCAGCCACCCGATCGACCTGGACGTGAGCGACGACGCTCTCCGCTCGCGCAGCAGCAGGAATGCCGCCGATGCACGCGGCGCCGCGCGAGCAAGCGCAGTCCGTCCTCGGAGCCGGCGATGACCACGGACTTGGCGAGTGCCTCCGCCTCCAGGAGCGCATTCTCGGCCACGATCGTCGCCTGGACGACGTCGGTCAGGCGCCGACCGACCGCTGCGAGGATCGATGAGGTGATGCGCCCAGCCGGACGCGGTGCTGCCAGCGGTGGACGGACGTACCGGACGTTGCGACGCCGAACGGCCCGATGCCGCGCGCCATCGCAGGCACCGCGATGATCGCGAGGTCGAGGCGTCGGCGCGGGTCGGCGATAGCGCATCCGCCAGTCGATTGCGTGGGCCGACTCGGACGGCCACGTCACCGTCGGCGTCGACCATGGCTGCGGGGTAGCGCGACAGGAGGGCCAAGGCGCGGTCGGCGATCCAGCCTTTGGCGACGCCATCGAGATCAAAGGCCACGGGTCCGTCGCGATGGATGCGCACGCGCCGCCCTGCGCGCTCGGACCACCAGCCCGACGCCCGCCCCTCGGCCACACCGCCGAACTCAGCCGCCAGCCGCTCGGACAGGAGCGTGACATCGACGAGGCCATCGGTGGCCGCCGAGGACGCTCGTGCACGCAGCAGCAGGTCCCCGACCGACGGCCCCACATGGGTGGCCGCCGCGGCGGAGTCCCGGTTGAGGCGGGCCAGTTCCGAACCCGGCTCGAAGCGCGTGATGCGGGCAGCCCATGCGCTGGATGCGGCGCTCCAGCAGACGCAGGTCACGCTTGACCGCGGAGCGCGCGCCGACTGGTGCTGCGACCCGGATGGTCACCTGACCGCCCATGGCTCCGAACCTGTGAGCGTGCTCGGTCAGGGTCGGTGGTCCAACCTCGCGACGTGCCGCGGTAGCCTCGATCATCCGGACTGCCTCGTGCGTGTGACCACGCGGCGAGTGCTGGGTTGGGCTGCAGGTGCGCTGCGCTGGGCTGCAGGTGCGCTGCGACTGGACCACGATCCGTGGTGTCGGCACAGCCTCGCGGATGACCTTGGCGCCCTTGGGTGCTTTCTGGCCCGGCTTCAGCCGCACGTACTTCACGGGACGTTCGGATGTCTTCTCGGCGCGCTTGGCCGCCTTGGCGTCGCGCGCAGACTGGCCGGCCTTGTCCTTCGCGGCGGAAGCCGACCGCCGCCGGTCCAGCCGCGCCCGCGAGCTGCGCCTCCTCGGCGGCGGTCGGGAAGCGGACCAGGCCCGCCGCGATGACCGAGACGGCAGCCATGGCGCCGGCGCCGACCATCAGGCGCGCCGGCCCCGTGGAGGGGCGAGGACGAGCGGGCTTCACGGTGGGGTCGCCCATCAGTCGTCGTCGTCCTCGCGTGTCGTCCCGTTCCTCGCGCCGCTCCTTCGCTCGCTCGGCAACCTTCTTGCGCCGCTCCGCCTGCTCCTCGCGGCGATGCTCGCGGTCCTCGCGATCCTCGCGCTCACGGGCCGTCGCCTGGTGCGTGACTTGGCCTGCGTGCGTGACTTGCTCGTCGACGCAGCCCTAACGGCCTCGCCTCTCTTCTTGAGCACGATCGTCTTGGGCGAGGGCGCCGGCTTGATGTAGACGACCTCGGGTTTGAGGTCCGCCTCGGCCTCGGCCGCGAGGTCGGCGGCGGCCAGGTCGTCGGCGGCGCTCGCCGGCCTGTCTGCATCGGCCAGCGGACCGAAGCCGGCTGCGACGAGGCCGACGGTGAGGACGATGGTGGCCACCACGCTGGCGGCGGCGAGGGCAAGACGCTGAGGCATGGGTGATCTCCGAAGGGGGTGGACCGTTCTCCTCGCAGTCTCAGGCGCCGCGGTTGGCTGCTGCTGTATGTCTCGTGAGAAATCCTCAAAGGAAGTGGGACCCGTGTTGCAGTCGCACTCGTTCCGCGCCACGATGGGGTCGTGCGCATTCTCATCGTCGAAGACGAAGCCAAGATCGCGGCAGCCATCGACCGCGTGCTCAAGAGTGAGCGCTACAGCACCGATGTCGCCGCTGACGGCGTCGGCGCGCTGGCGCTGGCCGCTGAGCGCGACTACGACGTCATCCTGCTCGACCGCATGCTGCCCGATCTCGATGGCACCGAAGTGCTGAGCCTGTTGCGCTCGCGCGGCGTGGCCACGCCCGTGCTCATGCTGACCGCGCTGGGCAGCCTGGACCACCGCGTGGAAGGGCTCGATCGCGGTGCCGATGACTATCTGGCCAAGCCGTTCGCCTTCAGCGAGCTGCTCGCCCGCATCCGCGCGCTCTCTCGGCGCACGCCGGTGCCGACGCAGGAACCGCTCGTGGCCGGCGACCTCGAACTCGACCCGTTGCGCATCCGGGTGACCTCCGGCGAACGCAGCGAAGAACTCTCGGCCCGTGAGTTCGCCCTTCTCGCCTACCTCGTGCGCCACCACGGCGAGGTGGTCACACGCCAGCAGATCGTTGACGCCGTATGGGGCGCGGAGCCGGATGTCTACAGCAACGTCGTCGACCTCTACATCCACTATCTCCGGCGCAAGCTGGAAGCGCTCGACCGACGTGACGCCCTGCGCACGGTCCGGGGCATCGGCTACTCGCTGCAGGTCGAGCCGGCTGCGTGATGCGGCTGCGACCACCGCGGGACCCGGCCGGCGCGCTGTTGTGGCGCACCGGAGCGCAGCTGGCGATCACGACGCTGATCCTGGTAACCGCGCTCGTCGTCATCATCGGGCTCACCACGGCCGTGGTCGCCACGACGCTCATGCGCGGATCCATCGATCACGCCCTGGAGGCTGCCGCGTCCGACCCGCTCACGCTCCACGAGCTCATGGAAGACGAGGAGCAGTATGAGTACGCCGGCCCATTCGTCAAGGCCGACACCTTCGTGATCCTCGTCGATGAGGACGGCAGCATCTACGGCAGCACCATCGATGCCCGCGTCGATGGGCTGCCGGACATGGACGCTGTGGCCGCCGCAGCCCATGGGCCGGACCGGCGGTCGGGGCGGTACGGCGAACTAGACCTGCGCCTGCTGACTCGCGACATGGGTGACGTGGAAATCGAAGACGACCTCGGTACGACGGCGCTCTTCCTCCAGGCAGGCCACGACCTCTCCCTGGGGCGTGAGCTCGAGCGGCAGCTCCTCACGGCCATCGTCCTCATCGGCATGCTGGGCATCGTCGGCCCGGTCCTCGTCACGCTCGTCGTGACCCGCCGCGCGCTGGTCCCGATCCGCGAGGCCTTCGAGACCGAGCGACGCTTCGTGGCCGCGGCCTCACACGAGCTGCGTACGCCGGTCGCGGTCATTCGGGCATCGGCCGAGATCATCGCCCGCGAAGGGCTCGCCGTGCACGAGGGTCGACCGTTCTTCGACGACATCGTCGGTGAGACCGAGCGGATGGGCCGCCTCGTGGACGATCTCATGACTCTCGCCTCCACCCGAGCAGATGCACTGCCGGTCGAACGACGGAAGGTGGACGCCCTGGCCTACTTCGGTGAGATCGCCCGACGCGCGGGGTCCCTGGCCGAGGCACGCGGCATCCGACCGTCGATCAGCGTACCCGACGCCCCCGTTGGCGCGTTCGTGCTGGCCGACCCGGACCGGCTCGATCAGCTGGTGCTCATCCTGGTCGACAACGCGATCAAGTCATCGCCGCCCAAGGGCGAGCTCCGGCTGGCACTTTCCATCGAGACCCCTGGCCGCCACGCCATCATCTCGGTCAGCGATGACGGCCCCGGCATCGACCGAGCGGAGATCGAGCGGATCTTCGAGCCGTTCGAGCGCGGTCGCCGCGAGCGCAACTCGGTGAAAGGCGCCGGCCTCGGACTCACCATCGCCCGCCAGCTGGCGGCAGATCACGATGCCCGGCTCGAGGTGCGTTCCGACGGTGGGGCCGGCGCCACGTTCGAACTCGTGTTGCCGTTGACGGACCCGCCTGCGAGCTAGCGGAAGATGCGCAGGCGCCCGTCGTCGGTGCCGGCCGCGAGGACGAGCCCACCAGCGGCCGTGGGCGTGGCGGCCACGTTCGTGGCCAGGCGAGCGTCGAGCTCCAGTCGGTCGGTCTCCTCGAAACCAAGGGCCGTCCGTGCCAGCACGGCCAGCGCATCCATGGCCTGCGTCGGCACCACCACGTCAAGGCGTCCGTCGCCATCGATGTCGGCGAGCAGGACCATGTCGAGGTTGGCCGAGCCGAGCTGGTGCGAGCTGTAGCCCTCGATCGAGGCCACGCGTTCAAGACGCTCCCCGACCAGTCGCCAGGCCTCGACCACGCCGCCGATGTGCGGCGTGCGCACGGCGATGACCTCTGTCTCGCCGGCCGGTCCGATGGGTGCGACGGCGACCTGGTGCAGCCAGCGGTAGCCCTGCCCGATCGGTTCCGACTCCGCCACCACCGCGCCATCGAGGTCGTAGGCACGCAGGCGTGCACCTACCTCAGGGTCGCTGATGGTGACCAGCAGCTGTGGGCCGCGGTCGTTCGGCGTCAGCTCCACGACCATGGCCGAGGCGCCTTCGATGACCTCCTCCTCCCCGACCTTGATGCGCGCCACGAGCCCAGCGTCGTCGCGCACGTCGATGCCCGAGGCTTCGAGCTCGTCGCCGAGCACGCCGTGGGCGTAGCGCTCGGTGGGGCCGGTCAGGGCCACGATGGACCGATCACCGATCTCGGTCACGCGGGCGTCGGGGATGGGCGCCTCGAACCAGCTCCCGGCGACAAGCGCGCTACCGACCAGCGACCCCTCGCCACTGGTCGCCGCGGCCAGGGGCGGGTGGCCGGGCGCCAATGGCGGCGTCTCGGCCTCACCGACCTGGGTCAGCTCCACCCTTCGGGGCGCTGACGTGCTCGACCGAGCCATCCTCAAGCACGACCAGCCACGAGCCGCCGCGGTCGGTGGGATCGGGCAGCACCCAGGCCGGTACACCGCCGAGCGCGACGTCCGTGACGTCGCCGGCGAGCGGGCCGCAGCCGGAGGCAACCCGGTTGCCGGTGACGGTGTGGTCGGTGCGAGCCAGCGACGCAGCGGGGTCGTCGGCCCGGACGGGGCCGCAGCCATGGCCGGCTGAGGCGACCGGCCCGGTGGTGGAGAGGAGCAGCAGCAAGCTGAAGGCGATGGCGGGATGGTGCATGCACGCATCGTAGGCGAGGGCGCACACGGGGTCCGTTGGGCACTCGCCAGCCGGCCCGCGGGGTGCCAGCATCGAAGCGGAGGTGCACCGTGGAGTGGTTCACGTACTTGCTCGCAGGGATCGCCATCGTGATCGGCATCGCCCTGGCGTTCATCGTCTCGGGACTCTGGCTCGGCTGGTGGCGACAGCACCGCTGGCCGCGGGACGACGGCTAGCGTCTCGCCGTGCAGGTCTCCTTCGTCAAGCCCACGCTGGGCCGGTGTGCGGACGGACCCTTCGTCGACGAAGGGCGCATGGAGCCCTTGAACCTGGGCGTGCTGGCAGGTCTCACGCCCGCCGGCGTCGACGTCCGCCTCTGGGACGACCGGGTCGACGAGATCGACTACGACGAGCCCACGGACCTGGTCGCCATCACGGTCGAGGCCTTCACGGCACGGCGCGCCTACGAGATCGCCGACGAGTTCCGTGACCGGGGCGTGCCCGTGGTCATGGGCGGCATCCACGCTACGGCCCTCCCCCACGAGGTCGCCGAGCATGCCGACAGCGTGTTCAGCGGCGATGCCGAGACGCGCTGGGCGGAGGTCGTGGCGGACGCGCACGAGGGACGGCTCGCGCCGCGCTACCGAGCGACGGTGGGCACGCCCCAGCCGGGCTCCCGAGCGCGGCGTGACATCTACGCCGGCAAGGGCTACCTGCCCATCTCGCTGCTGCAGTTCGGGCGCGGCTGCCACTTCCGCTGCGAGTACTGCGCGGTCGGCGCCTACTTCGATCACGCCCATCACAGCCGACCGGTCGACGAGGTCGTGGCCGAGATCCGCGACCAGCATCGGCGCGACCTCTTCTTCGTGGACGACAACCTCATCGCCGACCACGAGGCCGCCAAAGCGCTGTTCCGGGCACTCATCCCGCTCAAGATGCGCTGGGTCAGCCAGGCCAGCATCGACCAGGTGCACGACGCCGAGCTGATGCGGCTGATGGCGCAGAGCGGCTGCCTGGGCAACGTCATCGGCTTCGAGTCGCTCGACCCGGCCAACCTCGCGCAGATGGGCAAGCGCGCCAACCTCACCGGCTTCGACCGCTACGCCTCCGCCGTGCGGACGCTTCGCGACCACGGCCTGCAGACGTGGGCGGCCTTTCTGCTGGGCTACGACCACGACCGGCCCGAGACGGTCCTGGCCCAGTGCGAGTGGGCCATCGACCAGCGCTTCACCTTCGCGGCCTGGAACGTGCTCATGCCCTACCCGGCCACGCCGCTCTACGAACGGCTGCGCGAAGAAGGGCGGCTGCTCTACGACGGCCGCTGGTGGCTCCATCCCGACTACCGCTTCAACAGCGCGGCCTTCGAGCCGCGGGGCATGACCGCCGACCAGCTCACCGAGACCGCCTGGGCCTGCCGGCGTCGCTGGAACAGCCTCGGCTCCATCGTGCACCGAGCCTTCGACCGCTCCACGAACATGGGCTCGCTGACGCGCTTCGCCCTGTACGTGCTCTACAACCCCCTCTTCCGGCGCGAGTCGTTCAAGCGCCAGGGCCTGCTGCTGGGCTTGCGGTGAGCGAGAAGCGGTTCGAGTTCGCCCGGGCCACGCCGGCGGACGAGCCCGAGATCCGGGCCCTCGTCGGGAGCCTGGCCATGCCGGGTGCAGTGAGCGTGCGCTTCGAACGCGAGCCAGACTACTTCCTGGGCACGACCGTGCAGGGGGATCCCTGCGACGTGCTCATCGCGCGTCACCTGCCGGACCACGAGCTGGCCGGGGTCATGGTCAGGGCCGAGCGACGGGTCTACCTCGACGGTCGCGAGGCGCGGGTCGCCTACATCGGCCAGATCCGCATCGCCCCCCGGTTCCAGGGGCGCTGGCTGATGCAGCGTGCGGTCCTCGAGCTGGCTTCGCTCCACGACCGCTCCGTGCCCTACCTGGGCGTCATCGCCAGCGACAACCCGGTCGCCCTCGGCACCATCACCGGGAAGCGCGTGCCGGGAGCGGCCCGCGTGGCACGAGTGGCGCGCCTGCGCTCCCTGGCCTACGTGCTCCACGACCGCTTCCACACACGGGGCCCGAGGATCGGAACCGAGGCAGCCGGTCGCGCCCAGCTGCCCGAGGTCGCCGCCTTCCTTCGTGCCCACGGTCCCCGCCGCCAGCTCTTCCCCGTGGTGGAGGAACACGACCTGGGCGCAGGACTCGCCTACCGCGGCCTCCGAGCGGAGGACCTCTGCCTGGTGCGCCGCGACGGCGAGATCGCGGGCGTCCTGGGCTCGTGGGACCAATCGGCGTACAAGCAGGAGATCGTGGCCGAGTACTCGCCTCGGCTGCGCCGGCTGCGACCGGGCTACGACCTGCTCGCGCAAATCATGGGCGGGGCACCGCTGCCCCGCCCGGGCGAGCCCATCCGTACCGCCTTCGCCTGCCTGCGTTGCACGCGCGATGACGACCCGGACGTGCTGGCGGCCCTCCTCCGTGCTGCTCGGGCGCGCGCGCGCACGCAGGGCCAGGCCTTCCTCATGGTCGGCTTCGATGAGCGCGAGCCGCTGCTACGGTCGCTGGGTCGGCCGCTGGCGGTGACCTACCGCAGCGACGTCTACCTCGGTTCGTTCGCCGAGGAGGACCCGGCCGCCACGCTCGACGGCCGTCCCGCCTACATCGAGCTCGGGTCGCTCTGATGGAGCGACCGCTCACGCCGGTGCGGGCGACCTCCCTGATGGTCGGTGCCGGCGTCGGTGCGGGCATCATGGCCGTGCCCTACCTCGCCGAGCGGGTCGGACCGCTGGGCCTGGCCGTGGTCCTGGTGGTGGCCTATGCGGCAGCCACGTTCATCCACCTCATGCTGGTGGAGGTATCGCTGCGCACGGGTCGGCCGCTGCAGGTCATCGAGCTGATGCACCTGTGGGTGCTGGACCGGCCCGGCAGGCGACCACTGCTGTGGCTCATCTTCGGCCTGCTGGTCGTGGCCTTCGTGGCCGCGCTCGCGGCCTACGTGGCGGCAGAGGCGGAGATCGTCAGCGATGCCACCGGCCTGTCGCCGGCGCTCTCGCAACTGCTGGTCTACGCCTTCTCTGCCGGCGTGGTCTTCTTCGGCCTGCGCGCGGTGGGCCTGCTCGAGACGGTCGGTGTCATCGGGCTGGTCGGGTGCGTGGTCGTGCTCGCGGTGGGGGCCCTGGGCGTGCCCATCGAGCCAGACCTCAGCGTCCGCGGCTCCACGCTCGACGGCCTGGCCCTCTACGGCATGGTGATGTACGGCTACTACGCCTTCTTCTCGGTGCCGCAGGTGGTCAAGGGGCTGGCACCTGACGGCCGAGCCGCCGCACGCGCGGTGATGGCCGGGCTGGCCGTCAACGGCGCGTTCATCGCGGTCGTCGCAGCCGTGGCGCTGGCGGTGTCCGAGCCGGTCACGGAGGTCGCCATCGTGGGCATCGCCGACCGGCTCGGCCCATGGGCCGGCGGCACCGGCGCTGTCTTCGTGCTCATCGCCCTGCTCACCACCTACTGGGCGGTGTCGCTGGCGCTGGCCGACATCATCGGTGAGCGCCTTGGGCTCGGATCCCGCGCCAGCTGGCTCGCGGCCACGCTGCCCAGCCTGCTCCTGCTCTACCTCGGTGCGCTCGGCTTCCTCGACTGGCTGCAGCTGGCAGCCGGGCTCACCGCCATCGTCATCGCGCTCGTGACCGTGCCCATGTACGTCAATGCCCGACGCCGCGGCCCGGTGGCCGACCCGGACTGGAGCCTGGGTCGCTGGGGCTCCCGGCCCATGCTCGGGCTGGCGCTGCTCGCGACCGTGCTCATGGCCGTGGGCTCGCTGCTGGAGGCCTAACCGGCCGGCGCGAGTTCCAGCAGGCGCCGCTCGAGGGCGCGCATGGCAGCTGCCTCGTCGGGCTCGGCGTGATCCCAGCCGCAGAGGTGCAGCCCACCGTGCGTGATGAGCAGACGCAGTTCGTCGGCGGGGGCCCAGCGCAGGTCGTTGGCCTGGCCACCGGCGCCACCCTCGGCCTGGTCGATGGCGCGCTCCACCGAGACGATGACGTCGCCCAGGTGCGGCGCCTCGTGGGGTGGCAGCAGGAACGGTTCGGAGGTCTCGCGCAGCGCGGCGTCCTGCCCCGGATGCGGCGGGTAGGCCGACGGTGGCAGCAACGGGAAGCTGAGCACGTCGGTCGGTCCGTCCACCCCCATGTGCTCGGCGTTGAGCGCGGCCAGCTCGATGTCGTCGCTGAGCGTCAGGGTCACGGTCGCCCCGCCAGGGGCGCCGGCCGCGGCCACGGCGGCAGCGAGCACCTCGCGGCACTCGTCGGCAGACAGCAACAGGGGTACACCGGGCCGGACCTCGATCTCGACCCGGGCGCGGTCGGCCGGCTCGCTCAAGCGCCCTTCTGCTCCTGCAGGCGACGCGATTGGAGCTCCACGATCTTGTTGGTGGGATAGGCGATGCGGCGGTGGTACATGGCCAGCAGTTGCTCGATGAACAATTCGCGGATGCGATCGAGGTCGCGCAGGGTCAGGTCGCACTCGTCGAACTGCCCGTCGATGAGCCGGTCGCCGATGATCTGGCTGACCATGGCCCGGATGGCCGGCTCGTCATGGCTGGCCAGTGAGCGCACCGAAGCCTCCACGCTATCGGCCAGCATGAGGATGGCGGCTTCACGCGACTGCGGCTTGGGTCCAGCGTGGCGGAAGCGGCGCGGGTCGACCTTGTCGGCGGCCTCCCTACCGGCCGCGCTCGTCAGCGGGGCGCCTGCCTCCTGCGCCGCGATCTGGCGGGCCTTGGCGTAGAAGTAGCCCATGAGCGCGGTGCCGTGGTGCTGGGGGATGAAGCCGATGAGTGCCTTGGGCAGCTTGTACTGGTAGGCGATGTCGATGCCGCGGGCGACGTGGCCCACGATCATGGCGGCCGATTCCTCGGGCGGCAGCTCGTCGTGGACGTTCTCGCCGCCGGCCTGGTTCTCGATGAAGACCATGGGGTCATAGAGCTTGCCCACGTCGTGGTAGTAGGCAGCCACGCGTGTGACCAGCGCATCGGCCGCGATGGCCTCGGCAGCTTGCTCGGCGAGGTTGCCCACCATCAGCGAGTGGTGGTAGGTGCCGGGTGCCTCCATGAGCAGGCGGCGCAGCAGCGGCTGGGTGGGGTTGGCCAGCTCCAGGAGCTGATAGGAGGTGGTGATGCCGAAGAGGCTGCCAAGCACCGCGAACGTACCCGCGGCCGCGACCGCGGCGCCGAAGGCAGACACGGCAGACGCCACCAGCAGCTGCAGGAAGACCTCGAGGTCGTCCGCGCCGGTGATGATGGTGAAGGCCACGACCACGGCCACGTTGGAGGCGGTGATGGCCGCTCCCGCCTGCACGAACTGGCTGAGGCGTTCGCCACGGCCGATGACGATGGTGCCGACGAGGCCGCCGAGGAAGGTGTAGGCCGCGAGGTCCATGGACCCCGTGATGACGCCGGCCATGATCGCCACCATGGCCGTGACCACGCTGGCCACACCGGCATCGAGCAGCACCGCCAGGAGCAGCCCCACCGCGAAGGTGGGCACGAGGTACGGCGCGACGCTGCCATCACCGGTGGCGACCAGCAATGCCGTCGCCGCCAGCAGCGCGAGGGCCATGAGCAGCATGGCGTTGTTGCGGTGCCACAGCCGCGAACGGAAGCGCCAGGTCCAGGCCATGAGCGTGGTCACCACGACGACCGACAGCAAGAGCCAGCCGAAGACCGCGAGGAGGTCCTCCGTCTCCGACATCGCGCGCAGGTCGCCGAAGGTGAGCACGAGCGTGAGCCCAGCCACGAGCAGTGCGGAAAGGAAGCCCAGGCGGACCGCGTCGCGCTTGGTGAAGGCGAGGATCTGGCTCCCCCGGCGTGCCAGCATGTGCGGAACCTACTCCGCCGAAGCGGCCTTGGCTAGTTCCTCGTTGACGAGCCTGCTCACGAGGTTCCCGTCGGCACGGCCCTTGACCCTGGGCATGAGCGCGCCCATGACCCGGCCCATGTCCTTGGGCGAGCTGGCGCCGGTGGCCGCGACAGCCTCGGTCACGAGGGCACGCAGCTGGTCCTCGCCCAGCTGCTCGGGCAGGTACGGCGCGAGCACGTCGATCTCGGCCTGTTCCTTGTCGGCCAGGTCGTCACGACCGGCGTCCCGGAAGGCCTTGATCGATTCACGGCGGGTCTTGACTTGCCTGGTGAGGACTCCCAGCGCCTCCTCGTCGGTCAGCGGCTCGCGCTTCTCCTTGGCGGCGTTCTGGGCAGCAGCGATCACCATGCGCAAGGTGTCGCGTCGGTGCGCGTCGCCATCACGCATGGCGGTCTTCATGTCAGCCTGGAGCTGTTCGGTAAGGCTCACGCGGACCTCCTCTCATAGGGCAGGTGGAGGGGGCTCGGAGCTTGGGTCTTGAGGGGCGGGGCTACTCGCCGCGCGCCGCCTTCTTCCGCTTCGCTTCCTTGCGCTTTCGCTTGACGCTGGGCTTCTCGAAATGCTCGCGCCGTCGTGCTTCGGCGAGGATGCCACTCTGCTGGATCTTCTTGTTGAAGCGACGCAGGGCCGCCTCGAAGGTCTCGTTCTCACCGACTCGGACTTCTGCCAACTAGGAAATCACCTCCCGCTGGTCGATATCAGGCCGCGCTCGACCGCCGGGACCAGGACCGACGGGGGAAGCCTTGCACGTGGGAACCAAGCAAGCAGGCCGGGCTGGAGTGTAGATGAGCGAGTCGGAAGCGGTCAAACGCATGTGATTGCTCAGTGACTTCGTCGGTCAGCGAGTGTTCGGTGACTTGGGCCGGCTACAGGCGGCCGGCTACCCACAGGCTAGCAACCGGCAGGTCGTGCGTGGTGTTGGCCGTCGGTGACCGAGCGGACCAGCCGCTGGGCGTTGGGTACAGCCCCGGCCGTGACCGACCGTTTCGGCAGCTGGTTCACAGCCGTGCTGGAAGCCGTGGCCTCGCCGCCGCGCGTGGCCCGGCCAGTGGCACTGGAGCCGCAGGAGTTCCGCCGCATCGAGATCCCGGCTGCTGCTGCTGGGCACGCACGATGCGCTGGTCGGAGATGCCCAGCGAGCGGCCAAGCGAGCCTCGGCCCTGCCTGGCGTGCATGTAGAGACATTCGAGAGCAGCCATCTCGTGGCCACCGAGCGAACGGACGAGGTCAACGAGTTGATGGTGGGCTTTCTGCGCGCGGATGGGGCGCCTCGATGCTCTACGTCTACCTCGATCCGGCGGTGGTGGACCGGCCGCGGGTCGCGCGTGCCTTCTTCGTCGGCACCGTGGCCTGGTTCGTGCTCGACAGCCTGGTGTCGATCGCGCTGGGCGCGGTGGTCAACGCCGTAGGCAACCTTCTCTTCGTGGGCCTGCTGTTGCCTCCACTGGCCGCGCTGTCGAGCCGCCGCGGCTGACCACATCGACGTTTCAGCTTCTTCACCGAGCCTCACACGCTCCGCGGTTGACCACGGTCCGCGCTTGCCCGATGGTGGCGTCATGCGCGTGACAGGAACGACGGCAGGGTCGCGGGTAGCGACGATCTTCTTGTGCGCGCTGATGCTGGGCACAGGACCGGCCGCGACCGCGGAGCCCACAGCGCGCCCCTCGCCCGCGGAGCCAGCCCCCTCGAGCGTGCCCATGCCCAACGCCGGACGTCCGCTGACCCACGATGAGTTGCTGGCCTGGCGGGGGGAGTTGGGCCTCGATCCCGACGTCTATCTCACGCTGGTCGCGGACACCACCATCGAGCGCACGCCCCCGCCGAGAGGCGTCCCGGTCGGCTTTCGCGCCGAGCCGGGCGTCGGCACGCTGCCACGCCACGGCGCCTACCCCGGCGACCCGGTGGTCGAGGCCAGCAAAGCCGTACGTTCGCACTACCCCGTGGGCGAGGATCCCATCGCAGGCCTGCTGGCGCTCACCGTCGGCACCGACGACATGCACCTGCGCGGTGCGGTCGCCACACCGGCCGGCTCCTATCTGACTCCCATCGAGCAGGCGGCGATGGCTGCGGAGGCCGGACTGCCCGAGGGTGCCCTCATCGCGGTCCACGGCTGGCTCTCGCAGTTGCGCCCGAGTGAGCCCTGCCCCGAACTGCCCCCGGAGTTGCGTGGCGGTCGCCTGGGTGGCGGCTCGCCCTTCGCCGACTGCCCGCGCGGCTGGCTCACGCCTGACGAGGTCGGCGAGACGCTACCTGGCGATCCGATGACGCCGGCGCAGCTCGGCATCCGCGTGCAGGATGGCGCCGTCGAGCACCTCTGGCAGCGCTTCGAGCGCGGGTCGGTGACCGAGGCCACGTACCTGCTACGCCGTATCGCGAACCCGATCGCGGGTGCGGAGCCGGCCATGGGCTGGGAAGCCATCGCCATCCTTGATCCCGTCGCGATCCCCGCGGCGCCCGTGCCGGCCGCGGATGTCGTCCGCCCCACGGGCCTTGACTGGATCCCGGTCCTGGAGCGCCAGCCGCCGTCCGACACCGCCCGCAGCGGCTGGACCGGCGGGTCGATGCTCACGACCACGTGGGCCGGCGGCTTCGCCTCGGTACACCAGGGTCGCGACCGTGTGCTCTCGTCGTGGGTCTCAGGCGATGGCCGCGAGTGGCGCTCGGCGGCATTGCCGCGCGGTATCCGCCACGTGGAAGCCCTCCTGCGTTTGGGCGACGGGCTCGCCATCATCGCCGATTCCGACCACACCGGTGAGTGGCAGGTGAGGGACTGGCGCTTCGAGGTCTGGCGCTCCCACGATGGCCTCGACTGGCGGCAGGTGAGCAGACAGCGAATCCGCACGCCGGCGCGCTTCGCCGACAGGGAGGACGACTACTACCGCATCGTCGCGGGCTTCTGGTCGGTGGCCGAGCGCATCGTGGCCCACGAGACCTACACCACGCTGCGTTGCTGCGGCAACTCGACCGGCACGGCCTTCGTCTCCGCGGCGGAGAGCGAGCCCGTCACCTTCGCCCTCTCGAGCGCCGACGGACGAACCTGGAAGCGAGCGCGAGTGCATGGCCTGCACGCGGCGGACGGCTGGGGCTATGGCAGCCATGTGCAGGAGGAGGACGGCGGGCTGGTGGCGGTCGCCGTCGACGGTGGCGGTGAGATCGACCGCAGCGCCGACGGCGTCCGCTGGCACACCATCGGCCGCGCGCCGAGCTACCTGCAGTCGTTCGTGCCCACCGTCCTCGAGGGCACGGCCAGCGGCTTCGTGCTCGGCGGACTCGTGGCCGAGCCGCGCGGGCCGGACGAATCATGGGGCGAGTCGACCGTGCTCTGGTTCAGTTCCGACGCCGACCGCTGGATCGAGACGGCCCGGCCCGACGAAGGCGGACCCGGTGGCCCGGTGGCGGTCGCGGCCGTCGGCGACACGGTGGTCGTCGCCGGCAGCGACCCGGGCGTCCCGGACCTCCAGGCCGACGCGGACCCACCCTGGATCCTCGTGTCGCACGATGGCGGGCGCACATGGGACGGGTCCAGCTCGTGGACGGCAGAGGAGGAGTGGTGCCTGCGCGACCTCACGAGCCGGCGCGGCACGATCCTGCTGGACGTGGGCTGCCCCGGAGTCGAGGCGGCCTCCAAGTACCTCGTCAGCGTCGCGTCGCCTCCGCGGCCGGAGCCCACGACCCAGCCCCGGCCGGGAGTCGCCACGCCCCTCGAGGTCCTGAGCTGCGACGACGAGCTCGCCATGGTCTCGCTGCGCGACGAATGGGCGAACGGCACCGGCTTCGACCATGCCCACCAGGCGCTCGCGGCCGCGCTTGGGAGTGCCATGGTCCCGCGGGCGGGCTACGAGGCGATCGAGCGGAACGATAGCGCGGTCCTCTATGGCTACCGGGTCCGCGACGAGGTCAAGTCGGCCGTGCGCGTGACCGCACGCGACGGTGCCGGCGGTGACTGGATCCCTGAGCGCCTCGCGACCTGTGGGCTGTACGAGCTCGGCGATGCGCGGATGGGGGCGGGGATCTGGCTCTGGACCGATCGCGCCGGTCACAGCATCGCGGAGACTCGCGGCGGCGGCGAGTGCTCTCCCGGCCTGCGCTTCCTGCACCTGGCCGACGAGCGCGACCGCGGACGCCACACGAAGGTATTCGTACGCGATCCCGAGGGGGACCTGCGTGACCAGTGGCGATCCACGTACGCACGTGGGGTAGTCCTGCCCGCGGAGGCCACGTTCACGGGCTTCCGGCGAGACGGCGCGGGGCTGTGGCTGGCAGCCGACGGAGACGCGCTCTATCTCAAGCGCGGCGTCGAGGTGGAGCGGTGGCCGCGCGTGCGGTCAGGGGCGAGCTGCGAGTGAGCCCTGCGGCGCCAGGCGCCCGCGAGTAGCACGGATGCGGCGGCGAGGAGCAGCGCAGGCAGGCGCAGCAGCCCACCCACGAGCGCCGAAGCTGACCGCTGGCGCGCTGCTCGGCTGGCAGTTGACGGCGTCGGGCGCCGATGTCGCCCGGCTGCTCGCGGCCGGACGTGGAAGCCTGGCCTCGCCGGTCGGGCCGGCCGGTTCAGGGGCCGTTGGTCCATTCCCGCCGTCGCCCGGCGCCACTACACTGCCGTGCATGACGGAGTTCCCCCACCCCTCCGGATTCGGCTCGCTCGTCGAACTGCTGGACGACGCTGCCGCGCGCTGGCCTGTGGACCGCGTGATGTACGGCCTGGGCACGGACCACGGCGTCGAGCTCGAGTGGTCCGGCGTCGAGATGCAGCGACGTTCGCTGCTGGCTGCCTGGCGACTGCGCGGGGCCAGGATGGCGAGTGGCGACCGGCTCATGACCTGGTCACCGTCCACGCCCCACCTCGCGGCCGTCTACTGGGGCGCCATGCGGGCCGGGGTCATCATCGTGCCCATCGACCTGCGCATGACCAGGGAGGTCATCGAGCGCATCGCGGACAAGGTGGAGACGAACTGGCTCGCGGTCGACGAAGGCTACGACGCACCGGACCCGGCCGATGCCGGACTCGAGGACATGGACATCCTCAAGCTGGCGGATCTCACCGCGGACGCCGAGGACGACTGGCCCGACGACTGGGAGGCCCAGGTGCGGTCGTGGCCACAGCCGGACCGAGACACGCTCTTCGAGGTCCACTTCACGTCCGGGACGACGGCTGCGCCCAAGGGCGTGTTGCTGACGCACGGCAACTTCCTCGCCTCGATGGGCATGTTCGACGTGGTGCTCAAGGCCCGGCACATGCGCACGGTGTCCCTGCTGCCGCTCTCACATCTGCTCGAGCAGATCTCCACGCTCTTCTACGGCACGATGCTCGGGGGCGAGGTCATCCACATGCGTTCGCGCAACCCGCGCATCATCTTCGGCACGATGCGCGCCCACCGCGTCAACGCCCTGGTCGTGATCCCGCAGGGCCTCGAGGTCTTCTGGTCGGGCTTGATGCGCGAGGCCAAGAAGCGGCGTCTGGACGGCCTGATCGGATGGGGTCGGCGCCTCGCGCGTCATCTCCCCTACCGCGCCCGGCGGCTGCTGTTCTGGCCCTTGCATCGTCAGCTCGGCGGTTCGCTCGAGGTGATCGATCTCGGCCGGCGCCTATCTGCCACCCGAGCTGCAGACCGCGTGGGAGGACATCGGCATCCCCGTCGTCCAGGGATACGGTTCGACCGAGGTCGGCTTCGCGGTAGCCAACGACGAACGACACCACCCGCCTGGGCTCGTCGGTCGCGCCCACGAAGGGGTGGACGTCAGGATCGATCCCGAGACGAGCGAGATCCAGGTGCGTGGCCCGGGAGTCTCGGCGGGCTACTGGCGCGACGAGGAAAGCACGCGTGCCTCACGCACCATGGACGGCTGGTACCGCATGGGCGACACAGGCTCGTTCACCGAGGACGGCGACTTGCGGCTCTCCGGTCGGCTGAAGAACATGATCGTGCTGCCCAATGGCCTGAACGTCTTCCCCGAGGACATCGAAGGTGTGCTGGCCAACCATGGGCTGAGCCAATCGGTCGTGCTCGAGACATCGCCGGGACGCATCGAGGCGGTGGTGCTGCCGCCGGGCACGGTCCCCTCCGTGCGTCCGGACCAGCAGACCCCCGACGAGCGAGCGTTGGACGACGGATCGCGAGCGGAGATCGACGCCATCGTCAAGGCCGCCAACGCCGAGCTCTCGATGCACCAGCGCATCTCCGCCTGGCGACTCTGGCCCGGCGCTGACTTCCCGCGCACGCATACACTCAAGATCAAGCGCAATCCAGTGCGCGAGTGGGCCGGGGGCGAGGTGGCCCTGCAGGTGCGCGAGGTCGAGGAGGAAGACCCTGCCTGAGCGGGGTCGGCAGGCCGGCCGCGACCGCTACTTGCTGACCTCGACCGTGGTGCCCACCGTGGCCAGGGCATCGAACACGGCCTCCGCGCGTCGAGGGTCGTCGGTGCGCCGCCGGGACCAGGTGGTGAAGATGACCGTGTCCTCGCGCGTGCTCACGCTGAACTGCGTGTCGGCCACGAAGTTGGTCTGTCCGAAGCCCGAGCCGAGGTAGCCGGCCAGCTCAGCGGCGAGACGCTGCGCCTCCCCGCTGCTTGGCGCGTCGTAGACGACCACGTAGCCGTCGTCGGGGTCAGCCAGATCGGCGCGGCGCACCACCCGCGGCACCTGCAGCAGCGGCGCCGGCTCCGACGGTCGGTAGGCGGCGGTCGGCACCACGAGCCGCTCCCCGACGGCGGCCGTGGCCGCTTCGAGCGCCGCGAGCGTGGCCGCCATCGAGGCCTCGAACGACCGCAGCGGCGAGGGCAGCGGCACCTCGTCGGCCTGCACCGTGGGCCGGTCGGGGCTGGTGCAGGCAGCCGCCACGAGGGCAACGGCCAGGAGTGCGGCCGTGGGGCCGCGAGAGAGCCTCAAGCGCCCGCCTCAGCCCGGCGGCCAGGTCATGGCCCGGCCACCGAGCAGGTGGAAGTGCAGGTGATCGACCGACTGGCCGCCGTCCGCGCCGACGTTGGTCACCACGCGGTAGCCCGGCTCGACGAGCCCGGCCCTGGCCGCGAGATCCGCGGCCACAGCGAAGAGGCGTCCCAGCAGCTCGGCATCGGCCTCGGAAAGGTCCGCGGCAGAGACGATGTGGCGCTTGGGGATGACCAGCTGGTGCACGGGCGCCTGGGGGGCGATGTCGTTGAACGCGAGCACGGACGCGTCTTCGTGCACCACGTCGGACGGGATCTCACCCGCCACGATCCTGCAGAAGAGACAGCTCGGGTCGGTCACGGTTTCCTCCGATCTGGGGGTCAGAACGCGGGCTTGCTCATCATGAGCCAACCGATGAGGCCGATGGCGGCGGCCATGCCGTAGCTGATGTAGCGCTGCCGCCGGGCGCGGCCTCGCCAACGCTCCTTCTCCTCCTCGGTGGCCGCCTCCCTCAAGCCCAGCAGACGCCGCACGCCGGGGCGTTGGACGAAGAACGCGATGAGCAGGATGGCCGCATAGATGGAGAGAGCCAGCAGCAGCCAGGGCTGCTCGAGGAAGGCGGCGCCGAGGATGAGCAACATGGCGACCCCGGTGATGGCGACGCCTGTGCCCACGATGACGGTGCCGTGGGTCTCGAGCCACATCAGGCCACGCACGACGCGTCCCTGGCTCCCGCCGACGATGGGCTCGCCGTCCACGCCCCTCGTGCGCATGGTGAAGGGCAGCAGGAACGCCGGCACGAAGAGTGAGATGGCCAGGATGATGTGGGCGGTCAGCAGGATCGGGAACCACTCGGCCGGGATCACGGACCAGGGCGCTCCAGGTCCAGCGCCACCCAGTCGGTCTCACCTTCGCGCCCGACCACGCGCAGGCCCGCAGACGCGAAGGCACGCCGCACCTCCGGCTCGCGGTCGATGAAGATGCCCGACGCGAGCAATCGCCCACCACTGCCGGGTGTGCCGTCGCCGGGACGGACGCTGGCCGCCAGCGGTGCCGCCAGCCCCACCAGGATGCTGGCCACGAGGTTGGCGAAGACGAGGTCGAATGGCCCTTCCGCGACGGGCAGGCTGCCCTGACTGGCCTCGACGACCACGCCGTTGCGGGCGGCGTTCGTCAGCGTGGACTCGACCGCGATGGGGTCGGTGTCCACGGCTCGCACCGGCCCGGCACCGAGCAACGCCGCACCCACCGCCAGGATGCCTGAGCCCGAACCCACGTCGAAGGTACTGGCGCCCTCGACGATGCCCTCGTCCGACCACGCTTCGAGGCCCCGCAGACACAGGCGGGTCGTAGGGTGGAGCCCGGTGCCGAAGGCCATGCCGGGATCGAGCGCGATGATGACGTCGTCCGGCGCCGGTTCGTAGTCGCGCCAGGTGGGCTTGATGACGATGCGTCGGCCCAGGCGCATCACGGGGAAGTGCTCCTTCCAGGCGCTGGCCCAGTCCTCCTCGTGCACGGCACGCACCTGCAGCTCACCGATGGGGCGCAGCTCGAAGGCAGTGAGATGGCCCAGGTGCTCGCGCGTCTGTGCGATGGCGGCCTCGGCCGCGGCCGCATCGATGCCCGGCAGATAGGCGCGCACGGTGGCGGGTGCGTCGGCGATGGGCTTTGCCGCCAGACCCTCCTGCTCGGTGCTGAAGGGCTGTTCCACGGACACGCCCCCACTTGCCGCGCGCGAGAGGATCTCACTCACGGCTTCGACCGCTTCCCGGTCACAGTCGACCGCCAGCTCCAGCCAGGTGCCGGCCGCGGACGTGCCTTCGTCGTTCACCACTGGGTGCTCTCCCGCGTGCTCTTCCGCGCTCAGCTGATGGCGTCCTTGATGCGATCGCCCAGCGAGCGCTTGCCGTGCCTGGTGCGCGGGCCGTCGGCCACCGTGGTCTCGCCGTCGGCGCCCAGCTCACCCGACTCCTGGGCCAGCGCCTCGAGCAACTCGCGCTGGCGGTCGGACAGGCGCGAGGGCACCTCCACGTCGATGAGCACGTGCAGGTCTCCGCGGGCGCCCGCGCGCCGCAGGTGAGGCACACCCTTCCCGCGGCGGCGAATCTCCGTGCCCGGCTGGGTGCCGGGCCTGATCTCGAGCATCTCCTCGCCGTCGGGCGTGATGATGGGGATGTCCGCCCCGAGCGCGGCCTGGGTCATCGACAGCGTCAACTCGAGATAGAGCTCGGTGCCGTCACGCTTGAGCTGCGGGTGTTCTTCCACGTGCGTGACCACGTAGAGGTTGCCGGGCGTGCCTCCGCGGGGCGCGGCCTCCCCTTCTCCGGTGAGTCGGATCTGATGACCGTCGTCGATGCCCGGCGGGACCGTCACACGCAGCGTGCGCTTGCGTTCGGAGCGGCCGTCGCCGTTGCAGGTGAGACAAGGCTTCTCGACGACCTGGCCGGTACCGCGGCAGCGCACGCAGGGCGTCACGTTGACCATCTGGCCCAGCAGCGTGTTGCGCACCTCGCGCACCTCGCCGCTGCCGTTGCAGCCCGTGCATGTCGCCGGCTCCGAGCCCTCCGCGGCGCCAGAGCCCGAGCACGTCTCACACGTGTCGAGCGCGCTGAAGCTGAGCTCCTTCTCAGCCCCGAAGACCGCCTCTTCGAAGCTCAGCTGCAGGTCGTAGCGCAGGTCCGCGCCGGCCGCTCGACGCGCCCGGCGAGCGCCGCCGCCGGCAGCCGCACCGCCGAAGAAGGCATCGAAGATGTCGCCGAAGCCCTGGAAGCCGCCGAAGGGGCCATAGCCCTCCGCCCCGGCACCGGTGCCGCCGACGCCGGCACGACCGAACATGTCGTACTGCTGGCGGCGCTGCGGATCGGCCAGGACCTGGTAGGCCTCGTTGATCTCCTTGAAGCGCGCGTCGGCGTCAGGGTCAGTATTGACGTCGGGGTGCCATTGCTGGGCCAGCTTCCGAAAGGAGCGCTTGATCTCCTCGTCGCTGGCGCCGCGCTCTAGCCCCAGGATCTCGTAGTAGTCGCGGGATGTGGCCATGCAAGGGGGGAGTATAGGGAAGGTCGGCCCGATACCCCGGCGATGGGGCCCAGCGACACGTATGCTCGACGGCCATGGATCCCATCCACGTCTCCGCCGCGGGTGCGCGCCGCTTCCTCGCGGTCCGGCACCTGCTCGCACCTGCTCGTGCCCAGACCGCCGGGCTCGACGGGGTGCGCACGGTCTTCGAGCGGCTGGGGTCTATCCAATTCGATCCGCTCGCGGTGGCCGGGCGCAACCACGACCTCGTGCTCCACGCCCGCGTACGCGACTACGATCCCGCCTGGACCAACGAACTGCTGTACGAGCGACGCGAGCTCTTCGAGTCACACAACAAGATGCTCAGCCTGCTGCCGACCTCGGAGCTGCCCTGGTACCGCCAGAGCTGGGACCGCTTCCTGGAGCTGCATCGCGACGACGCCCTCGTGCGCCATCGCGAGACCATGGACCACGTGCTCGAGCGCCTCCGGGAGGAGGGCCCGCTCTCGAGCCTGGACTTCGAGCGACGCTCGACGGTGGACTGGTACTGGGGGCCGACCAGCGAGGTCCGCGCCGTGCTCGAGGCCCTCACCGAAGCCGGCATCATCGGCCTCGCCCGGCGCGAGGGCAACCGTCGCTACTTCGACCTGACCGAGCGGCTCTACCCAGCCGAGCTGCTCGACCATCGGCCGACCGCGCGCGAACAGCTCCACCACAAGATGCTCTCGCGCTACCGGGCCCACGGATTGCTCGGAGCCGGCGGCGACTACACGCTCTGGTACGGCCTTGGTCCCGCTCGACGCCTCCGAGCGGAGCTATCCCCGGGCACGCCCACCCGGGCCGAGCTGCGCGAGGAGCTGCTCTCGCGCGGCGCCCTGGTGCCGGTCTCGGTGGAGGGATTGCGCGGCGAGCGCTACGTGCTGGCCGAGGAGGCCGCAGCGCTGCGCCGGGCGGAGAACGACGTCGTGGGCGGGCCGCTCGAGGCCGCCAGCGCCGTGTTCCTCGCACCGCTCGATCCACTCGCCTGGGATCGCGACCTGCTGCGGGACCTCTTCGGCTTCGACTACGTGTGGGAGGTGTACGTGCCGCAGGCCAAGCGGCGGTGGGGCTACTACGTGCTGCCGCTGCTGTGGGGCGACCGCTTCGTGGGCCGCATCGAGCCCCGCTTCGACCGCGAACACGGATCGGTGCGGGTCCTGGGTGTGTGGTGGGAGGCGGGCTTCTCAGCTCGGCGCGAGGAGGGCTTCGTCGAGGCCATGCGCGCCACGCTCGCGGCCTACGCCCGCTTCGGCGGCGTCACCCACATCGACTGGGGCACGCTGGGACCGGAGAAGCGCCTCTTCGGCGTCCGGCCCAGAGGTTGACACCTACGTATCTCGAAGATACACTCCGTAGGTAGTACGTAGTTGTCATACGTACTCGGGGAGTCTTCGACACCCTCTCCCCTCCCCGAGGGCGCTGTTGCCGTGACCGCGCCCGGACCGATGACGGGCTCTTGACCCGCCCGCGATCGACAAGGCGCCGTTCCCACAGCCGGGACCGGCGCCTTGGTCTGTCCGTGGGTCCAGCCGGCCCCGCGGGCCCTACTTCAGCAGCAGGCCTCGCAGGCGGCGCGCGGTGACGCTCACGCCCACGAGCCCGACGATCGCGAGATAGGCGATGTCGACCAGCACCATCTCATCCACGTACCCGGTGGAGAACGCACGCATCATGTGCACGCCGCGATAGAGCGGGGTGACCTCGACGATCGCCTCGAGCCAGTCGGGATAGACGCTGATGGGATAGAACGTGCCGCTGAAGAGGAACATCGGCATCGTCACCACGGTGACGACGTCGAAGTCCTTCCAGCTGCGCATGTACGTGGTCGCCGCCATGCCCACGGCGGCGGCGGCGAGGCCGATGAGCAGCGCACCGGGCACCATCAGCACACCCAGCGGCGAGAGCACCAGCCCCAGCAGCAGCATCACCAGCAGGAAGGCGATGGCGTAGAGCAGGCCACGGGTGAGTGCCCAACTGACCTCGCCGATGGCGATGTCCGAGGGGCCCAGCGGCGTGGACAGGATGGCGTCGAAGGTCTTGGCGTACTTGAGCTTGAAGAAGAGGTTGAAGGTCGACTCGAAGAGCGCGCCGTTCATGGCCGCGGTGGCCATCAGGCCCGGCGCTACGAAGGCCGCATAGGGGATGTCGCCGACGTCACCGACCAGCGTGCCCAGGCCGAAACCGATGCCCAGCAGGTAGAAGATGGGCTCGAAGAAGCCGCTGACGATGATGGTCCAGTTGCGCCGGTAGACGATGACGTTGCGCTCGAGGACCTTGTGGGCGCGAGAGCCGCCAACCCTGCCGGCGGGGAAGAAGCGGGTGGTGATGAGCATGTCCTACTCCGCCAGTCGCCGGCTGAACGAGCGGTACGACCAGAGCAGGCCGACCGCCACGAAGGCGCAGAGGTAGGTGATGTTGATGAGTGCGAGGGTCGGCTCGAGCATGTCGAGGGCGATGCCACGCGAGAGCGAGACTGCGTGCCACAGCGGGGTCAGGACGGCCACGACCTGCAGCAGCTCCGGCAGCTGCGTGATGGGGAAGAAGGTCCCGCTGAAGATGAACATGGGCATGATCACGAAGCGGAAGAGCGTGGCGAAGGGGGCGTCGTTCGTCTGCGCCGCAGCAAAGGCCTGGATGGGCGCCGCGAAGGCCAGGCCGGTCAGCATCGTGACCGGCAGCATCAGTAGCGCGTGCGGGATGTCGGTGGCGCCAAAGGCGACCATCACCGCGAGGAACACGATGCCGCCCAGCGTGACGCGCACCCCGGCCCACAACAGCTGGCCGGTGGCCACGTGGCGGGCGTTGAGCGGCGAGAGGATCATGCCCACGTACGTCTTGAGCCAGCGGATGCCGGCCATGACCGGGTAGGTGGACTCGCCGGTGGCGGTGTTCATGGCCGTGGCCACGAGGATGCCCGGTGCGAGGAAGGTGGCGTAGTCCACGCCCTCGACCCCGGCGGGGTTGGACTGGTCCACGAACGCGCCCAGGCCCACGCCCAGCGCGGCCAGGTAGAGCACGGGATTGAGGAAGGTCGAGAAGACCGAGCCCTGCCAGGTACGCCGATAGACGAAGGCGTGATGCTCCACCACCCGCAGGATGCTGCGGGCCGTGGTGCGCGCGTTCACTCGACGAGCCTTCGGCCGGTGAGGCGCAGGAAGACGTCTTCCAGCGAGGAACGGCGGACCAGCTGGCTCACCGGCCGGACCCCTTCCGCGTAGAGGGCCTCACTCAGGACCTCGCCCTTGTCGGTGTAGAGCAGGACGCGGTCGGGCAGCTGCTCGGTACGCTCGATGAGACCGTTCCCCTTGCCCTCGAGCGACGGCGTCACCAGGTCCTCGAAGCGCAACTCCAGCACTTCGCGGCTGGCGTACTCGTCGATGAGCGACCGGGGCGAGCCCTCGGCCACGATCTGGGCGTGGTCCATGACCACGAGGCGGTCGCAAAGCTGCTCGGCCTCGTCCATGTAGTGCGTGGTCAGGATGAGCGTGACGCCCTGGCTCTTGAGCTGGTACAGCCGCTCCCAGACCATGTGACGCGCCTGCGGGTCCAGGCCCGTGGTGGGTTCGTCGAGCAGGATCATCTCGGGCTCGTTCATGAGCGAGCGCGCGATGGTCAGGCGCCGCTTCATGCCGCCTGAGAGGGGCTCCACCTGGGAGTCGACCTTCTCGCTCAGCTGCACGAACTCGATGAGCTCCTGCGCGCGACGACGGCACTCCTTGTAGGGCAGGTCGAAATAGCGCCCGTAGATGACGAGGTTCTCCATGACCGTCAGCTCCATGTCGAGCGTGTCAGCCTGGGGCACCACCCCGAGGCGACGACGGATGGCCGAACCGTCGCTGCGCGGGTCCAACCCGAGCACCTCGAGGGTGCCCTCGGTGATGGGCGAGACGCAGCCGATCATGCGCATCGTGCTCGTCTTGCCCGCGCCATTGGGCCCCAGGAAGCCGAAGGCCTCACCGGGCTCGACGTCGAAGTCGACGGCATCGACCGCGGTGAACTGGCCGAAGCGCTTGGTCAGTCCGCGGGCACGGATAAGCGGGGTCGAAGGTGTGGTGGACACGTCCTGATGGTAGCGGAGATGCCGCGCGTCGCCGGCTGGCCAGCGGGCGCTGAGGCGCTACTCTCAGGGGCGTGAACCGAGGCCTCGCCCGCACCCTGCCCGTCGCTGCCTGCACCGCCCTCGTGGCGGGCGCGCTGCCGCTCGCGGCTGCGGGTCAGGACCCGGCGGAGGCAGCGCGCCCCAACATCGTGATGGTCATGATCGACGACGCCAACCCGCACGATGGTCGGCTGTGGTCGGCACCCTACATGCCCAACCTGGACCGGCTGGTAGTGAGCCGCGGGATCCGCTTCACCGACTTCCACGGCGAGGTGCCCCTGTGTGGGCCGTCACGCGCCGCGCTGCTCACCGGCCAGCACGCCCACAACAGTGGCGGCAACAGCAACAACGGCGAGCAGCTCGACGTGTCCACCACGGTCGCCACGGAGCTGATGGACGCCGGCTACCACACCGCCTACATGGGCAAGTACCTCAACGGCTACCGCAAGTTCAGCCCCGAGAGGTACGACCCGCCCGGCTGGTCCGAGTTCGACGTCATCAACAGCAACCAGGGCAAGTACTTCTGGTACCAGATCCGCGACCGCGACGGCGATATCAGCCAGCACAAGACCGACGAGGACGACTACTCCACCGACGTCATCGCCGACATCGCCGTCGAGCGCATCCGCGAGGCGCCTGACGACCAGCCGCTGTTCGCGGTCATCGCGCCCTACACTCCGCACGAACCCAACCTGCCCGCACCGCGCCACGAAGGTGACAAGCGTTGCCGCGACATCGAGCCCTGGGCCCCGCCCAACTACGACGAGGCGGATGTGTCGGACAAGCCGGCGTATATCCAGAAGGAGAAGCCGCTGGGCGACGACGGCTTCGACCTGACCGCCCACTGCGAGTCGCTGCTGGCCGTGGACGAGCTGGTCGGCCGGGTGGGCAAGGCGCTCAAGAGCGAGGGCCGCCTCGACGACACCGTCTTCATCTTCATCGCGGACAACGGCATGACCTGGGGCGAGCACCGGCGGACTGCCAAGGTCTCGCCCTACGCCACACCGATGCCCGCGTACGCGGCGTGGCCGGTCGGTCGCGGGTACGAGCCGCGCGACGACGCCACCACGCTCTCGATGATGGACTTCGCGCCGGCCTTCTGCGAGCTTGCCGGCTGCGAGATGGGGCCGTACCCCAACGGCCAGGAAGCGTCCGACGGGCTCTCCTTCGCCTCGCTGCTGGCCGACGAGCCTATGCCCTACGTGCGCGAGTCGTTGCTGCACACCGTGCCATCAGGAGGCGACCGGCCGGTGTGGTGGTCGATTCGCACGACCGAGGACCACCCCGACGGTCGTTGGCACTACATCGAGAACCGCGACGGCTTCCGCGAGCTCTACGACATCAGCGGCGGGCCCTGCTACGAGTGGACCGAGGGCGCACCCGGCGACCCGTGTGAGATGGAGAACCTGCTCGCTGGTGAGGCAGAGCCCGAGGTCGAGGCCCTGGCCTCGTCGCTGGCTGCGCAGCTGGCCGAGCTCAAGACCGAGGTCGCGCCCGAGTTCGAGGCGCGCAACTAGGCACTTGCGACTTGGGGGCACTTGCGAATGACGAACACCAAGCCGAAGGACCAACGCTGGAGCCGGCGAGGGCTGGCAGCCCTAGTCGCGGTCATCGCGCTACCGCTCATGGCACTTGCGTTCGTCTATTCCATCCTGCCGAACTACGAGCGCGACGCCTCCCGGATCGTGGGCATGTTTTCCCGTCCTCGCTGAGTACGAGGTCCGCGAACTTGCATCGATGGAACTTGAGGGCGAGACTGAGTCGTGCCAGCTCGTCCACTACCGCGATGGTCGCTACGGTATTGGGCCGCATTGCCCGCAGCACTTCCGAGGGGAGACGTACGAGGGCGTCGACGTCGATGACCCAGCCTGGAAAGAGATCGCAGCCGTCATCGATGTGGTCGACGGATCTGGCGCTCGACTCACCTTGGTGCAAGCCACGTATGGTTCGGATAAATCGGTCAGGCAAGGCCGATTCGAACTCGATGACTGCCCGGCCTTCGTCCACGAACCCGGGCACCGAGCACTGCCCGGCGCCGACTCCGTTCTGAGGTTCGACGTGGTGAATCAAGACTGGTATGTGATCACTCACAAGTGGTCACTCTTCGGCTGCTGACGGCACACCTGCTGCCAGCCTCATCGTCCCCGATGGTAGACTTCTGCCATGCGTACTACCATCGATGACGCTGGAAGGGTCGTCGTGCCCAAGCCGATGCGTGACGAACTCGGCCTCCGTGGCGGGGACTCCGTGGAAATCAGCGTTCGGGACCGCGTGATCGAGATCGATGTGCCGTTGACCTCGGTTCGTCTCGAGGAGCGCAGGGGCGTTCGCGTGGGCGTCCCGAACGATGAACTGCCACCGCTCACGAACGAGGAAGTCCGAGCAGCGCTCGAGCGCGTGCGTCGTTGATCGCTGTCGACACGAGCGTCGCCATCGCAGCGTTCGCGACGTGGCACGAGTCCCATGCGGCTGCGCTGGATGCCGTGGCTCAGCGGCCGAGCCTACCCACGTCGGCAGCGCTGGAGATGTACGCGGTGCTAACACGCCTGCCTCCGCCGCATCGGGTAGATGGCGCGGTGGTGGCCGAATTCGTCCGCGGGGCCTTCGATGGGCGACAGATCGCCCTGACGGCCGACTACACGACCCAACTCCTGCCAGAGCTGGTCGAGCTCGGGATCACAGGTGGTGCCTCGTACGACGCCGTCATCGCGATCACCGCGCGCGAGAACGATGCGGAGCTCCTGACACTGGATGCCCGGGCGCGCCGCACCTACGACCTCGTCGGCGTGCGGGCTCGGCTCGTCGGCGGTGCCGGATAGGCAGGACGACTACGCCCCGGGCTCCGGCACGGTGCCGACGTGGAGGGCGACGATGCCGCCCATGAAGCCGAGCCAGTCGACGTTCTCGAGGCCGGCGTCGCGCATGATCTCGGCGATGCGCTCGGGTGCCGGATAGCCCTTCACCGAGTTGGCGAGGTAGCCGTAGGCGTCGCCCTGGCCGACCAACTTGCCGATGAGCGGCACGACGTGGTCGAACCAGACCGCCGCCATACGCCCGATGAGACTCGTGGGCGTGTGGATCTCGAGACAGACGACCGTGCCGCCCGGGCGCACCGCACGAGCCATCTCGGCGAAGCCCTGACGGTAGTCGACGAGGTTGCGCATGCCGTAGGCGATGGTGGCCGCGTCGAAGCTGTCGTCCTCCACGGGTAGGTCGAGCGCGTCCCCCTGCTGGAACCCCAGCCCGTCGAGGTCGGTCGGTCGGCGCTCCCGCGCGTGCGCGATCATGCCCGCGCTGAAGTCGATGCCCAGGGCCGAGCCAGCGGGCTGCGCGGCGCGGTAGAGGTCCGCGGTCACCTTGCCGGTGCCGCAGGCCACGTCGAGGGCGCGGTCGCCGGGCCCGATGCGTGTGGCGCGAACCAGCTTCTGCGCCAACGGGGCTCCTGAAAGCCGCTGATGGCGAGGTTCATGGCGTCGTAGACGCCGGAGATGCGGTCGAACATCTCCTCCACCTTCTGGGGCGACGCACTGTTGCCCTGGTTCATGCCAGGCGCTCCTCTACCGCCGCGGCCACCGCGTCCGGACGCAGCACCGGGGCCATGTGGTCGAGCCCGTCGAGACGCACCTGCTCGGCACCGTCGATGCGCTCGACGAGGCCGTCCGCGATCTCTCCGTACCACGGCCCGCTGGCACCCCCGATGGCGACCCACACGGGGCAGGTGACATGAGCGAGACGGTCGGGATCCATGCCCGACAGGGTCGCATCCGCGACGGCTCCTTGCCCGGCACGGCCGACGCGGGCGCGTGCGGCAGGGCTGAGCGCAGCCACGGCCTGGGCCCCGGCGACGCCCTCCATGAAGGTCAGCGCCGCCCCCGCGAGGTCGCCGCGATCACGGGCCGCCAGCGTCCGGCGACCCACCTCGGCGATGCCGGCCTGCACCTCCGCGGAGGCCACCGTGGCGTAGGGTGGCTCGTAGGCGAACACGGCACGGACGAGCTGGGGGTGCCCCGCGGCCAGCTCGAGGGCGATGCAGCCGCCGTAGCTGTGGCCCACGACGGCCGGGCGCTCCAGGCCTTCGCGCTCGGCCACCCCGACGAGGTCCGCGACGTGCACCGACGCCGCGATGGGTTCCACCGGGCCGTCGGTGGCGCTGCGGCCGCTGCCCCGGCGATCGACGCTGACCACGGTGTAGCGCTCGGCCAGCCGGGCTGCGAGCGCGCGCAGCTGGCGTGATGCACTGAGCGTGGCGTGGAGCAGGAACAGCGGTGGACCCTCACCGATGCGCTCGTAGTAGACCATCAGCGGGCCTCGCGCAGCTGGTGACGCTGGACCTTGCCCAAGTCATCGCGCGGCAGGGCTGCCACCCGCTCGAAGCGGACCGGCACCTTGTAGGCGGCCAGTCGCTCGTGGCAGAAGGCGGCGAGCTCCTCGTCGGCGGCCTCGCCCTCGGCCACGACCGCGGCCGCGGGAACCGAGCCCCAGCGCTCGTCGTCGATCGCGTAGACGGCGACCTCGCGCACCCCTGGGTGAGCGGCGAGCACGGCTTCCACCTCCGCTGGATAGACGTTCTCGCCGCCCGAGACGATGAGGTCGTCGCGCCGGTCGAGGACCCGCAGCAGGCCGTCCGCATCGAGCGTCCCGATGTCCCCGGTGTGGAGCCAGCCGTCGCGCAGGCGCTCCGCGTTCGCGTCGGGGTCATCGAGGTAGCCGGCGAAGACCATCCCGCCGCGCACGAGGATCTCGCCGACCCCGTCGCCGGCCCCATCGGCGCCCCCGTCCGGCTCGATCCGCAGCTGCACGCCCGGCAGAGCGCGGCCGGTGTCCGGGTGTGCGAGCGTGGCCGGGTCGGCACCGCCGCTGACCACGCCCGAGCCGGTCTCGGTCAGGCCGTAGGTGGTGAGCACGCGATAGCCGGCACCCCGGGCTCGTGCCAGCAGATCCTGGGACATGGGCCCGCCGCCGAGCAGGACGGCGGCGAGTGTCAGCGGCGCAGGGCGGCCGGCGCGCGTCTCCAGCAACCGCTCGAGCTGGGCCGGCACCAGCGAGACGTGCGTGACGCCATCGTCGAGCGCGGCGACCACGGCCTCGACATCGAACGTGTGCAGCAGGTCCAACGGCGCGCCCCAGCGCGTGACCCGCGTGATGATGGCCAGGCCGGCCACGTGGAAGAGCGGCAGGCAGGCCAGCCAGCGATGGCCTGGCACCGGTCGCAGCAGGCCGGCCCAGGCATGGGCGCTGGCGCGATGGTTGTCGTGCGTCAGGATCGCGCCCTTGGGCCGGCCCGTGGTACCCGAGGTGAAGACGATCGTGGCCGGCGCCTCGAGGTCGACCTCCGTACGCAGGGCCGGCGGGTCGCCGCAGGGGGCGCCTGCGAGCAGTGCCTCGATGCGTTCGGTCCGCAGGCCGTCGGGTGCGGCCGCTCGCGCAATCTCGAGGTTGGCCCGGTCCGCGAGGAGCAGGTCGGCTCGAAGGGTCCCGAGCTGATAGCCCAGCTCGGCCGGGGCCGCCCGCCGGTTGAGCGGCGCGTGCACGGCGCCCAGTCGGCGCAGGGCGTGCACCAGCGCCACCGCCGGCGCGTCGTCGTCGAGGAGGCAGGCCACGCGTCGCCCGGGCCCCACGCCCTCGGCCCGCAGCGCGGCAGCCAGGCCGTCGGCGGCCCGCAGCAGCTGCACCCGTGTCCAGGTCGCCGAGCGCGAGCGCAGGGCCGGCGCGTGTGGCTCGCGCGCCACGCGTTCGAGCAGCGGGTCGGGCGCAGTGCGGCTCATGCCACGCGATACCGGGCCACGGCGTCCTCGTCGAGCTCGACGCCGAGCCCGGGCCCAGCCGGCACACGCATCCGTCCTTGGTCGATAGCGGGCGCTGCGGTCAGCAGGTCTGATTCGAGGTTGGCGGCCGTGGCCAGGCCATGGGCCTGCGGCCCCGGGACGATGGCCGCGAGGTGCAGCGCCGCCGCCAGGCCCACGCCGGTCTCGAAGAGCGTGGAGACGGTGACCGGAACCGAGGCGCTGGCGGCCAGCTCGATGATGGCCGCCGCCTGGCGCAAGCCGCCGACTCGGGCCGGCTTGACCACGAGGGCGTCGACCGCCCCGGTCTCGAGCAGCACGCGGGCGGCACCCACGTCGCGCACCGACTCGTCTGCCGCGATCGGCACCGAGCCGGTCCAGCGAAGGTGCGCCAGCGCCTCCGCTCCGGCGGAGGGAGCGAGCGGTTGCTCCGCGTACTCGAGATCGAACCCCGCCACCCGCGCCAGCACGTGCGGGGCCGACTGGGTGGACAGACTGCCGTTGAAGTCCAGGCGCAGGGGCACCGCCGCACCGACGGCCTCGCGCACCGCACCCACGCGCGCCTCGAGCGCGCCTGCGGGCTCGTCGCCCGCCTTGAGCTTGAGGCAGCCGAAGCCGGCGGCGACCAGGGCCGCGGCGGCGACAGCGGTCTCGGTCGGCGATGCGATGCCCAGGGTGGCATTGACCGCCACAGCGGGCAGGGCCTGGGCATCGAGGAAGGCGCTCACCGGCTGGCCGTTGACCTGGGCCAGGAGGTCGACCATGGCGGTCTCGACCGCGGAGCGCACGGCATGGCCCACGAAGGGCCATGCGTCGATCTCCCGGAGCGTGCCCTCGACCGTGACCGGGTCAGCCATCTCCAGCCCTTCGAGCGCGGCCACCAGCCGGGGCGAGACGTCCTCGCCGAGATCGTTCGGCCGAGGTGCGGGGAACTCACCCAGCGCTTGGCGGCCGTCGTCGGTGGTGAGCACCAGGATGGCGGCCCGCAACTCCTCCCAGCGCTGGGTGCCGCTGACCACGGCCGCGCGGAACGGGACCTCGACCGTCTCGACGCGCACCCGCGCGAGGCGCATCAGACCAGGCCCTCCACGGCGATACCGACCGCGAAGAGCACCGCGAAGACGAGGGCGAGCCGCGCCGTCTGCTTGAGCACGGGGTTGAGACGTCGCCGGTCTCCGCCAGCGTGGACCACGCGCCACAGCGCCCAGGCCATGGGCGCGCTGGCCAGCGGCAGCAAGGCCGTCACCGCGACGTCGCCGGCGATGACCATCGCCATGGGCACGGCGTAGGCCGTGCCCAGCAGCAGGTCGTACTCGCTCATGGCCCCGCGTTCGCCGATCATCACCGCGAGGGTGCGCTTGCCGGCGACCTTGTCGGTGTCGATGTCGCGCAGGTTGTTGACCACGAGGACCGCCGTGATGAGCGCGCCGACCGGGATGGCGGCGGCAAAGGCCAGCGGCTCCCACGCCTGCGTCTGCAGGTAGGTCGTGCCGGCCACGGCCACGAGGCCGAAGAAGATGAAGACGAAGACCTCGCCCAGGCCGTGATAGCCGTAGGGCCACGGACCGCCGGTGTAGGCGAAGGCGCTGACCACCGCGGCGACCCCGAGCGCGAGGATGACCGGACCGCCGAGCCAGGAGAGGTAGAGACCCACCACGCCGGCGAGGCCCACGATGACGACCAGCCCGCCGAGCATCTCGCGCTCGTCCAGGTAGCCCAGCGCAGCCGCGCGGGGCGGGCCCAGTCGCTCGTCGGTATCCGCTCCGGAGCGGAAGTCGGAAAGGTCGTTGCCCACGTTGGAGGCGATCTGCAACAGCAGTGCCACGACCAGGCACGCCAGCGCGGGCAGTGGCTCGAACACGTCGAGGGAGAGCGCCACGGCCAGGCCCACCAGCACCGGCGCGATCGCGGCCGGCAGCGTGGCCGGGCGGACCGCCATGAGCCAGGCAGCGCTGCGCGAGGGGCGCTCGGTGGTGTTGGCCGGGTCGGTCATCAGCGGTCTGCTCGGCTACGGGCGGCGCGGGTACTTGCGGTAATCGGGCTTTCGCTTCTCGAGGAAGGCGCGGCTGCCCTCGTGCGCCTCCTCGGTCAGGTAGAAGAGCATGGTCGCGTCGCCGGCCAGCTCCTGGATGCCGGCCAATCCATCGACGTCGGCGTTGAACGAGCGCTTGAGCATGCGGATGGCGGTGGGGCTCTTGTCGAGGATCTCCTCCGCCCATGCCACGCCTTCGTCCTCCAGCTGCGCCAGCGGCACGACGGTGTTGACGAGGCCCATGTCCAGCGCTTCCTGCGCGCTGTACTGGCGACACAGGTACCAGATCTCGCGGGCCTTCTTGTGGCCCACGATGCGCGCCAGCATGGTCGCGCCGTAGCCGCCATCGAAGCTGCCGACCTTGGGCCCGGTCTGGCCGAAGACCGCGTTCTCCGAGGCGATCGAGAGGTCGCAGATCGACGTGCAGCACATGGCCACCGCCGACGGCGTAGCCATTGACCAGGGCGATGACGACGATGGGCAGCGAACGGATCTGTCGCTGCAGGTCGAGCACGTTGAGGCGCGCGGTGCCCTCGTCGTCCTCGTAGCCGCCCTCGGTCTTGACGTTCATGTCGCCGCCGGAGCAGAAGGCCACCTCTCCCGCGCCGGTCAGCAGCACCACGCCGACCGAGCTGTCGTCACGCACGCGCCGGAAGGCGTCGATGAGCTCGTCGACGGTCTCCGGCCGGAAGGCATTGCGCACGTGCTGGCGGTCGATGGTGATCTTGGCGATGCCCGTGCTCGAGTGCTCGTAGCGGATGTCCTCGTACTCGTGCGCGGTCGTCCAATCGGTGGGCATGGTGCGGTCCTCTATCGTGTGGGTCGACTGGTGGGCTGATCGGCGTGGAGGAAGTCGCTGACGAGGCGGCTGAACGCTCCAGCCGCCTCGAGGTGCGGGTTGTGGCCGGCGCCCTCGACGACCTCGAGCTGCGCCCCGGGGATGGCCCGGGCCACCGTGACCGCGCGCTCCCGTCCGGTCGGGTCGAGCGCGCCGGCGACGACGAGCGTCGGCAGCGTGAGCTCGCCGAGTCGGCCGTGCAAGGGTGCCATCGCACCCTGGCCGGCACCACGCAGCGAACCTGCCAGACCGACCGTCGTGTGGCGCAGCCGCTCGTGGCGCTGAGCGGCACGCACATCGGCCGGCAGGCTGGCCCCGCTGGCGAAGATGGGCATGGCCTCCCAGCGGTCGATGAAGGCCTCCACGCCATCGCGTTCGATGTCGGCCGCGAGGTGCTCATCGGCTTGGCGGCGGGCGGCCCGGTCGGCCTCGTCGGCGATGCCCGGCGAGGGGCTCTCGAGCACCAGCCGCTCCACGACCCCGGGCTGGGTGAGCGCCAGCACCAGCGCGAGCCGGGCGCCCATGGAGTAGCCCACGACCGTCGCCGGCGCCGCCTCGAGCAGCTCCAGCAGGTCGCGCAGGTCGCTCGCCTGGCGCTCCAGCGCGTAGGCCGCAGCGTCCGCCGGCGCGTCCGAGCCGGCGTGGCCGAGCAGGTCCGGGGCGATGACGCGGTGGCTCGGGGCCCAGGCCTCGACCTGCACGGCCCAGCTGCGCGCGCTGCCGGTGAAGCCGTGGAGCAGCAGGAGTGGTGGCCCGGTTCCTGCGCGTGAGCACGGCGAGGCTCATGGGCTCGCCGCCAGCGCCGCGGTCACAGCCGCGAAGGCAGCGCGGTGCAGCGCCGCGTTGCGGGCGCGTTCGGTGCGCAGGTGCAGGACGTCGATGCCGGGGCGATGCACCGCGTCATGCAGGCCCACGGCCAGATCGTCGTGGCCGACCGGCACATGGCGTGCGCCGAGCGCGGTCACGAGCGGCCCCAGCTGCAGGCCGTGCGGGGTCCCGAAGAGCTCCTCGTAGTGCTGTGGCAGGCCCAGCTCGGGCCGATCGGCGGTGCCCTGGGGCAGGAAGGAGAAGATGCCGCCGCCGTCGTTGTCGACGAGCACGATCGTGGCCTCGAGCCCGAGGCGGACGGCCGCGGCGACCGCGGTCAGGTCATGCAGGAAGGCAAGGTCGCCCACGACCCCCACCACGGGTCGCCCCCCCGCCGCGGCCGCGCCGAACGTCGTCGAGAGCAGACCGTCGATGCCGTTGGCGCCGCGATTGCCCAGGTAACGCAGCTCGCGCGAGGTGGACGGCGTGAAGGCGTCAAGGTCGCGCACCGGCATGCTGTTGCCGGCGACCACGATGGCACCATCGGGCAGCGCCAGGTGGAGCACACGCGCCACGTCGCCTTCGAACGGTTCAGCGAGTGTCGCGAACCACTCGTCGAGCGCCGTGGCCACCGCCGCGTCGGCTGCGACCCAACGGGTCAGCCACTCCGGGTCGGCAGAGCTTTCGCCGGCGATCGCGCCCGCGGCTGCCTCGGCGAAGGTCACCGGATCGGCGTCGATGCGGCTCGATCCCGCGCCCGACGGCCGGTTCCAGCCACCCCCGTCGTCGACCAGCAACTGCGGCGCAGCCAACCCGTCGAGCAGTCGGTCCAGGGCCTTCGACGTCGGGGTGCCACCGAAGCGCAGCACGAGGTCGGGCCGGTGGGCCTCGGCGAAGCCGGGTACGCGCAGGAGCGCGTCGGAGTAGGCCATCACGCGCGAGCGGTCATGGGCTCCGCTGCGCAGGCCCGTGAGGACGTCGGCGACCACGGGCGCGCCGAGCGACGCGGCCAGGCGGACGATGGCCGGGGCCAGACCTGCCGCCTCGCTCGGACCGCAGACGATGAGCGGCCGGGCCGCGGCACGGGCGGCATGGACGAGACCCTCGAGCACCTCGGCCGCCACGGGCGGAGGCGCGGGCTTGGGTTCCGGGTCCACGGCATCTGTCGGAGCCAGCACACCCTCGGGCAGCAGGGGCTCGCGGAAGGGCAGGTTCAACTGCACCGGGCCCGCGGGGGCAGCGGTCGCCACCTCGAGCGCGCGGCTCACGATCGAGCGCGCCTCGGCCTCGGCGTCGGGTGAGTCATCGGGCGTCGGCAGCTCCGCGTACCACTTGGCCGATCGTCCATAGAGCTCGACCTGGTCGATGGTCTGGGGCGCACCGATGCCCTGCAGCTCCGGCGGCCGGTCCGCCGTCAGCAGCACCAGCGGCACACGCCCGTAGCGCGCCTCCACCACCGCCGGCGCGAACTCGACCGCCGCCGTGCCCGACGTGGCCAGCACGGCCACCGGCCGGCGCGAGGCGCGGGCAGCACCAAGGGCGAAGAAGGCGCCCGCGCGTTCGTCGAGGTGTACCCACGTGCGCAACCCGGGGGTGGCCCGGGTTGCGAGGGCCATGGGCGTGGAGCGCGAACCTGGGCAGATCGACGACCTCGCGCACGCCGCCGCGCTGGAGCTCCTCGACCACCGCGCGCAGCGGCGCGGCCGGGGTCACGTAGCCGCTCATGCTTCGATGCGCCCCAGCGCGGAGCCGAGGGCCAGCAGCTTCGTCGCCGCTTCCTCCCACTCCCGCGCTGGGTCGGAGTCGGCCACGATGCCGCAGCCCGCGTAGAGCGTGGCCCGGTCCGCCTCGATCACGCCCGAGCGCAAGGCCACCACGAACTCGCCGTCACCAGCGCGGTCGACCCAGCCGAGGGGCCCCGCGTACCAGCCCCGCTCGTGCGTCTCCTCCTCGGCGATGAGCTCGAGCGCCAAGGCGCGCGGCGTGCCGCCCACCGCCGGCGTGGGATGGAGCCGCTCCACGAGCGTGAGCACGTCCGCCTGTTCGCGCAGGTGCCCCCAGATCGGGGTGAGCAGGTGCTGCACGTGCCGGAAGCGGGCCACCTGCGGTCGGCGCGGGATGTCCAGCTCGTCGGTCACGGGCGCCAGCGCCTCGCGCAGCATGGCCACCACCACCGCGTGCTCCTCGCGCTCCTTGTCGCTCGCGAGCAGCTCGGCGGCGAGGGCCTCGTCGGCTGCGGCCGAGTCGCCGCGTGGACGCGAGCCGGCGAGGGCCATGGTGCGCAGCTCACGCCCGGTCAGGCTCACGAGGTGCTCGGGCGTGGCCCCGACGAAGGTCCGCGGGCCGCGGGTGATGGCGAAGAGCGTGGCCTCGGGCGCAGTGACCTCGAGGCGGCGCAGCACGGCCGAGACGTCGATCTCCGAGGCTGCCTGCAGGGACACCGCCCGGGAGAGCACGGCCTTGTCCAGACGCCCGCGTCCGACCGCGCCGGCGAGACGGGCCACCGCGTCGCGCCAGGCCGGCGCTTCGGGCGTGTTGGCCGTGACCTTGAGACGTTGGTGCGATGACCCCGACAGCCGCACCGGCGTGGTCGAGAGGTGGGCCCAGGTCTCCGACAGCGAAAGGGCCATGGTGCCGGGCGGCACGCCGGCTGGCTCGACCACGATCGAGGCCGTCAGCCAGGCCCCCGCGGGGGTGGTCGTGAGCAGCAGTGCCGGCAGCACCATGCAACCCGCCTCGAAGCCCTGCCACGTGTCGGACTCCGGCGGCTCGTCGTCGAAGCCGAACCCGCCGAGCAGCGTCGGTCCTGCTCCCCGCGGCGCGCCCTCGGCGTCGACGAGCGCACCCTCGAGCAGGGTCCGCCAGGCCACCGAGATGACCGCGAAGCGCGCCGCGTGGCTCTGTCGCGCGGCCCAGGCCTCGCCGATGCCCACCAGCGACAGGCCCGCCTGCGGCTGCGTCCACAGCGACGCACCCAGCGGGCGGGCGACCCCGTGGAGCGCCACCGGGTCCACGCCCTCGACCGGCAGCGAGACCGACACGAGCGTGGGCTGGTCCCGCCGGGAGATGCGCGCGAAGAGCGGCGCGAAGGCGGCCGTCAGGTCGGGCGCAGCGGTGCGCTCGGCCAGCGTCATGCGTCCTCCAGCCCGGCCAGACGCGCCTCCTCGACGCCCACGCTGCGCAGCAGGATCGCCCGCAGCGTGGGGTAGGCGTCCTCCAGCCGGCCGGGCGCCTCGTCCATGAGCCAGCGCGTGACGACCTCGTTGAGCGCCCCGAACCAGGCCATGCCCGCGACGTCGCGTGTCGATGGGCGCGATGATGCCGGCCTCGACCGCAGCGTCGAGCTGGTCGGAGATGATGCCCGCGAAGCGGGCGTGCAGCCGTTGCAGCTCGGCCTGGAACTCCGACCCGGCACCGACCGCGTCGATGAGGAACAGCCGCGCCATCGTGCGATGTCCGGCGAACACGCCGAGCACGGTGCGCAGGGCCACGTCGGCCCGCTCGATGGGATCGTCGTAGGGCTCGATGGTGCGCTCGACCTTGCCCACCAGCCGGTCGGCCGTGGTGCGCAGCAACTCGAGGAAGAGCTTCTCCTTGGTCGGGAAGTGGAAGTAGACCCCGCCCTTGCTGGTCTCGGCCTGGCGCCCCACCTCGTCCACGCCGGCGCCGCGATAGCCGCGCTGGCTGAACACGGAGAAGGCCGCGTCAAGGATGCGCTCGCGGCGCTTGGCGCTGCGTTCCTGCTGCATCCATGGGCCTCCACTGGAACGACCGACGCGTCGGTCGGTTTCTGTCCATGGCGCAGGGTAGCACTCCCCGGCCGGGTCTCCTTGGTTCGCCCCACATTTCCTATCGAGATATGGGAAAATGGCCCCGAATGAGAGTCTCCGCCAAAGCCGACTACGCCGCCCGCGCCGCCGCCGAGCTATCCACCGCTACGGACAAGCCCATCAAGGCCGACCGCATCGCGCAGGCCCAGGACATCCCGGCCAAGTTCCTCGAGACCATCCTGCTCGAGCTCAAGCACGCGGGTATCGTGCGCAGCCAGCGCGGACCCGACGGTGGCTACACGCTGGCCCGGCCGGCCGAGGACATCAGCCTGGCCGACGTCATCCGCGCGGTCGACGGACCGCTCGCCAACGTGCGCGGCGACCGGCCGGAGAACATGGAGTACACCGGCGCGGCCGAACCGCTGACGGACGTGTGGATCGCCGTCCGCGCCGCCTTGCGTGACATCCTCGAGACGACCACCCTGGCCAACCTGCGCGATCACGCCTTGCCGCCACGCGTGGCCGAGCTGGCGGACGATCCCGAAGCGTGGGTCTCGCTGGGGCGAATCCGCGGGGCAGCGCCCACCGGCGGGCGCAAGGCTCAGCCGAAGGTCAGCAGCGCCAAGTCGTAGATCTCGACCGCTGCGGCGCCCTCGAGGCTGAGGCGTACGGCCTCGATCGTGCGCGGCTTCTTCTCTAGCGCCACCAGCCCCAGGTAGGTGCCCGGACCGGGCATCTCGTAGCCCGCCGAGACCTGCCACTCCCCCGCTTCGCGCGCGGCCAGCTCGGCCCGCACGAGACGGCCGTCCTCGCCTTGCACGCGCAGGGCGTAGACCAGCGCGTGGCAGCGCAGCGGCGGCCCACCTGCGGGGATGATCAGCGCGCCGCCGGTGCCGCCGAAGCGCACGCGAGGCACCTTGGCCACCTCGACTTCGGCAGCCTCGACCGAGCCGGCCTCGACCTCCAGCGGCGGCTGGCCATCCCCGACGGCCCACGTCACCGCCGCCTCCAGCCAGGCCATCTCCTGTGCGATGTGCGGCGAGCCCAGGAAGCGGCCGGGGGCCGGTTCGTAGCCGTGATCGTCGGTACGCACGTGAGCGCCACGCACGCCCGGCATCGGTAGCCCGCGGAAGGAGCGCTTCTTGCTCGCCTCGGTGAGCCCGGCAGCTTCGTTGGAGGTGATGGCCGTGGCCTCCTGGCCGAACAGGTCGTTGACCGGGAAGCCCGCCATGCGCAGCTTGCTGCCGTAGCGTGCCGGGCTGCGCGCGAGCGTGCGCATCTCCTCCATCAGCGCCCGCGTCCGTGGCTGCCAGCGGTCGATGACGTGGTCCACCTGCCCCGGGATGTCGAAGGGCACGTCGGGCAGCTGGAAGGCGTGGGTGGAGGTGGTGGCTCGGGTGCGCTTGGCCTGGAACTCCTCCCACGACTTGGTGAAGTAGTGGTTCATCTGGAGGTTGGCGTAGCTGGGGTCCTCGATGACCGTGGCTTCCTCGTTCGTCGGCTCGCCCGCGGTGTTGACCGTGCGGCCGTGGACGGTGAAGGCGTTGTGGATACCCACGCGGGCCACGCCACGCGGCCGGATGATGGGCTTGGCCAGGACCTCGCTGGTGCCCATGCGCGGGACCTGCTCGCTGTACTCGCGGTAGGCCTCGGTGACGAGGCCCTCGACCGGCGTGCGGTGCCCTGAGTAGCAGAACTCCTTGCGCGAGACGAGCACCTGCTCGGCGTCGGGGTAGCGAGCCATGACGTGGCCGATCGGTTCGTCGCGCTCGGGCACGAGGAACTCGTCGATGTCGACGTAGGCGATCCACTCGGTCGTGTCGCCGAAGAAGCGCACGACGTGGTTGTTGGCGTCGCGCTGCAGCCCGCGCATGGGGAAGTAGACGGTCGTGACCACGCCATGGTCGGCGTAGGGCTTGAGCACCTCGTGCAGCTCGTCGGTGGAGCCGTTGTCGTAGAGGAAGAAGTGGTCCACGCCCACGGCCATGTGGTGGCACAGCCACTCCTCCATGTTGGGCGCCTCGTTCTTGAGGATGGCCATGATCGAGACATCGAAGCGGCCGCGCGCCATCAGCGGTGGACGCTCCCGACGCTCCTCCGCCCGCGCGCGCCCCAGGACCCGGCCGACCCGCTGGCCCAATGTCATGGCGGCAGCCTACCCGTAGGAGATGACGAAGAGGTCGTAGACCTCGATCGACTCGGCGTCGCTCTCGAAGCGCAGCCGCAGCGAGCCGCCGTGGCGCGGCAAGGGCTCGACCTCGACGACGCCGGCACCCGCGCGCGTAGCCGGCACCTTGAAGTGCACCGGCTCGCCCTCGTCGCCCTCGCGACGCGCGACCGAGGCTTCTACCTCGGTCCGCGCCGGGGCATCGACGAGAAAGGCCAGCGCGTAGCAGCGCAGCGTCTCGTCCGCCGGCAGTGGCACGTGCAGCTCCGCCACCCCGTCGCTCAACAGCAGCGCAGCCGGCCCGCCCTCGGGCCGGGCCAGCGTGCCCAGCGACGCCATCACCGGCGGGTCGGCCGTCCACAGCGAGGTCTCGACCCGACCGCCGAGGTGATCGACCAGGGCCGCGGTGTGCGCCGACGCCGCGAAGGCGCCCGGCTCAGGCGTGAATCCGTCCGTCGCGATGTCGGAGACCATGCCGATGCCCGTGTACTTGTTCTTCAGGCGCACCGTGGCGAAGCGCGCTGGCTCGTCCAGCCCGGCGGCGAAGTTGGAGACCGCATACTCGCCGAAGCGGAAGAGGTTGTTGGGGCGGGGGAACCACTCGAAGCCCAGCTCGCTGCCGTAGTTGTAGGGTCCCGGGTCCAGCTGCCGCAGGTGGTCGATGGCCGCCTGTGTGCGGGCGATGAAGCGCCCGGCGGAGGTGTCGACCTCGACGGTGGGCGTGTCCCAGGGCACCGCCGGGCGGGCGGGGCGTCCGGTGGCGGAGCCGCGGAAGCGCTTGGCCTCGAACTCCTCGAAGGAACGCGTGTAGTAGTGGTTGAGGCGGGCGAAGTCGCGCACCTCCAGCTCGGCCGTAGCGGTCGGTTGCCCCGGCTCGGGTACGTCGGCGGGGAACGAGAGATGCACGGCCACGGCGCTGACCGCGCGCGGCTGCACGATCGACTTCACCCGCGGCGGCAGCTGCACGTCGAGGTCGAGCACATCAGCTACCTGCGTGTAGGCCTCGATGGTGAGCGCGTCGGGCGGGGTGCGGTGGCCGGAGTAGCCGAACTCGTAGCGCGGCACACGCACGGTGGCCGCGTCCTCGAAGCGCGCCAGGAACGAGGGGATGTCGTCGTCCTGCAGCGGCACCAGGAACTCGTCGGGGTCGTAGTAGGCCATCCAGCGCGCGGTCTCGCCGAACATGCGCAGCGAGTGGTTGTAGGCGGAGATCTGGCCCGAACGCATGGGCCAGATGATGTACGTCACCAGCCCGTGGTTGATGTAGCGCTGCAGCAGCTCGGGCGTACGGTCGGTGCTGCCGTTGTCGTAGATGAGGAAGTGGTCCACGCCCAGGGCGATGTGGTACGCCAGCCACTCCTCGAGGTGGTCGGCCTCGTTCTTGACGATGGCCACCAGCACCACGCCCAGGCGACCGCTGCTGAGCAATGGGCCGCGGCCGTAGACGTTGGGCGGCTTGGCCCGCTTCATCTTGCCCAACGTGGGGCCCTTGGCAGCCGGCGACGTGGGCGGTGGTGTCGCTTTGGCCGAACCGGACGTGCCGGTCGCACCGCCGATGGCCCGTCCCAGCCGGCGGCGCACACCGCGCGTAAGGTCAGCCATACGAGATCACGAAGAGGTCGTGGACGCCGATCTCACCGCTGCTCGAGGAGAGCGCGACGGAGACGGCGCTGACGAGGTTCGGCGCGGCGTCGAGCTCCACCACGCCAGCATACGTGCTCCCGGGTTCGAGCTTCAGCTCCACCGGCGCCGGTGCCTCGCCGTCCTCCGGCTCCAGCCGCGCCACGACGCGCGTGGGTGTTCTGGCCGTGATGACGAAGCCCACCGCGTACACGCGCCGCTTGCCCGCAGCGTCGACCTCGAAGCGAGCCTCGCCGGCCTCGACGTCTGTGTCGGCGAGCGTGGCCACGAGCCGGCCGCGGGCGCGCGCGAGCAGCGGCTCCAGGTGGATCGAGCCGGAGAGCTCTCCGTCGGCAACGTCGTGATCGTGGCCGCTGACCACACCCACGAAACCGATGCCGTGCTGGTACAGGTTGCGCATGCGCATGCGGGGCTCCCGCCGCGGCGCCGGCTCCTCCATGACCGTATTGGCCACTGCGAACTCGGCGAAGAGACCCAGGTCGTTGAAGCGCGGGAACTGCTCCAGTGCCAGCTCGCTGCCATAGCGATAGGGGCTGGGCGCGAGGCTTTCCATGCGCTCGATCATCGCCCGCGTGCGGCCGGCGAAGCGGACGGCAGCGTCGTTCACGCCCAGCGTCGGCAGGTCGAAGGGGATGGCCGGTCGTGCGATGCGTCCGGTGGCCGAGCCACGGAAGCGCTTGGCCTCGAACTCCTCGAAGGAGCGCGTGTAGTAGTGGTTGAGCTGGACGTACTCCCAGCAGGCCGCCCCCACGGTCGTCCCGCGGACCGGTTCGCCGTCGGGCCCGCGCAGGTCATCGGCCACGGTGGCGGTGTGGATGCCGACTGCGGAGATCGACCCCGGACGTACGATCGTCTTGACGCGCGGCGGCTTGGCCGGGTCGCGGCCGAAGACGTTCGCCACCTGCGTGTAGGCCTCGACCGTCAGCTCGGCCGGCGGCTTGCGGTGACCGGAGAAACCGAAGTCGACGCGTGGGATACGCAGGTCGGCCGCATCCGGGAAGCGCACCAACACCGAGGGGATGTCGTCGTCCACCAGCGGCACTACGAACTCGTCCACGTCGAAGAAGGCCAACCACTCGAGCGACGGTCCGTAGAAGCGCAGCGCGTGCGAATAGGCGTCGATCTGCCCGCCCGGCAGCGGCCAGTGCACGAGCGTGACCAGGCCGTGGTTGACCCACGGCTCGATGACCGCGTGCAGCTCGTCGGTGCTGCCGTTGTCGTAGACGAAGAAGTGGTCGACCCCGAGCGCGTGGTGGTAGGCCAGCCACTCGGACAGGTAGGACGCCTCGTCGCGGATGATGACGACGACGCCCAGCCCTAGGCCGGGAGCGGAGAGCAGCGGGCCCTGCCCCACCACGTTCGGCGGCGTGGCCCGGTGGCGCTTGCGCGGAGATGGGGAAGGCGCCCCCGAGTCACCTCGGAGGCGCTTCATCGCATCGCGTGAACGCTCCAGCATGGGTGCAGCGGGCGGAGCTCGGTGCCCCGGCCCGGTCTAGACCTCCTTGAACTCGCCCTCGACGGCCTCGTCGTCGCCCTCGGCAGTATCGCCTGCGGCGTCGGCTCCTGCATCGCCCTCGGCGCCCGTGTCGGGAGCAGGCTCGGGACCGGCAGCCTGGTAGGCCTTGGTGGCGACCGCCTGCAGCACGCTCGTCAGCTCGGTCGCGGCCGTGGCCACGGCCGCGTCATCCTCGCCCTTGAGCGCGTTGCGCACGGCCTCGATCTTGGACCCGACGTCCGCCTTCTCCGCGGCGCTGACCTTGTCGCCCAGTTCGTTGATCGTGCGCTCGGCCTGGAAGGCGAGGGCGTCGGCCTGGTTGCGGGCCTCGATCGACTCACGCTTGGCCTTGTCCTCGGCGGCGTGCTCCTGGGCTTCCTTGACCATGCGGTCGACATCCTCGTTCGAGAGCATCGAGCTGGCGGTGATGCGTACCGACTGCTCGCGGTTGGTGGCCTTGTCCTTGGCCTTGACGTCGAGGATGCCGTTGGCATCGATGTCGAACGTGACCTCGATCTGGGGAACGCCGCGCGGGGCCGGCGGGATGCCGTCGAGGATGAACGTGCCCAGCGTCTTGTTGCCGCTGGCCATCTCGCGCTCGCCCTGCAGCACGTGGATCTCAACCTGCGGCTGGTTGTCACTGGCGGTCGAGAAGACCTGGCTCTTGGAGGTGGGGATGGTGGTGTTGCGGTCGATGAGGCGGGTCATCACGCCTCCGAGCGTCTCGATGCCCAGCGAGAGCGGGGTCACGTCGAGCAGCAGCACGTCCTTGACGTCACCCGCGAGCACGCCCGCCTGGATGGCGGCGCCCACGGCCACGACCTCGTCAGGGTTCACACCCTTGTGCGGCTCCTTGCCGTCGAACATCTTCTTGACGGCCTCCACCACGGCCGGCATGCGCGTCTGGCCGCCAACGAGGATGACCTCATCGATGTCGGCGGGTGAGAGGCCGGCATCCTTGAGCGCGGCCTCGACGGGCTTCGCCGTAGCGTCGACGAGGTCGGCCACCAGCTCCTCCAGCTTGGCCCGCGAGAGCGTCATGACCAGGTGCTTGGGGTTGCGGTCGGCGTCGACGGTGATGTAGGGCAGGTTGATCTCGGTCGTGCTCGTGGTCGAGAGCTCGATCTTGGCCCGCTCGGCGGCCTCCTTCAGGCGCTGCAGGGCCTGTTGATCCTTGGACAGGTCGATGCCCTGGTCCCTCTTGAACTCGTCGAGCAGCCAGTCGATGACCTTCTGGTCGAAGTCGTCGCCGCCGAGGTGGGTGTCGCCGTTGGTGGCCTTGACCTCGAAGACGCCGTCGCCCAGCTCCAGGATGGAGATGTCGAAGGTGCCGCCGCCAAGGTCGTAGACCGCGATCATCTCGTCGGTCTTCTTGTCCAGGCCGTAGGCCAGCGACGAGGCGGTGGGCTCGTTGATGATGCGCTTGACGTCGAGCCCGGCGATGCGGCCGGCGTCCTTGGTGGCCTGGCGCTGGGTGTCGTCGAAGTAGGCCGGTACGGTGATGACGGCCTCGGTGATCTTCTCGCCCAGATAAGCCTCGGCGTCAGCCTTGAGCTTCTGCAGGGTCATGGCGCTGATCTCGGGCGGGCTGTAGGTCTTGCCGTCCGCGAGCGTGACCACGATGCCGTCGGAGCTGGAGTCCTTCTCCACCTTGTAAGGCACCAGGTCGATCGAGCGCTGGACCTCGGGATCGTCCCAGCGACGGCCGATGAAGCGCTTGATGCTGTAGATGGTGTTGGCCGGGTTGGTGATGGCCTGGCGCTTGGCGATCTGGCCCACGAGGCGCTCGCCCTGCTTGCTGAAGGCCACCACGCTCGGGACCGTGCGGCCGCCTTCGGCCGAGGGGATGACCGTGGGCTCACCACCCTCCATCACGGCGATGGCCGAGTTGGTGGTGCCGAGGTCGATGCCGATGATGCGTCCCATTCAGGAGTCCTCCTTGAGGCTGTCGGTGTCAGTCGTTGGGTTGGTGTCTAGTCGTCGTCGTTGTCGTCGTCGGTGGTGCTGTCGTCATTACGGGCGACGGCCACGAGGGCCGGCCGCAGCACACGGTCGTTGATGCTGAAGCCGCGCTGGAGGATCTTGATGACGGTGCCGTCGGGCACGTCGGCGGTGTCCTCGTAGCTGATGGCCTGCTGGGTCTGGGGGTCGAAGGGCTCCCCTTCCCCGCCCATGGCCTCGATGCCCTCGGCCTCGAGCAGCGCGCGCAGCTTGCGGTCGATGGCGGCGATGCCCTCGACCCAGGGGCTGTCCGCAGCCCCCTCGGGCACGTGCTCGACCGCGAGGTCGAAGTCGTCGGCAAGGTCGAGCACGCGGATGAGCAGGCGGTCGCCGGCGATGCTGGCGAACTCGGCCCGCTGTTCGTCGGTGCGGCGCTTGAGGTTCTGGTAGTCGGCGCGCGCGCGCTGCCAGCCGGCCTCGGCCGCCTCCGCGCGCTCTTCGGCAGCGTCCAGGCGGGCGCGCAGCTCCTCCACTTGCGCGCTCAACGACGCACCCTCGGTGTCGAGCGCGGCGATGCGCTCCTCGGCGCGACTGCCACCGAGCTTGTTGGCACCCGAACGCGCCTTGGCCTGTTCGGCCTGGTCAGGATGGCCGTTGGTCTGCGCCTTATCGGCGCGGTTCTGCTTGTCGTTCATGCGTACAGGTGGTCCACCAATTCGTTCATGAGGCCGCGCACATAGCGGACCGTGGAGATGGCATGGGGATAGGCCATGCGCGTGGGGCCGATGACACCGACGACCCCGACGGCACGGTCGGCGCGACCGTAGGCGGCGACCACGAGCGAGACGTCGGCCATCTCTTCGTGCTCGTTCTCGGTGCCGATGAGGACCGTCACGTCGTCGGTAGCGATGAGGCGCTGGGCCAGCGCGCCGAGGTAGACGCGGTCCTGCAGCACGTTGAACACGCGGCGCAGTCTCTCGGACCGCTCGAACTCCGGCTCTTCCATGACGTTGAGCAGGCCTTCGCTGAAGACCTCTTCGATGGCGCTGGCATCGAACTCGTGCATCACGCGCGAGACACGCTCCACTGCCTGCGTGAACAGGCGGTCGACGGAGCCGGGGCGCTCGCGCAGGGTATCCAGCACGGCATCGACCTCGGCGGTGGTCTTGGCCTTGAGCACGCGGTCGACGCCGTGGGCGATCTCGTCCAGCTCCGAGGCGCGGTACTCGTGGTCGAGCGTGAGCAGCACCTGCTTGACCGGGCCCTCGGCCATGACCAGCAGCAGCGTGGCCGAGCGATCGGCGGTGGGCACGATGTCGATGCGGCGGATGCGGCAGGTCTGCGGCTTGATGGGCGTGGCGATGGCAGCCGAGCCGGTCGCGCTCGCGAGCGTGGAGGCGGCCAGCCGGAACCATTGCTCGTTGGCGAACTCGACCTGGCCGAACTGATGCCGGATCATCAACTGCTCGACGGGAGCGAGGCTGACCTGGTCGGCGATGGACTCGACGTACAGCCGGTAGCCGCGGTCGGTGGGCACGCGGCCCGCGCTCGTGTGGGGGTGACCCAGGAGGTCCGCGGTCTCCAGCTCGGCCATGATGTTGCGCACGGTGGCAGGGCTGATGGAGAGCGCGTACTTCTCCACCAACGCCACGCTGCCCACCGGCTGCGCGGTGGCCACGTATTCCTCGATGATCGCCCGCAGGATGGCCGCTGAACGGTCCTCCAGCGGGCCCGGGCGTACCTTGCGCCTGGCCAATCGACCCTCGTGATTCGGTGTCTATCACTCGTGCGAGTTAGCACTCTCATAGGCGAGTGCTAACCCAACGGGCCATATCGTATCAGTCACCGCCCCCGAGTGTCAACGCAACCGAAGGTCCCGATCGGTCATCAAGGTCGCCTTGGCCGTCCATGGACCGGTCCGCCCGCGATCCCGTCGCGACCGGCTGCCGCGATGAACACGGCGCCAGCCTACCCGCGATCAACATGGTGACCGTCTACCCGCGTGGCGGGTGACCGGACCATGTTGGCGCCCTCCCCATTCCCTTGCGGGCATAGAAGGTCCGGCAACCTGGCCGTTCTGCCCAGCGTATGCATGGAACGGCCGACTTCGACTCTCATCCTGGTCGAGTGACCCGTGAGACGGGTAGCACGAGGCCAGCGGCGAGACGACCTCGGCTACTCGCCGTGGCGCAGCAGGCGACCGTCGATCTTCTTCGGCCTCGACACGGTCACCCTTGAGGGTCAGCGCCAGCCACTGGGTGGCACCGACCGCGTCGCAATTGATGCGCGTCGTGTTGTTGACGCGGAAGGCGGAGGCGTCGGTGCCGATGTCGATGGTCGCGTCCGGCCCGCAGATGCCGCCGTTCCAGCGCAACATCAGCTCCCACACATCGGTACGCAGGAACGCATCGGGGCCGAAGGCCACGCCCTCCTCGGGGATCGGGAGGGCAGCCTCCAGCCAGTGCAGCTCCGCCTCCGAAGGCTCACGCGCATCGACCAGCCGGCCGCTCCGGTCGCGCACGATGATCTTGTAGGGCTCGTCGAGCCAGTTGATGCCCTCGATGACCACGCGCTTCACGACCTTGTGATGGAAGGCGTCCTCGAAGCGGGGCTCCTCGTCGAACCGGCGGATCGGATCGTTGTCGTAGTCGACCATCGCGCCCGAGAGCACGACCACGGGCTCGGTGCCCTCGTTGGCCCAGGCCATGGCGGCATCGTCGTACAATTCCAGCGACTTACCGGCTGCAACCATTCGCGTCTTGCCCGGGTTCAGCCCACCTCGCCGGACGACGACATGCCCATCGACCCCGGTCACCGAGAGCGTGCCCGACGCGACGCTCGTGGCCCAATCACCGTTGAAGACCGAGGGCGGGATGCTTGCCCCGGGCTCGAGCGTGGTGCGGATCGAGCATCAGCAGGTCGTCGTCGATGCCGGAAGTGGGCCAGCTTAGCGAGAGCCGCTCGTGGATGACCCCGGGGAACTCCTCACGGTCGATCGGCACTTCGGCCGCCAGCGTGCCGCCGGCACTGCCCACCAGCATCGCCACCACCAGCGCAAGGCCGGCGGGGTATCGCGTCTTCATCACTCCCACTCCTTCAGGAACGCTTCGACGTCGTGGACGTCCGTCCAGCCCTCGAGCTGGAGGACGACCGAGTGGATCCCGCCGGCGCCATCGCAGAAGCAGAGGGTCTCGACCCGGATGGCCGAGGCGTCCTGACCGATGTCGATGCGCGCGGTCGGACCGCAGTCGCTGCCGAGCCACGTGACGAGCAGACCGTGCCCCTTGCCGCGGCCCGCGATCGGACCGAGCACCACATCGTTGTCGTACAGGCCCTCGAAGCGATCGACGAAGCGCAACTCCTCGGGTTCGGGGATGCGGGCACCGATGAGGCGGCCGCTGCGGTCGCGAATAGTGATCTCGTAGTCGCAGACCCGGTAGCCAGGCTTCCTCAGTACGACCCGCTTGACGACCGGGTGCTCGAACGGCTCGACCCGGGCCCCGTGCCGTCGCGCCTCGGCCTCCTCGAGGGTGAGGATGGGCTCGTCTTCCTCGTCGATGACCGACATCGTCATCAATACCGTTGGCTCATCGCCGGGGTTGGACCAACGCATGGTGATGCCGTCGTCGAACCGGAGCTGCGATCCCGGCCGGACCCACAGCGTGTCATCGTCGCTGGCGACGTAGGCATCCGCGATCGAGTCGTCGATCTGCAGGCGGCCGAACGAGCCCTCCACCGCGAGGATGCCGGACTCCACCTGGACCTTCCATTCGCCGCTGAACTCGGACATGGGCAGGGTCTCGCCGGGTTCCAGCACGATGCGGCCCGAACGGACGACGTCATCCCCGAGCAGCTCGAGCCTGATGTGGCCGAACTCCTCATAGTCGATGCCATCGGCCGACTGGCCGACGATCGGGGCGGCGCTCAGCGCCAGCCCCACTGCCAGCACCAGGCCGATCAGGACTCGCATCGTCACACTCCCCTGCTAGCGCGGTGCCCGCCGCACGTAGCGCCCCTCGATGTCCTCCGGCGGAGGAACCTGGCCTGTGAGCTTGAGCACGAGCCAGTGCGTCTGGCCGGCGAGGTCACAGCCGGGCGAGCGGTCGACGACCTCGATCGAAGAGAGGTCCTGGTCGACGTCGACCGTGACGATCGGTCCGCAGACACCACCGCCCCAACGCAGGAGAAGCGCCTTGCGACCGCTCTTGAGGTGGGCGACCGGACCGATGCCGACCTCGTCCCAGTCGAGGACTCCGTGCAGCATCTCCGCGAAACGGAGCTCCTTCTGGCCCGGGATCCAGGCGCCGATGACCTGACCGCTGCGGTCCTTGACGGTGATGCGGTAGCCCTCCTCCGTGACTCCGGGGCCGGAGAGCACGAGGCGCTCGACCACCTCGCCCTGCGGGCGCTGGAAAGCAGCTTCGCTGGCCGGCCGCATCGAGGCGCGATCCGCGTCGGGGATGGCCGCCAGCAGGATGCCCGCCGGACCACTGCTGACGTTCTCCCAACCGAGGACGGCGTCAGGCCCGAACCCGAGCAGCTCCCCTGCCTCCAGCCGCACGCGACGGACACCCTCGATGGGCTCATCCTCCGTGCCCCTGAAGCCCTGGATCCAGACGTCCCCGTCGTGGGTCAGGACCTCGACCTCGCCCGACTCGACGCGCGCCAGCCAGGCGCCGTTGTACTCCAGCGCTGGCGCCACCGCTCCCGGCTCGAGGTCGATGCGGTGGATCTCCAGCCGCTCGTCGTCGTAGGCGGGGGGCCTGGTTTCGGCCAGCAGCTCATGCTCGACGCCCGTGGCTGCGAGCCCTTCTGGCGCGGTCTCGTCGGCCGCGAAGGTGGCGCTGGTCGCACCGAGCGCCAGCATGGACAGGGCCGCGGCAACCAGCGTGCGGAGCGGAGCATGCATAGAGGACCCCTCGTGGGCAGACGAACCTGGCTCTCCCTCCCGTCGAGAGCATACGCCCGACGGTCCGTCGACCCGCGTACCCGCTACATGGGTCACTCGACCAAGAAGACGCCAAACCCAGAGCACTCCTTCGTCATCTGACCCGAGGTGCGGGTCATTCGGCGGTTGCTCCGCCATCTCGCCCGTAGAGCGGGTCGACTCACCAGGCCGCGTCGCGCCTCTGGTCCGGTCACCCGCTGAGTGGGTCGCCCGTGTGCGGCGTCGATCGGCTCGTGTGCTCCCCTACCAGCTCTGGGCTTCGCCTCCCACGCGGTCGGCGGCGCGCTGCTCGTCCTCGCCGCTGTCGAGGTAGGCCTTGAAGGGGTCGCCCGGCAGGCCGCGCTCCGCTCGTAGCTCGGCGAGCGGGCCGCGGACGTCGGTGAAGAAGGCATCCCAAAGCAGGTTGTTGGCGCGCAGGACATCGCCCTTGCGCTGGGCGGCCACGAGCGCCTCGCGGTCGACCAGCAGGGCCTTGGCGAAGAGCTCCTGCAGCGTCTGCACCGAGCGGATGATGGCGGGGACCTTGGCCTCGATGTTGTGGCACTGGTCGAGCATGTAGACGGTGTCTTCGGCCGTCTTCTGCGCGACCGGGTCGTCGTCGTCGCGCATGGCGTTGATGAGCTCGTGCGTGATGCGGAACATCTGGTACGGGTCGATGGAGCCGACCATGAGGTCATCGTCCCCGTACTTCTTGTCGTTGAGGTCGAAGGCGCCCAGCTTGCCCTCCGCCAGCAGCAGGGCCACGATCTGCTCGATGTTCACGCCCAGCGAGTGGTGGCCGGTGTCGACGCAGACGACCGCACGCTCACCGACCTGGTTGCAGACGGCCATGGACTGGCCCCAGTCCTGCACGTCGGTGGAGTAGAACGTCGGCTCGAAGATCTTGTACTCGAGCAGCATGCGGGCATCCTTCGGCAGCCAGGCGTAGGCCATCTGCAGGCCTTCCACCAGCCGGTGCCGGCGCCAGCGCAGGTCGTCCTGGCCGGGGTAGTTGGTGCCGTCGCCGAGCCAGACCTTGACCGCGGGAGCGCCCATCTCGTCGGCGATCTCGCAGCACTCCCGAGCGCCGCCAGCGCCTTGTCGCGCACCGCCGGGTCGGGGTGGCACATCGAGCCGAGCATGTAGTCCTGGTCCTGGAAGGTGTTGAGGTTGATGCCGCCGACGCCGAGGTCCTTCGAGTTCATGTACTCGAGCAGGGCGGTGTAGTCGTCGGTCTTGTCCCAGGGGATGTGCAGCGCCAGCGTGCGTGCGATGCCGGTGTACCGATGGACGGTGCCCGCGTCGTCGATCTTCTCCTCCACCGTGCGCGGCGTGCCCGGCTGCTGCCAGACCTTGAAGCGGGTGCCGGTGTTGAGGAAACCCCACGACGGGATCTCGATGGCGAGTTCATCGACCGCCCACAGCAGCTTCTCCTGGACCGTGCTGGCACTCGGATCGATCTTGGCACTCATGTTCGGCGTCTCCTCGTCTCGCGCGCGAGACCGACCGGCGGCCCGCGGGTGCCTCCATCCTAGGCCGGGGTGCGGCCGGATACGCGGTCGGTCTGGCACGGTTCGGCGGCGTCCGTCCAGCCCGAACGGGCTGCGTTGGCCGTCACGACCGTGCGCCAGTCAACCTCTGTGGGGTCGAAGTCGACGCCTCGGTCGCACCTCGTGGCCGGCACGGCACAGGATCGTCGACTTCGACCTCCTGGAGGTTGGCACACGAGCCGGCGACGGCCCGTGGACCTACGGTGCGGTCTCGAAGTTGGTGTAGAGGTAGCGCCGGGGAACCTGGCCGCTCTGGTGGATCTTGCGTGCGAGGTCGCGGCCGAAGTAGCGCCAGTGCCACGGCTCGTAGACGTAGCAGGAAACGCTCCGCTTGCCCTGCGGATAGCTCATGATGAAGCCGAACTTCCAGCCGTTCTTGGCCAGCCACTTGCCCGACGGCGAGTCGCCGAACTTGGTCGACAGCGGCACCCCGGGACCGACCGAGAAGTCGACGGTGGTACCGAGCTGGTGCTCCGAGTGGCCCGCACGGGCGGAGAACTTGAGCGCCTGGGCTCGCCCATACGTGCGCGAGTAGCTGTCGAAGAGGCGCTTCTGGTAGTCGTATGAGCGGTGCGCCGAGCGGACCGCCAGCGGCTTGCCCGCCTTGCGGGCAGCGGCAGCGAGTGCCCGCAGGTCCTTGATCATGAGCTTGCGCACCTTGCCTCGCCCGGCGATGTTGGCGTTCGAGACCGAGACCAGGTCCCACGGCTTGTAGCTGCGCTTGACCTTGAGGTTGGTGTCCAGCAGCGTCTTCTTCCACTGCTTCACCTTCTGATAGCGAGTCAGCTTGTCCTTCACCGTACAGGCTGGCAGGCGAACCTTGGTCGGGCTGTAGGCGGCCGGGCTGGTAGCCGAGAGCCCGGCCGAGTCCAGGCTGGCCACCGCGGAGGCGAGGCTGGGTGGCGCGACCGGCGTCGGCTCTGCTTCCTGCGCGGCGACGGGTGCGCCGAGCGCGGTCACGACCAGAGTCGCGGAGAGGGCGGCGGCGAGAGGGCGGCGCAGGTTCACGGCTGGCATGCGCGCATCCTACCCGCGTCACCCGCCGTCCGCATCCGGCAGCAGGCGCGTGAAGACCTCGTTCGCGAGCAGCCGTCCCTGCTGCGTGAGTCGGGTTCGGCCGGCTGCGTCCTCGGCCAGTCCACGTGCCCGCGCCCAAGTCAATCCTTCGTTGAGCCCAGGTGACCCCGCCAGCGCCGCCTCGATGCCCTCGCGCGTGCGCAGCCCCAGGATGGCCCGCTCGGCGAGCGCGGTCGCCTCGTCCACCTCTTCGGCACCACCGGGCGGCATCCGCCCTCCCTCCAGCGCGGCGAGGTAGCCATCGAGCCGGGCCGCGTTCCAGGTTCGCCGCCGCGCCCCATCGGAGGCGTGGGCGCCGGGACCCAGGGCCAGGTACGGGCGTCGACGCCAGTAGAGCAGGTTGTGCCGGCTTTCCCGTCCCGGACGTGCGAGGTTGGCGATCTCGTAGCGCCGCAGTCCGGCCGCCGCGGCCAGCTCGTCGGTGAGCAGCTCCATCTCCGCCGCCCGCTCCTCGGACTGCTCCCCGAGCGCTCGATCCCGCCAGGCGCGAGCGCCGCGGCTGAGCGGCAGGTGATCGCCCTCGGGCCCGGTCAGTCCTTCGGCATCAGGATCGTCGAGCGTGAGGGTGTAGACCGAGAGATGGTCAGGCTCGAGCGCCAGCGTCGCCTCGAGCGTGGCTCGCCAGGACTCGAGCGTCTGCCCGGGGATATCGGTGAGCAGGTCAAGGCTGACGGAGTCGAAGTCCGCCGCGCGGGCCCCTTCGACGGCCGTGACCACGTCGTCCGGCCGGTGCCGTCGCCCTAACCGCCGCAGCTCGGCCGCCTGCATCGACTGCGCCCCCAGCGAGAGGCGGTTGACGCCGGCAGCGCGGAAGCCGGCCAGGTCACCGACCTCGTCCGCGCCCGGATTGGCCTCCAGCGTGATCTCGGTCTCCGGCGCGATCCCCAGGGCATCGTCGACGGTGGCCAGCAGCCGGCCCAGCTGAGGCGCGTCCATGAGCGAGGGCGTGCCGCCGCCGATGTAGACGCTGACCAGCGGCGGCCGACGTGCTCCGAAGGACTCGACCACGGCCGTGGCTCGAAGCTGCAGCTCGGCGTGGATCCCTTCGAGCAGGGCGGTCACCCGGTTGCGTGGCCCGCGTGCCTGCGCCCCGGCCACGACCACGAAGTCGCAGTAGGGACACAACGAGATGCAGAACGGGAAGTGGATGTAGAGCCCCTCGGGCGGAAGCGCCTCGGCTAGCGCAGCCACGGCACGATCGCCGCTGTCAGCGACGGCACGCCCCCCAGCACTAGCCCCGGGGGGCGTCGTGCGGCCGGATGACATAGGCCCCGCCATCGCCGCTGCCACCCTTGGCCTGGCGCACCTGCTCGACGGCGGCCCGCGCCGGCGGACCCATGACCATGAACAGCGCGAAGCGCGTGATGGCATGGCCTACGAACGCGGCTCCGAGACCGAGCGTGGTCACGACAAGGGCGCCGCCGACGAGGCCGATGGCCAGCCACGTCCCTAGCATCAGGATCCCGCGGCTGCCGGTCACGGCGCGGACGGTGAAGGCGTAGATGAAGGCAGCGCTGACGATGGCCAGGGCGTCAGGCAGGTTGAGCGACAGCAGCAGTCCCAGGAACACGCCGCGGAAGAGCCACTCGTCGACGAAGGCGGTACCCACCGCGGTGAGCACGCCGCCGGGGTAGCGCACCGGCGAGGGGAAGACGATGCGGCCGTTGCGCAGGATGGCGAGGATGAAGGCGGTGATGATGCCGGCGCCGCCGAAGAGCAGGCCGTAGACCATGGCCTCCGAGCTGTCCGGCGCGAGCACGAGGTTGAGCTCCGCCACCGGCGAGGGGTGCAGCGCGAAGACGATGAGCGCGAGGGCTACGCCTGCGCCATACCAGGAAAGGCGCCCCAGCCAGACGCGCCAGTCGCCGTCCTGCGTATCCCACTCAGCCGCGCTGAAGCGCTTGGCATCGAGGCGCAGCAGGAACATGAGCCCGGCCATGCCGATGAACAGGAAGTACTGGACGACGTCGGGGAGCATCTAGTCGCTCTCCGTTCCGCCGAGCACCGCGAGGAATGCCTCCTGCGGGATCTCGACGCTGCCGACCTTCTTCATCCGCGCCTTGCCCTCCTTCTGCTTCTCCAGCAACTTCCGCTTGCGGGTGATATCTCCACCGTAGCACTTGGCAAGGACGTTCTTGCGCATCTGGCGGACGGTCTCGCGAGCGATGATGTTGGAGCCGACGGCGGCCTGCACGGGCACCGTGAACATCTGGCGCGGGATGAGCTCCTTGAGTCTCTTGGTCAGCGCTCGGCCCGACGCCTGTGCGTTGTCGCGATGGACGATGACGCTGAGCGCGTCCACGGGCTCGCCGTTGACGAGGATGTCCAGCTTGACGAGGTCGCCCACGCGGTAGCCGATCTCCTCGTAGTCCATGGAGGCATAGCCCTGGGTGCGGCTCTTGAGCTGGTCGTAGAAGTCGACGATGACCTCCGCCAGCGGCAGCTCGAAGGTCATCAGCACCCGCTCGGGATCGAGGTACTCCATGCCCAGGAAGGTGCCGCGGTGGTTGGTGCCCAGGTCCATGAGCGAGCCGATGTAGGTCGCAGGCGTGACGATGCTGAGCTTGACCCACGGTTCAGCGATGGCCTCGATCTCGCCCGGGTCGGGCAGCAGCGCCGGGTTCTCCACGGTCAGCTCACCGGCGCCGTGGTTGAGCGTGACGACGTATTCGACCGAGGGCGCGCTGGCGATGATGTCGAGGTCGAACTCGCGCTCCAGGCGCTCCTGCACGATCTCCATGTGGAGCAGCCCCAGGAAGCCGATGCGGAAGCCGAAGCCGAGCGCGACCGACGACTCCGGCTCGAAGCTGATCGACGCGTCGTTGAGGTGCAGCTTCTCGAGCGCCTCGCGCAGCACCGGGTAGTCGGGCCCGTTGATGGGGTAGACACCGGCGAAGACGAGGGCCTTGGCCGGCTTGTAGCCAGGCAGCGGCTTCTGGGCCGGCCTGGTGGCGATGGTCAACGTGTCGCCGACCTGGCAGTCGCGCACGGACTTGAGCCCGGTGGCCACGTATCCGACCTCTCCGGGGCCGAGCGATTTCACCGGCACCAGCTGTGGGCGGAAGATGCCCAGCTCCACGATCTCGGCATCGACGCCCGAGCCCATGAGGCGGACCTGGTCGTTGGCCTTGAGCGTGCCCTGCGCGAGTCGCGTGTAGGCGACCACGCCCTTGTAGGAGTCGTAGTGGGAGTCGAAGATGAGCCCCTGCAACGGTGCGTCGGGATCACCCTTGGGCGCCGGGACCCGCTCGACGACCGCCTGGAGCACGTCCTCCACGTTGGTGCCGTCCTTGGCGCTGACCATGATCACTTCCTCGCGCGGGATGGCGAGGACGTTCTCCAGCTCTTCGATGACCACGTCCGGCTGGGCCGAGGGCAGGTCGATCTTGTTGAGCACGGGGATGATGACGAGGTCCTGGGCGAGCGCAAGATAGACGTTGGCCAGCGTCTGGGCCTCGATGCCCTGCGCGGCGTCGACCACGAGGATGGCGCCCTCGCAGGCCTGCAGGCTGCGGCTGACCTCGTAGCTGAAGTCGACGTGGCCGGGCGTGTCGATGAGGTTGAGCCCGTAGCGCAGCCCGTCCCGCGCGGTGTGCTCGAGGCGCACAGCGCGTGCCTTGATGGTGATGCCCTTCTCTCGCTCGAGGTCCATCGAATCGAGGACCTGGCTGGTCATCTGGCGCTTGTCGAGGGTGTGGGTGATCTCGAGGAAGCGGTCGGCCAGGGTCGACTTGCCATGGTCGATGTGGGCGATGATGCTGAAGTTGCGCAGGCGGTCCTGCGGGATGTGTTCCATGGGACGTGCGCGATTCTAGCAAGGGTCGCGTCATCGGCGGGCGGAACGGCCGGACGACGCCGTTCACGGACGCCGTTCACGCTGGCACGCTGGGGCGTCCTGCGGTACCATCTCTGTTCGCGCGCCTGCGTGTCGCGTCGCGGCACGCTGTGCCCGGCGACCGGAGAGGCGCGGCAGAGTACACCCAGAGCTGTTGAGGACATATCACCTTGGCCCATTCATCGCGGACCTGGTCCGGCGCACGTACGCCTTCGGCACTCAAGCGCGCCCGGCAGTCGCCCCGCCGCAACGCCATCCTGCAGCCCCGGCGCACCGCCGCCAAGACGCAGGTGAAGAACGCGCTCAACGTCGCCGCGAGTGGTGACGTTGAGGCCACACGCAAGGCTGTCGCCGCCGCCGCTGCCGCGCTCGATCGCGCCGCCAAGTCCGGTGCCATCCATCCCAACAACGCCGCTCGCCGCAAGAGCCGCCTGATGCACCGCGCCAACGCTGCCCTCGGCGGCGAGTCGCTGAGCGTCGCGAGCAAGCCGCAACGCCAGGTGAGCAAGGCCGCCGCCGCCAAGGCTGCCAAGGCCCGCATCGCCGCCAGCAAGGCGGCCAAGGCCAAGGGCGAGCAGACGGCCGCCGGCAAGGCCCGCGCCGCCCTCTCCAAGTCGACCCGTAGCACGGACAAAGAAGACGACGGCCAAGAAGACGACGGCGACCAAGGCCTCCGCGGCCAAGTCGACGACGGCCAAGAAGACGACGGCGACCAAGGCCAAGCCAAGTCCACGGCCAAGAAGACGACGGCGACCAAGGCCAAGTCCACGGCCAAGAAGACGACGGCGACCAAGGCCAAGTCCACGGCCAAGAAGACGACGGCGGAGAAGTAGGGCCCCGGCCACTCCCCTTCCCTCGACAGCGCAGAAGCGGCGGCTCTCTCAGGACCGCCGCTTTTCTGTGCCCGCCGACGGGTGGCGACCGGTGGCGCCCGACGTGGCCGCGTAGCGGTGCCCACGTAACCTGGGCTGCCGAGGCAGGATCGTCGAGGCGCGGTGTGCTGCCGTCAACCCGGTCGACACGTCGACCGTCTTGTGCGCCTACGCCGTCGGAGGCTGCCATAGGCAACGGGAACGGTCCGGTCCGGTCGACATCTCGACCACGCGAGTACCGTGGCGGACCGACCAACGCACCCACGCGCTCAGGGTGTCAACAACGGTCGACATCTCGACCACACACGCGCCCACGGACCTTGCGCCAAAGCCAACGGGCGCTCGGGCGCTCCGGGCGCTCAGAGCGGCCAGGGCGTCCGGCGGCACGCTGCCATCGACGCCATCTCCACGACCGCGGACGGTCGCGCAGGTCGGTCAGTCAGCGGCGGCGATGCGGGCCGCGATCTCCTCGTCGGTCGGGGGTGGCTGCCAGGCACGCCAGCCGGCGGGCACGAGGGCGCCGATGAGCGTGAAGCCGGCCAACTGCAGGATCCACTCGCCGGAGGTACGCCAGACGAAGCCCGTGTAGGAGTCGACATCGGTGACGCCCTCGTCTTCGAGCGCCTCCCGACGCTCGTCGTCCTCGATGAGTCGGTAGTACGTGCACTCGGGACCATCCGAGCAGTCGACCTGGCCGCCCATGGTCTCGGGCCGGTAGCCCGAAATCGGCGTAGATGAAGAGCAGCCGGAAGGCCACGTACATGAGCGCCAGCGACAGCCCCGTGACGGTCCCGGCGAAGGCGGCGTTGGTGAAGAGACGCCAGCGCGGGCGCCAGCGCATGGACTTGTGGTTGGCGTACCAGCCGATGGTCACTCCCGCGAGCGGCGCGGAGATGAAGACCAGCATCTGGATGGCCACGACCAGGCCGAAGCTGATGGCGATGGTGACGGCCATGCCCAGGCCGACCATGGCCGCATAGATGGCACCGCGGTCAAGCACCCGACCCTCGCCGGATCGGGTGCTTCCCGTCGCCTCTGGTTCGGGCCAGGCGTCCTCGACCGGTGCCCCCGTCGAATCGACCTGTGGCCCGGCCTCGTCGGGACGAGGCCCTTGCAGCGTCAAGCGGTCACGAGCCTACTTGGCGCCGGCCAGCGCACGCAGGCCGGGGTATACGGCCACGTCGCCGAGCTCCGCTTCGATGCGCAGCAGGCGGTTGTACTTGGCCACGCGCTCGCTGCGCGAGGGTGCGCCGGTCTTGATCTGGCCGGCGTTGGTCGCGACCGCGAGGTCGGCGATGGTGGTGTCCTCGGTCTCGCCGGAACGATGGCTGATGACCGCGCCCCAGCCGGTGGAGCGAGCCATGTCGACGGCGTTGAGCGTCTCGCTCAGCGTGCCGATCTGGTTGAGCTTGATGAGGATGGCGTTGGCCGCGTCCTCCGCGATGCCCTTGGCCAGGCGCTCGGGGTTGGTCACGAAGAAGTCGTCACCCACGAGCTGGCACCTGTCGCCGACCGCGGCGGTCAGCTTCTTCCAGCCGGCCCAGTCGTCCTCACCGATGCCGTCCTCGAGGCTGACGATGGGGTACTTGTCGATCCAGTCGGCCCAGAACTCGACCATCTCGCTGGTCTTGAGCGAGCGGCCTTCCTTGGCCAGCTTGTAGGTGTACTCACCCTCGGCATCGGGCTCACCGTCGATGAGCTCGGTGATGGCCGGATCGAGCGCGATCGCGATCTGCTCGCCCGGCTTGTAGCCGGCACGCTCGACGGCCTTGAGCACCGTCTCGATGGCCGCGGCGTTGGACGGCAGGGTCGGCGCGAAGCCGCCCTCGTCGCCCTGTCCCGTGGCCAGGCCCTGGTCGTGGAGCTCGGCCTTGAGGGCATGGAAGATCTCCGCTCCGGCGCGCAGCGCCTCGGCGAAGCTGTCCAGACCCACCGGCATGACCATGAACTCCTGGAAGTCGGTGGAGTCCGCGGCATGCTGGCCGCCGTTGAGGATGTTGAACATGGGCACGGGCATGGTCCACGCGCCGGCACCACCGAGGTAGCGGTACAGCGGCAGGCCGTAGGCCACCGATGCAGCGTGAGCACAGGCCAGCGACACGCCGAGGATGGCGTTGGCGCCGAGGGCACCCTTGTTGGGCGTGCCGTCGAGCTCCTTGAGCAGCGCGTCGATGCCGCCCTGGTCCGAAGCGTCCTCACCCAGGATGGCCGGGGCGATGGTCTCGACGACGTTGGTGACGGCCTTCTGCACGCCCTTGCCGTTGTAGCGCGACTTGTCGCCGTCGCGCAGCTCGACCGCTTCGTGGGCGCCGGTGGAGGCGCCCGACGGGACAGCCGCGCGACCGACCGCGCCTTCGTCGGTGACGACGGTGACCTCGACGGTGGGGTTGCCACGCGAATCGAGGATCTCCTGGGCGTCGATGTATTCGATGAGCGTCATCTAAGCGACTGCCTCCGTACGGTCCTGCAGGACCTTGATGCCCGGCAGCTCCACCCCCTCGAGGAACTCGAGCGAGGCGCCACCACCGGTGGAGATGTGGGTGAAGCGGGACGTCAGGCCCAGCTCCTCGATGGCCGCGACGGAGTCGCCGCCGCCGACCACCACCGACGCACCAGCGTCGACGCGATCGGCCAGCATGCGCGCCATCGAGCGCGTGCCGTCGCCGAAGGTGGGGACCTCGAAGACGCCCATGGGGCCATTCCAGACGACGGTCATGGCATCGGCCAGGGCCGCCTCGAAGGCCTCGCGGGTTTCGGGGCCGATATCGACCGCCGACCACGAGTTGGGGATCTTCTTGACGGGCACGACCTTGTGCTCGGCGCCGCGGGTCACTTCCTTGGCCACGAGCACATCGGTCGGGAGCAGCAGTTCCACGCCCTTCTTCTCAGCGAGCTTCATGATGCGGGTCGCATCCTCGACGCGTTCCTGCTCCAGCAGGCTCTTGCCCACGGTGTAGCCCTGGGCCACGAGGAAGGTGTTGGCCATGCCGCCACCGATGACCATCTTGTCGACGCGCTCCAGCAGCGAGTCAAGGACCTTGATCTTGTCCGAGACCTTGGCCCCGCCGATGATGGCCGCGTACGGCTTCTGGGGGTTCTCCATGAGGGCGCCGAGATTGCGGATCTCGCGCTCCATGAGCAGGCCCGCGTAGGCCGGCAGGATCTCGGCCACGCCGACGGTGCTGGCGTGCGCACGATGCGCCGTGCCGAAGGCATCGTTGACGTAGACGTCACCGTAGGCCGCGAGCTGGGCCGCGAACTCGGGGTCGTTCTCGGTCTCCTCCGCGTGGAAGCGGAGGTTCTCGAGCAGCAACAGCTGCCCGGGCTTCATGCGATTGACCGCGTCGGTGGTACCGAGGCCGATGCAGTCGCCCGTGGCCGGCACCGGCCGGCCGATGAGGTCGGCGAGGTGCTGGGCCACGGGACGCAGCCGCAGCGAATCGGTGACCTTGCCCTTGGGCCGGCCGAGGTGGCTCATGAGCACGATCGACGCGCCGTGCTCGAGCAGGTAGACGATGCTGGGAAGGGCAGCGCGGATCCGGGAGTCATCCCGGACCCGGCCATCCTCGATGGGGACGTTGAAGTCGACGCGCATCAGGACACGCTTGCCCTGCGGGTCGAAGTCCCGGATGGTGAGCTTTTCCATGTCTGTCGCCTGGGAGGTCGGCCTGGGCCGGTCTCCTACAGGCGGTCTCCCATGTACTTGACGAGGTCGGCGACGCGGCAGCTGTAGCCCCACTCGTTGTCGTACCACGCGAGGACCTTGATGAAGTTGCCACCGAGGCTCATGGTGCTGTCGGCGTCGATGATCGAGCTGCGCTCGTCACCCTTGAAGTCCATGGAGACGAGCTTCTGGAACTCGATTCCCAGGATGCCCTTCATGGGACCCTCGGCGGCGGCCTGGAAGGCTGCGTTGAGCTCCTCGGCGGAAGCGTCCTTCTCGAGCTCAGCGGTGAAGTCCACGACCGACACGGTCGGGGTCGGGACACGCAGGCTGAAGCCGTCGAACTTGCCCTTGAGATCGGGGATGACGAGGGCGAGGGCCTTGGCCGCACCGGTCGAGGTGGGGATGATGTTCAGGCCGGCGGCACGGGCGCGACGGGGATCCTTGTGGAAGACGTCGAGGACCTTCTGGTCGTTGGTGTAGCTGTGGATGGTGTTCATCAGGCCGCGCTTGATGCCCCAGTTGTCGTGGACGACCTTGGCGGCCGGCGCGAGGCAGTTGGTGGTGCAGCTGGCGTTGCTGATGACGTTGTGCTTGGCGGAGTCGTAGATGTCCTCGTTGACGCCGAGCACGATGGTGGCGTCCTCGTTCTTGGCGGGCGCGGAGATGAGGACCTTCTTGGCGCCGCCCTCGAGGTGGCCGGCGGCCTTGGTCGCGTCGGTGAAGATGCCGGTGGACTCGATGACGATGTCGACGCCGAGGTCGCCCCACGGCAGCGCCGCCGGATCGCGCTCCTGCAGGACCTTGATCTCCGCGCCGTTGACGATGAGCGAGTTCTCGGTGTGCTCGACGGTGCCGTCGAAGGCGCCGTAGGTGGAGTCACGCTGGAAGAGCAGCGCGTTCAGCTCGACGGACATGAGGTCGTTGACCGCGACGACTTCCGCGTCGGGCGTGCGCTCGATGAGGGCCTTGAGCGACTGGCGGCCGATGCGACCGAAGCCGTTGATGCCGACACGAGTGGTCATGGATGGGACTCCTTGCTGCACGCTGCGCTCGTCCAGTCGATCGCCGGGGAGCGAGCTGTTCATCTGGTGGACTGCCAGGTCGACCGGTCACGGGCGTGACGATTCCGGGTCCTGACGCTATGTGGTGGCGCCCGCCGACACTGCGGTCGCGCCAGTATGGTGGCCTTAGCGGACCAGTCCCGGCAGGGCCGATGCGACGAGAGGAACCGTGCCGATAAGCCCGACGTCGTCGCCGAGCGCGGCCTGCACGACCTTCACTCGTTCAGCCTGGATGCGGAATGCGGACTCGGCCACGGCCGCCCGCGCCGGTGCGATCAGGCGCTCCCCCCACGCCAGCGCGATGCCACCACCGAGGATGACCACGTCCGGGCCGAAGACGTTGACGATGGAGACCACCGCCACGGCCACGGCCCGTCGAGCCCGCTCGATTATGACGCCTGCGGCCGGATCGCCCAAGTCGGCGGCCTCCGAGACGTGGATGGCCGTCAGCGGCGCCGGTGCGATCTCGCTCGCGATGCGCCGCAGCTCCGGAGCCTCGGCGCCCGCGTCGAGCGCCGCCTGTGCGTTGGTGGCGATGCCGGTGCCGCTGGCGAGCGCTTCGAGATGGCCGACGCCGCCGCAGCCGCAGATGGGGCCGTCCATGTCCACGGTCATGTGCCCCAGCTCGCCGGCCACGAGGTCCGGGCCCACGACCGGGCGGCCGCCGGAGAGCGCGGCTCCGCCGACGCCCGTGGAGATGGTCAGGTAGATGAGGTCGCCCGAGCCCTCGCCCGCCCCGAAATCGCGCTCGCCGAGGATGGCCACGTTGGTGTCCTTGCCCATGGCCCAGGGCAGTCCGAGCGCATCACCGAGCACGGTCGCGATGGGGAAGCCAAAGAAGTCCCGGCCCATGTTGGGCGGGTCGATGAAGGCGCCGGCACGGGGGTCGACCGGTCCGGGGGCAGTCACACCGAGCGCAACCGGCGGCCGACCACCGCGGGCGAGATGCTCGTCGCGAGCGGCTCGCAACAGCCCCAGGCAGTAGTCGACGACCGCCTGGCGGCCGGCAGCCTTGGGCCAGGCGCCGGCCTGGCGGGTGGTCAGCTCACCGGCGCCGGTGACGATCGCGGCGCGCGCGTTGGTGGCACCGAGATCGAGCGCGAGCACTGGGCCATGAATCATCGTGTCGTCCAGTCTAGAGACAGCAAGTGACCCCGGTCGCATCGACCGGGGTCACCGTTGCGTCAGAAGGAGGCGGTCAGCCGCCGATGCGGAAGACGCTGCCGCCGCACTTGGGGCAGGTGCCCTTGGTGGCCGGCTTGCCGTTCTTCATGGTGATCTTCTGCGGGTTCTGGATCTCGACCTTCTGCTTGTCCTTGACGCAATATGCCTCGGCCATCCTGTGTCCTCCTGTCCCTCCGAGCTTGGGGTTGAGCTCGGTACCCTGTCGGGCTCGATCACTTGCCGAGCCTCGCGTTGTGCAGCACGGTGCTTGTCACATGTGACCGTACTAGGTTGCCACTTCTGACGCCCAGTGTGCGGGCCGCCAGTGCTTCTCGCCTGACCGGCGCTGTTGCTCGTCCATCGCGGCGAGCACATGCAGTGCCTCCAGGCCCGTGTCGACGAGGCCCGCCTCAGCGCGGACCTTGCTGACTCGCCCATGACGAACTCGCCCGTGCGCCGCTGAGCGTAGACGGTGCAGACGACGCCGGCTCGGCAACCCGCCAGCGCGGCCAGCGTCAGCACCGCCGACGCCTCCATCTCGAAGTTGATCACGCCCTGGCGAGCCATGCGCTCGGCCAGGTCCGGGAAGCGGATGGGCAGCTGCGGGATGGGCCGGCCCTGCGGCCCGTAGAAGCCCGGGGCGGTGGCCGTCAGGCCGACGTGGGCCGGGGTGCCGGTGCGATGCGCCGCCTCCACGCAGCGCCGCCACGGCGGTGTAGTCCGCGACCGCGGGGTAGCCCTCGTCCACGTAGTACTTGGTGGTCGACTCCAGGCGCACGGCGCCGGTGGTGATGACGAGGTCGCCGAGCGCGATGTCTTCGCGCAGCGTGCCGCAGGAGCCGATGCGGATGAAGGTGGGCGCCCGCTCGCGCGATGGCCAGGATCTCGGCGATGACGATCTCGACGTTGTCGGTGCCGATGCCCGTGGCGACCACGGAGATGCGCAGTCCCTTGTGCGTGCCGGTGACGGAGTTGAACTCGCGATGGCGGCGATGGACCTCGACATCCTCGAGCATCTCGGCGATGCGGTCGGTGCGGTCGGGGTCGCCCGGCAGCAGGATGTAGTCGGCGACCTCTCCGGGAGCGAGGTCGATGTGGTACTGGCGGTCGGTATCGGGCAGCGTGACGCAGCGGATCCGCGTCGGGCACGATGCCTCCTTGTCTCCTACCTCGGCCAGCGCGAGGGCTGCGCGGAACGATAGTCACGTGTGAGCGTGTCTGCAAGCCGTTCCTGCACGCTCAGGCCGACCGCTCGCGGCCCAGCCGAGCGCCTACGATGGGTCGATGAGCGATCCGACCGCTGCCCTGACGGCCATCTTCGACGAGCACCTGCGCGTGGCACAGGCCAGCCGCGCGGCGCTGGTGCCGACAGTGGCGCGATTGGCAGCAGCGCTCATCGACACCTACGAAGCCGGTGGACGGCTCATCGTCTTCGGCAACGGCGGCAGCGCGGCCGATGCCCAGCACCTCGCGGGTGAACTCGACGGGCCACTACCGGCGCGACCGGCGACCGCTGCCGGCGCTAGCGCTGACCACCGACACCTCGGTGCTCACGGCCACGGCCAACGACTATGGCTTCGAGGATGTCTACGCCCGCCAGGTCGAGGCCCACTGCCGGCCGGGCGACCTGGTCGTGGGCATCAGCACGTCGGGCAACGCGGAGAACGTCATCCGCGGCTTGCTCGCGGCGCGGGCCGCGGGCGCGTCGACGTGGGCGCTGACCGGCGCGGGCGGCGGACGCCTGCGGGACACCGCCGAGCACGTGCTGCACGTGCCCTCGGACGAGACCGCGCGCATCCAGGAGATGCACATCGTCGTCATCCACGCGATATCGGAGCTGGTCGACGTCTGGGCTGCCGGGGAGACCGGCTGACCCCGCCTGACCCCGCCTGACCGAGCCGTCACGACCTCCGGCTCCGATTGCGTGCGAGCACCCACCATGTACTCGACGACCTCGGTCGTGTTGGTGGATCGCCGTCGGCATCTCGGCCACCTTGCGCCCGCGGTGCATGATCACGATGCGGTCGGTGGCGGCGAAGACGTCAGGCAACGTGTGCGAGATGAAGATGACCGGCACACCCTGGGACTTGAGCGTGTCGATCAACTGCATGACCTTGCGCTGCTCGGGCACCCCGAGGTTGTTGGTGGGCTCGTCCATGATCATCATCCGGGCATTCCAGTAGATGGCCCGGGCGATGGCCACCGCCTGGCGCTGTCCACCGGAGAGCTTCTCGATCTCCTTGCGCATCTGCGGGATCTGGATGCCAAGGCTGTCGAGGATGCCCGCTCGACTCGGCCAGCATCTCCTTCTCGTCCAGCGTCTTGATGACGCCGCCGAGGTAGCGCTTCTTGACCTCACGCCCAAGGAAGATGTTGGCACTGACATCGAGATTGCCGGCCAGGGCCAGGTCCTGGTAGATCGTCTCGATGCCGGCCTCGGCGCGCCTCGATGGGTCGCGAGAAATGCGATCTCTTTGCCCTCGAAGAAGATGCGTCCGCTGTCGCGGTGATGGACGCCCGAGACGCACTTGATGAGCGTCGACTTGCCGGCGCCGTTGTCGCCCACCAGGCCCGACGACCTCGCCGGGGTGGATGTCGAGGCTGACGTCGTCGACGGCGGTCAGGCCGCCGAAGCGCTTGACCAGGTGGCGGACCGAGAGGATGGGCTCGTTGGACACGGTCGTCTCCGGGGTCTCCGCTCATTGACTCTCCGCCCTTCCGGCCACCAGGTCGCGGGCCTGGTCGATGAGCACGGCCATGATGACCACGATGCCGATGATGACGAACTGCAGGAACGGGTCGACCTGCAGCATGATCAGGCCGGTCACGAGGATGGCGATGATGAGCGCCCCGATGACCGTACCCATGATGTTGCCGCGACCGCCGTACATGCTCACGCCGCCGATGATCACCGCCGCGATGCTGTTGAGCAGCAGCGGCTCGCCGGCGATCGAGGAGCCGCCGGTGAAGCGGGCCGTGTAGAGGATGCCGGCGAGACCGGCCGTGAAGGCGGAGAGGGTGAAGATCATGATGGTCTGGCGGTCGGCCGGGACGCCGGCGCGGACCGAGGCCTCGCGGTTGCCGCCGATGGCGTAGGTGTGGCGCCCGAACTGCGTCTTGTGCAGCAGGAACACCGCGATGGCCACGGTGATGGCCGTGACCACGACGGGCCAGGAGAAGAGGCGGTCCATGCTGCGCAGCGCCTCACCGGCGACGTCCGGCTTGAAGAGGAACGAGGGACCGCCACCTTCGCCGTGCTGCCAGTAGATGAGCGACTCGTTGCCGAGGTCGCGCAGCTCCTCGGGCAGACCGCCGATGGTCCTGCCGTTCGAGATCATGAGCGCGATACCGCGCGCCACGAAGGCCATGCCCAGGGTCACGATGAAGCTGGGCACGCGCAGCTTGGCGATGATGATGCCGCTGATGAGACCCACGGAAGAGGCGGCCGCAAGGGCGATGCCGAAGCCGATGAAGATGGCCGGATAGGCGCCCACGCCTGCTTCGACCAGCACCAGCGTCGACCTGGCCGACACGACCGAAGAGAGGCCCATCACCCAGCCCACCGAGAGGTCGATGCCACCGGAGATGATGACGAAGGTCTGACCCAGGCCCAGCAGCAGGACGGGCACGATGGTGTTGAGGATGGACTGGATGTTGCGCAGGTTGAGGAAGAAGACTTCGCCATCGGTCTGTGCGTAGACGCTGATGGTGAAGAAGATGATCAGCCCGAGCAGGAAGACCCAGGCCCACGCGCGACTGACGCCCAGCACGATCCGCTTGCGTCTCTCCAGCTGCGGGTCGTTCGCCGGGGCCTGGGTCTCGGGCTCGGTCAAGAGCGGGGTCCTCTCGAAGAAGCGTGAGGTGCCCTCGGGGGCACCTCACGTCGGTACGCGCCAGGCCCTGGGGCCTGCGCTGGATGGTCAGTCGACCTGATAGATGAAGCGCGCGAACTCGGGGTCATCGACGTTCTCGGCGTCGATGATGGCAAAGCCGGTGGTCACGTGCTTGGGCAGGCTGGTCACGCCGGCTGCGTCGGCCATGGCGAAGGCCACGCCCAGGTAGCCCATGTCGGCGGGCTTCTGCGCGAGGACCATGGTGACGTCGCCGTTCCTCAGCAGCTCGATGGCGCGCGCGGTGGCGTCATACGCGACGATCTGGACCTCGCCACCGAGACCGGCGTTCTTGACGGCCTCGCCGGCGCCCTGGGCGCTGAAGACGTTGACGCCGAAGATGCCCGCCAGATCCGGATGGAGCTGCAGGATGGCTTCGGTCTGCTGGACTCCCTTGGCCTCGACGTCCTCGTTGTACTCCTCAGCCACGATCTCGATGTCCGGATAGGAGTCGAGCACCTCGCGGCAGCCCTGGCTGCGGCCCATGACCGAGCTGACGTCGGGGTTGGTGTTCTGGATGTAGACCTTGCCGGCGCCGCCGATGGCGTCGGCGATGGCCGCGCAGGCGATGCGCCCGCCCTCGACGTTGTCGGAGCCGATGTAGCGAGATGGGGAAGGTCACCGGGCCGTTGACGTAGTCGCCGTCAGCCAGGAAGGTGTCCACGGTGATGATCTTGGTGCCCTGATCGAGGGCCTCCTGCAGCGGGGCGATCATCTCCTCGGTGCTCACCGGAGCGGTGATGAGGTAGTCCAGGTTGCCCTGGCCCTTGAGCGCATCGAGGATCGGGTTCTGCGCGGACGTACCCCAGGTAGTCGGGATACTGAGCGACCTGGATGTCGAGGCCGAAGTCCTCGCCGGCCTTCAGGATGCCTTGCTCCATGACCTGGTAGAAGGGATCCACGATGCCCGGCAGGAAGGCGATGTTGGGCTTCTCCATATCGTCCTGGGCGGCGGCGACGCCGGGCAGCATGGCCGCGGTCAGCAGTGCGGCCGACGTGATGCTGATCAATCGCTTCACGAGTTCCTCCTCACATGAGCGGGTGGTGTCGGATGACGCGCGTATCGAAGACGTCCTGGCGGAAGGCAGCCTCCTCTCTCCACTATCGGCCAGCGGAGCCTCCCTGCCCTGCCGGCGAGCGTCGTGTGCGCTTCCGGCCGCCGACCCTCGTCGAGCGGCCGCGGTGATCACACGTTGCGTATTGACGCATGGTGCAGCATGATGACAGCGCTGTCAACGCGAATCGCGCAATCGTGTGCCACAACGTCCATCGGACGTCTGGAGGCCACAGAAGGAGAGCGGGAGAGCCGCATGAGCAGAGGCACGGGACGGTCCGCTCGAGTTGCCGCTCGGCGCCCTCCCCGACCGTCCGGCGGCCCTGCCCGACCGACCATGAGCGACGTGGCGTCACTCGCGGGCGTCAGCCTCAAGACCGTCTCGCGCGTGGTCAACGGCGAACCGGGCGTGCGTCCTCGAACGGCCGAGCGGGTGATGGCCGCCATCAGCGAGCTCGGCTTCCGGCCGAACGTGGTCGCAGCCGATTTCGCGCGCGGCGCGAGCCGGCGTGAGATCGGGCTCGTCATCGATGATGTCTCCAACCCCTTCTGGGCCAAGGCCGCGCGGGCCATCGAGGACGTCGCCGCCGCCAGCGGCCGGCACGTCATCACCGCCAGCTCCGACTTCGAACCCGAACGTGAGCACGAGATCATCGAATCGCTGGTCGCCCATCGGCTGGGCGGGCTCATCATCGTGCCCGTCGGTCATGACCACAGCTACCTGGCACGGGAGATGGAGCTGGGCACCGCCATCGTCTTCCTCGACCGGCCACAGCGGAAGCTCGCCGCCGACACCATCACGCTCGACGACCGTGGCGGTGCGCGAACCGCGACCGAGCACCTCCTCGCGCGGGGCCACCGACGAATCGCCCTCGTCGCGCAATCGCTGCGCATCTACACCATGACCGAACGGCGGCGCGGCTACCGTGACGCGCTCGCCGCGGCGGGAATCGAGCCCGACCGGTCGCTCGAGCTGCATGGCGAGACCGTGGAAGAGGCACGCGCCGGGGCCACGTCGCTGCTCGCTGGAGACGACCCGCCCACGGCCATCTTCTGTGCCAACAACCGCATGACCGTCGGCGTCATCGGCGCGCTGGGCGAAGACCGGGGGCGCGTGGCCGTGGTCGGCTTCGACGACCTCGAGCTGGCTGAGTCACTGGCCGTGCCGCTGACGGTCGTGCGCACCGACGCGGGAGAGCTCGGCCGAGCCGGTGCCGAGTTGCTGCTGCGTCGGATGGCCGGCTGGAGCGGGCCACCGCAGAAGATCACCTTGCGCACCACCCTCGTCATCCGTGGCTCGGGAGAGATCGCTCCACCGCTGTAGGCGCCGGCCCCCGGCGGGTGCGCCACGCCAGCCACCCCGCGACGACGAAGCAGCCGGCGCAGAGCAGGCCGAGCGTCGCGAGTCCAGCCACGATCGCCGGATCGAACGCGCCCGCAGCAGCCGCCTGCACGCCACCGATCGAGGGAGCGTGCACCTGCTCGCTCGTCGGCGGTCCGAGGAGGAGGGCTTCGTCGAGGTGCGACTGGCTCGGCGCCAGACCGGCCGCGCGACGCAGGTCCGCGGCGGACTCCACCACGACCTCGGCCGGTCTGCCGGCTCGGCGCGTGACGCGACCAGTGGCATTGACCACCTCCCCCAGGCGCAGCCGGGGCTCGAGGGGCGCGACCGTCTCGGGGATGCGCACGATGCCGCTGGCCGTACCGTCATCGAGGGTCAGTCGGTCGGGGGCGATGTCCTCGACCCGGCCGCCGACGCGCACGATCCGCTGATCGAACTGCTCGAGCGTCCCCAGCGTGACGGTGAGCACCCCGTCCCCGCCGGGGTCGTCCGCGGGCGACCATGTCCCGGCGGCGTCTTCGCCGTCCCCGGGCTGGTCTTCGTCGGCGTCCTCGCCAGCGACGAGCTCGCCGAGGCGGATGTCCTTGCGCCAACGGGGAGCGATCGCGAAGCGCCGGTCGCCCGCCGATGGGTGGGCACGCCGGACGACCCCGGTGATGCGCGCCTGCCGGCCGGGTTCGAGCAGCTCACCGTCGATGCCGCTGCCGGTCAGTCCCACGATCGGGAGGCTCTCGCCCGAGCGCATCGCTGCCTCGGCCCGCCAGCTGTCGCCGTCTCGCTCGACATCGCTGATGATGACCCAGACCCGCACCAGCATCCACTCGTCGGCCTCGCCCGGCGGGTCCGAGATCGTGGCCGGCTTGATGGCTGCCTTGCGCTTGGTGCGCGGTGACGAGATCGACTCCAGTTGGCGCGTGTCATACCACGTGCCCACCTCGCCGGTAGCGCGAACCGTGCGGCCGACGGGTGCCGGCGTCTCGCCTTCGGGGTAGCGCAGCAGGATGGCGCCGGTCTTGTCCTGGACCGTGACGCGCCGGCCCTCGCTGTCGATGAGCCCGGCGGGCGAGGTCACCACGCCGGTGATGGTCACGACCCGCCCGGGCGTGGCCGCCCGGTCTTGACCCGCGGCGGCTTGGCGCTCCTCTTGCCCGGCCCGGGCGTCGGGACCGGTGTCGTCGCGGGCGGTTCGGCCAGCAGCTCCACGTCGGCGACTCCCCGCAGCCACAGTCGGTGACCGTCGCCCGCACCGGTGCTGCTGGCACGCTGGCCCACGATGCCCGTGGCTCGGATCTGCTGCCCGCTGGCCACGCTGTCCTTGTCCAGGGCGATGGGTGCGAAGGCATAGACGCGCCCGTCGCCGGTATCGTCGCGGACGCCGATCGAGACCGCGCCGCTGTCGTAGCCGTCGACGGTCGCGACCGTCGCGACGATGGTCGCCAGCAGGCCCTCGTGGCCCTCGTTCAAGCCGCTGGTGTCGAGCTTCGTCGACGGTGGGGTGCCACCGACCCCCATGACCGCTACGTCCGCTGCCGTCTCCGCTCGGACCTCCAGGTTGCCGTACGGAGCAGCCGTCATGCCATGCACCCGCACCATCGTGCCGCGAGCCAGCGGGTCGTCGGCGTAGCCGGTCGGCAGCCGGACCGGGATGCCGCCGCTCTCGTCCTGCAACACGAACGTGCGATCGCCCAGGATGCGGCCGGGTTGCACCGTCACCGTGCCAGCGACGATCACGGCCGCGCCCACGGGCAGCGCGCGCACCGCACTCACGGTCATGGCCGGCGGGGCCGTCGGTGCCGGCGATGGGGTCGGAGCCGGGCTCGCCGGCGGCGAGCTGGGTAGTGGGGTCCCCGTGGGTGTGGGCCTCGGCGAGGCGGGCGGAGTCGGCTGCGGAGCCTGTGACGGCGCGGCCGAGGGTTCCGGCGAGGCCGTGGGTGCTGCGGTCGGGTCAGGCGTGGGCGCCGGCGGGATCGTGGGCGCCGGCGTCGCCGGCACCGGCGTCGGGGCCGGGGTCGTGGTCGGTGTGGGCACGGCCGTCGGAGGAGCCGTTGGCGTCGGGGTCGGCGTCGGCTCGGGCGTGGGTGGCGACGTGGGCTTCGGCGTCGGCTCGGGCGTGGGTGGCGACGTGGGCTTCGGGGTCGGGGTCGGGGTCGGTGAGGGTGTGGGCTTCGGGGTCGGTGGCGGCGTCGGCTTGGCGGTCGGCGTCGGCGTCGGCGCGGGCACGACGCCCGTAGATTCCTGCGGCACAGGCTGCGAGTTGATGACCGTGTCGGCCGCGTTGTCATTGGTGTCCCGGCCGTTGCCGGCGCCACCCCCGGGCCGTCGCTCCAGCGAGAAGCCGGGATCGGGCGCCGCGCCGGGCGTGCCCTCCACGAAGGCCGATGCGGCCGTGCCCCAGGAGAGTGCGTCGACCACGTCGCCGCCCACGACACGCAGTACCAGCGAACCACCGGCCGCGCTGAAGCCACCGCTGTAGGTCTGGTCGGCGAGGGCTGCGTAGGCGCCGTCGACGTTGGCCAGCAAGAGGCGCTGGCCGGGACCCAGCTGGCGGTCGCTCCAGGTGCGCTTGCGCGTCACCGACTTGCCGCTGGCGCTGGCGTAGACCAGCTCGAGGCCTGCCAGCTGCGCCGCGGATGAGCCGGCATTGAACAGCTCCACGTATTCGTCCGAGCCGTTCGCGCCGCCGGTCACGACCTCGCCCACCACCAACGTGGTCGATGGTGGCCAGGTCACCGCCGAGAGCACCGAGGCGGGCGTCAGGAGCGCCATCACGAGCAGGACCAAGGGGAACGGGCGCCAACGCCGGGACATGGAGGACCTCCGGTACCGGCGGATGCGAGGCGGGGTGTGAGGCGGGTGCGAAGCCAGATGCTCGCAGGTGCCTCTTCACCGGCACTTAGCGCGCTGTGGAGATCCCCGTGCTGTGGCTACGGCGCAAGCGTCCACGTGAACGCCAGCCACAAGAGGACTGCCTGTACCATCGCGAAAACGAACAGGACGGTGGCCATGCCTATGCGCGAGCGGCGATCGGCGAGGGCCCAGTCGAACGGCCAGGCCACGGCCAGGTAGCGCGGGGCTGACTGCAGACGACCGGAGAGGAAGACGGTCGCGAGCGCGATGATGGCCACCAGCCAGTAGGCCGGTCGCATTCGGTCATGGCGGAAGAAGACGAAGAGGAACGAATAGAACGCGATCGAGCCCACCCACAGCCCGATGACCCACTCGGGCGCCTGGCTCATGCCCAGGGTCCCGGCCGGGGTGTCGACCGCCACCGAGGCCATCGGGCTCGCGATCGCCTCGGTAGCGTCGGGCAAACGCCAGTACGACTGCGCCGAGATGGGTGCGGTGGGATCGCCGGTCAGCCACCACAGGTAACCGTAGAAGCCAAGGAGCACGAGCGGGGCCAGGAACAGCGGGAGCCACGCCCGCGTTGGCCGCCACCCGTCACGCTCGACGATCAACAGCAGCAACGGCAGCCCCAGCAGGATGCCCGGAGCACGCGTCAGCGTGGCCAGCGCCAGGGCGATCCCGGCGAGCCAGCCATGCCGCGTCTCCATGGCCAGGAAGGCACAGACCGCCAGCAGCAGCATCAGGCTGTCCGAGTACGAGAGCACGTACGCGATGGCGCCCGGCGCGAGCGACAGGAACCAGAGGCTGAGCAACGCCCGCCGCGGTTCCAGATGCCGGACCGAGAGCGCGTAGAGCACGAGCAGCGCGAGGAAGAAGGCGAGGTTGCTCGCGACGACGGCCGCGAGGCCAGCATCGCCGCCGGTCAGCAGCATCGTGGCGCGTACCACGATGGGGTAGCCGGGGTAGAAGGCGTAGTCGGGGAAGCCCTCGACCTGCGCGTGGTAGCCCGCTTCGGCGATGCCCACGTAGTAGCTGCCGTCCCAGGCGGTCAGGCTGCCGATGAGCGGGCGCTCGTCGACGCGCACGCCCTCCGGCGCGGGCTGCGTGGTCTCGACGGCCACGGCCACGGCCAGCACGAGCAGTCGCGTGACCAGGAACACGAGCAGGATCCGCGGCAGCGCCCAGCGCCAGTCGATGTCGCGGATGCTGACGGTCCGGGCCGATGGCAGGCTCACGGGGGACGAGTGTAGAGCCGGCGGGCGACGCGGCGACCGCCTGATGGTCATGGGCCCTGAGCGTGCGTGCATCCGTGCACGGCGCGCAGACGCGTGGCGCGGTACCATCGCGCCGCCCCCTTTCCATGAGTGCAAGCAGGATCACACGTGCCCCGTTCCAGGAATACCCGACTCCGCCCCAAGAACACCAGCCGAGCCGAAGCGCGCCGTCGCCACAAGGACGAGCAGCGTGACATCGAGGCCGAGCCCGACGCCCTCGACGTCGACGCAACAGCCGAGGAGGCCCAGCCGCCGCAGCGTTCGTCGTGGTTCCAGATGCCCGATGTCCTGGACGATCTGCGGCACCTGCCCGAGATCTTCTTCAGCCGCAAGCTGGTGTGGTTGCCCTTCGGCCTGCTGGCGCTGACCTTCGTGCTCTCGGTGGCGCTCATCAACGGCGCGCTCGACGAGCTGCCGCCGATGGTCAGCGATGGCGCCAGCCTCTACATCAGCCTGACGCTGCACCCCACCAGCCTGTTCATCTTCTTCATCGGCGGCTTCCTCGCACCGCGCGGCTCCTACCTCGTCGGCGGCACCCTGGGCTTCCTCAGCGCGACCGTCTACGTCGTGGTCGTCTCACTGGCCACCGATGTGGCGCGCGAGAGCGCGGACGCGCTGACCGCTTCCACCGGCGGTGAGGTGCCCGAGATCTCGAGCGATCTCATCCTCCAGACGTATCTCATGGGCCTGGGCATCGGCGTCCTCGCCGGCGGCTTCGCCTCGTGGTATCGACGCTTCCTGCGCTCGTCACAGGAGCGTGCTGCGGCCAATCGTGCCACCCGCGAGCGCGAGCAGGCACAGAAGGCCAAGGAGCAGGCCCGCGCCGACCGCGAGGCCCTGCGGCAGCAGAAGTTCGAGGAGCGCGAGGTCCGCCGCAAGAAGGGCAAGTAGGGGGCTCAGCCCAGCCGGCGCATGCCGGCATGGCCCAGTTGGCGCACGCCCTGCGGCTGCTCGGGCCCGCCGGCATCGCGGCAGACCTCGATGAGCGGCCTGACCTGCTGCGCGACCAGGTTGATGACGTTCGATTCCACCTGCAGGTCGCCTTCCACGTAGAGCAGCGCGTGCCGGCGCACGACCCCGCGCAACCGAGCCCACGTCCGTGGCCACAGCGTCACGTTGACCATGCCTGTCTCGTCCTCCAGGGCCAGGAAGACGGTGCCCTTGGCGGTCATGGGGTGCTGGCGCGTGACCACCAGCCCGCCGATGGCGACCCGTCCCGGACGTCGATCGGCCAGCTCACCGAGCGTCATGGCCCCCAGTCGCTGCAAGGCCGGCCGGTAGAGCTCCATGACCTGCTGGCGAGCATCGAGCGAGAGGATGGCGTAGGCATCACCCAGCCGCTCCAGCTCCGACGGTGGCGGCAGCGACGGTGCCGGAGTCGGCGGCAGGCGGATGTCCAGTGGCCGCTCCCGGGCACGTCGCGAGTTGGTTGAACGCCCGTCCGTCCGACCGCGCGACGCCCCCGCGACCTCGCGCAGTTGCCACAGTGCCTCCCGCCGCGGCTGACCCAGGGAGTCGAGGGCGCCGGCGCGGATGAGTCGCTCGAGCACCTCCTCTGACAACTCCGTCCGCGCCACCAGATCGGCCAGCGAACCGAAGGGACCGCCCTCCGCGCGGGCAGCGTCGAGCGCTTCCCCCTCTGCCTCGCCGATGCCCTTGACCAGGTGCAGCCCCAGGCGGATCCCGTAGCCGCGCGCACTCGGCGCTGCGAAACGGTCACGGGCCTCTCCGCTCGGGACCACCACTGCGGAGGACTCGACCACCTCCGGGCGCCGCTCGATCCCGACCTCTGGCGGCAGTGGCGAACCGGGGGTACCCACCCACTCGGTGGCCGTGCGGAAGCGGCTGGCGTTGACGTCCACCGGCAACACCGCCACGCCATGCCGTTTGGCGTCGTTGATGAGCACCTCCACGGGGTAGAAACCCATGGGTTGGGCGTTGATGAGCCCGCTCACGAACTGCGCCGGATAGAAGAGCTTGAGGAAGGCCGACTCGTAGGCCGTGCGGGCGAAGGCCGCGGCATGGCTCTTGTTGAAGCCGAAGCTGGCGAAGCCCGCGACCTTGGTGAAAAGCTCCTCCGCATCTGCGGGCGTGAGCCCGCTAGTGCGCATGCAGCCCTCCACGAAGCCGGTGTGCAGCCGTTCCATCTCCCGCGTGGAGCGCCAGGTGCCCATGGCCCGGCGGAAGCCGTCGGAGTCGGCGGCGCTGTAGCCGGCCACCTCGATGGCGATCCTCATGACCTGCTCCTGGTAGAGGATCACGCCCAGCGTCTCCTTCAGGATCGGCTCGAGGCTGGGATGGAGATAGGTGACCGGCTCGAGCCCCTGGCGGCGGCGCAGGTAGGGGTGCACGGCGTCGCCCTGGATCGGGCCCGGGCGGATGATGGCGACCTCCACCACCAGGTCGTCGAGCGTCTCGGGCCGGCTCTTGGGCAGCGTCTGCATCTGTGCCCGTGACTCGATCTGGAAGACGCCCACCGTGTCGGCCGCGACGATCATGCGGAAGACCTCCCCGATGTCCTCCGGCAGCCGATCCAGATCGAGATGCACGGCACAGTCGACGCGGATGTCGCGCAGGGCATCGTCGATGGCGCTGAGCATGCGCAGACCGAGCAGATCGAGCTTGATCAGCTTCATCGTCTCGATGTCGCGCTTGTCGAACTGGACCACCACGCGCCCGGGCATGGTGGCGTGCTCCAGCGGGGCGATGTCCACCAGCGGGGCGCGGGTCACGAGCATGCCGCCGACGTGGATGGAGAGATGGCGGGGGCGGCCGTCGATGCGCGCGCACAGCTCCAGCCAGCGATCCCAGGGCGAGAGGCCGAGCGTGGAGCCGCGGCGCCGGGGCGGGAGCGGATCGAGCTCGACGGCGCCCACGCTGGTGGGCAGGATGCGGCGCTCGGCATCCGCACCGACGCCCTTCGGACCGCCCTCCTGGAGCGAGGCCAGCGCCAGGCGTCGTTCCGATTCATGGCGCAGGAAGTGCTCGCTCGCGGGCGTGTCGCCGGGACCACCCTCGTCATCGGTCGGGCCCGGTCGCAGGTCGGCCGTGGGCACGCGCAGCTCGCCCATCTCGTCGAGCAGTTGGCGCATCCCGGTCCCGCCCTCGGCCGGCTCGGTGAAGAACTCGGCGAAGCCGCCGTCCGCCTCCAGGTCGCGCCGGACCAAGCCCGAGTCGTAGGTCTCGAGCGCCTTGGCCACGCGGTCGACGAGCGGGCGAGGGAAGCCCAGCGCGTAGCCCACCTCGCGCACGGCCGAGCGGGCCCGATAGGTGACCACGTTGCAGACCATGGCCGTGTGCTCTGGACCGTAGCGCTCGTAGACGTATCGGATGACCTCTTCGCGCCGGGACGAGGCGAAGTCGATGTCCACGTCGGGATAGGTCGTGCGGCCCTCGTTGATGAAGCGCTCGAAGAGCAGCTCGTGGCGGATGGGATCGACGCGGGTGATGCCCAGCGCGAAGGCCACGATCGAATCACCGGCGCTGCCCCGGCCCTGTGCCGGGATGCCGCGCTCGCGGGCGAAGCGCATGAGGTCCCAGCAGATGAGGAAGAACTCCGCCAAGCCGGTGGACTCGATGACCTCGAGCTCGTGGGCCATCTGCTTGAGCACGCGCGGCGTGATGGGGTGGTAGCGCCGGCGCACGCCGTCGTGACAGAGCTTCTCGAGATGGGAGAAAGGCGTCTCCCCGCCCGGCACCGGGAAGCCGGGGAAGCGGTAGCGCTCGAACTCGAGGTCCACTCGGCAGTGGGCCGCCACCTCGCCCGCGCGCTTGATGCCGTCGAGCCAGGCGTGGCGCACCAGCGGGTCGGTGTCATGTCCCGGCGGCAGCGCCGCCAGCTCCGGGCCACTCTTCAGGGCGTACTCGGCGTTGGGTCTTCGCAGATGCGTGGCTGCGTCGAGGTCCTGCCCGTGGCGGATCGAGACGAGCACGTCCTGCAGCTCGCGGTCGGAGCGCAGGGCGTAGTGGGCGCCGTTGGTCACGACCGTGGGGCTCCCGGCCTCGTGCGCCAGCCTGGCCAGCTCCGCGACCAGCCAGTCGTCGTCGGGCAGCAGGTGGTGCTGCAGTTCCACGTAGAGGCCGTCCTGGGCAGTGATGCGCTCGAGGCGAGCCACCGCCCGTGCCGCACCCTCGCGGTCGCCGGCCAGCAGACGACGGGACAACTCGCCGTGGCGACAGCCGGTGAGGACGACGAGGCCCTCGCGATGCCGCTCCAGCAGCTCATGGGTGAAGCGCGGCACGCCCTTGGTGCCTGCGAGGTGGGCAGCGCTGGTGAGGCGGCAGAGGCTGGCGTAGCCGGTCTGGTCGGCGGCCAGGAGCGTCAGGTGCGGACCCAACTCTCGAGGACGCACACCGCGCAGATCCTCACGACGCGGCTCCCGATGGCCCGGTGGGCGCTGCCTGGGCACGAGCGCCCGGGTCGGCTCCCCGGCCCTCGGCTCCGACGTGGTGAGCACGGGCCCGGTGGGCGCCAGCCCGGTGGGCGCGGGCTTGCGCTGCTTCGCGCGCCTTGGCGGCACGACGATCGCGACCGGATCGGGAGCGGCCGCATCGAGCAGCTCGATCTCCATGCCCACCACCGCGTGCAGGCCGGCCTCACGCGCGGCAGCGCTGAACCGGACGGCACCGTAGAGCCCCTGGTGATCGGTCACCGCGAGGCCTGACAGACCCAGCTCCACCGCCCGCTCGACGAGGTCCTCGGCCGGCGAGGCGCCGTCGAGGAATGAGAAGTCGGTGTGGCAGTGCAGCTCTGCGAAGGCCCTTGTCACCCCTTCAATATAGAACATCCGTTCTACTACAGGGCGGCGCTTGTGGCGTGCACTGGTGCGTTGTGTCAACACCCGCGGAGTTGTAGGATTGGGGCAGTGGCAGACAGGGGCCTGCAGACGACGTCCGTGCCCTCGGCGCGAGCGGGCCAGCAAACGGACCCCGCTGCGCGCCGTGAAGCCCTCTCCGGGCTGATATCCGGCGGTTTCCTGATGGCCATCATCGCCGTCGCACTGGCCATCATCGTCGCGGCGCCCCAGTACGCTGAACCGACCGTCGCAGCTGACGAGGTCGTTGATGTCGCCCCCTCGTTCGACCCACAGGCCGATGAAGCGGTCGTCCAGATGGCCGAGTTGACGGCTCCTACCTCCAAGGATCCCGGCAAGCTGCGCGGCTACGTCTGGCCGGTCCGTGGCGGCATGGTGGCGACCTACTACCAGCCCCATCCAAGCGGCGACTTCGAGGTCGCCGGCGAGCGCATCCACGACGGTCTCGTCATCACCTGGTTCGAGGGGGCCTACGTCAAGGCCGCTCACAGGGGCGTGGTCGTGGCTGCGGGTCGCGACTGGGCCCGGCACACCGGCTTCGATGGCCCGCTCGACGACGTCTACGAGCAGTACGCCAAGGGCTCGACCAAGAACAGCAAGAAGCCCAGGTTCCCGCTGGGTGTGGTCATCGACGACGGCAACGGCTACTACAGCGTCTACTCCGAGCTCAAGGAGTTGCTGGTGGAGCCGGGCGACAAGGTCAAGGCCGGCCGGGCCCTCGGGCGCATGTCCAGGGCCGAGGGCAAGCAGATGATGCGCTACCGGCTCGTGCGCATGGACGGAGCGCCGATGCGCGTGCACGATGCCGCGCGCAAGCGGGGCTACCCCGATTACGCCCGCGAGCGCATCGACCCGCTGGCGGTGCTCAAGACCGACGCCAAGCGCATGCCCAGCCTGCGCCGGCCGCCACCGAAGAACCCACCGCGCCTGTCGGACTACTAGCCGGCCGCGCCTGTCGGGAGCCTGGACCCTGCGGTCCTACCCAGCCCATGGGTGAGATGGCACCGCCTGGCCTGATCCTCAGCCCGATCGGGCTCGTTCAGTCGTAGAGCCGCTCGAGGTGCCACGTGCCATCGAGCACGTCCCGGTAGATGAGCGCCAGCACCCGCGGGCCCACCACCTTGAAGTAGTCGCGCACCAGCGGTCGGCGCCACCAGGCCTCCTCGACGCGCCAGTGGTTGCACGTCTCCACCGGCTCGCGGACCCCCGGCCAGCGCAACCCGACCGGCCAGCCACGGTCATTCTCCTCTACCTCGATGACCGGGTGCTGACCCAGCAGACGGGTCACGTCCCCGTCTCCATGACCGAGCCCGCGGCATCCTGCCACTCGAAGCGCCGCTCCGCGACCGCGGCTTCGGGATCGACGGTGACCGCGCGCAGGACCCGATCGGCTCCGAAACGGATGGCGAGGCCCGCCAGCTGCCACTCGAGATGAGCGGCCTGGACGCCCTGCCGACTGAACAGCGTCAGCTGCTGGCCGGCCTCCGGCGCGGTGCCATCGAGCTGCAGCGCCAGCCGCTCCACCGGTGCCGACGGTGGCTCTGCCTCCAGGCGGGCCATGAGCAGCCGCTCCAGCAGCTCGGCCGCGGCGGATGGTTCCGGCAGCGTCTGCTGATAGGCCTGCGACCGTGGCCCCGGGTCGTGCTGCGGACGCTCCAACGACAAGGTCAGCTCCGCCCGGGCAGCGCCGGCACCGCGTGCGGCCAACTGCTCGCAGAGCATGCCGCAGAGATGGTGCAGCACGAAGCGCAATGGCTCCAGCTCATCCGCGGGCGGATCCAGCTCCACGTCCGCAGCCAGTTGCTCCAGCCGGCGACGCGGGCGCAGCGGGCGCCGATCCAGTCCTCGCACCAGGTCATGCATCTCTGCCCCGGCCGCCCCGAAGCGGGCCACCACTGCGGAGTGATCGAGTGCTGCCAGTTGCCCCATCGTCTCCAACCCCAGCACCCGCAGTCGCTCGTGCACCCCCGGCTCCGCCGGCACCAGGCCCAACGGCAACGGCGCCAGAAAAGCCGCCTCCTCCCGCTGTCCGCCAGGTGGGATGACACCGACACCGGCCAGGGTGGCGCCAGCCGGGGTGGCACCGATGCCCGGTGAGGTGGCACTGACACCGGCCGTGGTGGCACCGATGCCGGCAGGATCACGCCGGCACCGAGCCGGGCTGCCACCGCCGCTCCGAAACGGGTAGCCCCGATCCCGACACGGGGCCGGCCCGGCAGCGTCGGGGCTACGATGGCCAACGCCCGGCGGACCAGAGCCGGCTCGTCACCCCACAGCCGCCCCAGGCCCTCGATACCGATGAGGATCCGCCCGAAACGTGGGTCGGCAGGGTCCACCTCCCCTTCCACGGCCGGGGCCAGGGCATTCAGTGCATCCAGCGCGGTCTCGAACGGATCCGCCAACCCAGCAGGGTCCAGTGGCAGGAACTCCGCTTCCGGAACAAGACTGTGCGCCGTGCCCAGTGGCTGTCCCCGGCGCACGCCCAGCGCCCCAGCGGCTGGACTGCGGTCGAGCACGACCCCGGGATCCCAGGGCCGGCCGCCGAGCACGACCGCCTCATCCGGCTCCGGCTCACGGCCTAGTGCCAACCGTAGCGGCAGATGCGGCCAATCGAGGTAGAGCAAGCGCATGGATCACTCGAGGGCACGTGTCCGGGACCGTGCTCAGAGCACGACCAGCCGGGGGCCGGGGGCCGCCGGGATGGGCCCTGGCATGGGCAGTCTTTCCAGCGTGGGTACCCGCTCCAGCGTGGGCAGGCCTTCTGGCGCGGGCACCAACGGCTGGACCACTTGCCCCGCACCGTCCGACGCCCGCCGGTGAGCGGCCAACGCACGCTCTCCGTCAGCGAGATAGTGGATGTCCAGTTCCACGCTGCGCCCGGGCGGCCCGTAGCGGTTCTTGGCCACGACCACGGAGGTGCGCTGGCCGACCACGTCCCGCCCCAGCCGCAGCCAGGCCTGCCGCTCCAGCTCCAGCCGCAGACCCGTGCCCTGGGCCAGCGCAGCCTGCACCGAACCTGCCACCGAGGGCGGCTCGAGCACGACGAGGCGGGCACCCACGCGCCGGGCATGGGCCGCGAGCCGGCGCAACTGATCGTCCAGCCGCAGCCGTGAACGGGCCGGCAGGTCCACCACCAAGAGGCCGACGCTGCGTCCCGTCAGCAGCGCCCCGGCGAGGGCCAGTCCCTCCGCTGCGTCATGGGGCCGGATCACCAGGGTCCACTGCAGGTCCACGCCGCGACCGACCGCCTCCACTGGATCGAAGGCCCGGCCCAGGTCCAGCCAGGCGGCGATGTCCCCGTTCGCCTGGGCTTCCGCGACGCAGCGCAGCGCCAGCGTGGTCTTGCCGCTCGAGGGCCCGCCACGCACGACGACGCTGGCCGCTGCCGGCAGGCCCGAGGGCCCGATGACCGCGTCCAGTGCCGGGAAACCCGTGGAGATGACGCCCGCGGCCACCTCCGGTGTTGGGCGCGGCGCTCCCGGGTCGGAGTCCGGGAGCGCCGCGAGGGCGAGGGAGCCATGGACGGCCGGAGCCTCTCGACCCGCTGCTGCCACCGCACCGGCCGGGTTGCCGTTACCCAGCCGGACGGCAGCACTGCCCCAGCGGGTCCGGAGGGTGGCAAGGGCACTGCTGAGAGGCTCTGATGACCGTTCCATGGCCCGACGAATCATCGAACATCTGTTCTATTTTGTCAAGTGTCACGTCGTCGTAACCGAAGCCCACGAGACTGCAGCGCTAGCATGAACAGCCTGATGCCCACCACCCAGCCCGGCGTTGAGCCGACCCCGACCACCCGACCCATCCTCGTCGTCGACGACGATCGCAAGATCGTGGCCCTCGTGCGCGCCTACCTCGAACGCGAGGGCTTCACCGTCGTCGCCGCCTACGACGGCCGCGAGGCCCTGCGCCTGGCGCGCGCCAAGGATCCCGCCCTCATCGTGCTCGACCTGATGCTGCCGGAGATCGACGGCTACGAGGTCATGCGCCTGCTGCGCGCCGACTCCGACGTGCCGGTGCTGATGCTGACCGCCCGCAGCTCGCTGCCCGAGCGCATCATCGGCCTCGAGAAGGGCGCCGACGACTACCTGCCCAAGCCCTTCAGCCCGGCCGAGCTGGTGGTGCGCGTCAAGGCCGTGCTGCGTCGCGTCAACCAGCCCGCGACCCCGGTGACCGCCACTCCTCGTGCGGCCACGCTGACCCAGAACGACCTCGCCATCGATACCGAGCGCTACGAGGTCCGGCGGGGCGATGAGCTCATCCCGTTGACCCCGGTCGAGTTCAAGCTGCTGGTCACGCTCGTAGCCGCCGACGGGCGGGCCCTCACCCGCGACCAGCTGCTCGACGCGGTCTACGGCTCTGATGACGGGGACGTGCTCGATCGCACCATCGACGTCCACGTCGGCCGACTGCGCGAGAAGCTGGGTGACGATGCCGAACAGCCGCGCTACGTCATGACCGTGCGTGGCGTCGGCTACCGCGCAGCACCCCAACGCGAGGCCTGACCCGTCCGGTGAGCAGCGGCGGCGAGCGCAGCCACGGCCACCGTCCGGCCTTCGGCCGCGGCTTGGCCTGGCGCATCGCGCTCGTCGGCATCGCCTCCACGCTGGTGACCGTCGGCATCGTGTTCGTCGGGATCTGGGCCTTCCGCAACGAACTGGCCCATGTGGTCATGGACGCCATGGACCAGGGCGAGAGTGCGGAGCACGCCTATGCCATGTTCGATGACTCCGTGCGCGAACTGCTCTTCTTCGCCATCGGTGTCGCCGGTGTGGCCAGCATCCTGCTGGCGGTCGTCCTGTCGCGCATGATCGCGCGCCCGCTCGCCGACATCGGCGCGGCGGCCCGGCGAGTGGCAGGTGGCGACCTGGGCACGCGCGTCCCTCGCGCCGCGCCCGACGAGCTCGCCAGCCTGGCCGACTCCTTCAACCAGATGGCGGCCGAGCTGGAGGAGAGCGAGCGCCAGCGCCGCGACATCATCGCCAACACGGCCCACGAGCTGCGCACGCCACTGACGAACCTGGAGGGCTACCTCGAGGCCATCCGCGACGGCGTCATCGAGCCCGATCAGAGCACCTACGAATCACTGCTGGAAGAGACCGAGCGCCTGGTACGTCTGGCCCGCTCGCTCGACGACCTGGCCCTGGGCGACGCGGCCCACAAGACCGCCCATCCGACCGAAGTCGACCTGGCCGCACTGATGCGGGCCGCGGCTGAACTGACCCGGCCGACATTCGACGCGCGCGGGCTCCGGCTCGAGCGGCGCTGGACCGAGCCGCTGCCGGCGACTGCCGATTCCGACCAGTTCGCGCAGGTGCTGGTCAACCTGCTGCAGAACGCCGCGCGCTACGCCTCTCCCGGCGGGACGGTCGTGCTCGCCGCCGAGCAGCGCGGCGACACGGTGCTGGTCAGCATCACCAACAGCGGCGAGTCGATTCCCGCAGAGGACCTGCCGCGGCTCTTCGAGCGCTTCTACCGCGTGGAGAAGTCGCGCGACCGCGCGCGCGGTGGCGTGGGCATCGGCCTGGCCATCGTCAAGCAGCTGGTCGAAGGCTGGGGCGGCCGAGTCGGCGCCGAGTCATCCTCCGGACTGACTCGCTTCTGGTTCAGCCTGCCGCAGGGGGCCTCGACGACGCGCGACGCCCGCTAGGAGCTCAGGCCTCCGCGACGCCCTCGGCCCGGCGCTTGATGCCCAGCAGCTGGCTGCGCATCAGCACGAAGGCACCCAGCCCCAGGAACGGGAGCGCCTTCAGCTGCAGCTCGCTGACCTCCACCTGGGCTCGCAGGCGCTCGATCAGCCGTGTTCGGCCACCGGGCAGATCCTCGAGCTCGAAGGCCCAGCTCACCCGATAGGGCGGCATCTCCGTATCGATGTCGAGATCGAGCCTTCCGCCCCGCTCCTCGACGGCATCCTCGGCCTCGGCCATGATCTCGGCCAGCTGCTCGCGGGTCATGACGTCGTCGAGATAGAGCACGAGCGCCTGGCCCGGCTCGACCACCCTGGCCTCGAAGCCACCCTGTGGGCCGGTCGGCACGAGGTCGCCTTCGGCCAGGTCCTGATACTCACCGAGAACCGTCTGGGCCGCCTCGAAGGGGGCGCCGCCGGCCGGGGTCCAGGCACGGTCCAGCACGGCGCAGCTGTACCAGCCCGCACGCCCGTAGCCGATCTGAGCCAGCCACGGCCAGACCTTGTCGGGCGCGACGTCGATGTCGACGGCGCGGGTCTCGATGATGTCGGCCTCGGCCACCAGGTCGTCGCCGCGCACGCCGCGCTCGTCACCACCATCGACGAGGCCCCAGCTCGAGTACTGCTGGCGCAGCTGGATGAGGTAGGCGGCACCCATGCCGGCGCTGAAGGCCAACGACATGACCTTGATGAGGGCGATCATCTTGAAGACGAAGCGGAACAGTCGCAACATGCCTAGTCCTCCTGCGTGGCTGCGTGGCGCTCGGCGCGTTCCTTCACGCCGAGCATGTGCTTTCGAGTCATCAGGAAGACGCCCAGGCCGAACATGGGCAACCCGAGCTGCTGGGCCATGCCACCCTGCCCGGACCACACGCGCAGGCGCTCGATGAGGTAGCTGCCGCCACCGGCAGCGGGCTCGAGCACGAAGGTCCAGGTGGCCCGGAAGTCGGGCATGGCCAGATCACCCATCGCGCCGGCGGCCTGGAGGCCGACCGGGGTATCGTCGGGGGCCTGGCTCGCATCCGCCTGCGACTGCACGAGCTCGGTGTCGAGATACAGAACCAGCGCCTGACCGGGCTCGACCACACGGGCCACGAAGCCGCCCCCGGGATGGGTCGGCACGAGGTCACCCTCAGCGAGGTCGCCGAACTCCTCGAGGATCGATTCGGCGCTGGGCTGGTCCATGTCGAGCTTGTCGAAGCTGTACCAGCCACCACGCCCGAAACCCATCTGCGCCAGCCACGGCCACACCGCGTCGGGCGGTGCATCGATACGCAGGCTGCGCGTGTCGACCGCGTCGGGCACCGCGATGAGCTCGTCACCGGGCAGCTCTCGCTCCAGGTCCGCGGGCACGACGGCCCACGTGCGCTGCTCGGCGCGCGCTTGCAGGAGAAGGCCCGTGGCAAATCCGGCGGAACCAGCCGCGACGATGAGCCCGAACCGAGTCATGAGCTTGAAGACGAACCTAGCCAGCCAGAACACGCTGAACCCCCTCGCGAGATGAGACGGGTCCGATGCTACTCCACGAGTGGTCGTCGAACGGGGCCATTGGGTCCCTCGGCCGAGGCACGGTATACTTTCGCCCGCCGGTGGCCGTCGGCCACGCTCAGTGGGGATGTAGCTCAGCTGGAAGAGCGCTGCGTTCGCATCGCAGAGGCCAGGGGTTCGAGTCCCCTCATCTCCACCACTTCCCTTCGCATCCGTGTGGTCCTGTGTCGATCCAGGATGTCGAGCCCCGACTCCGTCATCGCGGAGGAACGCACCCGCGATCGCCGACTTGGAGCGAGCGACCGCCAACGCACGGGTCGCCGGGCACGCCGACACGACCTGGTGGGTTCTGGCCGAGGTCGACGTCACGGCCCGAACGGAGATCGGTCCGCTCGGTAGCCGGAATGGGTCGTTGACGTCGTTCCGGCCGTGCGTAGCGTGGGTGCCGGCCGCCCATCACCGGATGGGCTCGCCGTGCATCACCGGAGGTCGCCATGACCAGTTCTCCTCGGCGCTCCGCCGCCATCGCGCTGGCGGCCGTCGTCGCAATCGCAGCGCTCCTGCCTGCGACGGCACTCGCCGCCGACCGACTCGAAGAACGGATCGACACCACCTGGCGCGTCCTGCCTGGACCAGCGTATCGCCCACGTCTCGGTCTCGGCCGTGCTGCGGAACGTCCACAAGCCCACCAAGAAGACCAGGTACTACTTCGACGACTGGGGCTACTACTGGGTGCCCGTCCGCGCGACCGATGTGCGCTTCGGCGGCAAGGGCCTGAAGGCCAAGCTCGCGAAGGAAGACGAGGAGTTCTGGGTCAAGTACGCCATCACCTTCCCCAGGATCTGGTACAAGCAGAAGCAGAAGGTCAGCGTGGACTTCGACCTCGCCTCGGTCGGTGCCGGGCGACCTTCCCTCGACGCGCGTCGAGGACGTCTATGCCCACGTCTGCTGGTTCGGTGATCCCGCCGACTCGGGCCACACCCGGCTCATCCTGCCGGCCGGCTTCGAGCCCTGGACCTACGAGGGCAGAGCAGCCCAAGGTCTCTCGCACCGCTGACAGGGTCATCCTCCAGGCTCCAGGCGGCGGCAAGAAGAAGCTGCCGCACTATGAGGCCTGCACCGAGGCCTTCGTGGTCGACAAGCTCGAGCACACCCACCTCACGGGCGAGGACGGGCAGGGACTCATCACCGTCAGTAGCTGGCCCGGTGATGCGGCCTGGTCCGACTACGTCGTCGGTGAGATCGAGACGGCACGTCCCTGGCTCAACGAGCACCTCGGCGGGGACACCCCGCTCGCCGGGCTCACCTTCCGCGAGACCGCGAGCCAGGGTCGCTACAGCGCCGCGGGCGACGACCGCCCCATCGACGGCATCATCGGCCTCATCGAGGGCGACTACGCCACCGGTGCCGTCGCCGAGCGCCTGGCCCGGACCTGGTTCGGACCAGAGCGGGTCAGCGAACCCTGGCTGGCCGAGGGCCTGGCCATGTGGGCCGGTCGGTCAGCGGTCGGCGAGCCGTGTCCGGTTCCGGCCCTGCCCGAGGCCGGGCCCGATGACCCGGTCGTCGACCCCGATGCGCTCATCCCGCGGACGACGGTCGACCTGGACGACTGGACCGTGCCGGTCCTCGGGACCGACGAGCCCCTCGCCTGGCAGCGCAGCCGCTATCAGTCGTCGGTGACCTGCGGCATCGTCGAACGCGCGGCCGCCGCCGTGGGCGATGAGGTCATGACCGACATCGTGGCCGAGCTGCTCGCCTCCCCCTCGCCGTTCGGCGTAGCCGACTGGCTCGTCGCGCTGGCGCTCGCGAGCGATGCCGAGACGGTGGCCGCCATCCGCGAGAGCATCGCCGAAGCCGGCATCACGGCCTGAGCGAGGCAGCGCGAACGGATCGCCTGGCCGCGCTCGCTCGTGCACGGCTCGAGCCGTGGCAACGGCGCATGGAGCCCGGCAGTGTGTGCGCTGTTGGGCGCGCGGCTACCCGCAAGCGCGCGGTTCGGGCTTGGGGCGAGGCTGGTCGGCGGTGGCCACGTCGACGAGGCGAGCGGCGACCTGCAGCTTGGGGGCCGAGCCGGTGCCGGTGCTCGTCTGGAGCACGAGCCGCTGCTCGCCCTTGCGTCGGCCCTTGGTGGCGATGCTCAGATCGTAGGTGTTCGCGCGCGGCTTCACCTTGTACGTGCGATAGGTGAGCAGGCGCCCATCGCGTAGCTGGAGCTCGATGCGCCGGCCGAGCAGGCTCTTGGGGCCGCGCGTGTTCGAAGTCTCGAGGAGCGGCAGGAACATGCCCTCCTGGGCGTGGGCCAAGATCCAGGTCGTACCGGGCTCGCCGGGCAGGTCGAAGTACGTCCAGTAGAGCGCGACATCGCAGGCGGGATAGCCGGGCGATGAGCCCTTCACGCGCCGCTTGTCCGAGATGACCGGCAGGTCGATGCCGACCGCGGGCATCCGCACCCTCACCGGACGCGAGGGCTTGTCGACCGACACCCCCAGCGCCCCGTCGGCCGGGAACGGGTCATAGGCCGATCCATCGCGGCGCGGCGCGGCCGCCGCCCCGGCGGTCCCGGAGAGCTCGAGCGCCTCCACGCCGGTCCAGAGCCGCAGGACCTCGTCTCGTTGCGCCCACGGCGGCAGCGGCAGGGTGTAGCACTGGTCCGAAGCGGGGTCGTGGGCGCGGCGCTGGCGCATGCCGAGGATGAGCTCGCCGGTCCAGAGTGCGTGGGCTGAGTCCAGCCGGCACGGGTTCCCGGTGCTGGTCCAGGTGTCGCTGGCCGGGTCGTAGCGACCATCGCGCGGTACCCCGTCAGGGGCAGCTGCGATGCGTGGGTCGGTCAGGAAGACGAACGACTCGCCGGTCCAGAGTGGGCGGCTGGTCGATGTGGAGAGCGGTCCGGACGAGTGGTCGCCCCAGGTCCGTTCGACCAGGTCGAGGGGCACGAAGGTCAGCGTGGCTTCGGCTTCGGCGGGCGAGGCTTCGGCCTCGGGGGCTTCGGGCGGGCTTCGGCTTCGGCGGGCGAGGCTTCGGCTTCGGCGGGCGAGGCTTCGGCTCGGGGGCGGGCTTCGGCTTCGGCGGGCGAGGCTTCCTCACTCGGAGCCGTGAGCGCAAAGACCTCGTCACCGGTCCAGTGGAGCGAGAGGACACGCCTCGTCGCACCGTCGGCCGGTCCTTCGACCGGGGGCACCGGGGGCAGGTCGGTCCACTCATCGGTGGCGGGGTCATAGGACGCCGCGGCGAGTCCGGACTGCGAGGACGCCACGAGGACGCCAGCAGCCCAGGTCGAGGCGGCGATCGTGTTCATGGGCGAAGGCGCGGTGGTGCGCCACTTGTCCGTGATCGGGTCGTAGGCCGCGAGGCCGCGCTGGCCGGAGCCACGCGGCTGGACGAAGACGAGCTCCGTCCCGGTCCAGTAGGCCGGGCTGCCGGCGGCCACCTTCCGGGGCGGACGGGCGATGGTGCGCCAGGTGTCGATGGACGGGTAGTAGGCCGCGGCTCGCCGCTTCTGCCGGGGATCGACGACGACCACCTCGGTGCCGGTCCAACCTCCGGGCATGCCCGTGGCACCAAAGGGCGCGCGGCCGTGCGCCGCCACGCACCGCCGAGCTCCGCGACCTCGGCCGTGGGTGCCACCGCGGTGCCGGGGGCGGTCGAGGCCCCAGGCGCGGGCGAGGGTCCGGGCGTGGGTCCCGGCGTGGGCGAGGGTCCCGCGTCGTCGGCCGCTAGTGCCTGTCCAGCGGTCATGGCCAACGCGAGCAGCATGGCTGTGCCCGTGGTCAAGGATCGTCGGATGGGCGAGAAGCGCGAACGCATCGAGGTCATCTCCGGTCAGGTGGCGGGCACCGCAGCGGTCGTGGCCCTGGCCGCCCGTCTGATGTCGCCACTCCGTCGCACCCTACCTGACCGCGCGTCTGCGGACGAATCGGCGCTCGTGGTGCATCGTAACGACGATGACCGACCGCTCCGCCGCACGCCGCACCGTCGCCGCCTTCGCCATCCTGGCTGCCGTGACGATCCTGATCGTTGGCGCCTGTGGTGGTGACGACGGCGCCGCGCCGGGCGCTTCGGCCAGTCCCGACGCCCTGACGGCGGAGGCCAGCCCCACGCCGACCCCCTTCCCTACTGCCGACCCGGAGGGCGAAATGTGCCTCCACCTCGGGGAGATAGAGGCCAGACTGGCATCGCTGCAGGAGGTCGAGCTGAAGCTGCCCAACCGCACCGCGCTCGAGATCGAGCTGGACAAGCTGCTGTCCGCCTACCGGGAACTGGAGCGCGTGGACCTCGGTGCGCGAGAGGACGAGCTGGAACGCTCGCTCACGAGGCTGGGCTACCGACTGGGCGAGTTGGAGCTGGCCGTCGAGGACTTCCGCACCAACACGCGCCCGCGCAAGGCCGCGCCGCACGTCGAGGGCGATGCTCAGAAGGTCGCCGATGAGCTGTCCGCCTTCGTCGTCCTCTCCCGCTGCTGAGCGAGCGAAGTCCCGGGTAAGGCGCAGCGAAGCGGTCGGTCGTAGGGTGTACGTGCGGCCACCACGCAGTGAACACGCGACATCGGCAGACGCAACGCTGTCCGAGCTGTCAGGGGTCTGCGCGGCGCTCGGCCTCCACCTCCACCTCAAGGTCTTCCCGGCTGGCATACCCGTGCGAGACGCGGCCCAGCTGCGACTGCGGGAGTCGACCGAGTGATCCTGCTCGTCGCCGACACGAACCACAACCGCCGCGTGCTACGTGAGCACCGGGAAGCGCTCCGGACCGAGCGCCCGCCCAAAGCCAACGGGATCGTGGTGCTCCGAGGGCCCGCACCCGAGCTGCGGGTTTCTCGTCGTGCCTACCCACCCACGGGTGACCGGATGAAGAACGGCCCGCGTCTTCGCCGGTTGACCCACGGCACGGGCGCTGCCTGCCTCGTGGCGGCGCGCTACTCCAGGGCGGCGCGCAGGTCGGCAGCGTGGTCGCGCAGCCAGCGGCGGGCCTCTGGCGCCCGTGGCGCGTACCGCTCGACCAGCGTCCAGAAGCGCCGTGAATGGTTCCGGATACGCAAGTGGGCCAACTCGTGGACCACGACCGCATCGAGCACGAACGGCGGCGCCAGCACCAGGCGCCAGCTGAAGGCGAGCGCTCCGCCGGTCGAGGCGGAGGCCCAGCGGCTTGACTGGTCGCGGACCGTCAGGCGTCCAGGCCGCACGTCGAGGTCCGCGGCACGTTCGGCGATGCGCGCGGCGATCACCTCACGCGCACGTCGGCGCAACCACGGCTCCAGCACTTCCGCGGCGCCACGGCCGTCCTGCCCCAGGCGCACGACGAGCCCACCGGGCACGGCCTCGACACGACCGCGGGCCGGCCGGGCTGCGCGCGCATCCACGGTCCAGATGCGGGTCGGCTCCCCAGCCACTTCCAGTACGCGCCCTTCTCCCAGCGGCGGGCGGGCCGCCAGGCGTGCTTGCTCACCCGCGATGCGCGAGACGTGGCGGTCGACCCACGCCGCGTGCTGCTGGATCAGTCGCTCCGCCTCGGCAGCCGGCATGCGCCGCGGCAGCACCACCACGACCTGCCCCTCGCGGCCCACGGTCAGGCGGGCCCGGCGTGCACGGTCGGACCGCCGGACGCTGTAGGGGGGCGGAGCGCTCAAGCCAGCGACGCCCGGACAGCCACGCCGGGCTGTCGTGCCAAGGTCACGAGGGCACGCACTCGTCGCCGGCGTGGCCGCGGCAGGTGATGTTGGCAGACGCGATGAGCGGCAGGATGGCCTCGCCGGCAACATCCAACCCCTCGCCGACATCGGCATGGAGGTCGATACGCACGTTCGACATCGTAGGCCGAACCGCGACGAGGGGCGGTCCGCCATGCGCCGTCAGCCGGGTTCGGCGTGTTTCGCTACTATGTCGGTCGCGGGGCGATAGCTCAGCTGGAAGAGCATCTGCATGGCATGCAGAAGGTCCGGGGTTCGAGTCCCCGTCGCTCCACCACGCGAAACCCGAACGCGGACCCCCGTCACCGACGGGGGTTCTTGCATTCCGGGCCAACAGTGCACGACCACACATCGCACAGTCGAACATCGGTGAGGAGCCACGCATGACCAGCCCCGCCCAGGACGGCGACGCCACTCGCTCCTCGGTCGACCGCTATGACGCGGCCGCCATCGAGCCCCACTGGCAGGTGCGCTGGGACGAGCTCGGGCTCCATCACACCGACCTCACCGACGAGAGCAAGCCCGGCTACTACCTGCTCACGATGTACCCCTATCCGTCGGGCGACCTGCACATCGGCCACTGGTACATCAAGACCCCGACGGATGCCCGCAGCCGCTTCCTGCGCATGAACGGCTACAACGTCTTCTTCCCCATCGGCTTCGACGCCTTCGGTCTGCCCGCGGAGAACGCGGCCATCAAGAGCGGCGTGCACCCAGCCGAGTGGACGATGAAGAACGTCGAGAACATGCGCCGGCAGCTGCGTTCGATGGGCGCGACGTTCGACTGGGCCGCCGAGGTCGTGACCTGCCAGCCCGACTACTACAAGTGGAACCAGTGGATCTTCCTGCAGTTCCTGCGGGCGGGGCTGGCCTATCGCAAGATGGCCCCGGTGGACTGGTGCCCCAAGGACCAGGTCGTGCTCGCGCGCGAGCAGGTCGAGGGCATCGACCGCGTCTGCTGGCGCTGTGGCACGCCGGTCACCAAGCGTGACCTCGAGCAGTGGTTCTTCCGCATCACCGATTACGCCGACGAGCTGCTCTCCTTCGACGGTCTCGACTGGCCCGAGCCAGTGCGCCTGATGCAGACCAACTGGATCGGCCGTAGCGAGGGTGCCGACATCATCTTCCGCACCGCCCCGTCCGACCATCACGCGGGCGGCGAGGAGCTGCGGGTCTTCACCACCCGCCCCGATACGCTCTTCGGGGCAACGTTCATGGTGCTCGCACCCGAGCATCCGCTGGTGGGCGAGCTGACTGCACCCGAGCAGAAGGGAGCCGTCGAGTCCTACGCGGCTGCGGCTCGTCGCGAGACCGAGATCGAGCGCCTCAGCACCAACCGGGAGAAGACCGGCGTACCCCTGGGGGCAGACGCGGTCAACCCCGTCAACGGCGAGCGCATCCCCATCTGGATCGCCGACTACGTGCTCTCGACCTACGGCACCGGCGCCATCATGGCCGTGCCTGGCCACGACGAACGCGACTTCGCCTTCGCCACCCAGTTCGGCATCCCCATCGTGCGAGTGGTCGCCGGGCCGGGCGACGCCGACGACGCGCCGCTCGAAAAGGCCTACGTCACCAAGGACGAGACCGCTCGCCTCGTGAACTCGGGCCGCTACAGCGGCATGCAGTGGGCGGAGGGCTTCGCGGCCATCGTCAACGACCTGGAGGCCAAGGGCCAGGGCCAAGCCACGGTCACCTACCGCATCCGCGACTGGCTCATCAGCCGCCAGCGCCCCTGGGGCACACCCATCCCGGTGGTCTACTGCTCGGCCGAGTGCGGCATCGTGCCCGTGCCCGAGTCGGAGCTGCCGGTCTTGCTGCCCGATGACTTCGCCTATCCCGAGGGCGGCGGCAACCCGCTCGAGACGACCGAGTCGTTCCTGCTGACGACCTGCCCGGAGTGCGGGGCCGAGGCACGTCGAGAGACGGACACGATGGACACCTTCGTGGACAGCTCCTGGTACTACTGGCGCTACCTCTCGCCCGATGCCGACGACGTGGCCATCGACAAGGACCTGGAGACACGCTGGACGCCGGTCGACCAGTACACCGGTGGTGCCGAGCACGCGGTCATGCACCTGCTCTACAGCCGCTTCTTCGCCAAGGCCCTCAACGACATCGGCGTCATCAGCTCTCGCGAGCCGTTCCAGCGCCTGTTCAACCAGGGCCAGATCCTGGGCGCCGACGGCGAGCGCATGTCCAAGTCCCGTGGCAACGTGCAGGACCCCGACGAGCTGGTACAGCGCTACGGCGCAGACACCGTGCGCCTGTTCCTGATGTTCATGGGCCCGTGGGACCAGGGCGGCCCCTGGAACCCACAGGGCATCGAGGGCATCAACCGCTTCCTGCGCCGTGTGTGGACCGTGGCTCTGGACCCGACGGGCCAGGAGCACGGCGATCCCGACGCCGGGTCGCTGCCCGATGGGCAGGACCTGGCCGCGGCCGAGAAGACCCTGCGCGTGGCGGCACACAAGACGCTGCAGGGTGTCACCGCGGACCACGAGGGCTTCCGCTGGAACACCATCGTGGCCAAGCTCATGGAGCTGACCAACACGCTCATGAAGTACCGCGGCACGACCGCAGCCGAGACAGACGCCTGGAACGAGGCGACCGACCTGCTGCTGCTGATGCTGGCGCCGGAGGCGCCGCACATGGCCGAGGAGCTGTGGTCGCGCCGCCTGGGCGCGGGCGGCGAGGCGTGGCGCTCGATCCACACCGAGTCGTGGCCTGCCTTCGACGAGGCCCTTGTGGCCGCGGAGCTGGTGGAGCTGCCGGTGCAGGTCAACGGCAAGCTGCGCGACAAGGTGCTGGTGGCCCCGGGCCTGCCGCAGGACGAGCTGGAGGCCATCGTCATGGCCCAGCCCAAGGTCCAGGCCAACCTCGAGGGCAGGACCGTGGTCAAGGTCATCCACGTCGGTGGGCGCCTGGTCAACATCGTCGTCCGCTAGAGGATCCGAGGCGCGCCGCGGCGTGAGGCCATGAGCGAGCTGGCCCCGTTCGACTATCGAGTCCGCCGTCCAGGGCCGCCGCTCGATCCATACGTCGAGTCGATCTGGTATGCCCGCGGAACCGTTACGTACAGACGCGAGCGCATCGCGCCGACCGGATCGACCGTGGCCATCATCGTGCTGGGCGACCCATTGCGCGTGGTGCCCGACGACGGCGATGGTGATGCGGTGCTGGCCCACGAAGGGGTCGTCATCGGACCACACGACGGCCCGGTCATCAATGAGCCGCTGGGCGAGACCTTCGCGGTGGGGGTGGTCACGACGTCCGTCGGGTGCGCTTCGGCGCTCGGAATCGAGCCGCGCCGGCTGCGTGGCCGCGCAGAACCGCTGTCGGCGTGGCGCACCGGACTCAGCCTGCGAGGCGAGCTGTCGGCAGGCTCGGATCCCGAGCAGATGCTCGATATCGCGGAGACCACCCTGCGAGCGTCGCTGCGCACGGACCTCGCGGGAGTCGAGCGCTGTGCAGCGGCGGTCTCGATGCTGGAGGCCGACCCCGCAAGGTCGGTGGCGGCCATCGCCGCCGAGCTGGGCATCTCGCACGGCCACCTCGACCGCGAGTTCTCGCGGATCGTGGGCCTGACCCCACGCGTACTCGCCCGGCTGCTGCGCATGCGCCGGATGCTGCAGGAGCTGGACGTGCGGGGCGAGGTCGCATGGGCGGACCTGTCCGTGGCGCTGGGCTGGTACGACCAGGCACACCTCATCCGGGACTTCAGGCGCCACACCGGAGTCGCGCCATCGGCCTACCTCGAAGCGCAACGCGCCAACTACACGCGTCGTCGAAGCCGGGGATGCGGCGGGGTTCGTCCCCGAGGGCTGGTCAAATCCATCCAAGACGCCCGCACGCCCCAGCTGGCACAATCGCGGCCGTCCACGTCCGCCGATGCGCAGGAGACCGATGACCGATCCGCAGAGCAGCACGCAGCTAGCCAACATCGAGGCCGCCACCGGCATGACCGTGGCTGAGTTCACGGAGGATGTTCGCAAGACCGGCCTGGAGAAGCACGGCCAGGTCGTGGGCTATCTCAAGGACAAGCACGGTTTGACTCACGGAAACGCCAACCTGGTGGCACACCTGGTGCGCGAGCAGCTCGCTGGTGGACCGCCGACGACCGACGAGCTGCTGGCGGCGCAATACGAGGGCGGCAAGGCGCACCTACGACCGATCTACGAGACGCTGGCCAAGATCGCAACGGCGCAGGGTGACGACGTTGAGCAGGTCATCCAGAAGACCGGCGTCAGCTTCCGGCGGCGCAAGCAGTTCGCCCTGGTCCTAGCCGCCTCGTCCAAGCGGGTGCAGCTGGGCCTCAACCTGCCGACGACGCCCGATGATGCGCGCGTCAAGGAGGTCACCGGCATGTGCACGCACCGGGTCGACCTGGCCGAGCTCACCGACGTCGACGCCGCAGTGGAGGCCTGGATCGGCGCATCCTACGACGCCGCGGGCTGACTTGAGCGGCCGTCCTCTGCCCGAACGGGTCTTGAGAGGGCGGCCGCGAGGCACGTAGACTGTGCCGGCATGACGCCAGCCCTTCGGTGCGCTACCTGCGGGACCATCAACGCCCCAGACGATTTCTTCTGCGGCGCGTGCGGCGCTGCCCTTCAGCCCGCACCGGTCCCACCGACCGTATGCTGGAACTGCCGCACTGCCAATCCGCCCGGCCGCGCCTACTGCGGCGGGTGTGGGCAGCCGTTGGCGGGTCCCGTTGCGGCCGCACCGAGCAGCGGGGGTCGGGGCCGCAGCAACAGCGTGCTGCTGGCACTGTTGGTGATGGACGTGACCGCCCTCGGCTCATCGGCAGCGCGCCATTGCTCACGTTCGGCGATGACGAGCCGGAAGGCGCAGGTGGCGCCTCGGACGCGCCCACAGCCGCGCTCGTTTCCCTGCCGGCCACGCTCGCACCAACGCGGGAGGGCACCCTCCACGCCGGAGCGACGCCGACGCCACGGGCCAAGCTGACGCTGCCGCCGGTCCCATCCCTCGGTCCTCCGCGCGAGTTCAGCTGCAACGCCAAGGACAACGTCGACGGACCCATCGGGACCGACTGGGACCTCGGGCGTGTCCATTTCCGGACCCAGCCCGGGTTCGACCGAGTCATCTACGAGCTGCAACGGCGTGACCGCGCAGACGAGGGGCGCCGTCCCGCCGCCTTCGCCGGGCGGAGCATCCCCGGCGAAGGCGAGTTCGTGGGCGAGCCGCCCTTGGACCCCGATGCCGATACTCGGATCAACGTGGTCCTGGCCAACGGTGTGCGCGACCGCGTACGGCTGACCGACGGCTACCAGCCGAAGGGCATGCGCATCGTGGAGCGTCTCTGGACCAAGCGCTACCGCTCGCATGTCAACTACATCCCGCCAGAGGACGATCCCCGCATGGCCAAGGTGGGGGTGCTGTCCAGCATCGATGTGTTGGGCGAGGGCTGTCTCGCGCTGCGCGTCCTGGGCTGGGATGGCCGAGGCGCGGCTGCTCGAAGAGGAAGCGCTCGACCCTGACACGCTTCCCGCCGATGTGACAGCCGCGGTGACGATGCGCCTCGAGGGTGCCAGCGATGGCACCAGGCTCGATGGCTACCAGCCACGCGGGATGCACATCGTGGAGATGGTCAGCACCAGCGGTTCCGGCGACACCTCGTACCCCAACGTGCTGCTCTCGAGCGACGGCTGCTATCAGCTGCGAGTCCCGGCCTGGCAGTCGGACGCACTGCACGCTGATCGCGACCGGGCCGACGTCTACATCGACTTCGAGCGCTAGTCATCCGCGCCCGAATGGGCATGTGACGCCGAGCCGTCCAAGGCCGTGGCAGGTGCGCTAGCCTGAGGGTGCCCCGACACCGCACCCGCGAGGCCCTCCGATGCCCGACACGCACGCGCCCCTGAGACTCGGTGCCGACATCTGGAACCAGTACACCGACTGGCCCGCCTTCAAGGCCGCCCACGTCCGGGCCGAGGAACTGGGCTACGAGTCGCTCTGGACGATGGACCACGTCTACCCGCCGAACCTGCCGGCGGACGGCCCCATCTTCGAGGCCTTCACGGCCATGGCGGCCATCGCCGAGGTCACGTCCAAGTCGACGATCAGCGTGATGGTGGCCTCAAACACGTATCGCAACCCCGCGATGCTGACCAAGATCATCACCACCATCGACCACATCAGCAACGGCCGCGCCATCCTCGGCGTGGGTGCCGGCTGGGCCGAGCACGAGCACGAGGGCTTCGGCTTCGAGTTCGGGGCCAGCATCGGGGAGCGGCTGCGCTGGCTGAAGGAAGCCTTGCCGGTCATGCGCGGCATGCTCGATGGCACCGAGCCCAGCTCGAGCGGTCCGCACTACCAGATCAAGAACGCCTACAACGAACCGCCCCCGCTGCAGTCGCGCATGCCCATCCTCATCGGTGGCTCGGGCCGGGTGGTCACGCTGCGCCTGGTGGCCGAGTACGCGGACATGTGCAACATCGGCGGCTCGCCGGCGAGCGTGAAGGAGGCCGACGACGTGCTCATCGGTCACTGCGAGGCAGTCGGCCGCGATGAGAGGGCGATCGAACGCACCATCGACGTGGGCGTGCCCACGATCCGCGACTCGCGCGCGGCGGCCTTCCGCGACCGCGACGCCATCTTCGCGGCCCAGGACAATGAACCCTGGAAGAACCAACCCACCGGTACGCCCGAGGATGTCTTCGAGTGGCTCGCCCGCTACGTCGAGCTGGGCTACCACCACCTCGTCTTCTACTGGCCGGCACCGTACGACGAAGAGACGATGGTGCGCTTGCAGACCGAGGTGCGGCCACGGCTCGAAGCCATGGTCAGTGCCTGAACGACCGATCGAAGGACGGATATGCCCGACATGAACGCCCCGCTGAAGCTGGGCATCAACAACTGGAACCAATACAGCGACTGGCCCTCGTTCCTCGCCGCTCAACGGCGGGCCGACCGCCTCGGCTTCGACAGCATCTGGACCTGGGACCACGTCTATCCCATCGTGGGCTCGCACGCGGGCCCTATCTTCGAGTGCTACACGGCCATGTCGGCGGTGGCGACGATGACCGAGCGCGCGACGATCGGCCTGCTGGTGGGGGCCAATACCTTCCGCAATCCTGCGCTCGTGGCCAAGATGGTGACCACGCTCGACCACATCAGCGGCGGGCGCGCGATCCTCGGCATCGGAGCCGCCTGGTTCGAGACCGAGCACGAGGCCTTCGGGCTGGAGTTCGGCGGGAGCCCGGGAGAGCGGCTGCGCTGGCTGCGCGAGGCGTTGCCCATCATGCGCGGCATGCTCGACGGCGAGCGGCCCACGACCAGCGGCCGCTACACCACGGACGCGGTCCTCAACCTGCCGCCTCCGGTGCAGGCGCATGTGCCCATCCTCATCGGCGGCTCGGGACCCAAGGTCACGCTCCGCCTGGTGGCCGAGTACGCCGACATGAACAACATCGGCGGCCGCGATGCCGACCTGCCTGACAAGGAGGCCCATCTCGTGGCTCACTGTGAGGCCCTGGGTCGTGACGAGAAGACCATCGAGCGCACGGTCGGGGTAGGCACCCCGTTCATCCGCGACTCGCGCGAGGAGGCCTTCACGGTCATGGCCGACGTCTTCGCCGACAACGGCGACGCCAAGACCTGGACGGGCATGCCCGTGGGCACGGTCGAGGACGTCGTCGAGCACTGCAAGCCCTATCTCGATGCCGGCTACCACCACCTCATCTTCGGTTTCCCCGCGCCCTATGACGAGGAGACGCTGGAGCGGCTCGCGACCGAAGTCCGACCGCAGCTCGAAGCCCACATCACCGCCTGATCCGGCCTGATCCAAAGGAGCCAAGCGATGCCGAACATGAACGCACCGATCAAGCTCGGTGCCAATCTCTGGAACCAGTACGTCGAGTGGCCGCGCTTCCTCGAGGGCATGCTGCAGGCCGAGGAGCTGGGCTACGACTCGCTCTTCACCTGGGACCATGTCTACCCCATCGTGGGGTCGTGGGAGGGCCCGGCGTTCGAGACCTACACGGCCATGGCCGCGGTGGCGGCGCAGACCAAGCGCGCGACCATCGGCCACCTGGTCACGGCCAACACCTTCCGCAACCCGGCCCTGGTGGCCAAGATGATCACCACCATCGACCACATCAGCAATGGACGCGCGGTGCTGGGCATCGGTGCCGCCTGGATGGAGCCTGAGCATCGTGACTTCGGCATCGAGTTCGGCGACCGGCCGGGCACGCGCCTGCGCTGGCTGGAGCAGTCGCTCAAGATCATCAGCGGCATGCTCGCGGGCAAGCGCCCGTCGTCGGCCGAGGGCGACCGCTACGACGTGTCTGAGGTGCTCAACCTGCCCGCGCCGATCCAGAAGAAGATCCCCATCCTCATCGGCGGCTCAGGGCCCAAGGTCACGCTACGGCTGGTGGCCCAGTACGCGGACATGAACAACCTGGGCAACCCCATCGAGCCGCTGGTCAAGTCCGACGCCATCCTGCAGGAGCACTGTGCGCGGCTGGGGCGGGACGACAAGACAATCGAGCGCACGGTCGAGCTGCAGCGTGTCGTCATCCGTGACACCCGCGAGGCGGCGCTGGCGCGGGAGGCCGAGTTGCTGGAGCTCAACGGTGGGGCGGTGGACGACGAGGTGCGCCCGGGCTCCGCGGGGGTCGACTCTGACCGCATCATCGCGGGTAACCCCGACGAGGTCGCCGCGCAGTTGAAGCCGTACGTGGAGGCCGGCTACCGACACCTCATCTGCGGTTTCCCGCCGCCCTACGACGACGAGACCATGCGGCGCATGGCCACCGAGGTTCGTCCACAGCTGGAGGCGCTCGTCTAAGACGCCGTCAAGCCGCCGTGCAGGGCGGCATAAGCGTCGTTCGCTAGCCTGCAGTCGTGCCTCCCGGGGCCCGACTGCATGACCAGCCATGGTGCCCCGGGGCACTCCCGTTCGCCAACGGTCCGCCGAACTCGGGTCGTGACCGCCGGACGGCCCGCCGAACCTTCTCCCCGCCGCCTCTGCCCGCCGGCAGGAGCGAGTGCCGTTGAACGACGCGATGCCGCAGTGGCGGTCGTTCTCCTCTGACGGACCCGGTGCGTCAGCGGGGAGGTCGCCCGAGCCGGAGCCCGGACCAGGCTCGGGAAGGTCGCGCCCGTGGCCGCGCTGGGCCGTGCCCCTGGCCGTGGCCGGGGCCGGCCTGCTCACGGGCGCCCTCGCCGTGGCCGTGCTGGTCGTGCTGCTGCTGACGGACGCAGGGCCGCAGGGCACCGACGTGGTCGGCGAGCCGTTGGATCTGCTGCCGGCCGGCGGCCTCGCCGTCGTCGACGCGGTCGTGGACGCGGGCATCGTCGTCGATGTCGCCGGCGCGGTCGCCCGGCCGGGCTTGCACCGCCTCGCGGCCGGTGATCGGGTGGGTGACGCCATCGAGGCTGCCGGCGGATTCGCGCCGCGAGCCGACCTGGCCGCCACGAGCCAGACGCTGAACCTGGCACAGCCGCTCGAGGACGGCGCCAAGGTGCTGGTGCCGGAGCTCGGGACGGCGCGGGTGAGCGACGGCGATGCCCCCGCGGCCGGTGACGGGCGGGTCGACCTCAACCGTGCCGACCAGGCCGAGCTGGAGTCGCTGCCGGGGATCGGCCCGGTGACCGCCGGCAAGATCATCGACGCCCGCGGCGAGCAGCGCTTTGGCTCGATCCGTGACCTGCGCACGCGCGGGCTGGTGGGTGAGGCGGTCTTCGCCAAGATCAAGAGCCTCGTCTCGGTCAGCTAACGCCGACCCGTGTCCACCCGACTGCCTCGCGCCGGCTGGCTGGCCCTCGGCGCCATCGGCGCGGCCCTGCTGCTGACGGGTGAGCGGCTGCCGGCTGCAGCGGCCGTCCTTGCCGGCGCGGGCACGCTCACGACTGCGGTGCTCCTCCTGCGCCTGCGGCGCATGGGCACGGCGGCACTGCTGCTGGCCTTCGGCAGCGTGGCCTTGCGCATCGGACTGGTGGCGTCGGTGGCCGGCGGGTCGGTCGTCGACGCCGCGCTCCCGGTCGGAAACGGCGAGTGGGACGGCCGAATCGTGGACGTGTCGTCGCCCTCGGGGCTGGAGCAGCGAGCCTTCGTCCGTCTGCGAGCGGGAACGCCGGCTGCCGGGGAGTGGCTCGTCTACGCCTGGTTGCCTCGGCATCCGGCGCTGGTCCCAGGCGACGAGGTCCGGGTGCGCGGCTCATTGCAGGAGCCACCGACCGACGCGCCCGGTTTCGCCGGCTTCCTCGAATCGCGCGCTGCGGCCGGCACGCTCAAGGGCCACGCCCTCGCGCTGGAGGCGCAGGGCAGCGGCTTCACGGCCTGGGTCGAGCGCCTGCGCTGGGGCGTCGACGAACTGCTCGGTCGGGCCGTGCCCGAACCGGAGGCGGGGCTGGCATCGGGCGTCCTCATCGGCCTGCGCGAACGGGTGGGCCGCGAGGTCGCCGACGACTTCACCGTCACCGGCCTGACCCACGTGGTCGCCATCAGCGGCTGGAACATCGCGCTGGTCGCGGGCATCGCCACAGCCCTGCTCCGCTCGACCGGCCTGCGCCGTCGGCCGAGGAGTGCGATCGTGCTCGCCGCCATCGTGCTCTACACCGTCTTCGCCGGAGCGGAGGCCAGCGTCATCCGTGCCGCGGTCATGGGCGGCGTGGTCATCGTCGCTCGTGAGAGCGGCCAGCCATCGGGTGCCGCGGCGGCTCTCGGCCTCGCCTGCTGGGGCCTGCTGCTGGCCGATCCGACCATGCTCGAGGACATCGGGCTGCAGCTGTCGCTCGCCGCCACCGCCGGCCTGCTGGCCCTCGGTGGCCCCGCAGAACGAGCCGTACGCCGGCTGACGCGCGACCGCGGCCCCCGTTGGTTCAGCGAGACGCTGGGTGTCTCGCTTGCGGCCCAACTCTCGACCCTGCCGCTGATCCTGCTCCACTTCGGCCGGCTCTCGCTCATCTCGCCGCTGGCCAACCTGCTGGTGGCGCCGGTGGTGCCGCTCGCGATGCTCGGCGCGTTCGTGGGCGTGCTCGTCGGCGCTGCGCTCTCGTTCGTGTCGCTCCAGCTGCTGCTCGCACCGGTGCTGGTGGCCTGCTGGCTGCCGCTGGTGCTGATGACCCGCGGAGCCGGACTGCTCGCGACGGTCCCTGGTGCCAACGTGGAGCTGGCACACCCGCTCGAGCTCGTCGGCGCCGGGGTCGCGCTGCTGGCATTGCTGCTGGCGCTGCGTCGGGCACGCCGCGACACGGGGTCACGACCCCTCCGACACGCGCCGGCCACGACGCAGGCGCGGGCCACGACGCAGGGGCCGGCGGGCGGGCGGCGGGCGGCCAGGGCCGTGGCCATCACCATCACCGCCACGGTGACCCTCACCGGTTCGGTCGTCCTCGCCGCGGACGGCGCACCGAGCCTGCGCGTCAGCGTGCTCGACATCGGCCAAGGGGACGCCATCCTGCTCGAAGCGGCGAGCGGAGGGCGCCTGCTCGTCGACGGTGGTCCCGACCCCGACCTGCTCGTGCGCCGGCTCGACGAGCGCGTCCCGGTCTGGGACCGCCACATCGACTACGCCCTGCTGACGCACCCCCACGAAGACCATGCCGGAGGCCTCGCCGGGCTCGCCCCGCGCTACTCGGTCGGCCGCATCATCGAGACGGGCATGAACAGCGAGGGCGCCGGGGTCGTCGAGTTGCGCGCAGCCGCGAGGCGCCAGGGTATCGCGCGGGTGCGCGTGCTCCGCGGTGACCGCCTGCGCCTCGGTGAGGCACGGATCGAGGTGCTGTGGCCGCCGCGTCATGCCCTGCCCGACCGGATCCTCTCCGATGGGCGTCTCATCAACGGCACCTCGATCGTGCTCGCGGTGAGCGTGGGACAGCAGCGGATCCTGCTCACGGGCGACCTCGAGGACGACCACGACGAGGACATCCTCGACACGGTCCCCCGTGACGGCCGGCGTTGGGACCTGCTGAAGGTCGCCCACCACGGCAGCGCCACCGCCTCGAGCCGGCCCTTGCTGGACGTGCTGCAGCCGCGTGTCGCCGCCATCAGCGCGGGCGAGGGCAACCGCTACGGACACCCGGCCGACGCGACACTGGGGCGGCTCACGTCGGTCGGCTCCGCGGTCCGACGCACCGATCGAGAGGGCACGCTCTCGTTCACCTTCGACGGTCGGCCGCGAACAGCCTCGGCCATGCTGGCCGAGCCAGCGCCGGTACGCTGCCCCGACGTGCCGCTCGAGGCGCACGCCACGACCACACCCGTCGACCCCTGCTACATTCGACCCGATGGCGGTACCCACGCGAACCGAAGCACTCTCGCTGCTCATGTCCACGTCACCCTCACCCCGTCTGTTGCAGCACGTGACGGTCGTGGCCGAAGTGGCCGCCTTCCTGGCCTATCGCGCCTCGCGCGCGGGCGTGGCCGTCGACCGACGACTGGTCGAGACAGCCGCGCTCCTCCACGACGTGGACAAGGCCCTGCCGCGCGAGCATCCGCTCAGGGCGCTCGGTCACGGACCGGCCGGTGCGGCCTGGCTGACCGAGGCCGGACACCCCGAGCTGGCGCGCACGCTCATCGCCCACCCGGTCACGCGTCTCACCGAGCCCGACGCCGAGACGTGGATGACCGAGGCGCCGCTCGAGGAGCGCATCGTGACCTATGCCGACAAGCGCGCCACCCAGCGCGTCGTCTCGCTCGAGCAGCGCTTCGACCGCTGGCGCCGCCGGCATCCCGAGTACACGCCCAAGCTCGACCGGGCCTACTCGGTCGCCTGCCGCCTGGAGACTGCCGTGTGCAAGGCCGCTGACGTGGAGCCGTGCGCGGTGGAGCGTCTGCGCTGGGTCGACGACGCCATCGACCGCGCTGCCGCGGCGGGTGCCATCACCGTGCCCGCCGCCGACGGCACAGGCATGCCCACCGCCGACGGCGCTCCCGTGCCCACCTTGCCCGTTCCGGCTGACCCTTCGGCCGCATGAGCGAGACCCCGCCGCTGGCCTACTTCTGGGGCGAAGACGCGTTCATGATCGAACGCGCCGCGCGCACCTATGCCCAACGCGTCTCGCCGGCGGGCGAATCGATGGAGCTATGGCGGGCAAGCCTCGACGACGATGCCGGCGGCGAGGGCGGCTCCGCCTCCACGGCCAAACGCCGGGCCGCCGCACTCGACGGCATCGAGCAGCACCTGGGCATGGCCCCGCTCTTCGGTGCCGGCACGCTCGTGGTCGTGCGCCAGCCTGCGGGGCTGCTGGCTGAGAAGGAGGCTCGCGAGCGGCTCATCGACCTGGTCGGGACCGTCCCACCGGGCAACGCCCTCTGCATCACCGACCTGACCGCATCGGGCGCCAAGGGACCGGCCGCACGTGGTGCCCTGCGCGACGCCATCGAGGAGGCCGGCGGCGTGGTGCAGGAGTTCAAGGTGCCCGGCGCTGGGCAGCTGGAGCCGTGGCTGGTGAAGCGCGCCCAGGAGCTCAAGATCGAGCTCCAGCCAGCGGCCGCACGGACCCTGGCCGAGCGCGTCGGCGGTCATATCCGCGAGTCGGATGTCGACCGGCGGCGGCGCACGGAGCTGGCCAACGGCGAGCTGGAGAAGCTGGCGCTGTACAAACCCGGCGGCACCATCACGACCGAGGATGTCGAGGCCCTCGTGACAGAGACCATCCCCGGCTCGACGTGGGCCTTCCTCGACGCGGTCGGCATGCGTGCCGGCGCGAGCGCGACCACGCTCGCGGAGCGGCTGCTGGCCGACAGCACACCCCTGCCCGTGCTCGTCTCACAGTTGCACCGACGCCTGCGCGATCTCGTCCTCGTGCGCGACCACCTCGATGCCGGCTCGAGCAACCCGCAGATCGTCAAGGAGCTGAAGCTGCAGCCGTTCCGAGCCAAGAAGCTGGCCGAGCAGGCACGCGCCTGGACCGCGCCACAGCTGGACCAGGCCATGGTCGAGCTGCTCGCGCTCGACCTGCGCTCCAAGGGCATCGCGGTCGACGGCTCGACCCTGCAGATGTCGGAGGCCATCGACGCGCTCACCGTCCAGACCTGGATCGCCCGCCACGCGGCGGAGGCGGCCCGCTAGACGTTGCAGCCGGCACCGGTCGAGCTACGCTCGCATCGCGCGGCGGTGTGGCTGGCCCTCCTGGTCACGGTGCTGTGGTCGTCGTCGTGGGTGCTCATCCGCTGGGGGCTCGATGACGAGGGCCTGCCGCCGGTCATCTTCGCGTCGCTGCGCTACGGCCTGGCCGCCCTCGTGCTCGTAGGCTTCGTCATCGTGCGCGAACGCCACGGCCATCAGCGCTACAGCGTCGATCAGCGCTACCTGGTCAAGCTGGTGGTGCTGGGCGTGGTCATGTACGCGCTCACGCAGGGCGCCATGTTCGTGGCCCTCGACGAGCAGCCGGCCGCGACGACCAGCCTGGTGTTGTCGCTGACGCCGCTGCTGGTGGCCGGTGGCGCCGTGGTGACGCTGGCGGAGGTGCCCACGCGCTGGCAGCTCACCGGCGTGGTACTGGTGGCCGTGGGCGCGCTGCTCTACTTCGGCGGGGAACTGGGGGCCACCGCCGCCGGCATGGTCGCGGCCGTGACGGCACTGCTGGCGAACGTGGTCGCCTCGATCGTCGGCCGCAGCGTCAATCGCGAGGGCCGACTGCCGGCGCTCTACATCACCACCATCAGCATGGGCATCGGCGCCGGCGTGCTCGTCTTCCTGGCCATCGGGATGGAAGGCATCCCCACCATCTCGCCGCGTGGCTGGCTCATCATCGCCTGGCTTGCGGTCGTCAATACGACCTTCGCGTTCACCCTCTGGAACCTCTCGCTGCAGCGGCTTTCCGCGGTCGAGTCGGCCAGCATCAACAACACCATGCTGGTGCAGATCGCGCTGCTGGCCTGGCTCTTCCTGGGTGAGGCACCCGGCGCCTTCGGCCTGCTGGGCATCGCCCTCGTGTCGGCCGGGGTCTACCTCGTGCAGGCCACTCGCTGGGCCCGCATCGCGCAGCTCGAAGCGGCGCCGGACACGAAGAAGCCGGGCGAAACGCCCGGCTAGCGTAGCGAGAGGGAGGGAGTGCGCGCGCGGTCCGACCCGATGGCGGTGCGGCCGGATCGGCCCGGTGGAATCTCGTGGTCAGACGGGGAACTGCGTGGCGCGCTCCTGGGTCACACCGTCGGATTCGATGGCGAAGACGCAGCGGCCGTCGGGGATATCGAGGACCTCGAGCAGGTCGGGATCGAGGTAGAGCTGGTGGCAGTCGGTGCACAACGCGGCCGGGACGGCGAAGCACAGGCGCTCCTCGCCATCGGGCATGCGGAACGTCGTGTCGAAGCGCGAGTTGACCAGCTGGCGCTCGCACTGCGGGCAGTGGTCCCGGAGCCACGTCATCGTTGCCTACACACCTCAGCTCGGCCACCGGCAGATCCGGTCGACTCAGGGCTAAGATGCTACGGAGGGGCCGTCCCCCGACCCATGCCCCGGTGGTACCAGAGGCCGTCCTGCCGATGGGGTAGAAGAGTACGGTCGGGAGTGGTGCGCACCGTCACCACCCTGGCCACGGCCGGCGCTTCGCTGCGCGACGAGGCATCGCAAGCTGGCGGTGGAGCGTGGCGTCAACCTCCCAGCGGTCGAATTCGACCCGGGGGACTCCAGCATCGCCACGCTCGGTCACCTGCTGAGCCTGGGGCCACGCGGATGGGCCACTGTTGGGCCACGAGCCATCGGGACCTGGTGGGCATCGCGGCCCAGCGCCCCTCGGAACGAGGCCAGCGCGATCGGACTCGTGCCTCGATGCGCGGCCAAGACGAGCCGACTCGTGGCTCGCGCGCTCGGAGCGGTCGAGTTCGACCCCCCGGAGCCGGCCCGCGCGGGTGAGGCCACAGCTAGACGATGTGGAGCAGCAGCGAGGCCTCCGCCCACAGCTTCTCGAGCTGGTAGAACTCGCGCTCGGGCTTGCTCATGACGTGGACGATGACACCACCGAAGTCGACGAGCAGCCAGTGCGAACCCGCGTCGCCCTCGCGCGAAAGCGGGGTATCGCCATCCTCCTTGAGCCCCTCGATGACACCATCGGCGATGGCGTTGAGCTGGCGGTCCGACGCACCCGAGCAGATGACGAAGTAGTCGGTCATCGTGGTCTGGCCGCGCACGTCGAGGAGCACGATGTCGCTGGCCTTCTTGTCCGAAGCGAGGTCCACGATCCGGTGGGCCATGGCCAGCACGGCAGGATCCGGCTCGTCCGCGACCACGGTGGACCGATGGTCGTCCCTCGCCGAGCGGCTGGCAGGCAAGCCGGGCGTGGCCGCCTTGCGTGGGTCGGGCAGGCCGGGCGTGGCCGCCTTGCGTGGGTCGGGAGCGCTGGTCGCTGCCTCGTCCTGCTGGGCCGGCATCTGGGCCTGCTCGTCGTTCACCGTGTTCGCGTCCTCCTGCGTGGGCTGTCCGGGCTCCATCATGCCTCGTCCGGTCCAGCCAGCGCCCAGCGGGCAGCGGCCTGGGCATGCAGCGCCGTCGTGGGGAAGTAGGGCACGGCCACGTCATGCGAGCCGACCAGTAGCTCGATCTCGGTGCAGCCGGCGATGACCCCTCGTGCGCCGCGACCCACCAGCCGCTCGATGACCTCGAGGTAGGCCGCCTGCGAGACGGGCGACACGATGCCCTTCACCAGTTCGTCGTAGATGACGTCGTGGACGAGGGTACGGTCCGGCTCGTCGGGCACGAGCACCTCCAGGCCATGGCCCTCCAGGCGCGCCCGGTAGAAGTCCTGCTCCATGGTGTAGCGCGTGCCCAGCAGGGCCACCTCGCGGACCCCGGCCGCGACCACGGCCTCGGCAGTGGCATCGGCCAGGTGCAGGAAGGGCACCGAGATGGCGGCCTCGATGGCCTCGGCACAACGGTGCATGGTGTTGGTGCAGAGCACGATCAGCTCGGCGCCGGCGTCCTGCAGCGTGCGCGCGTCGGCGGCGAGCAGGGCGCCCGCTCCGTCCCAGTCGCCCTCGGCCTGCAGTTGCTCGACCTGGGCGAAGTCGTACGAGCGCACGAGCAGGCTGGCCGAGTGGACCCCGCCAAGGGCCTCTCGGACCGCGGTGTTGATGATGCGCTCGTACTCGATGCTGGACTCCCAGCTCATGCCGCCGAGCAGCCCGATCGTGCGTAGCGGCATCGTCACTCCCCTCCCCGGTCAGCGTAGAGGCCGTGCTCGGCGATGTAGCGGGCGACAGCCGGCGGCACCATCTCGTCGATGGAATCACCGCGGGCCAGGCGTTCCCGGATGCCGGTGCTGGCGATGTCGAGCTCAGGCCCCGGCAGGAAGGCGAAGCGCGATCCCTTCCCCGGGTAGTGCTCTGCCACCCAGCGTTCATCGAGCGGCGGAGCGCCCGGCCGCGGGGCCACGGCGATGCGGCACAGCTCCAGGATGCGCTCCGGCTCACGCCACGAGTGGAGGCCATCGGCCGCCTCGGCGGACATCACGAACCAGGGCTCAGGACGGCCCTGCGCACGTGACCGTGCCGCCAGCTCGGCCACGGTATCGACGGCGTAGCTGGGACCGGGTCGTTCCAGCTCGATGCGCGAGAGCACGAAGGCCGGTTCGGGCTCGACCGCCAGGGCCACCATGGCCTCGCGCTGGCTGGCCGGCGTGACGACCTGGTCCTGCTTGTGCGGCGGGTCGGCATTGGGCACGAAGAGGATGTGCTCAAGGTCCAGCTCGCGCAGGGCCTCGTGGGCCACGGCCAAGTGCCCCAGATGGACCGGATCGAACGTGCCCCCGAGGATGCCGAAAGCCCGGGGGCCCGCCTGCCCCGTGCGGGCCTCGGTCACACCCACGCTCCGGGCTCGGCGCCCCACTCGAGCTCGACGTCGCCGATGCGTACGGTGTCGCCGGGCTCCACACCGGCGTCGCGCAGCTTGTCCACCAGCCCCAGCTTGGCCAGTTCGCGCTGGAAGCGAGCGGCCGATTCCTCGTTCTCGAAGTCGGTCTGGGCTACCAGCCGTTCGACCCGACGACCCTCCACGGCCCACACGCCGCCGGCCTCGCGTTCGATGACGTAGCCCTCCTCAGCGGGGTCGTAGCGATGGACCACGACACCGGTGGCCTCACCTGGGCCACCAAGCTCCTCGTCGGTGGGCAGCAGGCGCGCGAGTGCCGAACGCAGCTCGGAGAGGCCGATGCCCTCGGCCGCCGATACCTGCACGACCTCCAGCCCCTCGTGTGCGCGGCGCTCGTTGAACGCGCGCAGCATCTCGCGGTCGGGCTCGAGGTCCATCTTGTTGGCCACCACCAGCGTGGTCTTCTCCAGCAGCGCCGGGTCGCGCGCTTCGAGCTCCTCGCGGATGACCCCGTAGTCACGCTCCGGATCGCCTTCCGACATGTCGACCACGTGGACCAGCACACGCGTGCGCTCGACGTGGCGCAGGAAGGCGTGGCCCAGGCCCGCGCCGGCGCTGGCGCCCTCGATGAGACCGGGCAGGTCCGCGAGCGTGGGCCGGCGCTCGTCGAGCGGGTCGTCCTCGGCGAAGTCGAGCACACCCAGGTTCGGCTCGAGCGTGGTGAAGGGGTAGTCCGCGATCTTGGGCGTGGCCGCGGTGAGCGCGGTCAGCAACGTGGACTTGCCCGCGTTGGGCAGGCCCACCAGGCCCACGTCGGCGATGAGTCGGAGCTCCAGGCGCAGGCGGCGCTCCTCGCCGGGCTCGCCCTTCTGCGCGTGCTTGGGCGCCTGGTGCGTGGACGTCGCGAAGTGGGTATTGCCCAAGCCGCCGCGGCCGCCGCGCGCGACCATCACGCGCTGGGCGGGGTAGACCAGGTCGGCCATGAGGTCGCCGGTGGCCGCGTCGTAGATGGTCGTGCCCGGTGGGACCGGCAGCTCCAGGTCGGAGCCGGTCTTGCCGTGGCGGCGGGAACGCTGACCAGGGCTGCCGTGCTGGGCACGGAAGTGGTGCTTGTAGCGGTAGTCGATGAGCATCGTCTGGCCCACGTCCACCACGAGATAGACCGAACCGCCGCGGCCGCCATCGCCGCCATCGGGACCGCCGCGGGGCACGTGCGCCTCGCGGCGGAAGGTGGCAGCACCGTTCCCGCCGTTGCCGGCGATGACGGTCAGATCGACGTGGTCGAGGAACATCGGTCAGGCGAGTATGACTGCGCAGGTCAGGCGACGACCGCGCAGGTCAGGCTACGCGGCCTACTTGCCGTTGGTGCCCTCGGCCTGGGCCTGGGCCTGGCGCGTGAGCGTGGCCAGGAACTCGGCGTTGGAGTCGGTCTTCGAGAGGCGGTTGAGCAGCAGCTCGATGCCCTCGTTGGTGCCCACGGCGCTGAGCATGCGGCGCATGGTCCAGACCATCTTGAGCACGGGCTCCTCGAGCAGCAGCTCCTCGCGTCGGGTGCCCGAGCGCTGCACGTCGATCGACGGGTAGATGCGCTTCTCAGCCAGCCGGCGGTCGAGGATGAGCTCGCTGTTGCCGGTGCCCTTGAACTCCTCGTAGATGACGTCGTCCATGCGCGAGCCGGTGTCGATGAGACAGGTCGCGATGATGGTCAGCGAACCACCCTCCTCCAGCTTGCGCGCAGCGCCGAAGAAGCGCTTGGGCGGATACAGCGCGACCGGATCGATGCCACCGGTGAGGGTGCGGCCGGACGGCGGCAGGGCCAGGTTGTAGGCACGCGAGAGGCGCGTGATGGAGTCGAGCAGGATGACCACGTCACGGCCGGACTCGACCTGCCGCTTGGCGATCTCGAGCGCCATCTCGGCCACGTGCGTGTGGTTCTCGGTGGGCTCGTCGAAGGTCGAGGAGATGACCTCGCCCTTGACCGAGCGGCGCATGTCCGTGACCTCCTCGGGGCGCTCGCCGATGAGCGCGACCATGAGCAGGATCTCGGGGTAGTTGGTGGTGATGCCGTTGGCGATGTTCTTGAGCAGCATCGTCTTGCCGGCCTTGGGCGGGCTGACCACGAGCGCGCGCTGGCCCTTGCCGATGGGGTTGACGAGGTTGACCAGGCGCTGGCTCAGGTTCTCCGGGTCCGACTCGAGGTTGATGAGCTGGTAGGGGTGGATGGGCGTGAGCTCGTCGAAGTGCGGCCGCCGACGGGCATCGTTGGGGTCCATGCCGTTGACGGTCTCGACGCGCACGAGGCCCCAGTACTTCTCACCCTTCTTGGGCGGACGCGGGATGCCGGCCACGCGGTCTCCGGCGCGCAGGCCGAAGCGGCGCACGTGGCTGGAACTGACGTAGATGTCGTCCGGGCTGGGCATGAGGCCGCGACGACGCATGAAGCCATAGCCGTCTTCGACGAGGTCGAGGATGCCGGCTGCGTAGCGCTGGCCCCTCTGCTCCGACTGGCGCTGCATGATCTGCTCGACGAGCTCTTCGCGCGGCATGCCATCGGCGTCGGTCACGTCCAGGTCGCCACCGATCCTGGCGAGCTCGTCAGCGTCCTTCTTCTCGAGTTCCTTGATGTCCATATCCGGCGTCGTTGGTCCTTACGGCAAACGGGTGGGTGCTCGGGCGAGCAGCGCAGCGCGCGACTCAGCGCCAAGCCTTGGGATGGGTCCCGTCCGTTCCCGTTCGCGTACCGACCAGACAAAGGCCGAGGATCGGCAGGTCGTGGAAAGGAGGGGCTGCTTGGATAGTAATCACGCGCCCGGAATCGGTCAACCGTATCTGTTCGCTCGCGGGATCGTGCGGGCCCGTCGTACCGAGCGCCCCGGCTGGCCCGTCGTACCGAGCGCCGGGGCGCGTCTCGAGCCGCGGCGGGGCTACCTCTTGGCGGCCAGCTCCTCCTGGGCCCTGGCCCAGTCGGCCTTGAAGCCGGCGATGCCCTGGTCGGTCAGCGGGTGCTTGACCATCTGGGGGAAGACCTTGAAGGGGATGGTGGCGACGTGCGCACCGGCGATGGCCCCGTCGACGACGTGGCGAGGCGAGCGCGTGGAGGCCACGATCGATCTGCGACTCCAGGCCGTGGATCTCGAGGATGGCCGCCAGTTCGCGCACCATGTCCATGCCTTCCTGGCCGATGTCGTCGAGGCGACCCACGAAGGGCGAGAGATAGGTGGCGCCGGCCTTGGCCGCGAGCAGGCCCTGGGCCGAGCTGAAGATGAGCGTGCAGTTGGTCTGGATGCCCTCTTCGGCGAAGGTCGAGATGGCGGCCAGGCCGGTCTCGGTCATGGGCACCTTGATGATGATGTTGGGCGCGATCTTGGTGAATTCGCGGCCCTCGCGCAGGATGCCCTCGAGGTCGTCGGCGATGACCTCGGCGCTGACCGGGCCGGAGGTGATGCCTGCGATCTCCTCGAGCACTTCCTCGTAGGTGCCGCCGCCGGCCTTGGCGAAGAGCGTGGGGTTGGTCGTCACGCCGTCGAGCACGCCCCAGCTGTGGACGGTGCGGATCTCGTCGATGACAGCGGTATCGAGGAAGAACTTCATGTGGGCTCCTACGCGATCGGAACGGGTCGGTCAGCCCATTGTACGGCCGCCCCATCGACGGCGAAGCCGCAGCCACCGGTCCGCTAGCATGCCCGTAGGCGAGACTCGGGCCTTCGCGCCAGGCACCCTCGACCAAGCGCCACACAGGAGACACGCCATGGACCTACGGGACAGCGTCGCCATCGTCACCGGCGCGACACGCGGGATGGGCAGGGCCATCTCGGCCCGACTGGCCAAGGAAGGTGCCTCGGTCGTGCTGGTGGCGCGCGGCGAGGAGGGCCTGCGGGAGGCCGAGTCGGCCATCAGGGCCGAGGGCGGCAGGGCCGCGGCCTTTGCCACCGACGTCAGCGACCGCGCCTCCGTGGAGGCCATGGTGGCGTCGGTGCTCGAACGTTTCGGGCGGATCGACCTGCTCGTCAACAGCGCCTTCTGGGGCCCACCGGGCAGCCTCACCCAGACCGACGAGGGCTTCTGGGACCGAACGCTCGACACCACCCTCAAGGGACCGTACCTGTGCGCACGCGCGGTCTACCCCGCCATGCGCGATCAGGGTCGCGGCACCATCGTCAACATCGGCTCGCTCGCGGGCAAGATCGGCGAGGACAACCGCACCGCCTACTGCGCGGCCAAGTGGGGTCTCGAGGGGCTCACCGCGGCACTCCAGGTCGAGCTGCATCCACAGGGCATCCGCGTGCACCTCATCTCACCAGGCGCCACCGACACCTCGTTCTGGAGCGAGAACGCCCCGGGCCTGACCGCCGACCAACTGGAGCGCTTCATCCCGCCCGAGTCGGTGGCCGACGCCGTCATGCTGGGTCCTCTCCACACCCGAGTCGGTACACATCCCGGACGTACCCATCCACAACTACCGCAACCCCTTCGAAGGCAAGGGCTCGCCCTTCGAGTCGTAGCCCGCCGGCTTCGGCGGAGGACCCCAGCCTCGCTGGAGGACGAAGGCGGGCTCGACGAACGGCCGGCTACGCCTCTTCGCTGACCGCCACGCGCAGCGGCGCCGCGTCGCGCTGCTCGATGGCCGCGGCCACGAAGCCGGCGAAGAGCGGGTGCGGCTTCTCGGGGCGGCTCTTGAACTCGGGGTGGAACTGGCTGGCCACGAACCAGGGGTGGTCACGCAGCTCGATGATCTCCACCAGCCGACCGTCGGGCGACTGGCCGGCGAGCAACATGCCCGCCTCCTCGAGCGCCTCGCGGTAGCTGTTGCTGACCTCGAAGCGGTGGCGGTGGCGCTCGTAGATGAGCTCCGCGTTGCCGTAGGCCGCGGCGACCTTGGTCCCGGGCTGCAGCTTGGCCGGGTAGAGGCCCAGGCGCATGGTGCCGCCCTTCTCCTCCATGTCGCGCTGGTCGGGCATGTAGTCGATGACCGGGGCCTCGGTGAAGAGGTCGAACTCGGTGGAGTTGGCGTCGGACTCGCCCGAGCACGCCGCGGCGAACTCGATGACGCCGCACTGCAGGCCCAGGCACAGGCCCAGGTAGGGCACCCGGTTCTCGCGCGCGTAGCGAGCCGCCAGGACCTTGCCCTCGATGCCGCGGTGGCCGAAGCCGCCGGGCACGACGATGCCCGCCGCACCGGCGAGCTCCTCCTCGTAGTCGTCCTCGCTCAGCGTCTCCGAATCGACCCAGCGCACCGTGATGTCATGGTCCTGGGCCCAGCCGGCGTGGTCGAGCGCCTCGGTCACCGACATGTACGCGTCGGGCAGCTCGATGTACTTGCCCACCAGCGCGATCTCGAGCTCGGGCTTGGGCGCCTTGATGCGCTCCACCAGCGCACGCCAGCCGGCCAGGTCGGGCTCGTGCACGTGGTCCTCGAGGCGCAGCAGCCGCACCACCAGGTCGCCCAGGCCCCAGTCCTCGAACTGCAGCGGCACCTCGTAGATGGTCTCGGCCGTCGTGGCCGGCACGACGGCATCGACGTTGACGTCGCAGAAGAGGGCGATCTTCTCGCGCAGGTCGTCGTCGACGTCGTGGTCGCTGCGGGCGATGATGATGTCCGGCTGGATGCCGATGCTGCGCAGCTCCTTGACCGAGTGCTGCGTGGGCTTGGTCTTGAGCTCGCCGGTGGCCGCCAGCGCGGGCAGCAGCGTGACGTGGACGTAGAGCACGTTGTCGCGGCCGACGTCCTTGCGCATCTGGCGGATGGCCTCGAGGAAGGGCAGCGACTCGATGTCGCCGACGGTGCCGCCGACCTCCACGATGACGACGTCGGCGCGAGCCATCGCGGGCCACGCGCCCGATGCGCTCCTTGATCTCGTTGGTGATGTGCGGGATGACCTGCACGGTGCCGCCGAGGAAGTCGCCGCGGCGCTCCTTGGCGATGACCGACTGGTAGATGCGCCCGGTGGTGACGTTGGCCAGCTGCGAGAGGTTCTCGTCGATGAAGCGCTCGTAGTGGCCCAGGTCGAGGTCGGTCTCGGCGCCGTCGTCGGTGACGAAGACCTCGCCGTGCTGGTAGGGCGACATGGTGCCCGGGTCGACGTTGATGTAGGGGTCGAGCTTCAGGATGGAGACAGAGAGACCGCGGCTCTTGAGCAGCCGGCCGATGCGACGCCGCCGTGATGCCCTTGCCCAAGGACGACGTGACCCCACCGGTCACGAAGACATACTTCGCCACGGATCTCTGCTCCAGCTGGGGTTTTCCCGATGCTACCGAATCCCGGGCCCGGACGCGAGCCCAGCCCCCGATAGTGCGCCGCCTGTCTGACCCGGCGTATTGCCGCTGCACGACCGAACACGACCTGTCGACCAGTAGCGTCCGCGCCCGCCGGGCGCGGCTGACTCGACCCTGCCGCCCGGCGGCAGGCATCGCCAGGGATGCCCGCGCGGCGGCAAGGTTCGTGACGCGATCGTGGGAGGACCGGCGTGGCGCGGCACGTGGCCGGGTCACGCGTGTTCGATTCGCCCGTTGCGCGGCAACGCAGCAGCGGGGCGCGAGTGGCAGCGGGCGACCAGGCTCAGCCTCGGCCGCATCGCAGACCCGAGCGTCGGCGAGGTCCTCGAGCACGGTCACGAGACCGGAGTGGTCGTAGTCGCCGCGACCGTTCGCGTCCGCCGCGCGCATGAGCTGCTCGACGACGGCGGCCGCGGGCAGGGCCACGCCGGCGTCGCGCGCGAGCTCGAGCGCGTTCTTGAGGTCCTTGAGGTGCAGGCGGATGCGGAAGCCCGGATCGAAGGAGCCCGAGAGGATGTTCTCGCGGCGCATCTCCAGCACCTTGGTGGCGGCCAGCCCGCCCTGCAACACGTCCGCGATGCGCGCCGGATCGACGCCGGCCTTGGCCCCCAGCACGAGCGCTTCCGAGACGGCCTCGATGACCACGCCGACCACGACCTGGTTGCAGACCTTGACCACCTGCCCGGCCCCGGCGGGCCCACAGTGGACGATGGTCGCGCCCAGGACCTCGAGGATGGGCCGGGCCTGCTCGAAGGCGGCCTCGTCACCCCCGACCATGATGCTCAGAGGTGCCGGCGATGGCGCCCTTGTCGCCGCCGCTGACCGGGGCGTCGAGGGCCTCGGCGCCGGCGGCCGCGGCTCGTGCGGCGAGCGCGCGCGCCGTGGCCGGTGCGATGGAGCTCATGTCGAGGGTCAGCCAGCCCTCGCGCAGGGCCTCGTAGGCGCCATCGGCGCCCAGGTAGACCTCCTCCACCTGGGGTGAGTCGGGCAGCATGGTGATGAGCACGTCGGTGTCCGCCGCGACCTGCGCGGGCGTGGTGCCGGCCGTGGCGCCCTCGGCCACGAGCGCCTCCACGGGCGCCTCCACCACGTCGAGCACGGTGAGGGCATAGCCGGCGGCCATGAGGTTGCGGGCCATGGGCGCACCCATGATGCCCAGGCCGATGAAGCCGATGGTGGGCTTGGTGTCAGTCATCAGTCGTTCTCCATGTCTTCGGGGCGGATGTTGTCGACCTGGCCGTAGATGAAGAGCAGCTCGACGTGCCCGCCGGGCTCCCATTCGAAGACGTGCCACTCGAGCGCCGGCGTGTTGACGACGACGCCGGGCTCCAGGTCGATGCGGTTGGGCAGATCGTCCGGTCCCGGCCCCCAGCGCACCCAGGCACGGTCGGCTTCGAGCACGTAGATCGTCTCTTCGGCGTGGTTGTGTGGCTCCATCGGCCCGAACTCGTCGGCATAGAGCGCGGTGCCGACCGTCATCTCCTCGCTCTCGAGGGCGGAGTTGCGGCCCACGAAGCGGCGGACGCCGCGCCCGGGCAGCGGGTCGACGGGGGTATCGATCCGTCGTGTCGATCTCATGTTCAGGCCTCCCAGGATGTGGATTCAGCCGGCGAAGGGCGTGATGGGCAGCCCGGACACGCCGGGCTCGATGACGAAGAGCGCGCCCGCGTGGGGCTGCTCGGCGAGCTGGCCCGGGCTGAGGCCGTCGCGGGCGCTGGTGACGAAGAGCTGGTCGAGCCCCGGGCCGCCGAAGGCACAGCTGGTGATCCGCGCCGCCGGCAGCTCGACGGTGCGGTCGAGCCTGCCTCGGGGCCGTGAAGCGACGGACCGCCCAGCCGTCGTAGAAGGCCACCCACAAGCCGCCCTCGGCGTCGACGGTCATGCCGTCGGGCAGGCCGAACGAGCGCTCGAAGTCGATGAACGGCCGGCGTCCGCCCGCGCTGCCGCTGGCGAGGTCGAAGTCGAAGACGTCCATGCGGTGCGTGGCCGTGTCGATGTAGTACATGCGCTCGCCATCGGGACTCCACTCGATGCCGTTGGAGATGGTCGTGGGTGCGGCGACCGTGGTGACCTCCCCGTCGGCGGTGATGCGGTAGAAGGCGCCCGCGTCGGGCCGTGCGTCGAGGGCCATGGTGCCGCCCCACAGGCGACCTGCGCGGTCGGTCTTCACGTCGTTGAGCCGGGTGGTCCGGTCATCCGGCTCGACCGGGGCCAGCAAGCGGAGGTCGCCATCGTCGGAGTCGGTCAGGTAGACACCGTCCTGCAGGCACAGCGCCAGCCCGCCGGCTGCCCGCGGCAGCACCGCGCCGGCCATCTGCTCGAGCGAGCGCGTCCAGGTCTCGCCCGTGGTCGGGTCCAGCCGGTGGATGCGCCGGCCGGCGATGTCGGTCCAGAGCAGCGAGCCACGTGCGGCCTCCCAGGCCGGTCCCTCGCCGATGAGGTCGCCCGCCTCGAGGGCGATCCGCGGTGTGGTCGTCATGTCAGCCCTCCCTCCGCTGCAGGGCCAGGTCTTCGAGCCGCAGGCACTCGACGCGCGCGGCGATCTCGACGTTGTGCCAGTGGGCCATGACCTCGAAGGGCGGTGCGCCCGAGACCACGACGTAGCCCTCGGTGGTGATGATCAGGTGGTGGCGCATGCGGTTCTGCTCGGCCAGCGCACGCGCTCGGGCGATCGTCGCGCCCAGGGCCGGGTCGCGGAGCGCCGCGGGCTCCACGAGGTGCGCCGACAGGTCGGGTACGCCGCGGTTGCGCATCATGCTCGTCGATGGCGGGGGCGGATAGCCCTCGGCCAGCAGCGCCCGCAGGTGCCGGGACCAGCCGCTGATGACGGTCTCGTGCGCGGGCGCGGCCTCGTAGCAGGCGCGATGGATGGCCTCGACCTGCGCGTCGGCCGGTCCTGCCGCGGCTTCGCTCACGCGATCGTCCAACCACAGCCGGAGCGCGGCCACACCCTCGATGTAGTCCATGCCCGCCTCGGTGCGGCAGCTGATGGCGATGCCCTCGAGCGTGGCGAACTCGTTCTCGAAGAGCCGGCCGAAGACCGTCCCGAGGACGCTGCGCGTGTCAGCGTTGCTCATGCCACAGCTCCTGCCCGCGTTCGGCGCAGGCGTGCCCTCAGTCGGTCGCCCTCGAGCCGCTGACGCAGCATGTCGGCAGCGGCCACGTTGGTGGGCAGGTCGCGGGCAACGCCGAAGGTGCCGTGCATGGAGCCGATGGCGACGGCGCCATCCGCCCGTTCGACCTCGCCCAGCAGCTCGACCGCGCGTGCGTCGTGCGGCTCGGTCTGGGCGCGCAGTTCCCGCTCGAGCACGACCACGGACGCGCCGTACGGGTCGGTGCCGTCGGCGACGACGCCCGGCTGCCAGCGCGCTTCCGCCGCCGCGATGGCCTCGGGCATGTGCAGGTGGAAGACGCAGCCGACGTCGGGGAAGGTGCGATACAGGCGCATGTGGATGCGGATCTCGCGCGAGATCATGGCCGTCCTCGCCCACCAGCAGCTCGCCGTCGAGCCGCTGGACCAGCGTGTCGTATGGGTCGAGCCGCCAGCCCAGGTTCTCCGAGGCCTTGGTCGGTGTCATCACCACCGCGTCATCGATGCGCAGGCTCATGTTGCCGCCCACGAGCTCGGTCAGGCGGCGCTCGTAGAGCAGTCCCGCGACACGCGCCAGCAACCGCCGTGCGTCCTCGAAGCGTCGCTCGTTCATGGCTTGGACACTCCCTTCGGTATGGCCCCCAGCCGGGCAGGCCGTGGCGAGATGATCCGTTCGATGGGAACCTCGAAGAGCCGGCAGGCCTCGGCCGCGGCCGGCGCCCCGCACGGCCATGGCCGCCAGGCGCAGCGCGCCCAGGCCCGCGCTCTCGTCGCTGGCGAGCCTCGCCAGCGATCGCCCCAGGATCGTGGCCTTGAGCTGCAGGACCGCGGCGTGGCCGGACCCGCCGCCCACGGCGGCGATGGGCTCCGCGGGCAGCCCCAGTGCGGCCCAGGCGTCAACGAACCGAGCGAGCACGGCCGCGGACGACTCGACCAGGCCCTGCAGGACCTCGAGCCGTGGACGGCCTGCCTCGACGGCCGCATCGACCGCACCCGGTTCGAGTGCCATCGAGTAGCCGGTGGGGTCGGGAGACAGCTGCTCGAGCAACGCATCGAGATCCGCGTCGCCGCCCGTGGCCACGTGCGTCAGCAGCTCCCCCATGGGCACCCGCGTCATGGTGATGTACTGCCCGGGCAGCAAGATAGGCGTGCACGATCGCGCCAGAGGCCGCGGCGACCTCGCGTGCCGCGCCGAGCGAGGCTGCGCCGGCCATGTGCTCATAGGTGCCCACGATGTTCACCAGTCCCGCACGTCCTGTGCCGACGGCACCGAACAGCGAGCAGCAGTTGTCCATGGCGCCTGCCACCGCGCGAGCCCCGGGGGCAAGACCAAGCCGCTCGACGGCATCGGCGCGAAGAGGGAACGTGGCCGTGGACGGCACGAGGGTCGGGAAGCGGTCATCGGCCAGGCCGGCTGCGGCCAGGATGTCGGCACTCCAGTCGTTGGTCTCGAGGTCCACCAGCATCGTGCGCGAGGCCCACGAGCGGTCCTCGACGTCGACCCCGCACAGCTCAGCGAGGGCGTACCCGCGCAGCGAGCGGAAGCGGTGGGTCCGCGCCAGGACCTCAGGGTGCTCCGCCTGCCACCACAGCGCGTGGAGCAGGAATGAGGCCACGGCCGGGTCGGACCCGGTCCGGCGGCGAAGCTCGCCCGGGTCCATCCCCATCGCGTCAACCCGCCACGGGCCGGCCTGCGGACGGCGGTCGGCCGGAGCCAGGGCCGGGCCCAGCGGGCGGCCGTCGGCGTCGACCGGCGCCATGGCCGTGCCCAGGCAGGAGAACACGAGCGTGTCGATGGCCTCCTCGGGGCAGGTTCCGGCGAGGCCGGCGATGAGGCCCTCGATGGCGGCCTCGACCGCATCGAGCGGATAGGAACGCTCGCCGGGCTCGAGCGACTGGCTCGGTGTGGTCACGCGGCGAACCTCGCGCACTCGACCGTCCCACCCGCCCAGCAGGGCCTTGATGCGCGAAGAGCCGATATCGATGGCGAGGACGCTCACGCCGAATCGGTGACCACGGACTCCAGGAGCTTGGCCGTGGCCTGGTCCATGTGCTCGTCCATGACCGCCCGTGCCGCTTCGGCGTCCCCGGCCCGCACCGCCTCGAGGATGCGCTCGTGGTAGTACAGCGCCAGGCGGGCGATGTCGGGCACGCGCAGCGTCAGCAGCCGCACCTCGATCATGATCTCGACGAGGGAGTCGAGGACGATGACGAAGAGCTCGTTCTGGGTGGCTCGGCGAGGGCGGCATGGAACTCGACGTCGCTCTTGATGTAGACCTCCGGCGCATCGACGTGGGCGCGCATCTCCTCCAGGATCGCCGTCGAGCCGCTCGAGGTCCTCGATCCGTGCGCCGCGCTGCCGCGAGCGCAGCGATCTCGTTCTCGATGATGTGGCGGATCTCGCTGACCTTGTCGACGCCGGCCCCGTCCGCCTGCATCAGCAGGAGCAGCTTCATGGACTCCGCCGCGGCCTTGGCCGAGGGTGCCCGCACCACCGTGCCGCGACCGACGTTGACATCGACGAGCTGCTTGGCCGCGAGCGCTCGCACGGCCTCTCGCACGACCGTGCGGCTCACGCCGAACTGGCTGGCCAGCTCCCGCTCCGAAGGCAGGCGGTCACCTGCCCCCAGGCGGCTCTCGAGGATGAGACGCTCCAGCTCCTGTTCGACACGCTGGGCCAGGGTCGCGTCGCGCGCGAGCTGCGGGACCAGCCGATCGGAGGTCACGACTCGGCGCCACCTCCCGCCGGGGCCGGCGGCAGCCGCGGGCGGCGGCGCCGCCGTCGGCCTCGGCCGACCGGCGCCCGGAAGCGCACTCGCTGTGCATCGACGAACATGGCGAAGAGGATGATCAGGCCCTTGATGACCTGGACGTAGAAGACCTCGACGCGCATCAGGTTCAGGCCGCGCTCGATGGTCGAGAGCAGCAGCACGCCGCCGAGCACGCCCAGCATCGTGCCGCGTCCGCCCTGCAGGCTGACGCCGCCGATGACGCAGGCAGCGAAGATGGTGAAGATGTAGCCCTCGCCGAGGTTGATCTGCACCGAGGCGATGCGACCGGCCAGCATGATGCCGGCCAGCGCGGCCAGGAAGCCGCTGATCATGTAGACCTGCCGGATGCGCCGGTTGGCGTCGATGCCCGAGGCGATGGCGGCCTGACGGTTGCCGCCGACGGCGTAGATGTCGCGGCCGAACTTGCGGTACGTCAGGACGATGTGGCCGACGAGGAAGACGAGGAGCATGGCCGGCACGGCGACCGGCATGTTGCCCAGCCAGGGCATCGGGAACGTCTCGTGGCCCAGCCAGTAGAAGATGTCCGAGCCTTCGTGGTTGATGGCGTTGACCGCGTTGCCCTTGGTGAAGGCCAGCATCAGGCCACGCAGGATGAGCAGCATGGCCAGGGTCACGATGAAGTTGTTCATGCGCCCATAGGTGATGAGCGCACCGATCACGTAGCCGATGACCACGCCCATCGCCGAGCATGAGCGCGATGGACAGGATGGCCGGAACGCCGAAGCCGCCGCCGAACCAGGGCGCCACGGTGGGCACCATGATCCACAGCCCGACCAGCGCGGAGAGGCCCAGCGTGGACTCCTGGCGAGAGGTCGAAGTTGCCGGTGATGAGCACGAACGTCTGGCCCACCGCGACGACGCCGAGCACGGCCGCCGCCGACAGGATGTTGACGATGTTGATGGGCGTGAGGAAACGGTCCGACCCGATGACGAAGAAGATGAAGACCCCGGCCAGGATGATCCAGATGAGGTTGTCCAGGATGGTCGGAACGTACCTACGCCATTGCATGTGCGGCCTCCCCTGCGCCACCTTCGATGGCCGCCAGGATCGTCGCTGGGGTCATCTCGTCCTGTGCCCTTGCGGAACTCGCGGGCGATCTCCCCGCGGTAGAAGACGACGATCCGGTCGCACGTGTCGATGAGCTCGCTGAGCTCGTCGGAGACGATGGCCACGGCCACGCCCTGCTCGGTCAGCTGATCGACGATGCGCAGGATCTCCACCTTGGCCTGCACGTCGACACCCTGGGTGGGCTCGTCGAGGAGCAGGACCTTCGGTTCGGTGGCGGCCAGCTTGGCCACCACCACCTTCTGCTGGTTGCCACCGCTGAGGCTCTCGACGAACGTCTTGGTGCTCGGCGTCACGATGCCCAGCTTCTCGACGAAGCCGTTGCACGAGGTCGCGCTCCTTGCCGCCATCGATCATGCCCAGCCAGTGGGTGAGCCGGCCGATGACCGACATGCTGATGTTGTCACGCACGCTGCGGATGGCCACGATGCCCAGCCCGTGGCGGTCGCGCGGCAGGTAGGCCAGCCCTTGCTCGAGGGCATGGCTGGGGGCGTCGGGATGGAAGGGCTTGCCGTCGAGCGTGACCTCGCCCTCGCCCAGGGGCTCGAGCGCGTAGAGGCCTCGTGCCAGGTTGCCCGGGCCGCTGCCCTCGAGGCCGGTCAGGCCCACGACCTCGCCGGCGTGGAGCGTGAGGTCCACGTCCTCGTAGGCGCGCGCTCGGCTCAGGCCCTGGATCTGCAGCACCGGCTCGCCGACGCTCTCACGGCGCCTGCCGCTCGAACCGCTCCACGGTGGTTCCGCTGATCATGCGGATGAGCTCGGGCTGGGTCAGCTCGGTGATGGGCCTGGTACCGACCTCCGCGCCGTTGCGCAGGACCGTGGCACGGTCGGCGATCTCGAAGATCTCCTCGAGGTAGTGGGAGATGTAGATGAACGAGGCACCGGCTTCGCGCTGGCGTCGCACGAAGTCGAAGAGCAGCTCGACCTCGTGCTTGGGCAGCGGCGCTGTGGGCTCGTCGAGGATGATGACGCTGGCGTCGGCGAAGAGCGCGCGAGCGATCTCGATCATCTGCCGCTCGGCGACGGTCATCGCCTCCATGCGCTTGGTGACGTCGAGGTCCAGGCCGAAGCGGCGCAGGCGCTCGCGAGGCCTCGCGGCGCAGGCCACGCCAGTCGACGAAGCCGCCGTCGCGCGTGGGCATCTGGCCCATGAAGAGGTTCTCCGCGACCGAGAGGCCGGGCACGAACCGCGCGTGCTGGGCCACGATGGCGATGCCCACCTCCTGGCTGCGCGAGGTGGTCATGTGTTCGATGACCTCGCCGCGCACCCTGATGGTCCCCGAATCGGGCGGATACAGGCCCGTGAGGATGTTCATCAGCGTGGACTTGCCCGCGCCGTTCTTGCCCACCAGGGCGTGGATCTCGCCCTCGCGGACCTCGAAGGAGACACCGTCCAGGGCACGCACGCCCGGGAACGTCTTGATGATGTTGGTCATCTCGACGACGCTGCCGCCGTTGACCTTGTCCATCGCTGCCTACCCCGCCAACCGTGTCAGCGGCGGGGCGCCCCGTTGCCACGCGGCGCCCCACCCGAACGGCTCACTCGGATCGCTCAGATGAGCAGCCTGCTCGGCTACTCACCCTCGGCCGCCATGGCGGCCTCGACATTGCCCCACAGCCGCTCGTCGTCGACGTTGTCCGCGCCGACCGACGTGGTGGCCAGGAACAGCTGCGGCCCGATCTCGCTGTCCTCGATGCGGGCCGGCGACCAGAGGGCGCCTTCCTGCTCGATGACCTGCGGGACTCGACCGTCTCGCCGGCCAGCTCCTTCTCGATGAAGTCGACCGCGACGACGCCGAAGTCCGGGATGGGCTGGTTGGAGGCCTGGTCGGAGTAGCCATCGCGGATGGCATCGAGCGCCTGCAGGCAGGCGTCCACGCCGGAGAGATGGATGTGGCCCTCCTGGTCACGCGGGACGAGCAGGCCCAGCTCGTCCAGCGTCGCGAGGGTGCCCGGGCGTGTACACGCAGTCGGAGTGCATGTAGATGCCGTCAAGGTCCTCGGCCGAGGCGACGTCGCGGACGATGTCCACGCCCTTGCTCGGCCTGCCAGTCACCGATCCTTGGTGATGACTTCGATGCCCGGATACGCGTCCACGATGTCGTGGAAGCCACCACCGCGCAGCTGGGCCACGTTCTGGCCCATGTTGCCGGTGATCTCGAGGAGCGTTGCCCTTGGGCTCGCCGTACTTCTCGGTCAGCCAGGCCACCGCGGCCTCACCCGACTGCTGGCCGGCCAGGAAGTTGTCGCTGAGCACGGTCATGTTGATCGCGCAGCCCGTGGGTGCGCGGTCGATGGTGTAGAAGGGGACGCCCTGCGCGGCGGCCTCGGCGACCGCGACGCAGATGCCGGCGCTGTCCTCTGGCACGGCGACGATGGCGTCGACGCCCAGGGCCAGGTAGTCCCTGATCTGCTCGATCTGGAGGTTGGCGTCGTTATTGGAGGTGACCGTCTGGACCTCCCAGCCCTTGGCCGCCGCGCCGTCGACGAGGCCCTGCTGGATCTGCAGCTGGGCGCCCACAAGACCTGGCGCCGCATAGCCGATGAGGACCTCGTCGTCCTGTGCGATCGCCGGTGCGGCACCCAGTGCGCCGACCAGCAGTACGGTCGCTGCTGCGACCGAGATGGTCTTCCTCAACTCCTTCACGTCCTTTCTGCGCCATCTGCTGGCGCGGTACGTCACGTGGGGCCTCGCTCCGGGCCCGTCCCGAGTGGAGCTCTCTGCTCCCTCAGATCGTCTCCTCAGGATCGGTCAGTGGCTCCTGCCCTCCTCTCGATGTGCCGAGCGCGCCCACGCGCATGGCAGCTCCACCACGTTGTGCGTGAGCGGCGTGATGACGACGGGTGGTTCGGTCGCGCGTCGATGCTCGGCCGCCGTCCCTCCGACGGCCCACGGCTCGCGTCTGTGACTGCCCACAGCGCCTCCTCGCTGATGCTCCCGTCCGGCAGCCCCCGCTGCCGGCATCCCGCGTGTGGTCAGATGGCATACCACCATACCGGTGCTCGCTTGTCAAGCCGGCGAGCAGCCTTTCCCCGTCAGGTCCCCGCGCGCTCGCCGCGGATCATCTCGCGCACGCTGTTCCAGCCGGCGATGAAGGATCACGGAAGTGCAGGACCGGGCCCGAACTCCTCGAAGTCCTCGAGCGGCAGCGCTGCCGGGTCGAGGGCCTGGCGCATCTCGGGGAAGGCCTCGGTCAGGACGTCCTGATGACGGCCGGGTCGACCGGGTCGGTCACGGTCACCGCCGCGGGCAGATCGTGCTCGATGAGCTCGGCCGCGGTGGACCAGTTGATGGTCGCGGCCATGCCGCCGCCGATGAGACCGCTGAAGTCGAGCTCGATGCGGGCACCGCCGTAGAGCAGCGTCACCGGGTACTCGCGCTCGGCCACGACCTCGTAGCAGGCGCGGCTGACGATGACGCCGGCCATGCTCCATGGCCGCGTCCGGCACGTCCAGCCCATCGCGCGCGGCGAGCTTCTTGAGGTGGTCGCCGAGGATGCCGGTGATGGGACTCATGAAGAAGGGCGGGCGCACGCCGGTCTCGGCGGTCACGCGCAGGTAGCGCTCACAGGTCTCGATGACCTGGGCGGTGCTGAAGACCTCGGTGACGATGACCTGGCTGCCCTTGCGCACGGCGTACTCGAAGGCCTCGTAGCCGGGGATGGTGGCGGGGATCTTGGGCGTGGCGTTGGGCGCGATGGTCCAGGCCGTCTCGGCGGCCTCGATGATGTTGGCCCCGTCGGTGTCGCGCTCGGGCGCGCCCTGGATGGAGACGAAGCCCTCGCGACCCTCGCTCGCCTCGTAGAGCGGCGCGAAGCGCTCGCAGATGCGGCCCACGAGGCGGCGCTGGACGAGCTCGGCCACGACCTCGTCGTCGTCGGACTCGGACAGGCACGCGCGCACGACCGGCAGGACCTCCTCGGGGGCGCGCTTGACGAGGTTGCCGCCGTAGCCGGGGTTGGTGGTGCAGCCCATGGCGCCGTGGGCGAGCGCCAGGTCCATCTCCGCGCTCGTGGGGTTGTTGACCCAGAAGCGGCCGCCGGTCTCGGCCCGGACCCGCTCGAAGTAGTGCTCAGGCATGCGTCGATCTTCTCCCTGGACCCGCCGATCGTGACTGGTCCGATGGTATGCCACCTGTCCAGTCGTTTCCGCTCACACCGCGCAGCGCCGCAGGGTCGCCCCTAGGCCGGTGCGTCCGGGTCGACCTGCACGAGCACCTTGGGGCGCTCGCGTCCGGGCTCCCTCGAGCGCGCCACCGCGGCCTCGACCTCGTCGAAGGGGTAGACCCGGTCGATGAGCAGCTCGGGCTTGACCTCGCCCGAGGCGATGGCCGCGAGAGCCGGCGGGGTACTGGCCGGGGCCGTTGAGCACGCCCTGCGCCGTGATGTCGTGGATGACGAGGGCGCCGATGTCGATGGGCACCGGCTCGGTCGGGACGCCGAGCAAGGCCACGCGGCCTCCCGGGGCGGTGTGCCTAGCGCGGCCTGCACCGCGGTCGGGGTCCCGGCTGCTTCGAGCACGACGTCGAACCGCTCCACCGCCGCCCGCGTGCCGGCCAGCCAGGGGATGGCCCCGGCCGCCTCGACCGTCTGCGCCCGCACGTCGCTGCGCAGCAGCACGTGGGTGCGGATGCCACGCGCCGCGAGGATCATGGCCCCGGCCAGGCCCAGCGTGGCCGAGCCCACGATGAGCACCTCCTCGCCGGGCACCGGCGCGGTGCGCCTGATGCCCTCGAGCGTGGTCACCATCGGCTCCACGAGCGCGGCGTCGCGCAGGCGCACGCCCTCGGGGATCGGGCAGCATGTAGCGGTCGGGTGCGACCACGGCCGTGGCCATGGCGCCGTCGAGCCCCTTGCGCACGCCGAACTCGAAGCGCTCCTGGCAGCGCACCACCAGTCCCGCCGCGCACAGCTCGCAGTCGGCACGGCCGCAGTCGATGACCGCGTCGAGGATGATGCGGCGTGCCTGCGGCCAGGTCGTCGTTCGAGTCGATCAGCCTGCCCGACCACTCGTGCCCGGGCTGCAAGGGGTAGCTCGCCACGCCCTCCGCGAAGTAGGGCATGCTGCCGTCGAAGAGGTCGAGATCGGTGCCACAGAGGCCGACGTAGGCGGGTGCGGCCAGGGTGTAGCCGGCACGCGGTTCGGGCGGCGGCTTCTCGACGATATCGAACTGGTCCGGCCCGGTGATGTGCAGCGCCCGGACAGGCTGCGGGACGGTCATCGGGCGGTGTGTCCCCCATCGACTACGAGCACGTGGCCGGTGACCAGTGCCGCCGCCTCGCTGGCGAGGTAGATGGCCGCACCGGCGATGTCCTCGGGCGCGCCCAGGCGGCCCAGCGGGATGTTGCCCAGGAAGAAGTCGGCCAGCGCCGGGTCGTCGGCCATCTTCTGCTCGATGAGCGCGGTCTTGACGTGGGTGGGGGCGATGGCGTTGACGCGGATGCCATGCGGCGCCCACTCGATGGCGAGGGTGCGCGTGAGCGCGTTGAGCGCGCCCTTGGTGGCGGCGTAGTTGGCGTTGCCGGTGGTGATGCCCACGAGGCTGGTGATCGACGAGGTGTTGATGATCGAGCCGGCGACCCCGCGCTCGATCATGTGCCGGCCCACGGCCTGGTCGAAGTACCAGGCGCCCGAGAGGTTGATGTCGATGACGCGCTGCCACTGCTCGGGCGTCATCTCCTCCGCGGGCGCGCGATCACCGATGCCGGCGTTGCTGACGAGGACATGGATGTCACCGAGGGCCTCGATCGCAGCCGCGACGGCGGCCGCGACCTGGGCGTGGTCCGAGACGTCGCAGGCGAGCGCGATGGCGCGGCCGCCGGCGGCAGTGATGTCATCGGCCACCTCCGTCGCGGCGCCCCCGTCGATGTCCACCACGGCCACGGCCGCGCCGAACTGGGCGAAGCCCTCGGCCACGGCGGTGCCCAACCCCGAGCCGCCGCCGGTGACGACCGCGTTCTTGCCGGCCAGCGAGAAGAGATCGCTCAGGTCACGGGTCTTCACTGCGCATTCCCTCCCCCGTCACGTTCACGCGCTCGCATCTTGTCCACGATGTCCCGGCCCGGAACGGTGATGTGCTCGTCGATGGCGATGGCCACCCGGTAGGCGTCGCCGGAGCGCAGCACCTCCAACAGGTCGCGATGCCGGCGCACGACCACCTCTGGCTCGGGCTGGTAGAGGTCGCTGTAGAACAGCAGCCGCCGGCTGTGCACCTGGATGGCATCGAGGTGCTCCATCAACAGGTCGTGGCCGGAGTAGGCCGAGAGCGCCCAGTGGAAGTCGATGTCCGCGTGGACCATGCCGTGCAGATCGTCTCGCGATGCCGCGCGCTCGATGGCGTCGACATGCGTCGTGAGCACCTCGGACGCGGCCTCGTCGAGCTGCCCTCGCTCCACGGCCAACTGCGCCGCCAGCGACTCGAGCGATGCGCGCAGCGTGTAGATCTCCTCGGCCCGCTTGGCCGTCAGGCGGGACACGGCGGCGCCGCGATGGGCGCGTGCGCTCGACGAGACCCAGGCCGTCGAGCACGCGCAGGGCTTCCCTGACCGTTCCGCGCGACGTCCCCAGCTCGTCGGCCAACTGGGCTTCGGTCAGGGGCTGACCCGGCGCGTAGGCTCCACGGATGATGCCGTCGCGGATGTGTGCCACGACCGCGTCGGTCAGGCTGGGAGGCCGGTCGAGCGTCGCCTGTTCCATGCTCATCGATCCGGTGTCGGGCCTCCCTGCTGGACTACTGTCGTACGATTGTACTACAATCGAACAGCCCGACGACTGACACGCAGGCGGGACAGCGGAACGGCTAGCACCGGGCATCGAGAGGGAACTGCTCATGACGGCGACACTTCGGTTCTTCGGCACCGCGGGCTACGAGCTCGTGACCGAAGCTGGCACACGAGTCGTGATGGACCCGTACATGGACTCGAACCCGGCCTGTCCCCTCTCCTGGAACGACCTCGAGAAGGTCGACCTGGTGCTGGTGACCCACGCTGCCTTCGACCACATGGGCGAAGCGGCGGAGATCCTCAAGCGCGACAAGTGCCCGGTCATCTGCGCCAAGGACGTGGCCCACAACCTGACGGCCGTGCACGGCGTCGACCCCGACCAGATCCGCGTCACCATCTGGGGCATCCCCATGGAGGTCGCCGGGGTCCCGGTCCACCCCGTCGAGAGCCACCACTGGTCCTTCGCGGTGACACCCGCGGGTGAGCTGCTGTCGCGGTCCGGCCATGGGCTTCGTCGTCGATGCCGCGCCCGGCGTGCGCCTCTACCACCAGGGCGACTCCGCCCTGTCCTACGACTTCCGTCTGTGGGGCGAGCTCTACCGGCCCACGCACGGCCTGATGGTCGTGGCCCTGCCGGAGGACTCGCTGCCCCACTTCGAGGTCTATCGCGGCGGCGAGGTGACCGTGCAGGAAGCGGTCATGGCCAGCCAGTGGCTGGGCTTGAAGCACGTCATCGCCAGCCACTACCAGTGGCCAAGCCACCCGGACGTGCAGGCCTTCCTGGAGCTGATGAAGGCACATACCGCAGCCGGCGAGTGGCGGCCCAGCGTGGTCGCGCCCGAGCCGGGCGAGACGATCGAGCTGGTGCCCTAGGGTGCGCGATGGAGGCAACCCCATGAGACACCGCATCACGAGCGAGGAGAACTGCGAGGCCGTCGCCGCCTTCGAGCGCGACACGCTCGCGCCGCTGGTCATGTCCGAGGACCTGGCGCCGGCCGATCTGCGCGAGATGTACGGGCGCATGCGCCTCATCCGCGAGTTCGACACCGCGGTCAAGGAACTGTGGAAGCAGGACTTCATCTACGGCCTGGCCCACTCCTACGTGTGCGCGGAGGCCATCGCGGTGGGCGCCTGCTGCGGCCCTGCGCGAGGGCGACTACATCACCAGCACCCACCGCGGCCACGGCCACACCATCGCCAAGGGCGGCGATCCGCGGCGGATGATGGCCGAGCTCATGGGCCGCGCGCCCGGCTACAACAAGGGCAAGGGCGGCTCCATGCACATCGCCGCCGTCGACATGGGCATGCTCGGCGCCACCGGCATCGTGGGCAGGGCCATGCCCATCGCGGTCGGCGCGGCGCTGACGGCCAAGACGCTCGGCCGGGACTACGTGACGGTCTGCTTCCACGGTGACGGCGCCACCAACCAGGGCGTGTGGCACGAGTCGATCAACCTCGCCGCGGCCTGGAAGCTGCCGGTCATCTTCCTCTGCGAGAACAACCAGTGGGCCATCTCCATGCCCTACGAGCAGGCGGTCGGGAACCCGTCGGTGGCGGATCGCGCGGTGGGCTACGGCATCCCGGGCGTGACCGTGGACGGCTTCAATGCCATCGCCGTCCACGACACGGTGGCGGAGGCGGCGGCGCGAGCCCGGGCAGGTGAAGGCCCCACGCTCATCGAGGCTCGCTTCTACCGCTACATCGGGCACTTCGTGGCCGACGACGAGGCCTACCGCGACCTCGAGTGCAACGCGCAGTGGGAGCGGTTCGACCCCATCGACCGCCTCGGCGGTTTCATGCTCGAGTCCGGCGTCGCCGACCAGGCCTGGCTGGACGAGGCCGACGAGACCGCGCTGGCGCGCGTGGAGGACGCGGTCGAGTTCGCGAAGGCTGCGCCAGAGCCCGAGCTCGACACGCTCTACGACGGCCTCTACTCGGATGAGTTCATGGCCCAGCAGGGCATCGGGCGATGACAGTGCCGAGCCGAGGTCCAGACCCGCCGCATGAACGTCAAGCGCGCCATCAACGAGACCCTGCGCGAGGAGATGCAGCGCGACCCCACGGTCATCATCCTCGGCTGCGACGTGGGCGTGCGCGGCAACCCCTTCGGCGTGACCAAGGGGCTGTACGAGGAGTTCGGCGCAGAGCGGGTGCTGGACACGCCCATCAGCGAGGCCGCCATCGTGGGCGCGTCGCTGGGTGCCGCGGCCACCGGACTACGACCCATCGCGGAGATCCTCTTCAGCGACTGGATCACCATCGGCATGGACCAGCTGGTCAACCAGATCGCCAAGATCCGCTACATGTTCGGCGGCGCCATCAGCGTGCCCCTGGTCATCCGCGCCCCGGTCGGCGCGGGCGGCGGCCAGGCGGCGCAGCACAGCCAGTCCTTCGAGAACTGGTTCAGCGCCGTGCCCGGCCTGCAGGTCGTCATGCCCTCCACCCCGGCCGACGTGGCAGGCCTTCTGCGCACCGCGATCCGCAGCGACGATCCGGTGCTCTTCTTCGAGCACAAGCGCGGCTACGAGATCAAGGGCGAGGTCCCCGTCGACGAGTACACCATCCCCTTCGGTGTCGCCGACGTCGTGCGCGAGGGATCCGACGTGACGGTGGTCGCGATCAGCATCATGCGCCACAAGACCATGGCCGCGGCCGAGGCCCTCAGCGCACAGGGCGTGGAGTGCGAGGTCATCGACCCGCGCACGATCTACCCCTTCGACTACGACACCGTCCTGGCCTCGCTGGCGAAGACGGGACGGCTGGTGGTGGTCCACGAGGCCAACCGCCGCAGCAACATCGGCGGCGAGATCGTCTCGCAGGTGGCCGAGCGTGCCTTCGAACTGCTCAAGGCACCGCCGCGCATCGTGGCCGGGCTCGACGTGCCCATGCCCTACAACCGATCGACTGGAGGCGCTCGTCATCCCCGACGAGGCCCGCATCACCGAATCCGTCCTCGCTGTCGTGGGGCGCTAGGAACAAGGAGGCCGAGCACCCATGGCTACGTTCTTCCCGCTGCCCAAGCTGGGCCTGAACCAGGAGGAAGGCGAGATCGTCTCCTGGCTCGTGGCCGAGGGCGACACCGTTGCCGAGGGCCAGGCCATCGTCGAGGTCGAGACCGACAAGGCCACCGTCGAGTTGGAGGCGACCGCGAGCGGCGTGCTCGCGAGGATCGTCCACGGCGAAGGCGACATCGTGCCCAACAACAGCGTGATCGCGGTCATCCTCGCGCCCGGCGAGGCCATGCCCGACGAGATCCCCGAGACCATCGCCTGAGCGCCCAACAGGGGGACTCGATGACCGCAGAGCCGACGACCGCACCCGCGCTGACCCGCTTCGAGCTGACCGAAGACCGCCTCGCCGACACGCCTCGGCGGCGCCTGGGTTTGGCCGTCCTGAGCATCGCGACCATCCGCCGCTTCGAGAAGTGGCTGCTCGACAACGCCGGCCTTGTCCACGGTCCGCTGCACTCGAGCATCGGCCAGGAGGCCACTGCCACGGGCGCGGCCCTGGCGCTGCGGCCGGGCGACTGGCTGACCTCCACCCACCGTGCGCACCATGATGTCGTGGCCAAGCTGCTGCTGGCCGCGACGCCGGACGCCTTCGACCCCTTCGCCGCGGAGACGGTGACCGAGGGCATGGCCGACCCGGTGCAGCGCACGATGGCCGAGATCATGGGCCTCGAGCAGGGGCTCTGCCACGGCCGCGGCGGGTCGATGCACCTGTGGGACCGAGAGGGCGGCGTGATGACCACGGCCATCGTGGGCGGCGGCATCCCACCCGCCGGCGGCTACGCCCTGGCCTCGAAGCTGCGCGGCAGTGGCGACGTGGGCGTGGCCTGCTTCGGCGACGGTGCCAGCCAGATCGGCGCGTTCCACGAGGCGGCGGCGCTGGCCCGCGCCTGGGAGCTGCCGCTCATCCTGCTGCTCGAGAACAACCAGTACTCGGTGGCCACGTCGGTGCAGGAGACGGCCGGGTTCACCCGCCTCGCGCTGCGCGCCGCGGGCTACGACATGCCCGCGCTGGTGGTCGATGGCATGGACCCCATCGCCACCTACGAAGCCATGGCCCAGGCCCGTGCGCATGCGGTAGCGCACGGCCCCATCCTCGTGGAAGCGGTGACCTACCGCTACTACCACCAGAACGGTCCCCTCCCCGGCTCCGCCTTCAAGTACCGCAGCAAGGACGAGGAGCGCGAGTGGAAGGGCCGCGACCCGGCGGTGGCCTGGCCCCGCAGCCTGGTCGAGGCCGGTCTGCTCACGGCGGAGGAGGTCCAGCACGTGCAGGGCCTGGCCAACGCGCTCATCGCCCGCTGCGTGGCCGCGCTCACGGTCGAGACCGATGACGGTCCGGCGATCCCGCCGGAGCTCTACCCGCCGGTCGAGGACACCCGCCGCGGCATGCTCGGCCCCGGTCTGCCGGAGCTGTCCGCCGAGCGCCTCGACGAGACGCCGCTCGAGGGCGCCGAACCGATCACCTATACCGAGGCCATCCAGGGCGTCATCGGGCGCATGCTCGAGCGTGATCCCGAAGCGGTCTTCATGGGCGAGGAAGTGGGCCATCTCGGCGGCGGCGTCATGGGCCTGACCAAGGCCGCGGTGGCATCGCGGCCGAAGCAGGTGCTGTCCACGCCCATCTGCGAGAACGGCTTCACCGGGGCCGCGCTCGGGGCGGCGCTCGCGGGCATGCACCCGGTCATCGAGTTCATGTATCCCGACTTCACGCTCGAGGCCACCGACCAGCTCTTCAACCACATCGCCAAGAGCCGCTACATGTACGGCGGCGACCACGAGGTGCCGGTCATCGCGCGCACCCAGATCAGCCGCGGCCGCGGCTATGGCCCGCAGCACTCCTGCGACCCGGCGGGACTGTTCACCTCGTACCCCGGCTGGCGCGTGGCCTCGCCCACGACCCCGGCCGACTACGTCGGCTGCTGGAACGCGGCCGTGCTCAGCCGCGACCCGGTGCTCATCATCGACGACCACCGGCTGGCCAAGACGACCGGGCCGCTGCCGCCGGCCGGCCTTGACCACGTGGTCGCCTTCGGGACGGCACGCACGGTACGGCCGGGCCGCGACGTGACCGTGGTCACCTGGGGCTTCGCCGCTACCCGCGTGGCCGAGGTCGCCGCCTCGCTGGCCGTGCGCGGCGTCGAGGTCGAGATCATCGACCCACGCTGGCTCGACGAGCCCAGCTTCCCGCGCGCCGACGTGCTCGCCTCGGTCGAGCGTACCGGCGCCATCGTCATCGCCGAGGACGCCCAGCACACGCTATCGATGGGCGCGCGGATCCTCGACTACCTGGGGCCGGACCTCCACGCGCTCCTGCGCACGGCGCCGCTGCGGGTCACCGGGCAGGACGCCTACTCGCCGGTGAGCAAGCCGCTGGAGGATGCCGTCCACATCCAGGACGCCGACATCGAGGCCGCCCTCATGACCGCGGCCGGAAAGGACGACGCATGAGCACACCCATCAAGATGCCCAACCTCGGTGCCGAGACCGACGAAGCCCGCGTCAGCTCCTGGCTGAAGGCCGTCGGCGACAGCGTCATGGAGGGCGAGGTCATCGCCGAGATCGAGACCGAGAAGGCCAACGTCGACCTCGAGATGCCCGCCACTGGGCGCCTCACCGAGATCCTCGTGCCGGCCGGCACGGACGCGGTGGTGGGCACGGTCCTGGCGCGCTACGAGGCAGCGTAGACGGGGCGCGGGAGCTACAGCCGGGCCGGCGGAGTGCCGCGCGGCGGGCGGAGTGCCGCGCGGCGGGCGGATTGCCGCGCGGCGGGCGGATGTGACCGGTCGGGCAGCGAAAGGGCGCCCATGCGGCAGCGGCCGACGCGAACCTGCCGCGTGCCGGCACGGTCCCACCCCCGTGCCCGCCGAGCGGCAATGCTTGACCGACGACCAAGGCGGGGAGCCTCCGCCAGGGTGCAGATCCGACCATCTTGGTCGCGTTCGCCCGCTGTGCGGCAAGTGACAGCGTGCGAACACGCCGCGGCAGCGACGGCGAGAAGTCGGCCGCGACCTAGCGCCGCCCGATGCCGCGCTCGCCCAGGAAGAGGTGCTGCACCAGCAGGAAGAAGAGCACCGCCGGCAGCGTGAGCATGACCGCGCCGGCCATCAGCAGCGGCCAGCCGGTGGGATCGAGCTGCTGCAGCTGGCGCAGGCCCAGCGGCAGCGTGTAGAGGCCCTGGTCGCGCAGGTACAAGAGCGGGCTGATGAAGTCGCTCCAGTAGAGGATGAAGGTCAGCACCGCTACCGCCACCGAGGCCGGGATGACCGCCGGCAGGCCCACGCGCAACCAGGTCGTGAACGGCCCCGCCCCATCGAGGTGAGCCATCTCGAAGACGTCCGCCGACACGCGGCGGAAGGCCCAGTAGTAGATGAGCACGAAGAGCGGGCTCGATCCAGCCAGTGCCGGCACCACCAGGGCCAGCAGCGAATCGGTCAGACCGACCGCGTTGAAGAGCAGGAAGCGAGTCAGCCAGGTCGCGGTCACCGGCACCAGCAGCAGCGCCACCGACAGCACGACCAGCGCCGCGCGCGAGCGTCGCTCCAGCAGGGCCATGGCGAAACCGGCCATCGACGCGCTCACCACCGTCAGCGGCACGGCCAGGGCCACCACCGCCAGCGAGTTGGCCAGGTAGCGCCCGAACGGCAGCAGCTCGAAGACCTCCGCGTAGTTGGCCGGCGTGGGCGACGTCGGCAGCCATTCCACCGTGCGCGGAGGTGGCAGCCCTGGCTCACGCAACGACGCGGTGATCATCCACAGCAGCGGCAGCAGGAAGAGCGCCGCCACCAGCAGCGGCAGGGCGTGCGCACCGAAGAAGCCGCGCCCCTGCCCCTGGGACGTTCGGCCGACGCGCACCGGTTCCCCGAGGCTCAGGCATCGGCCACGTACCCACGGCGGCGGAAGAGCAGGTAGATCGCCCCGACGACCGCGACCGAGAACAGGAACATCAGCAGCATCAGGGCCGAGCCGGCGCCGAAGCGGAAGCGGTCGAAGGCCTCCTCGTACACCAGCAGCGGCAGGAACATCGTGGAGTAGTAGGGATCGCCCCCGGTCATCACGAACGAGGGCGTGAACGTCCACCCGAAGCTGAGCACGATGTCGCGGAACGTGAGCAGCGCCAGCCACGGCAGCAGCAGGGGCAGGGTCAGGTAGCGGAACGCCGCCCATCGCCCCGCGCCGTCCACCGCGCTCGCGTCGAAGACCTCCGGGGACAGCCCGCGCAGCGCCGCGAGCAGGACCACGAAGCCCTCGCCGATCTGGAACAGGGACATGACCACGAAGGGGTAGCGCGCGGTCTCGGGGTCGGCCAGCCAGCCCGGGAGCGGCAGGCCCAGGGCCTCGAGCGCGACGTTCACCGGGCCGAAGAGCGGGTTGAAGATCCACAGCCAGATGAGCGCGTAGGCCACGTCCGGGATGACCGTGGGCACGTAGACCGCGGCCCGGTAGCCGCCGACGCCGCGCCGCGGCCGCAGCAGCAGCAGGGCCAGCCCGAGGGCCCCCAGGATTCGCAGCGGCACCGCGAGGACGATGAAGACGAGCGAGTTCGAGATGGCCGTGGTCACGATGGGATCGGCCGCGAGGAGGCGGAAGTTGTCGAAGCCCACGAAGGCCGGTTGCGTGAGCGCGTCGTAGGAGGTGAAGGCCAGCACCGCCGACATCAGCGCCGGCAGGCCCACCAGCAGCAACGTGCCCACCAGGTACGGCGCCAGCATGAGCCACAGTCCGCCGCGCCACGACAGCCAGTAGCGGCTCATCGGAGACGAACCGGGGCCTCGAGCATCACCGGGGCAGTGTGCCCCAGGCTGCCCTACCCTTCCTCGCCCGCGAAGAACGGGGCGGTGCGCGTGACCATGGCCTCGATGGCCTCGTCCACGCTGGCCCGCCCGTAGAACGCGCGCTCGAGCTCATCGCCGGTGAGCTCCTCCACGTCGACCCAGCCGGGAGTGACCGGCACCGTGCGCAAGGTATCCACCGTCTCGAGCCAGACCGCGCTGTTGGCCGGTGCTGCCTCGGGGTCCAGGAAGGCCTCGGAGGTCGCGACCTCGATGAGCGAGGGTACGGTCCGGCCCGACTCGGCCACGATGGCCTGTCCCGGCGGCGAGTTGGCGAACTCGATGAAACGCCAGGCCGCCTCCTTGTCCTGCGTCGCGGCGGCCATGCAGTAGGCGTCCGCATGGAGGATGCCCGCGCGCTCCTCCCCCACCGGCAGCGCCGCCACGTCCCACTCGAAGCCGTCGATGCCTCTGGCGGTGGGTGTGCCCCGGCGGCTGTTGAGGAACATGGCCGTGCGGCCGTTGAGGAAGCGGCTCTCGGAGGACTCGGCCGCCTCCGCCACCGCGTCGGGCACCACGCCGTGCTCGGTCTGCAGCGCCACGAACCACTCCACGGCCTCGCGCGCGGCTCGTCCGTCCAGCGCCAGGCGCACCGGCCAGCGACCTGACTCGAGCACCACCAGCTCGCCGCGGTTGCCCCACACGAAGGGCGCGAGGCGGAAGATGGAGGGCTCCACCCCCAGGCCGTACTGGTCGGTCCGCCCATCCCCGTCGAGATCCTGCGTCAGCGCCTGCGCCAGGCCGAGGAACTCGGCCCAGGTCCAGTCGTCGGACGGGTACGGCAGCCCGGCCGCGTCGAAGAGATCGCGGTTGTAGTAGACGACGAGGCTGCTGATGTTCTGCGGGATGCACATGAGCTGACCACGCCACTTGAAAGGCTCGACCGCGACGCGGAAGAAGTCGTCTTCGCTGATGCGATCGCTCGCACGCAGGTACGGTGCCAGCGGCTCGAGCACGCCCATGGCCGCGAAGGGGGCGTAGCGGCGGTAGTTGATGAGCACCACGTCGGCGGGGTCACCGGCGGCGAAGTCGACGCCGAGGCGCGCCCGGTAGTCCGAGGCTGATGGGATGTGGATGAGCTCCACGTCGATCCCCGGCTCCTGCTCCTCGAAGGCGGCGACCAGCTCCTGGTAGGCCGCCAGCTCGGCCGGGTCACCGAAGACCATGAACGAGACCTCGCCCGCAGCATCCTGGCCCAGGGCCGACGTCGCGAGCAGCCCGAGCGAGAGCCCGGCGGCGGCGAGGGCACGCCAAAGGCGGCCCGGGACGATGTGCATCGACGACCTCGGAGCGACCACGAATGGGCCGATAGGATAGGCGCGATGACCGGAACCAGCCCACAGCCTGCCCCACAGCCCGCTCCGCGGCCCGCCTCGCCGTGGGCCGTCGTGCTCAGCGGCGCGGGGCTCGTATACGTCGCGCTGGGGCTGTTGCTGGGCGCGGCCTTCTTCGTGGCCGGTATCGAGTCCTCGCTCTTCCCCACCGGCTGGCTCTTCCCCGCGGTCCTGCTCGCGAGTGGTGTCCTTATGAGCGCGCGACGGCGCTTCGACGTGGCCATCACGTTGTGGGCCGGCCTGACGCTGGCGACGTTCATGCTGGGCGTGCTGCTCTACATCGACGCGCTCGACCTGGGCCTCGACGACGCGACGGCCTTCGATGCCTCGATCATCGTGGCTGCCCTGGGCCTGGTGGTGCTGCTCCTGCGCCCGGCCTTCCGCGACTGACGACCCGGACCGAGCCCCGCCGTCATCGAACCGTGACACAGGTGACAGCGCACTCGCGGGAGTCGGTGTAGGCTCGCCCGAAATCGGAGACTCGCACGCTGCGCGTTGTCTCCCCCACATCCGGGATGCCCAACCGGACAGCGCAACCGGAGAGGTGCCTGAACCGATGCTGACGCAGGACTCCCCCCGCCGCCCCCTTCGCGGCATCGCCGCGGCGCTGGTCGTGGCTGCAGGCCTGATCGTGCCCGCGAGCGCCGCCGCCATGGACACCGGAACCGCCGAGCTCGAATCGCCCATCGCCACGGTCGATGAGCTGCGCTCCCTCGTCGATGACCTCAGCCTGGTCAACGACGCGCTGACCGCGGACAACTCCACGCTGCAACGGACGATCGACGAGCTGCTGCGCGAGCGCGACGCCCTGCGCACCTCGATCGAGCGCTTCGATGATCTGTACGCCCCCCTCGAGGCCGACCGCCAGCTGCTCTTCGAGCTGCGCAAGGACCTGCCCGAGACACGCTCCGAGGCGGAGGCCCAGCTCGAGCGCATGCGCTCGCTGGCCCTGACCTCCGATCCCGCCCGACTGGGCCAGCTGGTCGACCGCCTCGACGACACCGCGCCGGCCTTCCTCGACTGGCGCTTCGGTGAGTTCGACCCCAGCGCGGACGTCGCCGCGGCCTACATCGACACCGGCGCCAACGCCTTCGACTCCTCCATGGACGAGTTCCGCTCGGAGGTGCTGATGTCCGTGGCCAACCGGCTCGACGGCCTCCTGACCATCCTCGATCGCGCGCGCTGAGCGCGCCACCCGCATCCGATCCATGCCTGCCCCTGATCGTCCAAGGAGAACCATGACCGAATCCCGACCGTCGACGCGCGTCGCGCTCGCCACCGCCCTCGCCCTGGCGGTGACCGCCCCCGGCCTTGCCCTGGCCGAGGAGGAAGGCTTCATCGACCCCGATCCCTCGAGCGTCATCCGCCTGCCTGGCGCCACGCCCGCGGACCTGCTGGGCCCGGCGGGGCAGGTGCTGTCCGGCCAGGCCTGGCTGGCGGCCGGCGGCCCCGAGGCCGGGAGCGGCGCAGCCTACGATCCGTGGTCGGGTGCCGAGGTCGGCGGCGGTGAGCGTACGCAGGCCGCCGGCGCCGGCGCGCCCGTCCCCTTCCGTGAGCCCGGGCCTGCGTTCTCCCGCAACATCCTCGTCACGCGCGACTTCAGCGGCGCGCCCTTCCAGACGGAGCCGCATCTCGAGGCCAACCCCGAGGATCCCGAGCACCTGGTGCTGGGCGTCATCGACTATGCCTTCCCCTCCATGTCGACCTACGTCAGCTTCGACGGCGGCGAGCGTTGGGAAGGGCCCAACCAGGTGCCCTACCTGCTCAAGGACTTCGGCGCCGGCGGCGACCCGGTGGTCGCCTTCGACCGCGACGGGGACGTCTACTTGGCCTTCATCTCCATCGGCGTGGATGAGTTCAACCTGGGCCCCATCGAAGTCGGCGCGCAGGTCTCGAGCATCGCGGTGGCCGTGTCCGAGGACGATGGCTTCACCTGGCCACAGCAGTTCTCGGCGGCTCGCAGCACGGTCAACGCGGACGACCTCGAGACCGACCGCTTCGGCAAGGTCCGCGGCATCGTCGACCTGAGCTTCCTCGACAAGCCCTGGATGGCCAGCGGCCCGCACCCCGACGACCCGGAGCAAGGACGTCCTCTACGTCACCTACACCAACTTCGACATCCTCTACGACATCCTCTACATCGGCGAGATCCCCAACCTGCTGCCGACCGAGATGCGCACGCAGTATCGAGCTGGTCAAGTCGGAGGACGGCGGGCGCACCTGGACCGATGCGGTGACCGTCAGCCCGGTGGTGCGCCGGGCCTACGGCGAAGCCGGTGACGGCAGCGGCGCCGCGGGCGTGTTCGGCACCCTGCGCGTGGTGCAGGGCAGCCAGCCGGAGGTGACCGCCAGATCGGCACCGTGCACGTGGCCTGGATGGACAGCACCGACGATGATTCCCAGGAGGGCGTGGGCGAGTCGTACCTCGCCACCAGCCCGGACGCCGGCGAGACCTGGTCCACGCCGGTCGTGGCCTCGGTCTTCAACGAGATCGAGTTCAGCGCCCGCACCAGCAACTTCCGCTTCTGGGCCTCGTCCTTCCCGCAGATCGCGTCGGGCCCCGACGGAGAGCTCTACCTCGCGTACGTGGGCCGTCCCGCTGACAAGCCCAACGACGACGGCGACGTCTTCCTGACCGTCTCGCTCGACGGTGGCCTCAACTGGAGCCGGCCCAAAGTGCTCAACGACGACGACACCGACCGACTGCAGATGTTCCCCTCGATCGACGTCGACCCGGACGGGGTGGTCCATGCGATGTGGGGCGACTTCCGCGACAGCCCCTCGCAGTCGCGCTACCACGTCTACTACACGCGTTCGGACGACCAGGGGCAGACCTTCGGCTTCACCAACGAGGAGCTGGGCCTCTCCGTGGGCGACACGCGCGTGACCGACTTCGGCTCCAACCCCAACTACGCCTTCCCGCGCGGGCTCTTCATCGGCGACTACTTCAGCCTGACCGCGACCGAGGATGACGTGCACATGGCCTGGCCCGACGCCCGCCTGGGCGAGTTCGGCCCGCTCAACCAGAAGATCGCCGTGGCCCGCACCGAGGCGGTCGACTCACCCGAAGATCTTCATCAGCCCGGGCCGAGGACCGGGCGGCCAGGAGGTGACCCTGCAGGGCTTCGCCTTCCAGCCGGACATGGGCGTCTTCGTGCAGCTCGGTGACAGCACCATCTCCACCCTGCGCACCAACCTCGACGGCGAGTTCAGCGCGCGCATCTACATGCCCATCACCAGCGAAGGCAGCCAACCCATCACCGTCTATGACGAGTCCGGGCAACGGCGCCAGCACCTCGTTCTACACCGAGTTCGGCTTCGGCAACATCGCCGACCTCATCGATGACCTGGGCGGACGCATCGACGGGCTGGAGTCCTCCGGCAGCGACAGCGGCGAGGAGTAGGTCATGAGCGCACGCAACCACGTGTGGCGGGCGGGGTCGTTCGCCCTGATGCTGGCGCTGGCCGCGGCTTCGCTGCCGGCTGTCGCGACCGCCCAGGACGAGCCCTACCAGCCACCCCACGACCGACCCGGCCCGGCTGCGGACCGGCTGCTCTACAACAGCTTCTTCGTCGAACGGGCACCGCTCGATATCGAGGCCGGGGCCATGGACCTGTACCTCTATGGCCTCAAGACCGAGGCGGCCCAGGACCTGCGCGGGACGCGCGGGCGTGAAGCTCATCGACGCGCCCGCGACCCAGGTGTCGCTCATCCTCAACCCCGCGCCCGCGCGCGACGGTGAGCTCAACCCCTTCTCGATCAAGGCCATCCGCCAGGCGATGCAACTGCTGGTCAACCGCGAGGCCATCGCCCTCGACATCTATCGAGGGGCCGGGCAGCCGATGCTCACACATGTGGGTCCCAGCGACCCCGACTTCCTGACGGTCTACGACATCGTCCGCGGCTCCGGCATCAGCTACGACTCCGAGCTGGCGCGCGAGATCATCGCGGAGGAGATGGCGGTGGCCGGCGCGGAGCTGGTCGACGGCACATGGCACTTCGCGGGCGAGCCGATCCGGCTCAAGCTCATCGGCCGCGTGGAGGACGAGCGACGCGACATCGCCGACCTCGTACGCGCCGAGCTGGAAGCGGCCGGCTTCGAGGTGGCCATCACCTACGACCAGTTCGCACCCGCGCTGCAGAAGGTCTACGCCACCGACCCGCAGGCCTTCGAGTGGCACATCTACACCGAGGGCTGGGGCCGCAGCGCGCCTCGCCGCTACGACGTGGGCGCGGTCAACGCCTACATCGCCCCCTGGCTGGGCCAGATGCCCGGCTGGCGCGAGGAGGGCTTCTGGCAGTACCAGAACGAGGAGCTGCAGGTCCTCGACCGGACGGTCGGCTGCAGGCGAGCTCGACACCCTCGGCCAGACGCTCTACCGCGGCGAGTTCGACAGCCTCGAGGAGCGCAACGAGATCTACCGCACGATGACCGCGGCCGGCCTGGACGAGTCCGTGCGCATCTGGCTGGCCACGGTCGACAACAGCTTCCCCGCGCTCGAGTCGCTGGAGGGCCTCACGCGCGACATCGTGGCCGGTCCGCGCAACCCGTGGGCCCTGCGAGAGGCCTACGTGCCCGGCTCGGGCGACGTGCGCGTCGGCCACCAGTGGGTCTGGACCGAGCGCACGACCTACAACCCGGTCGGCGGGCTGGGCGACGTCTACGCCGTGGACCTCTGGCGCAACCTGACCGATCCGGCGCTCTGGAACGACGCCTTCACCGGGATCCCGCAGCCCTTCCGCGCCTCCTACGAGGTCGAGACGGCGGGACCGGACGGGACGTTGGAGGTGCCCGCCGACGCGGTCACCTGGGACGTGGAGGCCAAGGCCTGGGCCCCCGTCCCGAGTGGCACGACCGCGGTCAGCAAGGTCACCTTCGACTACTCCAGGTACACCCATGCGAACTGGCATCACGGGCAGCCCATCACCATGGCCGACGCCGTCTACTCCATCGCCCAGGGCTTCGACATCGCCTACGACCCCGAGAAGGCGCGCATCGAGACCGCGCTGGCAGTCACCTCGCGGCCGATCCTGGAGACCTTCAAGGGCTACCGCCTCGTCGACGACGACCACCTGGAGGTCTACGTCGACTACTGGCACTTCGACGAGGACCACATCGGCGCCTACGCCAGCCCGGTCAGCTTCGACATGCCGTGGGAGTTGAAGGCGGCCATGGACGAGCTCGTCTTCGAGGAGCGGCGGGCCGCCTACAGCGACACCGCCGCGGGCCGCTACAGCGTGCCCTGGCTGTCGCTGGTGCTCAAGCGCGACGCCGGCCTGGTCGACCGCAGTCTGCGCACCCTCGAACGGGAGGAGCGCGTGCCGGCGGGCGTCTTCGAGTTCGGCGACCGCAGCCTGGTCACGCCGGAGGAGGCCGCAGCCCGCTACGAGGCCGCGCGCGACTGGTTCGACGAGAAGGAGCACCTGGTCATCAGCCAGGGCCCGTTCTACCTCGAGCAGTTCGACCCGCCCGCGCAGTTCGCCGAGCTGCTCGCCTTCCGTGACCCGAGCTACCCCTTCAAGCCGGGTGACTTCTACCGCGGTGAGCCGCCGACACTGGCCATCGATGACATCGAGGCTGCGCCCATCCTCCTGGGCGAAGATGTGCTGGTCAGCGCGCAGCGTGACCGGCCCGGGCACCGTCGGGCTGCGTTACCTGCTCCTCGATCCGGCGCTCGGCGAGGTCGTGGCCAGCGGCGCCGCCGTCGACGACGGCGATGGCACCTTCAGGGTCACGGTCCCTGGCGACGTCATCCCCTTCCCTGGCTTCTATCAGCTCTTCCTCGCGGCCGAGTCCGACTCGCTGGCCCTCATCAGCGAGCGGCGCGTGGACCTCGAGGTGCTGCCCTAACCTTGGGGGCGATCCCATAGCCACACGCGAGGAGGGCCGGCCGGGCACGTGAGCTCATCGCTGCTGCGTCCCATCCTCGTGCGTGCCGCCAGCCTGGGCGCGGTGCTCATCATCGTGCTCACGCTGCTGGTGCTCACGCTCGGCGCCACCGGCTACTCCGACCGCATCCTCGAGGCGCAGGTGGGCGAGGAGCTGCGCCTCATGCGCACGGGGCTCTCGGAGACCAATACCGACCCCGATCGGGTCGAGGAGATCATCGCCGAGAACCGCACCCAGCTGGAGGCCTCCTACGGCCTCGACCAGGCCTGGTATGAGCGGCTGCCGGCAGTGGTCGCGCAGGTGCTCGTGTTCGACCTCGGTGAAGCGCGCTCCATCCGTGCCGCGGACGGTTCCAACGACGTCGCCGACATCATCCTCGAGCGGCTGCCGCGCACGATCATGCTGCTCACGACCGCGCTCATCATCAACGCCGTCATCGGCCTGACCGTGGGGGTCTGGCTCTCGACCCGGCCGGGTTCGCGCGCGGACCGCCTCATCAGCTACTTCGCCGCCATCACCAACGGCCTGCCGGCGTGGTGGGCCGGCATCCTGCTCATCCTCGTCTTCGGCTTCTGGCTGCGCGTGCTGCCATCGGGTGGCATGTACTCGACGCCGCCGCCGGAAGGCGCCCTCGCTTCCTTCCTCGACCTGGCCCGGCATGCCCTGCTGCCCATCTTCACGCTCGTGCTCGTGAGCATCGGGCCGTCGATCTACACCATCCGCACGATGACGCTCAACGTCGCCCTCCAGGACCACGTCACCGTGGCTCGGGCCAAGGGCCTGCCCGAAGGCCTCATCCGCCGGCGCCACATCCTGCGCGTGTCCGCCCCGCCCATCGTCACCGGTCTCATCCTCGGCCTCGCGGCCACGCTCGGCGGCTCCATCCTCATCGAGACCGTGTTCGCCTGGGAGGGCATGGGCCAGCTCTACTTCAAGACCTTCTCGGGCCAGCCGGACGAGTCGATCATCATCGGGCTCACGTTCATGTTCACGCTCATCTACGTGGGCGCCCGGCTGGTGCTGGAGATCCTCTACGTCTTCCTCGACCCACGGGTGCGCTACCAGTGAGGCGGCGCGGCATCCTGCGGCAGATGTGGGCCAGTACCCCGGGCAAGATCGGCCTGACCATGGCAGCGGTCCTGGTGATCTCGTCGGTGCTCGTGGTCATCGGCTACTGGCCGCTCGACTTCGGCCCCGCGCGCTGGTCCAACCCGGCGGTCTGGGCCGACCATCCCAAGGCGGTCGCGCCGGCCTGGACGGCCGCGCTCGGCGGCGGCGCGGTGGCACACCAGGTCATCGACGCGGACGCGCCGAGCGAGACGACCGAGCGCGGCGAGGCCCGCGTCGAGGTCTACGACCTGGCCTTCGAACACACCGCCGACGAGCCGCCGAGCTTCCTCTCCTTCAGCCTGGGGGAGGTCACGTATGCCGAGCGCCCACCGTCGCTGAGCGTGACCCTGCTGCGACCCGACGGCGCGAGCGTGCCACTGCTGCGCACGACCATCCGCGGCCCGCGGCCGGGCGAGGAGCCGCCCTACGAGCGCCACCACGAGACGCCGCTGCGAGTGCTGGTCACGGCCGAGCCCGAGACGGCGCAGGCGACCTCCGAGACCCTGGCCGAGACGTATGGGCTGCGCATCCCCGCGAGCACGATCGAGGACGACCCCACCGGCGCGCTCTTCGGGGCGCCCGATGCCACGGGCACCCTGCAGCCGCTGCACGGGCAGTACACCGCGCAGGTACGCCTGGCGCTGGCGAGCCCGCAGGATTCGGTGGCCAGCCTGCGCTTCGTCGTCGGCGGTACGGTCTTCGGCCTGCTGGGCACCGACGGGTCCGGCCGCGACCTCGCGGAGGGACTGGCCTTCGGGCTGCCCATCGCGCTGCTCATCGGCATCGCGGCGGCCACCGTCAGCACCACCATCGGCACCGGCCTGGGCATGCTCAGCGGCTACAAGGGCGGTCGCGTGGACCTGCTCATCCAGCGGGCCGCGGACGTGGTCAACAACGTGCCGCTGCTGCCGCTGCTGATCTTCTTCGTCTTCGTCTTCGGCGCGCAGCTGTGGCTCATCCTCACGCTGCTGGTGCTCTTCAGCTGGCCCGGGCTGGCCATCACCGTGCGCTCGATGGTGCTGGGGCTCTCGGGCAACCAGGAGGTCGAGGCGGCGCGGGCACTGGGCGCATCGAGCCGGCACATCCTGGTGCGACACATCCTTCCGCACGTGGCGCCCTACGTCTTCACCAGCCTCATCTTCTTCGTGCCGGCGGTCATCCTGACCGAGGCCGGGCTCTCGTTCCTGGGGCTGGGCGACCCCTCGCTGCCGACCTGGGGCCAGATCCTCGAGGACGGCTTCCGCACCGGCGCGGTCTTCCTCGGCTACTGGTGGTGGGTGGTCTCGCCCGGCCTGCTCATCGTCTTCACGGCGGTGACCTTCATGCTCCTGGCACTGGCCATGGAGCCCATCGTCAACCCGCGGCTGCGGCGCGACTGATGGCGCTGCTGCAAGTCCGCGACCTGGTCGTGGAGTACACCACCGAGCGCGGGCCACTGCGTGCGGTCGATGGCCTCGGGTTCGAGCTGGCCGAGGGTGAGGCGCTGGGGGTCATCGGCGAGTCCGGCAGCGGCAAGACGAGCATGGCCGTGGCGCTCATGCGCCTGCTGCCGTCGAACGGCACGCTCGTGGCTGGGTCCGTCCGGCTCGACGGCGAGGAGCTGACGACGCTCGACGACGAGGCCTTCCGCACGGGGGTCCGCTGGAGCCGCATGGCCATGGTCTTCCAGGGCGCGATGCACTCGCTCAACCCGGTCCTCCGCGTGGGCGACCAAGTGGGTGAGCGCCTGCGCGTCGACGGCCTGAGCAAGGCGGACACGCGGGCACGGGTGGCCGGCCTGCTCGACCGGGTCGGCCTCCCCGCGACCACCGCCCAGCGCTACCCCCACGAGCTCTCGGGGGGCATGAAGCAACGCGTGATGATCGCCTCCGCCCTGACCCACGACCCGCCCTTGCTCATCCTCGACGAGCCCACCAGCGCGCTCGACGTCAGCATCCAGGCGCAGATCATGAACCTGCTCAAGGAGCTGAAGGCCGAGCGCCGGATCTCCATGCTCTTCATCACCCACGACCTGGCCCTCGCCTCGGACCTGTGTGACGCGGTCGCGGTGGTCTACGCCGGTCAGGTGCGAGAGCTGGGCACGGCCGAGCAGGTGCTGACCGAGCCGGCCGACCCCTACACGCAGCGTCTGCTCGCGAGCATCCCCAGCCTGCACGACCCCACGCCGCCGCAGTTCCTGCCCGGAGCGCCGCCGGACCTGCGCGAGGACATCGCGGGCTGCCGCTTCGCGGCGCGCTGCTCGCTGGCCTACGAGCCCTGTGGCGAGGAGCCGCCCTACCTCGACGTCGGCGGCGGCCACCACGCGCGCTGCTGGCACCACGACCGGCGTCGCGGCCGGGGTTCCGGGGAGGCGGCGCCGTGAGCCGCCCGACCCGCACGGCCGGACCGGTGTTGCGCGTCGAGGAGCTCTCGGTGCGCTTCGAGGTGCGCACGTCGCTGCTGCGGACGCAGCCGATCGCGGCGGTCACCGACGTCTCGTTCGACCTCAGGTCCGGCGAGACCGTAGCCGTGGTGGGCGAGTCCGGCAGCGGCAAGACCACGCTGGGGCGGGCCACCCTGCGCCTGGTACCCGCGGCTGCCGGGCGGGTCGATCTTCGAAGGCGAGGATGTGACCAGCCTCAGTGGCGCCGAGCTGCTGCGCTTCCGCCGGCGCGCGCAGGCCATCTTCCAGGACCCCTTCTCCAGCCTCAGCCCGTTCATGCGCGTAGGCGAGCTGGTAGAGGAGCCGCTGGTCATCCACGGGCCCCCCGACCGCGCCGAGCGCGAGACGCTCATCATCTCCGCGCTCGAGCAGGTCAAGCTCTCGCCGGCAGCGGAGTTCGCGCAGATGTACCCGCACACGCTCAGCGGCGGGCAGCGTCAGCGCGTAAGCATCGCGCGGGCGATGGTGCTCGAGCCCGACTATCTCGTGGCCGACGAGCCGGTCTCGATGATCGACGCCTCCAGCCGCGCGGAGATCCTGTACCTGCTCGCCGAGCTGCAGGACCAGCGCGACCTGACGTTCCTGTACATCACCCACGATCTCGCCAGCGCGCGCCACTTCGCCGATCGCATCGCGGTCATGTACGCGGGGCGCATCGTGGAGCTGGCGCCGGCAGCGCAGCTCATCGAGGACGCACAGCACCCCTACACGAGGGCGCTGCTGGCGGCCGTGCCGGAACCGGACCCGGCCAACCGCACCCGGCAGCGGCCGGTGGTCGGCGGCGAGCCGCCCGACGCGGGCGACCTGCCGTCAGGCTGCGCCTTCGCGCCGCGCTGCCCGGCCGCCATGGCCGGTGTCTGCGAGCGGACGGTGCCGCCGCTGATCGAGCTCGACGACGGCCACGAGGTGGCCTGTCACCTCTACCCTGCGGACGAGGCGCCCGCAGCGGCGCCGTGGAGCGCCTCCAGCGCGGCCAGCACGAACGGGTCCTCTGCCTCGGGATAGCTCATCCAGTCGCCCTCGACCATCACGTCGGGCGTGACGCCCTCCCCTTCGAGCGTGCGGCCGTCGGGCAGCTGGAAGCCGAAGGTGACGATCTGCAGCAGCGAGCCCGCGGGGAGTGGGACGGTCGTCGCCCCGTGCGTGCGCCCGGAGGTCTGGCTGCCCACGATCGTGGCCCGGCCCTGGTCCTGCAGGATGGCCGCGAGCTGCTCGGCGTCGGCCTCGGTACCCTCGTCCACGAGCACCGCCACCGGCACGGGTGCGTACTCGTCAGCGAGGTCGCTCGCCTCGATCTCGATGGGCTCGTTGCCTACCCGTGAGTGGTACTCGCCGACCTGCCCGTCGACGAAGTGCGAGAGCGCGCTGATGGTCACCGCCGGTGCGCCCTGGTTCGACTGGCGCAGATCGAGGATGAGTCCTTCGAGCGGCGCATCGCGGAGCAGCTCGGTCAGGCCCTGCTCGATGCCGTCGATGGCCTCCTCGCCCGACAGCGCGAGCACACCCAGGTAGCCGACCGCGGATCTGCCTCCAGGCGGCGCGCCTCGGGACGGACGACCGGATCGATCTGGCGGCGCTCGAGGGTGATGTCACGCGGTTCCTCGCCCGGTGAGACGACGGTGAGGGTGACGTCGGTCCCGGCCGGGCCGCGGATCTCGGCGATGCGCGCACACGGATCGCCCTCCACGCCGATGATGCTGTCGCGGGCGCGGATACCCGCGTCGAGCGCGGAGCTGTCGTCGAAGACGTAGAGGATGCGCAGGCCGGAGCTGTCCTCGCCCGCGGCGCTCGTGTCGAGCAGGGCGCCGATGCCGCCGTAGGTCGGGTCGTCGCTCTCTGAGTCACCCAGGTCCTCGGGCGTGAAGAAGCCGGTGTACGGGTCGTCGAGCTGCCCGACCATCTCCTGCAGCAACTCGTAGACCTGGTAGGCATCCTCGCTCCCGATGATCAGCTGCGCGTACTCGTCCCCGACCGCGTCCCAGTCGAGCCCGGCCATGTCGGGATCCCAGTAGTAGTCGCGGATGCCCTCCCACACGCCGTCGAAGAGGGCGATGCGGAAGTCCTCCGGCATGGTCAGGGGTGCGTCGGCGAAGGGCTCGGCCGTCGCCTGGGGCTCGACGCACTCGTCGATCGGAGCAGGCGCGCCCGAGGGCGCGGCTGACGAGGCAGCTGACGGGTGGGCTGACGGCGCCGGGCTGGCCTCCTGGGCCGACGCCGGCAGGGCCATCGCCCCCAGCAGGCCGGTCGTCAGCGCCAGCACGAGGGGCAGGGAGCGGGGAATGTCCGGGTGCATCGTTCCTCCGAGGGGCAGGTGGTGGTCCCTCCGCCCGCGATGCTAGCGGAGCGAGCGCGACTCGGCCCGTGACAGCGGTGCTAGCCTGAGCTGCAGAGCCGCTCGCAGGGGGTCTCGAGATGAGGCATCGAGCATCGGTGGCCGCGCCGTGGCGCAGCGTGCTGGCGCTGCTGATGGCCGCGACCGTCATCGGCACGCTCCCGGCCACGGCCGCCGAGACGACGCCACACGAGCCCACCGACCGGCTGGCGTCGGCGCTGCGCTGGCAGCCGCTCGACGGACCGCCGGGGGGCAACACCCACTTCCTGGAGCAGGACCACGTTCGCCCTCGGCAGCTGTACGTGGGCACCGGCCGCGGCCTCTACCGCTCGGAGGACCGGGGCGACACCTGGCGCCTGCTGGCGCCGTCGCTGACCGAGGGCGTGAGCTCCATCGCCTTCGGCCGACCCGCGGCCATCGCCTGCGCCTCCGGCGGCACCTTGCGCATCGAGCCCGACACGGACGAGGTCAGCGTCATCGGTCCCGTCTGCCACACGCTGGCCGCCCGGGGACACACCGTCTATGCCTCGCGTAACAGCGAGCAGCTCGGCGTCGACCGGGTGCGCCTGGACCGGATCGACCTGCGCCAGCCCGACGCCGAGTGGGTGGAGATCACGCCCGCGCACGACTCGTGGGCCGAGCTCGCCGAGGATCCGGGGTCGGCAGGACCGTTCCTCGCCGTCGACCACCTGGTGCGTACGCGCGACCGGCTGTTCGCCTCGGTCGTTCGCAGTGGTGGGCCCGGCGCCCTCAACCGGGTCGCGACCCGGCTCTTCGCCTCTGGCGATGACGGCGCGACCTGGTCGAGCGTGGACCCGGGACTGCCCCCTGACCTACCCCTCCAACGCCTGATCCACGACCCGGTGCGGGGGACCCTCGTGGCGCTGGGTCACGAGAACCGCTCCGACGGCGCGTTCCAGCCCATCTCCCGACTGGCTCGCATCAGCCGCGACGATGGCCGCACCTGGCGGCCGCTGACGACCATCAAGCACATCGCTTCACCCGCCATCAGCGATGTCGACCTCGTGGGCAAGCGGACCGTGCTCAGCGGGGTCGATCAGTCCGTGCTCGAACTGCGCGGGCGCGACCGGGAGGTGGCGCGCTGGTCCGGACCGGCGGTCAAGGGCTACACCATCCGCTTCCCCATCGAGGAGCTGCTCTACGACCGCACGGACCCGAAGACGGTCTTCGCCCGCGGCGCCATAGGCTGGGAAGGCATCATCCGTTCGCGCGATCGCGGCCGGACCTGGGAGCGGCTCGCCGGCGGCATGGCGGCCGCCCCGACGGCGAACCTGACCGTCCATCCCACCGACGCGGACACCTTCGTGGCCTCGGGCAACCTGGGCTACTTGCCCCACGTGACGCGCGACCGAGGGTCCACCTGGCAGCCGCTGGTGGGCAGCAGCAACATGGCCGACGAGGTCGCCTACGACCCGGCCGATCCCGAGCACATGGTCATGATCAGCGAGATCACCGACATCTTCGAGTCGCGTGACGCCGGGCGGCGCTGGAAGCAGGTGGCCCGTCACTTCACGGCAGACCGCGTCCACGACCTCGCGGTCTCATCCGATGGCGACACCATCTACAGCGCCAACCTCGGCACCAACGTGTCACGCATGGACGGGCTGAGACCCGGGGGTGAACCCCTGGGAGGAGGCGAGCGCTTCTGGCACAATCTGCTCGGCTCGCCTGACTACGCCTATGCCCTCGCGGCCGGCCCAGAGAACACGCTCTTCGCCTCTCAGTCGCCGCGCAAGTTCGAGGACCATGCCTCGGTCTGGCGCTACCGGCGTGGCGATCCGCGCGACAGCAGCCGCTGGAGCGAGGTGCTGCGCGTCGAAGGTGCCACGGGCATCACCGACCTGGTCATGGGGCCGGGCCGGTCGCCGGTCCTCTATGCCGGTGTCACCGGTGACGCCGCGGGCGTGTGGGCCAGTCAGGACCTGGGCTCGAGCTGGGCTCCCGTCCACGCCGATGGCTTCGACTTCGTCACCGTCCACGCCGTGGCCCTCGACCCGACCGACCCGCAGGTGGCCTACGCGGCGCCATGGGGCGCGGGCCTCTACCGCACGACCGACGGCGGCGAGAGCTGGGCCGAGCTCGCGGCACCCACCGTCTCGGCCGCCGCCGTCCTCGTCGACGGCGCCGACCCGCAGCACATCCTGTTGGGCGACCGCACACGACCGGCCGTCTGGGAATTGTTCGACCGCGGCGACTCGTGGAGCGAGCTCATCGAGTTCGACCCCGACGGGCACTACCGGGTGATGGCCATGGCCCAGGCACGCGACGGCCTCTACGTCTCGCTCCTCGACCGGGCCGGCCCCGGCCTCGCGGTGTTCGCCGGCGCCCCCGACACCGGCACCACCTTCCGCCTCGGGCCCGACGGCCCACATCGCATCGAGGGCCTCTCTCGCTCGGCCCTGGCCTTCGCGGAGGGCGAGGACGGCCTCTACGCGGTCGGGCACATCCGTGGGATCTACCGCATCCGTGACGACCGGGCCCAGGACATCACCGCCGATCTGCCGCCGATCGGCTTCAACGACGTGCTCGTCCACGACGGCGAGGTGCTCGTGGCGGGCGGCGTCGACCTGGGAGCGGACCTGCAGCCGGTGGTCCGCGACCCGGGCGTGACCCACAACATCTATCGCCGCACCGAGCAGGGCTGGCAGCCGATGCTCGAGGATGACCCGTTCAAGAGCCCCATCAAGCACCTCGAGGCCGACCCGGACCGCCCCGGCATCCTCCACGCCGCGACGGCCAGCCGGGCTCTACGTCTCACCCGATGGCGGGTCCAGCTGGGAGCGACGGGCCGACGGCCTGAGCGTGAGCGACATCGGTTCGCTCGCGGTGGTCGGCGACCGGGTCGTGGCCGGTACGCTCGGGGGCGGTGTCACCATCGGCGACCACGTCGCGCCTGACGCGATCGAGTGGCGTCCGAGCACGGGCCCGCAGCCCACGGTGGCCAACGTGCGCATCGTGGCGCACCCACGCGACGCACGGAAGCTCTGGGCCTCGGCCTACCCCGGTGGCGTGTTCCGCTCGACCGACGGCGGCCGTACCTGGAGCGAGTCGAACTTCGGCCTGCCCAGCTTCGAGGTGGTCGACCCCTTGCTGCAGGGCTACTACAGCCTGGCGCTCGACCCGTCGCGACCGCGGACGCTGTACCTCACCATCGGCGGTCACGGCATCTTCCGCTCCCGCGACGGCGCGGCCACCTGGCTCCCGCTGGGCCGCTACGACGGCGGCCCTGACGCGCTGCCGGCGGAGCCGCGCGCCATCCTCGTGGAGCCGGCGGACGCGCAGACCTTGTGGCTGGCTTCGACGGACCGTGGGGTGTACCGCTCGCGCGATGGCGGCCGCACGTGGCAGCCACGCAACGACGGCCTGCGCACGCGCGAGGTGCTGACGCTGGAGCGCGCCCCCGACGGTAGTCTGCTGGCAGGTACGGCCGGTCACGGCGTCTACCGCCTGCCGCGGGGTGCCACGACGTGGCGCCACCTGGGCGACGCCATCGGCATCGGGGAGTGGCCCACCTGGGACCGGCGCCTCTACCAGTACAGCGCCCTGCTCTTCGACCGGGCGGACCCGGCGCGGCTGTTCCTGGGCCACTTCCCCGGCGGCTTCTTCGTCTCGCCCGACGGCGGCCGGACCTGGCGCTCCTCCAACCTGGGCGTGGGCAACGACGGCCTGTTCTCGCTGGCCGCCCATCCGGACGACCCCGCGCGGCTGTTCGCGGGCTCGTACAACGGCATCCTCCGCTCGGACGACGGCGGGGCCACCTGGCGCGACAGCTCGGTGGGCATGCCGCCCGAGCAGTGGACCTTCGCGGTGGTCATCGATGAACGCGACCCCGCGCGCATGTACGCCACCACCAAGAACGGCCAGAACAAGGGCTTCTGCGAGCGCAATCTCGACACCTTCTGCGGCCTGCTCATGCGTTCCACCGATGGCGGCGAGAGCTGGAGCCGGGCCATGGCCGGACTCCCCGAGCGAGCCGAGTACTACATGCTCGAGCTCGATCCGCGGGACCACGACGTCCTCTATCTCAGCTCCAGCCGGGGGGTCTTCGTCTCGGCAGACGGCGGTGATCACTGGGCGCCCGCGGTCGAGGGTCTGCCGGTGGAGGAGTTCTTCGTCCGTGACAACGTGGCCCAGAACATGAAGCTCACCGCCGACGGCCGGCAGCTGCTGCTGGGCGTCGTCGGCTACGGCGTCTGGCAGGCCCGGTTGCCGTCGCTCACCACGGACGCCTGATCTCGCCGTCCGGAGCAGCTCCCGTGGTCGGTCGCACGAGCGTCATGTGCACACGCGGCCGCTGCCCGACAATGGACGGACACCGCCGTCGCGGGTCGTGGGCCGAACGGCCCTTGGCCGGGCAAGGACGACGACGGATACGCTCGAATGCGCCGGATCGACCGGCAGAAGGGAGGCTAGTCGGTGTTCGACACCACAGGTGCGGACCTGGTCTTCCTGGTGTGCGCGTTGGTCGGTGGTGGCCTGCTGCTGATCACCGTCCTGCTCGACGACATCCTTGGCGGGATCCTCGACATCCTCGACATCGACGTCGGCGGGAGCTCGCTGGTGCCCATCCTGCTGGCGTTCGTCGCCATGTTCGGCATCGGCGGCCTGTTCGGCACGCAGGTGCTCGATCTGAGCAGCGGGCAGGCCGCCATCGTGGGCGTCTTCGCCGGCCTCGGCGGTGCGGCTCTGGCCTATGGCATGTTCCGCTTCCTGCGCAGCGCGGTGACCGAATCGCCCTTTTCGCAGGAGGATCTCATCGGGCGTGAGGCCTACGTCTCGGTGGCCATCCCCAAGACCGCCTGGGGCACGGTCTCGATGGAGGTCGAGGGTACGACCCAGAGCTTCCGCGCCACATCGTCGGTGGACATCGCGCGTGGTGAGGTGGTGCGCATCAGCGGCGCCACGGGCAACGGGCTCATCGTGGAGCCCGCCCAGACCACGTCGACCGCGCCTGCGGTCCCGAGTGACACGAGCCAAGACGCAACCGACTGAACCGCACGCCCGGCATTCGGGTCGGCCGCGCTGACGAACGAGTTGAAGGAGTGGGAGCCATGGATATCGGAATCGGCAGCGAAGTCCTGATCATCTTCGGACTCATCGTGGTCCTGGTGCTCATCGCCATGTTCATCAGCTCGCGCTACAAGGTCGCCAGCGCCAACGAAGCGCTCGTGCGCAGCGGCCAGCGCGGCAAGGGTGAAGAGCTCAAGGTGGTTCGCGGTGGCGGCATGATGGTCATCCCATTGCTGCACGACCTCGGTCGCATCGAGCTGACCGCCCGCCAGATCTCGGTGCAACTGACCGACGCCGTCACCAGCCAGGGCATCAAGGTCGCGCTGGAAGGCGTGGCCACCTTCAAGGTCGGCGCCGACGAGGTCTCCATCCGCAACGCCGCCGAGCGCTTCCTCGACACCGACCCGCGTGAGGTCGATGACATCGTCAAGAACGTGCTCGAAGGTTCGCTTCGTTCGATCGTGGGTACGCTCACCGTCGAGGAACTCAACCTCGACCGACAGAAGTTCCAGCAGGCCGTGCAGTTGGCGGCCATCAGCGACCTGGAGACCTCCGGCCTGGTCATCGACAGCTTCACCATCCAGGCCATCGGCGGTGAAGCACTCGAGTACATGGAGCTGGTGGGCCGGCAAGAGCTGGCTCGTCGCGAGCGTGACGCCCGCATGGCCCAGGCCGACGCCGACCAGGAAGCGCGCGTCCGTGAGGCAGAGGCTGAGCAGATCAAGCTCAATGCAGAGCGCGGCGTGCAGCTGCGAGAGGCCGACGTCAAGCAGGAGACCGACCAGGCGCGTGCTCGCGCTGGCCAGGCTGGCCCCCTCGCGGAGGCCAAGGCCACGCAGGAGGTGGTCAGAGAGCAGACCAAGCTGGCCGAACTGGCCGCCGATCGCAAGGCCAAGGAACTGCTGGCCACCACCGTCCGCCCGGCCGAGGCAGAGGCCGAGGCCATCGTCAAGCGTGCCGATGGTGACCGCCTCGCCGCCATCGCTGCGGCCCAGGCCGAAGCCGAGAAGGTGCGCCTGCACGGCGAGGCCGAGGCGACGGTCATCCACGCACAGGGCAAGGCCGAAGCAGCCGCCCTGGAGATGCGTGCCGAGGCCTACAAGCACTTCAACGACGCGGCGATCCTGGCCACGATCCTGCGCGACCTGCCCAACGTGGTGCGGGCTGCGGCCGAGCCCATCGGCAACATCGACAACCTGACCGTGCTCTCGACGGATGGGGCCTCGGAGATCGTCAGGACCACGACCACCAACCTGACGCAGGCCAGTCACGCCATCGAAAGCCTCACCGGCATCAATGTGGCGCAGGTGTTCAACAACGCCCTCGACAACGCCAATCTCACCGGCACCGACGAGGAGCGGGCCATTCGTGCACGCACCGAGCCCGACACGACCGCCGAGATCGACGTCAACGTCAGCACGAGCGATGCAGACGTGAGCACCGAGGCCGAGGGGGAGCCGAAGGCGTAGCCCCCCATCCACCGAGCACGATCGACGGGCGGTCGCCGACGAGGCGGTCGCCCGTTCTACTACTGGTACGCGAGCGTCCCGTCCGTGACCAGCATCAGGAACGATCGACCGTCCTGGCCGACCGGCGGCAGCTCGGGCTCAAGGCCCGGTTCGAGGACTTCGCCGAAGAACTCCCCACGCCAGAGATGTCGCCCGCGCCGCCGATCAGCCGGCCAGATCGGCGGGGTTGGTAGCCAGGCCGACGACGAGGCCAGCCAGCAGGCTGATTGCGATGGTCGGCCACGTGCGCTCGGGCTTGGCCCGCTGGCGCGCGGGGTGCTAGCGGCGCAACTGAACCTCGCCGGTCGCCCCCAGGGTGAAGTTGCCCAGGGGCGCCTTGCAGTACGGCACGCCCTCGATCGAGTAGTCCACCTCCACGCCGTCGATCTCGACGACGCAGTCGGTCGTGACGGCCTTGCCCTTGAGCCACTTCACGTGTGCGCTCGAGTTCGAGTTGCCGTCCTGCTCGGTCAGCACGAGCGGCCCGAAACCGATGATGTCGTAGTAGCCCCCCGAACCGGAGCCCTGTGGGCCCACCGCAGCGTCGTAGATCGGGACCCAGACCACCATCTGGTTCTCGATGTAAAAGCTGAAGTCGCCGTGCGTGTTGCTGGTGAAGGTGCCGATCCGGTCCGCGCTGCCCTCCTGGCCGATGGGACCGCAGCAACCATGGTTCTGAGCCGGAGGGCCGATCTGGCGGTTCAGGAAGCCGTTGCTCTGATCGCAGTCATCGTCGTCGTCACGCATCCCCAGGCTGTTCTCCCAGGGACACTGGTGCGGGTTGTTGGTCTTGCGCCCGAAGCTGAGCCAGCCGAAGCTGCCCTTGTTGATATTCGTGCCCGGTGTGAGGTTGTCGATGCAGTCGTCGAAGTCGGTGACCTCGCACGAGATCAAGCCCCCGTACGCATCGTCCGACAGGGCCACGGGCATCACGCCACCGTCGTTGCTGGTACCCGTGGTGTAGGCCGTGGCCGGGGCCGAGGCCGTCCAATCGGCGATGCCGATGAACCCGAGCAGGAACGGCTTCCAGTCGGTCCGTGCCTCGACCACGACGCCGAACGCATCCTGCGGGATGGTCGTGGCCGAGCTGACATCTCCCACGACCTCCCCGGCCTCGTCGACGTATCGAGCGCTCACGAGGGCGGCGTCATTGGCAGCGAGCGTGGAGTTGACCGCGCCGCGGACGTTGGCGGCGGTCCCCGCGCCGGCAGGCTCACCAGTCTTGGCGATGCCGACGATGCGCGTGCCAGCGATGGCCGCGAAGTCGGCTGCGTTCTGTGCCCGGCGGCGCTCGGAGAAGGCGAACCCGCCGTCGACCACGACCGCGGCGGCGAGGATAATGGCGGTCAGCGCCAGGGTGAACAGTGCCAGGGCCTGTCCGTGCTGTCGGTCACGCGCTGTGCTGGACATGAGCCTCTCCTAGTTGACCGTCATGGTTGCCGCACCGCTCACTGCAGTCGATCCCATGAACGTGCTGACGATGGGTGTGAAGAACTCGTACGTGTAGTCGACGCGCACCGAGACGAGGTCGCCGGGAGCGGTGAACGGATCGCCGGACGCGTCGGCACAGCCATTGCCGCCGGATGACTCGGTCCAGTCACCCGTCGGCGCCGGGTCGGCCACAGTGCCTTCGTTGCAGCTGATGTGCACGTCGGTGACCGGACCAAGCAGCACGGTCATGCGCTGGGCCGCGTCGAACACGTGGGACTTGAGCGCGGCCAGATCGGTCGGACACACGTGCGCACCCGGGTTCGCCGAGGTGATGAGGCTGGCGTCAGCGACACACGAAGCCTGGCCGGTGACCCCGGTCCAGGCGGCCTCCGCGGCGGCCAGCCGGGCGCCCTCACGAGCCGCCTGCGAGACGGCCGCGTTGGTGTAGACAAGTCGACCCACATCGATCAGGCCGAAGAGGATCAGCAGGAAGACGGGGATGATGATGGCGAACTCGACGAGCGTCTGTCCCCCTTCGGTCGCATGGCTTCGGGTCCCCGCTGTGCGCTCGGTCATGGCTAGTCATCCACCGTCATGTTCGAGGTGCAGGGCACGATGGAGTTCTTGACCAGGGACTGGCTCTTGATCTTCTCGTTGGGCTCGGTGAGGTTCGTCAGCGTGCCCGTGAAACCCGCCACGCTGTGCCACGTATGGAGTGCGTCGGGATTGTTCCAGAACGTGTTCTTGAAGTTGGGGACGTTGCACGTAGGCGGTGCCGAGGGCGACGGTGAGGGCGACTCGGAGGGGTCGGGCGAGACCGACTCGGATGGCTCCGGCGAAGGCGGGTTTCCCTCGCCCGGGAGCACGCTGGTATCGAGCGGGTTGAGCAGGGGACCAGTCGCGGACGCGCTTAGCGTCAGTTGACCCCCGAAGATCTCACCGACGAACGGCGTCAGGAAGTCGAACGGCTGGGTGGCGGAGACCTTCACGTAGTTGCCGATGCCACCGGCGAACTGGGCGGCAGTGTCACAGGCGACGGGCGACCCGGTCGATGGCACGAAGCACTCTGGCGCGCTGATCGAAACCGTGCCTTCGTCCCCCTGGGACTGCACGTTGGCCTCGCTCAGGCCCGCCTGAGCCACCGCACCGTCGAAGATGGCCTGGTCGAAATCGCTGTCGCCGGCGTGGGACACGGCGTAGAACGTCGCTTCACGTGCGGCGTTGTTGACCGCGACGTACGTGAAGAACAGCCGGCCGAAGTCCACGGCGAGCAACAACAGCAGGAGCATGACCGGCAGCACGAGGGCGAACTCGACCAGGGCCTGACCTTGCGGGCGATCTCGGTTCGGCGTCGAAGAGGGCGTGCGAATGTCGAACACGCGTTTCACAGCAGGACTCCGTCTGACGATAGTGCGAGCCTCCCTGCCGGCTCGGGGTCGCAGGCTCCACCCCGGGGCGCGTCGGGTCTTTGGTACTGGTCTCGATGTGACTCAACAGTACTACCGCGGTGCTAGTCCCAGCGTTCACCGAACTTCCTACGGGTGACTACTGGCACCACGAATAGCGTACTGCGGCTACGGAATTGTCCGCGGGCGCGTCTCGCGGCACCGACGCCTCCACTGGCCGGGCATGCTTCAGGAGACCTTCCACCGATCGGTGGAAGGTCTCCTGAAGTGCGGTTGCGGACGATGACCTGGCCAGCGGAGCCGTCAGTGCGGGTCTAGTGCGGGCAGCCCGCGTGCGTCGGCACCTGGCCAGGCTCGGTCACTCGGCCTCGGGCGTCTCCTCGAGCGTCGGTTCGATCGTGGCCTTGCAGGTCATCTTGGCCTTGCCGTTCTTGTGGATGGTGACGTGCGATTCGTCCGCGAGCTTCCAGGACTCGTCGGGGAGCTGCACGTAGCAGGCGAACCCGGAGTAGAGTCTGGGTGCGGCCGGTGTCATTGAGGATGTCCGTTCCGACGCACTTCATGACCACGGCATTGTCGTTGACGATCTTGTGTGTGACGGTGCCGACATCGGGCACGAGCTCGCCTTCCTGCACGCCCGGCATCCCGCACAGACCCAGATCTCGGTCGACGGTGGCCGAACCGGCTGCAGCGGGGAACGCCACGACGACGATGGTTACCAGAGCCAACCCTAGCGACAGGCTGATGAGCTTCCGCACTTCTTGCTCTCCTTCCACTGCCCGCTGATCCCTTGCCGCCTCGCCCGGCCGACGGGCTTCGCTTGCCGATCCGAGGTGAGCTCGATCGTCCGATACGATGCTCCCGGTGTCGCTGGCACGATGGTCAGGGCGCTCGGCTCGGGCTTCGCCGCCGCCCGCGGGTGGCCGCGATCGGGCGACCGACCCGGACCCCACGGCTCCACCCAGCACCTGTCGACCGATGGCCCCATCGTCGCCCGGGGGCCACTGACCAACGGGCGATGACCATCCGTTCGGGCCCTCCGAGGTCTGATGGTCCGCCCGGTCACCCCACCATGGTCCTGTTCTCGGGACACGAAGCGACCTCCGCTCGAAGACGCGGAGGTCGCTGCGGGCGCCCGGGCCTGCGCCCGAGCGGAAGGATGGAGCCGACGGCCGGGGCTAGCGGCGGAGCTGGACCTCGCCGGTCACGTCGAACTTGAAGTTGCCACCTGGAGCGTTGCAGTACTTCTTCGTCGCGTCCAGTGGGTCGTGGCAGGCGAGTTCGTCGACGCGATAGCCCTGCAGCCATTTCGCGTGCTGGGTGCCGGAGCCGGTGAAGACGATGGCCCCAAAGCCGACGATGTTGTAGTACGCGTTCGACCCGTTGCCGTCGAGGCTGCTGTAGATCGGGACCCACACCGGGATCTGGCCGTCGACGTAGTGGCTGAGGTCGCCCCACTCGTTGCCGGTCAGCGCTCCGATCTTGTTCTCGTTGGTCTCACCGTTGGGGCCGGGTTCGTCGACCGGACCGCAGCAACCGTGGTCTTCGGGTTCCGGCCAGATCTGCGACTGCAGGAAGGGCTGATTGTTCTGGCACCCGCCATCGGCTTCCATGCGCAGGCTCCAGGACCAGTTGCACTTGCCGCCGTTGCCCATGCGGCCGAACTTGAGCCAGCCGAAGTTGCCCGGGCCGATGAGGTCTCCCGGCGTGAGTGCCTGGAGGCAGCTGCCGAGCACGTCCGCGTCGCAGTCGCTGAGGTTGTTGTAGACGTCGTCCTCGATGCCCACCGGCAGGACCGCCCCACCCCGGCTTTCGCCGGTGGTCATGGCCGTGGCGCGGGCGCCGGCGAGCCAGTCGGTGACACCGATGACCCCCAGCAGGAACGGCTCCCAGTCGGTGCGCGCCTCGACGACGACGCCGAACGCGTCGTGGGGGATGCTGACCGCGCTGACGACGTCGCCCACGTCGGCGCCGGTGTGGTCCACGTAGCGCGCCGAGATGAGCTGGCTGTCATTGGCCGCGAGCGTGCTGTTGACGGCGCTGCGCACGTTGTCCGCGGTGCCGGCGCCTGGCGGCTGGTTGGTCAGGGCCGAGCCGACGATGCGCGTGCCGGCCATGGCCGCGAAGTCCGCCGCGTTCTGCGACTTGCGGCGCTGGGCGTAGGCATAGCCGCCGTCGACGACCACGGCCGAGGCGAGCACGATGGCGGTGAGGGCGATGGCGAACAGCGCGAGCGCCTGACCTCGTTCCCGCTCGGTTCGATGCGTGGGCATCAGGGACTCCCTAGTTGATGATCATGGTGGCCGACGCGCTGAGCGGCACCGAGCCGAGCAGCGAGGTGGCGATCGGCGTGAACGGGTCGTAGGTGTACTCGACCCGAACGCTGATGAGTTCGCCGGTGCCCGAGACCGCGTTGCCCAGGCCGTCGTGGCAGGCGTTGCCGCCCGAGTCCTCGGTCCACTGACCGGTCGGTGCGGGGTCATCGCTGCTGCCGTCGTTGCAGCTGATGTGCACCGACGTGATGGGCCCCACGGCCACGGTCATGCGCTCGACGGCCTCGGCGATGTGCGACTTGAGGGCCGCGACGTCCGCGGGGCAGACGTGCGCACCCGGTCGCGCCGAGGTGATGCCGCTCGCATCGGCGACACAGGCCGCGTGGGTCGAGCCGACCCAGTTGGCTTCGGAAGCGGCGAGGCGGGCTCCTTCTCGGGCCGCCTGGGAGAGCGTCGCATTGGTGTACACGAGCCGGCCCACGTCGACGAGCCCGAAGATGATGAGCATGAAGACCGGCAGCACGATGGCGAACTCGATGAGCGATTGGCCACGCTCTCGCTCGCCGTGCGCTCCGGTGGCGTTTCGCAGCAGCATCAGTTGTTGTCCACCCACATGCCGGAGGTGCAGGGCACGACCGTGCCCGCGATGCGGCTCTGGCTCTGGATCTTCTTGGTGCCTGCGTGGTTCACCAACGGGCCCGTGAAGCCGGCGGTCGCCCACACCTCGAGCGCGTGCACGCCGCCGACATCGTTCCAGTGGGTGTGGTAGTAGTTCGGCACCGTGCAGGTCGGTTCGGGCGTGGGCGTGGGTGTGGGCGTGGGTGTCGGCGTGGGGTGGGCGTGGGTGTCGGGTGGGCCCGGGGAAGCCAGGGATGGTGGGTGCGGGCGTCGGCGTCGGGGTCGGGGTGGGTGTGGGTGTCGGCGTGGGTGTCGGCGTGGGTGTGGGCGTCGGCGTGGGGGTGGGCGTGGGCACGGATGCCGGCGATGATGTTGGTGACCGCCGGGTTCAGGACCGGACCCGTGGCCGAGGCGGAGAGCGTCAGTTGCCCGCCGAAGATCTCACCCACGATCGGCGTCAGGAACGTGAACGGCTGGCTCACCTCGACGGACACGTGGTTGCCGCTGCCGGTGGCGAAGCCCGCGGCCGTGTCGCAGGCCATCGCCGTGCGCGTGGCCGGGTCGAAACAGGTGGGCGCCGACACGGTGATGGGGCCTTCGCCCCCCTGGCCCTGGGCGTTGGCCTCGTTGATGGCAGCGCGCGCGACCGCCGCCTCGAAGACGATCTGGTCGTAGTGCGCGTCCGAGGCGTGGCGGGCCGCGTAGTAGGTGCCCTCGCGGGCGGCGTTGTTGACCGCGACGTAGGTGAAGAACAGTCGTCCGAAGTCGACGGCAAGGAGCATGAGCACGAGCATCACCGGCACGACCAGGGCGAACTCGACCAGCGCCTGACCCCAGGCATCGCGTTCCTGCATGGACGATGCTCGTCTGCGGTCTCGGAAGATGTGATCGATGGGCTTGCGCAAGGTCGACTCCACAGCACGCGCTCGGTACACCGTTCCCACCACTCGGTCGCGCGGCTCGGTGCCCTGACGTCGACCACGATGCTAGTGGGGATCGGCGCGAAAATCGCCCGTGCCGAAAGGCCCACTGGAGCCAGTACCGCGGAATGATGCCGACCCCTCGGAACGGCACCGAACCGCACCGCGTCGACATGTCCGTCAGGCGGCGCCCGACCGGGCGCGTTGGTCAGCGGTCCTCGTAGCGCAGGCCGGCAGCCACCCGCAAGGCCGTCTCGGCGATGCGTTTCGAGCGCGTCACGTCACGTTTGGCGGTGGCGATCCAGAGCAGATAGGCACGCTGGGCCGTAGGCGCGAAGGCCCCCCACTGCTCGGCGGCGCCGGGGTGTCGGTCGAAGGCCGTCGCGAGGTCGTCGGGCACGATCAGCGCCTCGACCGGTTCGAGGATGTCCCACGAGCCGTCGGCCACCGGCACGTGCGATCGCGGCCCGACCGGCATCGGTCATGCGGCCCTCGGCCTCCAGGCGGGCGACGCGCTCCTTGTTGGTCCGCGCCCACAGGCTGCCCACCCGCCGCGGCGACCACCAGAGCATGCCCCGCTCCTCGTCGAGGCTGCGGTAGGTGCTGTCGATCCAGCCGAAGCAGAGCGCCTCGCAGACCGCGTCCTCGTAGTCGATGGCCGGCTTGCCGGTGCGCTGCTTGTACGAGACCAGCCAGACGCCGGTCGGCCGCGTGTGGTTGGCCGCGAGCCAGTCGCGCCACTCGGCGGCGGTCGTGAGGTGGAGTTGCTCAGCCGAGTCGAGGATCGAACCCACCCCTGCAGTGTAGGCGGCGGGATGGACGTCGAGCACCCGCCAGGACGCACCGTCGACCGCTCAGGTGGACGGCGTCGTCCGAGGTGTCGCGTCTGCTCGGGGAGCGGACAGGCTAGGCTGGTGGCGTGGATCCGGTCCTCTTCGCCGCGATCGCGGTGGCGCTCGTGTTCGCGCTCACCAACGGCTTCCACGACGCCGCCAACGCCATCGCCACGCTCGTGACCACGCGCGCGGCTCGGCCCCTGCCGGCCGTCGCCATGGCCGCGCTGGCCAACCTGGTCGGCCCACTCCTGCTCGGGCGCGGCGGTCGCCGACACGGTGGCCAGGATCGTCATCGTCGAGCCGTCGATGCTCGTGCCGGTCGTCGGGGCCGGTCTGACCGGTGCGGTCATCTGGAACCTGTTCACCTGGTGGCGTGGCATCCCTTCCTCGTCCTCGCACGCGTTGGTCGGTGGCCTCGTGGGCGCGGCGCTCGTGGCCGAGGGCATGAGCGCGGTCACTGGGGCCCGATCGCCGAACGGTGCCCTCGGTGGCGTCATCGGCATCCTCATCGGTATCCTCATCGCCACGCTCCTCGGCTTCGGCGCGGCCTGGGTCCTCGAGCGTCTCGCACTGCGCCTCGTGCGCAACACCTCGACCCGGGCCGGCGGACCCGTGCGTGGGGCCCAGTGGGTCACCTCTGCCTGGCTGGCCTTCTCCCACGGTGCCAACGACGCCCAGAAGGCCGTCGGGGTCATCGGGGCCATGCTCGTCGCCACCGGCCACGCCACGTCTGCCTCGGAGACGAGCCTCGGGGTGGCTGGCCTGCTCGGTTGCCCTGACCGTGGGCACCGCGCTGGGTGGCTGGCGCATCGTCAAGACCATCGGGTCGCGCATCTATCCCCTGCACAGCATCGACGGGCTCGTCCGCAAGCCGCTTCGGCCGGCGTCATCTTCGGCGCCTCGGTCGCAGGCGCCCCGGTGAGCACGAGCCAGGTCGTGTCCTCGTCGGTCGTCGGCATCGGGGCGGGCCGACGCCGCTCCCGGCACATCGGCTGGGGCGTGGTGCGTGAGATGGGCCTGGCCTGGTTGACGACGATGCCGGCGGCCGCCATCGTGGCGGTCCTGGCCCTGCCGCCGTGGCGAGCCCTCGCGGGAGTCTGAGATGCGACGTCCTCGACGCCTGACTGCGACACCGGCCGATGTACTGGTTCCTGCCGGCCGACCCCGACGTGCTCGCCGAACTGCGAGCGCAGATGGCGGTCACGCTGCGAGGGGGTGGCCAACTTCGCGGCATGGTGCGCCGGTGATGGCACGGCAGCCGAGCAGGTACGTGCGGCTGAGCACGCAGCTGACGATTCCAAGCGCGCCGTCCGGGTCGGCCCGCGGACGCCTTCGTCACGCCCGTCAGCCCCGAGGACATCTTCAGCCTCTCCGAGCTCCTCGACCGGGTCATCAACCAGGCCAAGGACATGGTCCGCGAGTCGGAGGTGATGGACATGCGGCCCGACGACTCGATGGCGAAGATGGCCGAGCATATCGACGAAGGCGTCGGCCATCTCTCACTGGCGGTCGGCGCGATCGCATCGCACGGCGGTCCCGATCACGGTCGCTCCGCGACCGCCGCCGCAGACGAAGCGACGAAGGCCACTCGGCGCACGGAGAAGGCCTACCGCCAGGCCATGAGCGATCTCTTGCACCTCGAGGACCGCGACGTGCTGCGCCCGCGGATGTGCGCGAGGTCATCGGCCGTCGCGAGCTCTACCGTCGCATGTCGCGCATCGCCGAGAGCGTGGGCGAGGTCGCCGATCGTGTCTGGTATGCCTCGGTCAAGGAGACGTAGGGCGTGCGCGGCGGCTCTCGACCGCTCAAATCAGGGCCGAGCGGTCGACCGAGCCGGGCGCGACCTCGCGGCCTTCGCCCCAGACCTCGGGACCGCAGATGAACGATGTCGGCCTCCGGACGAGCCTCGGCCGCCCAGTCCGCGTAGCGCTCACGGTCCGCGGGCAGGCGGCCGTCGAGCAGGGCCAGCTCGATCCACTCGGCCACGTCGGAGAGCCGCTCCCACGGTTCGTAGGGCGACGTTCTCGACCTCGCACCAGGTCGCCAGCGAGGCCTTGGCGAAGATGACGTCGGCGTGATGGGCGGCGTAGCGGTCGCTGGGCCCGTCGCCCACGAAGACGACGGCCCGCCCGGCCGCCTGGTGGAGGCGGATGCGCTCGCGCTTGCAGGTGCCACAGACGAGACAGCCCGGATGGCCGAAGGGGAACGTCGACGCCGGCGCCGCCCTGCCCCAGCAGGCTGGCGTTGGTGGCCACGGGCAGGTCCGCCAGGTCGAGGCGCGCGAGCATGCGCTCGACGTGGAAGCCGACGCCGTCGCTGACGACCTCGATGGCCCCGCCGACCTCGCGCACGGTCGCCACCAGCTCGGCCAGGCTCTCGTCGAGCGGTAGTGCGTCGACCGCGCGCAGCAGCACCTCGCGATCGCGCGGCAGGACCTCCATGTCCCAGGCGATGAGCTCGCGCGAGCCCTTGGCGCCTTCGAGATAGAGCTGGTCCATGTGGCGCACCACGTCCTGGTCCTCGACAAGGCTCGAGAGCAGCCTGTCGCCCACGTCGTCGAGGCTGATGGTGCCGTCGAAGTCGAGCAGCACGCTCACGGGCGCGCCGGGGGCATGGAAGGTCGGCTGCTGGGTGGCGTGGCTCACGGGCGCCTCCGGGAACGACGAAGCCGGGCCGCCTGGGCCCGGCTCGCGGAAGTGGTGGTCAAGAGGCTAGATGCCGGCTTCCTGCTCGAGCTCGAGCGCCTCCTCGTCGGCCTCTTCGGTCAGCTTGAGCCAGACGAAGAGCCCCGCGAGGATGACCAGCGGCACGATGATGGCAGCCGCGACGACGACGCCCAGAACCGCTCCGATGAACTTGATGATGCTGCCCATGATCGACCTCCTCGAACGACACGCCCTTCCTCGTGCTGGCCGTGTCCCGTAGCACGTGTAGTTGTGACCCTGACGATGGCACGCATGGTGGCATCGTGCAAGTGCCACCCCGACGGCCGCTCGCGGGCGGCTCGGTGTCCAGGCGTACCTACTCGTCGGATGCTGGCGCCGCGGGGGCGGCCGGTTGCGCCGGCATGTGCTCGCCGCGCAGGCCCGGGCCCTGGCGCACCATCGAGGTCAGATCATCGGCGGTGAACTCCGCCAGCTGGTGCTTGCTGCCCTGGCGCGTGTTCATGAGCAGGCGCAGCACGTACGCACCGCCCTGCTCGAAGAAGAAGATGTCCTTGGGCTTCTGGTCATCGATGTAGCGGCCGATGACGCGCATCACACGCTCGTACGGGCCGGCCATGGGCGAGCCGTCGTTCTCGGGGCCGGTGCGGCGGCGGGCCTGGGAGTCCTCGAGGAAACGGGCGATGTCTTCGTCGAGGAACGTGTACGTCTCCTTGGTGATGGTCATCATCGGATCGGACCAGGCGGACGAATCCTGCGTGGTACTGACGATGCCCTGGACGATGAAGCCGTCGGGCGCCTCGGCCAGCAGGATCTCGTGCAGGCCGCGCTGGTCTATGAAGGCGCCGATGGAGCGCAGGACCTCTTCATAGTCCTGGCGCGGACTTCCTTCGTAGATACGCATCGAGAGCCTCCGTGGATCTCCCAGTCCGATGATCGATGGCCACCACGAGCGCGCAGGCGCACGGCACCCGAGGGGCGTGCCTCAGACGATAGCCGCCTGCGGGGCCTGCTGCAATGTACCGTCGGCTGGGTCGGACCGGTACTGAGGTCCGGGGTGGCCGTGCGGCGCTGCGTACCCTGCCACGCAGCCGGGGGTGGCGCCGCTAGCGTGAGCCCAGCTCGGCGAGGGCGACCGCGATGTGGCCCGCGGTGAGGGCGTCGCGGCGGATGATCTCGAGGTTGGCGGCCACGCTGCGACCCTCGGTCAGCGCGGCCACGCGTCCGAGCACGAAGGGCGTGCTGGCGGGGCCGTGGATGCCGGCCGCCTCGGCGTCGGCTTCGGCCTGGGCCACGGCCGCGGCCACCTCCTGGGCCGGCAACGCGATGTCGTCGGGCAACGGCTGCGTGATGAGCACGCCCGTCTGGAGGCCCAGCGCGCGCTGGAGCGCGATGAGCCGTGCGGCCTCGGCCGGGTCTTCCACGCGCAGCGGCGCCCGGTACCCACTCGAACGGCTGTAGAAGCCGGCCACGTCGTCGCTGCCGATGGCCACCACCGGCACCCCATGGGTCTCCAGCGCTTCGAGCGTGCGACCCACGTCCAGGATGGACTTGGGCCCAGCGCACACCACGGTCACCGGCGTACGCGCCAGCTCGCCCAGGTCGGCGCTGATGTCCAGCGAGGACTCCCCTCCCCGATGGACGCCACCGATGCCGCCGGTGGCGAAGACGCCGATGCCCGCGAGATGCGCGGCGATCATCGTGGCCGAGACGGTGGTGCCGCCCCAGCCGCCGCCCGGCCAGCACGCCCGCGAGGTTCTGGCGCGAGACCTTGGGGATGTCTCGGGCATCGGCCAGCTCGGCCAGCTCGTCCTCGGAAAGGCCCACGCGGATGCGCCCGTCGTGCACGGCCACGGTCGCGGGCACGGCACCGGCCTCGCGCACAGCCGCCTCCGACATGCGCGCGGCCCGCAGGTTGTCCGGTCGCGGCAGCCCGTGGGTGGTGATGGTCGACTCGAGGGCCACGACGGCGGTGCCCGCGTCGAGCGCGGCCGCGACCTCTGGCTCGACCGAGAGCAAGCGGATGGGTGGTCACGAGCTCAAGCCTAGCCCAGCTGGAGCTCCGGGCGGACCCGCCGCAGCGCCGCGCCCGCCGCCTGGTGGCCGGCCATGGCCGCGCGGCGCAGGACCGGGTCGCGGTCCATGGCTTCGCGGCCGCCCTGGCTGAGCAGCGAGTACAGGAAGCCCGCGGCGAAGGCATCGCCGGCACCGGTGGTGTCGACCTTGCGCCCCACGCGCGTGGCTGCCACGTCGAGCTGCCGCGTGGCGCCGCTCTCGTGCCACAGCACCCGACAGCCCCACAGCGCCGTCCTTGACCACGACCAGCGGCGCATGGCGCAGCAGGCGCGGCCACGCTCGCCGGCCGGTCTCGCGCACCAGCGCGGCCGCTTCGGTCCGGTTGGCGAAGAGGATGTCCGGCGCGAGCTCGTCGAGGCGGGCACGGGCCCGTCGCAGGCCGTACGACAGCAGCGGCCCCACCGACGAGACGTCGGAGCTGACCAGGGCGCCGGCCGAACGCGCCAGCTCCGCGGCGTGCACCGCGGCGTCGCCGATGGGCGCGCCGAAGAGCGAGTAGGCCGGCACGTGCAGGACCCCGGCGCCACGCAGCCATCCGCGTTCGAGTTCGCCCGGCGCGAGCGCGTCAGCCACGCCCCGCTCGGTGACGAAGGAGCGCTCGCCCCGCTCGTCGATGAGTGCCGCCAGTCGGCCGCTGGGGCCCGCGTGCCGCAGCGCGTGCACGCGCACACCATCGGCACGCAGCGAGCGCAGCAACCGGCTGGCCCAGACGTCGTCACCGAGGCTGGTGATGAGCGAGGCCGCGCCGCCGGCGCGCACGAATCCCGCGGCGGTGTTGGCCGCGGAGCCGCCGCGGCGAAAGGCCAGCGTGCCGGGCACGTCGGTGCCGCGCTCGACCGGCCGCTCGGGCGCCACGACCACGTCGAGCAGGAGGTCGCCGAGGGCGACGAGTCGGGGCTGGGCAGATGAGCTCACGAGTTGGCAGGATACGCGAGTGGAGCTGAACGAGACCATCACCATCGGCCGCCCGCCACAGGCCGTCTTCGACGCCTGGGCCCGGGTCGACCTCGCGGCGCAGCATCACCCGGCGGTCCTCGAGCACACCCCCCTGACCGCGGGTCCCATCGGGGTGGGCACGCGCTTCGGGGCCGTGGACCATTGGCCCGGGCGCGACGTCCGCTACACCGTGGAGATCACCGCGTTCGTGCGGCCGGAGCGCATCGCCGCGGTCTGGTCGGATCCGCTGTCGGGCGGCTGGGACGCCATCTTCGAGCCCGTCCCAGGCGGCACCGAGCTGCGCTTCCACGCCACGGCCAACCCGTCCGGAGTCCGCAACCTACCGCTGCGACTGCTGCTGCGGTGGTACCGCGCGGCAGGTGCGTGCCTTCCTGCAGGCCTTCCGCGAGAGCCTGGAGGCCGAGCAGAGCTAGCCGAGGTCGTGCGCTTCACTGAGGGGCAGCCAGCCGGCGGACATGAGGACTGGCACGACGACACAGCTGGACGGCCGCTCCGCGTGGTCTGGTCTGTGCCCTGGGGCAAGTATCATGTAGGCACTCACACGGATCCCCAAGCCCATCCCCGGCGGGCGCTGCCCGCTCGGACCCACGCCAGGCCGGCCGGCAAGCTCGCCGAAACGCCCTGAGCCTCGAGGAGCACAGACCTTGGACGGCACCGCCACGCCCTTCGACCAGAAGAAGGCCATCGACACCATCCGCGTCCTCTCGATCGACGCCATCCAGGCCGCCAACAGCGGTCATCCCGGAGCGCCCATGGGCGCCGCGCCCATGACCTACGCGCTGTGGACCGGCTTCCTGAAGCACGCGCCCACGCATCCCGACTGGCTCGACCGTGACCGCTTCGTGCTCAGCGCCGGCCACGCCAGCATGCTGCTCTACTCGATGCTCCACCTGACCGGCTACGACCTCTCGCTCGACGAGCTCAAGCGCTTCCGCCAGATGGGCTCCAGGACCCCGGGCCACCCGGAGTTCGGCCTGACCGCCGGCGTCGAGGCTACTACCGGCCCGCTGGGCCAGGGCTTCACCAACGCGGTGGGCATGGCCATCGCCGAGCGCCGGCTGGCGGCCGAGTTCAACAAGCCCGGCCACGAGCTCATCGACCACTACACCTACACCATCTGCTCCGACGGCGACCTGCAAGAGGGCATCACCTCCGAGGCCGCGAGCCTCGCGGGCCACCTCGGGCTGGGCAAGCTCATCGCGCTCTACGACGACAACGACATCCAGCTCGACGGTCCCACCAGCATGGCCTGGTCGGAGGACGTGCTGGCCCGCTTCGAGGCCTACGGCTGGCACACCCAGCGGGTCGAGGACGGTGAGGACGTGGCCGCCATCAGCGCCGCCATCGAAGCCGCCCGGGCCGACGCGCGCCCCTCGATCATCAGCGTCAAGACGATCATCGGCGCGGGCTCGCCCAACAAGGCCGGCACGCACAAGGTCCACGGCGCCCCGCTCGGGGCGGAGGAGGTCGCCGCCACCAAGGTCGCGCTCGGCTTCGACCCCGAGGCCTCCTTCGAGATCGACGCCGCGGTCCTGAGCCACTACCGCGACGCCGCCGAGAACGGCGAGCGACTGGTGGCCGAGTGGGAAGGACGCCTGACGGCCTACGCCGAGGCCTACCCCGAGGCCGGCGCCGAGCTGCGCCGCCGCATCGCAGGCGTCCTGGCCGAGGGCTGGGACACGGACCTGCCCTGGTACTCGGCCGAGGACGACGGCATCGCCACCCGCAACGCCTCCAACAACGCCATCAACGGACTCAAGGACGGCGTGCCCGAGCTGATCGGCGGATCGGCCGACCTGTCGGGCTCCAACCTCACCGACATCGGCCGACGGCGGGGTCTTCAGCGCCGACGAGAGCGGCCGCAACATCCGCTACGGCGTGCGCGAGCACGCCATGGGCGGCATCGCCAACGGCATCGCCTATCACGGCGGCCTGCTGCCCTTCGTGGCCACCTTCCTGCCCTTCAGCGACTACATGCGCGGCTCCGTGCGCCTGGCCTCGCTCTCCGGCTTGCAGGTCATCTACGTCTGGACGCACGACTCCATCGGTGTCGGCGAGGACGGCCCCACGCACCAGTCGGTGGAGCACTACGCCGCCCTGCGCGCCATCCCCAACCTGACCTTCATCCGGCCCGGCGATCCCAACGAGGCGTCGGCGGCCTGGGCCCTGGCGGTCGAGCACCGTGGCGGGCCCGATGGCCATGGCCTTCACGCGCCAGAAGCTGCCGGTGCTGCCGGGCACGGCCAAGCTGGCACGTGCCGGCGTCCGCGCGGGGGCCTATGTACTGGCCGAGGCCGTGACGGCCGACGGTACGGTCACCGCCCCCGAGCTCATCCTGCTGGCCACCGGCTCCGAGCTGCACCTGGCCATGGGCGCGCGCGCTGCGCTCACGGCCGAGGGCCGCAAGGTGCGCGTCGTGTCCATGCCCAGCTGGGAGCGCTTCGCCGCACAGCCGGCGGCTTACCGCGATGAGGTCCTGCCGCCGGCGGTCACCGCCCGCGTCTCGATCGAGTCCGGCGTCTCGTTCGGCTGGGACCGTTGGGTCAACCAGCGCGAGGGCGCCATCATCGCCATCGACCGTTACGGTGCGAGTGCACCGGCACCCGAGATCTTCGAGCAGTTCGGCTTCACCGTCGAGAACCTGGCCGAGGTCGCGCGTGGCGTCCTCGCCGGCGACGTGCGCGGTATCATCTCGCCCGATGCCGACCACGCCGGCACCACCCTTGACGCTGCGGAGGCACGCTAGATGGATACCGTCCTCACACTCCCGGCCGAGTTGCAGCCGACGGTCGACGAGGCCGTCGCCCGGGCCGTCGGCGAGCGCTGGGCCAGCCGCATCTGGGCCAGCGACACCAGCCTGTGGACCGACGACCCGGCGGTCGCGAGCAAGATCGCCCACCGCCTGGGCTGGCTCTTCGCCCCCTCCTACTTCGCCGACGAGGTGGCCGAGCTGACCGCCTTCGGCGAGGGCATCGAGCGCACCGGCTACACCGACGCACTCGTCTGCGGCATGGGCGGCTCCTCGCTGGCACCGGAGGTGCTGGCGGCGTGCTTCCCTGACTCGGACAAGGGCCTGCAGTTGCACGTCCTCGATTCCACCGACCCGGCCGCGGTGGCCGCCTTCGACGCGTCGCTCGATCCGGCCACGACCATCCGCGTCATCGCCACCAAGTCGGGCAGCACCACCGAGACGCTGGCCTTCCTGGCCCACTACTGGGCGCTGGAGGAAGGCCGCACCGGGCGCTTCCCCCGGGGCAAGGCCGGCAACGAGTTCGTCTCCATCACCGATCCCGGCGATCCGCTCAAGGCGGTGCCCCACTCCGACTACTTCCGCGAGTCGTTCCTCAACCCCGCCGACGTCGGCGGCCGCTACAGCGCACTCACCTTCGTGGGCCTGGTGCCCGCGGCGCTGCTGCGGCTGGACATCGAGGCGCTGCTCGAGGACGCGAGCATCATGGCCGAGTCGACCAGGACCGACGCGGAAGACAATCCCGCGCTCGTGCTGGGCGCGGCCATGGCCGCGCTGGCCCGGGCCGGCCGGGACAAGCTGACCTTCGTCATCGAGCCCGACCTGGCTTCGCTCGGCGCCTGGCTGGAGCAGCTCATCGCCGAGTCCACGGGCAAGGACGGCGTGGGCATCGTGCCCGTCGACGGCGAGCCCCTGGGTGACCCCGAGGTCTACGGCCACGACCGCGTCTTCGTGCGCCTCGGCCCCGCCAGCGACAGCGACTGGCACGCGGAGGTCGACGCCAAGCTGGCGGCGCTGACCGAGGCCGGCCATCCGCTCATCGATATCCGCCTCGACGACGCCTCCTGGGTCGCGGCCGAGTTCTTCCGCTGGGAGTTCGCCACCGCGGTCGCCGGCGTGGGCCTGGGTGTGAACCCCTTCGACGAGCCCAACGTGACCGAATCCAAGCAGAACACCAAGGCAGGTGCTGGGCGTCTTCTCGCGCGAAGGCGCGCTGCCGGCGCCCGAGCCCACGGCCGTCCGCGGCCCGCTCAAGGCCTGGCGGCAGGGCTCTGCCGACGAGGCCTCGGTGGCGGGGCCCGCCGACGGCACCGACTTCGTGGAGCTCCTGCGCGAGCACCTCGCACGCGCGCCCGAGAACGGCTACTTCCAGATCGGCGCCTACATCGCCCCGACCGAGGAACGGACCGAGCTGCTGCAGACGCTGCAGGCCGACCTGCGCGACGGCACGAAGAAGGCCACCACGCTGGGCTACGGCCCGCGCTTCCTGCACTCCACCGGCCAGCTGCACAAGGGTGGCGCGCCCACGGGCTGCTTCATCCAGCTCACCAACGGCCATCCCGTGGACCTCGAGATCCCGGGTCGGGACGAGTCGTTCGGCGTGCTCATCGATGCCCAGGCCATGGGTGACTTCGCGGCCTTCGGCGCGCACGGGCTGCCGGCGCTGCGCATCGACCTGGGCGACGACCCCGAGGCCGGCCTGACCGAGCTCCTGGCCGCCTTCGCGGAGGCCCTCGCCTAGACCCTCGCCCAGACCCCCACCGCGGCCGAGGCCGCCCCACGAGGTACTTGCAGACATGGACCTGGTACTCGCCGGACTCGGCCGCATGGGCGCCAACATGGCCCGACGTCTCCACCGCGCCGGCCACCACGTGGTCACGCAGAACCGCTCCGCGGACAAGGTGCGCGAGATCATGGCGGAGGGGCTCGACGGCGCCTTCACGCCCGCCGACGCGGTGGCCAAGCTGCCCTCCCCGCGGGTCGTCTGGCTGATGCTGCCCGCCGGCGACGCCACCGAGGCGGCCATGGAGGAGTACGCCGCGCTGCTGCGCGCAGGCGACACCATCGTCGATGGCGGCAACGCCAACTTCAAGGACAGCAAGCGCCGTCACGCGCTCATGGCCGAGCGCGGCATCCACTTCGTCGACGCCGGCATCAGTGGCGGCGTGTGGGGCCTGCAGAACGGCTACGGCACCATGGTCGGTGGTGACCGCGAGGCGGTCGCGCCGCTGGAGCCGATCTTCAAGGCGCTCGCGCCGGAGAACGGCTACATCCACTGTGGTCCCGTCGGGCTCCGGCCACTACACCAAGATGGTCCACAACGGCATCGAGTACGGCCTCATGCAGGCCTACGCGGAGGGCTTCGAGATCCTCCACGCATCGGAGTACCCGCTCGACCTCGAGGCCGTGGCGGTGGCCTGGCAGCACGGCACGGTCATCCGTTCGTGGCTGCTGGAGCTGGCCGGGCTCGCCTTCGACCAGCACGGCCAGGACCTCGAGGGCGTGAAGGGCTACGTCTCCGACTCCGGCGAGGGCCGCTGGACGGTGCAGGAGGCCATGGACCTCGACGTGCCGGCGCCGGTCATCACGCTTCGCTCATCACCCGCTTCCGTTCGCGCCAGGACGAGTCCTACACGCGCGCAAGTGCTGGCTGCGCTGCGCGAGCAGTTCGGCGGGCACGCCATCAAGGAGAAGTGAGGCGCGAGCGAGCAGCAGGCAGGAGCCGACCGACGATGCCGAGCGAGGCGCCGAGCGGACCGCCACAGGCCGGAGCGGCCGTCACGTGATGCGCCGCGACGCGGTCGAGGACGCGGCGGAGGCCAATCCCGCTGCGCGCGGGCACGCGCCTGGAGCGAGTGCCCGACCCGTGCGATCGTGGTCATCTTCGGCGCCACCGGCGACCTCGCGCACCGCAAGATCTTCCCGGCCTTCTACAACCTGCGCCGGGCCGGCCTGCTGCCGACCGAGACCAGCATCGTGGGCTTCTCCCGCCGGCCCTACACGGACGCCGCCTTCGCCGCGGAGATGCGCGCCGCGGTCAGCGAGCACTCGCGCGATGCCCGTGGAGGACGGCGCTCTGGAACGACTTCGCGCCAGACCATCCACTACCAGCAGGGCGACTTCAGCGACCGGCGGCCGACTACACCGCGCCTGGCCGAGCGGCTCGACCAGGTCGACGCGGCGGCGGGCTGCCGCGGCAACCGCCTCTTCTACCTGGCCACGCCGCCCTCGGCCTACGCGGACATCGTGGCCAACCTCGGCGCCGCGGGCCTGGCCGACCCCGCAGGGTGCCTGGTCGCGGCATCGTCGATCGAGAAGCCGTTCGGCCACGACCTCGACTCGGCACGCGCTCTCAACGACGCGGTCATGAGCGTCCTTCGACGAGTCGCAGGTCTACCGCATCGACCACTACCTGGGCAAGGACACCGTCCGGAACCTGCTCGTCTTCCGCTTCGCCAACGGCATCTTCGAGCCGGTCTGGAACCGCCGCTACGTGGACCACGTGCAGATCACCGTGGCCGAGGACCTGGGCGTGGAGGGCCGCGGCGCCTTCTACGAGGAGGCGGGCGCCAGCCGCGACATCCTCCAGAACCACATGCTGCAGCTGCTGCAGCCTGGTGGCCATGGAGCCGCCCATCGCCTTCGAGGCGGACGCCCTGCGCGACGAGAAGGTGCGCGTGCTGCGGGCCATCGACGAGCGACTGGACCGAGGCGCGCGTCCGGGCCGACGTGGTGCGCGGCCAGTACACCGCGGGCTGGGTCGGCGGACCAGAAGGTCGCCGGGCTACCTCGAGGAGCCGGAGGTCGACGCACGACTCCACCGTGGAGACGTTCGTGGCGCTCCGGCTGGAGATCGAGAACTGGCGCTGGGCGGACGTGCCCTTCTACCTGCGCACCGGCAAGCGCCTGCCCCGCCGCGCCACCGAGATCGCGGTCCAGTTCAAGCGGCCGCCGCTGATGCTCTTCCGGGACTCGCGCCAGCGAGACCGGAGCCCAACCTGCTCGCGATGCGCATCCAGCCCGACGAGGGCATCCTGCTGCGCTTCGCGGCCAAGGTGCCCGAGCTGGGCCTGGACGTGCGCTCGGTGAACATGGACTTCACGTACGGCTCGTCGTTCCTCGCGGACGCGCCGGAGGCCTACGAGACGCTGCTCGCTCGACGCCATGCTCGGCGACGCCTCGCTGTTCACCCGCGCGGACGAGGTGGAGGCGGCCTGGGGCATCGTCACGCCGCTCCACCGGATCTGGGCGCGACTGGGACGCGGAGGTGCACGCACGGGCGAGCCGGGCGCAAGCGCGGCGCACGGGCGCTCGACGGCGGCGTCCAGCCCTACGAGGCCGGCACCTGGGGCCCGGAGGCCGCGGACCGACTGCTGGAGCGCGACGGCCGACGATGGCGTCGCCTGTACGTCCCCATCGAGTCATCGACGAGGCCGACGGCTGGCCGCTGGCACGTCCGGGCGGACACGCATCCGCGAGACCATCGATGCAGCTGTCGCGGCATCTGGGGCCGGGCTCGCGCGGGAGAGCCTGACCGAGGAGATCGGCGGCGTGCCGGGCACGAGCTGGCCCACGGCGACCCGCGCCTGGCCGCGCACATGGGTGGCGCAGCCCATCACGAAGGCTGCGCGTGCGCACGCGCACGTCCGTGCTGACGCTGGTCGTGGTCGCACCCACGCCCGGAGACGCAGCGACCGGGCGCATGGCCACGGTGGCCACGCTCGCCTCCCGCCATCCGTCACGGGCGGTCGTGCTCGCACCCAGCGATCCCGACGGCCCAGCCAGCTTCGAGGCCCACATCTACGCCTCCTGCCAGCTGCCCGAGAAGCGGCAGACAGTCCGAGGTCTGCACCGAGGAGATCCTGATCAAGGTCGGGGGCGAGCTGGCCCAGCACCTCGCGTCCACCGTGGCGCCGCTGCTCATCCACGACCTGCCGGTCGTGCTGTGGTGGCCCGACGACGTGCCCTTCGGCCGGCCCGACTTCACCGAGCTGGCCGATGAGGTCGACCGGCTGTTCGTGGACTCGGGTCACTTCCGCGGCGACGGACTCTCGCGCCTGGTCTCGATGTCGGACGCGGTCTACGGCGGCCTCGTGGTCCACGACGTCTCCTGGATGCGGCTGATGCTGTGGCGCGAGCTGCTCGCCTCCTGCTTCGACCATCCGCTGCTGGTGCGCGAGCTGCGGTACCTGCGCTCCATCCGCGTCGACGTGGCCCGGCCCGGGGGCGACGTGCGCCTCTCGCGCGCAGTGCTCTTCGCGGGCTGGCTGATGTCGCGCCTGCGACTGCAGGTGGAGGAGCCACTGCACGAGACGGCGGACGGGACCTGGGCCGCGACCGTGCGCACGGGCAAGCGTCGCATCGCCGTCGAGATCCGACCGGTGGAGGTCGAGTACAGCGGCGCGGCGCGGGCTACCGGCTCGATCGTGCGCGCGGAGTTGGAAGCCCGTCGCGCCGAGGCCAACACCCACGTCAACGTCACCCGCCAGGCCGATCACCTCCTCGCCACCGCGAGCTGGAATGGCGCCTCGGTCGTCCGCCGCGCACGAGCCCACGAGAGCTTCGAGGAATCGCCCTATCTGGCCGAATCGCTCGACCGCACCGGCCACGACCGGCTCTTCGCCCAGGCCCTGGAGAAGGCCGTTGCGTTGATCGGCGACAGCACTCGATGAGGGACACCTCCGTCGTCGTTTGTGCCGAGCCAGGCGCGATCGCCACGCGCGCGCTCGATCTCGTGGTCGAGGGGCTGTGCACCGGCGTGGCCAGGCGTGGTGAGGCTCACCTCGCGCTCACCGGCGGTTCGTCCGCCTCAGCCCTCTTCGCGCTGCTGCACGCCGACCCACGCGCCGGACGCGTCGATTGGCCGCGCGTGCACGTGTGGCAGGGCGACGAGCGCTTCGTGCCCCTCGATCACCCCGACCGCAACTGGGCGGGCGCGCTGCGCGAGTGGCTCGCCGCCGGTGGCGGCCCTGGTGCACTGCTGCATCCGGTGCCGGTGGACGAGGCCATCGACGGCGGCCATGACGCGGCCTGGGCCGCGGCCCGCTACGCCGAGGAGCTGGAGGCGCAGCTGCCCCAGCGGGAGGGCGTGCCCGCGTTCGACGTGCTGCTCCTGGGCATGGGCGGCGATGGCCACATCCTTTCGGTCTTCCCGGGCAGCGCGCCGGTGACCGAGGAGCGTGTGCCGGTCCTGCCGGTCGCGGCGCCCACTCACATCGAGCCGCATCTGCCGCGCGTGACGCTCTCGCCCTTCCTGCTGCGCGGGGCCCGGGCCATCGTGGTCATGGTCCCCGGCGCGGCCAAGGCCACGACCGTCCGCGACGTGCTCACCTCTCCGTCCGAGCCCGTCCGCCTGCCGGCACAGCTGGCCATCCGGCCCAACGCGGTCTGGCTGCTGGAGCCCGGTAGCGCCGCGGAGGTCATCAGCTCGTAACACGCTCTCGTGGTCTGATGCGGGATAATCGAACGCATGAGCGCCGAGAAGCAAGGCACCGACAGCAGCCCACGCCTGCGCATCGGCGAGGCTGCGGGCCAGCTGGGCGTGAGCGCGGACACCCTCCGTCGCTGGGCCGAGGCGGGTCGCATCGAGGTGGAGCTGACGGCCGGTGGCCAACGCACGGTCAGCCAGGCTGACGTCACTCGCCTCGCCGCCGAGCGCCGGCGAGAAGGGGCGGAGCGGCCCATCGTGGCGCAGTCCGCACGCAACCGCTTCCCCGGCGTCGTCACCCGTGTCGAGCGCGACGGCGTGGCCGCGGTGGTGGAGGTGCAGGCCGGCCCGCATCGGCTGGTCAGCCTCATCACGCGTGAGGCCTCCGATGAGCTCGGGCTCGAACCGGGCGATGAGGTCGTGTGCACGGTCAAGGCCACCGACGTGATGGTGGAGGTGCCGTCGCGGTGACCGCCGGCGGTCGTGGCCGGTCGCCGCACGCAGGCTGGTCGCTCGCGGCGGCGTCCCTCTTCGTGGTGGCGTCCCCCCTCGTGGCGGCGTCTTTCCTCGTGGCGGCCTGCTCGAACGACGATGACGAAGCCGGCCTGACCGTCTTCGCCGCGGCCTCGCTGCGGACGGTGGCCGAAGAGCTGGAGACGGCCTGGCTGGCCGAGCACCCCGAGGCCCCGCTGACCCTCGCGAGTGGGGCCTCCAACGTGCTCGCGTCGCAGATCCGCGAAGGTGCGCAAGCGGATGTCTTCCTCTCCGCCGACCCGGTGCGACCGCGCGAGCTGGCCGCCGACGGCCTGACCGCAGCCGAGCCCGTGGCCTTCGCGGGCAACCGCCTCACGCTGGTCGCCGCGGCCGGCAACGAGCGCATCGACGTGGCCGCTGACGTGGCCGCTCCGGGTGTGCGCCTGGTGGGCGTCAGCCGCGGCGCGCCCATCGACGGCTACACCACCGACGCCATCGCCGGCCTGGCCGAGACCATGCCCCGGCCCGAGGCCTTCACCGAGGCCGTGGCGGCCAACGTCGTCTCGCGCGAGGACAACGTGCGTGCCGCGCTGGCCAAGGTCGAGTTGGGCGAAGGCGACGCGGCCTTCGTCTACATCACCGACGCGCTCGCCGCGGAGGGCGTACGCGAGGTCCCGCTGCCGGCCACGGTCGATGTCGTGGCCCACTACGCCGCCGTCCAGGTGAGCGAGGCTGCGGCCGCGGCCGAGTTCGTGCGCTGGCTCCGCGAACCCACCGCCGCGGCCGTCTTCGAGGCGGCGGGCTTCGAGGCGGCGGGGTGAGCAGCCCAGCCCTCGTCGGCTCCTCGCCGCGGCGGGGTCGCTCGTGGTCGCAGCGACCCAGCTGGTGGGTCGTGGGCCTGGCCGCGCTGGGCCTGGCCTTCCTCGCGCTGCCGGTGCTGGCGCTACTGCTGCGCGCGCGCTCGAATCGGGCGCCCTCGGCAGTGCCCTCGCGGGCCGGGCCGTGCTCGACGCGCTGGCGCTCAGCCTTTCCAGCACCGCCGTCAGCCTGCTGCTGGTGGTGGCCCTCGGCACGCCCCTCGCCTTCGTGCTGGCACGCACGCGCTTCCGCGGCAAGGCGCTGGCCGAAGCGCTGGTGGACCTGCCCATCGTGATGCCGCCCTCGGTGGCGGGACTGGCGCTCCTCTTCGCCTTCGGCCGCAACGGTCTCGCCGGCGGTGCGCTCGAGCTGGCGGGCCTGACCCTCCCCTTCACGACGCTCGCGGTCATCGTGGCCCAGGTCTTCGTGGCCAGCCCCTTCTACATCCGCGCCGCGCGCGCGGGCTTCCGGGCCGTGGAGCCGGAGGTGGAGGAAGCGGCCCGCGTCGACGGTGCCTCGGAGAACGTGGTGCTCGGGCGCGTGACGCTGCCGCTGGCCGGGCCCGCCATCGGCGCTGGGCTGGTGCTGGCCTGGGCCCGGGCGCTCGGCGAGTTCGGTGCCACCATCCTCTTCGCGGGCAACATCGAGGGACGCACGCAGACCCTGCCGCTGCTCGTCTACAGCGAGTTCCAGGAAGGCATCGAGGCGGCCATCGCAGCGGCCACCATCCTCGTGCTCGCGGCGTTGGGCGTGCTCATCGCCGTGCGCGTCATGCGTTGGCCCGCGGGTGCCAGCCCGTTCAGCTAGCCGCGGTTCCCGGGTTCGTCGGAGGCGCACGGGGAGCACCTGGCCCACCGAGCTTCGCGGGTCTGCGGGTGCCCTCATGGACACATGTCGCTGCCATCGACCGTATCGGGGGCACTCCGGTACCGATGGGGCCAGGTGCCGACTCGGGCGGCGCCAGCGAGGCCGGACCGCGAGCCTCGTGTTCAGGACGGGACGGAGATGAGCACGACGCCGACGATGGCGAGCGCGACACCGGCCAGGCGCAGCGGGCTCAGCCGCTCGTGCAGGAAGATGCGCGCCAGGATGGCCGTGACCACCGGGTAGAGCGAGGTCACGACGATGACGAGGGCCAGCTCACCCTCGTCGCTCGCGAGCATGAAGAAGAGGTTGCCACCGAGGTCGCCGACGGCCGCGATGCAGCCCATGAGCAGGGCGGCGGCGCCGAGCTTGATGCCCGGGAACCGGCCCAGCGGCAGGAGCAGCAACACGCCGCTCACGACCGCGGCGACGCCGCCCAGCTTGACCATCAGAAGCGGCCACCACACGCCACCGCCAGCGTCGTGTGAGGCGTCGATGAGCAGGAAGAAACCACCGAAACCCAGGGCCGCGCCGAGGATGAGCAGCCACTCGCGGCGGCGGGAGCCATGGTAGGTGGGCATGACGGGCGAGCCCAGGCGCCGATCGGGCATGGAGATGAGCACGATCGAGACGAGCGCCGCGGCCATGCCCACCAGCGCGAGCGTGCCCACCGCGCCACCGGTGAGCAGCACGATGGCCGCCGGCCAGGCGGCGGCCAGGAGCGCCGCCATGGGCGCCACCAGGCCCATGGTGCCGCGCGAGAGTGCGAGATAGAAGCAGCCGAGCCCAAAGGTGCCCACGACGCCCGCAGCGACACCCCACAGCAGCGCCTCAGGCCCCGGTGCTGGTTCGCCGCTCAAGAGCAGCAGCAGCGCGGCCACGAGCAGGCCCACGAACTGGGCCAGGAACGTCGCCACGAAGGTGTTCGAGAGCCGCGTGGTGATGCCGCCGGCGAAGTCGCCCACGCCCCAGGCGGCCGCCGCGACCAGTGACAGCAGCGGCGTCAGCAGGTTCAGTCGACCCCCTCTTCCTCGTGCAGGGCGGCCTCACGCAGCGCGGCCAGCGGGTCGGCGGCCGCGGGCTCGTCGCCGGCGCCTCCGAGCGGCGCAGCCGCCGCGACCCGCGCGGCCGCAACGCGGCCAGGCGGCTTGTCGCTGCGGCCTCGCGCACGAGGCCGGTCTTGGGCGGTTCCCCGGAAGACGCGGCCGCGGCCGGGTCGCGACGGTCCGTGTCGCGACGCGGCGCGAGGGGGTCGGGGTTGGGCCGGGGATCGGGTTCGAAGGTGATGGTCGGCGCCGGTGCTCCAGCCGGACGCTCGCGCTGACTCGGGCGCGCGCGGCTGGGCCAGCACCCGCTCGCTCGAGGGCGGCGGCAGCAGCACCAGCTCGTCGGCCAGGCGGTCGTAGCGCTCGGAGCAGGTCAGGTACAAGGCCTGGAAGCCCTGCTCGCGGCAGAGCTGCTTGACCCGGCGCAGGGCACGCTCCGCGCGCCCGGGATCGAAGGTCACGAACGGATCGTCGAGGATGAGCGGCGGACGGCGATCGAGCGTGACCAGGCGTACCAGCCCCAGGCGGGCGGCGAGGTAGAGCTGGTCGGCCGTGCCCTGCGAGAGCTGCTCGACGTCGATCAGCTCCCCGGTCTCGGGCGCTCGCACCCGGAAGGCGAGGCTGCGCTCATCGACCTCGACCTCGTCGTAGCGGCCGTCGGTCACGGCCTCGATCGTGGGCCCCATGCGCTCCTCGAGGAAGCGGGCCGCGGTCTTGAGCGTGGCCGCCTCGGCGGCCTCGATGGCGGCCAGCGTGGCCTCGTAGACAGAGACCCGCGCTTCCATCTCGGCCCCGCGCTCGCGCGCGGTCGCGAGGCGTTCGGCCAGGCCCGCCACGAGCTCGGCGTCGATGGGGTTGGCATCGACCCGCCCGCGGGCGCGGTCGGCGTCCGAGCGTGCCTCGTCGCGGGCGGACGAGGTCCGCGCCAGGTCGCGCTCGAGCGCTGACCGGGTCGTGGTCGGGTTCGACTCCGCTGCGCCCATGGCCGCGAGCGCATGCCGCGCCATCTCGGCCTCGTCCGCGGCCTCGTCGCGCGCTTCGGCCACCCGGCGCGTGTTCGTCCCTTCCACACCCAGGCCGCGCAGCTCACCCTCGACCTGGGCCACCTGCTCGGCCTGTCGCTCGACCGTCGCGAGCAGCTCGACCGCCGCGTCCACATCAGCCACGTCGAGTCCGTCGAGCAGCTGTCGCGCCTCACGCTGCCGCTGGCGCAGCTGATCGGTCTGGGTCCGCGCCTGCTGGTCGTGCTGGGCCGTTGCGTACTCGGCCAGGCGCATGGCCAGGCCGTACTGGCGGCGCCTCCCGGCCAGTCGTGCCGCCTGCACCAGCGCGACGGTCACGGCGACGGCGATGACAGCCACCACGACGATGCCCACGAGGCCCGCGCCACGCAGCAGGAGCATCGAGACCCAACCGACCACGACCAGCAGGGCGGCCGCGGCCAGCGCGGCCATGGGTCGGGGCGGAACGGGTGCGGGCTCGTCGATGGCGGCGGCCTCGTCGGCGGTGGCGATCTCGGCCTCCAGCTCGGACGTCTCGTACTCCAGGGCCTGCAGGCGTGCCACGGCCGAGCGCACCTGCGTCACCGATACGGTCGCCGGCAGGGCCCGCTGCAGCTGCGCGGCCTCTTCGCTGAGCTCGGCCGCGCGCTTGAGCCGCTGCCAGCGTGCCTGGGCTGCGTCGCGTCGCTCGACGAGCGCCTCGGCGCGGCGCGCCTCCGCGAGGTCAGCTTGCAGCCTGTTCACCGTCGTGTCCAACTCGGCGCGGCGCTCGTCGGCCACGACCCACGCGGCTCGGTCGGCCTCCAGACGACCCAGCGCTTCCTCCCCTTCGGCGAGGTCGCGTTCGAGCTGGTCGATCTCGGCGCGTGCCACCTTGAGCAAGCCCGGGTTGACCTGGCCCGCGGTGCGGTAGCGGTGGACCGCGTCCTTCAGCTTCTGCTTGGCCTTGGCCGTCCCGCGGTCGGCGCCGCTGACGGCCTTCTGCAGGCGGTCGCCGATGGCCGCCTGGGCCCCGGCCACCGCGCCCAGGTCGGCGTGGCTGACGCTGGCGGTGGCGCGATAGAAGGATTCGCTGGGCACGCCGATGAGCTCGGCCAGCCGGTCCTCGATGAGCTGGTGATCGTGGATGGTCTGCCCGTCCAGCCGCAGCTCGGCCTCGGACCGGCTGCCGTCGAAGCGCTTGCGCAGGCTGCCCGCCACGCCCTCGACCTCGAAGTCGAGCTCCACCTCCGGCGGCGCCTCGGAGCCCCATGACCAAGCCCGGCGGATGTCCTCGCGGTTGGCATCAGCCTTGCGGAAGAGGGCCAGCTCCAGCGCCTGCTGCAGGCTCGACTTGCCCGCTTCGTTGGGACCACGCACGACCGTCAGGCCCGCGGCCGGCTCGATCTCCAGCTCGTCGTGGGCCTTGAAGTGGCTGAGCTTGATGCGAGTGATGCGCACGGCTAGGGCAGCGTCACGTGGTCGGGGTCATCGAGCAGCAGGCGCCGGCCCAGGCGCAGCACGGCGCGAGCTTCGCCGGCGGCAGCCTCGTCCTGCTCTGCCTCGGCCGCCTTGAGACGGCCGCCGACGTCGAGGATGAAGCGCCCGGCCACGGTGTCCTCCGGCAGCGCCGGCCCTTCGGCCAGGGCACTCACCGAGCGGTCGCGCACGCGCACGTGCAGGAATTCACCGGCCAGCGCCCGCTCGGCCTCGTCGGCCTCGATCTCCAGCGTGTCGGGGGCGATGCCCTCGATCGAGACCTGCAGCACGAGGTCCGGATCGGCCAGCTCGCGAAGGCGCCCGATCAGCTCCGCTGCGCTGCCGATCGCGGCCGCATCGACGCGTTCGCGGCGAAAGACGGTGCGGCCGACCTCGACCGTCTCCACGCGCACGTTCCGGCTGCCGCCGGGGCCGTCCTCGAGGTGCACGAGGCAGACGTGGCCGGCCCCGTCCTGGTCCACCGCCACCGGCTCCGGCGCCCCGGAGTAGGCCCAGGTGGTGCCGCCCGCACGTCCGCTGGAGAACGAGTGCCAGTGACCGAGCGCGAGGTAGTCGAGCCCGGAGGCCGCGACCTCCGCGTCGTCGAAGATGACGTCGTCGCTGTCCACCTTCCCCCGCAGCCGGCGGGAACCGTGGATCATGCCTACCTTCCAGGCGGCGCGATCGTCGGCGCGGACGTCGAAGCCTGCGAGCGGACTGTGCGGCGCACGCTTGGTGGCAAAGACGCGGCCGTAGATGATGAGGTCGAGGTCCTTGAGCCAGAGCTCAGGCTCTTCGGGCGTGAGCACCCTCAGCAGGTCGCTGCCCCGGGGCAGGCCCGCCAACGCGGGCAGGTCGAAGGCACGGTAGATGGAGCGGCTGTCGTAGACATCGTGCGTGCCGGGGATGATGACCACGCGGGCGCCGCGGTCGGCCAGGCGCTTGAGCTCGCTGACGGCGTGCTCCACCGAGCGCCGCGGCTGGGCGTTGGAGTCGAAGAGGTCGCCGCAGATGAGCGCGACGTCGACGCTGCGTGCGAGGCCCTCGTCGACCGCCCGGCCGAACGCGGCCGCCTGCCGCTCGCGCTGCGCCACCGCGGCCGCGCCCATGTCGGCGTGGCGCGCACCAAGGTGGACATCCGCGAGGTGGAGCAGTACGGGCATCGGGTGCAGGCAGGTCCTTCTGGGCACGCCGCCGGCGGGAGGACAGCGGCGTTCACGACGAGGGACCCATTGTGCCACCGGCATCTCCCCGCGGACCGTGCTACCACCGTCCCGGTACGGCCCGGTACTCGCGACCTGTGTCGGGTGGCGGGAGGTGTTGTCGGTCGGGGGCCCGCCGGTCGTCCACGGGGTCGCCATTGCCGGTTCTGCGGCCTCGGTGTAACCTCCTCGAGCATTCCGGTGCGCCCCACCAGAACGGGACCTCGGGACAGAACTGGGACACGCGGCGCCCGGCACTCCAGACGCCTACGCCCGCCTGTTTCGACCTGCCCGCGAGGGGCACCCCGGACCAGAGTGCAAGCTATCGCGCCCCCAGGAGGTCACTAGTGTCGTACACGGATCGAACCCTCACATGTGTCGATTGCAGCGTGGAATTCGTCCACTCCGCAGCCGACCAGGAGTACTACGCAGAGAAGGGGTTCGTGTCCGATTCCAAGCGCTGTCCCAGCTGCCGCGCCGCCCGCCGCGCCATGCGCGAATTCGAGCAGCTACGACTCCCGCGAGATCGGCGGGCCCCGTGGCTACGAGCGCGGTGAGTACCGCACTCCGCGCGAGTACTTCGCGGTCATCTGCTCCGAGTGCGGCAACGCCGCCCAGGTGCCCTTCAAGCCGCGCATGGACAAGCCGGTCTACTGCTCCGATTGCTTCCGCACCGTGCAGGCGCGCAACACCGAGGGTGCCGAGACCGCCTGAGCCCTCGGGTCGCATCCACGAGGCTACGACACGGCCGCTCCGGAGACGGGGCGGCCGTCCTGATTCGAGGCCCCGGAGCGGGAGTAGACTCGGGGTCGAGGCGCCCACTCAGGCGCCAGCATCCGAGTCAGAGAGGGTCGAGAGGCCGACACCACGAGGTATCACGCAGTCATGAGCGACGCACCGCGCACCAAGATCACCTACGCCACCCTGCGCGCGGACAACGAGGAGTTGCACGCGGCCTTCGAGGCGGCCGTGGTCGCGGCTCGGGCGCGCCTCGGGCAGAGCCACCCCAACATCATCGCCGGCGTCGAGCGCGCCGGTGATGGGGAGTTCGAGCTGCGCTCCCCCATCGACCGGGAAGTCCTCGTGGGGCGTTTCGCGCTGGGCACGCGGCAGGACGTACAGGACGCCATCGCCGCGGCGCGCGCGGCACAGCCGGCCTGGAACGCCCTGGGTTGGGAGAGGCGCGTCGAGATCGTGACCGCGGCGGGCGACCTCATCAGCGAGCGGGCCATGGAGTACGCCGCGCTCATGGCCATCGAGGTGGGCAAGAACCGCCTCGAGGCCATCGGCGAGGTCGAGGAGAGCGCGGACCTCATCCGCTACTACGCGCGCATCGCGGTCGAGAACGGCTTCTACCAGAAGCCCATGGACAACCTCGGTGACCCGGCTACGCACACGCGCTCGGTGATGCGGCCGTACGGCGTCTTCGGCGTCATCGCGCCCTTCAACTTCCCCCTGGCGCTGGCCGCCGGCCCGGTCGGCGGCGCGCTGGTGGCCGGCAACACCTGTGTCTTCAAGCCTGCCAGCACCGGCGCCATGAGCGGCGTGCTGCTGATGGAAGCGCTGCGCGACGCGGGCGTGCCCGATGGTGTGTGCAACCTGGTCATGGGCCCCGGCGATACGGTCGGCGACGAGCTGGCGAACAGCCTGCACCTCGACGGCATCGTGTTCACCGGCTCCTACGAGGTCGGCATGGGCCTGCAGCGAAGCTTCACCAAGGCCTACCCGCGCCCGTGCATCATCGAGATGGGCGGCAAGAACCCGGCCATCGTGATGAAGAGCGCCGACCTGGACAAGGCGGCCGAGGGCATCATGCGTGCCGCCTTCGGCTTCGGTGGCCAGAAGTGCTCGGCCAACAGCCGCGTCTACGTGGAGCGCGAGGTCCACGACGAGCTGGTGCAGAAGCTCGTGGAGAAGACCGAGGCCCTCTCGCTGGGTGATCCGCTCGAGCGCGAGACGTTCCTGGGCCCGGTGACCGACCAGCGGGCGGTCGACCGCTTCAACGAGGCCGTGGCCGAGGCCCGTGCCGAGGGCACGGTCTTCACCGGCGGCGAGAACCCCACCGATGGCGACTTCGCCCGCGGCTTCTACGTGGAGCCGACGGTCGTGGGCAACCTGCCCAAGGACCATCGCCTCTTCCGCGACGAGCTCTTCGTGCCCTTCACCGCCGTGGCCCCGGTCGAATTCGCTCGACGAGGCCCTCGAGCTGTGCAACGGCGTGGTCTACGGCCTGACCGCGGGCATCTACAGCGAGGTGGAGGCGGAAGTGGAGCAGTTCCTCGACCGCATCCACACCGGCGTGCTCTACGTCAACCGCCGGGCCGGCGCCACCACCGGCGCGTGGCCGGGCGTGCAGCCCTTCGGCGGCTGGAAGGGTTCCGGCTCGACGGGCAAGTCCGCCCTCGGCCCGTACTACGTGGCCCTCTTCCTGCGGGAGCAGTCGCACACCATCGTCGACTGACGAACCGGGGCGGCGGGCCGGCTACCGGCGCAGGGCGGGCGGCGCAGGGCGGACGGCAGCAGGGCGGACGGCGACCCGCCCGTTCGAGATCACGGACCGGCACGAGGCGATGTGCGCCCAGGGACCGGTCCCGGACGCCGGGCGGGCCCGTATACTCGCTATCCACTGTGCATACATCCGATACAGAGGGAAGCTCGATCGAAGGAGGGACCGTGACCCAGGCCAAGCTCGTTGACATCGACCAGACCGTTGCTCCGCGCCTCGTGACCGAGGTGCCCGGCCCCAGGGCCCGGGAGCACGTGGAGTACGACCGGAGCTGGTCGTCACCGAGCCTGCCGCGCGCCTATCCGTTCGTGCCCGTGCGCGGCCGTGGTGCCGAGGTGGAAGACATCGACGGCAACGTCTTCGTCGACTTCTGCGCCGGCATCGCGGTCAACTCCACGGGCCACTCGCATCCGGCGGTCATCGCGGCCATCAAGGACCAGGCCGATGAGCTGGTGCACTACAGCGCCTCGGACTTCTACCCACCCATCTACGCGCAGATGTGCGAGGCCGTCGCCGCCACCGTACCCATCACCGGGCCGGTGCGGGTCTACCTGGGCAACAGCGGCGCGGAGGTCGTCGAGGCCTCGCTCAAGCTGGCCCGGGTGGCCACGGGTCGGCACGCGGTGGTCTCCTTCCTGGGCGGCTTCCACGGCCGCACCATGGGCGCAGTCACGCTGACCGCGTCGAAAGCCAAGTACCACGCCGGGCTGGCTCCCCTGGTCGGCGGCATCTACCACGCGCCCTACGGCCACGTGACCGACCTGGCCTGGTTCGACGAGGTCCTCTTCGACAAGGTCATGCCGCCCGACGAGGTGGCCGCGGTCATCGTCGAGCCGGTGCAGGGCGAGGGCGGCTACATCGTGCCCGAGGCCGGTTTCATCACCGGCCTGCGCGAGCTCTGCGACCGCCACGGCATCCTGCTCATCGCCGACGAGATCCAGTCGGGTGCGGGCCGCACCGGGAAGATGTGGGCCATCGAGCACTTCGGCGTGGAGCCGGACATCCTCCTGAGCGCCAAGGGCATCGCCAGCGGCATGCCGCTGGCCGCGTTGGTCGCGCGCGCAGAGATCCTCGAAGCCTGGGGCAAGGGTGCACACGGCTCCACCTACGGCGGCAACCCCGTGGCCTGTGCTGCGGCCATCACGACCATCGAACTGCTGCAGGACGGACTCATCGAGAACGCGGCCGAGCGTGGAGCACAGGGCCTCGAGGGGCTGCGCGAGATCGAGGCAACCCACCCCGAGACCGTCGTCGACGCCCGCGGCCTGGGCCTGATGCTGGCGGTCGAGCTGGCCACGCCCGAGCTGGCCGAGGCGCTCGAGTACGAGGCCTTCACGCGCGGCCTGCTGGTGCTCTGCTGCGGCCGCAAGTCGGTGCGCATCTCGCCTCCGCTCGTGATCGACGAGGCCACCATGGCCAGCGGCCTGGCGGTGTTGGAGGAAGCGGTCGCAGCGGTCGCTGCCCGCGAGGTCCAGGCAAGGCCACCGGCGTCCGCGGGTCGTGGGCGCGCCCGACCGGGACCCAAGTACTAGGCCAAACCACCCCCGCGGAGCCTCCGAAGCGGTTCGCGCGCGCAACGATTCGGGGGTGCGGTGCCGACTTGTGCGGTTCGTGGTCCTTACAGGAGTAGTACTTCCCTGATAGAACTTCGGTACTGCCTCCCCCCTGACGTTAGGGCCGGAAACTCTCCCCCGGCAGAGCGACACCAAGGTCGTTCTGCTCCCGGCCCAGCGAACCTCTCCTCAGGGGGCAAGTCGGAGGAACGCGAAATGCGTGCCAAGGCCTCTCCCGCTACCGAGCGATCCATCCCGGCCTCGCCGGACCAGCCTATCGACGCGGCCGACCGTGTGCCGGCCAGGAGCCGTGAGCGCGGACGCGGTCAGGCGCTCGTCGAGTTCGCCATCATCCTGCCGGTCTTCTTCCTCGTCGTGGCCGGCATGTTCGACCTCGGCCTGGGCGTCTACTCCGACCTGACGCTGGTCAACGCCGCCCGTGAAGGCGCCCGCCTCGGCGTCATCGATCCCGGCAACACGAGCGCGATCGAGGATCGCGTGCGGGCCATGTCGGGCAACCTCGACGCCAGCAAGCTCGACGTCACCGTCGCCTGCGAGCGCGACGTCGATGGCACATTCGTCCCGTGCACCGGCCTGCTGTGGCAGTCGGGCGACGCCACCAAGGTGACCGTCGACTACAAGTACTCGGTCTTCTTCCCGTTCTTCTTCGGCACGGAGATCCCGCTCTCCTCCGAATCGAAGATGCGCATCGAGTAGCAGCGCGCACAGTCGCTCCGTCCGCGCACGCGGCGTTCCTCCACCAGGCAGTAGAACGAACGCCACCAGCGCTCCGGGCTCTCCACCGGAACCGCGCACAGCAAGGACGATACCGATGAACTTCCGCTACTGGATCCTCCGGGGCACCCTCTCCAACCGCCCCGTCGAGACCGAACCGGCCAGCCACGTGCGCAGCGCACAGGGCGGCCAGGCCTTGGTCCTCTTCGCCCTCTTCTTCACGGTCATCCTCGGCGCCGCTGCACTGGTCCTCGACCAGGGCATGTTGCGCAAGGCCAACTACGACCTCTACAACGCCCTCGACGCGGGCGCGCTCGCCGGCGTCTCCCTGCTCAAGGACGATCCGGTCGCGGCCGAGAACATGGCCCGCGACTACGTCCAGCGCAACTACCCCGGCGGCCTGCCCCCGAGCGACGTGGACGTCAGCTTCCGCTGCCTCATCGGCGCCGAGGGCGGTGTCGCCCGCGTGACCGACGTACCGCTCGTCTGCGACCCCGGCCCCAACGTGGCCTGGACGGTCGACGGCGACACCGCCTACGCCACCTGCATGCCCTCGCTCGGCCACGTCTGCAACACCGTCGTGGTCAGCAGCCCGGCACAGGTCGACTACAAGTTCGCCCCGGTCCTCAACGTCTTCGAGGGCTCGACCGGCGCCCGCACCGCGGCCGCCTGCAAGGGAGCCTGCGGCGAGCCGCCGGAGATCCCGGTGGATGTCGTGATGATCCTCGACCGCACCGGCTCGATGAACGGTGTGGACACCGCCAACGCGCGCGCCGCGGCAGACTCGTTGCGCAAGGAGTACGACCCACGACTGCAGTGGTTCGGTCTGAGCCTGCTCCATCGCAGCAAGACGGTGAACGGCTGCATCACCAAGGCCAACAACGACGACGGCTGGTCCACCGAGCCGAGCGCGGGCCTGCGCGAGTGGGTGCCCATCGGCCTCACCGGTATCGGCGCGGCCTTCCCCTCCGCCGGCGACGCCGACTACACCTCCGATACGAGCGCCATGGCCAGGGCCATCAGTTGCTTCAACAACTCCAGCGGCCAGGGCACCGATATCGCCGATCCTGTGCGCATGGCCACCTATGAGCTCGAGAAGCACGCCCGCACCAACTCGATCAAGGCCATCCTCCTGCTCTCGGACGGCAAGCCCAACAGCTCCGCCTCCCAGACGGTCAATCAGTCGCGCAACTACTGCGCCGACGCGTACGCGGCAGCCCAGGCTGCCAAGGCCAAGGGCATCGAGGTCTACACCGTGGGCTTCGGCCTCGACGTCGAGCAGGACCACATCTGCCAGGATGGCTCTGGTCTCTGGCAGGGCAAGAGCGCGCCGGACCTGCTCGCGGCCATGGCCACGGCCTCGGCCAACGACGGCGGCTGCCCCGGCACCGAGAACGACGACGGCGATGCCTACTTCTGCCTGCCCAAGACGTCGGGTGCCAGCACCGACCTCTCGGAGGTCTTCAAGAAGGCCGTGGCCCAGCTCTCCGGCCACTCGCGCCTGGTGGACGTGAAGTGATGGGCTGGCGTACCGAGCGGGCGCGTCAGAGCCGCATCAGGGTGATGACCACGATGCCCACCGTGACCGCGGCCACGCCGGCCCACTGCCGCGGGCTGATGCGCTCACCCAGCGCGTGGGCGGCCAGCGCGGCGATGACCGCGAACTGCGTGGACAGCACCGACGTGACCGCGATCGACTCGGCCGCCCCCACGGCGAAGAGGTAGACACCGGCCACCTCGGCCACACCGGCAAGGATGAGAAAGGGCAGCACCGAGCGCTCGAAACGCAGGCGCCGCGTCAGCACCAGCGGCAGCGTCAGCAGGAGCACACCCGCGACGCGACCGGCCAGCACCACCACGCTGGGTGGCACGTGCTCGCTGGCCCGGCCGGAGCCGTAGAGGCCGACGCCGAAGATGATCGCCGCCAACACCGCATAGACCACATGGCGAGCGCCGGCACCGGAGAGGGTGTCGGCGCCGCCGCCTGGCTGGAGCGCGACGGTGAAGACGCCGACCGCGATGAGCGCCAGCATCAGGCCCAGCATCGGCGACGCGGCCTCGCCGGTGAGCACCGCCAGGGCCGCGGCGATGGAGCCCTCGGTCGAGACGATGGGCGCGGTCACGGGGACCTTGCCGCCGGCGAGAGCGCTGTAGTTGAAGATCATGCCGATGGTGTAGCCAAGGCCGGCCACGGCGAGCCAGGCAAGGTCCTCGGTGGCGATGGCCTGCGCCGGTGCCTCGAGCGCCACCAGCGGCAGCGTCACCAGCAGGCCGATGAAGACCACCAGCCCGGTCGTGGACCAGGCGCCGAGGGCGCGGCTGGCGCGAGCTGCCGCGAGCGTGGCCAGGGCCCACGCGAACGCGGCGCCGAGGCCACCGACGACGGCGATCATGGGACCGGCTGCGGATGGAGCAGAGGCATGTCCCCGAGCGTACGCGCTCGTACGCGGCGCCACGGCGCGGCCGTGCGGCATGGCGCGGCTCACGGCGCGGTCGCGGCCGGCGGCGTAGGCTGTGCCGCGGTGAAGCACATCGCCTCGGTCACGGCTGCCCTGGCCCTGTCCCTCGCCGCCCTCATCAGCGCCACCCCGGTCGCCGTCCCGGTCGCGGCTCAGGAGGTGCCCCAGATCATCCCGGTGCTGGCCTCGTCCGAGATCGCCCAGGGTCCCAACCGCTTCCTCTTCAGCCTGACCGACCCGGCCGGCGCGCTGCTGGCTGCGCCGGACGTCGAGGTCCGGCTCGAGTTCTACGACGCCGACGCCGACCCGGAGGAGGTCGTGTTCGAGGCCGACGCCCGCTTCCTCTGGGCCATCGAGGGCCTACGCGGCCTCTACGCCGCCGACGTCGAATTCCCCTCCGCCGGCCGCTGGGGCACACGCTTCTACGCCACCTTCCCCGACGGGCGGACCGAGACCGTGCGCGTCGACTACGACGTGCAGGAGGAGACGAGCACGCCGCCCATCGGCGCGCCCGCGCCGCTCATCGACACGCCCACCGCCGCGGACGTGGGCGGCGACCTCAGCCAGATCTCCAGCGACCCGGCCCCGGTCGAGCGCTTCTACGAGAAGTCCATCCTCGACGCCATCGAGGACGACATCCCCGCCGTCATCGCCTTCGTCACCCCCTCCTTCTGCCAGACGGCCACCTGCGGGCCCACCATCGAGAAGGTCAAGGAGGTCGCGGCCAGCCACCCCACGGGCGTCAACTTCGTGCACGTCGAGCCCTACCTGATGTGGGTCAAGGACGGCTACCTGCAGCCCTACCTGAGCGACGAGGGACAGCTCCAGGCGGCACCGTGGACCGAACGCTTCGGCCTGCGCACCGAGCCCTACGTGGTCGTCATCGACGGCCAAGGCCTGGTACGCGCCAAGTTCGAGGGCGCCATCACCGTGGACGAGCTCGAAGACGCGCTGTGGGAGGCCCGCACGCCCCGGTAGCGGACAGCGCCGCGCGCTACGATGGCTCCGTGACCACATCGAAGGTGACCAGCATGCGCGAGGCAGTCGCGGCGCTGGTGCACGACGGCGACAGCGTCGCCATCGAGGGCTTCACCCACCTCATCTGCTTCGCTGCGGGCCACGAGATCATCCGCCAGGGCCGTCGCGACCTGACCCTCATCCGGCTCACGCCCGACGTCATCTACGACCAGATGATCGCCGCCGGCACGGCGCGCAAGCTCGTCTTCGGCTGGCTGGGCAATCCCGGCGTCGGCAGCCTCCACTGCATCCGACGGGTGACCGAGGGCGAGGCCCCCAGCCTCGAGATCGAGGAGTACAGCCACTTCGGCATGGTCGGGCGCTACACCGCGGGCGCCACGAACATGCCCTTCTACCCGTTGCGCAGCTACGAGGGCACGGACATGCCCAGGGCCAACCCGGCCATCCGCCCGCTGCGCAGTCCCTACGGCGACGAGACCGTGCACGTGGTCCCGCCCATCAACCCCGACGTCACCATCGTGCACGCCCAGCGCGCCGACGCCGCAGGCAACACCCAGACGTGGGGCCTGGTGGGCAGCCAGAAGGAGGCGGCCTTCGCGGCCGAGCACGTCATCGTGGTGGTGGAGGAGTTGGTCGACGAGTCGGTGATCCGGGCGGACCCCAATCGCACCGCCATCCCCGGCCGCATCGTGGACGCGGTGGTGGTCGAGCCGTATGGCGCGCACCCCTCGTTCGCGCAGGGCTACTACGACCGCGACAACACCTTCTACGTGGAGTGGGACGCGGTCGGCCGGGACCCCGCTGCCACTGCCGCCTGGCTCGACGAGTACGTCCACGGCGTGGCCGACCGGGCCGAGTACATGGAGCGCCTGGGGCCGGCGGTGAAGGAGCGCATCCGGCCCACGGGCACGGCTCCGGCCGGGCCCATCGACTACGGCCAGTACCGATGAGCGAAGCCGGCTACACCCGCAACGAGATGATGATCGCCGCGGCGGCGCGCGAGCTGGCCGGCACCCGCGTCTGTTTCGTGGGCATCGGCCTGCCCAACATCGCGGTCAACCTCGCCCTGCACACGGTCGCGCCCGATCTCGAGCTCATCTACGAGGCCGGCGCCTACGGCGCCCGAGCCGGCGCGGCTGCCGCTGTCGATCGGCGACCCCACCATCGTCACCGGCGCACTCGCGGTCATGAGCCAGGCCGACCTCTTCGGGCTCTACCTCCAGCGCGGCCTCGTCGACGTGGGCTTCCTGGGCGCCGCTCAGATCGACCGCTTCGGCAACATCAACACCACCGTCATCGGCGACTACGCCCGGCCCAAGGTGCGCCTGCCGGGCTCGGGCGGCGCCAACGAGATCGCCATCCATTCGCACCAGGTCTTCGTGGTCATGCGCCAGTCGCAGCGCTCCTTCGTGAACGAGATCGACTTCCGCACCTCACCGGGCAACTCGCCCGGGCACCCTCGCGGTCCCTCGGTGGTGGTCACCGACCTGGGCGTCTACCACTTCGACGCTGACGGCGAGATGCGCCTCGACACGCTGCACCCGGGCCACACGCTCGATGACGTGCGCGCGGCCATGGAGTGGCAGGTGCGCGTCTCGCCCACGCTGGGCGAGACGCCGCCGCCGACCGAGGAGGAGCTGCGCCTGATGCGCGACGTGCTCGACCCCGAGGGTCGCTACCTGCGCTAGATCGCGCCGCCGGGGCGGTCAGGGGAGCGCCGGTGACCGCTAGCGGCGCGCCAGGATCCGGCTCTGCAACACCAGGTAGATGCCCAGACCGATCATCACCAGCGGGATGACCGCCACGAGGCTGACGTCCCACGGCAGCGTGTCGGAGGTATCGGCCAGACCGATGATGCCGAGGATGACGCCGATCCAGAGGGCGTACTCGCGGCGTACGCCCTGGAAGCGACCGAGCCCCCAGCCGATGAGGAAGGCGACCCCGATGAAGAGCGTGTTCCAGCCGTCGCCGGTGAGCACGTCGAAGTCGCGTCCGACGCTCGCAAGGCCCCAGGCGGTGAGCACGAGCGCGGGCATCGTCGCCCCGATGATGCGGCCCCACAGCCAGGCCGCTCCGAAGGCAAGGCCGGCGGCAAGGATGAGCAGAGAGCCGAAGGAGAGGTCGGGGATGAGGATCTCGATGAGCAGGCCCACCCCGAGCACCAGCAGCAGGACCGCGAACCACGGGAACGAGCCCCCCTGCGAAGACCAGCGGTAGACGCGCACATGCGGCTGCCCGGGCGGGGCCTGGTAGTGGCCGTAGGCACCGGGGCCGGGCGGCTGGGACGAACCCCCGGGCGAACCTTGGGGTGGTGGCTGCTGCGAGCTGCCGGGAGGTGGCGGACCCACGGGCTTGGCCCGGCGTGCTGGATCGGTCATACCCTGAATCGTAGCCCGCTTTGCGCTCGGGGCCCAGACACGAGCTGCCGACACCGGAGTCGCTCCCCTAAATCGCGCACTTCGATCTCGGCTTCCACGCTCTGGTCCCCGGCTTCCATGCGTCGGTCCCAGGTTCACCCATGGACCGAACACCGAAGCCGCCCCGGCAGGCACCCCGGTCGTGCAGCGGGCTTCCGAGCACGCAGGAGGCCGGATCCCGGCGAAATCCGGGACGGCCATGCCCACGTGGCATGGCCGCGAAGGTCGAGACCCTCGTTGGGTGCCGGATCGGGCGATCTTGTTCGGCTGTGGGGAAAGCGGGCAGGCCGCGCACTGGGACCGGCGATCGAGGGTGGCGATTACCCCTTACTTCCCACGGACTTCGTTGACGGTTTCGCTGGACGTCCGCGAGAGAATCAACCTGCAGCGGGAGGCTACGACGTGCGGCCCGATGACCATGGCCGCCTGGACCGCGCCGAGCCACTGGCGGACCCGGCCCGCCGAGCAAGGGGGGTAGGTGATGCAGCACATCCGTGACGAGATCCGCATCGAGGCACCCGCCGAGCATGTGTGGTCCTACGTGACCGACAGCTCGCACTGGGATGAGATCCAGCCTCGGGCCAAGCACACCGACTTCAGCGGACCGCTGGACCAGGTCGGGACAACCTTCGTCCAGACCTCGCGGATGTTGGGCTTCGAGACGAAGTACGACCTCACGGTCACCGAGGTCGAGCCGCTGCGGCTCTGCCACGTCAAGGCCGAGCCCGGTCCGTGGGACATGGTCTGGCGGCTCGAGCCCGACGGCGACGCCACGCGCCTGGCCATCGAGACCGACTTCGAGATTCCCGGCCCGCTGCCGGGGGCCCTCAAGAACCTCATGACCAAGGGCTGGATGGAAGGGAGCGTGCACAAGATGCTCCTGGACATCAAGGCCTTCACCGAAGCCACGGTCCCGGCGCAAGCGTAGGTCACACGCACATCGAGGGCCCGTCCCGCCGAGGGCGGGCCACTTCTCCGAGGGACGGTCAGAAGGGAGGCGAAGCCATGAACGACCCGCTGTTCAAGACGCGGGTCGCGGTGCTCTGGGTGGCTGTCGCGGTCGCCTTGTCGGGCTCGCTGCTGCTGGGCCTGTTCACACCAGGAACCCTGGAGGAGCTGCTGGCCGGGGAGATCGAGGGAGAGACCCTGGACGACGCCACGGGCTCCTTCCTCGCGACGTTGGTAATCATCCCGCTGGCGTTGGCGGGCGTGACGCTGCTGGTCAGCGACCGGGTGAACCGCTATCTGAACCCGATCGCCGGGCTGGCATTCGGGCTCTTCGGTGCTTGGGCGGCGGTCTCAGAGATCCTGGGCGGCCACCTCGACGGGCACGTCGTGATGGTCGTAACGGCCGTCGCTCTTGCGCTCCTGATCGGTGGCCTCGGCTGCGTCAGGCTGCGGCAGCCATCGTCGCTGTGATCTGAACAGAGTCGACCCGCTGAGGAGGCCTCAGTCAGACTCGCCCCCGCGAGTAGCCACGTCGCTTCGCCCCGGCTGCCTGCGGCGCTATTCCGGTCGGTCAACAACGTGTGAACTGCGGCTACCCGTCGCCGCCGGTGTCGGCAGGTCCGTGGCGGGCAGGGGCGCCCAGCCACACGCTACCGTCGGTGAAGCGCTCGGCCTTCCAGATGGGCGCTCGCGCCTTCAGCTCCTCGATGGCATAGCGACAGGCCTCGAAAGCCTCCGCCCGATGCGGGGCCGCGACCGCGATGATCACGCTCGACTCCCCCACCCCGACCTCGCCCACGCGATGCACGATCGCCAGCCGCTGCACGCCGAAGCGTGCCTCGATCTCGTCGGCGATGTTCGCCGAGCACGGACAGCGACCATGGGCTCGAAGGCCTCGTAGGTCAGGCCGCTCACGACCTGCCCTGTGAAACGCGCGGCCTCGGCCTCCTGGCCCGGCGCCGGGGTTCCGGGCGTCTCGCGAGTCTGGCCCACGAAGACGGCCACGGCACCGTCGGCGGGCGAGGCCACCTCGCGCCGAAGCTCGTCGAGCAGGCCGTCGTCAAGCGTCTGCTCGCGGATCTCGAGCCGTCGGAACGACCCCTCGGAGACCTCGGCGCCGCCGGCCACCGGCGGGATGACCGCGAGCTCGTCGCCATCGGCGAGGCCTTCGGACGTCTCGACGTAGGTCCCGTTGCGGGCGAAACGGACGACCCCCTCGGCCGCGGCGATCACCGGCAGATCTGCGGCCAGCGCTGCCCAGGCCGCGGCCACATCGGCGCCCTCGGGCAGCTCGAGCTCGTGTCGGCGCAGGCCCGTCTGGGCCCGCTGCATAGCGAACAGCCGCACGGTGACGCGCATGCCTAGACCAGCAGGCCTTCGCCGAAGAGCAGCCCAGCAGCCACGATGGTCGAGGCCATGACCAGCGCGAACTCGATGTAGAGCAGGCCCGTGGCCGATTCCATCGAGCGCGTGAGGGCGGTGCGGTAGGCCATGGCCGTGAGCAGCAACGGGAAGAGCAGGCCCACGATCAGGCGCAGCCAGACGAAGAGCATGTTCGTCGCCGGTGAGCACCTCGAACGGCTCCAGGTCCGGGATGCCCGCGGCAGCCACACCCCGAAGAGCAGCAGCTGCACGATCAGCACCACCATCAGCAACTGCGTGGTCAGCACCAGCGGGCGCTCGGAGATGCGCGGTGTGACCAGGTACCAGTGGGCCAGCACGACCGCGGCCATGGAGCCACCGGTGACGGCGCGTCAGGGCCAGCGAGCTGGACGAAGTAGCGAGACGCCGATGGGCTCGCCGCCGCCCCAGCCCCAGCCGCCGAGGAAGAGCGCGACGACGCCGGCGACGATCGAGCCGGCACCCAGCCACAGCGCTCGGCCGCCGCGCCGCAGCCGCACGCCGGCGACCAGGGCGAGCACGATGAAGAGCGCGATCGCCGCACGGCGCGGCTCGTCGAACTCGGCACCGCTCTCGATGGCCAGCTCGGTCGGGTCGGGCAGGCCCCACTCGACCAGCAGCCAGCCCAGGCCGATCACCGCGGCCAGTATCGCGCTGAAGCCGAGGAACCCGGCCGTGGCATCGGTCGTCTGGCGCAGGAGCCAGGTCAGCGCGAAGCTGCCCAGCGCGAGCCCGCCCAGCAGCACCCACGTGACGTAGCTGAGGCTCTGGATGATCTGCTGCGTCTCCACGGGGCGAGTGTAGGGCCCCGGCCGCTCCTGGGCGGGCGGCCGTTCCTGGGCGGGCGACCTCCTAGGCGGGCGTCCCCTGCAACGTCGCGCCGCCATCGGGCTCGGGAGGCGGACCCTTGATGTCGATGGGGGCCGAGGGCGTGCCCGGTGCCGGCGGAATGAGGGGGGACGGGGAAGGAGCCGCAGCCGATGCGCCCTTGACGATGCGCGTGCCCGCGGCCAGGACCTCGATCTCCACCCGGCCCAGGTTCGTGTCCGCGCTGGGACGGCCCAGCAGGTAGCCCTGGCCGGTGGTGATGCCCAGCTCACGCAGCGAGCGCAGCTGCTCGGGCGTCTCGAGACCCTCCGCGATGGCCACCGCACCCTGGCGTGCGGCCAGATCCATCAGCGTGCGCACGACCGCGCGCGAGGAGTCGTGCTGGGCCCCGTCCTGCACCAGCGACAGGTCGATCTTCATGATGTCGAAGCGGACCTGGCTCAGGAGACGCAGGCCGGCGTTGCCGGCACCCACGTCGTCGGCCGCGAGGCGCACACCCGCGCGCTGCAGCGAGGCCACACTGCGGCGCAGGCGGTCGAGGTCGGTGACGGCCTCGCGTTCGGTCAGCTCCACGATGACGCGCCCGGGGTTGATCTGGTAGCGGGCCAGGATCTCCAGCAGCCAGGAGGCGCTGAAGTCCTCCATCTCGAGGGTCTGCGGGCTGAGGTTGATGGTCACGACCTTCTCGGGATCGATGGCCGCCGCACCGGCCGCCACGACCTCGAAGCAGGCCAGGTCCAGTTCCACCGTGCGACCGGCCGCGGCCGCGGCCGCGAACAGCTGGCCGGGGTTGCCGAAGGGCGAGGAGGCGCCGGGCCGGATGAGGCCCTCGAAGCCGAGCACGGTGCCGTCGCGCAGGTCGACGATCGGCTGGTAGACCGGGGTCAGGTTGCGCGCGCGCACGATGTCGCGGACGGCCGCCGCTGAGCCTTCGCCGTGGGCGTCCTCGGGCACCAGGTCGCGGTCAGGGTCGAAGACGGCCACCGTACCGCGCCCGGCGCGCTTGCAGCGATAGAGGGCCGCGTCGGCCTGGCGGAAGAGCTCGTTGCGGTCGGCCGCCATCTGAGGCACGGAGCTGATGCCGCCGGAGAAGGGGATGACGCGTTCCCCTGCCGCGGGCCGGAGGCAGAAGTGACGCAGCCGGTTGGCCGCCACCAGCGCGTCGTCGGCATCGGTGTGGGGCAGGATCACCGCGAACTCGTCACCGCCGATGCGGAAGGCGCGGTCGCCGTAGCGCAGCGTGTCGCGGATGGCGTTGGCCATGCCCACGATGAGCTGGTCGCCGGCAGGATGGCCCTCGCCGTCGTTGACCATCTTGAGATCGTCGAGGTCCAGCAGCAGCAGGGCGATGGGCACCTGGTGTCGGCGGAACAGGTCCAACTGGCGATCGAGCTCCTCCTGGAACGAACGGTGATTGCCCAGGCCGGTGAGCCCGTCGTGGAGCGAGTCCTCGCGCGCCTCGCGGTAGAGCACCTCGAGCTGCGTCTGCGAGCGGGCCAGGTCCTCGAATGGCTGCAGGAACGTGCGCGCCACGACCACGGTCACGATGAGCACGATGAGCGTGAAGATCATCAATGCGAACGCCACCGGATCGGGCCCGCTGGCCCGCGCCGCGGGCCAGAGGTGGATGAGCCCCAGGCGAGTGTCGCCGCCGGCCGACCACAAGGGCGCGGCCGTGGCCGTCCAGCCCGCCTCATCGAGCACCCGGGCGGTACCGGCGTGCCCCGTGACGATGCCGTTGACGCGGACGCGCAGGTTGCCCAGCGGGCGCGTGCCCGCGATGTCCGTGCCGCTGACGACCGCGTCGGTGCGAGCACCGGCCACGATGGTGTTGGTGTCCATGTCCACCAGCGCCGCGCTGGTGGCGATGCCGGAAGCTGCCGGAGTCGTGGCGAACAGGTCGGGCAGGCTGATCTCGGCCGTGAGCACGCCCGCGGCGCGCTTGCCGGTGCCCATGAGCTCGGTGGCGATGAGCAGGCGCCGGGAGCGGTCGGAGCCCCAGGTCGTGTCGCGCACCACGACCCCCGGCTCGGCTGCGAGGGCCTCGGCCACGAGCTTCCTCGGAGCCACAGGCCGCGGTCCCGGTGGTGTCGCTGTCGGGCACATCGATGACGACCGTCGACCCGTCGAGCGTGCGCGTCAGGCAGATGCCCTCGACCAGGCCTCGATCGCCCATCTCGAGCATCGACACGAACTCCGCCGCCGCCGCCCGCTCGGACAGTCCGGAGATGCCGTCGACGAGCCTGCGCACATCGGGGTCCCCCGCCACCGCGAGCAGTCGAGCCTCGAGCGCCTGCTCGGCGGCGGTCAGCTCGGCGGCCGCCTCGGCCGTCTGCCACGCGCGCCGGTCTTCGGCGGGCAGGGGCTCGTCCGGCCTGAGGTTGTCGGTGATGAGGACGGCGCCGAGCATGGGCAGCACGGCTAGTCCGAGCATGGCCAGCCAGAGGCGCACGCGGACCAGGCGCGCGTTGGCGAGGAAACGGGCGCGGCGGCGGCGTGGAGCGGAGACGGAAGGCAATCGCATAGTGCCAGCCGGGGCTGGTCCCCCTATTCGACACTGCGGCCGACCGTGACGGAATGACCCGAAACGCACAGAGCGACACAGGACCGCCGTTCGATCATCCCGCGGCGCAGGGCTCGTCGCCGCCCGCGAACCGACCGCGACGCCGCGGCCGCGCAGAGGCCCGCCGGGGCCACATCAGGGCACCCGCGAGCGTGACCAGACCGCCTCGGTCAGCCGGGTCGGGCCACGACCATGAGCTTGAGCTCGGTCATGTCCTCGATCGCCCAGCGCAGGCCCTCACGGCCGATGCCGCTCTCCTTGACGCCGCCATAGGGCATGTGGTCGACGCGATAGGTCGGTACGTCGTTGATGATCACGCCGCCCACGTCAAGCGCCTCGAAGGCGCGCCAGGCGTGGCCCAGGTCGTTGGTGAAGATGCCCGCCTGGAGCCCGAAACGGCTGGCGTTGACCTCCGCGAAGGCGTCCTCGATGTGACTGAAGGGGAAGGCCACGACCAGCGGGGCGAAGGCTTCCTCCGAGCACACCTGCGAGGAACGCTGTGCGTCGACGATGACGGTGGGCTTGAAGAAGAGGCCCTCTCCGGTCCCGCCGGTGAGCACGTGCGCACCGTCGGCCACAGCCTCGGCGACCCAGCGCTCGGTACGCTCGACCGCGCCCGCATCGACCATGGGCCCGATGTCGGTCGCAGGATCCAGCGGGTCGCCCAGCTTCAGGTTCGCGGCGGCGGCCGTGAAGCGCTCCATGAACGGGTCCCACACGTCCTCGTGCACCAGCAGCCGCTGGACGCTGATACAGACCTGGCCGCTGAAGGCGAAGGCGCCCACGACCGCGCGCTTGACGGCCCACTCGAGGTCGGCGCTCTTGTCCACGATGGCACCCGCGTTGCCGCCCAGCTCCAGCACGACCGGCTTCTTGCCCGCGCGCTCCTTCATGCGCCAGCCCACCAGCGGCGAGCCGGTGAAGCTGAGCAGCTTGAAGCGTTCGTCCTCCACCAGGCGATCACCGAGTGCGCGGTCCATGGGCAGGACCGAGACCGCGCCCTCGGGCAACCCCGCGCCGTCGATGATCTCGGCCACGGTCAGCATCGTGAGCGGGTCTCGGGACGGCGGCTTGAGCACGATCGAGCAGCCCGCGGCGATGGCCGGCGCCACCTTGTGGGCGGCCAGGTTGAGCGGGAAGTTGAAGGGGCTGATGCCGGCCACCGGGCCGATGGGGAAGCGCCGCGTCAGCGCGTGCCGACCGATGTGCGGCGGCGCGATGTCGAGCGGCAGGGTCTCACCGCCCAGTCGCTCGGCTTCCTCTGCGGCCAGACGGAAGACGAGCACGCCGCGATCGGCCTCCACTCGCGCGTCACGGATGGACTTGCCCGATTCGCGGGTGATGAGCTCGGCGATCTCGTCACGCCGGTCGGCGATACCCTCGCTGATGTGACGCAGGGCCGCCGCCCGCACGTAGGTCGGGGTGGCCTTCATGGCCTCGAACCCGCGCACGGCTGCGGCAGCCGCCTCTTCGTACTGCGCCTCCGTGGCGAGGTAGGTGGAACCGGCCAGCTCGCCGGGATGGGCGGGATCGTCTACCTCCAGCACGCGGGGCGACTCGACCCAGCGGCCGGCGAGATAGATGGGATGGGCGTCGGAAGTTCGCGGGGTGTCGGCCATGAGGACTCCATCGTAGCCATCCACACGGCGTGTGGGGGTCGTTGACCGGGTCTCTCGGTCCGGTCGGGTAGGCTGTGGGCAAGCCCAACAAGAGGAGAGCATCCGTGCCGCAGTACGCCAGCCCCCCGGAGATGATCATCGACCCGGCCGCGACCTACACCGCCACCATCGAGACCACCGCCGGCACCATGACCGCCGAGCTCTTCGCCGCCGAAGCGCCGCGCACGGTCAACAACTTCGTCTTCCTCGCGCGCGAGGGCTTCTACGGCGACGTCATCTTCCACCGCGTCATCAGCGGCTTCATGATCCAGGGTGGCGATCCCACCGGCACCGGCAGCGGCGGCCCCGGCTACCGCTTCAAGGACGAGTCCGTCGGCCGCCAGTACCTGCGTGGCACCCTGGCCATGGCCAACGCCGGACCCGACACCAACGGCAGCCAGTTCTTCGTCATGCACGCCGACTACCCGCTGCCGCCCAACTACACCATCTTCGGCAAGCTCAGCGCGGGCGAGGAGGTCGTCGATGCCATCGCCGGCGCCCCGACCGGCGCCCAGGATCGTCCGGTGGACCCGGTCGCGATCACGTCGGTGACCATCGCCGAGGCCTGAGCGTGGGCTCCAGGGGCACGCGCCAGGCGGCCGCCGGCATCGAGGCTGCGGCCCAGCTGGAACAGCAGCTGGAGCCGCTGGGCGTCCGTGCGCGGGCCATGTTCGGCGGTCACGGGATCTTCAAGGACGACGTCATGTTCGCCATCGTCGACTCCGATGGGCGGCTCTACCTGCGCGCCGACTCGACCACGGCGGTAGCCTACGAGGCCGCGGGCTCCACGCAGCACATGCGTATGCCCTACTGGGAGGTGCCCGAGCCGGTGCGCGAGGACCCCGAGCAGCTGCGCGCGTGGGCCGCCACCGCGGCCGAGGTCGCCGTCGACAGCCGCCGCTAGGGAACACCCGGAGCCCTTCCGCGTGACCGCTACTCCGCTGGTGCTGCCGACTGCAGGACCTGCAGCGCGTCGTTCAGGGTCGGTGCCGCCGGTGCCTCCGAGCCGAAGAAGAAGAGCCACACCGCGATCACGGCGCCGACGAAGGCAAGCGCCATGACGAGGGCGACGATCCCGATGATGATCCAGCGGCGACGTCGGGCCGCTGCCTGTTCCTGCATTCCTGGCGCCGCACTCATGCGCATCCTCCTGGGGCATCAGGACCCGGATGCCTCCGCGGGCTTCCCCCGACGATAGTCTGCCCATCGCGGCACGACATGTCGATGACGGTCCCCAGGTGCCGGTCGGCCCAGGGTCAGATGTCCGGCTCCACGCAGCGCGGGTAGCAACCCATCACGCGTACCCACACGCAGACCGAGCGCAGGTCAGCCAGGAAGGCCTGGCCTGGTCCCGTCGGCACAGACGTCGGAGTCGAGGTCGACCCAGAAGACGTACTCCCAGCTGCCCTCGCGGCTGGGGCGCGACTCCAGCTTGGTCATGTTGATGCGGTGGTCGGCGATGACGCCCAGCGCCCGCACCAGCGTGCCCGGCTCGTTGCGCACGGAGAAGGCCATGGCGCTCCGACGGGCCCCGTCCGGCTGTGCGCTCGCGGGCAGCGGCAGCCCCTGGGTCGTGGGCATGGCCAGCACGAGGAAGCGCGTGCGGTTGCGCCGCTCGGTCTGGATGTCGCTCGCGAGCACCTCCAGCCCGTGGATGGCCGCGGCTCGTGGCGAGAGCACCGCCGCGGAGCCGCGCTCGCGCTTGCTCGTGGATGGCCCGACCCGCGCCGGCCGTATTGGTCGCCGCCAGCAGCGTCCACTCGCGCGAACGCAGGAACGGCTCTGCCTGCGTCAGGGCCTGGATGTGTGAGTACACGCGCTCGATGGATTCGAGTCGTCTCCCCCGGCAGCGCAGCCAGGCACAGTCGCACGGGCACGATGACCTCGCCCACCACGGTCGCCTCGGTCTCGAGCAGCAGGTCGTAGACCTCGCGCACCCCTCCCCCGACCACGTTCTCGATGGGCAGGGCCCCCGCCGACACCTGGCCGTCGGTCACCGCGGCCACGACGTCGCCGAACATGGGCACGGGCACGGCCTCCGCCTGGGGATAGGCGGACAGCGCCGCGTCCTCGGCGAACGAGCCGGGCGCACCGGCGTAGGCCACGCGCAGGGGAGTGTCGGTCGTCATGGCCCAAAGCCTAGCGTCCGGCACGGGGCCTGATCCCTCGCTCATCGGCTACTCGGCGTCGTCGTTCTGGCCCTTCTTCCAGATGGCGTACTCGAAGGAGTCGGCCAGGGCGGCAGCGGAGGCTGAGATGATGTTCGTATCCGAGCCCATCGTCGACCACTCGCGATCACCGTCCATGGAGTCGATGATCACGCGGGTCCGGGCCGCCGTGGCCGCGCCACCGTCGAGGATGCGCACCTTGTAGTCGACCAGGTGCATCGACTCCAGCTGTGGATAGAAGCCCAGCAGGGCCTTGCGCAGGGCGATGTCGAGCGCGTTCACCGGCCCGTTGCCCTCGGCCGCGGTGTGCAGCACCTCGCCGTCCACGCGCACCTTGACCGTGGCCTCGGCCGAGGAAGTCCTCGACCGACCCGCTGCTCCGAGAGCGTGGTGTAGTCGAGGATCTCGAAGGGCGCCTCGTAGCCCTTCGTCCGACGCATGATGAGCAACTCGAACGACGCTTCCGCGCCCTCGAAGGCGAGGCCCTGGTTCTCCAGTTCCTTGATCGTCTCGCTGAGCACCTTGGGATCGACCACGCCCTCGAGGTTGTGGCCCAGCTGCTCGGCGCGGATGCGCGTGTTGGCCCGGCCACCGAGCTCGGAGACGACCAATCGGCTCTCGTTGCCGATGAGGACCGGATCCACGTGCTGGTAGCTGTGCTCGACCTTGGCCACCGCAGCACCGTGGACACCGCCCTTGTGGGCGAAGGCCGAGCGACCGACGAAGGGCTGGTAGTCGAGCGGGGTGACGTTGGCGATCTCCGCCACCGAGCGGGAGAGCGAGGTCAGGTGGCTGATGTCGCCGCCGCCGACCGGGGCCAGCTCGAACTCGGTCTTGAGCGCGAGGTTGGCCATGACGCTGACCATGTTGGCGTTGCCGCAGCGCTCGCCGTAGCCGTTGATGGTGGCCTGCACGTGACGCGCGCCCGCGGCCACGGCCGCCATCGTGTTGGCCACGGCGAGTTCGGCGTCGTTGTGGGTGTGGATGCCCCAGGTGACCGGGGGTGCGTCAGGGTCGGCCCCGAGCGAGTCGCGTGTGTCCTCGAAGATAGCCACCAGCTCGGTCGTGAGCGTGCCGCCGTTGGTGTCGCAGAGCACGATGTCGCGGGCGCCGGCCTGGCGGGCCGCTCGCAGCGTGCTCAGCGCGTACTCACGGTCGGCCTTGTAGCCGTCGAAGTAGTGCTCGGCGTCGTAGACGACGGTCCGGCCCTGCTCTCGGACCCAGGCGACCGAATCCGCGATCATGTCCAGGTTCTGCTCCAGGGACGCACCCAGCACCTTGAGGGCATGCAATGTCCACGACTTGCCGAAGATGGTGACCACGGGGGTCTCCGCGCGCACCAGCTCGATGAGGAACGGGTCCTCCGCGGCGGTGTTGTTCTTGTGGCGCGTCGAGCCGAACGCGGCCAGCTTGGCGTTGGTCCAGGTCATCTTCTTGGCCGCGGCGAAGAACTCGATGTCCTTGGGGTTGGAGCCCGGCCAGCCGCCTTCGATGAAGGGCATGCCGTATTCGTCGAGCATCCTCGCGACACGGATCTTGTCCGCGAGCGAGAGGGTGATGTTCTCGCCCTGGGTCCCGTCGCGAAGGGTCGTGTCGTAGAGGACGACCGGCTGGTCGTTGGCCGGTACCTGTTCGGTGCTCACGTTCGTGCTCCCCGTGGTCGTGGGCGGCCGGCTGCGGCCGGCCCGATGGGTTGGCTAGGCGGACCTGACGTTCGCCGCCACGGCCTCGCCGAAGGCAGCGGTGCCGACGCTGACCCAGCCGCGGGCCTCGCCGTCGGAACCCATGAGGTCCCGGGTGCGAGTGCCGCTGTCGAGGGTGGCGCGGACGGCGGTTTCGATGGCGTCGGCGGCCGCGGCCTGGCCCAGGGACCAGCGCAGCATCATCGCCGCCGACAGGATGGTGGCGGTGGGGTTGGCGATGTCCAGGCCGGTCTTGGCCGGGCTGGAGCCGTGGATGGGCTCGTACATGCCGATGCGTCCGTGCCTGGTCTCCCGCTCGCCGAGCGAGGCGGAGGGCAGCATGCCCAGGGAGCCGGCAAGCACGGAGGCCTCGTCGCTGAGGATGTCGCCGAACATGTTGCCGGTGACGATGACGTCGAACGAGGCCGGCTTGGTGATGAGCGACATGGCCGTGGAGTCGACGAGGCGGTGCTCCAGCTCCACGTCGGGGTAGTCGGGGGCGATCTCCTCGACGACCGCGCGCCAGAGCCGGCTGTTGGCCAGCACGTTGGCCTTGTCCACGCTGGTCAGCTTCTTGCGGCGCCCACGCGCGAGCTGGAAGGCGAGCTCGACGATGCGCCGTATCTCCGGCTCGGTGTAGGACATGGTGTCGTAGGCCTCGCGCCCATTGGGCCCGTCGAACGCTTCTTCGCGCTTCCCGAAGTAGATGCCTCCGGTGAGCTCGCGCACGATGATCATGTCCACGCCCTCGATGAGGTCGGGGCGCAAGGGTGACGATTCCTTGAGGCTCGGCTCGACCGAGACCGGGCGCAGGTTGGCGTAGAGACCCAGCACCTTGCGGATCTTGAGCAGGCCCTGCTCGGGACGCACCTTCGCCGCGGGGTCGTCCCACTTGGGGCCGCCGACCGCACCGAGGAAGACCGCGTCGCTCTTGAGCATCGTGTCGAGGTCCTCGTCACGCACGGCCTCGCCGTAGGCGTCGATGGCGACCCCACCGGCCTTGACCTCGGTCCACTCGATATCGAAGCCGAAGCGCTCCTGCGCGGCCGCGAGCACGGGCAGCGTGGCGTCGACGATCTCCGGGCCGATGCCGTCACCGGGGATCTTGACGACGTTGTAGGTAGGGGTGCCTTCCGGGCTCAAACGAGGGTCTCCTTCTTGACGTCCGAGGACGCCGCTTCATGGCCGAGCAGCTTCTCCAGCCCGGCGAGGTAGGCCTCCAGCGAGGCCTCGATGATGTTGGTCGAGAGGCCGTGGCCGTTGACCGTCTCGGCCGTCGCTTCGGGGTCGATCGAGCGGCGAGCGCGAACCATGACCTGGCCCTGGGCGTCCTCGCCCTCCGACACCGCCCGGATCTCGTACTCGGCCAGCATGGGGTGCCAACCGAGGATGGGCTCGACGGCCTTGTCCACGGCCACGAAGAGCGCGTTCACCGGGCCGTTGCCCTCAGCCATGGCCTCGACGGCCTGGCCGTTGACGAGAAGGGAGACGGCGCCCTTGGCGATGCCGCCCTTGCCCGAGCTGACCGACCAATCGACCAGCCGCACCGCCGCGTCACCCTCGGCCGCCTCGGCCGCGCCGGCGCCGGAGCTCTGAGCCTCGACGAGCGCGACCAGGTCGGCGTCGGTGACCTCCTTCTTGGTGTCGGCCAGCGCGATGGCATGCCTGTAGATGCCGTCGAGGGCGTCACCCTCCAGCTCGTATCCCAGCTCGGCCAGCTTGCCCTGCAGGCCGCGACGGCCTGAGAGCTTGCCCACCGACAGGCGCGAGCCGCTGAGGCCCACCGACTGCGGCGTCATGATCTCGTAGGTCAGCGCGTTCTTGAGCACGCCGTCCTGGTGGATGCCCGACTCGTGGGCGAAGGCGTTGCGGCCCACGATGGCCTTGTTGGGCTGGACGGCGAAGCCGGTGAGGTAGCTGACCAGGCGGCTGGCGTTGCTGATCTGCTCGGTGTTGATGCGCGTGGCCGGCGACCTGGAACTCGGTGGGCCGAGTACGCAGGGCCATGACCACCTCCTCGAGGGAGGCATTGCCCGCCCGCTCGCCGAGGCCGTTGATGGTGACCTCCACCTGGCGGGCACCGGCCTGCACGGCGGCGAGGGTGTTGGCCGTGGCCAGGCCCAGGTCGTTGTGGCAGTGGACGCTGATGACCGCACCGGAGCCGACGCGATCGACGACCTTGCGCGTGAGGTCACCGAACTCGGCCGGGATGGCGTAGCCGACGGTGTCGGGGATGTTGACGGTGGTGGCGCCCGCATCGACCACGGCCTCGTAGACCTTGAGCAGGAAGTCGTGCTCGGTGCGGCTGGCGTCCTCGGCGCTGAACTCGATCTCGGCGTCCGGGCCCAGGCGCTTGCGCGCATAGCTGACCCAGTGCACGGCCGCCTTCAGCGCTTCCTCGCGTGACATCTTCAGCTTGTGCACCAGGTGGATGTCGCTGGTGGCGATGAAGAGGTGCAGGTGCGGCTTCTCGGCCGGCAGCAGCGCCTCCACGCCACGCTGGGGGTCGCCGTCCTTGCAGCGGGCGAGCCCCGCCACGGCGATGCCCTTGGTCTGCTTGGCGATGGTGTTGACAGCCTCGAAGTCGCCCGGCGAAGCGGCCGGGAAGCCGGCCTCGATGACGTCGACGTTGAGGCGCACGAGCTGACGCGCGACCTCGATCTTCTCGGCCACGGTGAGGCCGGCGCCGGGCGCCTGCTCACCGTCGCGCAGGGTCGTGTCGAAGATGCGTACTGGTACGTCGACGGTCATCTAGGCGTCCCCCTTGGCTTGGGGCGCGGCCGCCCCCGTGGTCGTGGCCTGGGCCTGACCGGCGCTGACCTCGACCGGGTCGAGCCAGGCCATCTGGCCGCGCAGCTGCGCGCCGACCTGCTCGATCTGGTGATCGCGATCGGCCGCCCGCATGCGCTCGAACTCGGCCCCGCCGGAGTCGTACTCGTCGATCCAGCGCTCGGCGAAGCGGCCCGACTGGATGTCGGAGAGGACATCCTTCATGGCCTGCTTGGCGCCCTCGGTCACGCGCGGGCCGCTGACGTAGTCGCCGTATTCGGCCGTGTCGCTGACGCTGAAGCGCATGTAGTTGAGCCCGCCGCGATACATCAGGTCGACGATGAGCTTGAGCTCGTGCATCGTCTCGAAGTAGGCCAGCTCGGGCTGGTAGCCGGCCTCCACGAGCGTCTCGAACGCAGCCTTGACCATGGCGCTGACGCCGCCACAGAGCAGCGCCTGCTCACCGAAGAGGTCGGTCTCGGTCTCCTCCGCGAAGGTCGTCTCGAGGATGCCCGCGCGGGTGCTGCCGAGGCCGCGGGCGTAGGCCATGGTGCGGGCGCGAGCGGTGCCGGACGGATCCTGCTCGACCGCGAAGAGCGCGGGTACGCCGCCGCCCGACTGGTAGACCGAGCGCAGCAGGTGGCCCGGGCCCTTGGGCGCGACCATGCCCACGTCCACGACCGCCGGCGGCACGATGCGCTCGAAGCGGATGTTGAAGCCGTGAGCGAACATCAGCAACTGGCCGGCGCGCAGGTTCGGGCCGATCTCGGTGTCGTAGACGGCCTTCTGGATCGTGTCAGGGACAGCGATCATGATCACGTCCGCAGCCTTGACCGCGTCCGCCACGTCCATGACCTCGAGACCGGCCTCGGCCGCGATGGCGCGGGACTTGGAGCCGGGAGCGAGGCCGACCACGACCTTGACGCCGCTCTCGTGCAGGTTCAGCGCGTGGGCGTGGCCCTGGCTGCCGTAGCCGATGATGGCCACGGTCTGGCCCTCGAGCGCCGCGGGGTCGGCGTCGTTGTCGTAGTACATCCGTGCGGGCATGTGTGGGTTCCCTCCTACTCGGTCGGTCGTTCGTTCTGGGTCTGGGTGGGCGTCGCGCCGGGGGGCACGTCAGCCGGCTCGGGGCCGGCGCGGAGGATGGCGTCGAGGTCGATGGCGCCGGAGCCGCGGCCCAGGGCGATGGTGCCGGTGCGGACCATCTCCTTGATGCCGAAGCCGCCGAGCAGTGCCACGAGCGAGTCGATCTCCTGCTCCGTGCCACTGTGCTCGATGATGACGGTCTCAGGCCCGACGTCGAGGACGCGGCCCTTGTAGAGCTCGATGATGCGCAAGATCTCGCTGCGCTTGGACTCGGTGGCGCGCACCTTGATGAGCGCCAGCTCGTGCTCGACGACGCCCGATTCCGGCAGGTCCTGGACCTTGAGCACGTCGATGAGCCGGTAGAGCTGCTTGCCCATCTGCTCGACGGCGAAGTCGTCACCCCGGAGGGTGATGGTCATGCGGCTGATGTCGGGCCGCTCGGTGTGGCCGACAGCCAGCGACTCGATGTTGAAGTTGCGGCTGCGGACCATGGATGAGACGCGGTTGAGCACACCCGGCTGGTTGTTGACCAGCACCACCAGCACGTGGCGGTGCGTCTGGCCGGAGCCGGGCACGTAGCGCTGCTTGGCCGTGTGCTTGGCCGGGGCGCTGATGGGGTCGTTCATGGCCATGATCAGTGCTCCTCTCCGCTGGTCGCAGGGCCGTCGGTGGTGTCGGCGGCCGCGGGCGGCGGGTCGCTGTGGCCGGTGTCCTCGATGAGATCCGAGAGGCCCTTGCCCGCAGGCATCATCGGCAGCACGTTCTGCGTCTGCTCGATCTCGAACCAGACCAGTGCCGGCCCGTCATGCGCCTGGGCGCCGCGGATGGCGTCGTCGACCTGCTCGGGCGAGCTGGCCTTGAAGGTGGGCATGCCGTAGGCCTCGGCCAGCTTGTCCCACTGCGGGGCGGGCAGGTCGCTCGAGTGGTAGTTGCCGCCGTAGACGATCTCCTGCCACTGGCGGATCATGCCCAGCTTCTTGTTGTCCATGAGCGCGATCTTGACGGGGATGTGGTCGACCACCGTGGTCAGCATCTCCTGGATCGTCATCTGCAGGCCGCCGTCACCCACGACCGCCCACGTCTCCTTGTCGGGTCGGCCGAGCGCAGCGCCCATGGCCGCGGGCAGGCCGAAGCCCATCGTGCCCAGACCGCCTGAGGAGAGGTGGCTGTTCGGCCGGCGGAAGCCCGCGTAGCGCGCCAGCCACATCTGGTGCTGACCGACGTCCGAGACGAGCGTCGCGTCATGGCCGGTCATCTCACCCAGCCGCTGCATCACGAAATCGGCGGTGAGCAAGCCCTGCTTCCAACCACCCGATCCGTGCCAGCTGATGGACTCGGACTCCTCGCGCCACCGAGCCAGCTCGTCGAGGTAAGCCACCCGCGTCTCGGGGTCGACTCGCGGCACGGCCTTGATGAAGGCGCGCAGGACGTTGCCCACGTCGCCCACGATGGGGATGTCGACGGCCACGTTCTTGCCGATCTCGGAGGGGTCGATGTCGACGTGGATGATCTGGGCGTTGGGCGCGTAGGTGCTGACCGACCCGGTGACGCGGTCGTCGAAGCGCATGCCCAGGGCGATGAGCAGGTCGGCCGACTGGATGGCCTTGTTGACGTGCTTCCAGCCGTGCATGCCCATGTAGCCGTAGGCCAGCGGATCGTCCTCGGACATGGCACCGACGCCCAGCAGCGTCCAGGTCACCGGGATCTGGGCCTGGTGGGCGAAGGTCTTGAGCTCCTCGGTGGCGTTGGCGATGAGCACGCCGTGGCCCGCGAGGATGACCGGCCGCTTCGCCTCGGCGATGGCCCTGGCGGCCAGCTTGACCTGGCGCGGGTGGCCGTCGAAGCGAGGCTTGAAGCCGGGCAGGTTCAGCGTGGTCGGGTTCTGCGCCCGCGTCTCTGCGGTCAGCGCGTCCTTGGTGAAGTCGACGTGGACGGGCCCGGGACGGCCGGTGCGAGCGATGTGGAAGGCCTCGGCGATGACGCGCGGGATGTCGTCGGCGTTGCGCACGAGGTAGTTGTGCTTGGTCATCGGCAGCGTGATGCCGCTGATGTCGATCTCCTGGAAGGCGTCCTTGCCCAGGAGCGCACCGGGCACGTTGCCGGTCAGCGCGACCATCGGCACCGAGTCGAGCTGGGCGGTGGCGATGCCGGTGACGAGGTTGGTGGCGCCGGGACCGGAGGTGCCGAGGCAAACGCCGACCCGGCCGCTGGCGCGAGCGTAGCCGTCGGCAGCGTGTGCGGCTCCCTGCTCGTGGCGGACGAGGATGGTACGCAGCTCGGGGTAGTCGGCCCAGACGTCGTAGAGCGGCAGGATGACGCCGCCGGGGTAGCCGAAGATGACGTCCACACCCTGGTGGATGAGCGCTTCGCAGAGGGCATCGGCGCCGATGCGGTCGCGGTGCGAGATGCGCGCCTGATGCAGCATGTCCGCGCGTGCGCGCTCGACGGCCTCTGTCTCCGCCGAGCCGGGGTTGGGCAGGTGCCGGCCGCGCTTTGGTGGCGCTCCTGCCTGCGGCGGAGCCGCGGTGTCCTGGATCTTCTCGGTGGTCATGCGTGCTGCCCTTCCCTTGCTCGCTGCTCGCTCTTGTCGCTCATCTCGTCGTGGCCGTGGGTGCCGGGTCCGCCTGTCCGCGGGGCTCTATCGGTCGCCGACACAACAAAGACCCTCGCCGTTCCCGGCGAGGGTCCTGGGTGGTTCGACGTCCGTCGCGCCTCGCGGCGCTATCTCCGCCTATCCCCAGGCTCCCACCGGGAGCCGGTAATCAGGCCGATAAGCTCGAGTACGATGACCTCGAGCTTGCCAAGAAGGGATACCGCTACAGGCTGGGGCAGGTTGACGGGCACGCGCACACCATCCTCGCGGATCGCGAGAGCGGCGTAGTGGCGCTGCCGATCGGTCTGGCCCATCTGTGTGACGACTCCTTCGCTGGGAAGATGTCGCCCGACTGTACACGTTCCCACGCGACCATGTCCACCACGTACCATGGTCCTGTCGGTGTGGAGTGCCATGGTCAGGGCCGGTCCGGTGAACTGAGGAGCAGTTCCGAGCGGCCCATTCGAGCACGCCCGTTGCACCCCCTGGCGCCCCTGTTACACCCCCTGGCGCCCCTGTTACACCCCCTGGCGCCCCTGTTACACCCCCTGGCGCCCCTGTGGTCGACATGTCGACCGAACCCAGGTGGACCCGCCTCGCCGTGCGCACGGCGCTGTTCCGTGTCGCAACGCACCCAGGCGGTCGATGTTTCGACCGATACCGACCGCAGAACGCCTTCCGGGCCAGTCCGGCCATGCCATCCGCGTGCATCGGTCGACATTTCGACCGAAACGGGCACATCGACGTGCTCGAGCTCGAGGAACGGTGCGCCTCGACCCGGTAGCAGTCGTCACTGGTCGACATGTCGACCAAGAGCTCATTCGTGGGCGTGACGTGGCCGAGTAAGCGGGCGTGAAGTGGCGGAGGCCATGCTGGGGCCATGCCACGGATCGCAACGGCCCGCACGACCATCCAGCGCAAAGGCGTGGATCGTGCCAGACGACTGAGAGCGCGAATCGGAGTGGACGTGCGCAGCGCGCGCGAGGACGCCGGGTTAAGCCTGCGTCGGCTGTCGCGGGCTGCGGGCATCAGCCACTCGACGCTCCTCACACTGGAGCGCGGGCAGTTCGACCCCAGCACGGAGGTTCTGGCGCGCGTGGGTGAGGCCTTGGGCATGGAGCTCAGCCTGCGCCTCTACCCCGGCACAGGACCGCTCTTGCGCGACCACGTCCAGGCGATCATGGAGGAAGGGCTACTGCGCCTGCTCCACCCGCGCTGGCAGCCCGACCTGGAGGTCTGGGTGACCCAGCCGGTCAGGGGCGTTATCGACGTCGTACTCGAGGCGGACGACGCGCGTGAGCCCCTCGTGGCCACCGAGTCACAGTCGGAGCTCCGCCGGCTCGAGCAGCAGGTTCGCTGGGCACACGCCAAGGCCGACGCCCTGGCCCAGGCGCGCGCTCGACCTTCGTCACGGCTGCTCCTGCTGCGCAACACGCGCCGGACACGAGCCGCGGTCTCCGAGCATGCCCGGCTGGTCGGCGCTGCCTACCCGGCACGTGCGGCAGATGCCTTCGCCGCACTGACCGGCGATCAGCCATGGCCAGGCGCCGCGCTCCTCTGGGTCGATGTCCTCGCTGGCCGCGCCACCATCCGCCCGTCTCCGCCGCGCACGGTCACCGTCGGGCGCTGACCGTGGCACGATGGCGCCTACACACCGCACCCACCCCTCTACATGGAGGTCGACGCAGTGGTCGGCATCGGCATCATCGGCACCGGCAAGCAAGGCAGGGATCACGCCCGTCGCATCGGCTCGCTCGGCGAAAAAGCCCGGCTCGTGGCCGTGCACGACGTCGATCGGCGGCTCGCGGAGGGCGTGGCTGACGAGTGCGGGGTACGTGTAGCCGCCAGCGACCAGGCCCTCATCGAGGACCCCGAGGTCGACGCCGTCATCGTCGCGAGCAACACCGAAACGCACGTCCAGTTCGTGCTCGCCTGCATCGCCGCGGGGGTGCCGGTGATGACGGAGAAGCCGCTGGGCATCACCGTGCCCAGCTGTGAGCTCGTGCTCGACGCGGAGATCGCCGCCGATCGTCGCCTCACCACGGTCGGCTTCATGCGCCGGTACGACCCCGAGTACGGCCGGCTCAAGGCCACCGTCGAAGAGGGCACCATCGGGAAGCCGCTGGTCATCCACTGCATCCACCGCAATCCGGCGGTGCCCAGGACATTCGCCACCCGCCAGACGCTGACCGACACCGTCATCCACGAGATCGACATCGCCCGCTGGCTGCTGAACGAGGAGATCGTCAGCGTGGCCCTCGAGAAGCCGCGCCATCGGCCAAGTGTCACGCACCAGCTGGCCGACCCGCTGCTCGTCCGCCTTGAGGCGAAGTCGGGCGCGCGCGTGGACGTGGAAGTGTTCGCCAATGCCGGCTACGGCTACGACGTCCGCTGCGAGGTGCTCGGCACCAAGGGCTACGTGGCCATGGGTCCACGGGGTCACGACCTGGTCACCGCCGAGACCGCGCCCGAACAGGGCTTCCCGGCCGACTGGCTGGAGCGCTTCCGCCCCGCCTACGACGCCGAGATCGGCAACTGGGTCGACAGCCTGCACGATGATCGCCCGACCGCCAACGCGTGGGATGGCTACGCCGCAACGGTCGTGGCCGAGGCCCTCGTGCGCGCGCTGCAGACGGGCCACCGCGAGGCCGTCTCGGTCGGCCCGCGTCCCGACCTCTACCGCTGACCGTCGCACGACCAAGGCTGTCGTACTTCCGCCGCGGGCGCCTCTGCTACGCTCCGGCACATGTCTAGTACCGTAGGCGCGCCGCGCACACTCGTCCAGAAAGATCTGGGACGACCACGTCGTCCTCCAGGAGCCCGGGGCTCCCACGGTCCTCGGAATCGACCTCCAGCTCATCCACGAGGTCACCAGCCCACAGGCCTTCGAAGGTCTTCGACGCCGCGGCCTGACCGTGCGCCACCCGGAGCGCACCATCGCCACCGCGGACCACAGCACGCCGACCCACGACCGCTCCCTGCCCATCCTCGACCAGCAGGCCAGCTTCCAGCTGGCCAAGCTCGCGAGCAACTGCGGGGAGTTCGGCGTCCCGCTGTACGCCCTCGGCTCGGACCGGCAGGGCATCGTGCACGTCATCGGCCCTGAACTGGGGCTGACGCAGCCGGGCATGACCATCGTCTGCGGTGACTCGCACACCGCCACGCACGGCGCCTTCGGGGCCCTCGCCTTCGGCATCGGCACCAGCGAGGTGGAGATGGTGCTGGCCACGCAGACCCTGCTGCAGCGCCCGCTGAAGACCTACGAGGTCGACGTCGACCGGCACGCTCAAGCCGGGCGTCACCTCCAAGGACATCATCCTCTACCTCATCAGCCGCATCGGCACCGGTGGCGGCACCGGCCACGTCTTCGAGTACCGCGGCTCGGCCATCCGCGCGCTGACGATGGAGCAGCGCATGACCATCTGCAACATGTCCATCGAGGGCGGCGCCCGCGCCGGGCTCATCGCGCCCGACGAGACGACCTTCGAATACGTCCAGGGCCGCCCGCACGCGCCGCAGGGTGCGGCCTTCGACCAGGCCGTCGACGTACTGGCGCACGCTCGCCTCCGACGAGGGCGCTGTCTACGACAAGTCCATCACCATCGACGCCGACGAGCTCGAGCCGATGGTCACGTGGGGCACCAACCCGGGCCTGGGCATCGGCATCGGTGAACCGATCCCCGTGCCGCAGGCCGCGTCCAGCCAGGCCGAGGCCCGCACGCTGGGCAAGGCGCTCGAGTACATGGATCTCGAGCCGGGGTCGAGCTCGCAGGGCCACAAGGTCGACATCGTCTTCATCGGCTCCTGCACCAACGGCCGTATCAGCGACCTGCGCCAGGCCGCAGCCTTGCTCAAGGGACGCAAGGTCGCCCCGGGCATCCGCGTCATGGTCGTGCCCGGCAGCCAGCAGGTGAAGGCGCCAGGCGGAGGCCGAGGGCATCGCCGAGGTCTTCCGCGCGGCCGGCGCCGACTGGCGTGAGGCCGGCTGCTCGATGTGCATCGCCATGAACGGCGACCAGGGTGAGGCCGGGCGAGTACATCATCAGCACCAGCAACCGCAACTTCGAAGGTCGCCAGGGCAAGGGTGCCCGCACCTTCCTGGCCTCGCCGCTGACCGCGGCCGCGCAGCGCGCTCACCGGCGTCGTCACCGATCCTCGCCCGCTCGTCGCGAACGTCCCCGCAGCTGCCGGAGAGAAGTAGACATGGCCGAACCGTTCACCAGCTTCAGCAGCGCGCTCATCCCGCTGCCGGCCGAGAACGTCGACACCGACCAGATCATCCCGGCACGGTTCCTCAAGACGACCGAGAAGTCGGGCCTCGCCGACGCGCTCTTCTACGACTGGCGCTACGACGAGGACGGGAGCCCCAAGCCAGACTTCGTCATCAACCTGCCCGAGATGCAGGGACGCCAGGTCCTGCTGGCGGGCGACAACTTCGGCTGCCGGTTCATCGCGCGAGCACGCGCCCTGGGCGCTGACGTCGTGGGGCATCCGGGCCATCGTCTCGACCAGCTTCGCCGACATCTTCCGCAGCAACGCGCTCAAGAACGGCCTGCTGCCGATCGTCGTGGACGAGGACACGCACCGTCAGCTCTTCGACCAGTTCGCTGCCCAGCCGGAAGCCGAGGTCACCGTCGATCTCGAGACGCAGGTCGTGCATCTGCCGGGCGACCAGGACGTCGCCTTCGAGGTCGACCCCTTCGCGCGACAGATGCTGCTCGAGGGCAAGGACGAGATCGGCTGGCTGCATCGACCGCGCCGCCGCCATCGACGCCTGGGAGGCAGCCAACCCCGCCCGCGTCGACACCCGCCCCATCGAGGCCTGACCCGGGGCGTCGGCGCCCCAGCCAATCGACCCCTGGAGCTTCACGCTTCCCGACCAGCGGTCTCACGGCGGGCGCATCGCGGGCGCCGGAGCTAGCCGAAGTCGGGCGTGGGCAACCACTTCACGTCATCGGCCTGCCTGACCGACTTGTGGAAGCGCTGCAGATCGCGCGTGACCTTGCCGTAGCCCTTCTTCCCGTACAGGTTCTGCAGGCGGTGCGGGTCCTCGCTCAGGTTGTAGAGTTCGGCCTCGCCGTTGCTGTAGCGAGTGAAGGCCCAGCGCGTGTCGGAGTAGCCGAGGGTGGTCTCCACGCCGGTGTAGGCCGGCCTCGCCCGGGGATCCTCGGGATACCGTGAATTGTCGTAGAGCAACTCCACGAAGAGGAACCTGCGATCGAGCCGGTCGGCCTCGCCCGTGATCAGCGGCAGCAGGCTCATGCCGTCTGCGTGGGCCACGCCGCAGCCGGCCAGCTCACAGAAGGTGGGTAGCCAGTCGAGGTTGCTCACCGGTTCCTCCAGCACCCGCTTCTTCTTGCCCAGCTCGGCCGGCCAGCGCACGTACGTCGGCACCGGCGTGGCGTAGGGATAGCTCTTGCCCACGATGCGGTGGTCGCCCATGAGCCAGCCGTTGTCGGCGGTCAGCACCTGCAGCGTGTCGTCGAGACGGCCGGCCTCGCGCAGCGCACGCGTGACCTTGCCCACGACCCAGTCGATCGTGAGCGACTGCTCGCAGCGCGGGACCAGGTCGTACTCCGTCATCGCCAGCCGGGGCGTGGCCTGGATGTGCGAGGGCTTGTCCGAGACATCCGCCTCGTTGAAGGCCGGGCCCTTCCAGGGCTCGGCGTCAGCGCAGGCGGGCGCACCCTCGTGGCGCTTCATGGGCGTGATGGGGATGTGCCCGTCGACCAGCGAGATGAGCAGGAACAGCGGCTGGTCAGGCGGCGTCTGGGCGATGTGCTCGGCGGCCAGCTCGGCGGACACCCGCGAAGAGTGGTCATCGGGATCGCTGCCGTAGCTGACGGTCTCGTCCTTGCGGAACTGGAGCCAGTCGTAGAACTTGCCCTGGTCCTCCCACATCACGTCGAACGCGTCCCAGTTCTGGGCCAGGGGCTCCATCGCCACGCGGGTCGGCCGGTCATCGGCGAGGCGGTTGATGTGTTTGCCCACGTAGAGCGTGCGGTAGCCTGCCTTGCGCATCTTCTCGGCGATGTCGTTGTCGGCGCGATAGGGGCTGACGTCGTTGGCCACCACGCCGGTGATGTGTCCGTAGCGCCCGGTCAGCAGCTGGGCCCGCGAGGGCCCGCACAGGGGCGTGGAGACGATGCCGTTTTCGAAGCGCAGTCCGTGGTTGACGAAGCGGGCCAGGAACGGTGTGCGCTCGGGGTCCGACCACATCGAGCGGGGCGTGGGCGCGAAGTCGTCGAGCAGGAACATGACGATGTCCGGCCGCCGAGTCGTCGTGGCGGCTGACTCGGGCGAGCCGGCCGGGGGCGAGGCGGGAGGCGCCATCGGAGGTGCCGTCGGGGGCGAGGCCGGTGGGCTGGGCTCGGCCGCAGCGACCCCGAGCGGGCCGGCCATGGCCGGGGCCGCCAGGAGCGAGCCGGAGAGTGCGACGCCCGCGATGCGTGCGGGCAGACCGGTGAGCTGCACGACACCTCTGCCTGCTGTCGATCGTCGAACCCAGCGTGGGCCGACGGTCCTGATCGATCGTCGAGCCCGCGGTGGGCCGACGGTCCTGTTCGTCGTCGGGCCGGCTGGGCCGAAGCTCCTGCCAGCAGGGCCGATGCTAGACGCTCGAGGATGAACCCGCTCGCGCCCGGGCCGTCAGCCGATACACTCGAGGCACACCGACCCGCACGACCCGGAGATCGATCCATGCCCTTGCCCTACGACCGGCCAAGCGACGCGGCCAAGCGCCACTCCGCCGCTCTCACCGACGGACCCGACCGAGCCGGCGCGCGCGCCATGCTCAAGGCCGTGGGCTTCACCGACGAAGACCTGGCCAAGCCCATCATCGGCGTGGCCACGACCTGGATCGAGACCATGCCCTGCAACCTCAACCAGCGACGCCTGGCCGCAGTCGGTGAAGGAGGGCATCAGGGCCGCGGGCGGCACACCCATGGAGTTCAACACCATCGCGGTCAGCGATGGCGTGGCCATGGGCACCGAGGGCATGAAGGCCAGCCTCATCAGCCGCGAGGTCGTGGCCGACTCCATCGAGTTGGTGGCGCGCGGCCACCTCTTCGACGGGCTCGTCATCCTCTCCGGCTGCGACAAGACCAACCCAGGTGCGGCCATGGCCGTGGCCCGGCTCGACATCCCCAGCGTGATCCTCTACAACGGCACCATCTACCCGGGCACGTACAAGGGCGAAGCCCAGGACGTCGTCAGCGTCTACGAGGCCATCGGCGCCTACAACGCGGGCAAGATGAGCGCGGAGGAGCTCTACGCCATCGAAGAGGCGGCCTGTCCCGGGGCGGGCGCCTGCGGTGGCCAGTTCACGGCCAACACCATGAGCATGTGCCTCGAGTTCATGGGCCTCTCCCCTGCCGGGCTCAACGGCATCCCGGCGGAGGACGAGAAGAAGGACGAGGCCGCCCGTCGCTGCGGTGAGCTGGTCATGGACCTCGTGGTGCACGACACTCGTCCGCGGGCCATCGTCACGCGCGAGTCAATCGACAACGCGGTGGCCGGCGTGGCTGCCACGGGCGGCTCCACCAACGCGGTGCTGCACCTGCTCGCCATCGCCCGCGAGTTCGACATCGAGTTCAGCGTGGACGACTTCCACGAGATCGCGGCTCGCACGCCCACCATCGGCGATCTGCGGCCCGGGGGGCGCTACTCGGCCTCGGACATCTACGACGCCGGCGGCGTGGGCATCGTCATCCGCGAGCTGCTCAAGGGCGGCCTCATGCATGGCGACTCGATCACCGTCACCGGTCAGACGCTGGCCGAGATCGCGGCGGACGTGAAGGAGACCCCCGGTCAGGACGTGTTTCGCCCCATCGATGATCCCATCAAGAGCACCGGCGGCCTGGCCATCCTCCGCGGCACGCTCGCGCCCGATGGCTGCGTCATCAAGCTGGCCGGTCACGAGACACGCCGCTTCAGCGGCCCCGCACGCGTGTACGACTCGGAAGGCGCGTGCTTCGCCGCGGTCAAGAACCAGGAGATCAAGCCCGGCGACGTGGTCGTGCTGCGCTACGAGGGCCCTGTCGGCGGCCCGGGCATGCAGGAGATGCTGGGCATCACCGCGGCCATCGTGGGCGAGGGCCTCGGCGCCTCGATCGCGTTGCTCACCGACGGCCGCTTCAGCGGCGGCACGCGCGGCCTGATGATCGGCCACGTCGCACCCGAGGCGGCACTGGGCGGCCCCATCGCGTTGGTCGAAGAGGGCGATACCGTGACCATCGACGTCGACCGCCGGGCGCTGGACCTGGAGGTGGACGATGCCACCCTGGCCGAGCGCCGCTCCCGCTGGACGCGCGCCCGAGCCACACTATCGGACCGGCGTCATGGCCAAGTACGCCGCGCTGGTGAGCTCGGCCAGCGAGGGTGCGATCACCAATCCCCGCCCCTAGTTGCCGCCCGGCGACGTCGGGCAGGCGGCCCTGGCTGGCGCTCGGCCACGTCGGGTCGCGCGTGGATCGAAAAGGCTCGGGTCGGTCGACCCGAGCCTTCGTCTATCGCGCAGGGAGAACCGCGGACCACGAACAGGCTAGGGCAGCTCGTAGCGCGAGCGGAGCGTGTCGGCGTAGCCCTTGGGGGCGTTGTTGTGCCAGGCCTCCACGAACTGCGGGGCCTTGCCTGCCCGCTTGAGCAACGCGATCTCACGCGCGCCCTTGTTGCCGAACTTGCTCTTGGCCCATGTGTCGCCGAAGGTGGAGCTGGTCATGCGGTACGGCGCAACCGTCCCGGCCGCCTGGCTGTAGACCCCGACCGTGGCCACGATGCGGTCGGCCATGACGGCGATCGAGTAGGGTCGAGACGGGTTCTTGATGCCGCCGGTATTGGCCAGCGTGAGTGGGCCGGCGAACGTCTGGCCCAGGTCCCGGCTGGTCTTGGCACGCACCTTGCCCGCGTCCGAATAGGCCACCACGAGGCGCGTGCCGCGCGCGGACAGCTCGGGGTACTTGATGTCCTTCCAGCCGATGGTCTTGACCGGGTGCACGCCGATGGTGCTCGTGCCGGAGGGGATGTCGAAGCGCCGCAGCAGGAGGTTCCCGTTGCGCACGAAGGTGAGCGCCACCGAGGTCGGTGTGGAGGCCACCGAGAGGCCGCTCCGGAACTCGGCCGTGCCGAGATTGAAGACCCGCTTGAACGACGGCGCGGTGCCCAGCGGCTCCATGCTGCGCAGCATCAGCCGGGCCGTGGTCGTGGAGCCAGACTTCTGCAGCCAGCCGATGGCCACGTAGCGATTGCCCACGCAGGAGACGGTCACGTCGCGTACCTTGCGATCGGCCTTGGTGTTGGTCATCAGTGCCTGCGCGGCGCCGCCGCCGATGGTGCGCGTGGTCAGGAAGACGTCCGAGTCGCCGGCCTTGTCCTTGCTCGCGTGGTAGGCCGTGCCGGCCCAGATCTTGCCGCGGCAGACGTCGAGCGACATGCCCAGGCCCGGCGTGCCCACGATGGGGTATCGGCGCAGGTTGCCGTTGGTGCGGCTGAAGTCCTTGCCGCCATCGGTGCTGAAGGCGAGGTAGAGCTGACCGGGGCTGCCGGTCTCCTGGTAGCCCACAGCCACGATGACGCCGCCCTTGGTATTGCCGTTGGCGGCGATGTCCTTGATGCGCAGGAGGCTCGCAGCGCGCAGCGGACTTGGCGTGGATTCCTTGGTGGCACCCACCATCGGAGCAGCTGCCGTCATCACCAGTGTCAGGGCGGATGCGACGGCGAGCAGGAGTCTTCGCTTGACGACCATGGCGTTTCCCTCCTACGCGGTCTGGGTATTCGCTCTCTCGTCCCTCTCGCGACGCAGCCTACAACGGGACCGCCCGATGCGCTGGTGAGCGCCCGCGGGTGGCTGTCTCAGCGAGCTCGAGCCGCGTCCGACCGGCGTAGGCCGCCGCGCCGGGTGACCGCGTGGTTGGCCAGCGCGGCCACGCCCATGGCCACCAGCGCGCGCTCGGCCATGGGCATCGGGCGCACCACCGCGAGGAACTGGTCGGCCCGCTCGCGGTCCACGCTCGAGAGCAGTGCCTGACCTTCGCCCGTGAGCGTCAGCACGCGCTGGCGACGGTCGGCGACCTCCTCGGTGCGCGTGACGTAGCCACGACGCACCAGCCCCGCCACCAGCCGGCTGGTGGCCGAGGGCGAGCGCGCCAGGTGCTCGGCCAGGTCACCCACCGTGAGGGTCACCGGACCGCCGATTGCATAGAGCGCAGCCAGCTGCGTGAAGCCCACGTCGAGCGAGCCCAGCTGGGCAGCGATGCCGATGACCAGCTCGCGCCACAGGGCGCGACCGACGGCGATGCGGTCCGAGAGGATACGCGGGTTCTGGAGCTCCTCGCGGGCGGCGGCGACGACTGGCGAAAGGAGTGGGTCGTCCATCATATGCATGATTACACACGAACCACGGGGCGTCTCACCATCTCCTGCTACGGTTCGCGTTGCGCGCCGAGTCGCGCGTCTCGCCGCGCATGGGAGCGTTCGCGGCGTTCCGTCCGCAACACGAGGGGAGCATCGACTGGTGCCTGCCTACATCTACCCCGGTCAGGGATCGCAGACGGTCGGCATGGGCCAGGTCCTCGCCGCCGTCTCAGCGGAGGCCGCCGCCGTCTGGCACGAGGCCGACGAGGCCCTCGGGGAATCGATCTCGCAGCTGGCCTGGGAGGGCCCCGCCGAGCGTCTGGACCTGACCGTCAACGCCCAGCCGGCGTTGCTGGCCGCCTCGGTCGCGGCTCAACGCGCGCTCGAGACCGCCCTTGGCGAAGCCGCGGGACCGTTCGGCCTGCCGAGCTACTTCGCCGGCCACTCCATGGGCCAGTACAGCGCCATGGTCGCGGCGGGCGTCATCGAGCTGGCTGACGCGGTGCGCCTCGTGCGCGAGCGCGGACGGCTGATGCAGGCCTCGTCGGGCGACGGCGCCATGGCCGCGATCATCGGCCTGCCCGATGAGAAGAACGACGAGCTCATCGCGGTCGGTGCGGCCGCAGGGGTCATCACCATCGCCAATCGCAACTCGCCCGGCCAGATCGTCATCAGCGGTGAGCGCGCCGCGGTCGAGGCCGCCGCCGGCGCTGCCAAGGGCCTCGGTGCACGCCGGGGCATGGTCCTGCCGGTCAGCGTGGCGGCCCACTCCCCGCTCATGGCCGAGGCGGCCGAAGGCATGCGCCAGGCGCTCGCCGAGGTCACCTTCCGCGCCCCCAAGGCCTCGCTCCTGGCCAACGCCGACGCCATCGTGCTCAGCGACGGCGAGGCCTGTCGGGACGAGCTCATCGACCACCTCACGCGCGGCGTCGACTGGGTCACCGCCGTCGAGACCATGGTCGAGGCCGGTATCGACACGTTCGTGGAGGTGGGCCCGGGCAAGGTCCTCACCGGCCTCGTGCGGCGCATCGACAAGGACGTCACCACCGTCGCCATCGACGACATCACCACCGAGCGCGGCCTCGAGCTGCCCGCCTAGCACCGACAGGAGAAGACGAAGCACCTATGCGACGACCCGACTACGACCGCCGCGTGGCCGTCACCGGCCTCGGCATCATCAGCCCTGTGGGCAACAGCGTGGACACCGCCTGGGAGAACCTCACCAACGGCGTCAGCGGCCTGCACCGCATCACCCGCTGGGATCCCGAGATCACCACCTGCCACGTCTCGGGCGAGATCAACGATTTCGACCCCAAGGAGTGGATGAACTTCAAGGCCGTGCGCCGAACCGACAAGAACGTCGTCTTCGGCGTGGCCGCGGCCAAGCAGGCCATGGCCGACTCGGGCTTCGAGCTGACCGAGGAGAACGCCGAGGAATTCGGGGTCTACTTCGGCTCGGGCGTGGGCGGGCCGGGCCTCATGGCCAACGCCATCGAGGCCCTCGCGAGCAAGGGCAGCAAGGGCGTCAGCCCCTTCTTCATCGCCAACATGCTGCCCGATACCGCATCGGGCCAGATCGCCATCGACCTCGGCGCCAAGGGTCCCAACATGGCCATCGTCACGGCCTGCTCGACCGGCACGCACAACATCGGCGAGGCGGCCGAGGCCATCCGCCGCGGTGACTTCATCGCCGGCGTCTGTGGCTCGACCGAGACCCCGCTGTACGAGGTCGCGTACGTCGGCTTCAGCAACATGCGCGGCATGGGCACCCCGCGCGAGGGCCAGCCGCTGGGCGACGCCTCCCGGCCGTTCGACCGCAGCCGCGAGGGCTTCGTCCTGGGCGAGGGTGCCGGCGCCCTGCTGGTGGAGGACCTCGAACACGCCAAGGCGCGCGGAGCCAGGATCTACGCCGAGGTCGTGGGCTACGGCAATGCCGCCGACGCCTGGGACCTCATCCAGCCGGTCGACAAGGGCGACGGCGTCCGCCGCGCGATGGAATGGTCCCTCCAGCGTCACGGCGTGCCCAAGGACGAGATCGACGTCATCAATCCCCATGGCACCTCGACCCCGCTGGGCGACCTGCGCGAATCCGAGGCCATCAAGGCCGTCTTCCCGGAGCGCTACCGGGAGATCGGCATCAGTGGCACCAAGTCGATGACCGGCCACCTCATGGGTGCGGCCGGCGCCATCGAAGGCGTGTTCAGCGTGCTCTCGGTGCATCACCAGGTCATCCCGGCGACGCAGAACTACCTCGAACCCGACCCTGAGATCGACCTCAACGTCATCGCCGGCGACACCCGCGAGCAGGAGATCCGCTACGCCATGAGCGACAACATCGGCCTCGGCGGGCACAACGGCGCGGTCATCTTCAAGCGCTACATCGGCGACTGAGCAGGGCGCCGACGCGATCGCCGATCGCGTCGGCTACGATCCAGACCAGCCACACCACAGGAGCTGAAGCCACCACTGTGCCCTCCACCGACCCCGCACGCCGAGCCGTCATCACCGGCTTCGGTGCGGTCACCCCGATCGGCAACGACTACCCCTCCTTCTGGGAGGCTGCCAAGGCCGGGACGAGCGGCGGTGGGCCGATCACCCACTTCGACGCCTCGGACCTCGAGGTGCGCATCGCGGCCGAGGTCAAGGACTTCGACCCCTCGACGGGCATGGATCGCAAGATGGCCCGGCGCATGAGCCGCTTCATCCACTTCGCCATGGCTGCGGGGAAGGAAGCGGTGGCGGACGCAGGGCTCGACTTTCGAGACTGGACGCCCGAGCAACGGGACCGGGTCGCGGTCATCATCAACACCGGCGGTGGCGGCCTCGAGCAGGTCATCGACGGTCACGTCACGACCGAGACGCGTGGCCCTCGCTTCGTCAGCCCCTTCGCCATCCCGGCCCTCTCGGGCTCCATGGCGGCCTGCCTGCTGTCCATCGAATACGGGCTCACGGGCCCAGTGCAGGCCCAGGTGGCAGCCTGCGCCAGCTCGGTCATCACCTTCCTCGACGCGCTGCGCATGATCGAGCGAGGCGAGGTCGACGTCGTCATCGGTGGTGGCACGGAGGCGCCGCTGCTCAAGATGGGCTTCGCCGCGCTGTCCAACATGGGCGCTCTCTCCAAGAACAACGACGATCCGGCTGGCGCCTCACGGCCCTTCGACAAGGAGCGCGACGGCTTCCTCTTCGGCGAGGGCGGCGCCGTGCTCATCATCGAGACGGCCGAGCACGCGCAGAAGCGCGGCGCCACCATCCACGCCGAGCTGGTCGGTGCCGCCCTGACGGCCGACGCCTTCCACATCTCCGCGCCCGAACCCACCGGCCGCGGCGCAGCCATGGCCATGAAGAAGGCCTACATGGACGCGGACCTCGCCCCCGAGGAGATCGGCTTCGTCGTCGCCCACGGCACGAGCACACCGCTCAACGACGTGACCGAGACCAGGGCCATCAAGACAGCCTTCGGTGACCATGCCCACAAGCTGGCGGTGTCGTCGCCCAAGTCGATGGTCGGGCACCTGCTCGGTGGCGCCGGCGCGGTGGCCGCCCTCTGTGGCATCGGTGCCATCCGCGACGGCATCATCACGCCCACCATCAACTACTCCACACCCGACCCGGAGTGCGACCTCGACTACGTGCCCAACATCGCGCGCAAGGCCAAGGTCGACGCGGTCATGGTCAACGGCTTCGGCTTCGGCGGGCAGAACGCGGTCGCCGTCTTCAAGCGCTTCGAGGGCTAGCGCCGGCCCCGCGAGGCCTCAGCCGAGCGGGCGAGGCGGCAGCTCGCGGCCCTCATAGGCCGCCATCGCGGCCACGAGCTGCGGCCGGGGTGCGCATCGGCCGGCCACGCTCGAGGTCGTAGAAGACCTGTACGGTCGAGCCATCAGCGACCAGCCGGGCCTCACCGATGGGTGAGGCTTCGACCTCGACGCGGTAGTCCAGGCTGAAGGCCGAGCGGCTGACCCAGCCCACGCGCACGGCCACGAAGAGCGGCTCACCGTAGAAGGCCGGCGCCCGGTAGGTGATGTGGGCCTCGGCGATGACGAAGGTGCGCTTCTCCGCGTCGGGGCCGGTGCCGAAGGGGTGGCCCGCGACCTTGGTGTAGTAGCCCCCGCGCGCAGCCTCGAAGTAACTGAAGTAGAGCGCGTTGTTGACGTGGCCCAGGGCGTCGGTGTCGTTGTAGCGGATCTCGATGGGGTGGTGGTAGCGGAACTCGCCCTGCGGCGCTCGGGAACGGGCCATGGGCCCGATGCTAACGCCGGCCGCGAGGACCTGCGGGCAGAGGAGGCGCAGGTACCGTACCGTTGGCGTCGATGCCGACAGAGACCAGCACGACCGACCCGGCCGCGACCGCCTGCGAGCAGCCCGAGGAGCCCAAGGAGCCCGAGCAGACCTCGGCCACATCCATCGAGCGGGGACGGCCCAGCTACTCCTGGCGCTACGGCCAGGACCGCCGGCTGGAGATGGTGCGCGGCTTCGTGGATCTCGAAGATGCGGCCGTGCTCGACGTGGGCTGCGGCATCGGCACCTACGTGCGCCGCTTCCGCCGCTTCTCCGACGACGTCCACGGCATCGAGGTCGAGCAAGAGCGTGTGGCCGAGGCGAGCGAGGAGCTGCCCAACATCGTCCATGCCTATGGCGAGGAGCTGCCCTACCCCGACGATCGCTTCGACCTGGTCTTCTCCAACGAGGTCATCGAGCACGTCGAGGACGACCGTCGCACGGCCGCGGAGATGGTGCGCGTGACCAAGCCGGGCGGCTACATCGTGGCCTTCGCACCCAATCGGCTGTACCCCTTCGAGACCCACGGCGCCTACTTCGGGGGGCGCTACGTCTTCGGCAACATCCCCCTGGTCAACTGGCTGCCCGACCCGCTGCGCGACCGCTTCGCGCCACACGTGCGGGCCTACACCATGAAGGGCCTCGAGCGCCTCTTCGTGGGCCAGCCCGTACGCCTGGTGCACCACCGCGTCATCTACCCTGGCTTCGACAACATCAGCGCGCGCCACGCCCGCCTGGGTGGGGCCCTGCGCCGGGCGCTCTACGTGGCCGAGCACACGCCGCTTCACCGCTTCGGTCTGTCGCACTTCCTGGTGTTGCGCGTCAAGGACGACGGCCCCGACGGAGCGGCGTCCGCCGCAGAGGAGACCGTCTAGAGGTCTGCGGGTGTCGTGGTCCTGGCGGGCTTGAGGGCCTGCACCTGGAGGACGATGGGCACCGACCAGTTGCCCGCGAGGTCGCGCCATTGCACGTGCACCGAACGGGGGCCGGGGTCGGACGAGCCGCCGGTGGCGGGATCGGCCAGGGGGAACTCGACGCGGTCGGTCGCGGGATACGTGCGTCCCAGCACCAGCCGGCCGTCTTCGTCGAGCTCGTCGTCGAGCGCGATGCGCACGTAGCCCAAGCCGGTGCCGTCGGCTTCGTCGCTGGCGAACAGGCGCAGCACCGCCACCCCGCTGACCACGGCGCGTCCGTCGACGTCTCCCTGTACCGTCGCGGGATCGAGCGCGGCCGAGCCGCCGGGCGCCGTCTCGTCGAAGCGAGGCTGGAGTTGGTTGCGCAGGGCCCACCACATGTCTGTCTGACCGCCGGCCATGCCCAGGGCCCAGACGCCCACGCCGGCGAGGCCCTCGCCGAGCGCGAAGTCCACCTTGGCCCCGAAGCTGTCGGGGTCCTCGTACCAGGCCTGTCGCCAGGTGGGCGTGCACGAGGAACAGCCGCGGCCGGCATACGCCGTCGCGGACACCGCCTGATCGGGATCGTACGCGCGCCCGTTGCGTGCGGCGATCTCGCGGGCTTGCCCGTAGTCGACCACGGCCCCGCCAGCCACCTTCTTGCCCTTGCGCACCGCGGCCCCGGCCTCGGGCCCGTCGGTCGACCAGGCCGTGCCGTACCAGGGCAGGGCCAGCAGCAGCTGCTCGCCATCGGTCTGCTCGAGCGCCCTGCTCACCGACGTCGCCAGGTCGCTGCCGGAAGGGTCACGCAGGGGCGCGACCGACCCGGTCGAGCCCGATGACGCCGAGCGGTAGCCATAGCCCATGATGACCGCGAGATCGGCCGCGTCGTCGGCGGTCAGCGCCGCGAGGTCGTAGCCCTCCAGGCCGGGCACCACGTCCACCGACAGGTGCAGGGCCGGGTCCACCGTGTCGAGCGCGGCCCGGACCTCGCGCACGAGCGCAACGTAGTCGTCGGCCAGCTTCGGCGGCATGGGCTCGAAGTCGAGGTTGACGCCATCGAAGCCGCGGTTCTTCACGAACGCGGCGATGTTCTGGGCCAGCGCTGTCCGGTTCTTCTTCTTGCTCAGCAGGGTCGTCATACGCGCGCGGGTACCGTCGACCCAGGCCGTGCGCTGGATGACCGGTACGACCTTGACGCCGGCCGCCTGCAGCTCGCCCTTGAGGGTCTTGAAACGGTCGCTGCGGAGCATGGCCCAGCCCGGCGGCACGCCGCTCCCGCCCTTCCGCGAGACCAGCGACCCGTCCGCCGCGGCCTCCACGCTGTGGAAGGCAGCGACCGTCAGCAGCTCGGGCTCGATGAGCGGAGCGGCCTCGTCGAGCAGCCAGTGGGGCACGAAGCCGAGGACCTCGGCCTCCACCGGCTCGGGCGTAGGTCGGGGCGTGGGCGTGGGCGTGGGTGAAGCCACCGGCGCCTGCGTGGGCGAGGCCGCCGCGGTCGCCGGCGCCGACGAGGACACCGGCGTCGCGATCAGATCGCTCTCGACGGTGATGCAGGCGCTCGCCACGAGCGGCAGCAGCAGCAGGAACACCAGCCACGGAGCGGCCGGGGCCGGGCGGGGACGAGGGAGGTTCACCACACCCGGCACCCTACCAAGGATCGGCCAAGTCCGGCTGTACCGACAGACGCCGCAGCCGCAGCGAGTTGAGGACCACGCTGACCGAGCTGAAGGCCATGGCCGCGGCCGCGATGATGGGGTCCAGGCGCAGCCCGAAGAATGGGAAGAGCAGGCCCATGGCCACGGGAATGAGCACGACGTTGTAGCCGAAGGCCCAGACCAGGTTCTGGCGGATGATCGTCAGCGTCCCGCGCGAGGCACGCACGGCCGAGCCGACCAGGCGGGGGTCGCCACCGACGAGCGTGATGTCGCTGGCCTCGAGGGCCACGTCGGTGCCGGTGCCGATGGCGATGCCCACGTCGGCCGCGGCCAGGGCGGGGGCGTCGTTGATGCCGTCGCCGACCATGGCCACGATGCGGCCGGCGGCGCGGAGGGCTTCGACGTGGGCGGCCTTGCCCGCAGGTCGCACGTCCGCGCTGACGTGCTCGATGCCGAGGCGCCCCGCGACGGCACCGGCAGCGGCAGCGCTGTCGCCGCTGAGCAACTGGACCTCGAGGCCGTGGGCCCGCAGCTCACGGACGGCCGCGGCCGCGCCGGGCTTGATCTCGTCCGCGATGTCGAAGGCGCCCGCGAGCTTGCCGTCGATGGCCACGTAGACGGTCGTGCGGGGGGAGCCGTCGGCGCCCTCGAGCGCGTCCGGCCCGCCCGTGACCCCGGCCTCGGCCAGGTGATCGCGGCGGCCGGCCACGACGACACGCCCGTCGACGACGGCGCGGATGCCCTGGCCGGGGCTGGCCTCGAAGCCGGAGGCCTCGGCGAGGGGCAGGTCGCGCGCTTCCGCCGCGGTCACGATGGCCGCGCCGAGCGGATGCTCCGAACCACGCTCGGCGGCGGCCGCGGCTGCGAGCACGTCCGACTCGTCGAAGCCGGGGGCGGCGCGCACGGCCACGACCGAGGGGCGCCCTGCGGTGAGCGTGCCGGTCTTGTCGAAGACGACCGTGTCGACCCGGCCGGCCGTCTCGAGCGCGGCGCCGCCACGGATGAGCACGCCCGCCTCTGCTGCGCGCCCGGTGCCGACCATCACCGCCGTCGGCGTGGCCAGGCCCATGGCGCAAGGACAGGCGATGATGAGCACGCTGATGGCCGAGACCAGCGCGTTGGTCAGCTGCGGCTCCGGCCCCAGCAGCCACCAGGCCGCGAAGGTCAGTGCGGCCAGCGTGATGACGAGCGGCACGAACCACTCGGTGACGCGGTCGGCGGTGCGTTGGATGGGCGCCTTGGAGCCCTGGGCGTCGCGCACCATGCGCACGATCTGCCCCAGCACCGCGTCGCGTCCGACGTGCGTGGCTCGCAGCACGAACGTGCCGCTGCCGTTGACGGTGGCGCCGATGACCTCGTCCCCGGGCTCACGCAGCACGGGCATGGGCTCGCCGGTGAGCATCGACTCGTCGACCGTCGAGCTGCCGGACACGACGACGCCATCGACCGGCACCTTCTCGCCGGGGCGAACGCGCACGAGGTCGCCAGGGCGGATCTCCTCGATGGGCACGTCGGCCTCGGCCGACCCGTCGATGCGGCGAGCCGTGCGCGCACCCAGGCCCACGAGTGCGGCCACCGCGCCGCTGGCCTGGGCCTTGGCTCGCGCTTCCATCCAGCGGCCGGCGAGGATGAGGCCGATGATCATGGCCGAGGAGTCGAAGTAGGTGACCGGCTCGATGCCCGCCTCGACCACGAGGCTCGGGGCCACCGTCACGACCGTGCTGTAGCCCCAGGCCGCGAGCGTGCCCAGGGCCACCAGTGTGTCCATGCTCACGGTTCGATGCCGGGCCTGGCGCAGGGCCGCGCGCAGGAAGACGCCGCCGGCCCAGAACTGGATGAACGTCGCGGGGATGAGCAGGAGCCAGTTCAGCTCGGTCATGGCCATGCCGGTGAGCCCGGGCCACAGCATCAGAGCCATGATGGCCGCGGCCACGGCCACCGAGACCACGGCCCTGATGCCCAGCTCGCGCATCTCTCTGGCGCGTACGTCCGCATCGGGATCGGCCTCATCGAGCGTCAGCGCGCCCGCCTCGTCGCGGGGCCGCTCGGGTCGGACGTCGTAGCCGGCGGCCTCGATGGCCGCCTCCACTTCCGAGCGCCCGGCCACGGCCGGATCCACCAGCACGGTGGCGCGCTCGGTGGCGAGGTTGACGTTGGCCTGGGTCACGCCGTCAGCGTCGCGCAGGAAGCGCTCGATGCGGTTGACGCACGAGGCGCACGACATGCCCTCCACGCCGACCGAGAGCTCGATGGGTTCTGACGCCGTCATGGGGGAGTCCGGTGCCGGCTAGCGGCCGACGGGTCTGATGGCGTAGACCCCGATGATCATGTCCACGCAGGGGTCATGGCAGAGCTCGACGCCGACCTCGCCGCGGTCGAGGAGATCGGCCAGGAAGCCGCACTCCCTCTCGGGCAGGCCCGCCCACAGGCGGCCGTCGCGAGTGTCCACGATGCGGACGTCGTCGGCAGCGCCATCGATGGCAAAGCGCCGCCGCAGCTCGTGCATGGGTACGTAGGCGCGCGACTTGATGAAGCGCCGCATCTGCGCCTGGGTGCAGCCTTGGCCCGGCGTCGAACCGTTGGCCCGGCTGCCGTTGAGTTCAGCCATGGATCGCTCTTCCCTCGCGGCGGGCGCGAGCTGCGCCGCGATCGCGCGTGCCCTCGCGCGCGCTGTGGTCAAATCCGTCGTTAGGGGTCGCCACACCGCGTGGCGGCCGGTCGGCGGATGATACACCCGGTCGCGGGGGCCGCCCCTCGGGCGGGCCGGACAGGTCGACGGCCTTGCTGCCGACGGCGCGCTACCGGCCGGAGACCACGCGCAGCTCGCGAGGCGACTCGTTGAGCGACTCCCCGCCGGCGGCCGTGCACACCATCGCGTCCTCGATGCGCACGCCGTAGCGGCCCTCGAGGTAGATGCCAGGCTCACAGCTGAAGGTGTTGCCGGCCACGGCCGTTTCGGTGTTGCCGGCCACGGCATAGGGCTCTTCGTGCACCTCCAGGCCGATGCCGTGGCCCAGGCGGTGGATGAAGTGGTCGCCATGGCCACCGCTCGAGATGACCTCGCGCGCAGCCGCGTCGAGCGCCTCGAAGGAGACGCCCGGGCGCACCGCCGCGCGAGCCGCCGCCTGTCCGCTCGCGGTCAGTTCGTAGATCTCGCGGAACCCGGGTTCGGGGCCCGAGCCGTCCTCGCCCGCGATCCAGACCGTGCGCGTGATATCCGAGTTGTAGCCCGCGCGCCGGCCACCGATGTCGAGCAGCAGTGGCTCGCCGGGAGCGATGACACGCTCGCCCGGCTCGTGGTGGGGTGAGGCGCTGTTGGGACCGGAGGCGACGATGGCGAACTCGGCCGTGTCGTGGCCCTCCTCCACCAGCGCATCGCGCACGTCGCGGGCCACCGCAGCCTCGGTGCGCCCGACGAGCGGGCCGCTGACGATCCGCTCCATGGCCCGGTCGGCGGCCTGTGCCGCGGCCCGCAGCAGGCCGATCTCCTCGGCGTCCTTGACCCGGCGCATGGGTGCCAGCACGCTCGAGGCCAGACCCCACCAGGCGCCAGGCAGCACGCCCTGCAGCCCCAGCACGAACGCGGCTCGAAGCCCGTCGGAGACGTGGAAGCGCAGTGGGCTCCGCGGTGGGATCAGCGTGGGCACCAGTCCGAAGGGATCGTCAGTCTCCGCCCACGTCGCCAGCGGGATCGAACCGCCAGAGAAGCCGGGCGCGGCCATGGCCGCGGGTGCCTCCAGGCGCGGGCTGATGAAGGTGACCTCGCCCTCGGCCGGGATCACCAGCAGGTTCAGGCGCTCGGCGCCATGCGCGGCGTAGCCGGTGAGCCACTCCAGCTCCGGCCCCACGCCGATGAGCAGGGCTGAGGCTCGCGCCTCGGCGGCAGCCACCTTCACCCGCAGCAGCCGCTCCGCGTAGCGGGCGGCGCTGATGCCGTCGCTCATGTCGTTCCCCCTCTTGGTGCATCCGTGGCCAGCCAGCCTTCCACCAGCCGGGTGCCGTCCTCGAAGAACTTGCGATACGAGAAGACTCGCAGAGCTCCCGCCTTGCGGGCGCGCGCCCGCGTGAGCTGGTCGTCGTGCTCGGCCACGGCGATGACCGGCAGCCGCAGCGCGGCGATGCGTTCGATCGCGGCTACGCCATCGAGCCGCCTGACGGCAAGGTCGACGACGGCGCCGCTGATGGAGTTGACGTCACCCAGCTGGTATGCCTGCAAGGCCACGTCCAGCTCCTCGTCGGAGGCAAGCGGCACAGCCGCGCCGCCGGCGCGGCGGACGGCTTCGGTGAGGCGTGTGGACCACATCAGGTCGTCGGCGACGACGACCACGGGCACGGTCAGGGGACTTCCCAGGTGTCGCTGGTGAAGAGCAGGTCGCGCAGCACGCCCTCGCCCTTGTCGGCCCGCACGAGCTCGATCTGCCCGGCCACGAGCTGGTGGTGCGTCGGCTTCTTCACCCGTCGGAAGACGCCGATGGGCACCGGGTATTCGGGCCAGAACATGCGGCTGAGGATGTAGGCCAGCATGTCGTCGGTCTCGTCGTGGACGAGCAGGTCCGCCTCGGTGACACCGTCCCCGAGGTTGACCACCTCCGGCTTGGTGCCGTTGAGACGGATGCCCCGGTCGCGCTCCTTACCGAAGACCATGGGCTCACCGTGCTTCAGCTCGAGCACACGGTCGTCGCGAACGTCACGGTCGGTGAACTCACGCCAGGCACCGTCGTTGAAGATGTTGCAGTTCTGCAGCACCTCGGTGAAGGCGCTGCCCTTGTGCCGCCCGGTCGCCTCCAGCACCTCCGCGATGTGGCTGCTGTAGGTGTCGATGGTGCGCGCGACGAAGGTGGCCTCCGAGGCCAGCGCCAGCGATGGCGGCACGACCGGCTGGTCGATGGTGCCCTCCGGGCTGGACTTGGTGCGCTTGCCGAACTCCGAGGTGGGGCTGGCCTGGCCCTTGGTCAACCCGTAGATGCGGTTGTTGTACATGAGCACCTTGATATCGACGTTGCGGCGCATCGTGTGCACGATGTGGTTGCCGCCGATCGAGAGCGCGTCGCCGTCGCCAGTGACGACCCAGACCATCAGGTCCGGCCGGGCGATCTTGAGGCCGGTGGCCAGGGTCGGCGCTCGGCCGTGGATGGAATGGAAGCCGTAGGTGTTCATGTAGTAGGGCGTGCGGCCACTGCAGCCGATGCCGCTGATGAAGACGATGTTCTCGCGGGGATACCCGAACTCGGGCATGACGCGCTGGGCCTGGGCCAGGATCGAGTAGTCGCCGCAGCCAGGGCACCAGCGCACCTCCTGGTCGGAGACGAAGTCCTTGCGCGTGAGCTTCAGCGGCTGGGTGGCCGAGGCCGGGCCGGTCGTATCGGTCATCGTGATCGGTCCTCATCGAGCAGCAGCCGCGCGGCCTTCATGACCTCGGGCACGGGGAAGGGCTTGCCGCGCACCCGGTTGAGGCCCACCGCGTCGACCAGGAAGCGACCACGGATGAGCAACCGCAGTTGGCCGGTGTTGATCTCGGGGATGAGCACCTTGCGGTAGGACCCCAGCACCTCACCGGTGTTGCGCGGGAACGGGTTGAGGTAGCGCAGGTGGGCGTGGGCCACGGAGTGGCCGGCGCGTCCGAGCCGCTCGGCGGCGGTGCGCAGCGAGCCGTAGGTGCTGCCCCAGCCGAGGATGAGCAGGTCGCCCGACTCGGGGCCGAAGACCTCCAGCTCGGGGATATCGTCGGCGATGCCCGCGACCTTGCGTGCCCGCAGGTCGGTCATGCGCTGATGGTTGTCGGGATCGTACGAGACGATGCCCGTGACATCGGCGCTCTCGAGGCCGCCGATGCGGTGCTCCATGCCCGGCGAGCCCGGGATGGCCCACGGACGGGCCAGCGTGTCGGGGTCGCGGTCATAGGGCTGGAACGTCGTGGGGTCGGTGTGGTTGGCCACCGAGATGTCCGGCAGATCCGACGGCTCGGGGATGCGCCAGGGCTCGGAGCCGGTGGCCAGGAAGGCGTCCGAGAGGTACGCCACCGGCGTCATGTACTTGAGCGCGAGGCGACAGGCCTCGATGGCCATGTCGAAGCATTCGGACGGGGTCGCGGGTGCCAACACGGGCATCGGTGCATCGCCGTTGCGCCCGTACATCACCTGCAGCAGGTCCGATTGCTCGTTCTTGGTGGGTAGGCCGGTCGAGGGACCGCCGCGTTGGACATCGACCACGACGAGCGGCAGCTCGACCATGACCGCGAGGCCCATGGCCTCGCTCTTGAGCGCGATGCCTGGACCCGACGAAGCGGTCAGCGCGAGCGCCCCACCGAAGGCCGCGCCGATGGCCGAGCCGATGGCCGCGATCTCGTCCTCGGCCTGGAACGTGCGCACGCCGAAGTGCTTGTAGGTCGAGAGCTGATGCAGGATCTCGCTGGCCGGGGTGATGGGGTACGAGCCGTAGAACAACTCGCGCCCGGCCAGCTTGGTGGCAGCCACGAACCCGAGGGCGGCGGCCTCGTTGCCGGTGATGTTGCGATACGTGCCCGACGGCAGCTTGGCCGGCTTGACGCGGTAGCTGGTGTGGAAGATCTCCGTCGTCTCGCCGAAGGCGTAGCCGGCCCTGAGCGCGCGCAGGTTGGCCTCGGCGATGACCGGGCGAGCCGCGAACTTCTTCTCGATCCACTTGACCGTCGGGTCCATGGACCGCTCGTAGAGCCAGAACATGATCCCGAGCGCGAAGAAGTTCTTGGACATGTCCACCTGCTTGGTCGACATGTCCAGGCCCTCGAGCGCGAGCGCATTGAGCTTGCTGATGGGGATGACGAAGACGTTGAAGTCGTTGAGCGAGCCGTCCTCGAGGGGGTTCTCCTCGTAGCCGGCCTTGGCCAGGTTGCCCTTGGTGAAGGCGTCCTCGTTGACCACCACCGCACCGCCGGCCGGAACGTCGCCGACGTTGGTGCGCAGCGCGGCCGGGTTCATGGCCACGAGCACGTCCGGCTGGTCGCCGGGCGTGTGGATGTCCGCCGAGGAGAAGCTGATCTGGAAGCCCGAAACGCCGGGCAGCGAGCCGGCCGGAGCGCGGATCTCGGCCGGGAAGTCCGGCAGTGTGGCGATGTCGTTGCCGTAGACGGCAGCGGTGCGCGTGAACTGGGTGCCGGTGAGCTGCATGCCGTCGCCCGAGTCGCCCGCGAAGCGGATGGTGACGCGCTCCAGTTCCTGGATCGGCGGGGGGGAGTGCTGATCGGTCTCTGTGGTCACGCGGTGGCGGGCTCCTGGTTCGCGGCCCGGCCGACGTTACCGCTGGCCGCATTACGGCCAGTGTAACGCGGAGTGGCCATTCGGCCCTTGACATCCGTGCGATAGCCGGTCGGCCGCATGGTGGCGCGCACCGCTAGCATCGAGCGGTGACCAGCACCGACCAGCCCGGTCGCCGCGCGCCGCTCTCGGGACAGGCCCTGGGCATCGCTCTCGTGCTCATCTCGGCCGCCGGCTTCGGCTCGGGCGCCCTCTTCGTGCAGCCGCTCTACGACGCGGACATGGAGCCGCTGGCGGTGCTCTTCTGGCGCTTCGCCACGGCCGCGCTCTTCGGCTGGGGCTTCCTGCTGCTCTCGTCACGCCGACGCCTGGCGCTGCGCTCCCTGCCGCGCCGGCGAGTGGCCGTGCTGCTCCTGCTGGGCACGCTGTACGTGGGCAACAGCTACGCCTTCTTCGCCTCGCTGCAGGTGGTCTCCATCTCGCTGGCATCGATCATCGCCTACCTCTATCCGGCCATCGTGGCGGTCATGGCCACGCGCCTGCTGCGCGGCCTCGAAGGACGGCGGGCCTGGATCGCGCTGGGCATCTCCATCGTCGGCATCGCGCTCACCGTCGGCGGCATCCCCGAAGACGAGCTGCCGCCCCTGTGGGGCCTGGCCCTGGCCTTCGCCAACCCGCTCATCTACGCCACCTGGATCATCCTCCAGGCCCGCCTCGCGGGAGAGCGTCCGGCGGCTCCGGCAGGCTCGTCGGCGGCTCCGGCAGGCTCGTCGGCCGCTCCGGCAGGCTCGTCGGAGTCCGATGCACCAGGGCCGGTGGTCATCCCGCCGGGCGACGCCGAGACAGCCATCGATGCACCCGACCCCTCCTCCGCTGCCGCCATGATGACCACGGCCACGGCCCTGGTCTACGCACTGCTGCTGGTCCGCAGCGGCGGCTCGCTGTCGCCGGCGGCGGTGCCGGCCGACGTGTGGCTGCCACTCCTCGGCCTGGGCCTCGTCGCCACGGCGGTCGCCATCCAGGCGTTCTACGCCGGCGTCAAGCGTGTCGGAGGTGCCCGCGCCTCGCTCATCAGCACCGTCGAGCCCGTCTACACCGTGGCCTTCGCGGTGCTCCTCTTCGGCGAGCGCCTGACGCCGATGCAGATCGCCGGCGGCATCCTGGTCGTCGTCGCGGTCATCCTCGCCGAGACCGGCCGGCCCGATACAGTAGCGAGCACCGAACCCGCGAGCACCGAACCCGCGTCCACCTGAGCCACCGTCCACAGGAGCCTCTCGATGCGCCTCGTCTCCTTTGCCGACCCAGCCGGCGACCGCCTCGGGATCGAGGCCTCATCCGGTCGCATCTGGTCCAGCGGGGCCCTTGGCGCCGGCATCCCCGGGTCGATGGCGGAGCTGCTGGCCGGCGGCGAGCCGGCGCTGGCAGCCTTGCGTGATGCCGCCGCGCGCGCCGCGGCCGAGGGTCGCCCCGGTGACGTCGACCCGGCCACGCGCATCTCGCCGGTGCCACGTCCGGGCAAGGTCGTGGCCATCGGTCTGAACTACGGGGACCATGCCGCCGAGCTGGGCCTCGAGATCCCGAGCGTGCCGCTGATGTTCGCCAAGTTCCCGACCTCGGTGATCGGCGACGGAGCCACGGTCGAGTGGGACCGGGCGCTGACCGACGACGTCGACCTGGAGGTGGAGCTGGCCATCGTCATCGGCCGACGGGCGCGACGCGTGAGCCGCGAGGCCGCACTCGATCACGTGCTCGGCTACACCTGCCTCAACGACGTCACCGCGCGAGACCTGCAGTTCTCCGACGGCCAGTACGTGCGCTCCAAGTCGCTCGACACCTTCTGCCCCGTGGGCCCGGTCGTGGTCACCACCGACGAGTTGCCCGATCCCTCCGACCTCGCGGTGCGCAGCTGGCGCAACGACGAGCTGATGCAGGACTCGCGCACCTCCGAGCTCATCTTCGACGTGGCCGAGCTCGTAGCCTTCTGCTCGCGGGCGTTCACGCTCGAGCCCGGCGACCTCATCGCCACAGGCACGCCCGGCGGCATCGGCTACTTCCGCGAGCCCAAGATCTCCATGCGTGACGGGGACGTCATGACCATCGAGGTCGAGGGCATCGGGCGGCTGACCAACCCCTGCCGCGAGCTCGACAGCACGAGGATCGACTGATGCGACTCGTCTCCTACACCGACGACGCGGGTGACCGGCTCGGCATCGAGGCGGGGGCCGGGCGTATCTGGTCGGTCCGGGCCCTCGGCGCAGGCCTGCCCGGATCGATGGCAGAGCTGCTGGCCGGCGGCGAGCGAGCACTCGCGGCCGTTCGTTCGGCGGCACGCTCGGCTGCTGCGGCGGGCCGACCGGGCGACGTCGACCCTGTCAGCCGAGTCGCGCCGGTGCCGCGGCCCGGCAAGATCGTGGCCGTCGGGCTCAACTACCGGGACCACGTGGAGGAGCAGGGCGGGAAGGTGAAGGTGCCCGAACGGCCCGTGCTCTTCGCCAAGTTCCCGACCTCGGTGGTGGGCCACGGCGCGACCGTCGAGTGGGACCCGCGCCTGACCGAGGCGGTCGACCTCGAGGCCGAGCTGGCCGTGGTCATCGGCCGCACCGCCCGACGCGTGAGCGAGGCGGAGGCCACCGACCACGTGCTGGGCTACACCTGCCTCAACGATGTCACCGCCCGCGACCTGCAGTACGGCGACCGGCAGTTCGTGCGCGGCAAGTCGCTCGACACGTTCTGCCCCATGGGGCCGGCGCTGGTGACGGCCGACGAGATCCCCCATCCGGGCGCCCTCTCGGTACGCAGCTGGCGCAACGACGAGCCGATGCAGGACTCGAACACGTCCAACCTCATCTTCAGCGTGCCCTTCCTGGTCTCGTACTGCTCGCAGGCATTCACGCTCGAGCCGGGCGACGTCATCGCCACCGGCACGCCCTCCGGTGTGGGCTACTTCCGCGAGCCGCGCGTGCTGATGCACGACGGCGATGTCATGACCGTCGAGGTCGAGGGCATCGGCCGGCTGACCAATCCCTGTCGCGAGATCCGCGCCGGGTAGCACCCCTCGCACCCCAGACCGCCCGGAGGCCACTGCCCTCTGCGTTGCCGCTGCGCGGTCGAACGCGACGAGGCTGTCGTCTCGGAGGTCGGCCGCCCCGGCTGCGTGTGGTCATGGCCGCCTGCTACACGGAACCGCGGCGTGTGGTCTGCCGCGAGGCGGGCCGCGATGGCGGAACGTGCCGCCGCGCGGGCAGATCTTGCGCGAGCGAGCAGTGGCCAGACCCTTGACCACGTCCGGGGGTCGCATTCGCCCGTTGCGCGGCAAGCGCCGGCCCCTCGCGCGGCTGACCGCGGCCGAGACCACTGCCCTCTGCGTTGCCGCTGCCGGGTCGTGCCGAAGACCGCGGCGCCCGGCGCCATCGCTACAGCGTCGCGAGCAGTGACTCCTGGAAGATGCCGAGGGCCTCCTCGATCTCGCTTCGCTGCACGTCCAGCGGCGGGATCCAGCGGACGACGTTGCCGGCGCCGCAGGTGAGCACCAGCAGTCCGCGTTCGGCGCAGGCCAGGCTCAGGGCGCTGCCGAGGGCCACGTCGGGTGCGTCGGGGTCCTTGATCATCTCGACCCCGATCATCAGACCCGGCCCACGCACGTCGCCGATGCGCGGGTCCTCAGCCGCCAGCGCCTGGAGGCCGGCCGTCAGCTCGGTCCCGCGCGCGGCGGCATTGGCCACCAGGCCCTGTTCATGGATGACCTCCAGGACCGCGATGCCGGCGGCACAGGCGACCGGGTTGCCCCCGTACGTGGAGCCGTGCGCGCCGAGGCCCCAGCGCTCCTGCAGCTCACGCGGTGAGACCAGCGCCGCGAGCGGCATGCCGTTGGCGATGGCCTTGGCCACGAGCACCACGTCGGGCACGATGCCCGCGTGCTCGAAGGCCCACATCGACCCCGTGCGGCCGTAGCCCGACTGGACCTCGTCCATGATGAGCAGGATGCCGTGCCGCGTGGCCAGCTCGCGCAGGCCCAGCAGGAACTCGAGCGGCGCAGGCACGTAGCCGCCCTCGCCCTGCACCGGCTCGATGATGAAGGCCGCGGTGCGCGCCGGCTGCAGCTGCTCGGCGAACATCCGCTCGAGGTAGGCCAGGCTTGCGGCCGATGCCGCCGCCTCGTCACCGTCGAAGTCGCGGTAGGCGTTGGGGAAGGGCGCGATGTGGACGTCGGGCACCAGCGGATCGTAGCCGGAGCGATAGTTGAGGCTGGAGCTGGTGATGCTGGTGGCCCCGTAGGTGCGCCCGTGGAAGGCACCGCTGAAGGCGATGATGTGGGTCCGCCCGGTGGCCCGGCGCGCCATCTTCATGGCCCCGTCGACGACCTCCGCGCCCGAGTTGCCGAAGTAGACCGTGTCGAGCGGCTCGGGCAGCGTTGCCACGAGCATCTCCGCCAGGCGCGTCACCGGGGTCCAGATGGCCGAGCCCGTTGCAGACGTGGATGAGCTCGTCGACCTGCTGGTGGATGGCCGCGTTGACCCGCGGATGCGCATGGCCCAGCGAGGTCACCGCGATGCCGTTGGCGAAGTCGAGGTAGGCCCGGCCGTCGCTGTCGTACAGACGGTGCCCATCGCCCCGGACCCAGGTCTGCTGGTAGTAGCGGCCGAGGATGGGCGATAGCGTGGCGGTCGAGCGTTCCGAGATGGTGCGGGCGGTGTCGGTCATGCCCGAAGGATACGGGCAGCGGCCCTGGGGTGCGCCACGTGGCGCACGCCCCGCTCGCGTCTAGTAGCGGCGGCCGCGCAGCTGGTCGAGGTCGAAGCGGGCCGTGTCAGCGATGGCCATCACCGCCATCGTGCCTGCCTGCACCGGGTCGCTCACGACGAGGTCCGCCTCGGCCGAGACGGAGCCGGCCATGCACAGGGCGACCACGGGGATGCCCCGCTGGCGCAACTCGCGCACGGCCTTGGTGATCTCGCCGCCCATGAGCGAGCCGGCCAGCACCAGGATGTGCGCACGGGGCAGGTCGGCGACCGCGCGCACGGCAGCGGCGATCTCGTCCTCGCCCACGAGGGCCATGGTGTCCACCGAGATGCGCTCGCCGCGCAGGTTGTGACGGTCGCTCTCGGTGACGGCGCCCAGGGCCACCTGGGCCACCTGGGCACCGCCGCCGATGACGATGACGCGCTTGCCGAAGACCTGGCCCAGGGTCGGCCGCGCGTCGACCTCGGTCACCCCCGGCACGGAGCCGGCGATCTGGGTCGCCTCCACCGGGCCCAGGTCGCGCAGTTCGATGTCGAACACGCGCGTGACGCGGTCGTCCTCACCCTTCTTGGTCGCGGGGAAGGAGTTGATGGTCACCACCTCGGCGCCGGCCTCGCGCAGCCGCACCAGGATCTCGACGAGGTCGGCGTCGTCGGTGGTACGCACCTCGATGGCCGAGAGCAGATGCCGCCGCTGGGGATGGATAGGTCCGGCAGGTCGCCCTCGCGGGGGTCGTTGTGCGTACTCATCGGTCACTCCAACTATCGCATAGCCTCGACCCGCGAGCGCCACGCCCTGTATCGTCAGCGACCATGACCCAGACGCACTCTGACCTCAGCCAGCCCTACGATCGGCGGCCGCTCCACCATCCGCGTCGGCATCATCGGCGCCGCCGGCATCGCCGGCGGCGAGCTCGTGCGCCTGCTCGAGCGCCATCCCCACGTGCGCATCGCGGGCCTGCAGGGCCGCGATCGTGACCACGAGCCGCTGGGCGAGAGCCAGCCACAGCTGGGTCGCACCGGCCACTTCATCGAGACGACGCTGCCGCCGGTGGATGCCGTCTTCATGGCCCTCCCCCACGGGGCCTCGGCCGCGCTCGTTCCCGACTTCGTGGAGAAGGGCATCGCGGTCATCGACCTGGGCTCGGACTACCGCCTCAAGGACGCGGCCGACTACGAGCGCTGGTACGACTACACGCATCCCTTCCCGGAGCTGCTGGCGCAGGCCGTCTACGGCCTGCCCGAACAGCACCGTGACGAGCTGCGGGCGCTGCAGGGCACCGACACCCGCCTGGTCGCCTCGCCGGGCTGCTACCCCACGGCCTCGATGCTGGGCCTCTATCCGCTCGCGCGCGCGGGCCTCATCGCCGACGTCGTCGTCGACGCCAAGAGCGGCGTCTCGGGCGCCGGCCGCTCGGTCAAGGCCGACCTCATGTACTCCGAGGTCAACGACTCGCTCAAGGCCTACGGTGTCGGCGGCCACCGCCACATCGCCGAGCTGATGCAGGAGATCCGTGATGCGGGACCCACGCCCGACGCCAACCCAGGCGCCGCCACGGTCGGCTTCACCCCCCACCTGGTGCCCATGAACCGAGGCATCCTCGCCACCGGCCACGTCCGCCCCACCCGCCCGGTCACCCCCGCCGAGCTGCGCGAGCTCTACGACGAGGCCTACGCCGACGAGTACTTCGTGGAGGTCGTCGAGACGGCGCCGGCCACCGCCACGTGCGCGGCAGCAACTTCGTGCGCGTGTTCGCCCACCTCGATGACCGCACCGGCCGCATCACCACCGTCTCGGTCGAGGACAACCTCGTGAAGGGCGCCGCCGGCCAGGCCGTGCAGGCCTTCAACATCGTCTTCGGCCTGCCCGAGGCCAGCGGGCCTCGAGCAGCTGCCCATCGTTCCGTGAGGCCGCTCGCGCCCCTCCCCTCCGACCTGCCCGACGTCGAGCCGGCGGCTCGTCTGCCCGGCGGCTTCGGGGCCTGGCACGAGGGCCGGCATCAAGACCTCGGGCGCGCTCGACCTCGCCGTCGTGCTGGTCACGGACGGCCCTGCGGCCGTGGCCGCGACGTTCACCACCAATCGCCTTCCCGCCGCGGCGGTGCGCATGAACAAGGAGCACCTCGCCGTCACGGAGCCGGCGGGGGACGGCCGCTACGGCTGGACGGACGCGATGATGTGCACCAGCGGCTGCGCCAACGCCGCGACCGGCGAGGCCGGCCTCGCCGACCAGCGCAGCCTGGCGGCCACGCTGGCCCGCACGCGGGGACACGCCCGAGCGCGTGCTGGCCATGTCCACCGGGCTCATCGGCACGCGCCTGCCGGTGGAGCGCGTCGCCAAGGCGCTCTCTGCCATCGTGGCAGCTCGGCCGCGACGACGCCGCCTTCGCCGATGTGGCCGAGGCCATGCGCACGACCGATTCCCGCGCCAAGGTCGCTGCGGTGACGCGTGGACCTGCCGGACCCCGACGGCGCGCCCGTGCGGGTGACCGTCAGCGGCGTGGCCAAGGGCGTGGGCATGATCCACCCCAACATGGCCACGATGCTCAGCTTCGTGCTCACCGATGCCGAGGTGGAGCCGGTCACGCTCCACCGGCTGCTGCGGCCGATCGTGGCCCGCACCTGGAACCAGACTCAGCGTCGACGGCGATCAGTCCACCAACGACACCGTGCTGCTGGCGGCCTCGGGTGCATCGGGCGCGGCGCCGCTCGAGGCCGATCCGGTGGCGCTGGCCACGCTCGGGGGCGCAGTCGAGGCGGTGGCCCGCTCGCTGGCGCGCCAGCAGGCCGCCGACGGCGAGGGTGCCACCACGCTCATCACCTGCGCCGTCAGCGGCGCCCATGACGACGCCGCGGCTCGCGCCGCGGCTCGCGCCGTCGTCGCGAGCGACCTGCTCAAGGCGGCGGTCCACGGCGCCGACCCCAACTGGGGCCGGATCGCCATGGCCGTCGGCAACGCCGGATCGCCGGCGTCGAGGTCCTCGAGGCGGCCGGGCTCGGCCCCGCGGCGGCCCGTGACGCGCCGGTCGCCCGGTGGAGCTCGACCCGGCGACGACTGCAGATCGACATCGAGGGCGTGCCGGTCTTCGCGGGGGTGCCGCTCGCGTACGACGAGGCCGCCCTCACCGCGCGCATGAAGGGCGGCGAGGTCCTCATCCGCATCGACCTCGGCATCGGCGAGGGCGCGGCGAAGCGTTCGGCTGCGACCTGACCGGGAGTACGTCATCGAGAACACCGAGTACTCCACGTGAGCGGCAGCCCGGTCGTGGTCAAGCTCGGCGGCACCACCATCGTCGAACAGCAGGACGTGCTGCGCGAGATCGTCGATGAGCGACGCGAGCGACCCGTCGTCATCGTCCACGGCGGCGGCAAGCGCCTCACCGACTGGCTCGAGCGGCTGGGCGTGGAGAGCCACTGGCACGGCGGTCGACGGGTCACCGACGACGCCACCCTGGAGGTCTTCCTCGCGGTCATCAGCGGCGTCATCAACGCCGAGCTGACCGCGGCGCTGCTGGAGCTGGGCGCCCACGCGGTCGGCGTGCGCGGTATCGACGCCGCCATGATCCGCGGTCCCCGCGCAGAGGGCCTCGACCGCGTCATCAGCGAGCCGATCGCCGACGTGAGCCTGCTGCGCGCGCTGCTCGATGCGGGCTATCTGCCGGTGGTCACGCCCATGGGCCTCGATCCCGACGGCCACATCTGCAACGTCAATGCCGATGACGCCGCGGCCGCCGTCAGCGCTGCCCTCGGCGGCGAGCTGGTGCTCATGACCGACACCGACGGCGTCCGCGGCGCCGATGGCGAGCGCATCCCCGAGCTCACGCCGGCCGAGGCCGCCCGGCTCATCGACGAGGGCGTCATCGCGGGCGGCATGGTGCCCAAGGTCAGCTCGGCCCTGCGTGCGTTGGCTCCGGGCTCGGTCGCGGAGCGTGCGGTCATCGCCGACGGTCGCACCGAGCGGGCGCTCCAGCGAGCCCTCCACGAAGGTGCCGGCACCGGCTTCCGACTGGCCTAGGTCCTCCTCGTCGCTGGTACCCGCGACCGAGCCGCCGGACGACCGGCTAGCCCGCGCTGGGCTCGAGCTGCTGTCCCGCGGGAGGCATGAAGATGGCCCGACGGTCTTCGGGCATCTCCTCCATGTCGTCATCGCCGACCGGACCGGCGGCTCCGAGCAGCAGCTCCGGACCCACCTCGCGCGGCACCACCACGCCGCTCTCGAGCTGACGCACGTCCACGAAGGTCATGGCTACCGAGGCGTCGGGTCGACCCAGCAGGAAGCCCTGCCCGGCGCCGATATCGAGCTCACGGATGACCTGCAGCTGCCGCGCCGTCTCGACGCCTTCGGCGATCATGCGCGCGTTCTGGCTCAGGGCCAGGTCGCGTAGCGACTCCAGCACCGCTCGGGCTCCGAGCCGGCGGACGCCGCTCTGCACGAGCGCGAGGTCGATCTTGACGATGTCGAACTGGACCTGCGAGAGCAGGCGCAGGCCGGAGTTGCCGGCACCGACATCGTCGGCGGCCAGGCGCAGGCCGTACTGCTGCAGCATGTTGAAGGTCTGCTGCAGGCGGCCCAGGTCGTCGACCTCCTCGCGCTCGGTCATCTCGACGATGACGCGACCGGGGCTGATGCCGTTGCGCACGAGTCCGTTGAGCAGCCAGGCCGCGTCGAAGTCCTTGATCTCGAGGGTGCGCGGACTGAGGTTGATGGTGAGCAGCCGGTCGGGACCGATGGCGCGAGCGCCGTCGACGACGGCCTCGATGCAGGCCAGGTCGAGCTCGACCGTCCGCCCCGAGGCCGCGGCGGCCTCGAAGAGCCGGGCGGTGTTCGGCAGGGGGCTGTCCGCGGTCGGCCGGATGAGGCCCTCGAAGCCAAGGATGTGGCCGCTGCGCAGGTCGACGATGGGCTGGAACACGGGCCGCAGCAGCTTGCCCGTGATGACCTCCTGCACGGCATTGGCCGTGACATCGGACAGCGCCTCGGGCAGCTGGTCGCGCTCGGCGTCAAAGACCTCCACCGTGCCTCGACCGTGGCGCTTGGCCCAGTAGAGTGCGGCATCGGCCTGGCGGTAGACCATGTCGCGCTGGCGCGTGAAGTAGGGCACCCCCGACACGCCCGATGAGAAGGGACTGGGACGCATGCCGTTCGGGGGCCGACGGCAGAAGTGGAGGATGCGCTCGGCCACCGCGACCGCACCGTCGATGTCGGTGTCCGGCAGGATGATGGCGAACTCGTCGCCGCCGGTGCGGTAGAGCCGGTCGCCGTCACGGGCGAAGTCACGCATCGTCCGAGCCATGGAGACGAGCATCTCGTCGCCGGCGGCGTGGCCGTCGCGGTCGTTGACGACCTTGAGGTCATCGAGATCGAGGAGCACCAGGCTGAAGTTGAAATGGCGCTGCTCGAAGGCGTTGATGCGTCGTCCCAGCTCCTCCTGGAAGGCGCGGTGGTTGCCCAGGCCGGTGAGCCCGTCAGCCATGGCGTCGTGGCGCGCCTCGTGGTACAGCTCCTGCAGCTGCGCACGCGAGTCGGCCATCTCCTCGAAGGGGTCGAGGAAGTAGCGCACGAGCACGATGACGGCCACGATGGCGCCCGCCAGCAGCAGCATCAGGGCCAGCCGGACCTCGAGGGGGACCTCCCCGCCACCACCCGGCCAGAGCTGCACAAGGCCCATGCTGCTGCCGTCGCCGTTGCCCCACAGCGGCACGACCGTGGGTGCCACGCCCATGGCCAGCAGCTCCTTCTCGGCCTCCGCGTCGCGCACCCGGAGGCCGGCGAGATACGGCGCGACCCGCGGCGGGTCAGCCGCTGCCGCCTCCTTGACCGGACCCGCGGTCGCCAGCTCGGTCGCGACCACCTCTGATGAGCCCATGTCCACGAGCATCGAGGTGACCGCATCGCCGCCGACCCTGCGGGTCCGGTCGAAGAGCGCGGCGACGTCCACCGTTGCCGAGAGGACGCCGCGGGCGCGCCCATTGGCCGAGCGCACGGGAGTAGCGAGCAGCAGACGGCCCTCGGTCGCGGCCCCGGCGGTGGCATGCGTGACCAGGTCGGGGCTGGCACCGATGGCCCGGCGCAGCAGCGTATCGTCGGCACAGGCGTCGAGACCGGCCTGGCCGACCGTGAGGGGGACCTTGCGGCCGTCGCTGGCGCGCACCAGGCACGCCCCGCTGATGATGGCGCCGTCGCCAGCGCGGAGCGAGCGCATGGCCTGGGCCGCGCTGCTGGCGCTCGGTGGCACCATCGATGCCGTTGAGCAGCCGCACCATGTCGAGATCGGCCGCGGCCAGCAGCAGGCGGGCCTCGATAGCCTGCTCGCGGGCGAGCAGGGCCGCCGCGGCTTCGGAGGACTCGCGCGCGCGTTCGGCGCTGAGGGCCGGATCGGGCGAGGCCGGCAGGGAGGTCGTGAGGTAGATGCCGACCATCGTGGGCACGAGCGCCAGCGCGAGCATGGCCGCCCACAGCCGCCAGCGCACGGAACGTGGGCGGTCGGCCGCGGATACGGCCAGGTCGTGGCGCTCGGGGCGGGGTGTGGACATGGGTTCTCCCTACCGGGCTTGAGCACCAGTGAACCTCCCCGCCGGCGGTACGGGGAGTGACCCGATACCACTAGTCGCGGCTAGGACTGTGCCTGCACGCACCATGGGGGACCCCCGCGCCGCACCGCCCTCGGCCCGCCCGCAGCGCACCTCAGCCCATCCGGAGTCGCCTACGTATGCGGGTCGCACCCCGTGCACGGGATGCATGACTATGCAACAATCTGGCCTACACGCGCATGTTAATGCAGGACAGCGAGCCTCCACTGCGTCGTGTGACCCGCACTTCCACGGGCGTCCGGCGTGCGTCGGGCGCCTCGCACGCATCTCGACAACGGTTCGGAGGTAGAAGGTGAAGAAGGTCGTGCTCGCCTATTCGGGCGGGCTGGATACATCGGTCGCGGTGGCCTGGCTCAAGGAGCAATACGGCACCGAGGTGGTGACCCTGACGGTCGATCTCGGTGGTGAGTCACTGCGCGAGAGCGTGGGTGACCGCGCGTTGGCCGCGGGGGCCAGTCGTGCCTACGTCATCGATGGTCGTGACCGGTTCATCCGCCAGTTCGTGTGGCCCAGCCTCCAGGCCAACGCCCTCTACCAGGGCGTGTATCCACTGGCCACCGCCCTCGCCCGGCCGCTCATCGCGCAGCTGCTCGTGGAGGTCGCCGATCGCGAACGCTGCGACGCGGTCGCCCACGGCTGCACCGGCAAGGGCAACGACCAGGTCCGCTTCGACGTGGCCGTCCACGCCCTCGATCCCGCGCTCGAGGTGGTGGCTCCCATGCGCGTGGGCATGGGCCTCAGCCGCGACGAGGAGATCGACTATGCCGCGGCCCGCGGCATCGACATCCCCATCACCAAGGAATCGCCCTACTCCATCGACGTCAACCTCTGGGGCCGCTCCTGCGAGACCGGTGTGCTCGAGGATCCCTGGACCACGCCCCCGGCCGATGCCTACGAGTGGACCGTCGCCCCCGGCGACGCCCCGGACATCCCGGCCGAGCTGACCATCGGCTTCGAGGGCGGGATCCCTGTCTCGCTCGACGGTGAGACGCATCGGCCCGGTCGAACTCGTCGAGCGTGTGCACGACCTCGGCAGCACGCATGGCGTCGGTCGCATCGACCACGTCGAGGACCGGCTCGTGGGCATCAAGAGCCGCGAGATCTACGAGACGCCCGCGGCCACCATCCTGCATACGGCCCACGCCTCGCTGGAGGGCCTGACCCTCTCCAAGGAGCAGCTGCGCTTCAACCGTCTCGTGGCCGATGAGACCGCCCAGGCCACCTACGACGGGATCTGGTTCAGCGCGCTCCACCGCGACCTGCGCGAGTACGTGCGCTCGAGCCAGCGCGTCGTCAACGGCCAGGTGCGCATGCGCCTCGAGAAGGGCTCCGCCTACGTGGTCGGCCGGCGCAGCGACGATTCGCTGTACGACCGCACGCTCGCGACCTACGATGCCGACGATGCCTACGACCACGCTGCCGCTGTCGGCTTCATCAAGATCTTCGGCCTGCCGCTGCGCACGGAGGCTGCCCGGCACGAATCGGCCTGGACCTGGACCGAGCCGATGCTGGGCGACCTGCCGGTGGAGGTCACGGACGCCTGAGAGGAGGCGGCCATGAAAGCCTGGGGCGGCCGCTTCGCGGCGGAGCCGGACGCGAACGCGGCTGACTTCGGACGCTCGATCGAGACCGACGTCGAGCTGGCCCTCGAGGATATCGAGGGCTCGCTCGCGCACGTCGGTGGCCTGCTGCGCGCGGGCCTGCTGACCGCGGACGAGGCTGCCGCCATCAGCGACGGCCTGCGCTCCATCGCCGACGACGTGCGCGACGGGGTCGTCGAGTGGGATCCGGCGCACGAGGACATCCACATGAACGTGGAGATGGAGCTGACCGCGCGAGTCGGCCCGGTGGCCGGCAAGCTCCACACCGGCCGCTCGCGCAACGACCAGGTGGCCACGGACCTGCGGCTCTACCTGCGCCGCCGGGTCCGCGACGATCGACGCTGCGCTGGTGGGGCTGGAGCGCGCGCTGGTGGGACTGGCCGACGGGCACCGTGACGCGGTCATGCCCGGGCACACCCACGTGCAGCCCGCCCAGCCGGTGCTCTTCGCGCACCACCTGCTGGCCTACGTCGAGATGGCTCGAACGCGACCGGGGCCGCTTCGCCGACGCCCTTCGGCGTGCCTCGCTCTCGCCGCTGGGCTCGGGCGCCATCGCCGGTGCCGGGTTCCGCCTGGACCGCGAGGCCACCGCGGCGGCGCTCGGCTTCGAGGGCGTGACTCGCAACTCCATCGACGCGGTCGGCGACCGCGACCCGGTGGTGGAGACCATCGCGGCCGCCGCCCTGGCCATGGCCCACCTCTCGCGACTGGCCGAGGAGATCGTGTGGTGGACCAACCCCAACTTCGGCTTCATCCGCCCCGCCGACGCCTGGTCGACGGGGTCGTCGATGATGCCCAACAAGCGCAATCCTGACCCGGCCGAGCTCGTCCGCGGCCGGACCGCGCGCGTGAGCGGCCACCTGGTCACGGCCCTGACCATGCTCAAGGGCATCCCCAGCGGGTACCAGCGCGATCTGCAGGAGGACAAGCCAGCGCTGGTCGATGCCCTCGCGGTGCTGGAGTCATCGCTCGATGTCATGGCCGGCATGGTGGCCACGCTCCACGTCGACGAGGCCCGCATGCTCGCCGCCGCGGTCACCGGCTACACCACCGCCACGGCCGTGGCCGACGCGCTCGTGGAGCTGGGTGTGCCCTTCCGCGAGGGGCACCACATCGTGGGCTCGCTCGTGGCCGTGGCCGAGATGCAGGGCGCCGAACTGACCGAACTCACCGACGCCGACATCGTGGACGTGCTGGCCGCCTCAGAAGACACGGTGGCACAGGCAGCCGCGGCCCGGCTGGACGTCGCCGACACCCTGCGCGACGCCGCCCGGCTGGAGAACGCACTCGCCCGTCCGGACGTCATCGGCGGCACCGCGCCGAGCCGCGTCCACGCCGAGCTCGATGCGGTCCGCGAGCGCCTGGCGGTCCGCGGCGAGCGCTGAGGGGTCCGGCTACAGCGGCTCGGTGCGCTCCCGGGAGACCGTCACTGTCCCGCCGTCGACCACGATCTCGGCCGGCGTCGGGTGGGAGAGGAAGAGCGGCATCGACTCGCTGTAGCCGTAGGCGCCCGCGTCGAGCACGGCGAAGCGGTCGCCCGCCCGTGGCCGCGACGCGGGCACGTCCGCGGCGAGGATGTCGAGACCGGTGCACAGCGGTCCCACCAGGTCCACGCGTGCGTCGAGCGGGCGCTCGGCCCCGGCCCCGACCGGCACGACCCGGTGGTCCTGGCCCACGAGTCGTGGACGCAACAGGTGGTGGATGCCGCCATCGCTGATGGCCACGACGCGCCCGCCGCGCTCCTTGGTGCGCGTGACCGAGCAGAGGTAGGTCCCGGCGGGACCGGCCAGCCATCGTCCGGGCTCGAGCAGCAGGCGCGTCCGGCGCAGCGCCGGACGACCGGCCCAGCTCTCGATCTCCCTTGCCAGCCCCTGCCCCAGCGCCTCGATGTCCAGCGGTCTCTCGTGGGCCGCATAGGGGATGCCCAGTCCGCCACCAGCGTCGAGCAGCTCGACTGTGCAGCGCGTGACGCTCAGCGATGCGCTCGGCCCGGCGGGCCAGCGTCGCCGCCCCGGCCACGAGCACGGCCGCATCGAGCACGTTGGAGGCCCCGAAGGCGTGGAACCCCCGCAGCACGAACCGCCCCGTCGGGGGCGAGGGCGCCCGCCCTCCGCAGCCGCGTCACGGCCTCGTCGGCCTCGGCGTCGGTGAGGCCGAACTTGACGTTGCCGGGCGCGCTGATGATGGGCAGCCCCTCGGCCTCACCCTCGGTCGCGAGCCGCAGCATCAGGCCTTGACCGGGGGCTGCGGACGCGGCCAGGCCGATGACGATGTCGAGCTCTTCGAGCGATTCGACCGTCAGTGCGCCGACGCCGGCCGCGACCGCCACGGCCAGCTCCGCGTCGGTCTTGCCCGGCCCGGTGAAGACGACCCGGGCCGCGTCGAAGCCGGCCCGGAGCACCGCCCGCAGCTCGCCGCCCGAGGCCACGTCCGCACCCAGTCCCGCAGCCGCGAGCGTCGAGAGCACCGCCGGCGAGCCGTTGGCCTTGCAGGCGAAGGCGATCTCGACCGCGTCGGGTGTGGCCGCCTGCAGGCGGCCGCGCGCGCCCGCAGCACGGCCGCGTCGTAGACGTAGAGCGGGCTGCCGTGCGCCTCGAGCAGCGCGGCCGGATCGAGGCCGGCCACGGTCGCCCCGACGTCGATGGCGGGTGCGCCGGACCTGTGCGGGTTCAACGCAGCGCCTCCTCCAGGACCACGCGCGCGTCGGTGCCGGCGTCGCGGTACTTGACGATCAGCGGGACGCTCACGGCCAGGCCCTGCGCCGAGGCCCAGGCCGAGGTCGCCGGTCGCGTCCCCGGTACGACCACGGCACCCTCGGGCACGACCAGCGGTGCCTCGGGCGTTCCGCGCAGCGCGCGTTCGTGGACCAGGTCGTAGAGCCGGCTCGACCCGGTGATGACGGTACCGGCACCGATGACCGCGCCGCGGCTGACGGTCACGCCCTCGTACAGGCCCGCGCCTCCGCCCACGAAGGCTCCGTCCTCGACGATGACCGGACGTGCGCCGGCGGGTTCGAGCACGCCGCCGATCTGGACCGCGGCCGAGAGGTGGACGCCCTCCCCGACCTGGGCGCACGAGCCCACCAGCACGTGCGAGTCGATCATCGAGCCGCGGCCGACCCAGGCACCGACGTTGGCATACGACGGCGGCATCATCGTCACGCCCGGCTCGAGATGGACGCCACTGCGCACGGTCGTCCCGCCGGGCACGACCCGCCACGGCGCGCCGGCCGCGGACGCCGCACGGGCCGCTTCGGAGTCGAGCAAGTCGAGCAGGCCGTAGGCGGCCTTGTCGCGCGCGGCCATGATGGGTCCGTCACGCAGGTCGGTCATGCCCGGGAGACGGAAGCCCAGCAGGATCCCGGTCTTGACCCAGGGGTCGACCCGCCAGCGGCCCGCGACGTCGTCGTCTGGCGTGGCCGCGCGGGCGGTGCCGGCCTCGAGCGCGCCCACGAGCTCGGCGACCAGGGACCTGACCTCGGCCAGGAGGGCCGCTGATGGGCGGCGGCCCGCGGCGGTCCAGGCCGCGTCGGCGGCCTCGATGCGGCTCGCGAGGGAGGACGGCCCGGCGGCTACACGGGAGTCGGTAGCCGCCGGGCCACGGGGATCGGTCGCGTCGGTCGTCGGTTCGCCAGTCATGCTGCCGCTGTTCCGACCGCGGTCGAGGTCGCGGTCGCGGTCTCGAGCAGCCCCAGCTCGGCGAGCACCTCGCGCACGCGGGCGCGGTTGGCCTCGTCGAGCGGCATCATCGGCATGCGCAGGGCATCGGTGATGAGGCCCATCTCGGCCATGGCCGCCTTCACCGGCGAGGGGCTGGTGGTGATGAAGTTGACGCGCATGAGGTCGAGGTAGCGGTAGTGGATCTCACGGGCGCCGTCCATGTCGCCACGCGCGGCAGCGTCGCACAGCGCGACCATCACCTCGGGCACCTCGTTGGAGGCCACCGAGATCACGCCGTCGCCGCCCACGCCCATGATGGGCAGGGTCCAGCTGTCGTCGCCCGAGAGCACCGCGAAGCCCTCGGGCCGCTCACGCACGATGGTCATGATCTGCTCCATGTTGGCCGAGGCCTCCTTGACCGCGATGATCATGGGGTGCTCGGCCAGGCGCATGAGCGTGTCGGCGCTGACGTTGCCGCCGGTGCGCCCGGGCACGTTGTAGACCACGATGGGGATGCCACCTTCGTCGGCCACGGTGCGGTAGTGAGCCTCGAGCATGCGCTGGTCGGGCTTGTTGTAGTAGGGCGAGACCACCAGCGCCGCGTCCGCCCCCAGGCGGGCGGCCGCCTGGGTATAGGCGATGGCGTGCTCGGTCACGTTCGAGCCGGTGCCGGCGATGACGGGCGTGGTCTCGGCCACACCCCGACGACGCACGGTCTCGATCGTCAGCTCGATGACGCGCTGGTCTTCCTCGGCGCTGAGCGTGGGCGACTCGCCGGTCGTGCCCACCGGCACGAGGCCGTTGATGCCGGCGTCGATCTGGCGTTCGACGGTGGCCACGAGCGTCTCCTCGTCGAGCGAGCCGTCGGCGTGCATGGGTGTCACGAGGGCGGTGATGGCGCCTCGCAGGGTCGGTGTGGGGTTCATGTCGGTCGTTCCTTTCGGTCTTGTCGTCGGTGTCTTTGGCGTGGTGACGTCAGGCGATCCGTTCGCGGACCAGGTCGGCGAAGCCGGTGATCGCGCGGCGGTCGGGTTGCGCGATGAGCGCATCGGCGGAGAGCAGGGCCCCGGCCACGTAGGCGGAGCGGTCACGTGCCTCGATGCGGACCTGGAGCGACTCCCCCGGACCGTCGAAGCCGACGGTGTGCATGCCCGGGTGGGAGCCGGCGCGCAGGGCCACGATCTCCAGCACGTCTGGATCGGGCGCGCCCGTGCCCATGGCCAGGCGCGCCTCGCGCTTCTCGTGGAGATGCGGGAGCAGCCGCGCTGCCACGGCCAGGGCGGTGCCGGAGGGCCGGTCGGCCTTGGCCGCACGGTGCTGTTCGAAGAGGTAGGGGTCGTAGTCGGGGAAGCCACCGAAGAGGCGAGCAGCATATTCGGCGATCTCGCCGAAGAGGACCGCGCCGAGGCTGAACGTGGGCGCGACCACGGCTCGGGCGCCGGCCTCGGCCAGTCGGGTCGCGAAGGCCGAGCCGGTCTCGCCGGCCGCGCTCCAGCCGGTGGTACCCACGACGAAGGCGCGACAGCCGGCCGCGAGGCCGAGGTCCACGTGCTCGAGCAGCGTGGAACCGTGGCTGAACTCGAAGGTCACGTCGACCGGGCCGACCTCGGCAGCGGCCGGGTAGCCCGTCTCGCGCCCGGCCATGGCCGCGACCTCGTCGCCGCGTGTCACAAGGCCGGCGGCGATGGCCCGGCCCATGTTGCCGCTGCCGGTGATCAGTGCTCGCATCGTGCTTGTGGTTCCTCGTCTGCGTGTGGGGGTCGTCGTCGACGAGACCGTGGCGCTGGCTCCGAGCCAAACAAAAAGACCGCAGTCACCTCGTTCGGTGTCTGCGGCCCTCGGAGCCTGCCCAGCGGCCCCGAGTCGGTTTCCCGAGCGAAGCCGTCTAGGCCACTGCCTCCAGGCAGGGCCGCGCGAGCTTCGGCTTGAGAACGTGAAGATGTGTCATTCCGCGCCGGATTCTGCCGGAGTCGCGCGGCCGCGTCAAGTCGCGACCGAAGATCGCGTTGCGCGGCCGCCCACAAGCCAGCCTCAGGCGGCGGCCTCGTCCGTCGTGCGCCCCCACCACGCCTCGAAGGCATCGAAGCTGGGCGCGATGGGCTCCGGCAGCGTGGCGGCGTCGTCTCCCGCGAGCGCGTCGAGCGTCTTGAGGCCGTTGCCCGTGATGACCAGCACCGTCTCCTCATCGCGCCGGATGCGGCCTTCGTCGATCGCCCGTCGCAAGGCCGCGAGGGTCACGCCGCCGGCGGTCTCGGTGAGGATGCCCTCGGTCTGGGCCAGCAGACGGATGCTCTCGAGGGTGGCCTCGTCGGGCACACCCAGGATGGCCGCGCCGCTGTCACGCGCCTGGCGGATGGCGTAGCCACCGTCGGCCGGTGAGCCGATCGAGAGCGAGCGCACGACGGTGTCGGGCTTCTCCACGGGGCGCACGACGTCCGATCCGTCCTCGAATGCGGCAGCGATGGGGCCGCAGCCGGTGGCCTGGCCGCCGAAGAAACGCACCGTCGAGTCATCGAGCAGACCGATGTCCACCAGCTCGCCGAACCCACGGCTGAGCTTGGTGTACATCGAGCCCGAGGCCAGCGGGGCCACCAGCAGCGTCCGGCGTCCGCCAGCCCAGCTGCTGGGCGATCTCGAAGGCGATGGTCTTGGAGCCCTCGGCGTAGAAGGGACGCAGGTTGACGTTGAGCACGGCCCAGCCCTCGAGCTCGTCGGTCAGCTCCAGGCACAGGCGGTTGACGTCGTCGTAGGGGCCGTCGACGCGCACGACCGTGGCGCCGAGCGCCCGAGCCTGGGCGATCTTGGCCGTCTCCAGGTCGGCCGGGACGAAGACGACCGCACGCAGGCCGTGGGCGGCCGCCGCCGCTGCCACGGCCGCGGAGAGGTTGCCGGTCGAGGCACACGCGAGGGTGTGATAGCCCCAGGCCTTGGCTCGCGCTGCCGCGATGGCCACTGGGCGATCCTTGAACGAGAGCGAGGGATTGCGCGAGTCATCCTTGACCCACAGCTTGTCGAGCCCGATGCGCGCGGCGAGGCGGGGGGCGTCGATGAGCGGCGAATCCCCCACGCGCAGGCCGCTGGTCGGGAGCTCCGTCACCGGCAGCAACTCCGCGTAGCGCCAGACGGTGGCCTCGCGCGCGTCGAGCTGCTCGCGGCTGATGCGCGCGCGGATGCCGTCGAGGTCGTAGACCGGCTCCAACGGTCCGAAGCAGCGGCTACAGACGAAGACGGGCGCGTCGGGCGCGTCCGTGCCACAGGCGCGGCAGCGCAGGCCGATATAGCCGGGGACGAACTCGGTGCTGTGGTCCGTGGTGGCCACGACCCCCGCCGGGGCGGCGGTGGCCTGGGGTGTCGGCGTGCTCGAGGTGCCCTGGGTCGGGAGCGGGGAGATGTCGGCCGTGGTGTGCGGGCGGATGGCGATCTGCGTCATCGGTGGAGATCCTCTCGATCTGCGAGCGGCCTGAGGGGCCGCGCTGGTGTCGGGAATCACGAAGGCCGCGACCTTCGCGTCGTTGGTCGCGGCCCCTGGGGATCTCAGCCTGATGTGGAGCGCTGCTGCTGTTCGTGCGCGCTCGCCGTCAGACCCCTGCCGATCCCGGCGGGGCCTTGGGCATCGCCATGCGAGTACCGTGCGGCTTCATCGCTGCGGACCATAGCAGGGTCCCGGCACAAATAGCAACCTCTGTGCTTACATATACAGGAGGGAGCCGACTACTCACCCGTCTCACGCTCATCGGTGCATAGTCATGCGGCTTTTCTGTATACTCAAACGAGATGGCACCCGCGTCACGTCCCACATCCTCGCGCGATCTCAAGCGCGCGCGCCAGCGCCTCCTGCGAGAGCTCGTCTCGTCGCGCGCAGTGTCCAGCCAGCACGAGCTGGTCGACCTGCTGGCCGAGGAGGGCTTCGACGTGACCCAGGCCACGGTCAGCCGGGACATCACGGAGCTGGGCCTGGTCAAGGTCGCCTACGATGGCCAGCACATCTACGCCTGGCCCGGTGACCTGACCATGGTCCCGCGGGCCGACAGCGACGAGCGGCTGCGGCGCGTGTTGGCCGACTATCCCATCCACGTCGGACGATCCGGCCTGACGCTGCTGCTGATCACCGAGGCCGGAGTGGCCAACGCCATCGGCCAGGCCATCGACGAATTGACTTTCGACGAGCAGGAAGGCACCCTAGCGGGTGACAACACCATCCTCGTCCTCTTCGCGGACGAGACCCGCCTCACGAGGTGGCTGGAGCGGTTCGAAGCGCTGCGCGCTACCGTCCTCACGAGAGGGGAAGCACGATGACGATGCTCGGCGACGAGCCCGACAAGACCGCCGCCGGTGAGCCGTTGAAGATCCTCGTGGTCGACGACGAGCCGGCCATGGTGGGCGCGCTCGGGGCCCTGCTCGGGCAGGCCGGCCACCGCATCATCGCGGCCTACGACGGCGAGGAGGCCCTGCGGCGCTTCCGCGACGACGAGCCGGACCTGGTGCTGCTGGACCTGGCCATGCCGGGCATGGACGGCGGCACGGTCTGCCGCCGCATCCGTGACGTCAGCGACACGCCCATCATCGTCGTCTCTGGCGAGCGCGACAACGCTGCCACGGTCGAGCTGCTCGACCTGGGCGCGGATGACTACGTGCGCAAGCCCTTCCGTGCCGACGAGCTGCTGGCACGCGTGCGCGCCGTCTCCCGTCGCGCTGCTGGCAATCGCGGCGACCGCGCCAAGGGCGACCCGGCGGGCTACGAGCTGGACCGCCGCCGCCACGAGATCCGCTGGCAGGGCACGCCGCTGCCCACCACCGTCACCGAGTTCCGCCTGCTGCAGGCCATGGTCGAGCGACTGGGCGAGGTCGTGCCACACGAGGAACTGTTGGCCGCCGGCTGGCCCGACGTACCCGATCCCGACCCACTCTGGCTCAAGCCACACCTCGCGCGCCTGCGCGAGAAGCTGGTCAACGCGGGCGCGCCGGTGCCGGTCGCGGTGCGTGGCGTCGGTTACCGCCTCGACGCCTAGGCGTCTGCGCCCGCTACCTTCGGGCGCTCGAGGCCCGGCTGGCTGACACCCGGCCGCAACCGAACGTGCACTCCCGAGCGACCACTTCCCGACTTCGTCGTCGCTGACTTCCTGCCGTCACCTTCCTACGGTCTGGGAAAGGAACGGCGGACCTGTGCTGTCCGCCGCGTCGAGAGAGGCAGCACCCATCGCAGGAGGGATGAACACCCGATGATCGACACTGGAGATACCGCCTGGATCTTGATGTCCACGGCATTGGTGATGCTGATGCTGCCGGGCCTGGCGTTGTTCTATGGCGGACTCGTGCGCGCCAACAACGTCCTCTCCACCATCATGCACAGCTTCTTCGGCCTGGCCATCGTGACGGTGGTCTGGGTCGTGGTCGGCTTCAGCCTGGCCTTCGGCTCATCGGCCGGTGACCTGGGCATCGTGGGCGGCCTCGAGTACGCCTTCTTCCAGGGCGTGGGCATGGAGCCTGCCGAGGGCAGCACCATCCCGTTCGTGCTCTTCGCCACCTTCCAGATGATGTTCGCGGCCATCACGCCGGCCCTCATCAGCGGTGCCTTCGCCGAGCGCAAGAGGTTCGCCGCGTTCGTCGTCTTCACCATCGCCTGGTCCCTGCTCATCTACTCCCCGCTGGCCCACATGGTGTGGGGTGGCGGCATCCTCGCCGAACTCGGTGCGCTCGACTTCGCCGGTGGCACCGTCGTCCACATCGCCTCGGGCGTCTCCGCCCTCGTCGTCGCACTGGTCATGGGCCGCCGCATGCGTGGCCACCATGTCGAGCCCCATGACGTGCCCATGACCGTCCTCGGAGCCGGCCTGCTCTGGTTCGGCTGGTTCGGCTTCAACGCCGGTTCCGCCCTTGGTGCCAACGGCCTCGCCGCGCAGGCCCTCATGGTCACCACCGTCTCCGCCGCCGCTGGTGTGCTCACCTGGGTCGGTGCCTCCTACCTGACCAACCGCAAGGTCAGCGTCGTGGGTGCGGCGGCCGGTGCCGTGGCCGGCCTGGTCGCGATCACCCCGGCGGCCGGCTTCGTCACCGTCGGCGGCGCGCTGGCCCTCGGCCTCGTGGCTGGTGCAGCCTGCTTCGGCGTCACGCTCCTGCGCGAGCGCCTCTCGATCGATGACTCCCTCGACGTCTTCGCCGTCCACGGCGTCGGCGGCATGTGGGGCGCGATCGGCACGGGCATCTTCGCCGTGGCGGCCATCGGCGGCGTCTCCGGCCTGATCGAGGGCAACCCCGAGCAGCTGGGTATCCAGGTCGTCGCCACCGTCTTCACCGTCGCCTTCGCGGCGGTCGGGACCTTCGTCATCATCAAGGTCATCGACTTCGCCATCGGCCTGCGTGTCCGCGAGGACGAGGAGGAGGCCGGCCTGGACGTGGCCGTCCACGGCGAGACCGCCTACGTCCCGTGGGCCGGCACCGCCGACGGCACCAGTAGGGCCGCGGCTGCCCCGCAGGCCACCGCGCCTGCGACCGAGGCAGAACCGGCCTAGGCCGACGAGCGGGGTGTCGTTCAGCTAGCCGCTTCTCTCGACGAGGAGCGTCGCGTCCGCTCCAGCGGGCCGACACGGATCCGGTTCGAAGGCCCGCGAGGCTCCCAACTCGCGGGCCTTCGGCTGTCCGGGGCCGCCTCCGGAGGCGCGCCGCTAGCGGGCCGAGCCGACGAACCTGCAGGCGCAGCACGAACTGCGAGCCGTAGGGCTCGCGTGGCTCCACGGTCAACTCCCCGTCCATCGACCGCGCCAGCCGTCGGGCGGCGAAGAGGCCGATGCCGGCACCACGGGGCGAGTCGTCGAGGCGCACGAAGGGCTGGAATATCCGCTCGCGCCAGGCCTCGGGGATGCCCGGACCGTCGTCGGTCACGGCCACGTAGGCGAAGTCCTCACGCCGCCAGCCGTAGATGTCGATGGCACCCCCGCTCGGCGCGTACTTGGAGGCGTTCTCGAGGAGGTAGCCCAGCAACCGCCCCAGCATCCCGGGCGAGGCGAGGGCCACGAGTGGCTCGTCGCGGAAGCTCAGGGTCAGTTCACGCCCACGCAGCATCGGCCGCAGCTCGTTGACCACGGCCGTGACCTCGGCCGTGAGGTCGATGGGCAGCAGCTCGGTCGGTGCGTTGGGCATCACGCGCAGGCTCTCGAGGATGCTGTCGACCGTCTCATCGAGCCGGTCGACCTGGGTCAGGGCCTCCCCCTCCCAGGTTGCGGCCTCGTCGACCCCGGCTCCACGTGCGGCGCCGCCGAGCAGCTCCACATAGGCACGCACGACCGCGAGCGGGGTGCGCAGGGCGTGGGTGACCACGGCCACGAGATTGGCCCTGGCCTCGTCGATGGCTCGAAGCTGCTCCAGCTGCGCCTCTGCCTCGGCGTGCAGCCGGCTCTTCTCGACCAGGCCCGCGAGCAGCCCGGCCAGCGCCTCGAGGAAGCCGATGTCGGTCGGGCTGAAGTCGCGCTGCTCGACGGTCTGGACGTTGAGCACGCCCACGACCTGCTCCTCCCACACCAGCGGCACCGAGCAGATCGAGTGGAAGCGGTCCTGGTCGACGCCGCGGATCCAGGCGAAGCGGTCATCCTCGTGTACGTCCGGGCTGACGATGGTGACCTGGGCCTGGGCGGCGAGGCCGGTGATGCCCTGGCCCATCTCCAGGCGTGCGACACCGACCGCGTCCTGGTCGAGGCCGTTGGTGGCCGCGAGCGTCAGGCCGCTGCCATCGCGGTCGGTGATGTAGAGCGAGCAGACGTCCGCGCGCGAGGCCGCCCGGGCGCGGTCGATGACCGTGCCCATGAGCTCCTCCCACGTGCGTGCGCTCGCGGCCAGGTGTGCGACATCGGCGAGAAAGCTGATCTCGTCCAGGCGCGGGGCAGCATCGTCCGTCGGCGTCCCGTTCATGCGCAGATGGTACGGAACGGCCCTGCTCGGCGTCGCCGGTCGGTCATGCTCGTGCACGAGACCATCGACCGTACCGGTGCCGACGACCGCCGCGCCAGCGCAACGCCGCGCCGCGCTACTTGGCAGATGCGAACCCGGGTAGCGCTGAGACCCGCGCCGCAGCCACGGATCGCGGTGCTCGACCCCCTGCCCGAGGCTCGAGCGCACGCTGCTACGCTCGGGTCGCGGGCGCCCGACGGCCCGAGTCCCTACGGTCTGACCCGCAGCGTAGGTCCCGTACGCTACGCTGGCTTGCATCTGACCAAGTCGACAGCGCCGCGACCGACCCGGTGGGCTGTGCCGAGCCATGCGCGCATCGAGCGACCGTCGCTCGGATAGGCTGCTCGCAGCACGGCCCGGTGCGCGTCGATGCGGCGCTGGTTGGTCTTGCTGCGAGACACCACGACCCAGCGGCTGACCGAGCGAGCCTGCCAGCCACGCTCGGCGGCGATGCGGGACGGCCAGCCGGGCCTTGCGGTCGAGGGTGCCGACCAGCTCGTTGACATCCACGATGACCGTCTTCGACTCGATGACCAGCAGGCAACCGCTCGACGGGTGGAACGCCAGCAGGTCGATGATGCCCCGCTCTCCGTAGATGGAGAAGGAGACTTCCGGCGCGATGAGCCAGCTCGGCCAGCTCGTGGCAGCCGCACGACCGATTCAGCCAGCTGCGAGTGCCCGAGGCTGAGCATCCGGTCAAGAGCCCACCGCGCCACCGCGCGACGACGTCGATCGGAGAGATCCTCCAGGACGGCCGCGACCCGGCGGAGTGTCCCGAGCGACACGCTATCGAGGTGGCCTCGCTCGAGGAGCGAGACGAGGCCCCGTGACACGCCGGCACGGGCGGCCACGTCGGACTGGCGCCAGCGGCGACGCATCCGCACGGCTCGGAAGGCGACGCCGACGCGTAGGTCATCCGTGGCGAAGAGCCTGCGCCCACCCGCTTGTCGACCGCTTCACTCAGCCTGCGACTTGCGTGATGATGGGGCCATGACCCGGTTCGACACCAAGCTGGCCCACCTCGGCCGCGCCTCGGCCGATGCCGCCCGCACGGTCAACCCGCCGGTGGCGCGCGCCAGCACCATCCTCTTCGAGTCGCTCGACCAGCTGCGCGAGGCGCGGGCGGCCACGCCCTTCGAGGCTCTGCGCTACGGCATCTACGGCACGAGCACGACGTTCGAGCTGCAGTCGGCCATGGCCGAGCTCGCCGGCACCGAGTCGTGCATCGCCACCGGCTCCGGCCTGCTCGCCATCGCGGCCACGCTCTCTGCCCACGCCGCGGCGGGCAGCCGTGTGCTGATCCAGGGCGACGTCTACGAGCCAGCCCGGGTCTTCGCCGAACGCGAGCTGATGGACCGCTGCGAGGTGCGCTTCTTCGAGACGGTCGAAGAGCTGGACGCACTGGCCACCGCAGACACCGGGCTCATCTTCATCGAGGTGCCCACGAGTCTGACCATGCGCGTCATCGACATCGGCCGCGTCGTGGCCATCGCCCGCCGGGTCGGCGCCCCGGTGGCGTGCGACTCCACCTGGGGCACGCCGCGCTTCTTCGACGCCCACGCCCTGGGCATCGACATCTCCATCCACGCGGGCACCAAGTACATCGGCGGTCACAGCGACGTCATGCTGGGCCTGACCACGGGCACCTACGAGGCGCTCGGTCCCACGCGCGAGTGGTGCGTGCGCTATGGCTCCACCGCCGCGCCCGACGTGTGCTGGCTGGGCCTGCGCGGCCTGCGCACGCTCAGCGTCCGCCTCGAACGCCACCAGGCCAGCGCGCTCGAGGTGGCGGCCTGGCTCGAACGGCAGCCGCAGGTCGTGCGCGTGCTCTACCCCGCCCTCCCCTCCGATCCCGACCACGACCTGTGGCAGACCCAGTTCAGCGGAGCGCCCGGCCTGTTCAGCATCGAGTTGCGCGCCTGCGACGAGGCCGCCTACGCCCGCTTCATCGAATCGCTCGAGCTCTTCGGCCTGGGGGCCAGCTGGGGCGGCTTCGAGAGCCTCGTGCTGCCGGCCGTGCCACAGGCCCGCCGAGACCTGGACCGCCAACCCGACGAGGGTCGCCTGGTCCGCCTCCACATCGGGCTGGAGGACCCGGCCGACCTCATCGCCGACCTGGGCCAGGCACTGGGGCAGCTGTGAGCGCAGCGCCACGCCGCGATCGCGAGTACGACCGCTTCGGCCCGTGGGTCCTGGAGATCAGCCATGATGACCCGCCGCCAGCGTTGTTCGAGCCGCATCTCGACCGCGGCCATGAGCCACTGCTGAGCATCAAGGTCCCACGCACGATCGCCCGGCGAGACGCCCACCCGGGCATGGACCTCTATGACTTCATGGTCAGCCTCTACGACACGGACATGGTGATCCTCGAGCGGGTCGAACGAGACGTGCGCGTACGGACCATCGCCTACGGTGATGTGCGGCACCTGGTGGTCCACGAGGAGTTGCTGCGGGGCAGCCTGCACCTGGGCGTTGCGGGCGACCCCTACGTGCTGCCCTACAACACCGTCTCGGGCGAGCTCATGGCACGCGTGGCAGGCGTCATCCGCGAGCGCTACCAGCCCGCGGAGGCCCCGGCGGTGGCACTTCCGCAGGTGGCGCCACCCGGGGAGCTGAGCTTCTACTTCGAGCGTCTCCTGAAGGACGAGCGGGCTCGCGACCGGGCCGTGGAGGCCTCGCGACACAGTCCGACGTGGCCCTCGGCGCGCTCGAGACCGGCCCCGTGCGCAGGCTGCTCTTCGGCCTCGTGGACAGGCGGCTGCTGGAGTCGGTCCACCTGTGCGATGGCCACGAGTTGCGGGTCTTCGACCGCGGCCGCTCGTTCGCCTACCGCTGGCAGAGCATCTACGGCCGGCGCGAGACGACCGTGCCGCTGGCCAACATCAGCGCGGTCGGCTGGGACGACGGCGGTGACGACGGGTCCACGGGCACGCTGACCGTGAGCACCGCCGGCGGCGACAGCAGCTGGGCCTTCACGCGCGACAACGCCTCGCCCGGCCCTACCGCGAGTGGCTGCGATCGCTCGCCACGAGCTCGCGCTGAGGGCGTACGCCCGAGCCCGCGCTACGAGGCCAGGTTGGGCGCCAGCCAGCGCTCCGCCTCGGCCACGGACCAGCCCTTGCGCGCGGCGTAGTCCTCCAGCTGGTCGCGGTCGATGCTGCCCACGCCGAAGTAGCGCGCCTCCGGTCGCCAGAGGTAGAGGCCGCTCACCGAGGCCGCCGGCAGCATGGCCATCGACTCGGTCAGCTCGATGCGGCGCGCGACTCGGCCTCGAGCAGCCCGAAGAGCGTGGCCTTCTCGGTGTGGTCCGGGCAGGCGGGGTAGCCCGGTGCCGGGCGGATGCCCTGGTAGGACTCGGCGATGAGGGCCTCGTTGTCGAGCGCCTCGTCCGCCGCGTAGCCCCACAGCTCCCGTCGCACCCGCTCGTGCAGCCGCTCGGCGAACGCCTCCGCCAGGCGGTCGGCGAGGGCCGTCAGCAGGATGGCCGAGTAGTCGTCGTGGGCCGCCTCGAAGGCCAGTCTTGTGCTCGGCCAGGCCGTGCCCGGCGGTGACCGCGAAGCCCCCGATGTAGTCGCCCACCCCGGAGTCGAGCGGGGCCACGAAGTCAGACAGCGCCAGGTCGGGTCGACCGTCACGGCGAGCGACCTGCTGACGCAGCGTGTGCAGCCGGGCGAGCTCGCTTGTACGCGCCTCGTCGGCCCAGACCACGATGTCGTCGTCCGCGGTCGCGCCGGCCGGCCAGAAGCCGACCACGGCATCGGCCCGCAGCAGACCCTCGGTGCGGACTCGCTCGAGCATCGCGAGCGCGTCGTCGAGAGCTCGCGTGCGGCCGCTCCCACGGTGGGGTCGGAGAGGATGGCCGGGTAGCGGCCCTTCAGCTCCCAGGTGGCGAAGAAGGGCGACCAGTCGATGCGCTCGACGAGCTCGTCGAGCGGGTAGTCGGCCAGCGTGCGCACGCCCGTGAAGGAGGGCGCCGGCACCGGCGTCGCGCCCCAGTCGAGCGTCAGCCGCGCGGCCCGCGCCTGCGGCCAGCGAAACGCGCCGGTCGGGGGTGTTGCGACCCTCGTAGGCCATCGCGCACCTCGGCGTACTCGGCCCGTCGCTCGGCCACGAAGGCCGCTCGTGCCTCGGCGTCGATGAGGGCGCCGGCCACGCCGACCGCGCGTGAGGCGTCGTCCACGTGCACCACCGGGCCCGGAGTAGGCCGGCTCCAGCTTCACCGCGGTGTGCGCCTTCGAGGTGGTGGCGCCGCCGATGAGCAGCGGCGTGGTCATGCCCTCGCGCTCCATCTCGCTGGCTACCACGCGCATCTCTTCGAGCGAGGGCGTGATCAGCCCGGACAGGCCGATGAGGTCCGCCTCGCGCTCGCGCGCGGTCTCGAGGATCCTCGTCCACGGCACCATCACGCCCAGGTCGATGACCTCGTAGTCGTTGCAGCCGAGCACGACACCGACGATGTTCTTGCCGATGTCGTGGACGTCGCCCTTGACGGTGGCCATGACGATGCACGCCGGCTGAGCGCGGCCCGCTCGTCCGCTCCGCCCGAGGCTACGCGCTCGGCCTCGATGTAGGGCACCAGGTGGGCCACCGCCTGCTTCATCACGCGCGCGGACTTGACCACCTGCGGCAGGAACATGCGGCCCGAGCCGAAGCGGTCGCCGACCTCGTCCATGCCCGCCATCAGCGGGCCCTCGATGACGTGCAGCGGGCGCTCGGCGGCCAGCCGGGCCTCCTCGGTGTCCTCCACGATCCAGTCGCTGATGCCCTCGACGAGCGCGTGCGTGAGCCGCTCCTGCACCGGCAGCTCGCGCCAGGAAAGGTCGCTCTCGGTGCCGGTGGCCGTGCTCCGGGCCTCGTCGGCGATCTCGAGCAGCCGGTCGGTGGCGTCCGGCCGGCGGTTGAGCACGAGGTCCTCGACGCGCTCGCGCAGCTCCGGCTCGAGGTCGTCGATGACCGGCAGCGCGCCGGCGTTGACGATGGCCATGTCCAGGCCGGCGCTCGATGGCGTGGTACGAGGAAGACGGCGTGGATGGCCTCGCGCACGGGGTCGTTGCCGCGGAAGGAGAAGGAGAGGTTGGAGACGCCGCCGCTGGTGAGCACGCCCGGCAGCTCCGCCTTGATGCGACGCACGGACTCGATGAAGGCGACCGCGTAGTCGTCGTGCTCGGGCAGTCCGGTGCCGATGGCGAAGATGTTGGGGTCGAGGATGATGTCCTCCGACTCGAAACCGACCTGCTGCGTCAGCAGGCGTCGGCCCGGTGAGCGATCTGCAGGCGACGCTCGACGGTCTCGGCCTGGCCGTCCTCGTCGAAGGCCATGACCACGACCGCGGCGCCGTAGCGCTGGGCCAGGCGTGCCTGTCGCAGGAACTCGTCTTCGCCTTCCTTGAGCGAGACCGAGTTGACGATGGGCCGACCCTGGGCCGAGCCGAGCCCGGCCTCGATGACCGACCACTTGGACGAATCGATCATGAAGGGCACGCGGGCGATGTCCGGCTCTGCCGCGAGCAGGCGCACGAAACGCTCCATGGCGGCCTCGGAGTCGAGCATGCCCTCGTCCATGTTGATGTCGACGACCTGGGCACCGTTCTCGACCTGCTCGCGGGCGATGTCGACCGCCGTCTCGTAGTCACCTTCGGCGATGAGACGCGCGAACTGCGCGAGCCGGTGACGTTGGTGCGCTCGCCGATATTGACGAAGAGCGAGTCGTCGTCGAGGCGGAGCGCGTCGAGCCCGGCCAGGCGCGTGGCGCGTGGGACCGTGGGATCTGCCGCGGCTCGAGGCCCGCGACCACGTCCTTGTTGGCCCGAACGTGGTCGGGCCCGGTGCCGCAGCAGCCGCCGACGATGTTGACCGCACCGTGCCGGGCCATGCCGCCGAGGACGGCCGAGGCCTGCGCGGGCGTCTCGTCGTAGCCGCCGAAGGCGTTGGGCAGCCCGGCGTTGGGGTAGATCGAGAGGAACGTATCGGCGAGGCGGCCCAGCTCCTCTGCGTAGGGTCGCAGCTGCTCGCCGCCGAGGGCGCAGTTGAGGCCGACCGCGAAGGGCCGGGCGTGGCGGACGGTGTTCCAGAACGCCTCCACGGTCTGCCCGTTGAGGGTGCGCCCGGAAGCGTCGGTGATGGTCCCGCTGATGAGCAGCGGCACGCGGAAGCCGAGCTCGTCCCACAGCGTCTCGACCGCGAAGATGGCGGCCTTGGCGTTGAGCGTGTCGAAGATGGTCTCGATGGCCAGCCAGTCGGCGCCGCCCTCGACCAGCGCCCGCGCAGCCACGAGGTAGTCGTCGGCCAGCTGCGTGAAGCTGATGTTGCGCGCGGCCGGGTCGTTGACGTCGGGCGAGAGCGAGGCCGTGCGATTGGTCGGACCGAGCGAGCCCAGCACGTAGCGGACCACGCCGTCGGCAGCTTCGGCCTCGTCGCACGCCGCCCGTGCCAGCCGCGCCGACTCGAGGTTGATCTCGGCCGCGAACTCCTCCAGCGCGTAGTCGGCCAGCGAGGGCCGGTTGGCCGTGAAGCTGTTGGTGCTGACGATGTCGGCGCCGGCCTCGAGATACGTGCGGTGCATCTGGCGCACCACGTCCGGCTGCGTCAGGCAGAGCACGTCATTGGCGCCGCGGAGGTCGCGCGCGTGGTCAGCGAAACGCTGGCCCCGGAAGTCAGCCTCGCTCAGCCCGAAGCCCTGCAGCAGCGTGCCCGTGGCGCCGTCCTTGACCAGGATGCGGCGACGCAGGTCGTCGGCGAGCCCCGCCGTGCGCGTCGCTCTGGCCTCGCTGGGATCCCTGACCGCTGAGGTCACCGTGCTCGTACCTCGTCTCTCCAACCCGCCTATCGGCACCGTGCCACCGCAGCGTAGGGGCATCATACGGTAGCCGGCGTGGAGCGCCGCAACGCGGCCCCCGCGGCACCGCGGAGCGCCGCAATGCGCCAAAGGTACATACCAATCAGTCCAATCCTGCTAGACTGCGGACTGACAGGAGGTAGGCCCGTGCCCGCAGAACCGCTCTACTCGGTGGTCGCCAGCCAGGCGGAGGAGCTGATCGCGTCCGGCCGCTGGCAGGAGGGCGACCGCCTACCCCCGGAGCGCCAGCTGTGCGGCGACTTCGGCGTCTCGCGTGCGACCCTGCGACAGGCCCTCGACGAGCTCGAGGCGCGGGGACTGATCATGCGCCACCAAGGGCGCGGCACGTTCGTGACCAAACCGCGCGCCCAGCTGCCCATCGTGGGCGTGTTTTCCATCCGTGACGCGATGGAGGCGCACGGCATGAAGATGTCGACGCGCGTCGTGCGCGTGGAGGTCATCGAGGCCGGCCGTCAGCTCGCCTCCGATCTGGCCTGCCTGCCCGGCGACCCGGTCGTCTTCATCGAACGGCTGCGCATCGGCGACGGCGAACCCATGGCGCTCGACACGGCCCACCTGCGCGCGGAGCTCTTTCCCGGGCTCGAACGGGTCGACTTCACCGAGCGCTCGCTCTACGACGTCGTGGAGCAGGACTACGGGCGGACCCTGGCCGAGGCGCAGGAGACGCTCGAGCCGGTCATCCTCACCCCGCGCGAGTGCGAGCTGCTGGTCGTCCCCGCGCACACCACCGCCCTGCTGACCCGGCGCATCACCATCGACATCAACGGCGTCGTCGTCGCCCTCGGGCATGTGCTCCTGCGCGGGGACCGCTCACGCTACATCTACAAGCGGACGGTGGAGCAGCCCACGAACCACGACCCACGACCGATCCCGGACGGCACGACTCGACGCTCCGCGTCGCGCGTGCCGGCCACCACCGCCAGGAGGACCTGAGTGACCGCATCCGACCGCTGGCTGGCCGCCGCCAGAGACGTGCTCGAAGCCGTGTCCACTACCCAGACCGAGGCCATCGAGCAGGCCAGTGCCATCTTCGCCGAGACCATCGCGAACGATCGCCTGGTGCACGTCTTCGGCTCGGGCCACTCGCGCATGAACACCGAGGAGATGTTCCCACGCATCGGCTCCTATCCCGGCTTCCATCCGGTGGCCGAGTTGGCCCTCTCCAACCACGTCGGCGTGGTCGGCCCCAACGGCCTGCGCCAGGCCCTGTACCTCGAGAAGGTGCCCGGCTTCGCCCGGGTCATCCTGCAGCAGTTCAAGATCCACCCCGGCGACTCGTTCCTCATCTTCAGCTCCACCGGCATCAACGGCACGGTCATCGAGCTGGCGCTGCTGGCGAAGGCCATGGGCACTCCCGTGGTGGCCGTGACCTCGCTGCAGCACACCAACGCCACACCTTCGCGCCATCCCTCGGGCAGGAAGCTGGCCGAGATCGCCGACGTCACCATCGACAACTGCAGCCCGCCCGGTGACGCGGTCACAGAGATCGAGGGTGTGCCCTTCCGGGTGGGCCCCGTGAGCTCCATCGGCGCCATCGCCGTGGTCAATGCGCTCAAGACCCGCACGGCCGAGCTGATGGTCGAGCGCGGCGTGGTGCCCACGGTCCTGACCAGCCCCCACTTCGTGGGCGACGACGTCGGTGCGGAGCAGTTGGAGAACGTCTACGAGGAGTACTTCCGCCGTGTGCGGCGAACCTACGACAGCGAGGGTGCCATCCCCGTGCCCGGGTCGTGGGAGAAGGCCTGAGGTGCGCGAGGTGCCGCGGACCGCTGACCATCGACCCACCTCTCGCGGCGGGGGCGGACGTCGTCGTCGTCGGCTCCGGCACGGCCGGCTCGTCCGCGGCCATCGCTGCGGCCCGTGGCGGTGCCGACGTCGTGCTCATCGAGAAGCAGGGCTTCCTCGGCGGCATCAGCACCGCCGTGCTCGACACCTTCTACGGCTTCTACACACCCGGCAGCCACTCGCTCAAGATCGCCGGCGGCGTACCCGACGACGTGGTCGCCGGGCTGCGCCTGCTGGGCCCCGTGCTGGAGCGACCCAACACGTACGGCGCCGGCACCGGCGTGACCTACAACAGCGAGCATCTCAAGCTGGTCTGGGAGCGGCTCGCCATCGAGGCGGGCGTGCGCGTGCTGCTGCACGCCTTCCTGGTGGACGTGATGGTGCAGGACGGTCGCGTGACCGAGCTGCTCGTGGCCACCAAGGCCGGCCTCGTGCGGGTGGCCGGCCGGGTCTTCGTCGACGCCAGCGGTGATGCCGACCTGGTCCATCACGCCGGCTTCGGCTACGAGCTCGCGGGAACGCAGGACCCGGCCCAGACGCTGACCACCACCTTCCGCATGGTCAACGTGGACATCGCCGCGCGCAGATCGATCAGCACCGCCGAGATGCACGCGCTCATGTCCGAGGCGGCCGAGTCGGGCGACTACGACCTGCCGCGACGCGAAGGCTCGGACCACATCACCCCCGTCGAGGGCATGATGGCCACGGTCATGACGCGCCTGCCCTCGTTCCGCGAAGAGGGCGGCGAGGTCATCAACGCCACCGATCCGGCCCTGCTGGCCGAGGCTGAGAGTCCTGGGCCGACGCCAGGCGGTGGAGTACGCGCGCTTCCTGCACGACCGCGTGCCCGGCTACGAGAACGCCTCGCTCGTGGCGCTCTCGACGCAGATCGGTGTGCGCGAGACACGCCGCGTCCATGGTGACTACCGGCTGACCAAGGAGGACGTGCTCGGCGCGCGCCGCTTCGATGACGAGATCGGCCTCTGCGGCGCTCCCATCGAGGACCACCACCCCGGCGCTGACACCAAGTGGCAGTACCTGCCCGACGGCGAGGTCGTGGGCATCCCCTACCGCACGCTGCTGGTGCGTGACGCGGCCAACGCCCTGGTGGCCGGGCGTTGCTTCAGCGCCACCCATGACGCGCACGCCTCGGTGCGCTCGATGGCACAGACGATGTCCATGGGACAGGCAGCCGGTACTGCGGCCGCCCTCGCTGCCGGCGCCGGGGCGGACCCGCGCGAGGTCGACACCGCCGCCCTGCGCGACCGGCTGCGCGACCTCGGTGCCGTGCTGGAGCTGCCCGCGGAGGCGGGCGCGAGCGGCGGCAGGTAGGGTCAGGCCATGACGAGGGACGCGACGTGAGCGAGCGCTGGTGGCTCGGCTTCGATATCGGGGGCACCCGGCTCAAGGCCGGCGTGGTCGACGACGACGGAGGGGTCACCGACACCCGCGTCGAGGACACCGACCACGAAGGCTTCGAAGAGGTGTGGAAGCGCATGCTCCGCTATGCCGACCACGCCGTCGCCACGGAGGGACCCGCGCTCGGCGGGGTCGGCATCGCGGCGCCCGGTCTCGTCGACCCCACCTTCGGCGTACGCAACCTGCCCGGGAAGCTGGCCGGGATCGAGGACTTCCCAATGCGGGAGCGGCTGGAGGAGCACCTGGGCGTGCCCGTCCGCTGCATCAACGACGGCGCTGCCGCCACGCTCGCCGAGTGGCGCTTCGGTGCCGCCCGTGGCTACGATGACGTGGTCGGCCTGACCGTCGGCACCGGGGTCGGCGCCGGCGCCATCATCGGCGGCCGTCCGCTGGCCACCAAGAACCTCGCCGGTGGCGTCTCCTTCGGCCACGCCACTATCGCGGTCGGCGGCCGCACCTGTCTGTGCGGCAACGTCGGTTGCGCCGAGACCCTCATCTCGGCCAACGCCGTGGTCGGGCGCATGCGCGACTACGTCGTGCGCAAGGTCCCCTCCACCATCACCGAGGCCTACCAGCACGATCCTGGCGCCATCACCTTCCGCACCCTCGTGGAGGGCGTCGACGCAGGTGACCGCGTGGCGCGCGAGATCATGCAGCACTTCTGCCGCGACCTCGGCGCCACCATCGTCACCGCCATCCACGCCTACGACCCGGAGGTGGTGATCCTCTCGGGCGGGCCCATGGCCCAGGCCGACCACTTCCTGCCCCAGGTCCAGGCCTACGTCGACCGCTACGCGTTCCGCTACCCCAAGGAGCGCATCATCCCGGTCCTGCGCGCCGAGCGCACCGTCCACGCGGGCGTGCTCGGCGCCGTCGCCCGTGTCATGCAGACCGCTGCCGACGTCGCCCCCGCGTCATGAGCGACCGCTCCCTGACCCCAGCCCCATAGGAGGCAGCATGCCCTTCGCCAGGACCGTCCTCGGCGACATCGATCCCGCCGAGCTCGGGGTCGTCTACGCCCACGAGCACCTCGTCATCCACGGCGGTCGGCCCATCGAGTACCAGCCCGACTTCGATCTCGCCGACGTGGACGCCGCCGTGGCCGAGCTGGCCCCCGCCCAGGCGCTGGGCTTGCGCACGGTGGTCGATGCCATGCCCTGCGATGCGGGGCGCGACGTGCTCATGCTCGCCGACATCGCTCGCGCCAGCGGGGTCAACGTCATCGCGCCCTCGGGCTTGCACCATCAGCGCTACTACCACGACCGCCACTGGTCGGTGCGACTCTCTGCCGAGGAGATCGCCGATCTCTTCGTGGCTGACATCGAAGAGGGTATCGACGAGCTTGACTACAACGGACCCGTGGTCAAGCGCACGCCGCACAAGGCGGGCGTGATGAAGATCGCCGGCTCCACCGACGGACTGAGCGCGCGCGACGAGGTCGTCTTCGCGGCCGCAGGCATGGCCCAGTACCGCACGGGCTGCCCCATCCTGACCCACTGCGAGCACGGCACCGGCGCGCTCGAGCAGGTCGAGTTCCTGCTGCAGCATGGCGGCGACCCGGCGCACATCGTGCTCAGCCACACCGACAAGATCGTCGACCGGGCCTATATGCGCGAGATCGCGGCGACCGGCGCGCGGGTGGAATACGACCAGCACATGCGCTGGCCGGCCGACGGCGAGAACGGCACCCTGCAGCTGCTCGCATGGGCGGCCGAGGATGGCCTTCTTGGCCACATCACCATCGGGCTCGACGCGGCCCGCCAGAAGTATTGGAGGCAGTACGGCGGGTGGCCCGGCTGGGCCTACCTGCTGGGTGAGTTCAGCGACCGCCTGCGGGGCGAACTCGGCTTCGGCGAGGCCGAGCTGCAGACGCTGTTCGTCGAGACACCGGGTGCGGCATACACCTTCGAGAGCACGGAGGACGCCTGGGAGCAAGGGGCAACGACATGACACCACGTGAACGCATCCTCACCACGCTCGGCCACCATGAGCCCGACCGCGTGCCCATCGACCTGGGCTCGTCGATCGTGACGTCGATCACCAGGGCCGCGTACGAGCCGCTACGTAGCCACCTCGACCTGCCCGCGGAGGAGGTCATCGTCTACGACGAGGTGCAGCAGTTGCCCTACGTGAGCGAGGACGTGCTCACCCGCTTCGGCGTGGACACGCGCATGGTGCAGCTGCCGCCGACCCACGTGAAGGGCGTGGAGATCGTCGACGAGGGCGAGTACCTCGCGATGTGGGATCGCTGGGGCGCCAAGATGCGCATGCCCAAGGAGAAGCCGCTGTACTACGACTGGGTCGACTTCCCCATCACCGAGATGACCCAGGCCGCGCTCGACGCCTACGGCTGGCCCGAGCCCGACCCGCCCGCGCTCATCGCCGGCTTGCGCGTGCGAGCCGAGGAGCTGCGCGCCACGACCGACTACGCCCTGGTCGGCTCGGGCGTCATCGGCGGCGGCATCTTCGAGCAGTCCTGCCGGGTCATGGGCATGGAGCCGTTCATGATGGCCATGCTCACGGAGCCTGCCTTCACCGACAGGCTGGTCGACGGCATCACCGACATCTACATCGAGGCGGTCGACCGCTACCTGGCCCAGATGGGCGGTCTCATCGACGTCTTCACCTTCTGGGACGACGTGGCCACGCAGCAGGGCTGGATCGATCAGCCCCGATTCCTACGCGAAGGTCATCAAGCCGCGCCAGAAGCGCCTCTTCGCGGCCATCAAGGAGCGCACAGACGCCAAGCTCTTCTACCACGGCTGCGGCGCGGTCTACGAACTCATCCCGCACCTGGTCGAGATCGGCGTCGACATCATCAACCCGGTGCAGGTCAGCGCCGAGGGCATGGACTCAAGGGCGCTGAAGAAGGCCTACGGGGACGACATCGTCTTCTGGGGCGGCGGCGTCGACACGCAGAAGGTGCTGCCCTTCGGCACGCCCGAGCAGGTCCGCGACGAGGTCAAGCGGCGCATCGACGACTTCGCCCCCGGCGGCGGCTTCGTCTTCGCCACGGTCCACAACATCCAGGCCTTCGTCCCGCCGGAGAACATCGAGGCCGCCTACGACACGGTCCTGACCTACGGCGCGAGCTGAGCGACGGGGCGGCTGGGTTACGGGGCGGCAGGGCGGCAGGGCGGCAGGGCTGCGGGGCGGCTGGGCTGCGGGGGCGTCCTGACCCGGCCCGGAGCCGCGCTGGCGACTACCCTCCGAGAGTGATCACTTCCGACGTTCGAGCATGACGCGCGCCTGGCTGCTGCTGCTCGGCCTGGTGGTCGTGTGGGGCAGCCACTGGGTCGTGGTCAAGGTCGGGCTCGAGACGATACGCCGCCCTTCACCTACGGCGTGCTGCGCCTCGGTGGCGGCATCGTGGTGCTGGCAGCGCTGATGATCGCGACCGGGCGGCTGCGGCGACCCGACCGCTCGGACTGGCCCATCATCGCCAGCTACGGCCTGCTGGCGGTGGCCCTGGGCATCACCATGATGAACCTGGCCCTGCCGCATATCCCAGCCGGCCGCTCGTCCATCCTGGCCTACACCATCCCCCTCTGGGTGGTGCCGGTGATGGCGCTGCTGGCGCGCACGCTGCCCACCCGCTGGGAGGCAGCCGGGCTCCTGCTCGGCCTCACCGGGCTGGTGCTGCTGCTGAACCCCGCCGCCATCGAGTGGGGCGCCGAGGGTGCGCTGCTCGGCAGCCTGCTGCTCATCGTCGGCGCCATGGGCGCGGCACTGGCGTTGGTCCACGTCCGCACCCACCCCTGGAAGGGCACGCCCTTCGACACGCAGATCTGGCAGCTGCTGGTCGCGCTCGTGCCCATGCTCCTCTTCATGTTGCTGCTCGAGCGCGAGAGCCTCGGAGACGTCCAATGGGACCTGCCGACGGCGCTGGCGGTGCTCTACAGCGGCCCGCTCGCGACGGCCTTCGCCTTCTGGGCCTCGCAGATGATCGTCAAGTCGCTGGGCCCGCTCACGACCGGCATCGGCTACCTTGGCGCGCCGGTCGTCGGCGTGGTCGCCGGCATCATCGTGCTCGGCGAGATCATCACGCCGCTCGACATCGCCGGCGTGCTCGTCACCACCGCGGGCATCGTGGTCGTGCTGCTGTCGGGACGCCCCCGCTCGCGGTCGGGTTCGGGCACGGACGGCGACGGCGATGAAGTCGTCGTGGAAATCACTCTCCCCGACGGCGCAGAGGTGCCCGAGCTCACGCGGGCAGGCCCGAGCTAGAAGCGCACCTCCAGGCGGGCCGCACCCCAGAGGATGTGCCACAGCAGGTAGTAGCAGAGCCGGAACCAGAGCATGGGCAGGTAGCCGTAGCGCCGCAACAGGAGGAGCTGGACGACGCCGATGAAGTACACGTGCACGGCCGTGAAGCCAGCCAGCGCCGAACCGAGCGCGACCTGCGCCACCGGCTCGACCGCAGCCGTCGGCAACACGAGTGCCGCGCTCGAACGATCGATGGCACGACCCCGGAAGTGCGCGCCGGTGACGGCCACCAGGCCCGCCAGGGGCAGCAGGTGGAAGACCGCCTCCGCCACGAGCAGGACCGCCGGGTAGAAGAGCCAGGCGGCGGGCCAGGCGACGTTCGTGTCCCGGGGGAAACCGGCGGTGAGGTCGGCTGCGATCGCCACGAGCGCGAACGGCACCGCTGCAGTCGTGGCCACCCCCAGGCCGCGCACGGTGCGCGCGGTGCATGGGCGGCGCCAGAAGCCGCGACGCTCCAGGAAGGCGAGGGCGCCAAGGCCGGCCGCAGCGGCGGCTGCGACCGTGGCCACCGGTGGAAGCGGCCCCAGGAACCGCTCGAAGTCGCTCGTGCCGCCCCGAACGAGGACAGCGGCACTCGCCGTCGCCAGCGCGGACGCGGCCAGCCATGGCCCATAGGCCCGGGCCAGGCTCCTGCGGCGACCACTCGTCATCGAGGCTTGGATCGAGGCACCCCCTTCGAGCGCGATGCTACGCCCGTGGCGCCGCTCCAGGCTGGCGGACCTTGCGGCCCGTGGTGCCGCTCTAGTCGGCACTGGCCGCGAGGAGCCCGACGCACGGTCGCCCGAACGCGGAGGTGGGGCACGGTGTCGAGAGCCATCGGACCTGACGCCGTTCGCACTCGGGAGGTTCTCGAGCGCATCGGCGCTGCCGACCGGCACGAGGCGGTCGATCGTGTGCCGGTGTTGATCGGTGACGTCGACTACCCGATCACCGGTGAGGACCCGGCGGTGATCCCGCCCGACTACTTCGACGAGGGCGTCTACGCCACGCAGCTGGCCTTCCAGACCTCCAAGATGGCGACCCATCGCGAGGGCCTGCCCGATGACATCGACCGGCCCTTCCTCTTCCCCTGGTACGGCACCGGCGTCGTGCCTTCCGAGGTCGGCCGTCGAATCCCCTACCAGGCGGGCAAGGAACCCACGGTCGAGGGCGCGGGTGCTCGGCTGCATCGACCACCACCGGGCGCACTCGGAGCTGCCGATCGGCTTCACCGGCAACCAGGGCCCGCTCAGCATCACCCGCGACCTGGTGGGCCTCGAGCGCCTGCGCATCTCGATGGTCGAGCATCCGAGCGCGGCTCACGAGCTCGTGGACTTCAGCACGACCGTGCTCATCGACTGGGTGCGGCTCCAGAAGAAGCACACCGGGTGGCGCTGGACGAAGGGGCCTACCCGCACATGATCGCGATCGGGCCCGGCTTCGGCGGGGTCTGGATCCGCGATGACGACAGCACCGTCCTCTCGCCCGACCTCTACCGCGAGTTCGTGGTTCCCCACGACGGACGTGTCCTGGAGGCCTTCGGCGGCGGCACCCTGCACTACTGCGGGGATGGCGCTCATCAACTGCAGGACTACCTGGCCACGCCGGGGCTGGTCGGGCTCAACGTCTGGTGCATGGGCGAGTTCGAGCAGGTCTTCGAGGCCCAGCGCGTCCCGCCCCACGACTTGCGAAGGTGACACCGAGGTGGTGGCAGCTCGTTCGATCCACACCAGGAGTGACACGGAGGTGGTGGCATCTGCCCACATGTCGACCGTTCTGGGCTGGCAGGCCCGCACCCTCGCCAGATCGGCGGCCTCTCTGCCTGGGGCGGTCGGCATGTCGACCGTTGACGACACCCCACGGCGGATGCGGGTGCTCGACTTGGGCCAGGGGCACCGGACGGTCGATGTGTCGACCGTTTCGAGCTCGACGCCCTCCACGATCCATCAGGAAGGCGGCTGTTCGGTCCCGATCGATCGACGTGTCGACCGTTTCGAGGTCGAGGCCCTCCACGATCTCGAGATAGGCGGCTGTTCGGGCCCGGACGGTCGATGTGTCGACCGCACACGACCGTCCGGGCCCGATGCGGGTGCTCGCCTTGGTCCAGCGATCCGACTCGGTCGATGTGGACAGATGTCGCCCCCATCGACGGTAGGCGCACTCGTGGTCGGTCGAGCCGAGCCGGAACCGGTCGTCGCGGCGCACGCTGAGCGTGGCGGGGCATGTCCAGGGGCCACCGGGAGCGCGACGATGGCCGTTTGGAGGCAGACAGTCGGCCTAGTGTCGGCTGGGGCGACGGATGGCCACCGTGGACCCCGAAACGCGCGATCGCGCGATCGCGCGACCACGCGCCGGGGACCGCGAACCGGTTCTCGCGACCTCTGAGGATCGCCGTGGACTGAGGACCGCCTCAGAAGAGGATGAGCACGGTGGCGCTGACGATGCCGCCGATGCGTCAGCCGATGCCTCAGCTGCCGACGCGGTGCTCTGCGACCAGCTTGGCGACGATGTCGGCGACCTTGGGCAAGGCCGCCTCCACCGGCGGGCTGAGCCCCTCGCCCATGCCGAGGTCGGCCACACCGATGCCCACGGCCACAGCCCGCGGTGCGCGCCCGGTCAGGGCTGCTGCGAGGGCCACCAGCTCTCCCCCTCCGACATGATGCGAGGAGGCCCCGGGCTCTCCGCGCGCGTCGGCGTCGCTGCGGGCCGCCGTCTCGGGGTCGATCTGGTGGATCTCGATGGAGCCGGGCAAGCCACGCGCATCGGCGTCGACGAAGATGGCCAGCGTCGCCTCGGCCAGGTCAAGGGCCATCTCCGGCAACAGCTGGTAGGCCTCACGCACCTCCACGTCGCCCCCGGCCAGCCGCGGATCGGCAGCCAGCAGACGGGCGGCCACGGCCCCGGCGCCATCGTCGCGCCGCAGCGTGTTGCCGAAGCCGATGATCAGCACCCGACGCGAAAGAGCGTCGCTCCCGACCTCGGGTGCGACGCTCTTCTCGGTCGGACTCACGTCCGGGTCGTCCTCGCTACCGCTTGACGCGGTCGAGGACCTCGCCGTCCGGCGCGAGCAGCTGGATGTCCAGGGCCATGTCGCCGAGCGAGTGGGTCGAACAGCTCAGGCAGGGGTCGTAGCTGCGGATGACGGCCTCGACCCGGTTGAGCATGGGCTCCTGGATCTTGTCGCCCTTCACGTAGGCGCGTGCCACCTGCTGCACCGAGCGGTTCATGGCCATGTTGTTGTGCCCGGTCGCGATGACCAGGTTGGCCCACTCCATGAGGCCGTCGTCGTCGACCTTGTAGTGGTGCATCAGCGTGCCGCGAGGAGCCTCGGAGCAGCCGATGCCCTCGTTGCGGTTGATGCCCGCGGTAGCGGTCACGTGCTTCGACATGATCTCCGGCTTGCGCAGGAGCTGCTCGATCTTCTCGACGCAGTTGAGCAGATCGATGAGGCGTGCGTAGTGCTGATGGAAGGACGAGCTCGCCACGCGCCCGACGCGCCAGCGGAACTTCTTGAGCTCCTCGTCAGCACGCGGGGTACCACAGGCCTCGGCCACGTTCATGCGCGCGAGCGGACCCACGCGGTAGATGCCATCGGGGTAGCCCATCGGCTTGTAGTACGTGGACTTGAGGTAGGACCAGGGCTCCACGGCCTCGCCGATGTAGTCGTTGAAGTCGCGCGGATCGAAGTCCTCGAGCACCGAGCCGTCGGCGTCGACGAAGCGCAGGCGACCACCGTAGTGGTCGACGTTGCCCTTCTCGTCGACGAGGGCCATGAAGGCAGAGCGGAAGTCGCCGAAGTGCGAGGCCTCGTCCTCCCAGCCCATCATCTTCGACTTGTACCACGTGAGCGTGCGCTCGGTCTGCTCCAGGGCCTCGGGCACACCGGCCAGGATCTGGTCGCGGTCCTCCTCGGTCAGCGGATCGGCCACACCGCCAGGGATGACCCCACCGGGGTGGATGCGCTTGCCGCCGAGGCGCTCGATGATCTGCTGGCCCCACTTGCGCAGGGCGATGCCATCCTTGGCCAGCTGCGGGTTCTCCTGGGCCACGCCCAGGATGTGCCGCACCGCCGGGTCGGCATCGAAGCCGAAGAGCAGATCGGGCGAGGAGAGGTGGAAGAACGAGAGCGCGTTCGACTGGACGATCTGGCCGAGGTTGATGACCCGCCGGATGTCGGCGCCCGCAGGCGGCGGGTCGACAGCCAGGATGTCGTCGACGGTCTTGGCCGACGCCACCAGGTGGCTGACCGGACAGATGCCACAGATGCGGGCCATGATCGAGGGCATCTCGTGGACCGGGCGGCCCTGGACGATCCTCTCGAACCCGCGGAACTGTGTGACGTGGAAGTGGGCGTCCTTGACCTCTCCAGCATCGTCGAGCTGGATGGTGATCTTGGAGTGGCCCTCGATCCGGGTGACCGGATCGATGGTGATGGTTCTACTCATGGGTGGGGGCTCCCTTAGCGGCCGAACCGCGACCCGGCAGCCTCGGGCACGCGGCCGGACAGCAGGTCATCAAGCAGGGTGTAGATGAGGTCCGCCGACGGCGGGCAGCCAGGCAGGAACACATCGACCTTGACGACCGTGTGGACCGGCTTGGACATCGGCAGCAGCGGCGGCACGATCACGTTGGGCGTCATGGGGTTGATGGTCACGTTCTCGTGGTACGCCCGATCGATGATGGCATCGACGCCCATGGGGTTGCGCATACCGGGAACGTTGGAGGTCACCGCGCAGTCACCGAAGGCGATGAGCGTCTTGGTGTGCGCGCGGACCTTCTTGACCTTCTCCAGATCGTCCTCGCTCGAGACGGCTCCCTCCACGAGGCAGACATCCACCATCTCGGGGTATTCCTTGAAGTCGACCAGCGGGCTGTAGACCAGGTCGGACCGGCTGAAGATGTCGAGGATGCGCTCGTCCATGTCGAGCAGGGACATGTGGCACCCCGAGCACCCGTCCAGCCAGACGGTTGCGACAGTTGGCTTCTTGCTCATAGACCGCGCTCCTCTCGGACCACCTTGAGCCACGGCAGGAACGGGCGGCGGTCCTTGCTACCGGCTGCGACCGGGCGGCCCTTCTCGAAGAGCGCGCCGGTGGGACAGACCTGCACGCACTTGCCGCAGCTGGTGCATGTCGTTGACTCCCCCCACGGAGCGCCCATGTCCGTCTGGACCCGGGTCTCGAGACCACGGTGCATGACGTCCCAGGTGTGTGCGCCCTCGATCTCGTCGCAGACCCGCACGCAGCGGAGGCACAGGATGCAGCGGTTGTGATCGATGGCAAAGAACTTGTGGCTGGCGTCGATGTCGACGTCAGGGTTGATGCGGGGCAGGTCGAAGTGCTTGATACCAAGCTCATCGGCCATGTCCTGGAGCTCACAGTGGTTGTTGGCGACGCACACGGCGCACACGTGGTTGCGCTCCATGAACATCATCTCGGTGATCGCCTGGCGGTACTCGAGCAGCTTGTCCGAGTGGGCGGTGATGTCCATGCCCTCGGCGATCTTGGTCATGCAGGCCGCCGCCAACTTGGGTGAGCCGGCGATCTCGACCATGCACAGGCGGCAGGCGCCACGGTCGGTGATGCCCTCCAGGTGGCACAGACCGGGGATGTCGATGCCGTTCTCCTCGGCCACCTCCATCACGGTCTGGCCTTCGACCCCGGCGACGTCCTTGCCGTCGATGGTTAGCGTGAAGACATCGCTCATGCCACTTCCTCAGCTGGCTTCGAGATGGTGCAGACGCCGGCGGGACAGGTCTTGTCCACGATATGAGCCATGTACTCATCCCTGAAGTAGCGCAGCGTGCTGAAGATCGGGTTGGGTGCTCCCTGGCCCAGGCCGCAGAGCGACATCTTCTGCACGATGCCGGCGAGCCGTTCGAGCTGGGCCAGGTCGTCCTCCGTGGCCTCCCCCTTGGTGATCAAGTCAAGGAGCATCCACATCTGGGTGGTACCCACGCGACAAGGCGTGCACTTGCCGCACGACTCGTCGCGACAGAAGTCCTGGAAGTACTTGGCCACGTCGACCATGCAGGAGGTGTCATCCATGACGATCATGCCGCCCGAGCCCATGAACGAGCCCAGCTCGATGAGGGTCTCGTAGCTGACCGGCGTGTCGAGATGCTCCGCGGGGATGCAGCCGCCGGACGGGCCGCCGGTCTGCACGGCCTTGAAGGGCCGGTCGTCGGGGATGCCGCCACCGATGTCGTAGATGATCTCCCGCAGGGTCATGCCCATGGGCACCTCGACCATGCCGGTGTTGACCACGCGGCCGGCGAGCGCGAAGACCTTGGTGCCCTTCGACTTGCCCACGCCGATGGCGGCGTAGCGCTCCGGGCCGTCACGCAGGATGGCCGGCACGCTCGCGAGCGACTCGACGTTGTTGATGAGCGTGGGGTAGCCCCACAGACCCGCCACCGCCGGATACGGCGGGCGCGGCCGGGGCGTGCCACGGCGGCCCTCGACCGATGAGATGAGGGCCGTCTCCTCGCCGCACACGAAGGCGCCGGCGCCGAGCCGGACCTGCACCGTGAAGCCGAAGGACGTGTCCATGATGTTCTCGCCGAGGTAGCCGGCGCGCTGGGCCAGGCGGATGGCCGTCTGCAGGCGCTTGACCGCCAGCGGATACTCCGCGCGGCAGTAGACGTAGCCCTCGCTGGCGTGGACGGCGAAGGCCGCGATGGCCATGCCCTCGAGCACCCGGAAGGGGTCGCTCTCGAGCACGCTGCGGTCCATGAACGCGCCGGGGTCGCCCTCGTCCGCGTTGCAGATGACGTACTTCCTGTCGCCGCTGGCCTTGGCCACGGTGGTCCACTTGAGCCCGGTCGGGAAGCCTGCGCCGCCGCGGCCGCGCAGGCCGGACTCGCTGATCATCGTCTCGAACCTCGGCCGAGGACATCTCGCTGAGCACGCGGCGGAGGGCCCCGAAGCCACCGGCGGCGATGTAGTCGTCGAGGCTCTCGGGGTCGACCAGCCCGAAGTTCTCGGTGGCGACGCGGACCTGCTTCTCGAAGAAGGGAGCCTGCGTCTGGCGCTCGCTGTCGGGCTTGACGCGGGCGAGGGCGTCGATCACGGGCTGGACGTCGTCCGGGTCCACGTGCTCCACGAACTCGGCGGTCTGGGCGATCTCGATGAGTGGGCCGGCGGCGCACAGGCCGAGGCAGCCGACCCGCTTGATGACGATGTCGTCCTGACCTTCGGTCAACTCGCGCAGACGCGCGGTGATGTCGCTGGCGTTGCCGCTCATGCAGCTGGCGGCCTCACACACCCGAGCCGTGGCGCGGGGCGGGCCGGCGTTGGCGTCGATGGTGATGGTGCGGTGGCGCGTGGGGCGCTCCGCGGCGGCGTTCTGGCTCACATCGCCTCCAGTTCAGCCATGAGCTCATCGGTCACGGCCTTGCCCCGCATCTCGCCGTCCACGATGACGGCGGGGGCCAGGCTGCAGGCACCGATGCAGCGAGCGGTCAGCAGCGAGATCTTGCCGTCCTCGGTGGTGCCCTTGGGCTTCACGCCGAGCCTGCCCGTCGAAGGCCTCGATGATGTCGCCGGCGCCGGTGATGTAGCAGGCGGTACCGGTGCACACGACGCAGGTGTGATCGCCCTGCGGCTTGAGCGTGAAGAAGGAGTAGAAGGTGGCCACACCGAAGACGCGGGAGTGGGGCACTCCGAGCGTGTCGCCGATGAAGTGCAGAGCATCGTCGTCGAGGAAGCCGAAGGCCTCCTGCGCAGCGTGCAGGGCTTCGATGAGCGCCTCGGGGCGATCGCCCAGGCGACGCATGCGCGTGGCGACGATCTTCCAACGCTTGTCATCGTTGGGCGGTGCGGGTTTGGTGTACGGGATCGGCATACGCCCCTTTCGGGTTCGCTGGTCAGGCTGTCCTCGCGCAGCCGATGCCGCCCACATCCCAAAAGGACCTGCGGGGGCCACAGGCCGTGCCTGCTCATCTTACGGGGACGGCCGAGCGCAATTGGGTGCCATCGGTCCCGATTCCGGCAGGCCGCGTGTCCACCCCGTTATCGTTACCGGCTCACGAGCCGGGCCACTCGAACCGACGAGGCCCACGCCACCGGGCGGGGCCTCGTCACCTGCTGCGGGTGTGTCACTAGCAGACGTCGATGATCGACTCGATCCTCGACGCTGGTGAGCACCTCGGTCGTGCTGCAGTCGGTGATGACGGCGGAATCCCGGGCGGCTCCGCCGTGGAACGTGGCATCGTGCAGCCAACCGGTGATGCTGTCCTCGCCGCGGGCGCCGTTGAAGACGGCCCCATTGGTCACGTAGGCGGCCCTGTCGGCCCCACGGCCGCCGAAGAAGCGGCCGCCGTCGTAGAGGCGATGAGCGAGATCACCATTGGCACCGCCGTGGAAGACGCCCTGGCCGGAGACCTGGGCCACGCGATCGTAGCCAGGGCCACCCCGGAAGACACCACCATCCATGCCGCGGCTGAAGTCGTCGCCGGGCCCACCGATGAACTCGCCGCCGGACTGCCAGTCGTAGACCGTGTCCCGGCCGATGCCGCCGACGTAGAGACCGGCATGGACGTAGTGGACATAGTCATGACCGGCCCCGGCATAGAAGGTGCCGTACTGCTGCCAGATCTCGTCAGTGCCGCGGGCACCCACGAACACACCCGCGAACTGCCAGGCCACGAAGTCCTTGCCCTGGCCGCCGAAGAACCTGCCGCCGTGTTGCTCTTCGACCTGGTCGTTGCCCCCGCGGCCAAGGAAGGTGCCACCGTTCATCTCGACGATGTAGTCATCGCCGGGACCGCCGCAGGCCAGCTGGCCGGGCTCGAGCACCGCCAGCGTGCCCCCACCGGCAGGGAAGCTGTAGGTGCACGTCGCCGCCCGCGGCTGGTGCAGCCGTGGCTGTGGCTGCGAGCAGCAGCACACAAGTGATCGACGCCGCCAGGCGCCAGATCCGGAACCCCTTCATGCCGATCCCCCGTTCCGGGTCGGTCCGGCACCTTCTCGGGAGGTGTCCCAGCACCGACCCTGGCCGAATCCTACGCCGCTGCGGCCACGAATCAAGGGACTGGCGCTAGTAGCCGGTCTCCCGGATGGTCTCGATCATGGCCCAGAAGTTCTCCAGCGAGGTGTCGAGCTGGACATGGTGGGTGGGCCCCAGGATGAGCCCCCCGCCTGCCCCGATCGTCTCGAGGCGCAGCCTGATCTCCTCGCGCACGTCGTCAGCGCTGCCGAAGGGCAGCGTGTGCTGCTCATCGATGCGAGCCCCAGAAGAGCAACCGCTCGCCGTAGTCGCGCTTGAGCTCGGCCGGGTCCATGCAGGCCGGCTGCACCGGGTTGAGCACATCGATACCGATCTCGATGAGCTCGGGGATGACCTCGCGTACATCGCCGTCGGTGTGGTAGGCCACCTTGAGCTCGGGGTTGATGGCCTTGACCCGGCTGACGAGCTCGGCCATGCGCGGCTTGAGGAAGCGACGCCAGGTGTCGGGATGGAAGAGCATGCCCTTCTGCGAGCCGATGTCGTCGCCGGTCCAGATCATGTCCACACCCATCTCGGCCAGGCGCTCGGCTGCCGCGAGGTGGTAGCGGAAGGGGATCTCCAGCACGCGGTCGGCCAGCTCGGGGTTCATCACCAGGTCCATCAGCAACCGCTCGTAGCCGCGCAGGGCCCAGGCCGTCTCGAAGATGGTGGTGACGGTGACGCCCACGATCGAGTACTCGTCGCCGTACTCGCGGATGACCCGCTCGGAGTCGGCGTACAGCTCCGGCCGCGTGGGGTCGGGCGGCACGTACGAGTCGATGGCGTCGTCCTCGGCCAGCGGGAAGCCCACCATCTCGGTGTAGTGACCGGTGCCGAACCTGGTCTCGTAGGGGTGCTCCTGCCAGGTCACGCCCCACTCGTCGGTGTAGGTGCCGTGAGCGGCGTAGTAGTTGTTGGCCCAGCCCACCGAGGTCAGGATGAGATCGGAGCCGATGGCGCGCTCGAGCTCGTAGGTGTTGCCGCCACCGTGCGGGTTGTGCTCGCCGCCGCGAGCGACGTTGAGCTCCACACCGGCGTCCTCGAGCAGGCCCCGCCCGACCATGTCGGCGCGCAGTCGGTCGGCGAACTCCGGGGTGAAGCTGATCTGCATGGGGCAACGATCAGGCTCCTCGCGCGCGAGGGCCGTCGCCACCCGTTCACGGTGGTTGAGAGGCATCTACGCCAGCAGCTCCTGGGCCACGACCGCGGCGGTGGCGGCGTCCCTGGCGAAGCCGTCGGCGCCGATCTCGGCGGCGAACTCGTCGGTCACCGGCGCCCCACCGACCATGACCTTGGCCGCGGGCGCCGCGGCACGCACGGCCGCGACCGCGTCCTTCATGCCCACCATCGTGGTCGTCAGCAGGGCACTGATGCCGACGATGTCGGCGCCGTGCTCGGTGGCGGCCTCGGCGAAGGCGGCGGGGGCCACGTTCGTGCCCAGGTCGACGATCTCGAAGTTGGCGCCCTTTCAGCATCATGCCCACGAGGTTCTTGCCGATGTCGTGGAGGTCACCCTGGACGGTGCCGATGACGGCGGTGTGCTCGGGCTTCACGCCACTGGCCGCGAGCAGCGGCTCGAGCAGGACGCTGGCCTCCTTCATGGCGTGCGCCGCGATGAGCATCTCGGGCACGTACACGCCCTCGTTGCAGGCGAAGCGGCGGCCGACCTCGGTCATGGCCTCGGTCATGGCGTCGAGGACGACGGTCGGATCGACGCCCTCGTCGATGGCGGCCTGGGTCAAGGTCACCGCGTCGGCGCGGTTGCCCGCCTCGACGGCGGCGGTGAGGGCGGCGAGATCGGCCATGGGTGTGGTTCCTCCTCCGGATGGGCTGAGCGGATACCCGTCAGCGACTCCCCTGTGGGTCAGCATCATGCCTGCGAACCCGCTGATGACGGGCCGGATGGCCCGATGTAATGGTCGCATGGTGGTCACGACAGGCGCAGCCGCACCCACCAGCGCAGCTCGCCGCCGGCCGGCAGCGTCACCGCCCGGTCGTGCTCGATGGCCGCGCCCAGATCGTCGTCGGCCGACGTCACCGGCTCCAGGCCGTACTGTACGTTGGGCGGGCCCTCCGGCCGACCAGCCGCTGTGGCTCAGCCACACGCGCAGCATCGGCGCGAAGTCGCGGTCCCAGTCGAGGTCGACGCGGGCACCGTCGGGCTGCACCACGGCACGTCCCACCCGGCTGGCGTAGACGACTGTGGCCCAGTCGGCCCTCGGCGATGCAGCTGCAGCTCACGGTGCGACCGTCGGCCAGCGTGGCGGCAGGCCAGTCGAGCTCATCTGGCAGCTCGATACCGATCGACGCGGAGGGTCGCACGCGGCTCGACCTCGGGCAGGTCGATGGTCGGCCCCGTCCTCCAGCTCGAAGAGCGCGTGCTGGGCCCAGTTGATGGGCATCGGCTCGTCGGCAAGGCTGAGCAGGACGTATTCGGTCAGCAGCGTCCGCTCGTCTTCGAAGCTCAGGCGACGGGACAGGCGATAGCGCCAGCGCGGCACCGACCAGGTGTGCGCCACCGCTCCCTCGTCGGGGTCGGTCGAGAGGTAGGCACCCCGACCCCATTGGTCACCGTGGTCGCGCAGCGCGGGTGCGGAGGGACCGAGCGGATCGGCGCACACGAGTGTCGTGGGCAGGCACTCGTCCCAGCCGAACGACTCGCGCGGGCCGAAGGGCGCGCCCTTCCTCGGCCCAGGCCATCTGCTCGAGCTCGGTGGGCGGCTCACCCTGGACCAGCCACTCGCGATCGCGGCGAAGATCCCGCAGTGAGATGACGCGAGCGCCGACCTCGCCGGCGACCTCGACCGCGACGGCCTCCGTGGCCAAACGCACCGTGGGCCAGGGACCCCACGTCTGGTGGCTGAGCTCTGTCTTGACCATTCGGCTACCCCTCCGTCTTCGTGAAACCAACGGTACTGCGGCTCGGGCTAACATGGATGCCTGGCAGCGGCGACCTCGTTCACGTCCATTCCCAGGCCGGGCTCCTCGGGCGGCGTCATGTGGCCCTCCACGATGGGGGCGCGCCGCTGACGATCTCGTCGCGCCAGGGCACCTCGGCGCACATGACCTCCTGGATGAGGTGGTCGGGCATGGCCACGGCGACCGCGCCGCCGAGCCACAGGGCGATCCGGCCGAACCCGCAGGCGACGGCCCCTGCCGGGGGGCGCTGACGCTGCGGGTGACCGGCGACGATCTCAGCGCGCGCAAGAGGAGGCGCCCTATCTCGAGGGCCTGGACCTGCTGGGTGAGGGGGCCGACACGCGAGGCGGGGTCGCGCTCCGCGAGCTGTTCGAGGCCCGGCCCGACCACCTCGGTGCCACCCTTCGCCTCGCGGGACGCAAGCGATCCAGCGGCACGATCAGCCGCCCGCATCGACCGTCGTAGACCGGAAACGAGACAGGCGCTACTGTTCGGCTCGGCGCCCTCGGTCATGTGCCCCCCCTCGTGCCCGAGGGCGCCACTCCGTGCCGCTCAGCGTTGCGCGCTTGGCGGCTCCCCGCCGAGCTTGGCAGACAGCTCCCGCGAGGCCGCCACCAGCGGCACCCGCAGCCGGTCGAGGTATTCGAGGGTGAAGCGGCTGTCGGGTCCCGAGCAGCTGAGACCCATGCGCACCGGGGCGTCGCGCTCGAATACCGGCACCGCGATGCAGCGCATCGATTCGTAGAACTCGTGATCGTCGACGGCGTATCCGCGTGCCCGGATCTCGCGTAGCTCGCGGCGCAGCGCCTCGGGCTCGGTGATGGTGTGCTCGGTCCTCGCCGGCAGGCCGGCCTCGATCACCGCATCGATGTCTCCCTCCGGCTGGTAGGCCAGCAGCGCCTTGCCGATGGATGTGCAGTGGAGCTGGCTGCGGTCGCCGACCTGGAACTCCACGGCCACCAGCTGGGTGCCCTTGACCCGTTGGACCAGGACCGTCTCCATCCCGTCGAGCACCGCCAGATGGATGCCCTCGCCCGTTTCGGCCGACACCTGTTCGAGCGTCTCACGGGCCAGCCGCACGACCTCGTTGTCGGCCAGCAGGTTCCGGCTCAACGAGACCACCCGGTAGCTGAGCGAGTAGCGCCGGCTCTCGGGTATCTTGGCGCACGTAGCCCGCCGCGAGGAGCGTGGCCAGCATGCGGTGGGTCGCGCTCTTGTCCAGCTGCGCGGTCGAGGCGATCTCCGCCAGTGACAGCGGACGCGCTTCGGTCGAGACGGCCTCCAGCACACGCAGCGCCTTGAGTACGGTCGAACTGGTGGCACGGCCGGCTCCCACGCCCGCGCCGGCGTACCGGTGCCCACGCCGGGGTTCACCACGTGTTGCCCGTTAAGCGCGTTTCATCATGCGGGTCCGCTTCCCTTCATGTGCGACAACCTGCCCGTCTCGGGCGTTGACACGACGGCGTATCATCATCTTGTCGCACTATTCTAGGTTGCGTGTCAATATATGCAATGCTAGGGGGACCCGATGAGGATGCTCGTTGCAGGCCTGTGGACCGAGGCCTCGGACGGTGCGGTCATCGAAGTGACCGACCCTGCCACCGGTGAGCTCATCGACACGGTGCCGGCGGCCTCGGAGGCCGACGTCGCGCGGGTGCTCGAGGCTGCCGCGGTGGGCCGGGCAGCGATGGCACAGATGCCCGCTCACCGGCGCAGTGCGATCCTCATCGCGGTCGCCGACCGGCTGGTCGAGGAGCGCGAATCGGTGGCTCGCCTGCTCGCGCGCGAGAACGGCAAACCCATCCTCCAGACGCGAGAGGAGACCGACGCGGCGGCGCGTATCCTGCGCGGCTTCGGCGAAGAGGCCAAGCGCATCTTCGGCCGGCAGGTGCCCATGGACGCGGTGCCGGGGTTCGAGAACCACGTGGCCATCACGGTCCACCAGCCGATGGGCGTGGTCCTGGCCATCGCCCCCTTCAACTACCCGCTCGAGCTCTACGCGCACAAGGTCGGCGCCGCCATCGGCGCCGGCAACGCCTGCATCGGCAAGCCGCCCAGCACCTGCCCGCTGACCCTGCTGCGTCTGGGCCAGATGTTCGAGGAAGCCGGCCTGCCGCCGGGCGCCCACCAGCTGATCACCGGCAGCGGCTCGCGCATCGGCCCGCTGCTGGCCGCCAGTCCGGTGGTGCAGATGGTGACCGTGACCGGCTCGGTCGAGACCGGCATCGAGCTGGGTCGCATCTGCGCCGAGCAGCTCAAGCCATTCCATGCCGAGCTCGGTGGCAACGACGCCACCATCGTCTGCGCCGACGCCGACCTGGCGCGCGCGGCCGAGGGCATCGTCATGGGCCGGCTCGCTCGCGGCAACGGCCAGATCTGCTGTTCGGTCAAGCGCGTGCTCGTGGCTCGAGCGGTGGTGGACGACTTCACCGCCGAGCTGGCCCGCCAGACGGCCGCGCTCAAGGTCGCCCACCAACTCGAAGAGGACAGCGACGTCGGACCGCTCATCACCGAGGCAGCCGCGGCCAAGGTCATCGCCCGCGTGGACGAGGCCGTCGCCGCCGGCGCCACGCTCGTCGCGGGCGGCACCCGTGACGGTGCCTTCGTGATGCCGACCATCCTGCGCGACGTGCCCACCGAGACGCCGTTGTTCGCCGACGAGACCTTCGGCCCCGTCGTGCCGGTCGTCGCCTTCGACAGCCTCGACGAGGCGGTGGCACTGGCCAACGACTCGCCCTACGGTCTGCAGGCGGCGGTCTTCACCCGCGATCTCGCCACCGCCATGCGCGTGGCGTACGCCCTGGAGGTCGGCGGCGTCGTCGTCAACTGGGGCTCCGCGGTGCGCTCGGAGATCCTGCCCTTCGGCGGGCTCAAGCTGACCGGCCACGGCCGCGAGAGCGTGCACGACACGATGCTCTCGATGACCGAGCAGAAGACGATCCTGCTCCACGATGCCCTCGCGCCCGCGACCGGTGGCGCCGCGTGACCGACGCCGCCCGCGTCCAGATGCGCGGGATCTCCAAGCGCTTCGGCGCGGCCTACGCCCTGCGCGAGGTCGACCTCGATGCGCGCACGGGTGAGATCCACGCGCTCATGGGCGAGAACGGTGCCGGCAAGTCCACGCTCATGCGTGTGCTGGCGGGCGCCATCACCCGCGACGCCGGGCGTATGGAGGTCGACGGCGAGCCCTACACCCCGCGCAACCCGCACGACGCACGCGTGCAAGGCATCCGCGCGGTACACCAAGAGCTGAGCCTGGTGCCGCAGTTGTCCGCGGCCGAGAACCTGCTGCTGGGCGAGATGCCCACCCACGCACGCGGCGTCGTCGACTGGGCCACGGCCTACCGTGTCGCGCAAGCCTCGCTCGAGCGACTCGGGTTCGAGGGCATCGACGTGCGCCAGCGCGTCGATCGTCTGGGCGTCTCGCAACGCCAGATGATCGAGATCGCCAAGGCCTTCCACGGGGGACCACGGGTGATCGTCCTCGACGAACCCTCGGCCGTGCTCTCCAACGCCGAGCTGGTGCGCCTCTTCGCGGTGTTGCGCACGTTCCGCGACGAAGGCGGCACGGTCATCTACGTCTCCCATCGCCTCGACGAGGTGCTCGAAGATCTCCGACCGCGTGACGGTACTCAAGGACGGCGAGGGCGTGGGCACGGTCTCGGCCGCCGATGTCGACGAGACCGAGCTCATCCGCATGATGGTCGGGCGGCCGTTGCACGAGATCTACCCGCAGCGGAGCCGGCCGCAGCCGGAGCCGCTACTGCGACTCGAGGGCCTGTCCGGCCCGGGCTTCCATGAAGTGGACCTCTCGGTGGGTCGAGGCGAGATCGTCGGGCTCTTCGGGCTCGTCGGCGCCGGGCGCTCCGAGCTGGCACGGGCGGTCTTCGGCGCGGCGCCGCTGGGGGCCGGCAGCATGACCATCGCGGGCGAGCCCTATCGCCCCAGGTCGCCGGCGGCCGCGCTCGAGGCCGGCGTGGCCATGCTCAGCGAGGACCGCTCCCGCGACGGGCTCATCCTGCCGGCCGACATGCTCGACAACCTGACCCTGGCCTCCTACGGCCTGCTCAGCCGGCTGGGGATCCTGCGCAAGCGCCAGCAGCGCGAGGCGGCCGAAAGCCAGATCAGCGGCCTCGACATCCGGCCGCCGCAGCCCGCGCCGCAAGGTGCGCATGCTCAGCGGCGGCAACCAGCAGAAGGTCGTCTTCGGCAAGTGGCTCATCCACGGCGCGGCCGTGCAGATCCTCGACGAGCCCACACGTGGTGTGGATGTAGCCACCAAGGTGCAGATCTACCAGATCATCGCCTCGCTCGCGGACGAGGGGCTGGGCCTCCTGCTCATCTCGTCGGACCTGCCCGAGATCATCGGCATGAGCGACCGCATCCTGGTCATGCGCCTTGGCCGCATCGCCGGTGAGGTCGACCGGACCGAGGCGACGGAGGAACGGCTGCTCTCGATCGCCTCGGGCGTAGCGGAGCGGGCCGCATGAGCCAGATGGACACGAGCCCTGCCACCCGCGTCCGCTCGCTGCTCAGCTCGCGCTCGTGGACCGACCTGGCACTGCCGGCGCTATTCGTGGCGCTGCTCGTTGATCGCGGCGTTCTCCTCGGACACCTTCCTGACCGAGAAGAACATCACCAACCTGCTGCGCCAGACGGTCATCAACGGGCTCATCAGCCTGGGCATGCTGGTGGTCATCCTCTCGGGCGGCATCGACCTCTCGGTCGGGGCCGTGGTCGCCCTCAGTGCCATCCTCACCGGTATCGTGATGGAGTCGGCACCGACACCGGTGGCCACGGCCGTGGCCATCCTGGCGGCCTCGGCGGTGGGCCTGGTCAACGGCGCCATCATCGCGCGCTTCAAGATCCAGCCCTTCATCGTGACCCTGGGCTCGCTCTCGGCCGTGCGCGGCCTCGTCTACGTCATCTCGGAGACCCCGGTCGTCTACACGGACATGGACTTCCTGCGCATCGGCTCGGCCATGCTGGGCCCGATCCCGGGCATCACCGTGATCATGATCGTGGCCTACCTGGTGATGAGCTTCTTCCTCAGCCGGACCACATCTGGCCGGGCCATCATCGGCATCGGCGGCAACGAAGAGGCGGTACGCCTCGCGGGCATCAACGTCTTCTGGAACACGACCCTGGCCTACGTCATCTGCGCCGGCCTGGCCGGGGCCGCCGGCGTCATCCTGGCATCGCGCGTGGGCATCGCCCAGCCCAGCGTGGGCATCGGCTGGGAGCTCGACGCCATCGCCGCCTGTGTCATCGGCGGCGCCATCCTCGGTGGCGGTGGCGGCAGCGTGCGCGGCACCTTCGTGGGCGTGCTGGTCCTGGCGCTCATCAGCAACCTGCTGAACATGTTCAACGTGCAGGCCTACTACCAGCAGATCTTCAAGGGCGTGCTGATCGTGCTCGCCGTCCTTGCCCGACGGAAGGAGCGCTGAGCATGGCCTAGCGGGGTGTCGATGGACGGGCCGGATAAGCCCGGCACGGATGTGGGTGAGACCCGAGAAGCAACGTGAGGAGACTCGAGGAATGAAGCGAATCACTGCCACCCTGCTGGCCTCGGCACTGGCGCTCGGTAGCGTCGGAGCCGCGGTCGCGCAGGACGATGCCGACGGCATCACGATCGGCATGGCCAACCTGTCGCTCGGACCGGCCTACTTCATCGGCATGTCCAAGGCCGTCGAGGAAGAGGCCGCCTTCTACGACAACGTCAACGTCCTCGTCACCAATGCCGATGGCGACGTCGAGACCCTGACCTCGGACATCGAGGACCTCATCGCCCAGGACGTCGACGGCATCATCGTCAGCGCTGGCTGGATCGAAGCGGCTCCGGCGGCGATGCTGGCCATCAACGACGCGGGCATCCCCGTGGTCATGGTCGACCGCCTGCTCAAGGGCAGCGACTACACCAGCTGGATCGGCCCGGACAACTACGCCATCGGCGAGCAGACCGGCGACTACCTCGTCGAGGCGCTCGGCGGCAGCGGCAAGCTCGGTGTCATCCGCGGCGGTCCCGCTGACAACAGCATCGGCCTGGACCGCACCAACGGCATGCTCAGCAAGGTCGAAGCCTCGGACATCGAGGTCATCACCTTCCCGGACTTCGCCGGGTGGAGCACCGACGGCGGCTTCGCCGCAGCCGAGACCCTGCTGGCGCAGAACCCCGACCTCGACGCCATCTTCTGCGAGAACGACTCGATGTGCCTCGGAGCGCTCAAGGTCGTCGAGGACCAGGGCTTCTCGGACCAGGTCATCATCGCGGGCGTGGACGGCCAGAAGGAGGCCCTCGTGGCCATCATGGACGGCGGCGCCTACAAGTCGACCGGCCTCAACAACTCCGACCAGATCGGTCGCGCTGGCTTCCACCGCATGATCGCCATCCTCGCGGGGGCCAACGCGCCGCAGGACACGGTCTTCCCCTCCCCGCTCATCACCGACGAGAACGTGGAGCGTTTCTACAACCCCGACAGCGTCTTCTAGCAGCACGCGCGCGGGCCCACGAGCCGGGCCCGCCACTCCTCCTCCGACCGCGGCCCGACTCGATCGGTGCCGCGGTCGTTCGCACGCTGAGTCCGTTCAGCCCACGAGGGACGTTGGCGCGACATCATCTCCGGGCGGCTCGAAGCGTTGATCGGGCGCATGGAAGGCGAGGTACGGCCCAGCGGAGGCGGCGCGACCGACGTAGAGTGCGAGTTCGCGCATGTGGTAGTCGCCCCACATCGCCGCCTCGCCATACGGGATGGCCGAACCCTCCGGGATGTGATCCCAGCCGTTGGGGCGGTGGTAGATCGAGTGCAGCAGCAGCCCGTGGTGCCGTTGGTCGTCGCTGAGGTAGGGCTCGCCCAGGAGTGACCGAGTCAGCGTCAGCCCGGCGCGCCAGTAGTGCTCCCCTGCCGCAGGCTCCCGCTCACCCAGGATGTGCCCCAGCCGGAGCAACGCCTGGGCCGCGATGGCGCCAGCCGAGCTATCGACCGGCTCGTGTCCGTTGAACGGGTCTGCCTCACGCTCGAGGTGGTCCCCCAGCCGGGCCAGTCCGGGCGCCCCCGTGTCCCAGTACGGCACGCCATCGGTGGGTGAGTTGCGGATGTAGAAGTCGCACGTCTCACGGGCCGCGCCGAGCATCATCTCCGCCAGTTCATCGGGGCCGCCGTAGTCAGCCAGGTCGTCCGCCGGCAGCGAGACCACGTACTCGTGCTGCTCGGCGAAGCCCAGCATGGCCCAGGCCAGTCCCCGGGTCCAGGTAGAGAACGGCGAGTAGCCCTGTTGTGACGAGGGGCAGATGTAGCGGCCGGTCTCGGTGTCGAAGATGCACTCGTGGGCCACGCGCCCAGGCTCGTCGTAGCTGTCGCGTCCTCGGCCGTGGAAGACCGAGTAGCAATCGGTCGCACGGGCGTGATCGACCAGGCGCCCCAGGAGCGAGATCTCCGCGTCCTGCTCGCTCAACAGCACATGGCCCAGCTGGTAGGCCACGGCCAGCGAACGCAATGAGCGGATGGTGTCGACGAAGAGGGAATGCCGTCCGTTGAAGGAGTGGATGAACCCGCCGCCGTCAGCCAGGCGTGTCCAGCGTCGCGCCTGCACCGCGCCGCTGGCCGCGAGCGCGAGCTCCACGTATCGCAGCTCGCCGGGCGCCATCTCGATGCGACCCTCGCGATGAAGCCGCCAGAGGTTGCCGTAGGTGCTGCCGATGTTGAAGCCGTGGTCATGGACGCCCATGTGGGTGACGTGGCGTGCCATGTGGCGGTAGGTCTGGTCGCGACCGAGTTCGAGGAAGGACGCATCGTCGGTAGCGTCGAACTGCAGCAGCGCCGACCCATGCTGGAAGCCCTGGGTCCACTCGGTCCAGCCGCGACCGGTGTAGCGGCCGTCGACGGTGACCACCGGCGAGCCGGCGTCGGCCGGCCAGTCGTGCGCGAGCAACGTGATCTTGGTGGCCGAGGCCGCCCACATGGCCGTGATCGCCGGGAGGAGGTCCGCGGCCTTGATGCGTTCGTCGATGCGCAGCATCTCAACCTCCTGGAGGTGCGGTAGATGAGCGGACGGCGAGGGTCGCGTCCAGGATCGTCGCTCGTTCGAACGGCTCCTCTCGGCGGATGGCCTCCACCAGGTGCCAGGCCGCTCGCCCGAGCTCGCGCATCGGCACCCGCACCGAGGTCAGCGGCGGATCGACGAACTCGCACATGCCCACGCTGTTCACGCCGATGAGGCTCACGTCCCGCGGCACCGCGATGTGCAGCGCCCGCAGACCGGCCAGCGCCCCGAACGCGACCTCGTCGTTGGCCGCGAAGATGGCACTGAACTCGGCCCCCGAGGCCACGAGTGCCTGGACCCCCTCGGAGCCACCGCTGCGCGTCAGGCGCGTCTCGAGCACCAGCTTGGGATCGACCTCGACCCCGGCCTCCTCGAGTGCGGTCGCGAACCCGGCGTAGCGATCGTGGACGGTGGCGGAGACCATCGGCCCACCCAGGAAGGCCACGCGGCGGTGGCCCAGCTGCAGCAGGTGCCGGACCGCCAGGCGCGCCGCACCCAGCTCGTCGACCGTGACGTAGGGGATGTCGAAGCCGTAGCGGCCCACCGCCACCACCGGCGTGCCGCGTTCATGGAAGCGCCGCACGGCCTCGGCGATGCGCGGAGCGGTCGGATGATCAAGCACCTGGCCGCCGACGAGGACGACCCCGCCCGCGTCCTGGGCAGAGAGCATGGCTAATCGCTCCACGAGCGTGCGCGGATCGCGACCGTCGCTGGCCACCAGCACCGCGCTGTGGCTGCTCGCGGCAGCATCCTCGATGCCCTGCACGACCTCCGCGAAGTAGGGGTCGGTGATGTCGTGGACGATGGCCGCGATGACCGAGCTGCGACCGGTGACCAGTGCGCGCGCCGCGCTGTTGGGCACGTAGCCCAGCGCCGTCGAGGCCCGAACCACGCGCCGGCGGGCGTCATCGCTGACCGGATAGGAAGAGCCACTGAGCACCCGCGAGGCGGTGCCAGGCGAGACCCCTGCTTCGCGCGCGACGTCACGCAAGGACGGCGGACGCGCGCGGTTGCGCCGGGCTCGGACGCGTGTCATCGTCGGCTCGATGCCCCGATCGGGACTCGCGCCCGACGCGCTGCGAGCACGGGCTAGTCCTGCATCGAGAACTCGAAGTCCGACACCGAGCAGGCGGTCCGCTGCACGCTCACCCAGCGACGCTGGGTGAACTCCTCGAGGTTGGCCTCACCACCCGAGCGGCCGCCATAGCCAGAGCCCTTGCAGCCGCCGAACGGCATGTGTGCCTCGTCGACGGTGGTGGGCCCGTTGACGTGGACCATGCCGCAGTCGAGCCTGGCCGCGAGGTCCTGGCCGCGCTCGACGTCGCCGGTGAAGATGGCGTTGGACAGGCCGTAGGGCGTGTCGTTGGCCACGGCGATGGCGTCCTCATCGGTCTCCACCACCATCACCGGCGCCACCGGACCGAAGACCTCCTGCTGCCAGACCGGCATTTCCGGCGTCACGTCGGAGAGCACCGTGGGCGCGACGTAGGGCTGCTCGCCCGTGCCGCCGGCGAGGACCGTCGCGCCCATCTCGCGGGAGCGTTCGATGAGGTCCATGATCCGCTGCCACTGCCGCGGGCTGACGATGGGGCCGACCTCGGTGGCAGGGTCACTGGGATCGACCCACCCGCAGTGCCTTCGCTCGCGCCGCAAGCCGCTCGATGTAGGCCGCTGCGACATCACGGACCACGATGTGGCGACCCGCGCCGACGCACATCTGGCCCGCGTGGTAGAAGGCCGACCAAGCCCCCGCGGCACTGGCGATCTCGGGATCGGCGTCGCCGAGCACGATGTAGCCGTTGTTGCCGCCGAGCTCGAATGACATGCGCTTGAAGCTCGGAGCCGCCCTGGTCGCCAGTTCGTGCCCGACCTCGCTGGAACCGGTGAAGTGGACCATATCGACCAGCGGGTGTTCTGCGAGCAGGCCACCGAGGCGTCCGCCCGGACCGGGGACCAGCTGCAGCACGCCGGCGGGGGCGCCGGCCGTAGCGAAGATCTCGGCCACCAGCTTCCCGCCCGCGAGGGGCGTCTCCGAAGACGGCTTGAGCACGACCGTGTTGCCCAGGGCCAGCGCCGGAGCCACGGCGCGGACGCCGAGGATGAAGGGGAAGTTCCAGGGCGTGATGACCGCGACCACCCCGACCGGGACGCGCAGGACGGTGTTCACGCGGCCGGCTGCGCCGGAGGGATAGGTCTCCGCCACCGGCCGCATCGCCAGCGCCGCGGCCTCGTAGTATCTCGTCGATGCTCGCGTCGACCTCGTACAGGGCCTTGCGGCGGATGCCGCCGGTCTCGCGCATGACGAGGTCGGTGATCTCGTCGCGGCGCCGGCCGAGCTCGACGGCTGCGCGGCGCAGGACCCAGGCACGTTCGTGACCGGAGGTCGCGGACCAGCTCGGCAAGGCCGCGTGCGCAGCCGCGACCGCCCGCTCGGCCTCCTCCACCGTCAGCGGCGTGACGCTGCCGAGCGGCGCACCGGTGGCCTTGTCACGAACCTCGATCAAGTCGCCGGCCGCGGTCGCTGAGCCCTCAGCCATGGGACGGTCCTGGAAGTCGGTGGTCATCTCGAACCTCGCCCTACCCGTACGCTGGTTGTCACAGGAGATAGTAATCGTTTGTCGTTGAGATGCAAGCGTGAACCGATTCAGGTTGACTCATTGACAGCAAACGATTTATGCTCGCTGACGTTCGGGCGCAGGCAACTGCGCCAGCACGTGCAAGATCCGGTCGGGACCGCGTCCCATCGGTCGGGCCGGACGAGACGGCTCTGGAGGGCAAGCCCACGCGAAGGGCGGCGGGATGCCATCGGAGACATGGAGGCAGAGGATGTCTGAGCACAAGTCCAAGGCCCTGCCGCTGGCGGTCATGATCGCCGGGGCACTCGTCGCCTCGAATGGCGCTGGCGCCATCGTGGCCGCGCAGGACGGGATGAGCTGCAGCCCCGACGAAATCCGTCTGGTGGGCCAGGTTCGAGACAAGGCCAATCCCTACTACGTGGCCTGGCTGGCTGGCGGCGACGCATTCGCCGAGTCCGTCGGCCTCGAGCAGCAGCAGCTCACCTACGACAGCGACTCGCAGGTGGAACAGGCGCAGATCCGGACGTTGCTCGCGAGCGGGACACGGACTGCCTGGTCATGAACATCCTGCCCAACGACGACACCGACACGCCGCCGATCGTCGAGCCGCCGACAAGGCCGGTGCCTGGCTCGTCACCCAGTGGAACAAGCCGGCGGAGATGAAGTCGACCGACTAGACCCAGTGGCTCGCCGCATCACCTACAACGACGAGGACGTCGGCAAGCAGATCGGCGACGCGCTCGCCGAGGCGATCGGTGGCTCGGGCGGCATCGTCGCGCTCCAGGGCGTCCTCGACGGACCGGCGGCTGCCAAGGACCGCGTACGCCGGGCTCGAGGCGTCGCTGGCGGAGACCCGGACATCGAGCTGCTCGACCGCCAGACCGCCGACTTCTACCGCGACGAGGCCACTCGACCGTCACCAAGACGCTGCTGACCAAGCACGGCGACGACGTCAAGGGCATCTGGGCCGCCAACGACGACATGGCCTCGGCGCGCTCGAGGCGCTCAAGGCCGCCGGCAAGGACGGTGAGGTCGAGGTCGTCGGCATCGACGCCGTTCCCGACGCGGTCGACGGCCGTGCAGGACGGCACCATGACCGCCACGTCCCTGGCCGACGGTACTGGCAGGGCGGCATCGGCCTGGCCATCGGCTACTGCGTCGCCACCGGCGAGCTCGACCCGGCCGAAATCACTGACGATGAGCGCAACTGGTTCGCGCAGCAGTGCCATCATCACCGCGGACAACGTGGACGACTACGCGGGCAATCCCGACCCCGAGCGCTACGTGACCGAGGAATGGAACTGCGACAACCTGTGGAAGAACTTCCTCGCTCCACTCCCGTAGCGCCTGACAAGGGATGACGGCACGACCCCCGCGGGACGATCAGGCGACGGAGCCCACGGCTCGGGCCACGACCGATGACCCCGCGGGGGTCGCTGCAGCAGAAGGACGACCGGTCCGGCGCACACGCTGGAACCGGTCGTCGGTGCGTCTGGACGCCTGGGGACCGCTGGCAGCGCTGGTCCTGCTCTTCGTCGCCTTCTCCTTCATGAGCCCGCGCTTCGCCAGCGTCGGGAACCTCCAGAACATGGCCGACGCAGCCTCGGTCACGATCGTCGTCGCGGTGGGCATGACCTTCGTCATCCTCGCCGGCGGATTGGACCTGTCGGTCGAGGGTGTCATGGCCGTTTCTGCCCTGGTCGTCGCCCAGCTCGTGCTCAACTTCCGCAACGAGTTCGACCTGGGGTACCTGGGCATCCTCATCGCCCTCCTCGTGGGACTCGCCTTCGGCCTGCTCAACGGCGTCGTCCAACGAGGTCTCGAGGATCCCATCAATCATCTCGACCCTGGCGGTGGCATCGCTGGGGCTGGGTGTCGCCACCCTGCTCTACGGCCCCAGTGCGCCGGTGGTCGTGGATCAGGCGCTCACAGGCTGGGCCCTGGAGAAGTGGCTCGGCTTCAGCCGGCTGACGTATGTCGCGCTCGCGGTCATCGCCATCGGCTTCTTCCTCCAGCGCTGGACCGTCCTCGGTCGCGCTGCGTTCGCACTCGGGGGCGGCGAGGAACACGCCCGGGTCTCGGGCGTGCCCGTGGTCCGCTACACCATCGCGCTATTCGCCGTGGCGGGCTTGTTCTACGGACTCGCCGGCGTCATGGCCACCGCCCGCCTGGGCGCAGGACTGGTCACCGCCGGCTCCGGTCAGATGTTCGCGGGGGTCACGGCCGTGGTCGTCGGCGGGACCTTCCTCGGCGGTGGGCGCGGCGGCGTCCTCCAGTCGGTGGTCGGCGCGCTCATCATCACCGTGCTCGCCAACGGCATGATCCTCGCAGGGGTCAGCCCCTACCTCCAGCAGGCCATCCAGGGCGCACTCATCGTGGGCACCATCGTGCTTACCTCGTGGCCGCGACGCGAACGGCTGAGAATCGTCAAGTGAGCGGGCCAGTGCTCTCGGTCAGTGGTCTGGGCAAGCACTACCCGGGGGTCGTCGCCCTTGACGAGGTGAGCATCGAGGTGCGGTCCCACGAGGTCGTCGGGCTCATCGGCGAGAACGGTGCCGGCAAATCCACCCTGCTCAAAATCCTCGCGGGCGTGGTCCGGCCGGACGAGGGCCGGTTCACCATCCGCGGCGAGGAAGTCGGCTTCGACGGCGTCGCCGCCGCGCGCCGGGCCGGCATCGGCATGGTCTTCCAGGAGCAGTCGCTGATCCCCACCATCACCGTGGGTGAGAACATCCTGCTCGGCGTAGAGGGCGACGGTCGCCGCCATGGTATCTACCGCTGGGGTCGCCTCAACCAGCTGGCGCAAGCCCAACTGGACAAGATCGGCTCGGACATCGCCCCGTGGGCCCGGACCGAAGACCTTGGCTTCGCCGAACGGCAGATGGTCGAGCTGGCCAAGGTGCTGGCCATCGAGGAGGCTACGCAGCACGAGCCCATCATCCTGCTGGACGAACCCACTTCTGTGCTCGAGGCGGCCGAAATCGCCACGCTCTTCGGGCAGATCGAGCGATTGCGTGCATCGACCTCGATCGTCTTCGTTTCCCATCGGCTCGACGAAGTCCTGCAGCTGGCCGATCGCGTCTACGTCATGCGCAGCGGCAAGGTCGTGGCGGAATGTCGACGCGACGAGGTCGAAGAGGCGGAGCTCTACCGCTTGATGGTCGGATCGAGCGCGGGGGACGGTCACTATCACGACGACCTGCACCGGGAGCCGGATCGCGAGCAGGTCCGCCTCGAAGTCGCGGGGCTGACTCGAGCGGGGGCCTTCGAGAACATCGGCCTGCGCGTCCATGCCGGCGAGGTCTACGGGCTCGCCGGCGTCCAGGGATCGGGGCGTGAAGCCCTCTGCCGCGCCCTCTTCGGCGCCATGCCAATCGATTCGGGGAGCCTCCGGCTCGACGATGAGGAGTTGCACTTGGGGTCGCCCGTGGACGCTGTAGCCGCCGGCGTCGCCTACTTGCCCGCCGAGCGCCGCAGCGAAGGCCTCCTCTCGGGCATGTCTGTGGCGGAGAACATGACCATCGCCCACCTCTCCACCGTCAGTACGCGGGGAATCCTGGCCCCGCGCAAGGAAATCGGGCTGGCGCGCGAGTGGATCGACCGCCTGCACATCAGGACTCCCTCCACCGCCGCCCCGGTCCAGACGCTCAGCGGCGGCACCCAGCAGAAGGTCGTGCTGGCGCGCTGGATGATCGGGCCTTCCACCAAGCTGATGATCCTGGACCACCCTACGCGCGGGCTGGACGTCGGAGCCAAGTCGGAGGTCTACGCCATCATCCGCATACTGGCCGCGTCCGGCCTGGCGGTGGTGCTCATGGCCGACACGCTCGACGAAACCATCGCCCTGTCCGACAAGGTCATGGTCATGAAGGATGGGCGCAGCGTCGCCACGTTCGAGGCACCGCTCGGAGCCAAGCCCTCGCAGGTCGAGATCGTGGAGCAGATGGTATGACGACCGTGTCTACCACCGAGGGCAACGACATGCGCGCCGACCTGGGCGAGTGGGCCAAGCGGCTGGCGCCGGTGGCCGTCCTCATCGGCGTTCTGCTCCTGGTGGGCTTCTTCGAACCGAGCTTCCTCTCACCCCGGAGCCTGCTCGTGCTCATCGACGAGTCGAGCGCCCTGCTGCTGCTGGCGCTGGCGCAGATGATCATCGTGCTCGCCGGACGTATCAACCTCTCGATCGCCACCTTGGCCTCGTTGGGCACCATCCTCCTCGCGCTCTGGCTGCCCACGCTCGGGTGGCTGACAATCCCCGCGGTCCTGGCCGTGACCGCCGGCGCCGGCCTCCTGCAGGGCTTCATCCACTACCGCTCGCAGGTGCCGTCCTTCGTGGTCACCCTAGGTGCGCTGGGCGTGTTCGCCGGCCTGGCCCTGACGGCCTCGGGAGCACAGGTCATCGGGGTGTGGGAGGGCTTCGACGTCGTCTCCTGGACCTTCGGCGACTTCTTCGAGCTGCCGCGCTCGTTCCTCATCGCACTCGGCGTCGCCGCCGCCATCGGCCTCGTGTTGCGCTTCACGACCTTCGGGCGTCAGACCCGGGCCGTCGGCTACTCCGAGCCTGCGGCGCAATTGGCGGGCGTGCCTGTCCAGCGCGTGGTTCTCGGTGCCTTTGTCATCAGCGGCCTCTGTTCGGGCATCGCGGCCATCCTGCTGGTGGCACGCTCCTACAGCGCCGGTCCCTCGCTGGCCGACAGCCTGCTGCTGCCGGCGCTCTCCGCGGTCGTCGTAGGCGGCACCGCCATCACCGGCGGCTACGGCGGCGTGTGGCGGACCCTCATCGGCGTGCTCATCATCACCGTGATGCGCGTCGGCCTCGGCATCATGGGCGTCGACCCGGCCTACTCGCAGATCATCTACGGAGCCGTGCTGGCCATCGCGGTCGCTCTTACCATCGACCGCTCCAAGCTCGCCACCATCAAGTAGCACCAACCCGCGCATGGCGCACGGCCGGGCGAGGATCAGCGCCGGGTGTCGAGGTTCCCCCACGCAACAGTTGGTCGAGCTGCGCGCGCGTGGGCATGCCCGGGACGTCGCCGAGGGCGATCACCCATCGCGCCGTTCGAGCGCGCCAGCGGGACCGAGCCTGACCACGACGGTCTTCGGACCCGGTCGCAGCACCGCGTCGGCCGCAGCTTCGGGGTCGGCGGTCGTGCCAATCCCATCGGCACCCACGCGACCGATGTAGGCGGCCGGCACGCCCAGGCCCACCAGGGCGACCGCGACGTTGGCCTCCGAGCCCGCGATCGTGCCCAGGAAGTCGGACGGCTCCGGCATGGGCCCACGCTTGCGCGCCACGAACGAGCCCGTAGTCTCGCCCAGCGTCACGACCCGCGGGCGCGTCTCGGTGCTGGTAACCTGATGATGCCCTGCCCGAGCCTGCCTAGACTCAGGAGATGGGACACGACAAGGGCGCCCACGCGTGGGGACGGGTCTACGAGTTCAACGGTGCCTCCTACCGCGAGTGCACCGACCCCGACTGCAACGGCCACCAGGAGTGGATCTGCCTGCTCGACCGCTGGTCGGACGCATTCGAGACGCCCTCGCCACGCGAGCGCGCCGAGGCGGTCAGAAGGAACGAGCCGCAGACGTAGGCGCCGGCGGCCAGAAGGGACGAGCCGCAGACGTAGGCGCCGCAGCCGTCGCGCGCCGCACTCCTCGCCGTGCGGGGTCGATCGTAGTCCCCGGGGCGACGGGTCCGCAGCAGCGAGGAACGGCCCGCCCCTCGCTGGGACGGGCCGTTCGCAGGTCGTGCCTGGGTCGCGGGCCTAGGGCCCGGTCTGGTCGGCCGCGGCCACCGCCACGGGGCAGGGCACGTCGATCTGGATCTCGACGCCGGTGAACGTGTTGTCGCTCCCGCAGTACTTGGCCGAGTCGATGCCCATGCCGCCATGGAAGGTGGAACCCTCCATGACCCCGGTCACCCGGTCGTTGCCCTTGGCCCCGACGAACTTGGAGCCGGGGCGCATGTCCTCGACGCTGTCGGGGGCCGGGCCGCCGATGAAGAGGCCGGCCTTGTTGAAGACGATGGAGTCCTTGCCGCGGCCACCGTAGAAGATGCCGGGGCCGTTGAGCCAGTTGGCGCTGTCGGCACCGGGGCCGCCGCGGTAGATGCCGTCGACCCAGCCGCCGCCCCAGACGTAGTCGGCACCGGGGCCGCCGATGAAGACGCCGGGCGCGCGCAGGTCCACGGTCGACCATGTCGTCGCCGAGGCCGCCCTCGAAGGTGCCGCCGTAGACGCCCCAGACGTAGTCCGCCCCGGGGCCACCGACGAAGGTGCCGTCGTTGAGGTACGCGATCTCGTCGGGACCGAAGCCGCCGATGAAGCGGCCGCCGTTGTGATACTCGACCTCGTCGGCCCCGACGTTGCCGTAGAAGCGGCCGCCGTCCTTGGTCTCGACCGAGTCGTCACCGCGGCCGCCGAGGAAGACGCCGCCGGTCATGTGCGGGATGTGGTCGTCACCGGGGCCGCCGCAGACGACCATGCCGCCGGTGACGGTGCCGCCGGCCCAGAGGCCGTCGACCGTGTCGGTGCACTTCGGTGCGGCTGCCGCCGGCGCGGCCGTGGCCGCGATGGCCGTGGCCACCAGTGCGGCCGAGCTGAGCGCCACCGTGAGGCGCTTGATCTGAACACCCATGAGCCAGATCTCCCATCGTGTCCGGGCGAGGCCGGCAGCTGGATGCGCACCGCGCTCTTCGCCGTTCCAACTAGAAGCGTAACCACTCTTCACGGCGGCTGCCAGTCGAATCGAACGGCCCGTCCCTGCCGGGACGGGCCGTTCTGATCTGGTTCCGGTTTCGGTCAGCAGAAGATTCCTGTCTGGATCTCGACGCAGGAGAGCGTATTGCCGTCACCGCAGACCGCTGCCGAGTCGGTACCGGCACCACCGTGGAAGGTCGCATCGAACATCATGACGGCCACCGCGTCGCTGCCGCCTCTAGATCCGCACGGCGGCAGCCATCTGCCGTGCCCGCTCGGTCACGCCGTCGGGGTCACCATCACCGATGAGCCAGCCGCCCATGCCCACGGCCACGGCGCCAGCGCTGATCCAGTCACCCGCCGTGTCGGCCGAGATGCCGCCGGTGGGCACGAACTCCACCTGCGGCAGCGGCCCCGCCAGCTGCTTGAGGTAGCCCGGGCCCATGGCCGAGGCCGGGAAGAGCTTGACCGCGCTGGCGCCGGCGTTCCAGGCACTGAGGATCTCGGTCGGGCTCAGGGCACCCGGGAAGCAGGGCACGCCCGAGAGCGCGCACCAGGCCACGAGCTCGGTGTCGGTGTGGGGCGAGACGATGAAGCGAGCGCCCGCATCGACCGCTCGCTTGGCAGCCCCGATCGAGAGCACCGTCCCTGCCCCGACGAGAGCGCCGAGGTCCTCGCCGGCCCGGGCCAGGGCCTCGATGGCCGCGAGGGCGGCGTCCTCGGGCTCATTGAGCGTCAGTTCCATGGCCAGCACCCCGCCGGCGGCCAGCGCGTGCGCGATGGCCGGCGCGTCGTGGGCACCGACGTGCCGCCCGATGGCGATGGTGCGGCTCTCCCGGATGAGCTCCGGGATCGGTGGTCGGTCGGTCATGGCGGCTCCGTCCTTCACGCGCGGTCAGTGGGTGGCACCATCGTGCCAGACGCGATGCCGCCCGAGGCGGAACGTCAGGCTCATCGGAGGACGACATGACCCCACGCACGCTTCCCGCTCCCCGGATCCTGGTCGAGCACGACGCCCACGTGGGCGAGGGGCCGGTGTGGGACCCGCGCATCGGCGCCGTCGTCTGGGTCGATATCCCCAACAACCACATCTTCACCACCGACCCCATCGACGGCACCACCAGCCGGCGCCACCTCGACCGCGCCGTGGGCGTGGTCCTGCCACGTGCCGCTGGTGGGTACGTGGCAGCGCTGCAGGACGGCTTCTACGCGTTGCCCGACGAGGGTGAGCCGGAGCTCATCGCGCCGGTCGAGGCGGACAACCCGGTCACGCGCATGAATGACGGCGAGATCGACCCGCAGGGCCGCTTCTGGGCCGGGACCATGGGCTGGGAGGCAGAGGCGGGTGCCGGCGCGCTCTACCGACTGGACCCCGACGGCACCGTCACGCGCATGCTCGAGGGCGTGACCATCAGCAACGGCCTCGGCTGGAACCCAGAAGGCACGACCATGTACTACGTCGACACGCCCACGCTGCGCGTGGACCAGTTCGACTTCGACCCGGTCAGCGGCAGCATCGAGAACCGGCGCGAGTTCGTGACGATCCGCCACGGTGGCGGCCGGCCCGATGGCCTCACGGTCGACAGCGAGGGTGCGGTCTGGGTCGCGACCTGGCCGGGCTATGGCGTCCACCGCTACCTGCCCGACGGCACGCTCGACGCGGTCATCCCCCTGCCCGTCTCCAACGTCTCGAGCATCGAGCTCGGTGGTCCGGACCTGCGCGACGCCTTCATCACCACCGCCTGGGAGTTGCTCAGCGCAGAGGAGCACGCGGCCCAGCCGCTCGCGGGCAGCCTCTTCCACGCGCGCGTCGAGGTACCCGGCCAGCCGCGCGTGCCCTTTGCCAGTTAGGCCCCGCGTCCTCAGGAGGAGTCGGCCGGCCCCTCGGACAGGCGGATCTCGATCATCTCGGGCCAGTGCTTGCCCGTGACCAGGAAGGTGTCGGCCTCGGCGTCGTAGGCGATGCCGTTGAGCACGGCTCCCGCGTCGGCGTCGGCCGGGTGCGGTTCGATGAGACCGCGCAGGTCGAGCACGCCCTCGACCTCGCCGTCGGCCGGGTCGATGCGCACGATGGCGTCGGTGTACCAGACGTTGGCCCAGACCGAGCCATCGACACACTCGAGCTCGTTGAGTCGGCGCAGGGGGGCGCCATCGACGACCACGGCCACCGAGCCGACGACCTCGAAGGTCTGTGGGTCGCGGAAGGTCAGTCGTTCGCTGCCGTCGCTCATGACCAGGTGTTCGCCGTCGTAGCACAGCCCCCAGCCCTCCCCCGCGTACGCGTGGGTGCCCAACAACTCGAAGGTGTCGAGGTCATGGCGCCAGGCGATCCCCGCCTGCCACGTCAGCTGGATAAGCTCGTCGTCCACGCGGGCGAGGCCCTCCGCAAAGAGCCCGGCGGGCGAGGCTGCGATGCGCAACACCTCGCCGGTCGTGGGCTCGACCTCGCGCAGGCTCGACTGGCCGCGCAACCCCGTCGACTCGAAGAGCCGACCGTCCGGGTCGAGGAGCAGTCCCTGGGTGAAGGCGCCGGTGTCGTGGGGCCGTCGGGACACTTCCTCCCAGGCGATCAGCGGAACCGGGTCGGCGGCCGTCGTCCCGGCCGCAGCTAGCAGGGTCGGGTCGGCCGAGGCCGGAGCTGCGGCGGCGAGGCCCAGCGCGAGCGTGGTCGCGATCGCGGACAGGAGGTGCATCGCCCCAGTCTGACGCAACCGGCGCGAGGAGCAGGAAGGCGCCGGGCCGCTCGCCTGCCTGAGCGGAACCGGCGCTACGCCTGAGGCTAGGGGCAGGTGTCGTGCATGGGCATCGTCATGTCGGCTGCGGGGGCCCTGGCCCAGAGGTACGGGGATCACGCCACCGCTCCACTGCAGGCCCTGGCCGAACCTCCCTGCTCCGCCCACCTCGGTCACGGCCGCTCAAGGCCCCGCACCCGATACGTGTCCAACAGGGGCTTGAGGGACAGCCATCGACGGAGTCATACTGACCTCGCGACGCGGCGGCGCCTGATGGTCCCGTGGGGTATGGGAGTCGGTTGGGTCGTCGCGACGGGGACCGAACCCGCTACAGTTATGCTACGACCGCCACGCAGGAGGGAAACGCCGATGTCCGGACCGAAGAAGGAAACCCCCAAGGACGCACCCGAGAGCAGCCGCAGGAGCCGCAGGAGCCTACCGGCCCATCGCAGGCGCAGCAGGCCACCGCCGTAGCCACCGCCGCCCTCGGCGACGTCCGTTCCAAGCTGGTCGCCGGCGAGCAGTTCGTGCTCGGCGCGGCGCTGCTCATCGTCGTCGTCTCGTACTTCATCTTCGAGTTCCTGCTCGACTACCGGGTCGTCGGCGACTTCTCGGTGCTCCTGGCCGTGCTCACGGTCCTGGCCATCTGGATCCACCGCTGGGGCCACTACGACTTCGGCAAGGCCTATCGCATCGTCATCGGCGCCCTGGGCGTCTCGCTGGCGATCCTGGCCCTCATGAACCTCTTGGGTTGGGCGCGCCTCGGGGGCCCAGGCGATGGCGTTTGGCTCCTGCTTGGCCGACTCTCCTACTGGGCCGCAGGCGTGGCCGCCTTCGTCGGCGCCTGGCAGGTCTTCCGCACCCACGAGAAGTAGCCGGAACAGGGCTCCCGGACCGCCCCGAGCGGTCCCTCGAGCGCAACGGCCGGGCCGCAGACACTGCGGCCCGGTCTTGGATTTTGTGGATAACTCGCGCGCTCCCGTGCGTGGACGCGTCTGCAGCCCCGGTGGTGGTTTGTTAGGCTGAGGGCCACCAGCCCACGCCAACGAGGCTCGCCCAACCAAAGACCCGCCGTCCCAGCGGCAGGGCCAGTCGGATCTCCGCCGTGGTCATCCGACCTTCCGAGTTGTGTAGTCATCCCCAGATGTCGACCAGCTCGACCATCGTCATCGGCACGCCTGTCAGTGCCAGCGACGAGGATCCGGGTCCAGTATCCGGGCCCCCTTCCCCAGTCCTGTCCGGTACGGCCCCTCCCGCCCGTGTCCGCCCCAGCGTTCGCGTGCGGCTCAGGAGGCACCCATTGCCAGACCCAGCACAACGCGCCCCCGAGGCGCTCATGACCACCGCTCGCACGAGCCGTCACATCGTGGCGCTGCGCGTGCTCCTGGGCGTGGTCTTCGCGCTCTCGGTGCTGGCGATCCCACAGGTCGCCACGCCGGAGCCCGTCGCCGCCGGCTCGTGCACGGGCTGGCACAGCATCGTCAACCCGCCGCCCACCATCCGCGTGCTGCGCACCCGCACCGGTGCCATCGAGACCGTCGGCTTCCGCAAGTACGTGGGCCGCGTCATGGCCTCGGGCGAATGGCCCAGCCGCCTCAAGATGGCCACCCTCGAGGCCGGCGCCCTCGCCACCAAGCAGTACGCCTGGTACTACGCGATGGCGGGCAACCACCGCCCCAAGCTACGTGCGCGCCGGCAAGTGCTACGACGTGCGTGACGACACCATCGACCAGCTCTACAAGCACTACGCCACGCCGGACGCTCGCCAGTGGAAGGCCGTGGACAAGACGTGGGCCCTGACCCTGCGCAAGAACGGCCGCTTCTTCCTCACCGGCTACCGCGCCGGGACCAGCGGCACCTGTGGTGCCGACGCCAACGGCTGGAAGCTCTACGCCAAGAGCGTCGAGGCCTGTGCGCGACAGGGCTGGACCTACACGCGCATCCTCGGCCGCTACCTCAGCCCGGACCTCAAGTTCGTGTGGGCGAACAAGACCGGTCCCTCGGTGACCAAGCCCAAGATCGCCCTCAAGGCCGGCAACAGCATGGGCAGCGGGGCCGCGACGGTGAAGTGGCGCCCGCGCCCGCACCAGCGCGACATCGCCCGCTACCAGCTGCAGCGCAAGGTCGCCGGCGGCGCCTGGAAGAGCGTGGCCCTGCCTGCGCCCAAGGTCTGGAAGACGAACGCCTGGATCAAGCTCGAGGCCCGCAGCAAGTTCCGGGTGCGAGCCAGGGACGTCAAGGGCAACTGGGGCCCCTGGTCATACAGCGCGGGTCGCCGCGCCGCTGTGCGAGGGCCGGCCGGCACCACCATCGCCGGGTCCATCGGCGCCGCCGCGGTCGTGGAGCCGCGCAAGGTGCGGGTCAAGTTCTACGGCCGCTCGGTGGCGCTCGTGGCGCGCACCGGGCCGGGCATGGGCAAGGTCAAGGTCTTCGTCCACGGCAAGCAGGTGGCCACGGTCGACCTGAAGCGCTCCAAGGCCACCCAGCGCAAGCTGGTCTGGACCATGAACTGGGGGGCGGTCGACACGCACGCCATCTCGATCAAGCCCGTCAACGCGCACGCACGCGTCGACTTCCACGGCTTCCTGGTCCTGCGCTAGCGGGGCCAGGCAGGGCCATGGCACGGACCGCGGCGGGGGCCACGGCAGGGACCGCGGCAGGGGGCCATGGCAGGCCCACCGCGCGTCCACTTGTCGCGGCGGTGTACGCTCCGTCGATCCGAACAGAACGACAGCGCTGGAGGTCCCTGCATGTCCCGAGTCGTCCGCGGCGCCCTCGTCCAGGCCACCTGGACGGGCGACAAGGAGTCGATGATCCAGAAGCACGTGCAGCACGCCCACGAGGCGGCGAAGCAGGGTGCCCAGTTCATCCTCTTCCAGGAACTCTTCTACGGGCCCTACTTCTGCCAGGTGCAGGACACCCAGTACTACGAGTACACCGAGCTCATCCCCGGCGGCCCGACGACGGCGCGGATGCAGGACCTGGCCAGAGAGACCGGCATGGTCATCGTGGCGCCGATGTACGAGGAGGACGAGAAGGCCTCGGGCATCTACTACAACACCTCGGCCCTCATCGACGCCGACGGCACGTACCTGGGCAAGTATCGCAAGACGCACATCCCGCACGTGCAGGGCTTCTGGGAGAAGTTCTACTTCCGGCCGGGCAACATGGGCTATCCGGTCTTCGAGACCGACATCGCCAAGTTCGGCATGTACATCTGCTACGACCGCCACTTCCCCGAGGGCGCGCGGGCGCTGGGGCTCAACGGCGCCGAGATCGTGCTCATCCCCAGTGCCACCAGCCGCGGCCTCTCCGAGTACCTCTGGCACATCGAGCAGCGCTCGCACGCGGTCGCCAACGGCTACTTCGTGGGCACCATCAACCGCGTCGGCATCGAACCGCTGGGCGACGACGACTTCTACGGTCAGTCCTACTTCTGCGACCCACGAGGCCAGTACATCGGCGAGATCGGCGACGCCCACGAGGAAGAGCTGATCGTGCGTGACCTCGACCTCGACATGGTCAAGCAGGTGCGCGACACGTGGCAGTTCTACCGCGACCGCCGCCCAGACGCCTACGAGGACCTCGTCCGACCATAGGCTGACAGGCCCGGGTTCGCCCGAGCCCACCCTCCCGACTGCGCGCTGACCGCCGCGTGAGCCACTCGACGCCCCCGCCGGACCGCCGGGTGCTGCTGGCTGTCGCGCTGGCCGCGTTCGGCGGGCTCTGGCTGGTCGCGGGCTTCCTCTCCTTCCCCGGCGGCGAGGGTTGGGGCTACGACTACCAGGCCTATGCCGACGCGGCCGTGCGGCTGGGCGAGACGGGCAGCCTTTACCAGGCCGAGACGCTCGACGGGCCCTACCGACCCGGCCCCTACGGCCTCTACATGTACGCACCACCGCTGGGGATCGCGGTGGCGCCGCTCACGGGACTCGGGCTCGAGGCCGGGATCATGGTCTGGTACCTGCTCCACGTCCTCGCGCTCGTGGCTGCCTGCGCCCTGCTGCCGGTCCCACTCTGGGTGCGCGTGGCGGCCTTCGGCGTGGCTGCGCTCAGCTTCGGCGTCACGCGCGACCTGGTGCTGGGCAACGTCAGCCTGCTGCTGCTCCTGGCACTGGCAGCAGCCTGGCGCTGGCTCGACCGCCCGGCCGGCGCGGTGGCGCAAGCGCTGGCCATGGCCGTCCGGCCGATGCTCGCGATCGTGCTGCTGTGGCAGGCGCTGCGCCGGCAGTGGCGAGCGGTGGCCTGGACGGTGGGGGCCGGGCTCGTGCTCATGGCCCTCAGTCTCCCCTTCGTCGGGCTCGAGGGCTATCGCGAGTACCTGACGGTGCTGGGCAACCTCACCGGCGTGACGGGCGTGGAACACAACCTCGACCTCAGCTCCACGTTGATCGAGTTGGGCGCGGAGGAAATCACTGGCGGAACTGGCGTTGCTGGGCGGCTACGCGGTCGCGGTCGGGGCCGTGCTCCTCAGCCTGCGGCGTGACCGGGAGCTCGGCTTCGTGGTCGCGGCCACGGGCTCATTGCTGCTGTCACCGCTGATGTGGGACCACTACCTGACCATGCTCGTGCTACCCGCCGCCTTCCTCGCGGCCCGGGGCCGCCCGTGGGGCCTGGCCCTGCCGCTGCTCTCGTGGCTGCCCCCGGTGGCCGTCCCCTTCGCGGTCATCGCCGGCGTGCTGCTGCCGTTCGCGGCGCGCGACCCGGAGCCCAGCGAGGGCGGGGCCACGGCGAGCTCGAGCGCAGAAAGGCTTCCCGTTTAGGGCTCCGGGCGTGTAGTCTCCCCGCCCATGGACTTCGGATTCACCCTCAAGCCCGAGCACAGCATCGAACGCACCGTCGCGCTCACCAGGCAGGCCGAGGCGGCCGGCTTCAGCTACGGCTGGCTGTTCGATTCGCACATCCTGTGGAAGGATGTCTACCCGCTCTTGACGCTGATGGCCGTCAACACCGAGCGCATGCGCCTAGGCACCTGCGTGACCAACCCGGCTACCCGCGACATCACCGTCACCGCCAGTGTGCTGGCCACGCTCGACGAGATCAGCGGCGGGCGCATGGACCTGGGCATCGGCCGCGGCGACAGTGCTCAGCGCGTGCTGGGCAAGGGCCCGGTCCAGACGCGCGTGCTGGACAACGCGGTGCGCATCATCAAGGACCTCGTCGAGGGCCGCCCCGCGACCTACCTCGAGACCGAGCTGGAGCTGCCCTGGACGCCCGGCGACCCGCTGCCGGTGTGGATCGCCGGCTATGGACCGATGGTGCTGGGCATGGCCGGCCGTACCGCTGATGGCGTCATCCTGCAGCTGGCCGACGTCGAACTGCTCAAGTGGATGATCGGCATCATGCGTGGCGCGGCCGCAGCGGTCGGGCGCGACCCCGCCGCCATCAAGGTCCAAGCCGCGGCACCCGCCCACGTCGGTCCGCTCGACGAGTGTCGCGAGCGTGTGCGCTGGTTCCCGGCGCTGGTCTCCAACCACGTCGTCGACCTCGTCAACAAGTACCCGCGCGAGCAGCTGCCCGAGTCGCTCACCGGCTACATCCGCGACCGTGAGGGCTACGACTACCGTCACCATGCGGAGGTCGGCTCGGACAACTCCCAGTTCGTCAGCGACGAGGTGGCCGACCGCTTCAGCATCGTCGGTCCGCCCCAAGCGCACGTGGAACGCCTGCTGGAGCTGCACGAGGCCGGTGTCGACCAGTTCAACCTCTACCTCATGAACGGGGATGAGGAGGCGCAGCTGGAGGCCTACGGCCGCGACGTCATCCCGGCCCTGCTTGAGGCGATCGGCACGGCCTGACCGCCCCGGCGCACCCCGGCTGACGGGCGCCCGAACCCCGCGCACCCGGAAAACCGGGGCCTGTGGCACCATCCGCACGGATGAGTTCAGCGAATCGACCCCCGAGCGGGGGCGCCCCCGGGCAGCCGTGGAAGCCCGGAGCGACCCCCAAGGGCGTCACCTGCCCCGCCTGTGGCCTGGCCAACGAGCCCGGGATGCGCACGTGCCGCAACTGCGGCCTGCCCATCGCCGCGGCCGAGGACCCGGTGCGCGGTGTCGCGCCCGGCCGTGTAGACCTGCCCAAGGTCCACCGTTCGGGCATCTCGGCCACCGTGGGCTTCATCCTGGTCATCGCCCTTCTGCTCGTGGGCGGCAGCCTCGCCGTATCCGGCGGCGGCGGTCTGCTCAGCGGCGGCGGACGCTTCTTCGCGGAGGCCAGCCCTACGCCCACGCCGGGGCCCGCCGTGGACGCCAGTGGCGCTCCCATCGGAGAGGCCGCGACGGAGACGGAGGATCCGCTCGACAGGACCATCAAGGCCACCGGTGTCAAGTTCGACTACACCTGCGACGACAGCGCCATCAAGGACCTCAGCCGCGGCAAGTGGTACCTCAGTGACGTGGTGGCCGGCCTGCGCACGGGCGACGACGGCACGCAATACGACCAGATCTACTGGAAGATGTCGCGGACCACGAAGAAGAAGGCCAAGAACGGCACCAACGTGACCATGCAGTGGTCGACGCCCAAGGCCTTGCAGGATCGCTTCGGCATCGGACGCGTGCAGGGCGACCGCGCCCTGCTCATCACCTTCAACGGCCCCGTCGACCTGGCCACCAACAGCACCATCGAGACGGGCCAGCTCGAGGACGAGAGCATCGACCAGGTCAAGCGTGTACAGCTCTTCGAGAAGAACGGCAAGGTGCGCACGGCCATCGGCCTCAAGGGGGAGAGCTGCGCGCGCATGCGGGCCACCGGCTGGGGCACCAAGGCCAAGCTGGACAACGCCCGCGTGATCCTCGACATCGAACGCGTCTACGACATCGGTTAGGACAGGCTGCGGGCCTCGCTCCGACCGAGCGTGCGGCTAGGGCGCCAGCAGCTCGATCTCGTCCGAGACGACCGTGGACCAGTTGCCCGCGGCATCGCGGAACTGGGCGTAGACCATCCGCTCGCCGGCGCCGCCGGATCCACCGTAGGTCGTGTCGGCCAGGTTCCACGAGACGCTGGCCCGCACCGGCATGGTGATGCCGTGCTTGAGCACCTTTCCGTTGGCCGTCATCTGGGCGCTGCCCGAGAGGCGCATCTTGGAGACCCACGAGGAGGCGTCGTCCCAGGTCAGGCCGAGGGTCACCGACGGGTTCGTGGTCGAGGGCGCGTCGCCGTCGATGACAAGCGCCCCGGTGGGTCGGTCGTGGTCGTCCGCGCAGGTGTAGATGCGCACGTCGTCGATGTACCAGCCGCGCGCGCCCACCTGCTTGTCCGAGCCCATGCGGAAGCGCACCTTGACCCGCTTGCCGGCGAAGGCCTTGAGGTCGATGCGGGCGTTGGCCCAGCCGTGCGAGTCGCCGGTGAAGGCCCGTCGGCCCGCGAGCGGGTTGCCGCGACCCTTGGCGATGGTGCCGTTGTACTTGCCGTGGGTGAAGAGGCCGCCGACTCCGCGCCAGGCCCCGTCGCCGACCTTGATCTGCACGATCCCGCCGTCGTAGCGGCGCTTGGCGTCGCGGTCGAAGGAGTAGCCGTGGCCGAAGCGCAGGAAGGCGTTCTTGGGCAGTGTCACCGCCTGCGTCATCACCATGCGTGCATCGGAGCGCAAGCCCCGGTTCGGGGCGAAGAAGTTGGTCTTCCCGCTCGAGGCCCAGGTCCCGTCCCAGCCGGCGATGTCGTTGGGGTTCTGCGGCCAGAACCAGCCCTTCTTCTTGGTGGCCGGCGTCCTGTACGTGATCCACGCGCCGGACTTGGGGTTCTCGAGGTCGTCGCGGAAGACGTCGAGCGCCTTCTTCTGCGGACCGCAGACGGGCGCCGTCGCGGGGGCCCGCGAGAGGGGCGTGAGGTTCATCTGCACGGCGTACACGGCATCACGCACCGACTTGCACGTCTTGAGGCTGACGTTGTGCGTGCCCGCGAGGTCGGTGCAGGCGGAGACCAGCGCGTCGGCCAGGTCCACGTAGTTGGCGGCGGGCGTCAGCCGTGTCGTGAGCGCCTGGTACCACACGCGCGCGGTGCGCTCGCGGCCGATGCCGTCGATGCTGTAGCCGCGGAAGCTGCCGCCCGCGGTCATCAGGTAGGCGGCCTTGTTGCCCACGCCGTTGTTGCGATGCACGCCGCCGTAGTCGGCCGTGCCGCTGTGCCAGCGGGGGCTGCGCACGCGGTCGGGGTGCCCCTTGGCCGGCGGGTTGCGCATATCCCGGAAGTAGCCGATGGGCGTGTCCTCGCCGATCTTCCAGCGCGTCCAGCTGGTGTCCTTGCCGCCAGGGTAGGCGAGGTCGATGAGCTCGCCGAAGACGTCGGCGTACGACTCGTTGATGGCGCCCGACTGGTACTGGTAGAAGAGCGGTGCTTCGGCATCGAGCACACCGTGGGTGTACTCGTGGGCCACGATGTCGTCGGCCTGGGCCCAGCCTCGACCGAAGGTCGCCTGCTGCAGGCCCCAGCGCCACTCCGCGTTGCGCCAGGGGCAGCCACCGCTGGGGCAGTAGCGCACGGTGGCCTTCATGGCCGAACCGTCGCCGTCGATGCCGTCGCGACCGAAGCGATCGTGGAAGAAGTCGAAGGTCACGCCCATCAACCGGTAGGCCGCGTCGACGTCAGCGATCCCGGTCGGCTTCTGGCCCTCTACGCGCCGGTAGGGAGAGCTGCAGCGCCACTGGCGGCCGGGCACGTTGGCGTTGTCGCACACGCGGCGGCTGGGCCCTTCCGCGGTGGCGATGCGGCCGATCGTCGTGAGCACCTGCCCGCTGCGGGCATCGACCACCACCAGCCGCCGGTCGGCGGGCTTGGCGGCGGTGGCGCCGGCGGTGGTTCCGATGCGCCAGGCGAGGCGCGAGCCGAGCGTCTGCAGCTGCGGGTCATCCATCAGGCGCGGATCGTACTGGGCCAGCCCCTCTGAGGCGGCGCTGACGGCGCCCGCGGGACGGCCGGTCTCGCGCGCCACCCAGCGCGCGGCCACGTTGCGCGCCTGGGTCGCGCCGATGAGCGCCTTCTGTGTGGCTGCGGCCGCGGAGGGCAGCACCTCGCCCGCTGCCGAGAGCACCTCGCCATCGTCGGTCAGCTGGACCACGATCTCGCCGCCCATGACCGGCACGCCGTCCCGCACCTGCCCGAAGCGGACGGTGGCGTTGGGCAGACCCGCACCCGCAGCGGACGCGGGGCCGCGGGCGGGCGCAAGCTGGCGCCTGGTTCGGCGCACCTGCAGCTCCCTGGCCGGAGCCTGCAATCCGAAGAGCGCCCCGTAGCGGTCGACGAAGCGGCGCGCCTTGGTGCGGGCATCGGCGGCGGTCAGGCGACGCTTGCCCGCGGCCACGCCCGGCAGTCCGCCGGTCAACGGCTTCGCGGGCGTGCCGCTGAGGAAGCGCACACGGCCGGTCTCGGGGTGGTAGCCCAGCTTGGCCGTGCTCGGCAGACCGGCGGCCAGCTGCTGGTCGCGCGCCTTGATCTTGCTGTCCCGGACCGCTCGCGCCTCCCAGCCACGCTCGCCGGAAGCGACCGCCACGGACCCCGAGAGACCCGGCAGCGAGGTGGCCATGAGCGTGACCGCGATGGTCGCCACGACGACGCGTCGTGGCAGATGACGAGCGTGGGTCCTGGGCATGACCTCGCTACGGTACACGACACGCTGTCGTACCGCCGCTCCCTCCATGGCCCCGGACAGCGCGCGCAGGCACCGGCTCGACCCCCAGCCGGAACCGCATGCGGGCTGCCGGCGGCGGCGCGCCGGACTACCATGACGGCACTGGCAGAGCCCCCGCGTGCCTTTGCATAGCGACATGAACTGACCGATCGAGTGGAGGGACCGATGCGCACGCTCATCACCAACGGCACCGTCGTCAACGCGGACGGCTCATACCGGGCCGACGTCCTCATCGAGGACGAGCAGATCGCGGCGGTCGGCCTCATCGGGGACGGCAGCGCCTCGGGCCAGGTCTTCGGCGCCATCGCCGAGTCCGCAGTGGACAAGGTCATCGACGCGCAGGGGCGCTGGGTGATCCCGGGCGGTATCGACCCGCACACGCACTTCGACCTGCCCTTCGGTGGGGCCTTCTCGAAGGACGACTTCGAGACCGGCACCCGCGCAGCGGCCTTCGGCGGTACCACCACCGTCATCGACTTCGCCGTCCAGACCAAGGGTGAGGCGTTGCGGCCGGGCCTCGAGACCTGGATGGCCAAGGCGGAAGGCAAGGCCTCGATCGACTACGGCTTCCACATGATCATGGGCGACGTCAACGACGACACGCTCAAGGAGATGGACCAGTTGGTCCTGGAGGGCGTGACCGACTTCAAGCTGTTCACGGCCTATCCGGGCGTCTTCCTCTCCGACGACGGCGCCATCTTCCGGGCCATGCGCCAGACCGCCGAGAACGGCGGCCTCATCCTGATGCACGCCGAGAACGGCGTGGCCATCGACATCGTGGCCAACGCCAACGCCGAGGCCGGCAACACCGATCCCTACTACCACGGCGTCTCGCGCATGCCCGTCTTCGAGGGCGAATGCGTCAACCGTGTCATCCGCTTCGCAGAGGCGGCCGAGGCGCCCGTCTACATCGTCCACCTCAGCTCGCGGGATGCGCTCGAGGAGGTCGTGCGTGGCCGCGATCGCGGCGCCATGGCCTTCGCCGAGACCTGCCCGCAGTACCTCTTCCTCTCGCTCGAGGACATGGGCAACGGCTTCGAGGGTGCCAAGTACGTGTGCAGCCCGCCGTTGCGCCCGGCCGACCACCAGGAGGACCTCTGGCGCGGCCTCGTCAAGGACGACCTCCAGACGGTGGGCACCGACCACTGCCCCTTCGACTTCGTGGGCCAGAAGGACCTGGGCGTGGGCGACTTCCGCAAGATCCCCAACGGCCTGCCGGGCGTGGAGGAGCGCATGGACCTGATGTTCCAGGGCGTGGTCAACGGCCGCTACAGCAGGGAGCGCTGGGTGGAGATCACCTCCACCGCCGCCGCGCGCATCTTCGGCCTGGCCGGGGTCAAGGGTGCCGTCGCCCCGGGCCACGACGCCGACCTCGTGATCTACGACCCCGAGAAGAAGCACGTGCTCAGCGCCTCGACGCATCACATGAACGTGGACTACTCGTGCTACGAGGGCATGGAGGTCCAGGGCGCCAGCGAGGTCGTCCTCTCGCGTGGTGTGGTCATCGTCGAGGACGGCGAGTGGAAGGGCCAGCCCGGTGCCGGCCGCTTCCTCAAGCGTGAGATCGCGCGCGACTACCTCAAGTAGTGCCCGACCCGGGCGCGGCGTCATCCTCCCGGACGCGCCAGGAGAGCGGCCGCGGCCAGCGCTCGCCGCATCGGGGGCGGCGAACGTGCGGCTGCCCGCCTTCCTCGCCGCGTCGCGCGGCGACCTCTCGTCGTGCCGGAGGCGAACGCGCGGCTGCGCCTTGCCGTGTCGCGGGCAGATGGACCGACGTCGCGTCATGTTCGAGGGTGAGCGACCGCTCCAGTCGACATGCGGCTGCGCCTTGCCGTGCTGCGGGCGAGATCGTCACGTGCGCCCATCACGCGGCAAGGGGCCGCCCGCTCGCCCGTGCCCGGAGAGCGCGACCGAGTCGGCAGGTCACGTTCGCCCGCTGCGCGGCAAGGCGCCGGGGCAGGGGCAGGGGCAGGGGCAGGGGCCGCGCTACGCAGGCACTCTCCAGGCGCGGGCCCGGTCGAGCCGAGCGCTGCCGTAGCCGACAGCACCGGGCCGGCTCTCGTGGTCAGTCCGTGGCCGGCTCCCAGCTGATGACGAGCTCGTCGCCATCGGCGGCGGCGCTGATGGTCCACAGCCCGGCCGTGCCGTAGTCGGCCTCCTCGAGGTCCTCGCGGCCGTGCGTGGTACGAAGCGAGAGCACGGTGGCCCCGGCGGCCTTGGCCGCGGTCACGCCCGCGGGCGCGTCCTCCACCACCAGGCAGCGAGCCGGGTCCGCGCCCAGCAGCTCTGCCGCGCGCAGGTAGGGATCGGGCGCGGGCTTGCCGTGCTCGATGTCATCGACGGTGACCAGCGCCTCCGGCACCGGAAGGCCCACGTGCTGCAGCCACTCCTGGGCCACGGCCCGGAAGGCACTGGTGGCGATGGTCCAGCGGCCGTGGGGCAGGGCCGCGAGGAGATCGAGCAGCACCGGGCATGGCCGTGATCGCGTCCTCGCCATCGTCGGTCTCGAGCGCGGCGTTGAAGGCGATCGACTCGGCTTCGGCGTCGAGGTGCGGGGCTACCACGCGCACCGTGTCGACGGGCGCTCGACCCGGGTGGACCACGGCGATCTGCGTGTCGTAGTCGATGCCGTGCTGCGCGCCCCACTGCCGCCAGTGCTTAGCGTAGACGTCCCCGGAGTCGATGACGACCCCGTCCATGTCGAAGATGATCGCGTCTACACGCAGCTCAGGCATGTGCTCCCCTATCGGTCGTCGGAAGGATGGCCGGGTGGATCGGCCGCACGCTAGCGTAGCGCGCCCGGATGCGCACGAGCCGGTCGCCCATGCAGGTCGACCGGCTCGGCTGTGGGTGTGATCCACGGCCCCCGGATCGCTCGAACGGTGCCATCCGCGAGGCCGTGCGGGCAGCCTGCGCGCTACTTGGTGCGCGGGAAGCCCAGGTTGATCTCGGACGTGGAGGGGTCCGGCCAGCGCGAGGTGATGACCTTGCCCCGGGTGAAGAACTTCACGCCCTCGGGACCGTACATGTGCGTGTCGCCGAAGAGCGAGGAACGCCAGCCGCCGAAGCTGTAGTACGAGACCGGCACGGGGATGGGCACGTTGATGCCGACCATGCCGGCGTCGACGTCGAACTGGAACTGCCGGGCGGCCCCGCCATCGCGGGTGAAGATGGCCGTGCCGTTGCCGTACCGGTGGCTGTTGGTGAGCTTGATGGCGTCCTCGTAGCTGTCGACATGGACGACGGTCAGCACCGGACCGAAGATCTCGTCCTTGTAGCAGTCCATCTCCGGCGTCACGTCGGTGAGGAGCGAGACGCCGAGGTAGAAGCCGTCGCTCTCCTTGTAGAGCGGATGATCACGGCCGTCGGCCACGACGGTGGCGCCCTGGGCCGCACCGCTGTCGATGTAGGAGACGACCTTGTCGCGGTGCTTCTCGGTCACCAGCGGGCCCATCAGCGAGGACGGGTCGGTGCCGTCGCCCACGATGACTTGTGGCAGGCGCTCCTTGATGGCCTCGATGAGCGGCTCGTGGATGTCGCCCACGGTCACCACCGTGGCGATGGCCATACAGCGCTCACCGGCGCTGCCGTAGCCGGCGCTGACACAGGCGTCGGCGGTCAGGCCGATGTCCGCGTCGGGCAGCACGATCATGTGGTTCTTGGCACCACCGAGGGCCTGCACGCGCTTGCCGGCCCGCGCGCCGGTCTCGTAGATGTGCCGGGCCGTGGCCGTCGAGGCCACGACCGAGACCGCCGCGATGTCGGGGTGCTCGGTCAGGCCAGAGACCGCGGTGCGGTCGCCCTGAAGCACGTTGAAGACGCCGTCGGGGAGACCCGCTTCCTTCATCAGCTCGGCGATCAGGATGGAGGGAGAGGGGTCGGTACTGGAAGGCTTGAGGATGAAGGTGTTGCCCGTGGCGATGGCGTTCGGGAACATCCACATCGGCACCATGGCCGGGAAGTTGAAAGGCGTGATGCCGGCGACCACGCCCAGCGGCTGGCGGATGGAGTAGACGTCCACACCCGTCGAGACCTGCTCGCTGAACTCGCCCTTCTGCAACTGCGGCACACCACAGGCGTACTCCACGTTCTCGATACCGCGAGCCAGCTCGCCTGCGGCATCACTGAGCACCTTGCCGTGCTCGGCGGTGATGAGTGCCGCGATCTCGTCGCGGTGGCTGTCGAACGCGTTGCGGATGCTGAACAGCGTGTCGGCGCGCTTGGCCAGCGACGTCGCGCGCCACATGGGGAATGCTTCCTTCGCGGCCGCGATGGCCATCTCGATCTCTTCCACGCTGGCGATGTCGACCGTCTTGGTCTGCTCGCCGGTGGCGGGGTTGTAGACCGGGCGGCTCTTGCCCGACGTCGACGGGACGAGCGCCCCGTTGATCCAGTGATTGACCCTGGGGAGGGTCCCTTGCGCCTCAGTCGCCTGGGGCTCCATCGTCTGCGTCATGTGCGGACCTCGTGTTGGGGTGAGTGGGTTAACGATAATCGATTATGTCTGATGGCTCCCCTGCCGAACGACCCGGGGTCGAGGGGCATCCCGACCGCAGCGGTGCCCTTCGGCAGGTCCTGATCCGGTGTGGGGCCCGCCACCAAGGGCCGGGCAGGCCTTGTCCTGCTACTCGTCCGCGGAGTCGCGCAGCTCACCCATCGCGACCAGCTTGTCGATGAGTCCGCGAACGGCGGCCGCCGAGTGGTCGAACATGGCCTGCTCGTCGGCGGTGAGGCCGATCTCCACGATGCCCTCGACGCCACCGGCGCCGAGGCGGGTGGGCACGCCGACGTAGAGACCCTCGTGGCCGTACTGGCCCTCGAGGTAGGCAGCACAGGGCAACACCATGTGCCGGTTGTTGACGACGGCATCGACCATCGAGGCCACTGACGAGGCCGGCGCGTAGAAGGCGCTGCCGGTCTTGAGCAGCGCCACGATCTCGGCTCCACCGTTGCGGGTGCGCTCGACCAAGGCCTCGATGCGTTCGGGCGTCATGAGCTCGGTGATGGGCACGCCGCCGACCGTGGAGTAGCGCGGCAGCGGCACCATCGTGTCGCCGTGGCCGCCAAGCACGAAGGCGTAGGTGTTGACCACCGACTACGCCCAGCTCCATGGCGATGAAGGTGCGGAAGCGGCTGGAGTCGAGCACGCCGGCCATGCCGATGACGCGTTCCGAGGGCAGGCCGCTGGCCTCGAGCGCCACGTGGCACATGGCGTCGAGTGGGTTGGTCACGACGATGACGACGGCTTCGGGCGAGTAGGACACCGACTGCTCGACGACGCTGCGCACGATCCCGGCGTTCTTGGCCATGAGGTCATCGCGGCTCATGCCCGGCTGGCGCGCCAGACCGGAGGTGACCACGATGACGTCGGAGCCGGCCGTATCGGCGTAGTCGTTGGTGCCCTGGACCACCATGTCGTGACCGACGACGGGCGCGGCCTGGGCCAGGTCGAGCGCCTTGCCCTGCGGCAGCCCGTCGACGATGTCGACGAGCCAGACGTCCGCGAGCCCCTGCTCGACGATGCGTTGCGCGGTCGTGGCGCCGACGTTGCCGGCGCCGATGACGGTGACGAGCGGATTGGCCATGGGGTGGGCGACTCCTCCGTATGTCCTTATCAGCCGCCAATGCTACTCCCCTGCCCGTGGCTCGGCCCAGGACATGGCCGTTCCGGGACGGGACCGGGGGCCGACGCCGCCGGCTGCTGACGCTGCCGGCTGCCGAGAGCAACGCCCTTCCGGCGCCTCTTGGCTGCGTCCTACTCGGCCGTGTCCTCGCCGGCATCGCTCCTCTCGGTCGTGTCCTCGCCGGACAGGTCCAGCTGGGCCGTGGGCAGCGTGACCGTGATGGTGGCGCCTTCGCCGGCGACCGAGTCGACCGCGATGGTGCCGCCGTTGCGCTCCACGAACGGCGCCAGCGCGGCCAGGCCGTGACCGCTGCCACCGCGTGCAGCCTTGGTCGTGAAGCCGAGCTCGAAGAGGTGCTCGAGCGCCTCCTCGCTGAAGCCCGTACCCGTGTCGGCGACGATGATGCGGGCGTAGTCGTCATCAGGACGGTCGGTACGGATCGTGAGCGTGCCGCCGTCCGCCATGGCGTCGCGCGCGTTGAGCGCGAGGTTGAGCACGATGCGCTCGATGCGCAGCTTGGAGATGCCCACGAAGGCATCGTCGGAGCCGGTCGCCACCACCAGCTCGATCGAGTGCGGCAGTAGCGCGTCGAGCAGGCGACGCATGGCCGAGACGCTCGGGTCGAGCCCGACCGCGACCAGCGTCTCGCTCGAATCGTTGCCGTCGAGCTGGTCGATGAGGTCGAAGACGGTCGCGGTCACGACGACGCAGTGGGCGATGTCCTCGCGCGCGGGGTCCTCCGCCGAGACCCCGCGCAGCGCCAGCTCGGCGTGCCCGCGGATGGCCGTGAGCAGGTTGCGCATGTCGTGGGTGATCGAGCGGATCGCTTCGGGGCCGGGCTCCATACCGTCCCAGCATAGCGAGGACTCGCCGAATGACGCTGGCATACTCCGCGGATGGGACCAAGAGGCAGGGTCAACGCCGCGCTCGAACGGACGCTGGGGCGCAAGGGTGCGCGCCAGGTGCGCGGCAAGCTGCTGGGCCGCACGCACCTGCTGCCGGACTTCATCATCATCGGTGCGGCGCGCAGTGGCACCACGCACCTGCTGGGCCAGCTCAATGCCCATCCGAACGTGCTCGAAGGGCCTGCGGAGACGCACTTCTTCGACACGCACCGCTACACCTACGGCCTGGGCTGGTACCGCCTGCGCTTCCCGGCTAACCGGGCGCGGCGCGATGCGTACGGGCAGGGCCTGCACCCGGTGCTGACCGGCGAGTCCAGCCCGTCCTACCTGAGCCATCCCAACGTGCCCGCGCGCGTGGCCCGGGCTGTGCCCGGCATCCGTCTGCTGGTGCTGCTGCGTGACCCTGCCACCCGCGCCGCTTCGCACTGGGCCTGGTGCCTGCGCCAGTGTGGCGAAACACGCTCGTTCCGCGAGGCCGTCGAGGCCGAGATCGGCCCGCCCGGCGATGGTGCCGGCATCCGCGTGCCCATCGACAAGCGCGTCAGCGACCCACTGGTGGTGCGGCGCGGCATCTACCAACCGCAGCTCGAGCGCTGGCGGACCCACTTCCCCGACGATCAGCTGATGGTCATCCAGAGCGAACGCTGGTTCCGTGACCCGCCGGGCGTCATGGCCGAGGTCTGCGACTATCTCGGCGTCCCGCGGCGAGAGGAGCTGCCGCGCCTGATGCGCAACCGCAACAAGCCCCACGAACCCTTCGACGAGGACGTCATCGCCCGCCTGCGTCAGTTCTACCGGCCCTACAACGAGGAGCTGGCCGACTATCTCGGCATGGACCTCGACTGGAACGCGGCGGCCACGTGACGCGGGCGGGCTGGCTCGTCCCGGTGCTGTCGTCGGTCGGTCTCAGCCTGGCCTGCACCGCGCTGGCGCTGTGGCTCACTCGCGGGCGGCGCGACGAGGCCTGAGCCGGACCACCGGGCGGCGCCGGACGCGACGAGGCCGCGTCTGCTGACGACAACTTGTCGTACTCTCACAGCCGAAGCCGCGAAGGCGTGCTACCGTCCACAAGCCGTGACCAGATCGACGAAACGGGTGATCGCCGCCGCCCTGCTCAGCGCCGCAGTCGCACTGCCGGCCGTGGCCGCCCCTGCCCCGGTGGCGGCTGCCGCCCCCGCCACCGTCGGCGCCTGCAGCAACGGCTGGCAGGAGCTGTTCATCCCGAACGGCAGCTTCAACGACATCCCCCAGGGTGCGGTCACGCGCAATGGCGCACTCGAGTGGATCGTGGGCGGCTCACACCGCGGCCCCATGATGCTCAAGTGGAACGGCTCGGGCCTCGTGGCCAAGTCCACCGGCTCCGACCGGAGGCGCGGCCTCGCCGACGGCGTGTCCAAGGGTCCCGGGGTCACGCTCGTCGGCGGCTTCTGGCGACCCAGCTGGGGCGCCGAGATCTCGCCGCTGCTGGGCCGCATCGGAGGGACCGTCTTCAAGCGTGATCCCGTCGCGGTCAGCGCCCGCACCAACGCCGCGGTGGCAGACGTGGTGACCCTGCCCAACGGCCATGGCTGGGCCGTGGGCACGTACCTCGCCAAGGGCCGCTGGAAGGCCCTCAGCCTCTACCGCACGGGCGGCCGCTGGGTCCAGCGGAACCCATTCCCGAGTGGCGGCTCGGGCCTGCTGGGCGTGGCCAAGACACCCAAGCAGACCGTCTGGGCTGCGGGCTGGCGGGTGCGTGACGGCAAGATGCGCCCGCTCGTGCTGCGACGCGACGCCAAGGGCTGGAAGTCCATCAGCACCGCCTGGCTGCCACCTGGGCCGGCTGTGCTCACCGACATCGCCGTCCCCCAGGGCGGCAAGGGCTGGACCATCGGCTACCTGGTCAAGGACAACGGCGCCAAGTACACGCCCATCCTCGAGTCCTGGAACGGCAAGAAGTGGACGCGCGTGGCGATCCCCTGGGCGGACGCCTCGGCCATCCCCCAGAGCCTGCACGCTACGCGCGAGGGTGAGCTCTGGGTCGCAGGCACCCAGCTGGCCACGTCCAACCGCGAGACCCGTGGCTTCGTGGCCCACCGCCAGGACGGCGCCTGGACCATGCGCTACATCGACACGCCCGCGGAGGTCCGCTCCAGCCTGCAGTCGGTCGACGCCACCAGGGACGGCGCGGTCGTGACCGGCACCATCGCCGCCACCGCCCTCGTGCTGCGCACGTGCGACAGCCCCGGAGCGGCGAGCAAGACCCGGGCCAAGATCAGCATCGCCGGGATCAAGAAGCGCAGGCAGGCCAAGGAGCTCCATGAGCTGAGCGGGTCCATGCCGGTCATCGCTCCGACCGGTTCGACCTTCCGCCTCGCGGCACCGGTGCCGGCCACGGGCTTCGTCATCAGAGACATGGCCGCCGCAGCCGGCCTGGCTGAGTCCACGCGCACGTTCAAGGCCCACGTGGCCGACTTCGACAACAACGGCTGGAAGGACGTCTTCATCTCGCGCCACCAGGGACCGCCCAGGCTTGCGCTCAACGAGGGCGGCAGCTTCAGCGACGCGCCCAACACCGCCTTCGGCCCGTTCGACCGCCACGACTGCGCGGTGAGCGACGTCGACGCCAACGGCTGGAAGGACATCCTCTGCGTCACCGGCCGGCGCTACGGCACCTCGGTCAACCACCATGAGCTCTCGCTCGACGTGGCCGGCCCCGATCCGCGCTCCGACCGACTCGCCGGTGGTATCTCCGATCCACTCGGCCGTGGCCGCGACGTGGCGCTGCTCAAGGTCGATGGCGACGTCTACCCGGAGGCCTTCATCGTGGCCGAGCCCGAGCGCGAGGACGTCTACCCCGTCACCAATCGCTTCTACCGCAACTACGACGGGAAGTTCAAGAGCGCACCGGGCAAGGGCCTCGACCGCCCCGTCGGCGGCTACTGCGCCGACGGTTCTGACATCGATGGCGACCGTGACCACGACCTGCTGGTCTGTGCTCGCTTCCCCTACGACGGGCGCGCGCCCGGCCTGCGCATCTACCGCAACTTCGGCGGACGCCTGCTGGAGCGCTCAAAGCAGCTCGGCATCAAACCCATCGGCGACACCGACGTGGCTCTCGCCCACATCAACGGTGACGGCCGCCGGGACCTCATCCAGATGGCCGGCAACCGCGTGCGCGTCAACAAGCGCACCGCCACCGGCTTCAAGAAGGTGCTCGACATCAAGATCGACAAGGCCGTGGCCATCGCCACCGGCGACGTCAACGGCGACAAGCGCGCGGACATCTACGTCGTGCGCGGCGGCTCGGACATGAACCGCAACGACCGCCTGCTGATCAACAACGGCAAGGGCACCGCGTTCACCTCGGTGGTGATCCCCCAGGTCGGCACCGGCCAGGGCCGGGGTGACGACGTGGTCGCGCTCGACTACGACAAGAACGGACGCACCGACTTCGTGGTGCTCAACGGCAAGGGCGTGGTCGCCGGACCGATCCAACTGCTGGCCGCCTTCCCCAAGGAGTGATGACCATGCGCGCGACGCTGACCACCACGCTCACCCGCCTGACCACGGGCCTGATCGGCGCGGCCATCGTGGCCGGGTTCTTCAGCGTGGCCGCGCCTCAGCGCGTGGAGGCGGCCGCCTGCGTCAACGGCTGGCAGGAGATGTACACGCCCAGCTCCGTCTTCCTGTCCACGCCCTTCGACGTCGTGACCTACGGGGGCAAGCAGGCCTGGATCCTCGGCGGCACCAACAACGGCGTGCTCGCGCTGCGCTGGAACGGCAGCTCGTGGAAGCGCACGTCCGCTGGGACCAGGGGGCATCGCGGCTTCGTCGGCGGCGCCGCGTACGGCAACAACCGCGTCTTCGCGGTGGGCTATCACCGCCCGTTCATCGGCAACGGCGACGGCTCGCTCAGGCCTGCCAGCGCCCGGGTCGTGGTCGACGACTACCGCGCCAAGACCGTGCCCGATCCGCCCGGGCCGCGGGCGACCCTGACCGACATCGTGACCCTGCCCAACGGCAAGGCCATCGCCGTGGGCAGCCGTCTCGTCAGCGGCAAGCTGCGCGCCTACGCCACGGTCTGGAACGGCAAGCAGTGGTATCGCTCCGAGCCGTGGGCCGGCACCGGCTCGGGCCTGCTCGGTGTCAATCGCGCCTACAACGGCACCATCTGGGCCGTGGGCTGGAAGGAATCCTTCCTCGGGCGGCCACGCCCGTACATCATCCGGCGCTCGGGCAACGGCTGGAAGGCGCTGAAGACGCCGAGCCTGCCGGCTGGTGGCGCGGTGCTCACCGACGTCCACTTCCGCGCGGGCAACAACGGCTACGCCGTGGGCTACCTCGCCGCCAACGGCAGCGACCAGCACCGCGCCATCCTCCTGCGCTGGGACGGCAGCTCGTGGAAGAACGTGCCCCTGCCCTGGGCCGCCGAGTTCCCGGCTGTCACCCGCTCGGTCTCGCTGGCCAAGGACGGCACCATCTGGATCAGCGGCACCAAGACGGCCAACGCGAACCGTGAACCACGCGGCTTCGTGGCCCACGGCAAGGGCGACACCTGGCGTGTGGACAGCCTCAACACGCCCGACGACATCCGCTCGGAGATCATGGCTGTCGCAGCCACCGACAAGGGGGCGGTCGCGGCCGCCAGCGTCGGCGCCTCGCTGCTCGTGCTCAAGGCCTGTGGCGAGAACGTGGCCACGGCCAAGGGGCCCGCGCTCGCGAGCACCAAGAAGGGCGTGACCAAGCGCCGCCTGGCCGTCAGCCGCATCGCCGCCCGGCGCCAATCCCAGCTGCGTGATGCCGACGTGGTCCATGAGCACCACGATCCCAACACCGTCATCGAGGTCCCGGGCGAGTCGGCCGGGAATGCCTGGTCCATCTCCGGCGACAGCGGCGATGCCTGGTCGCTGGCCGCCAATCCCACCACGCATCCCGACTTCTGGGTCAAGAACATGGCGACTGCATCGAGGCTCGCGCAGTGGACCAAGACCTACGACGGCTTCAGCACCGACATGGACGGTGATGGCAAGCGCGACGTGTTCTTCAGCCGCCACGGCGCGATCATGCCGCGGCTGGCCATGAACCAGGGCAAGACCTTCACCAACGCCGCCAACGGCGCCTTCAGCGCGGTCGATCGCCACGGCTGCGGCGCCGGCGACCTCGACGGCGACGGCCACAAGGACATCATCTGCGCCGTGGGCGCCTCGCGCGGCAAGGCCGTCAAACGTCATGAGGTCTCGCTCAAGCCGCACCGCAGCGGCCGGCAAGTGGCCATGGATTCGCTGGGCATCAGCGATCCCTTCGGCCGCGGTCGAGCGGTGGGTGTGTTCAAGCTCGACAGCGACGCCTATCCCGAGGTCTTCATCGCCAACGCGCCCGATCGCGATGACGGCATGCCCGGCTACAACCGCTTCTACCGCAACCAGGGTGGCACGCTGGTGCCGGACGCGACGGTGGGGCTGGACACCTCGCACGGTGCCAACTGCGTCGAGACGGGCGACTTCGACCGCGACGGTGACCAGGACCTGGCCTACTGCACGCAGTACGGCTTCAACGGCCGAGCCCCTGGCCTGCGCTTCATGCGCAACGAGAACGGCGTGCTCAAGGACCGCACGGTGGGCCAGAAGGTCAGGCAGATCGGCGACATCGACGTGGCCTTCGCGGACGTCACCGGCGACGGTCGCCGCGACCTCATCCAGCTGGCGCCCAAGCGGCTGCGTGTGAGCAAGCTGACGAACAACGGCTACCAACGCATCTACGAGGTCAAGCTCACCGACGCCTGGGCCCTGGCGGCGGGTGATGCCAGCGGCGACGGCAGGGCAGACATCTACGTGCTGCGCGGCAATGACAAGCAGAACAAGCCCGACCGTCTCTTCGTGAGCCGGGCCCACGGCACCTCCTACGCCTCGGTCAAGATCCCGCAGACCTCCAAGGGCGTGGCCGACGACGTCATCGCCCTCGACTACGACCGCAACGGGCTCATGGACTTCGTCGTGCTCAACGGCCGCACCAAGGCCGGCCCGGTCCAACTGCTGGCCTCCTTCCCGCGCAAGTAGGCCTCCTTCTCGCGCGCAAAGGCCCGCCTCGCGCGCGAGAAGGCCCGCTTCACGCGCAAGTACCTATGGTGCCCGCAGGCACCGTACGGAGGGGCACTGGCAGCGGATAAGTGCGGAGCGGTCTAATCTGCCTTGTCGATGTCCCGCATCCGCAGGGCGCCACGAGCCGCGATCGTGGCGCTCGGTCTATCCATGCTACTGCTCGCCGAAAGCCTGGCCCCCGGGCCGGGTCAGGTGGTCATGGCCGCGAAGCACGAGACGGAGGACTGCATCGGAGGCTTCGCCTCTATCGCCAGTCGCGTGGACATGTCGTTCCACGGTGTGACGCTCACGCCCAGGGGCGCCCTCGTCGTAGGCTACGGCCGTGGACGTGAACCCGGTCAGAACGGCATCCGCGTCCCGGCCACCCTCCTGCGCAGCGGCAACGCCTGGTCACGCCTGTCCACGCCCGCCGTGGGTCAGGAGGACGGCCTCATGGCCGTGGCCTCACGCGTCGGCTCCGATACCTGGGCCGTGGGCTTCGCCACCATCTACGGGGACGTCAAGCCACTGGCCATGCGCTGGGATGGACAGGCATGGACGGTGGACCGCCCCAGCGTCAGCGGCAGCGTGGCCCTCTTCACCGACGTCGTTATCGTGGGCGAGCAGAACCCCATGGCAGTCGGCTATCGCATGAACGCCGACGGCACGCGCAAGCCCCTGGTCATGCGCAAGGACGGACCTCGCTGGCGCTCAGTGCCCATGCGCGTGCCCGCGAACGAGTCGGTCACCCTCACCGGCGTCGCCCTCGACAGGGGCGGCGGCACCTGGGTCGTCGGCCATGGCGGGGAGGGCGCAGAGGTGCGGCCCCTCATCTACAAGCGCGACAAGGAGGTCTGGACCGAGCACAAGCTGCCCAACTTCAAGAGCGAGGCCGTCCTGACTGACATCGTCGCCACCAGCCGCAAGGAGAGCTGGGCCGTGGGCTACCAGCGTCGCAACGGGATCGCCAAGCCGCTGGTCCTGCGCTGGAACGGCAAGCGCTGGAAGCGCGCCAAGGCCCCTCGCATCGACTCGGCCGACGTCCTGCTCAACGGTGTCTCGGCCGACCCCGCGGGCGGGATCTGGGCCGTGGGTGCGGCCTGGGACGACGAGGGCAAGGAACACGTCGCGGTCACAGCCTGGTGGGACGGCCATGCCTGGATCGAGACGGTCGGACGCGCCGGCGGCACCGGGCTAGACGATGCCATCGGCTCGCTCAGCGGCGTCGCGGGCTGGGCCGTGGGCCGCTCCGACGGTGCGGGCCGCATCGTTCGCGTATGTGCCCAGCCTCAGGCCGGCGTCTTCGGCAGCATCGAGCCAGGCGCGAGTCCGGCAGCGGGGGCGGGCGAACCAGGGGCGGGCGAACCAGGGGCGGCCGGTGTGGGGACAGGCCCGACCCCGGAGCCCGAGGCCTTCGACGCCGATGACCTTGAGACCTACTCTGCCGAGGCCGAGGCGGCCACGGAGAGAGCCAAGAGCCTGCTGCCGAAGGGCAGGAAGGCCAGGAAGTTCGCGCTCAGGATCGGGAGCCTGCCAGAGGCCACGACCGACAGCAGGATCGCCGTGCGCGACGTGGCCAGGCCCGCCGGCGTGTTCGAGGAGACCGGCACCTACGACGCGGTGGTCGAGGATTTCGACGGGGACGGGGTCGACGACCTCTTCATCGGCCGCCATGGACGCGGCGGCCGGCTGATGCTCAACCGCAACAACCGCTTCGTCGACCATGGGCCGCTGGCGGGGTGATGGACGCCATCGACCGGCACGGCTGCACGGCGGCCGATGTCGATGGCTCAGGCCTGCCCGACCTCTACTGCACCGTCGGCGGCAAGCGCGGATCCGGCCTCAAGTCGAACGAACTCTGGCTCGACCCGGGCGGACCGTCGCCGGTCGAGGTGGCTGCGTCCGCGGTGTGGCCGATTCCACGGGCCGCGGCCGGCTGGCGGCCTTGCTCGACTCCCGCCGACAGAAGGCCGTGAGTCTGATCGTGGCCAACTCGCCCACACGCGTGGATGGCCTGCCCTCGCTGGCCCGTCTCTTCCGCGCGGATGGCACGGGCCGCTTCACGGTCCGCGAGCAGCCGGGCATCGCCGCTCGACTCGGCGCACGAGCGTTCGTCGAGGCCGACTACGACGGTGACGGACGAGAGGACCTGCTGCTGGTCACCGGTGGGCCGCAGTCGCCCGAGCCGGGCCAGACGCGGCTCTACCGCAACACGCGCAAGGGCCTGGTGGACGTCACCCGCAAGATGGGCATCCGCTCGTTCGACGAGCTGGACGCGGAGCTCATCGACCTGAACCGGGACAACAAGCTGGACCTGGTCCAGGTCAGCAGAACAAGCTCCGCGATCAGCCTGCAGCAGGGCGGAAGTACCAGAAGGTCTACGAGCGCAGGCTGACCGATGGCTGGGCGGTCGCCGGCGGCGACGTCAACGGCGACAAGCGCGGCGACCTCTACATCGTGCGCAGCAGCAGTCAGCGCAACGTGCCCGACGTCATGCTCGTCAACCGCGGCGACGGCAAGGTCTGGTCATCGCTCGTCGTCCCGCAGGTCTCGTCGGGCGCCGGCGACGACGCCTATGCCATCGACCACGACGACAACGGGCTCGACGACTTCCTCGTGCTCAACGGCCACAACGTGCGCGGACCCATCCAGCTGATCGCCTTCTACCCTCGCGGCTAGCGGGCCGCATCCTTGGGCTCGGCCGCGAGGTGACGCCAGCTGGCGGTGCCGGCACCGGCGACGATCAGCACGACGCCGACGAGCATGGCCGTGGGCACGCCCGCGATCGTCCAGTTCCAGCCGTCGCGGAAGACCTCCAGGATCAGCCGCACGCCGCCGTACCAGATCATCCAGAACGAGGCCAGGTCGCCGTCGAGCAAGCGCGACGCGAAGCGTCGCGCCAGCACCAGCGCGATGACGCCGCCGGCGATGGTCAGGACCGACTCGTAGAAGAACAGCGGGTGGAAGCCGGTCGTCTCGAGCGGGTAGAGCGAGCAGGGGTACTGCGCGATGCGATGGGCGCAATCGATGGTGATGCCCCAGGGCAGGTCGGTCGGGGGGCCGTACAGCTCCTGGTTGAAGAAGTTGCCCCAGCGGGCGATGCCCTGCGCGAAGAGCGTGCCGGGCACGACCACGTCGAGCGCACGCCCGAGCGGGATGCCCTTGCCACGCACGAAGATCCAGATACCGATGGCCGCGCCGATGATGCCGCCATAGAGCTCCCAGGCCCGAGTACGGCGGCAGCACGACCGCCAGTGGGTCGTTCGCGTAGTTCCCACTCGCCGAGGACGTGATAGAGGCGCGCGCCGACCAGCGCGAAGACGGCCACGACCACGATGGCGTTGGTGACGAGCTCGGGGTCGAGTCCCTTGCGCCTCGCCTCCGAGCGGCTCACCAGCAGCATGACGGCGATGGCCACGACGTAGCCGATACCGTAGAAGCCGAGCGTGAGTGGACCGAGGTCGATGCCCGCGGGCGGGCTGACCTCGATCAGGGCGGTTGGCAGCACCGCGCGAGGATAGCCGAGGTGCGCGGTCGACCACCGTGCGGCCGCTCACGATATGCTCTCGGCCATGATCGAAGACGCGGGACTGTGGCTGCTGCTCGTGGGCTTGGCCGTGGGCGTCGCCGTCACGGCCGTGCTGCTCTGGCGCCTCCCGCGCCGCGAGGATGACGTGGCCGCGCGAAGAGCGGCGGGTCGAGGCTGCGTGGATCGCCGCCACCATCGAGAGCAACGGCGGCGTCGCCCCCGAGACGCTCGTCGGTGGAGGTGCTCGACCTGCACCAGGCCTACCTCTCGGCCCCGCCGCGTGCCGGGGCCGCCGGCCGGTGCCGCGCCGCCGCCGCTGCCGGAGCTGGGTTCGATGCCGCCGCCGGGCATGGCCCTGCCGCCGGGGTACGCGCCGCCGGGCTCGCGCCGCCGGGCTAGCGCCGCCGGTCACGCGCCGCCGGCCCCGGCTACGGCCGCCGCCGTGGGCTCACGGTCCGCCACCGGGCTACGTGCCACGGCTGTGCCACAGGGCTACCGCCACCGGGCTACGCGCCGCCACCCGCGCCGCCGGCGGGACCCGGAGAGGACGAGCCGCCGCCGACTCGCTAAGGCACTGCCGAGACTTCGGCTATGCCTGCTCGCGCCCCCAACCGGGGACGTACTCGGGCGTCGGGCCGAGCGAACCCGCGGGCAGATGTGCCTCGAGGCAGGTCACACCCTGTGGACCCACGTCCGCGCCGTGGAGCGTGTCGGCCGGCAGGTTCAGGCGGTCGCCGGCATCGAGCAGGACGTCCCGGCCCAGCTCGGGCAGGTGGAAGGTGATGGAGCCGGCTGCCGCCACCAGCACCTTGTCGTAGCCGTGACGGTGTTCGCCGTAGACGTCGAAGGGGCCGTTGCCCCAGGTCTGCGCGTCGAGCCCCTCCCCCGCCAGGCGGGTACGCAGCCCTGGCTCGTCCATCAGGCGACCGATACGCCGAGGATGCTGCCGACGACGAACGTGATCAGCGCAGTCCCGCCGCCGATGAGGCTCTGGCGCACGCCGCTGAAGAGCAGGCTGCGGCCGGTCAGGAGGCTGACGAGCGCACCGACCACGAAGAGTGCGGTGAGCGCGAGCCCAGCAGAGATGGCGATGGCGATGGTGCCCGACAGCAGCAGGAAGGGCAGCAACGGGATGATGGCGCCCAGCGCGAAGGCGGCGAAGGAATACCCAGCCGCGCCCCACGGCGAGCCCAGCTCGTCGGGATCGAGGCCCAGCTCCTCGCGGATCTTGGTGTCGAGCGCGGCCTCGGGATCCTGCATCAGCCGCTTGGAGACCAACTCGGCCTCTTCCTCGGACAGACCCTTGGTGCGGTAGAGCGCAGCCAGCTCCTCTTGCTCCTTCTCGGGCATGAAACGCAGCTCCTCGCGCTCGAGCTCGATCTGGCGTTGGAAGAGCTCCTTCTGGCTCTGCATGCTGACGTACTCGCCCGCGGCCATGCTGAAGGCACCGGCCAGCAGCCCGGCGACGCCGGCGAGGACGATGAGGCTGTTGTCCGAGGTGGCACCAGCGAAGCCCATCACCAGCGCGAGGTTGCTCACGAGCCCGTCGTTGATGCCGAAGACCGCCGCGCGCAGCGTGCCGCTGTTGCCCGCGGCCCGGTGCCACGATTCGTCGCGGATGGCGATCTCCGCGGCAGCGGCGGCCTCGGGCGTCGACGGCTCCACGCCGGGCATGCCCATGTCCAATCGCTTCCAGATGGCCGCGTGCTCACGCTCGTCGGCCGCGATGGCCTCCATCTCCAGCCCGTCGAGGCCCTCATAGAGCGTCAGCTCGTCCCCCTCGAGCGCCTTGACCATGCCGGACACGGCCTTGGTGCCGAAGATGCGCGCCAGCGCGAGGATGGCCTTGACGCGCCAGCGCGGCGGCTCCATCGGCGGGACCGCTTCGCCACAGGCCTGCACGCGCGAGGCCCACACGAAGGCGTGTCGCCGCTCATCGCTGGCGATGGCATGGAAGGCATCCGCGCGCACCGGGTCCCGCTCGAGCTCGGCCAGCCCGTCGTAGAGCTGGACGGCATCGCGCTCGAGCTTGAGGTTGGCCAGGCAGTGCTCGCAGCTCGGCCGGATCGGGCGTGGTGGACGTGGTCACCAGTCCATCGTAGCCCGCGGCAGGGCCTCCTAGACTTGGCACATGGACATCCCGCCCCTGCGCTACCTCTCCGCGGCCGACGTGGTCGCCGCCATGCCTCCAGTCGAGGAGCGCCTGGCCCTGGCCGAGACCACGATGCTGGCGCTCGTCGACGACGCCCAGCTGCCACCCAAGATCGGGGTCGACCCGGCAGCGGCCGACTCGTTCGCCCACGCCATGCCGGCCTGGATGCGCGGTTCGGCCGACGACGGCAGCGAGGACCTCCTGGGCCTCAAGTGGGTCGTGGGCTTCCCCCAGAACGCGGGGCGCGGCCTGCCGGCCATCACGGCCACGACGATCCTCAGCGACGCCGTCACGGGACTGCCGCGGGCGATCCTCGACGCTGGCGGGATCACGGCGCAGCGCACCGCGGCCGTCAGCGGCGTGGCCATCTCGCGCTGGGGCCCGCACGAGCCCGGGCCGGTAGCCGTCATCGGCGCCGGCGTGCAGGCCCGCAGCCACCTGCCGGTCGTGGCCCATCTGCTGCCGGGCGTGGCGGTGACGCTGTGCGACCGCGACGAGGAACGGCTGGAGCGGCTGGCGCAGGAGGTCGTGGCCGGCGAGCACGGTCCGCTCGGCGAGGTGCGCCAGACGACCGATGCCGCCGAGGCGGTGGCCGATGCGGCCCTGGCCCTGACGCTGGTCTCGTTCGGGCCTGATCGCCAGTCGTTGCCCGAGGAGGCCTTCGACCCCCAAGCCACGATCGTGGCGGTCGACTACGACATGTGCGTGCCCGCCTCGCTGGCCAGGGGCGCAGCCCTGTTCCTCACCGACGACCGCGAGCAGTACCTGGCCAACCGCACCGGGACGCAGTTCGCGGGCTATCCCGAGCCCGGCGCCATGATCGGCGAGGCCATCGCGGCGGGCACACCGCGACCGGGTGGGCGCGTGCTCGTTTCGCACCTCGGCGTGGGCCTGGCCGATGTCGTCTTCGCCGACGCCGTCCTGCGCGCGGCGGAGACGCACGGGATCGGCACCATCCTCGAGCGCTGACGTACCCCGGGCGGTCTGCGCCGCGGCCAGACCTCCGGGCCCACCGCGGTCGCCAAGCCCGGGGTTGCGGAACTGCTCGGCGTGATGGCCACCGCGAGGATGCCGATGAGCAGGCCTTGCGGGGCATCTCCTGCGATCGTGGACTCCCGGCCCGAATGGGCGCGGCCGGCCGACTCCGGGAACGGCCTATTCGTTGAGGGGGATCTCGCCTTCGGGCAACTCGAGCACGATGTCGCCATCGACCTCGCTCACCGGGTAGGTCACGAGCGGCAGCTCGGCGGGCGGATCGAGCGATTCACCGTCGGTCAGCTCGAAGCGCGAGAGGTGCAGCGCACAGGTCACCGAACCGGCCGTCAGGAAGCCCTTGTCGAGCTCGAAGTACTCGTGCGAGCACGTGCCCTGGAGCGCGAAGAGGCCTTCCTGTCGCACGATGAGGATGAGGGTGCCGTCGACCTCGACCATCTGCATGGTGCCTTCTTCGAGGTCGGCAGCCTTCGCCACGGGGATGCGGCGGACGGGGCGTATCTCGGGTTCCATCGCCGCCATGGTACGGGAAGCATCGCGGTGAGCGCCGCGACGGCCCCGGCCGGGGCGCCGGACGAGGAACGACCGGCGCCTCAGGCGCCGGTCGCTCGGTCTCTCGAGTACGTCAGGCAGGACCCACAAGCACTAGGCGGCGGCGCCACCGTCCTTGTTCAGGCCCGGGTTCATGTAGGAGTCGGCGGTGATGGCGCTGGCCATGTCCGCCACGGTCCGCGTCTGGTAGATGGCACCGGCGAAGGCCAGGGCGATGCCGATGATGATCCAGATCCATCCGAACTCGACGTTGACGAGCTCCCCGGTATCGGGGTGCACGTACCGGCTCGCGGCACCGAGGATGCCACCGTCGAGGGCAGCCACCGGCACGAGTCCGAGCGCGATGACCACGCCCGCGATGGTGGCTACCGCTCCGGTGATGGCGGTGGCCACGATGACGAGGACAGCCGGCATCTGCAGCAGGAAGAAGCCGACCGCGAAGATGGCGCCGACGATGAGGGCGAGCACGAAGGCGATGATGCCTTCAGCGTCGAAGCCGATCCACTGCAGCAAGCCGATGGTCAGCTGGTAGCCCAGCGCGCCTCCAAGCAGGATGACGGCCACCCAGTAGTACAGGTACGAGAGGACCGCGAAGAGCAGGCCGAGCAGGAAGCCCACGACCCAGCTCGTGACGCTCGAGAGGAAGGCGTCGCCGAAGATCGCCTGCATGCCGTTGGCGCCCAGCAGGAAGCCGGCGAAGAAGCCCCAGATCGGCAGGAGGACCAGGAAGACCCGGAAGCCATAGAACGCGAAGGCCAGGCCGATGGCGATGGCAAGCAACCCGACGAGGAGGCCCTCCCACGAGATGAAGAATCCATTTGGTACTCACTCCCACTCGTTGCACGTGCGACGACACCGTGCGTACTCCGATAGCCTAGCGCGCCACTTCTGCGCTTGCAGCTCAAGCCGCGATAGCCGCCTCGGTACGGACCACACGATCGTCGGGCTATCGTACGCGGATCGAGCAGGCGGATCAGGCGACCGCGTTCTCGCGTCGCTGCGCCTCCGGCCACTTGCGCTCGAGCAGCTCGCGCAGTCGCTCCTGCGCCTCCGGCAGCGGGATGCGGGCCACCACCGGCTCCAGGAAGCCGAGCACGATGGCCTTGCGCGCGCGTCCTCGCGAGAGGCCACGGCTCATCAGGTAGAAGACCTGCGTTCTCGTCGATGGGGCCCACCGACGAGGAGTGCATGGCACGGCGGCAGTCGGGCTGGTCGATCTCCAGGCTGGGGATGGTCACCGAGCGCGCGGTGCGGTGCAGCAGCATGCTGAACTCGCCCAGGAAGCTGTCGGTGCCGCGGCCCTCGTCGGGGATGTCGATGAGGCCCTTGATGTAGCCACGGGCCTTGTCGGTGAAGACGCCCTTGCTGAGCAGGTCGCTGGTGGTGTCCTCGCCGCATGTGGCGGGTGTAGCTGGTCAGGTCGAACAGCTGCGCGCCGTCGCCGAAGCCGATCTCGACCTGTGAGACCGACGAGCCGCGTCCCTGCAGCAGGTTCTCGATGCGGCTGCGGTGCAGGCGGCTGCCGACGCTGGCCACGGCCCAGTTGACGGTGGCGTCCTGCCCCAGGCGTGCCTGGCGCGTGACGAAGGTCGCGGTCGCCGGACCGAAGTCCTGCTCGCCAGCGAAGTCGAGCGTGGCCCCGTCGCCGAGCGTGATCTCGGTGGTGCCCCACCAGATCGAGTCGGCTCGGGCGCCCGCGACATGGGTCGCCGCCGGCGAGGCCACCTGCTCCTCGAAGACCGAGGCGTGGGCGTTCTCACCGAGCGAGATGACCGTGCGGCTGATGAGTCCGAAGCCGGGAGCGCCGGCGCTCCAGCGCAGCACGATGGGCGCGGCGAGGTCGACCCCCGCGGGCACGTGGATGAACAGGCCCAGGGAGTGGAAGGCGCGCGCGACGTGGCCGAAGGTGTCGTCGGCTCGGCAGCGAGCCGCCGCCCTCGATGGACTCGCGCACGAGCTCCGGGGTCTCGCGTCGCCGCCTGTGCCAGCGAGGTGATGACGATGCCCTTCTCGCGCGCCTCGGCCGAGAGGGCGCAGCCGACCATGGCCCGCTCATCGACCTGCACCAGCGCGGCCGCGCCGTCCGGCAGCGCGGCCTCCGACGTGCACTCGGCCCCGGGCATGGGCGGGTAGGGCTCGACCGCGGCGAAGTCCACCGCACGCAGGTCGAGGTAGGTCGTGAACAGCTCGTTCGGCTCGGCCGGCAGCTCGCGCACGCGCTCCAGCGCGGACAGGCGGTCGGCGGTCAGCCACTCGGGCTCGGACAGGGCGGACGAGGTCCCCCGGACGTGCGTCTCGGTGGCCCAGGTCAGGTTCAGCGGGGCGACACTCACCCGAGCGATCCCTCCATCTCCAGCTTGACGAGGCGGTTGAACTCGATGGCGTACTCCATCGGCAGCTCCTTGGTGAAGACCTCCAGGAAGCCCTGCACGATGAGGTTCTGGGCCTCGTTCTCGGTGAGGCCCCGGCTCATGAGGTAGAAGACCTGGTCCTCGCTGACCTTGCCCACCGTGGCCTCGTGGGTGAGCGTGGTGTCGTCTTCCTGGATGTCGATGTAGGGGTACGTGTCGCTGCGGCTCTTGTCGGACAGGAGCAATGCGTCGCAGCGGATGCTCGCGACCGCGTTGGTGGCGCCGGGCACGACCTTGACCTGGCCGCGATAGGTGCCTCGTCCGTCGTCCTTGGACACGGACTTGCTCACGATGCGGCTGCGCGTGTCGGGCGCGAGGTGGATGGCCTTGGCACCGGTGTCCTGGTGCTGGCCCTCGCCGGCCACCGCGACCGAGATGATGTCGGCCGTGGCGCCGCGGCCACGCAGGTAGATGCTGGGGTACTTGACCGTCTTCTTGGAGCCGGTGTTGGCGTCGATCCACTCGACCCTGGAGTCCTCGTAGGCATGCGCCCGCTTGGTGACGAGGTTGTAGACGTCGTTGGACCAGTTCTGGATGGTCGTGTAGCGCACCTTGGAGCGCGGCTTGGCGATGACCTCCACGACCGCCACGTGGAGCGAGTCGGTGGCGTAGATGGGTGCGGTGCAGCCCTCGATGTAGTGGACCGAGGCGCCCTCGTCGACGACGATGAGCGTGCGCTCGAACTGGCCGGTGTTCTCGCCGTTGATGCGGAAGTAGGCCTGCAGCGGCAGCGGCACCTCCACGCCCGGCGGGACGTAGACGAACGAGCCGCCCGACCAGACCGCGCTGTTGAGCGCGCTGAACTTGTTGTCCTCCGGCGGGATGACCGTGGCGAAGTGCTCCTTGAAGATCTCCGGGTACTCCTTGAGCGCCTGGTCGGTGCCCATGAAGACCACGCCGAGCTTGGAGAGCTCCTCCTTCACCGAGTGGTAGACCACCTCGGAGTCGTACTGCGCGCCGACGCCGGCGAGGAACGCCCGCTCAGCCTCGGGGATGCCCAGCTTCTCGAAGGTGTCCTTGATCTGGTCGGGCACGTCGTCCCACGACTTCTCTTCCCGCTCGGAGGGCTTGCGGTAGTAGATGATGTTGTCGTAGTCGATCTTGTCGAGCCCCTCGGTCCACATGGGCATGGGGCGCTTGAGCCAGTGCTCGTAGGCACGCAGACGGTGCTCGAGCATCCACGCAGGCTCGTCCTTGATGGCGCTGATCTCTTCGACCGTGGCGCGGGTCAGGCCGCGCTTGGCTTCGTGGAGGTAGACGATGTCGTCGTGGAAGGCGTATTCGGCTCGTCGATCCTTGATCTCTGGCTGGCTGACCATGGGGCCTCCTGGAGGCGGTTGGAGTCGGTTGTGTCGGCCGGTTCCGGCGGTTCACGGGGATCCGCCGAGGCGGTCCGATGACGCGCCCCGAGTGACCGGGGCTAATCCTGACCTATCTTATCGGAATTAGGCCGCGGCGACCAGCGTTGATCCATCTCGAGCGTCGTGCACCCCGTCCCGCTCCGCCACGTTCGCTCGGCCGGGCGGTCGCCGGCCACGCCGATGGCATCGCTACAGCCGCGGGCCATGCCGGTGTCGGCGCCGGTCGACATGGGGTCCGCGGAGGGCCGTCGTCGGCACGGACGGCGCCCGAAATCAGCCCGGCGATCATCGACAACGAGTGACGAACGGCCATCGGCACCACGCCGGCGGCCGTTCGCTGTCAGCTCGCCGTGCGCTCTGGCGCTGGGGCTACTCCTGGACGAGGTGCACGGGGTTGCCGAGGAGCGCGACCTGCCAGGTCGTGATGTCGGTGGCCGTGCTCGTACCGGTCATGTTGTAGCGGATCTTCCACCAACCCTCCTGGGGCGCGGAGTAGTCGATCGGCAGTGGCACGGTGATGGTCAGCCAGCATCCGTTGTAGCGGCTGTTGCCCGACGCGTATGTGACGATGCTGGTGGCGTCCCTCGGGCCGTGGTCGCAGTAGGTGGCACTCGGGTGGTTCGAGCCCCGCTCGGCGCTGTAGGTCAGCGGCACCGCGCTCCAGCCGGTGCCCGTGGGGGCGAGGATCTGGAGGTTGGCGTCCTGGTTCGTGTCGCCCGCGTCCCAGAGCCGGATCTCCATCGTCTTGCCCTTGTGGGCCGCTTCGATCTGGGCCAGGTAGAACTCGGATGACTGGCCGCCGGGCAGCTGGGTGAACATGCCCATGGCCCCGATCCCGTAGACCCGCGGGCTGCCGGTTCCGCCATTCGCATCCACGAAGATGGAGAAGTGGTTGCGGGCATTGGTCGACCGCTGGCCAGAGACATCGGTCTCGTCGTAGGTCGTGGCGTGCAGCCGGTAGGTGCGGCCCTCGGCGCCACCGGACAGGCCGCTAGCGAGCGGATACCAACTGAGGTGGTACGCGTCGCACCCGACCGGCCCCGGCGTGTCGCTCGTGCTGGACGTGAGGTTGCCGTCCCGGCCCGTGCTCCTTCGGAAGAGTGCGCCTGAAGACGCGTAGACACTGTCATCGCCGAAGTAGTAGGGCGTCCGGTACGTGTCCTCGTACAGCGTGTAGATGGAGGTGACGGGGTTGTTGTCGCTGCCCGCCCAACTGTCCCCAAGTCCAAGCGTCAGGTCGCCGGCGCAGAACCCAGGGTCGTAGAGTCCAGACGCTCCCCCCGGTGCTGTTCGGAGGCATCTCCACCGCGTAGTTGTAGTACTCCTCGGTGTTGTGGGCGTCGTTGAGGCTCGAGGTCCGCCGCTGGTAGTAGGGCAGGAAGGCGTCACCGTTGATCGTCTCCGCTCCCTGGGTCATCATCGAGGCCCAGAAGCCGCGGGGCGTGAGGGCCTGGCCCTGGGGACCGGTGACGAGGGAGTCCGGAACCGTTCGTGAGAAGGTCACCCGCACCTGCACCCGGTCGAGTGATGTCACCGAACCGTTGCTGCAGCTGAAACCGGGGTCCCAGAGCGGACGGCGGCACCGGGAAGTCGGCCGAGCTCAGGCACGACTCGGTCAGTAGGAGGACGACGCGCCCCACCGATGCATAGTCGTGGGGTGCCCTCGAGGTTGGTCGTGTCAGAGGAGCTGAGGCCGTCGTAGTAGCCGGTCGAGGTCCAGCTGGAGCCCCGCAGGAGCGCCTCGATGTGCACGCCCAGCCGGAGCCGACACATAGGTGTCTTGAGATGGTCTCGAGCCTCGATGCGCCGGCATCGATGGGCCACTGCCGGCGGGGAAAGTGATGTCGGGAATGCCGAACCTGGTACGGCATTGTTGTTCGGTTGGGCTTGGTCCGTCGAGCGGTCGTGGACGTTGTCCGGTGTCGTCGCGATTCTCAGGGTCCTGCCAGTTGCCGCTGAGGGCCGCGGACGCCGCGACGACGCCGGAGTCCGCCGTCTCGTGGTGCCCGCGGTGCGCAACAGGCCAAAGACGCCGTAGTAGTTCTCCGGGCTGCCCATGGGCACCGGCAGCACGAACTCGGCGGCACCGGTGACCGAGGCGGGGAGGTCGGTGATGCTGAAGACCCTCGCGAAGTTGGTCTCGACATCGCCGTCGATGTCGACGATCAGCTTGCGTTCGTTGGTCGGATCGCGGCGAGGCGTCACGACGATGCCGTTCTGACCGTTGGCGTAGCCGTTCTTGGCCGTCTCGGCCTGCGCCGCCGCGAACGCTCTCGTCTCGTTGCCCGGCAGGTAGACGGCACCGGCGAGGGCGCCGGCATCGGCCGCACGCTGCATGCGCTGCTCGACCGTCCACCACCAGGCCACGTCGGTGATGAGCGCCGCGCCGCCGAGCAGGACCACGGCCATGACCACGAAGATGGGCAGGACCTGGCCACGCTCGCGCGCACGGCTCGAGGTGCCTCGGGTGGTGCCGCGGGCGGATCGCCCGGACAGCGAGCCGAGCCACTGGCGGATGCGTGCTCCCAGCGGGTAGCTGCTCATCGGGTTCTCCTAGCTCGTCGGGTTGAGCGCCATGACCGTCGTCTCGACCAGCTCAAGCGTCAGTGCGCCGTTGAACATCGAGTTGACGAACGAGGTCAGAGGGGTCACGTAGTGGTGGTCATAGCTGACCCTGACGCCGACCGAGTCCGGGCTCAGCCCGCCGTTGACTCGATCGCACGCCGGCCATTGCGTCTGCGTGTTGTGGAAGTCGATCGTTCGCGACGCCCGGCCCCGGATCGACCTCGGGACCCATGCCCGGACCGAGGTACTCCCAGATGTTGCTGGTGCCGGGGACCTGGTTGCCGGAGCTGTCGGCCTTGAAGATGGTGATGCTGTTGATGCGCGCAGTGTGGATGCCCGAGTCGGGTCCATTGAGGATGCGCTGCACGGCCGCGATCATGACCGCGTCGACCTGGGACGGATCCTGTCGTCGGGTGCGCACAGCTCCAATTCGCCGAGGGCCAAGGCGGAACCGGTGCGAGCACCCTCGCGCGAGCCATAGCCGAGGCTGCTGACCTCGCCGAAGATCACGCCGAGCTCGGCGACGGCGAGGACGATGACCAGGACGATGGGGACGAGCAGCGCGAACTCGACGAGGGCCTGGCCCCCGTCGCGGTTCCGCTGCATCTCGCTCGCGCTCGCGCGTCTCACGCTGACTCATAGCGTGGGCTCGATGCGGAAGATGTTGCGCTGGGTGAAGTTCCAGCCCAGCTGGCCGCCGGGCAGGCTGGGGATGATCGCGGCGAGCGGCGTGATCCAGTCGTGGCGATAGCGGATGCCCACGGCGATGTTGTCGACCGTCGAGCGTCCCAGTGCCGGACAACCCTTCAGTGCCGGACAGCGCTGGTCCTCCGCGTAGCCGTTGGTCGTGAGCGAGTACGGGATGGCCACTTCCGTCCCGTCCGGGAGCGTGCAGTCGGTGGAGCCGTAGCGCTCCCATCGCTGCTCCTGGTAGGGCCAGTTGCCCGCGAGCGACGTGCGCTGGATGACGACGTGGATGATGGCTTCGCGCCGGGTCGGCGCGGCCACGTCTTCCTCGATCTGGCTCAGGATGAGGCAGTCTGCACCGGCCTGGTTGCCGGCGATCGAGGCCAGGTGCGCGGCATGCTGCGAGGCGCGGTTGATACCGACGAACGCGTTGAAGCCGAGCGCCAGCTCGATCACCGCCATGAGCATCAGGAACAGGATGGGGATGACGAGGGCGAACTCGACCAGCGTCTGACCGGCCTCGGCGGCACGGCCAGCGCGCGCCCGACGCCTCGCGGGTCTTCCCCCCGGTTCGTGATCGGCGGAGGACGTTCAACATCGAACGACCGACCTCCCTCTATATCGACTGCCCGGAACGTGAGAGACCGTTCGCCAGAGGCAGCCCGGCGACTCCCCCCATTGATAGCGGCGGTAGTACTCAGGGCAAGGGGCCCGTTACCAATTATGGACCAATTCGGTGACTCATGGCACCACTAGCTTCGCGGTTTGTGCGGTGCGGTGTGGCCGGGCCCATTGGAGGGGTCTGACGTGACGCGGCCGGAATCTCGGAACGGAACCGCCAAATCGCCGGCGAGGGCCGGCGCGAAACGGGGTCGGGAGCGCCTGCCGGTCCCGAGGGATCGACGGGTCGAGCGCGTGTGCGGTCGCTAGTCGGTCAGGACGAGGTGCACCGGGTTGCCGGTGAGCCTGACCTCCCACGTCGTGGTGTCGTTGCCGGCGCGGACGTCGTACTCCACCTTCCACCAACCGTCCTCGCCCAGCCCATCGGGATCGAGTCCGCCCTGCCCGTAGGTGGTCCCGAGGGGGACCTCAAGGGTGAGGATGCGGTTGTTGAAGCGCGCCGGTGCAGCTGTCTGGACCACGGTGACGTTGTTCCCTGAACGCCCGTCGTTGGAGTACCAGTCGAAGCGGGCGTAGTCGTAGGTGTTGCCCTCCGGCGAGAGGAAGCGCAGGTACGAATCGCTGCTGGCCTCGCCCGGGTCGAAGAGCGTGATCACCATCGTCTTGCCGGCGTGCGCCGCATCGATCTGGGCGAAGTAGAACTCCTGCCGCCCGCCGGCGCCGGTGTCGTCGAGGTTGGTGTACGCAGCCATGCGTCCGCCGCCATACACACGCGCGTGGCCAGAGCCGCTGGTCCAGATGGAGAACAGGTTCTCCGCGCCGTGGTTGGCGTTCTGGCCCAGGTTGGTGTTCACGTTCAGACGATACGTACCGGCCTGCAGGCCACTCCAGCCGGTGGGCAGCACCCACCGATTGTGGCCGGGATGTGCGGAGCAGTCCTCCGAGCCCGACCGACCCTGGTTCTGGGGCGTGCCGAACGCCCCCGAGAAGTCGCCCAGCGTGGTGTTCGGGTCATACGTCAGCGTGGCACCCACTTGCACATCGTCGCTCGAGGTATAGGGCGTGCCGTTGGTGTTGAAGAGCTTGAAGCTCACCGCGATCGGGGCGATGGTCGTGCCACCGCCGGTGCCATCGGTCGTCCAGTGGTCGCCGGTGCCGAACCAGCCGCCGCTGAGGTTCCGACCGGTGGCGCAGAACACCGGATCGAAGAGCTGCACCTGGCCGCCCGTGCCGACCTCGATGGTGTACTCGTAGCCATTGGCGTCGTAGTCCGGGTTGGGTCCATCGTTGGTGCCATCGGGTGGATCGTTGCGGCCGATGTAGAGCGGCGCGTAACGGTCGCCGTTCTCGCGCACGCCGCCGGACGTGAAGATGGCGCCCCAGAAGCCCTGGCTGGCGAGCGTGCCACCGCTGGGATCGGGCACGTCCAGCACCGGGTACGACGCCGGCGTCGTGGTGGTATTGCTGTAGTGGATCTTGACCTCCAGCTGATCCAAACGCACCAGGTCCTCGTTGCGCATGCACTGGTCACCGGTGTCGACGGATTCGACACGGACGCGGAAGGCGCCACTCTCGACGTACGCCTCGGTCCAACTCGCGCCCCAGTCGTCCCCGGCGCCGCCCAGGAACTCTGGGTTCGTGGTCTCGGTGCCCGGTCCACCCAGGACCGCCCGTTTCTCAGCCGTCCAGCCGGTGGAGGACTCGATGTCCACATCGATGGCGCAGCCGCCGTTGGTGTTGTCGTTGGCTCGCAGGCGGATCTCGATGCCGTCCACCGAAGCCCCGCCCGGGATGGTGACGTCGAAGTCACCGTACTGCTGGCGTTCGCCGCTGCCCGTCGGGCCCGGGAGCTTGTTGGCGTAGTTGTTGTCGTTGACGAAGGCACCAGCGGGGTTGTTCCAGCTGCCGCTGAGCACGGCTGTCGGCCGCAGCCAATCGGTGCTGCCGGTCGTGGTCACCGTCTGCTCGGGCACCACACCCTGGTAGAAGCCCACACCGTAGTAGTTCTGGGGGCTGCCCATGGGCACCGGCAGCACGTAGCTGGCAGCCCCCACCGCGGCAGCGTCGATCGACTGCATGTCGACCACCTTGGCGAAGTGGGTGTTGACCGGTCCATCGATGTCGACGATGAGCTTGCGCGGATCGGTGGGATCGACGCTCGGTATCACGCTGACGCCGTCCTGGCCATCGGTGTACCCGTTCTTGCTCGCTTCGGCACGGGCCTTGGCGTAGGCCGTGGGCCGGTCGCCCGGGAGGTAGATGGCACCGGCCAGGGCGCCGGCATCGGCGGCGCGCTGCATGCGCTGCTGGTTGACCCACCACCAGGCCACATCGGTCAGCAGCGCCGCGCCGGCAAGCATGACCACGCTCATGACCACGAAGATGGGCAGGATCTGACCGCGCTGACGGTCACGACGGGAGGGATCGGCGATGCGCCCGAGCGTGCGGGTCGGTGTCATCGGTCTAGACGCTCGGGTTCAGCGACATGACGGTGGTTTCCTCCAACGTCAGGAAGAGGTTGCCGCCGGTGATCGCGTCGACCATCTGCGGCAGGGGCGAGACGAAGTCGTAGCGGTAGCGCACGGTGACGCCGATCGAGTCGGGGTCGGATCCGCTGTTGACCCGGCTGCAGGCTGACCACGGCTCACCACCGGTGGGGAAGAAGTCGATGGCGATCCAGCCGCTGTCAGGGTCGACGTCTACGCCGTTGCCCTCGCCCACGAAGGTCCAGATGTTGACGAGGTCGTCCGACTCCTCCTCACCGGCCGAGGTGGCCTTGAAGATGCGGATCTGCTCCACCTTGCCGATGTCGATGCCGGAACCGGGCGACTTGAGGATGCGCTGCACCGCGGCCACGAGGGTCTTGTCGACACCCGCTGGATCGAGCCCGCCGTTGCAATCGATGACGCCGCCGGTCGCGAGAGCGGAGCCGACGCGGGCGCCCTCTCGTGAACCGTAGCCCAGGGTGTGGGTGTTGCCGAAGGCCAGGCCGATCTCGGCCACGCTCACGAGGACGAGCACGATGATCGGGACCACGAGGGTGAACTCGACCAGTCCCTGGCCGCGCTCATGCCCGTGCCCCTTGCGGCCGCGCCACCTCACAGTGTCGGCTCCACGCGGAAGATGTTGCGTTGCTCGAAGGCCCAGCCGCTGGGGTCGCCGCCACCGCTGCTGCCGTCGGGCGTGATGAGGGCGAGTGCGCCGTTGAGGGGCGTGACCCACTGGTGCCTGTAGCGCACCGTGACGCCCACGTTGTCGACGGTGGACCGCGGAGGGATGAGCACGGGACAACCGGCCAGGATCGAGCAGCGCTGGTTCTCCGGGTAGTCGTTCTGCACGCGCGTGTAGGGCACTTCCACGGCGGTGCCGTCCGGGTACGCGCAGTCGGTCTGGCCGCCCCGGGTCCAGGTCTGACGTGCGTAGACGAAGTCGCCGGTCATGGCCGTGCGCTCGATGAGCACTTCCGAGATCCGATCGGCGCTGTTAGGCGTACCGAGTGCGCCCTCGACCGCGGCGAGGATGAGGCAGTCCGCGCCCAGCAGGTTGCCCGCGGAGGCGGCGACGTGTGCACCTTGCTGCGAAGCCCGGTTGACGGCCAAGGATGCATTCAACGCCAGGCCCAGCTCGAGCACACCCATGAACAACACCACGAGCATGGGGATGACCATGGCGAATTCGACCAGCGTCTGACCGGCCTCGGCGGCACGGCGAGTCCCCCGCGGTGGTGGTGTGGGGCGTAGGCGGTCCGGCACGTCGACGATCGATCCTTCCCTCTAGGTGCGTCTCGGCTGCGCAGACTTCGGAAGCTAGAGGAAGGATGTCCCGCCCGCGCGTGGCAGGCCATCGGAAACTCGTCGCTGTGGACCACGTACCATCGGTCCAACCTCGGTTCCGGTGGTCGTGGGGCGGAGGCGTGGTGCGCAGTCGCGCCAGTCCCTCCCCGGACCGATCCGCAGCACACCTGCCCGCCGTGAGCTGCCCAGGCGCACCACCAGGGCGATGACGACGACTGCCGCCAGCACGGCCCAGATGACACCGAGGACCACGATGGTCCACTCGGCGCAGCCCTGGGGCGCGCGGAGGCCCGAGCCGGAGCCTGCTTCGGGCGCACCCGGCTCTCGCGATGGCTCAGGTGGACCAGGTGTCTCGGGCGTAGTCATGCGGCTGATGATACGTCCCGCCACTCGTGGACTCGCCCGGTCTCAACGCGCGAAGAAGTCCTCCAGCGGCACGACCTCGACGGTCGTGGGGGGCTCACCTTCGACGGTCATCTCGAACGCGGCAGGGCCGTTCCCGCGAAGCGACGCGCGTGCAGTAGTCGTCGAACGGCACGCCCGCCACCGACTGCCCGTCGATGGCGCTGACGGTCGCACCCAGCAGCAGGTCCTCGTTGCCGGGATGCCCCTCCACGAACGAGCCGATCACGTAGCCGTCGTTCCAGCCGAGACCGGCCGACGACGGCGTCGAGGGCTCGGCCCCGTCGAGCGGCTCGAGATAGAGCACCGACTCGGCCCAGTCGATGGTCACGATGAAGTGGCGCAGGAAGTCGGTGCCGGCGATGCCCTGCCCCTCCGGCGCGACCTCCGTGGCCGCGACCGGCGTCGGCCGTAGCTCGTCCCCCACGCCCAGCTCGACGGTGAGCCAGTGCGCTCGCGTGCTGAACGAGCCGACTGCGCTCGTGCCCAGGATGCTCATCACGGGCACGTCGTCGGGTACCTGCAGGCCGAGCCCATCGAGGTCGACCGGGTTCACCGCGAGCCAGCCGTCGGAACCGGTGTCGGCCAGGAACGTCAGCGCGCCCTCTCCTGCGGGCAGCTCGAAGAGCGGCGAAGGCGAGACCTCGCTCGATGGTCGGAAGTCCAGACGCAGGGCATCGTCCGTGTCGAGCTCGTCGGCCGAGGCGGCGATGGTGACCGTCTGCGTCGTCGGGTCGATCCGCCAGGTGGCCGCCTGCATCAGGCTGGCACCGATGAAGCCGCTGTCGGTGATGCAGTGGAAGGGATTGCCCGGCTCGATGACGCCGACGACCGCGCCCACGTCGTGGAAGACGGCCTCGCCGATGGCGATGCGCGCGATGGGCACGACGTCGCTGGTGATGGCCTGGCCGTCCGCGGAGGCGCCCACGATGGCACCGGCGGGCTCGCCGGCGAAGACCGAGGCGATGTCCTTCACTGACGATGGTGGGTGCGCCCGTGTCGAGGATCATCGGGACCGTGCGGCTGCCGTCGCCGAAGGTGGCGTCGATCACGATCGAGCCACCGACCTCGCGATACGGCACCGTCACCGGCAGCGGGCCATCCACGGTCGTGAGCGCGAGGGCATCCAGGCCTGCGTCCTGCTCCGCGCGGGAGACCCAGATGATCGCGCCGATGAGCCCGACCGCGATGGCCACGATGAGCACCGGCACCGCGTAGGACGTGCGCCAGCGACCCTCGTCGTCGTCGGGCGGCCCGGCTGGCGGGCCCGCAGGGGTCAGCTCGGGCTCGCCGGTGTTCGGTCGTGTCGTCCCACTCATCGACCGCGAGCATAGCCGCGCCCGATCCCATCATTCCCTTGGGTGCCTATGCCCGGAGGGTGCCCATGCCCGGAGGGTGCCTATTAGGAGGACAGCTCCCCTGGCTGCCTATGCCCCGTGGGTGCCCACCAAGGGAACAGCCTCCCCCTGGCCCAGTCCGATTGAGGCATATTCCATGCCCAGCCGGGAATAGGCCCGGCGACCGAACCGCAATCCACGATGGACTCGAAGGTCCGCGGGGCGAGTCGGAGGTGCGAGGACCCGCGGGCGAGCCGAGGACCCGCGGGCGAGCCGGGGTCCTGACCACGATATGCCCCTTGGGGGCGTGGGATATGCCTCAATCAGACTGGCCGTGCGGGGACGTGTGTGGACGGTATCCCCCCTGGGTGCATGACTGCGGGCCCAGAGGGACGAAACGGCGCACCCTCGCCGGTGGCCGACGCTCGCGCGCGGACCGGCGCGTCGAGCCACGTCCTCGTCGAGCCACGTCCTCGTCGAGCCACGTCCTCGTCGAGCCACGTCGCGAGTGCAGGCAGCCAGGCACGACCACCGACGGACAGCACCACCAGAACGAAGCAACAGCGGCCATCAGGCCACCGCCGCGGCACGTGGGCACGCCACTCGGGAAGGAGGCCGAGGAGCATGGCCAGGCCGGCGATCCAGAGCACCGGCAGGGCCAGGGCCGAGCCCACGATCACGGTCCAGCGCCGGTCGGTCAGCGCCCCCCAAACGACGACGACCGCACCGATCGCCAAGCGGATCCAGAGCGGCACCCGGATCGCCGTCAGGCCCACATCCAGATCGAAATCGGTGCGGATGTAGGCGAGCCAGTCGGCCCACAGGTTCGGCGCCAGAAGCAACGTCACCAGCACGATGGCGACCGCAGGGACCACGGCCACGGCCAGCTCGCGCCACTCCCGTCGCACGACGAACCAGAGCAGGCCCACCGCCACGGTCGGCTTGGTCAGCAGCACGAATGTCCAGGTCCAGGGATGCCGGAACCCGAGCACCACGGCCGCGGCCAGCAGGATGTGGATGTTGCCGTGGTAGATCTCGGTAGCCACGAACGGCAACGCGAAGGCGATCGCGATCCCCAGCGGGGTCCAGCCCATCCAGATGACAGTGCCCACCAGGAGCGCCGTCCACAGCCACAGAAAGACCCACCAGTCGACCGTCGAGAACCAGGAGAAGAGCCACGCGATGGGCGGGGAGTAGTTGAAGCTGCCGATCGCGCCGACGGGCTTGTCGTACGGCGTGGGCATGGACACATTCCAGTAGGCCCAGGCATCGAAGCCGAACGTCTGCACCGCGGGCGCCATCACCAGGAAGATGTAGGCCGTCGTCATCAACCCGGCCAGCACCAGCCCCAGCCCCACGGGCCGGGCGTAGCGGCGGGCGTAGCGGAAGACGGACGTCAACCGACGACCTCTCGGCTAGGTCAGGCTGACCGGAGCTCCCGCCTCGGCGGAGCGGTACAGCGCATCAATCGTGCGAGCCTGGCCCAGGGCATCCTCACGGCCCAGGCGCGGCGCCTTCTCACCGCGGATGGCGGCGGCCATGTCCTCGAGCTCGCACATGTAGGGATTGCGCACCTCCACCGTCTGCTCCTCGCCATCGACGATGAGCACGCCGCGCATGGAGTGCCAAGGGTCCGGCAGCAGCACGGTGCCGCTCCGTCCGGTCACCTCCAGCGATTCGCTGAACGAGTCGAAGCCGCAGTGGAACGTGGCCACCAGGCCGGACGGGAAGTGCAGGTAGCCGTTGAAGCGGCGGTCCACCCCGTCGGCCGTGGTCGTCTGCGTGCCGAAGACCACGTCCGGCTCCTCATCCGCGATGAGCCGCGCACCCGAGACGCAGTAGCAGCCGACGTCCATGAGCGAGCCGCCCTCGAGCGCAGCGTCGACACGGATGTCGCTGTCGTCACCCAGGCGATGACTGAAGGTCGAGCGCACGTGCACCAAATCGCCGAGGTCGCGGCTGAGCTCGGCCAGGCGTGCGGCCTGCGGCGTGTGGCGCCACATGAACGCTTCCATCAGCACCACGCCCGCCGCCTCCGCGGCGTCCCAGGCCTCGTCGACCTCGTCGGGGTGGCGCGTGTAGGGCTTCTCGCAGAGGACGTGCTTGCCCGCGGCGATGGCCTGCATCGTCCAGCGGTGGTGCAGCGCGTTGGGCAGCGGGATGTAGACAGCGTCCACGTCAGGGTCCGCGAGGAGCGCCTCGTACGAGCCGTGCGCACGAGCGATGTCGTTGGCCGCCGCGTAGACCTCGCCGGTGCCCTGCGAGCGTGAGCCCACCGCCACCACCTGCGGCGTCGGGCGTCAGGCGCGCCCCGCGCAGCAGCTTCTCGTTGATGCGGGACGTGCCCATCAGTCCCCAGCGGATCGCGTCGTTGCCCACGTCTACCTCTCCTTTGCGCTCGTGCATTTCGGTCGTCCATTTCGCTCGTCCGTTCCTGCCATGTACGGTAGCGGACTCGTCGGGTGCCATACCATGCCACCAGCGAGGCAGAGGGAGACACGCATGACCGACGACCGACCAGAAGACGAGGCCACGACCGAAGGGCGAAACGGAGGACGCTGCCGATCACGCGGCGGAGGTCCAGCCTGAGCCCGAGCGCGACGTGGTGGAAGACGCAGCCGAGCCCGAGCGCGACATGGTGCACGAGGCTGCGACGGCTGCACCCGAAGCGCCCCGCTCGAGCAGCTCCCGCCGGGTCCTCGCGGCCGTCTTCTGGCTGCTCGCGAGCCTGGCCGTGCTCGTCGGCGGCATCACCCTCTGGGCCCACCAGACACTGGTGACATCGAACGGCTGGGGCGGCATCGTGGAGGAGGTCATCTCCGAGCCCGAGGTCGTCGACGCCATGAGCGTGGTGGTGGTCGATCGACTGTCGGACACGCTCGGCCTCCACGAGATCGTGGCTGACGTGTCGCCCGGCCCGCAGATCGTGGCCGGTGCGCATCACGGCCGCGGTCGAGAACAGGGTCGTCGAGGCAGTCGATCGGACTTCGCCGAGTCGGACGCCTTCCAGGACGGCCTTCGTCAACGTCAACGAGGCGGCCTACGACGCAGCCCTGAAGGTCATCCGCGGCGGTGACAGCGAGGCGCTCAGCCTCGGCAGACGGCCTCATCACGCTCAACGTCTTCCCGCTCATCGAGGGCGTGCTCACCCACCTCCAGGACTCCGGCATCATCGATGCCGAGTCGCGAGATCCCCGACCTGACCGACTTCCAGCCCTCGGCCACAGGCGGTCTCCGCCCTGGAGACCCTGCTCGACCGCGACATCCCCGATGACGTGGGCACCATCGTGCTCGTCGATTCGGAGAACCTGGAGCTGGTCCAGACGGTCGTCCGCTGGTTCGACCTCATCACGGTCCTGCTGTTGCTGTTGTGGGCCGGCTTCACCGCGCTTGCCCTGTGGCTCTCGCAGCGACGGGTGCGCATGGTCCTGTGGCTCAGCGGTGGCGCCATCGCCGCGCTGCTGGCCGGCCGCTTCGTGACCCGCCTCATCCTCGAAGCCGCCACTCGCAGACAGCCGGAGCTCGATGCCCGCGTGGTGGTCAGCGCCATCATCGACGCGGCCGTGGATTCGCTGATGTGGTTCACCTTCGTGCTCATCGTGGTCGCGGTCATCGTGGCCGTCGTGGCCGTCGTCTGGGAGCGACGCGACGAGACTGGGACGAGGTGTCGCTGGAGACACCACCGCGCACCCTCGGCGGCTGGGTCCGCGACCACATGGTCGCACATCCTCGCGGTCGGCATCGGGATCATCGGCGTCATCGCGCTGTGGTCCATCGGTGGACCCGGCATCGCCCTGCTCACGGCAGCCGCGGTGCTGCTGCTGATGATCGCGGTGAAGGTCCTCTCGGAGGAGGCCGACGACGAGTCCGCGACCGAGAACGGCGGCTAGGCCGATGTGCGGGCGCATGACCCAGACCACCGACCCGGCCGAGGTCGCGCGCATCTTCGACGCCGAGTCGGCGATCGACCAGGACGCGCGCGAGGCAGGGCCGCGCTACAACGTGGCGCCCACCCAGCCGCTGACGGTGGTGCTGCAGCGGGCGGACGAAGGGCGGCTCGTGGAGCAGCATCGCTGGGGCCTGGTGCCCTCGTTCAGCAATTCGCTGAAAGACGGCGCCAAGCGCATCAACGCCCGCGCGGAGACCGTGGCCACCAGCCCCTCGTTCCGCTCGTCGTTCAAGAAGCGCCGCTGTATCGTGCCCAGCGACGGCTTCTACGAGTGGCGGCGCACCGGCGGTCCCAAGCAGCCCTACTTCCTGCATCCGCCCGAGGAGGCGGTACTGGCCATGGCCGGCATCTGGGCCGTGTGGAAGGATCCAGAAACGGAGCTGTGGGTGGCTTCGGCCGCGGTCATCACCACCGAGGCCAACCGCATGATGTCCTCGATCCACGACCGTATGCCGGTGCTGCTCCCGCGCGAGACCTGGGACGACTGGCTCGATCCCGCGTTCGACGACACCGAGTACCTGGCGTCGCTGCTGCAGCCGGCCCCGGACGACGTGCTGGGCATGTACCCCATCAGCACCGCCGTCAACAACGTGCGCAACCAGGGCCCGGCACTGCTGGAGCCGATCGAGGAGGGCGAAGGGCTCTTCGAGTAGTGCCCTTCCTGACTGTTGTGTTATTTGTGTTTGTCACGCTTATTGACGGCAACAGATCTCGTCACTAGTATCGGTGTAACCGTTGCGTATGTTGGGGATAAGAGTGGCGAACACAAGCCAGGACCTGGTCTCGACGGGAGAGGCGGCTCGTATGCTGGGCGTGACACGCCAGCACGTGGTGGACCTTTGTTCGCGGGGTGTCCTTCCCTACTCGATGGCGGGTACGCACCGCCGGGTCAGACGGGACGACGTCATCGCCCTGGCCGAGCGTCGGGCGGCTGATCGCGGCGGCCCCATGACCAGGGACCAAGTACGCTCGCTGTGGCTGCATCGAGTGGCCGCGGCTCGTGTCGCCCGGTCGCCGGGCAAGTCTCTCGCGCGGGCTCGCCGGCGAATACACAAGCTGCTTGCGAAGGACCCCGCAGGACGCCGATGGCTCGAGGATTGGCAAGCCCTCTTGTGGCAAGGCCCCGAGGAGGTGATGCGGGAGATGGTCAGCATCGCGCCCCACGCGCGCGAACTCCGACAGAACTCCCCCTGGCTCGGTTTGCTCACGGAGTCGGAGCGCTCGTCCACCATCAAGGCATTCGAGCAGACCTACCCGAGCTCTGGGAACGGGCGATGAAGCGCGAGCAGCTCGACCACGTGCTGCGCGCCGCGTCCCGGATCATCGGAGACTCGGACCTCCTCGTCATCGGTTCCGCCGCCATCCTGGGGACGCATCCAGAAGAGGACCTGCCCGGCGCCGCCACTCGTTCAGACGAAGCCGATCTTGCTCCACTCGATGATCCCGACGGCAGCCGCAGCATGGAGATCGAAGCTGCGCTTGGTGCCGGCTCGCAGTTCCATGAGACCTTCGGCTACTTCGCAGATGGGGTCGACGTTGCCACGGCCATCGTTCCAGCTGGCTGGAGGGACAGGTTGATCCGCTACGAGACCGAGGGGAGCGCGCCCGGGCGTGGCTGGTGCCTAGAACAGCACGATCTCGCGGTCTCTAAGCTCGTCGCCGGCCGCCCCAAGGACTACGAGTTCGTCGAGGCGCTCGTGGTAGCCGGGCTGCTGGATGTGCCCACACTGCGTGAGCGCTTCGAGGCCACCCCAAGGGAGCGCGCCATCCCCGGCTTCGTCACGAAGGCCGAACACTGGCTCGACCGGATCGACCAGGACTGACGACCATGGGCCGGGCTCCCCCTGGAGGACTGAGAGCTACCACCTACTCTCGGCGGTGAAGTCGTAGTCGTCGGAGAACTTGACGATGGCGACGCCCTCATGCAGGACGACCGAGCCACCGGCCGGCCAGCTGGGCATCATCTGTGCGTGGTCGTGGGCGAGGGCCCGCTCCTCGGCCGTGGCGAACCAGAGCGGATAGCCCAGCGTGATCATGAACGGCGCCGTGCGCACCCCGCCCCCGCTGTTGAAGAGCGACATGCCGATGTTCTCGTCGTCGGCATGGTCCTCGATGGGCGTGACCGGGCGACGGCCGACCGACACGATGGGCACCTGCTCGCCGTCCCAGCCATCGGCCGCGAGGCGCTCCACGATGGCGGCCGCGATGATGCGGTCGTTCTCGTAGGTGGTGTGCTCGGTCCAGAACAGGCGGCCGGTCACGCTGCTGTGCCAGACGGTGAGCAGCACGCCCGCCGCAAGCAGGACACCCACGAGCGCGCGCCGGGCCGGCAGCGCGAGGGCGAGCAGCAACCACACGCTCCCGGCCACCCACGGCAGCACCTGCATCGTCCGGTTCATCTGCTCGCCCCCGAGGGCGAGACCGAGGGAGAAGGGCGTCGCCAGCAAGGCCAGCAGGACCACGATCGGCCACCACCCATGACCCTGGGCGGCTCGGTAGACCATGACGCCCAGCAGCGCCACGGCTGCGGCCACCGTGGGCAGCAGCACCCAGCCACCGACGAAGCCCTCACCGATGGCGTACGAGGCGATCCACGAGACGAGCTCCTGGACGATCGCCGCGATCGATTCGGAGCCCCATCCGATGAGGCTCTGGTGCCACTCGCTGCCGCGCAGTGCAGCGAAGGCGATGACCGCGCTGACCGCGGCCGCCACGAGGACCGGCACCACCAGCCGGACGCTGAGGAGGAAGTCGTCGATGGTGCGAGGCCTGTCGCCCCGTGCCCTGCGCGAAGGACGCCGCCAGCTGCGCCGCCAGCACGCCCGCGAGCGGCACGAACGCCAGGCTCTGGTACGCGCTCGCCGCGAAGATGGCGACGAGGACGCCGGTGAGCGCGTTGGTGGCTTTCCAGCCCTCGGCCGCCCAGAGCCAGATGAACCAGGTCGAGATCGCCGCCAGCACCAAGCCGACGCCGACCGGGATGGCCAGGGTGCTGAAGGTCAGGAAATAGGCGTTGACCGGCAAGGTCGCGACCACGACGATGAAGACCCACAACGCGATCCGGTGTCGTTCGAGCTGGCCGGCGGCTCGCAGGAACAGGAACCCGAAAGCCACGGCCGCGATGAGCATGAACGTCAGCGCCAGGGCGGGTTCGAACCAGGGCAGCGGCAGCAGGTCGTTGGTGACGACCTCCGTCAGCGCGGCCACGTGGCGCCCCTGGCTGATGAGCGGACCGGTGTCCTGGCCGTAGGCGGCGAGCTCGTCATCCTCGGACAAGGTCTGGCTGGTGAGCAGCAAGCCGTAGGCCAGCAGGATCGAGAGGACAGAAGCCGCGATCGGCACGGCATTGGCACGCAGGAAGCGCGAGGTCTCAGCGAGGAGGCGCTGCGCGTCGTCGGTCATGGCGCAGCATCGTACGCGGTCGGAGCGGCCTTCACCGGTCGGTCGCGACCGACTAGCATCGGACGGTGCCTGACCGACCGTCGACCAAGATCTCGATCGTCGATCCCATCAACTACAGCGGCATGGCCTACTACGACGCCGGCCTCGCGGGTGGGCTGGCGCGCACTGGGGCTGCGGTCACGCTGGTCGGGAGCGACCGTCCGCTGGTGCAGCCGGCCGAGGGCGACGGCCTGCGCTTCGCGCCCGTGTTCGCCAGCACCGGACCGGACCATCCGCGCTGGCGACGTGGCCTCGGCTACGCCATCTCGGTCGCGCGGCTCCTGCGTGCGATCGGTCGCGAACGCCCCGACTGGGTGCTGTGGAACTACGTCGAAGTGCCCCGGCTCGACAAGCTGGCGATCGGTGGCGTCCGCAAGGGCGGGACCAGGCTTGCCTTCATCGCGCACGAGACCGAGCCGTGGGAGGATGACCCGTCCCGGCGCGCGCTCTACCGATGGCTCATCGAGGAAGCAGCCGATGCGGTGATCGATCCACGGCCCGACGAATGCCGACGCGCTCCGGGCGAGGTGGGAGGTGGCCGACGAACGCCTCATCGTGAGCGAGCACGGCGACTATCGCGAGTGGGTGGACGCCGACGCCGATCAGGCGGCGGCCCGCGCACGCCTGGACCTGCCCGTGGGCGTGCCCATCGCCCTCTTCTTCGGCAACCTGCGCATGAGCAAGGGCCTGGGCGCGCTGCTGGACGCATGGCCGGCCGTGCACTCGAGCGCACCCGAGGCGCGACTCGTCGTGGCCGGACGCCCGTATCGCGATACCGACAGCGGCGTACTTGCTCAGGCTGGCGAGGGCGTCATCGTGCGTGCCGGGGAGATTCCGCCAGATGCCGCGAACGACTACTACGCCGCCTGCGACCTCGTGGTCGTCCCCTATGACAAGGTCAGTACCAGCGGCGTGCTGCGGTACGCATACTCAGCCGCGCGGCCGGTCGTGGCGACCGACACGGGCGAACTGCACGTACACGTCGTCGACGGCGAGACCGGCCGGCTGGTTCGCGTGGGCGATGTGGCCGCGCTGTCGACAGCACTCAGCGAACTGCTGGCAGACCGCAGCCAGGCCGAGAGCATGGGGCGGCACTCCCTGGCCTATGCGACGAGCCACTTCGATTGGACCGTGATCGGTAGCGGAGTAGTCGGCGCACTGGACTCGAGGTAGGTGGGTGTGGCTACCTCTCCGGCTCCAGCCAGTCCACGCCTGATTTGATCGAGCCAGAAGCGACCCGAGGTCCTAGCCACGGCACCTGGGCGAGCAGTATCTTGCCCACGTGCAGCTGTAGGCCACTTGCCGTAGGAAGTGGCCCCGTGGGCGGCTCGAACGCCGAGCGGGCCTCCGCGAGGCTTGCACGAACCTCCACCACAGCGCCCGACGGGCCTGCCACGCACGGAGACGCCCACCAACGAGGCCAACTCTGCGCCTCCACTCGGGTGCCGCGTCATGCAGGTCTCTAGCACGCCGAGTTTCCTCGGCGATGGCTGCGGCACCGGCAAATCGCTTGGCAGCGCCGTGGTCACGCTCCACGGCGAGGATCTCGTCAAGTCGATGCATCGGGCGACGACCCATGCGCAGCCAGTAGTCGAGGTCGCCCGCTAGCCGCAGACTCGCTGTCGAACTCACCGAGCTCGTCGTAGACGCGGCGGCGCCAGAAGACAGCGGGCTGGACCAATGAGCCCGAACGCAGGTAGAAGTCATAGCCGAGGTTCGGCTGGAAGCGGATGTCTTCGTCTCCGGAGCCATCCTGCACGCCCAAAGCATCGCCGAACACGACATCGATATCGGGGTGCCGCTCGAACGCCTCGACAACGACATCTAGGGTCCACGGCGGATACGAGTCATCGCTGTTGAGGTACGCGAAGATGCCTCCGCGCGCTTGCCGCAGCCCTCCGTTGATGCCGTCGTAGATGCTTCGTCCGGCCCTGACGACCACCTCATGGCGTAGGTGCCCTCGTACTGGCGCAGGATGTCCAGCGTGCCGTCAGTCGAGCCGGCGTCCATCACGATATGTTCGACGTGCCCGTATCGCTGGTTCCGGACGGAACGCAGCGTGGCCTCGATGAACCTCAGCCTGGTTCAACGTCGGCGTGACGATTGACACAAGCGGCGGTTGGTCCGCGTGCACCATCACCAGCGTATCGACCGCCGCTTGGTGCCCTGGTAGGCCCACCACATGCGCCACGAGACGCGTCGCCCTAGGAAGCGGTAGGCATAGGCATAGGCATAGGCCTCGTACAGCTGGGCGTCGCGCCAGGCCCGGTGACTGGGTATCCATTGGTTTTTGTTGCGATGGCCGATTCCCGTAGGCTCCGCGGCCAATTCAGTGGTATCTGAGACACGCCGCCCGCGCCCATCATCGTCACCAACACGCCCTCTGCGAACCAGGCGTCACCTTCCTTGAGTACCCTCAAGGCCATCTCGTAGTCACCAGCGATGGTGTAGGACGGGTCGACCTGCCGAAGCCTTCGAACAGGATCCCGTGGTAGAACGTCGAGGGGTTCGGCCGCGACATCTGCGTCGCCAGCTTGGGTTTGGCCTCTGCCCAGGGCTCGCCCACAGTGGCCTTGAGTATGCATCTTCCTCGTCAATCACGTGGGTGAGGCCGTAGACCACACGCTCCGGACGCCCCAGCAAGTACGGCTCCATCTCGGCCACCGCATTCGGGCTGGCAAGCCAGTCGTCCGCACCAAGGAAGCAGACCCAGTCGCCGCGAACATGGTCGAGCGCCTTGTTCCACGCGTCGTAGGTGCCGTCGTCTGGCTCGCTGGTCCAGTGGCCGGAGTCGTTCGGCACTCCTCAGCAGCCTTACCGTGCCGTCGGTCGATGCACCGTCGATGACTACCAAGTCGGTTCGGAGACCTGCCCGACCACGCTCCGATGCCAGCGAGTCAGCGTCCGCTCGGCATTGTGGGTGGCGACAACAATGGAGACCGCCGGATGGCTCTCGGTCGGTGGAGTTGATAGTTCGACGGTGGCCATGGGTGGCAATACTCAGCCAGCCCTCATGACCCGGACATGGCCCAATCGCATCAGACTGTGGCCCGATGTGGCTATCCGGCCGGGACTCCCACCTCGAGGTTGACGCCGCAAGGCGGCCAAGCCCTTCGCCATGGAAGTCGGAGACAGGGCTCGCTTGCACCGTGTCGAATGGGCCGGTCGCCTGCAGTACGGTTGCCCCAATGCATCGCCCACTGCCTATCAGTCACGATGGGGCCAGATGAACGTATCTCCGAGCACGCGTGCTGGCAATGCAGAGTTGCCCGTCACCACCATACGGCCAAGTCGCGGCTGGGCTTCGCTTCGCCTCGGCGAACTGTGGCGCGGTCGCGAGCTACTGTACTTCTTCGTCTGGCGAGACCTCAAGATCCGCTATCGACAGACGGCATTCGGTGCACTGTGGGCGCTTCTCCAGCCCCTGGCGCTCATGGCTGTGTTCACTGTGGTGCTCGGGCGGGTACAGGGATTGGCGCCAGAAGGTGTTCCTTACTACCTCTTCGCCTTGGTGGCGCTGGTTTCATGACGCTGCTCTCAAGCCCTCCTGGCGGCAGTGGGCAGTGTGGTAGCCGCCGCGGACATCGTCCAGAAAGTCTACTTCCCTCGCTCTCCTCCCTCTTCCGACATCCGCCGCGTGCTCCTACCGTGCCCGACTTCGCTATCGGCATGGTCGTGCTGATACCAATCGTGCTCTTCGGAGGCTATGGCCTGTCGGCAAAGTGGTTGTTGTTGCCGCCACTTTCTGGGTTGGTCGTCGCGATCGCAATGGCCTTTGGCATCTGGCTCGCGGCCATCAACGTGCGCTACCGTGATGTCAAGCACGCGGTGCCGTTCCTCGTTCAGGTGTGGTTCTTCGTGACGCCGGTGGTGTACTCAGCCGAAATCATCCCGGACGAGCTCTGGCTGCTGTATCACCTGAACCCGATGGCCGGCGCAATCGAGAGTTTCCGATGGGTGTTCTTCGGTGACAACGTGGCGCTGCCACTGGCTGAGCTTCTCCTATCGCTTGCGGTGACGATGTTGCTGCTCCTAGCGGGCGTAGCGTACTTCAGGCGCACGGAACGCACCTTCGCGGATGTCATCTAACATGCCAAAGAGTACGAGCATCGAGACGAGGGCGTTGGCAAACGCTACAAGATCTCGCATGAGCGGGACCCAAAGGCCGCCTCATCGAGACGGTTTCGCACACGCTTTGGTCCCCGATCGACCGATTCAGGAGTCGCTCACGAAGCGAGACAGAGAGGATCTGGGCATTGAAGGACGTATCGTTCGATATGCACGCCGGGGAAGTGGTCGGGATCATCGGGCGGAACGGCGCGGGCAAATCGACGCTGCTGAAGATGCTTGTCGCGCATCACCGAACCGCGACAGACGGGTCGCCGATCGTTCGCGGGCGCGTGGGGAGTCTTCTCGAGGTGGGCGCGGGTTTTCACCCGAGCTGACCGGCAGAGAGAACATCTATCTCAACGGGGCGATTCTCGGGATGAAGAAAGTGGAGATCGACCGCGAGTTCGATGAAATCGTCGCGTTCGCGGAGACCGAGAAGTTTTTGGACACACCGATCAAGCGCTACTCGAGCGGGATGCGCGTCCGCCTCGGTTTTGCTGTCGCGGCGCACCTCAACCCCGAGATCCTCATTGTCGATGAGGTGCTTGCCGTGGGGACCACGCGTTTCAGAAGAAGTGCCTCGGCCAATCGAGGAGATTGGGGGCGAAGGGCGACAGGTGCCGTGATCGTTTCCACAGCATGCCCTCCATTCAGCGACTCTGTTCCCCGTGGATAACGTGCTCAACAACGGAACCGTCCTCGCCGAAGGAACGACAACTCCAAGTAGTCGGCGAGTACATGTCGTCCGAAATCGGGTCCGCGAGCGTCAGGACCTGGAGTGATGACGACGCACCCGGTGACGGGATCGTGCGACTTCGCAGTGTGCGGGTGCTCGGGCCGGATCTGCCCTTCTTGATACTGCAAATCTTAAATGGAAAAAATGGCTTTCGAGCGGAATTGAGCTGCCGAGTTTTTGGGAAAAGAAAGAATACGATGAGATGGATTATAAATGGCATAAGAATGAGCGTCGAGATCAACAATAAAATTGCTGAGTTAAAAAGAAATCATGCGCCTAAGCAAGAAATTTTAGATGCAGAAGAGGAGTACATTATAAAAGATAAACAACAGGCCAGCAACCGCGACTCGTTTTTACGAAAAACTAAAAACTACCGAAAGGTAGGCACTTTTGAAGGAGCTGGATATGCACCGAAAGGATTGTACAGACCAATGATTGACTGTATAATGTTCTCCCAGGGTGAGAAACCATTCTGCAAAGTTTGTGAGGAAGCTATACTGAAAGTCATCCAATTTTATTCCGAGTGATTAAACCTCACCAGCCGTAGTATATATCATAATGTTCTTCTCGCGGGTGAATGTAAATGGCAAAGCGGCGGAAGATTTTCAAGGTTTACGGGATATGATTTTGTTTGCGTACAATATTCCGATGCGAGCTCACCGCTCTCTGTACAGAGCAGTGTGTCGGCAACACTCATTGGTCGAATGAAGCCGGTGTTCATATTTGGAAATTTCCTCGAGATGCTAGCCATCAGTCTCCCCCATATTGGTGCACAAACCGTTCCGCCGTATTGAAATCCCTTAGCCAATTTGTGAGATGGATTATCAAATCCAACCCAGATAGCAGTTGATAGCGAGGG
>CAVQUM010000010.1:0-160226 GCA_963716815.1 uncultured Chloroflexia bacterium
GCGGACTTACGCATCGCCGCCGGCCGCGCCGGTAGCGCCGATCACGTCGTCACTCTGAATACACGCACGAGATCCTGGTGACTCTAGCGGAGAGGCCACACCCGTTCCCATCTCGAACACGGAAGTCAAGCTCTCCAGCGCCGAAGATACTCAGGGGGCAGCCCCTCGGGAAAATAGGTCGTTGCCGGGGTCTCTTGCGTTGTCGCACCGTCGCACCGGTCGACGGCCGCCGCGCTGGCGGCCGTTCTTCGTATCCGAGGCTGGTTGACGGCTCAGGCCGTATCATCGGACCGTGCAGTCTGATCCTCAGGACGAGCAGGGGATGCTCCCGGAGAGCCGTGATGGGAAGCCCGCCGACCCGGAGGGGGTCGGTCCGGGTGTGCCTGGGCCGGCAAGTCCTGGCAGCCCCAAGCCTCAGCCGCCAGCGATGCCTGGTGCGGGCATGCCGTCGGCGGGCGGACCTGGCGGTGCCCCGCCGCCGCAGATGCCCCCAGTACCGCGGATGCCACAGCCGACCTCGAGCGTTCCTCCTCGATCGTCCGCGCCGCCGCCTGTGGCCATGCCGGGGCCCCGCGAGGGTTCCCCCATCGGCGCGACGCCGCCGTCGACGGCCGGTCCGAGCGCGCCCTACGCCGGCATGCCCCACGACGCCGGCTCGCCCTACGACGGCGTGCCCGATGCACCGACCGGTCCCGACAGCGACGCGGAGGAGTCAGGGGTCGCCGACGGCTGACACTCCGGCCCCGCCGACGACCGACGGGGCCATGCTCGCCGACCCCGGCGCAGAGGCCGGCGCACCGGCCCCGCCGCCGCCCTCGGCCGCCCCGACCGTGCAGGGCGACTGGCTGGCCAGCGTCTGTCCCTACCTTGCCTCCGAGGACGGCAGCTACCGTTCCGCTGCGCCCGAGGAAGGCCATCGCTGCATCTCGGTCGAACCCCCAGCCACCCTGCCGCTGGCGTTCCAGGAGCGGTTCTGTCTGACCGACCAGCATCCCCGCTGCGAGATGTTCAAGTTCGCGCAGGAGGTCAGGGCAGACGGGGGTGTACCCATCCCTGCCACGCGGCTGCAGGCCGCGGCCACGCGTCCCGCGCGTACCGGATCGGGTGCTGGCTCCAGCCGCTCGGTCATCATCGCCGCGGCCGGTGTCGGCGGCGTCGCGATCCTGGTGCTCCTGCTGGTGCTGGTCATGGGCAGCTGCTCGGGCGGCTCGGGCGGTGCGCCCGATGACGGGGCTTCGCCCGATCCGCAGGCCACCGCTGGGCCCAAGGCGACGCCGACTCCCAAGCCCAAGGCCACGCCCACACCCAGGGCCGAGGACACGCCCGGGCCCGATGCCACCGCCGATCCCGTGAGCGAGGCCGGCGAGACGATGATCCTGTACGAGTTCCAGCAAGGGGAGGGGTGGCTCAAGGTGGCCGACACATTCGGCGTCACCCGGCGCCGCCTCCAGAAGCTCAACCCGCAGTTGGATAGCGTGGCACCGGCGAAGCTTCCGGGCGAGGTCATCCAGGTCCCCGTGCCCGCCGACATGAACCTCGCTGACGTCGAGGCCCTGCCGGGCTACCGAGGGCCAGCCTAGAGTTAGCTCCGCCCGCTGGCGGTCAGACCTGGCAGGCGCGACACCAGGTCGTGGTGAAGCCCCCCGGCGAGACCTCGCTCAGGGTGGCCCCGCAGCGAGGACAGGCCTCACCACCGCGCAGGTGCACGCGCAGGAAGTCGCGCGCCTGCTTCTCGAAGGTGGGTGGGACCCGCGTGCGCAGCTCGGCCTCTGCCCACGCGCAGACCTCGCGGCTCGCGCGCCACAGCGCCTCAGACTCCTCGACTGCGAGTGACGCGCGCGTTCGGAAGGGCGCCACGCGCGCGGCCCACAGGATCTCGTCGCTGTAGGCATTGCCGATACCGGCGATGAACGCCTGGTTCTTGAGCAGGTTGCCGAGCTCGCCGTGGTGCTGCCTGATGCGCGCCTGCCATGTCGCCAGATCGAGGGCCGGATCGTCCGCGTCGGGCCCCATCGTGTCGCAACCGGCGACCTGCCGTTCGACGCCGGCGGGCAGGAGGTAGACCTTGCCCATCTTCCTGGGGTCGCGATAGCGCAGCTCCACCGGCTCGTCGTCCGGCGGCAGCCACTCGGCGGCGGCGGTCCAGTCGGCCGTCTCGGCCCCTGGGGCCAGCCCGGCGCGCTCCCCGAAGCGCAGCACCAGGGCGGTCGAGGTGAAGGCCTTGGCCCCCGGCCGGGCAAGGCCGAGACGACCCGTGAGCATGGCGTTGACGACGACCCGGTCCACGCCCAGAACCAGCGTCAGGAACTTGCCCCGCTGCTCCACGCGTTCGAGCACGGTGCCCTCGAGGCCGCGCAGCTCGGCGGAGGTGCCGCGCAGCACCAGCGGCTGCTTGAGCGTGGCCGATTCGAGGCGTCTCCCGCTGAGGGCAGCGCTGAAGGCGTCGGCCAGGATGCGCAGGTCGGGAAGCTCCGGCATGACCCCATTGTTGCTTGCTAGCGCGCGTGATAGGATGCGCCAGCCCTACCTATCGAGAATACGCAGACCACGCAGGCCCGGTAACGGAGGAGTCATCCAGCCCGATCTGGACACGGAAGACACGCCGCCGCTCTGACCAAGCCCGGGACACTGCCCGGGCTTCGCGCATGCTCGGACGGGTAGGAGCCTATCCATCAAGGAGACCTGAGAGTTGACCGTAGAAGAGCCGCAGACCACCGACACCGAGAACGTCGCCGACGCGACCGAGACAGCGACCCCCGCCGCCGAGGCCGCCGCCACGGAGGAAGCACCTGTCGAGGCCACCGCGCCGGACGAGCCGGAGTCCGGTGACACGGCCGCCGCCGTAGAGGCAGAGACCCCCGCCGAGCCCGCCGCGGAAGCGTCGGCCGAAGAAGCGCCGGCCGAAGAGGCCCCCGCCGCCGAGGCCGCCGCCACGGAGGAAGCACCTGTCGAGGCCACCGCGCCGGACGAGCCGGAGTCCGGTGACACGGCCGCCGCCGTAGAGGCAGAGGCCCCCGCCGAGCCCGCCACGGAAGCGCCGGCCGAAGAAGCGCCGGCCGAAGAGGCCCCCGCCCTCGAGGCCGAAGCCGCTGCGGAAGCGCCGGCAGAGCCGCCGGTGGCAGAGACGGAGAGCCCCGCTGAGGCGCCCGCGGTCGAGCCAGAGCCCGCTGCCGAAGCCCCTGCAGAGCCCGTCGAGGCAGAGGCAGAGGCCCCTGCCGAGCCGGCCGCCGAGGCCGAGGCTCCTGTCGCCGAGCCGCCCGCACCGGTCGACCTGGGCCCCGAGCCCACGACGATGGAAGAGCTCCTCGCCGAGCAGTCCGGTGATATCCCCAGCCTCAAGCACGGCGACGTGGTCGAGGGCAAGATCGTGCGCATCGACAAGGACGAGATGCTCGTCGATGTCGGCGCCAAGTCCGAGGGTGTCGTCAGCAACCGCGAGCTCTACGGTCGCACCGGCGAGTCACAGCCCGATCTGAACGTGGGCGATACGGTGCTCGTGTACGTCCTCCAGCCGGAGTCCGCCGACGGTCACGCTGTCCTCTCGCTCCGCCGTGCCGGTCTCGAGCGCAAGTGGCGCGCGATGCAGGAGCAGTTCGACGAGGGCGAGATCATCGAGGCCCCGGTCATCGACCACAACAAGGGCGGCCTCATCGTCGACTGTGGCATTCGCGGCTTCGTGCCCATCAGCCAGATCGTCGATTTCCCGCGCCGGCCGCAAAACGACCAGCCGCGTGACGCGGCCCAGGAGATCGCGGAGAAGCTGCAGCCCTATGTCGGCCGCAAGCTGCGTCTGAAGATCCTCGAGGTCAACCGCAAGGCCAACCGCCTCATCCTCTCTGAGAAGGTCGCGCTCTACGAAGAGCGGCGCGAGAAGCGCGACGAGCTCTTCAGCAGCCTTGAGACCGGCCAGAAGGTCACCGGCACCGTTCGCTCCATCGCCCCGTTCGGCATCTTCGTCGACCTCGGCGGCATCGACGGTCTCGTGCACAAGAGCGAGCTGTCCTGGAACAAGGTCAACAACCCCGATGGCGCACATGAGGTGGGCGACGAGGTCGAGGCCGAGGTTATCGACATCAACCACGAGCGTGGGCGCATCAGCCTATCGATCCGTCGCCTGCTGCCCGATCCCTGGCAGTCGACCGTCGCGGACCTCAAGGTCGGTGATGTCGTCGAGTGCACGGTCACGAAGATCGTCAACTTCGGCGCCTTCGTCCGCGTCAAGGACGGTCTGGAGGGTCTCATCCACATCAGTGAGCTGTCGCATCAGCGCGTCGCCCACCCGGGTGACGTGGTCCACGAGGGCCAGACGCTCCAGCTCAAGATCGATCTCCCTCGATTCCGAGCGCCATCGCCTCGGCCTGAGCCTCAAGCAGGCGCAGGAGGCCCCGGCTCGGCCGGCGCGTGAGCGCCGGCCCCGTGGCGAGCGTGGTGGCTACGACCGCTCGCAAGCCATCCAGGAGCCCGAGGGCGGTATCGACAACACCCTCGCGGCAGCCTTCGCGCAGGTCCGACAGCAGATCGCTGAGCAGGACGCTGCAGCCACCGACACGCCGTCGGATGCCGTGGCCGTCGAGGCAGGGGCGGTCGATGAGGTGGTCGCCGACATCGAAGAGGCCGTCGAGGCCGAAGCCGTCGCCGAGGCTGAGGCAGCGGTCGAGCCCGAGGTCGCCGAAGCCGCCGCGGAAGTGGCCGAAGCCGCCGAGGCTGAAGCCGTCGCCGACATCGAAGAGGCCGCCGAAGCCGTCGAGGCCGAGGCTGAGGCAGCGGTCGAGCCCGAGGTCGCCGAAGCCGCCGCGGAAGTGGCCGAAGCCGCCGAGGCTGAAGCCGTCGCCGAGGCTGCTGAGGCCGTCGAAGCGGCCGAGGTCGTCGAAGCTGCTGCCGAGGTGGCCGAAGCCGCCGAAGAAGACACCAAGGCGTAGCCCGCCGGGCTCGTCATCGGCGGCCGCAAGGCGCGGCCGCTCCCTCGCCACGCCGGCGCCGCGTGCCGCCGTCCCCTCACCGGGACACGGACACGCGGTGCTCTCGTGTGACCGCGGCATGACGGTTCGTGCGTCCTAGACCCTCCGCCGGGGCCGTGGCCGCCCGATGCGGTGGTAGCATGGCCCGACGGCCGTCAAGGGGCCGCCCGTATCCGGAGTCGTCGCACATCCCTATGGATCGGTTCGACAAGTTCACCGACCGCGCTCGCAAGGTCCTGACGCTCGCGCAGGACGAGGCACAGCGCTTCAACCACAACTACATCGGTACCGAGCACCTGCTCCTGGGCCTGGTCCGGGAGGGGGAGGGCGTCGCTGCCCGCGTGCTCGAGAACATGGACGTCGAGCTGCCCAAGGTGCGCACCGCCGTCGAATTCATCATCGGCCGCGGCGACCGCCCGGTGGTGGGCGAGGTCGGCCTGACCCCGCGCGCCAAGCGCGTCATCGAGCTGGCCATCGACGAGGCCCGCCGCCTCGGCCACAACTACATCGGTACCGAGCATCTTCTGCTCGGCCTCGTGCGCGAGGGCGAAGGTATCGCCGCCGGCGTGCTCGAATCGCTCGGCGTCAACCTCGACAAGGTCCGCCACGAGGTCATCCGCGTGCTCAGCCAGTCGAGCGCGTCGGGCCCCAGCGGCGGCGGCGAGTCCAAGCGCGGCAGCGGCTCCAAGACGCCGACCGTGGACCAGCTCGGCATCAACCTCACCGAGGCTGCCCGGGCCGGCAAGCTCGACCCCGTCGTCGGTCGCGAGAAGGAGATCGAGCGGGTCGTCCAGATCCTGTCGCGCCGGCGCAAGAACAACCCGGCCCTCATCGGCGAGCCCGGCGTGGGCAAGACCGCCATCGCCGAGGGGCTGGCGCACCGCATCGTCTCGGGCGACATCCCCGAGTCGTTGGCCGACAAGCGGGTGCTCACGCTCGACATCGGCTCGCTCGTGGCCGGTACCAAGTACCGCGGCGAGTTCGAGGAGCGCCTCAAGAAGATCATCGAGGAACTGCGCAGCACCAACGACGCCATCCTCTTCATCGATGAGTTGCACACGCTCGTGGGCGCCGGCGCCGCGGAGGGCGCCATCGACGCGGCCAACATCCTGAAGCCGCCACTATCGCGGGGTGAGCTGCAGTGCATCGGCGCGACCACGCTCGACGAGTTCCGCAAGTACATCGAGAAGGACGCGGCGCTGGAACGCCGCTTCCAGCCGGTCATGGTCGAGGAGCCCACGCTGGAGCAGACCATCGACATCCTCTTCGGCATCCGCGAGGGCTTCGAGCAGCACCATCGGGTGAAGATCACCGATGACGCCTGCCGCTCGGCTGCCGATCTCTCCATCCGCTACATCACGGACCGCCATCTGCCGGACAAGGCCATCGATCTCATCGACGAAGCGGCCAGCCGGGTGCGCCTGCGCCACAGCTCGGCCCCGCCGGAGCTCAAGGCCAGTCAGAAGGCACTGGAGGTCATCGCCAAGGAGAAGGAGTCCGCGGTCAGCGACCAGGACTACGAGCGCGCCCAGAGGCTGCGCGACCAGGAGTCGGCGGCCAAGGCCGCGGCCGACCAGATGCGCAGCGACTGGCAGGAAGCGCTCGCGGCCGAGACGCCGGAGGTGACCGACGAGGACATCGCCCAGGTGGTCGCGCTGTGGACGGGCATCCCCGTCACGCGCATCGCCAAGGAGGAGTCGGAGCGGCTGCTCCAGATGGAGGACGCGCTGCACAAACGCGTCATCGGCCAGGACGAGGCCATCGACCAGGTCTCCAAGGCGGTCCGCCGCGCCCGCGCCGGGCTCAAGGACCCCAAGCGCCCCATCGGCTCATTCATCTTCCTCGGCCCAACCGGGGTGGGCAAGACGGAGCTGGCCAAGACGCTCGCCGAGTTCATGTTCGGCAGCGAGGACTCGCTCATCAAGATCGACATGAGTGAGTTCATGGAGCGCCACAACGTGAGCCGCCTCGTGGGTGCGCCGCCAGGCTACGTCGGCTTCGAAGAGGGCGGCCAGCTGACCGAGGCGGTGCGGCGCAAGTCGTACTCGGTGGTGCTGCTCGACGAGATCGAGAAGGCCCATCCAGAGGTCTTCAACATGCTGCTGCAGATCCTCGAGGACGGGCACCTGTCCGACGCGAAGGGTCGGCGCGTGGACTTCCGCAACACCATCATCATCATGACCAGCAACGTCGGCGCGAAGGACCTGCTCAAGGACACCTCGCTGGGCTTCCGGCCCGTCAACGCCGACCAAGCCCAGGAGCGCGAGGCGCAGTACGAACGCATGCGCACCAAGGTGCTCGAGCAGCTCAAGGCGAGCTTCCGGCCCGAGTTCCTCAACCGCATCGATTCACAGGTCGTCTTCCGCTCGCTGACCGTCGACGAGATCCGCGAGGTCGTAGACCTGCTGCTGGCGCGCGTGCGGGTCCAGCTCAAGGCCCAGCAGATCGACCTGGAGGTCACCGACGAGGCCAAGGATCACATCATCAAGCTGGGCTACGACATCGACTACGGCGCACGTCCGCTGCGACGTGTCATCCAGTCGATGATCGAGGACCCGCTGGCGGAAGCACTGCTGGTGGGGGAGTTCAAGGCTGGTGCCACGGTCCGCATCGATCGCGACGAGGACTCGGGCCTGTCCATCGAGGCCGTCACGGAGAAGACCCCCGTCGAGGCCGTCTAGGCCGTGGCTCGCTCGCGCGCTGCCAGCGAGTACGTCTGCCAGTCGTGCGCCGCAGCCTTCCCCAAGTGGGAGGGCCAATGCCGTACCTGTGGCGCCTGGAACTCGCTCGTCGAGACGCTCGTCAAGCCGGCCGAACGCCGTTCGCGTTCCCGCCCGGGGGGCTCGGCCGCGCCCGTGCTCCAGCCACGACCACTGGGTGCGCTCGAGGCCGTGCGCACGGCACGCCGGCCCACCGGCCTGGGTGAGGTCGATCGCCTGCTTGGCGGTGGCCTGGTCCCCGGCGCGGTGCTCCTGCTTGGCGGCGAGCCGGGCATCGGCAAGTCGACGCTCGTGCTGCAGCTGGCCGGCTCGCTCGCGGCCTCGGTGGCGCAGGAGCCCCGAGCTGCGTCCGTGCTCTATGCCAGCGCCGAGGAATCGGCGGCTCAGCTGCACCTGCGCGCGGAGCGCCTGGGCCTGACCGGGGGGCCGGCCGACGATGCGCTGACGGTGCTCGCGGGCACTGACATCTCCGCCATCATCACGTCCGCCGCGGCAGCGGCACCGGCGCTGCTCGTGGTCGACTCCATCCAGACGGTGGAGGTGGACGGGCTGGACGGTCCGCCCGGATCGGTCGGACAGGTGCGCGAATCGGCCGCCGCCCTCGGGGCCTTCGCGCGCGACCAGGACGTGCCGGTGCTGCTGGTCGGGCATGTGACCAAGGACGGAGTGCTTGCCGGGCCGCGCACGCTGGAGCACCTCGTCGACGCGGTGCTCATGCTCGATGGCGACCGCTACGGCTCACTGCGCCTCCTGCGCGCGCTCAAGAACCGGCACGGCTCGACCGAGGAGGTGGGTGTGCTGGAGATGACCGCGACCGGCCTGGTGGAGGTGCAGGACACTGCCGCCGCGTTCCTCGGCAGCGGTCATCGCGAGGCACCGGGCGTGGCCGTGGCCGCGGTGCTCGAGGGCAGCCGGCCGCTGCTGGTGGAGGTGCAGGCGCTGGTCGCACCGGCGGGGGGCATGGGGCCGCCTCGGCGGACGGTCGCGGGTCTCGACGGCAACCGCCTGATGCTGCTCATCGCGGTGCTGGCACGTCGCGGCGGGGTCGACGTCAGCGGCCGCGATGTCTATGCCAGCCTGGCCGGCGGCCTGACCGTGGGCGAGCCAGCCCTGGACCTGGCCGTGGCCCTGGCCGTGGCCGCTTCTGCACGGGATCAGGCCTTGCCGGCGGACACGCTGGTCTGCGGCGAGGTCTCGCTGCTGGGCGATGTGCGGCCCGTGCGCGGGCTCGACCGCCGCCTGCGCGAGGCCGCCCGACTGGGTTTCCGCCGGGCGTTGGTGCCGGCGGAAACCACGCCCTCGACGGGCGCGCCACCGGCGGGGCTGGAGCTCGTGCCCGTGGGCACGTTGCGCGAGGCCCTCGGGATCGTCTTCGAGATGCCCACTGGTACCTCTGGGTAGGAGGCCACGGGTACGGTCCTTCTGGTAGCGTTCTATGGCCATGTTGAGGTTCGTCCGCCTGCTCGGGGGTGCCCTGGGGGTCATCCTCGCGATCACCCTCGCTGGGATGTCAGAGACCCTGTCGACTCCGTCGACCGAGGGTCGCATCGTCCTGTTCGGGTGGATCCTGGCCTGGGCCGTCGCCGGATTCTCGATCATGCCCTACATCACGGTCTCACCGGCGCACTGGCTGATGCGGGCGGTCACGGACATGTCCACCGACGAGTTCGTGGCTGCGGTGGCGGGGCTCATCCTGGGCCTGCTCATGGGCTTCCTGCTGGGTCTGCCGCTGACGACGCTGCCCTCACCCTTGGGCATCCTCCTGCCCATCGGCGTCTCGATCGTGTTGGCCCTGGGCATGATGGGCCTGACCGTGGCCAAGCGGCAGGACCTGCTCGACGGCTTGCGTGAACTCGGCCTGCGTCGCTCTCCGGTCGCGGGCGAGAGCGAACCGGCGAAGGGTGTGACACCGGTGACCTACGTGGACACGAGCGCCATCATCGACGGCCGCGTGGTCGACGTGGTCGCCTCCGGCTTCCTTTCGGGTTTGCTGGTGGTGCCTCGGTTCGTGCTGGGCGAGCTCCAGCACATCGCCGACGACCAGCATCCCGGCCGGCGCAACCGTGGCCGCCGCGGGATGGACGTGCTCTCGGTGCTGCAGAAGGACCATCGCATCGAGCTCGAGATGAGCGCGGAGGACGATCCCGGCGTCTCCACCATCGACGCCAAGCTGGTCTCCCTGGCCCTCGCGCGCGAGGCGGCCATCCTCACCACCGACTACAACCTCAACCGCGTGGCCCAGCTCCAGGGCGTACGCGTGATGAACCTCAACCAGCTGGCCAACGCGCTCAAGCCGGCCTTCCTGCCTGGCGAGGAGCTGCGGGTCAGGGTCATCCAGGAAGGGAAGGAGCCGGGCCAGGGTGTGGCCTTCCTCGACGACGGCACGATGGTGGTGGTCGAGGGTGGCGCGAGATCACATCGAGGGCGAGCTGGACGTGACCGTCACGCGCATCCTGCAGACGGTGGCCGGCCGCATGATCTTCGCGGAGCTGGACCAGCGGTCCTGAGCGCGCAGCCGGTCCTGCCCACGCGACAGCGGACGGTCCGGCACGGCACACTTGCGGGGTGACCCAGCAACCTCTCGCCGACGTGGTCGTCGTGGCCGCCGGAAGCAGCCGCCGCATGGGTGGTGGCGACAAGCTCGAGCTGACCATCGGCGGACGGCCCATCCTGCGCCGCACGGTCGAGTCGCTCGCGAGCGTGCCCCAGATCGACCGCGTTATCGTGGTCACGGCGCCCGAGCGCGTGGACGAGTTGCGCCGCGCCCCCTGGCTGGCCGGCCTGCGGGCGACGGTGGTCCCCGGCGGTCGGCGCCGCCAGGACTCGGTGGCCGCAGGTGTCCGCGCGGCCACCGCCGAGATCGTGCTGGTCCACGACGCGGCCAGGCCGCTCGTCTCGCCACAGCTGGTGGGCCGCGTGGTCGCCGGTGTCCAGGCACACGGTGCGGCCATCCCCGCCCTGCCCGTGGTCGACGCCCTCAAGCGCGTCGAGGGCGAGCACATCGTCGCCTCCGCCGAGCGCACCGGCCTCTATCGCGCCCAGACGCCCCAGGGCGCCCGACGCGAGTTGCTGCTGGCCGCTGCCGACGCCCATGCCGGTGGCGAGGACGACATCCTCGACGAGGCCGACCTTCTGGCTCGCGACGGCGTGGTGGTGGCCATCGTGGCGGGCGACCCCGACAACATCAAGGTGACGCTGCCCGATGACGTGGCCCAGGCCCGACGGCTGGCGGGCGAAGACGATGGCACACGCGTGGCCATGGGCAGCGACAGCCATCCCTTCGGACCCGACGACGGGCTGCGCCTCGGCGGCCTGCTCATCGAGGCTGCGCCCCGGCTGCAGGGCCACAGCGATGGTGACGCGGTGCTGCACGCGCTGTGCGACGCGCTGCTGGCGGCCAGCGGTGGCGGTGACCTGGGACGGCTGTTCCCGTCGGGTGAGCGCCACACGCGCGGCGTCGATAGTCGCGAGCTCGTGGACGAGGTCATGCGACGCGTGCGCGAGGCGGGCTTGCTGGTATCCGGCGTGGACGTGACCATCCTGGGGGCACGGCCGCGGCTCGGCGCGCGGCGGCTCGACGCCATGGCCGCCATCATGGCCGAGCTGACCGGGGCCGATCGCGCGCGCGTGTCGGTCAAGGCCGCTACCGCTAACCTCAGCGGAGACGAAGGTGCCGGCCGCGTCATCAGCGCGACCTGCCTCGCAACCGTGGTGTCTCGATGAGTCTGCGATTCCGCAATACGCTGGGCGGTGCGGTCACACCGTTCGAGGCGCTCGAGCCCGGCCGCGTGCGCATGTACAGCTGCGGTCCCACCGTCTACGCCCCGGCGCACGTGGGCAACTTCCGCGCCTTCGTCTTCGCCGACCTGCTGCACCGTACGCTGCTCTTCAGCGGCTACGAGGTGACGTGGGTCATGAACATCACCGACGTCGACGACAAGATCATCCGTGACGCTCGTGCCGCGGGCGTCGACATCGCCGACTTCACCGCGGCCTACACCGAGGCCTTCCTCGAGGACCTGGCGCGGCTGAACATCGACCAGCCGGACATCATGCCCCGCGCTACCGACCACATCGCGGACATGATCGCGCTCATCGAGACGTTGCTGGACAAGGGCCACGCATACCAGGCCGAGGACGGCTCGGTCTTCTTCCGCATCGGCTCCTGGCCGGCCTACGGGAGGCTGGCCCGCCTCGACCCGGAGGCGCAGCGCAGCGGCGAGCGCGTGGAGGCCGACGAGTACGACAAGGAGAGCGTGCGTGACTTCGCCCTGTGGAAGGCGGCCAAGCCCGGCGAGCCCAGCTGGGAGGCACCCTTCGGCGCAGGGCCGGCCCGGCTGGCATATCGAGTGCTCGGCCATGAGCATGCGCTACCTGGGCCAGAGCTTCGACATCCACACCGGCGGCGTGGACCTCGTGTTCCCGCACCACGAGGACGAGATCGCCCAGTCCGAGGCGGCCACCGGCGCGCCCTTCGTACGCACCTGGCTGCACAACGCCCATCTCAAGATGGGTGGCGCCAAGATGGCCAAGTCCACGGGCAACATCGCGTGCCCGGGCGAGCTCTACGCGGACGGCGTCAGCCCGCGTGCGCTGCGCTACGCGCTCATGGCCACGCACTACCGTTCACCGCTGGAGTTCAGCCAGCGCTCGCTCGATGCCGCAGCCGCCGCCGTGGAGCGCATCAACACCGCCGTGTCGGCGCTCGAGGCCTACCGAGAGGAGCGGCCCGACGACGAGACCCTGCCCGAGCTGCTGAGCGGGGCGCGGACGGCCTTCGCGGCCGGCCTCGAGGACGACCTCAACATCTCCGCGGCTCTGGCCGCGACCTTCGACCTGGTGCGCGAGCTCAACTCGCGCACCGCTGCCCGCACGCTCTCCACCGCAGACGCCGAGCGTGGTGCGGCTGCCATCCGCGAGCTGGACACGGTGCTGGGCGTGCTCGATGACGCGGTCGGCCTCGAGTTGGCGCCGGACCTGGCGGCCATACTGGACGATCGTGCGGCCGCCCGGGCCGAGCGCGACTGGTCCCGCAGCGACGAGCTGCGCGACGCTCTGGCCGAGGCCGGCATCGTGGTCGAGGACACACCTGACGGCCAGCGCTGGCGGCGGAGCTGATCGTGACCGACGAGCGACCCGGCCGCCCCTCGGAACCAGAGCGCGATCGCCGCCGACGATGAACCTCGTGATGCGCGACCACCCGCTGATCGTTCGCCGCACGACCGTCCTGATACCGCCACGGGCGGCTCCGGCCGTCCCCCGGGCCCGAAGCCCTACGGCGGCAAGCCCGTCTGCGGCAGGCCCTACGGCGGCAAGCCCGGTGCGGGCAGGCCCTACGGCGGCAAGCCCGGTCCTGGCAAGCCCTACGGCGGCAAGCCCTACGGCGGCAAGCCCTACGGCGGCAGGCCCGGTGGTGGCGGACCCGGTGGTGAGCGTCCCTATGGCGACCGGCCACCCGGTGGCCAGCCCTACGGCAACAGACCCGGCGGCCCCCCGCCGAGGGGCGCCAGACCCGACGGGCCGCCAGGGCACGGTCGACGGGTCGAGTACAGCCAGCGCCAACGGCCCGGGGGACCACGTCCGGGAACCGGGCAGCCGGATCGCGGCCGTGGACCGGCCCGTCCCGGCCGCGATCCGGACCGCGACCGGCGTGAGCGTTACCCTGCCCGCCCGCCGCTGGGCCCTTCGGCGGCGGAGGTGCTGGGCGAGGACGAGGAGGTCGTGGCCGGCCGGCGACCGGTAGAGGAGGCCTTCGCCGCCCGTCGCGAGGCCGTGCGCCTGCTGGTGGTGCCAGAGCGGCGAGCGGCGCTCGACCAGCTCGTGCTGCACGCGACCACGTTGCGTATCCCCGTGGTCGAGGTCGAGGGCGGCACCATCACCGCCGTCAGTGGCTTCGACGGCCACCAAGGCGTGGCGCTCATCGTGGCGCCGCGTCGCTGGGCCACGCTCGACGAGGTCCTGGCACTGGCCCGGTCACGAGGCGAGCCGCCCTTCCTGCTGGCGCTCGACCACCTCGAGGACCCGCAGAACGTGGGCACCCTCCTGCGCTCGGCCGAGGCCTGTGGCGTCCACGGCGTGATGTTCCCGACGAAGGGCGCGGCGCCGATCAGCCCCGCCGCCATCAAGACCAGTGCGGGCGCGGTGGAGCACCTGCTGCTGGTGCCCATGCCCGACCTCGCCGGAGGCTTGGTGGACCTGCATGCTCGCGGCCTGCGAGTCATCGGCGCCGACGGCGACGCCTCCATGACCGTGCGGGAGGCCGACCTGCGTGGCCCCATCGTCATCGTCACCGGCTCGGAGGGTCGCGGCCTGAATGCACGTGTGCGCAAGCGCGTGGACCTCATGGCGCGCATCCCCATGCGCGGCAAGGTGGCCTCGCTCAACGCCTCGGTCGCGGGCTCGGTCTTCCTCTTCGAGGCAGCCGCCCAGCGCGACCTGCCCGAAGCCGCCGCGCCGGCCGAAACCGGCACCCCTCCTGGGGCCGTCGGCGCGTCCGAGGGGGCCGTGGCTGACGTGATCGCCGGGGATGCGCCTTCGGCCGAGCCCGAAACCGCACCGCGGGCCGCGCATGAGCCGGCCCTCGAGCCTGACGACCTGCTGCCCGAAGCGCCCCCGCCGGCCGACGAGGATGGCGGCTGAGCACGCGAATCGGCCACGCTTGCGAGGTTCGCGGTTCGTGCTCTATCATTCTGCGTCGCCGCCGACGTAGCTCAATTGGCAGAGCAGTGGTTTTGTAAACCACAGGTTCCGGGTTCGAGTCCCGTCGTCGGCTCCAATAACAGAGGACACTGCTTCTTCCTCACCACGAGGGTCTCGGCCCTGTAGGAAGGAACAGGGGACCATGGGTAAGTTGAGCAGGTGGTGAGCTCCGCTGACTGTAGATCAGCCGTCTTCGACTGTGGGGGTTCGATTCCCTCCTTGCCCACCATTCATCTCGGTCCTCTGCCAGAGCCCACAAACGCCCAGCGCGCCCACATAGCTCAGCGGTAGAGCACTTCCTTGGTAAGGAAGAGGTCATGGGTTCAAGTCCCATTGTGGGCTCCACCTGATCACCTCCGACCGCCCACCGTTCCGGTGTGCGTGTCTCGGGGGCCAAGCGGACTACGAGGATGGCCAAGCAGAAGTTCGAGCGCACCAAGCCCCACGTCAACATCGGCACGGTCGGTCACATCGACCATGGCAAGACGACCCTGACGGCGGCCATCACCAAGTACCTGTCGCTCAAGGGCGAGGCGTCGTTCCGCGCCTTCGACTCGATCGACAATGCCCCCGAGGAGCGTGAGCGCGGCATCACCATCGCCATCGCCCACGTCGAGTACGAGACCGACGCCCGCCACTACGCCCACGTCGACTGCCCCGGCCACGCCGACTACATCAAGAACATGATCACCGGCGCCGCGCAGATGGACGGCGCCATCCTCGTGGTCGCGGCCACCGACGGGCCCATGCCCCAGACGCGCGAGCACATCCTGCTCGCCCGCCAGGTCGAGGTGCCCTACATCGTGGTCTTCCTCAACAAGGTCGACATGGTCGACGACGAGGAACTGCTCGAGCTCGTCGAGCTCGAGGTGCGCGAGCTGCTCAGCAAGTACGAGTTCCCCGGCGACGACCTGCCCGTCGTGCGCGGCTCCGCGCTCAAGGCCCTCGAGGCCTCCGACAGCGTGGACGACCCCGCCTACGCCTGCATCCAGGAGCTGATGGACGCGGTCGACTCCTACATCCCGACCCCCGAGCGGGCCACCGACAAGCCCTTCCTCATGCCCGTGGAGGACGTCTTCTCCATCAAGGGCCGCGGCACCGTCGCGACCGGCCGCGTCGAGCGTGGCGAGGTCAACGTCGGCGAAGAGGTCGAGATGATCGGCATCAAGGACACGCGCAAGGTCGTGGTCACCGGGGTCGAGATGTTCAACAAGCTGCTCGACTCGGGCCAGGCCGGCGACAACATCGGCGCCCTGCTGCGCGGCATCGAGCGCGACGAGGTCGAGCGCGGCCAGGTCCTGGCCAAGCCCGGCTCGATCAAGCCGCACACGAACTTCACCGCCCGCGTCTACGTCCTGACCAAGGAGGAGGGCGGCCGCCACACCCCGTTCTACAACGGCTACCGGCCCCAGTTCTACCTGCGCACCACCGACGTCACCGGGGCCATCAGCCTCAAGGACGGTGCCGAGATGATCATGCCCGGTGACCACGTCGACATGGATGTCGAGCTCATCACGCCCATCGCCATCGAGGTCGGCCAGCGCTTCGCCATCCGCGAAGGCGGCCGCACCGTCGGTGCCGGCGTCATCAACGCGGTCGAGGACTAGACTCAAGTGGCAAAAGCCGAAAACCGGCCCGTCATCACGCTCGCCTGCACCGAGTGCAAGGAACGCACCTACACGACGGAGAAGAACAAGAAGAACGATCCCGGCCGCATCGAGCTGCGGCGCTACTGCCCTCGCTGCCGAACGCATACACTGCACCGCGAGACGAAGTAGGGGACAAACCAGCGTAGGCGCGTAGCTCAATTTGGCAGAGCACTGGTCTCCAAAACCAGGGGTTGTGGGTTCGAGTCCCGCCGCGCCTGCCACTACTCACAGCACTCAACCATGAGGGGCCCAAGAAGAACGTGATCGGTAGGATCCGCCAGTACTTCATCGAGTCCTGGTCCGAACTGAAGAAGGTGACCTGGCCCACCAGGGACCACGTCCGCAACCTCACGATCCTCGTGTTCGTGATCAGCGGCATCTTCGGCGTGTACATCGGTTTCTGGGACCTGCTCTGGACGACCGCCCTCCGCGTCATCACGGACATCTTCTAGTGACCAGCTTCCTCGATCACCTCACCGAGACGGCGCAGCCGGAAAAGCGCTGGTACGTGATCCACACCTACTCGGGCTACGAGAAGAAGGTCAAGACCAACCTCGAACACCGCATCGAGACGATGGGCATGGAAGACAAGATCTACCAGGTCCTGGTGCCCGAGGAGGATGAGATCGAGATCCGCGGTGGTCAGCGCGTCACCGTGCAGAAGAAGGTCTTCCCCGGCTACGTGCTGGTGGAGATGATCCTCGACCCCGAGTCATGGTTCGTCGTGCGCAACACGCCCGGCGTGACCAGCTTCGTGGGTGGCGGCAACATCCCCGGTTCGCGCAATGAGCCGGTGCCGCTCGAGGAGCACGAGGTCAAGCAGATCCTGCGACAGATGGGCGTGGAGACGCCCAAGTACCGCGTGGCCTTCACCAAGGGTCAGTCCGTGCGTGTCACCGACGGTCCCTTCGCCGAGTTCATCGGCACCGTGGACGAGGTCAATCCCGAGCGCAACAAGCTCAAGGTCCTGGTCAGCATCTTCGGGCGCGAGACACCCGTGGAGCTGGACTTCCTGCAGGTCGAGAAGCTCTAGCCGCCCGACCGGCATCCCAGACGACGACGAGGTAGAACGAGACGAACCGATGGCCAAGAAGATCCGCACCGTCCTGACCCTGCAACTGCCAGCTGGCAAGGCCACTCCGGCCCCGCCGGTCGGTACCGCGCTCGGCCCGCACGGCGTCAACATCGTCGAGTTCACCAAGACCTACAACGAGAGGACCGCCAAGCAGAGCGGCCAGATCATCCCCGCCAAGATCACCATCTTCGAGGATCGCAGCTTCACCTTCGTGCTCAAGACCCCGCCTGCGGCGGACCTCCTGCGCAAGGCAGCCGGCGTCGAGAAGGGCTCGGGTATGTCCGGTCGCGAGGGCTACGTGGGCCGGGTCACCCAGGCCCAACTGCTGGAGATCGCCGAGATCAAGAAGGCCGACCTCAACGCCGACGACCCCGAGATGGCCGCCCGCGTCATCGCCGGCACCGCCCGCTCGATGGGCATCGAGGTCGTCGACTAGGACGACCGACCGGGGCTCCGCCCGCCGGCACGGAGCACCTCCGAGCGACGCACGTCGTCGGCTGCCCGGCACGTCCACCCCGCGTTCGCAGGGGGAGGCCGAAGATGGCCGCCAGGGAAAGGAAGCACGCCACATGGGCAAGCACGGGAAGCGATACCAGGACGCCGCCAAGCTCGTCGAGCACGGGAAGGTGTATGAGCCGGAGGAGGCCATGGACCTGCTCAAGCAGACCGCCACGACCAAGTTCGACGGCTCCGTCGAGGCGCACATCCGCCTCGGCGTCGATCCCCGCCACGCCGAGCAGATGGTGCGAGGCACCGTTGGCCTGCCGCACGGCAGCGGCAAGGTCGTGCGCGTGGCCGTCTTCGCCCAGGGCGACAAGGCCGGCGAGGCCACCGCAGCCGGCGCCGACTTCGTGGGTGCTGATGACCTGGCCGAGAAGATCGAGGGCGGCTGGACCGACTTCGACGTGGCCGTGGCGACGCCGGACATGATGGGACGCGTGGGCAAGCTCGGGCGCATCCTCGGCCGCAAGGGCCTCATGCCCAACCCCAAGGCCGGTACCGTCACCTTCGACCTCGAGCGGGTCATCGGCGAGCTCAAGGGCGGCCGCATCGAGTTCAAGGTCGACAAGGGCGGCATCATCCACGTGCCCTTCGGCCGAGCGAGCTTCGATGGCGACCAGCTCATCGAGAACCTCGCGGCCCTGACCGACGCGGTCAACCGGGCTCGGCCCAAGGATACCAAGGGCCAGTATTTCCGCAGCCTCACCGTCGCCTCGACGATGGGTCCCGGCATCCGCGTGGATGTCCCGGCCCTGCTCGCCCGCGCGGCCTAGGGCCCAACGCAGGCGAGCTCGCCTGCACCACAGCGCTGACGGGACGCCTCCCGTCGAAACGAAGACCACGTTCCGCCAGAGACAGCGATGCGTCCGAGGCAGCCCTGCTGGCTGTCGCGCCGCGAGCCCTTCGGCTCGCCGGACCGGACCGAAATCGTCGACCGGATCGCCACCGCATGGTGGCGGGGACGCCGACGGGCACGCCAAGGCAGGTGTCGAGTTCCGGGACCTCCTGTCCCGGGTGCTGCCTGACGCAGCGACCGACGCTCCTGTGCGGGACCCACAGGGGCAGTCGCGCCAGCGGCGCCCGATCGAGTGAAGGAGGGTACATGCCCACAGAAGCCAAGCAGGCTGCCGTGGCGGAGCTCGTCGAGCTCCTCAAGGAGGCGGACACCGCGATCGTCTCCGATCATCGGGGTCTGTCCGTGGCTGACCTGCAGAAGGTGCGCCGAGAGCTGCGCGCGAAGAACATCCAGTTCCGGGTCATCAAGAACCGCCTGGCCAGGATCGCTGCCGAGCAGGCCGAGCGCGCGGAGCTGATCCCGCTGCTCATCGGCCCCAGCGCGATCGCCATCGGCGGCGAGGATGAAGCCTCGCTGGCCAAGGGCCTGCTGGATGCCGTCAAGCCGTTCAAGGTCGAGATCCGTGGCGCCGCGCTCAATGGCGAGACGGTCGACGCCGCGGCCATCTCCGTGCTCGCCAAGCTGCCCGGCCGTGAAGCGCTGCTGGCCCAACTGGCCGGTGGCATGGCTTCGCCGCTGAGCACCATGGCCAGCCTCCTCGCGGCTCCGTTGCGTGACCTGGGCTATGGCCTGGCGCAGCTCCGGGAGCAGCGCGAAGGCGCAGAAGCCGCCTAGCAACCCAACCACTGACGATTCCCATCCCCACGAGCTACACGGAAGGAACGACACCCCAAATGGCCAAGCTTTCCCAGGAAGACATCCTCACAGCCATCGACGGCATGACCGTCCTCGAGCTGTCCGAGTTCATCAAGGCCTTCGAGGAGCGCTACGGCGTCACCGCGGCCGCTCCGGTCGCGGCCGCGGTCGCGGCTGCCCCGGCCGGTGAGGCGGCTGCCGACGAGGCCGCCGAGCAGACCGAGTTCGAGGTCGTGCTGGCCGAGGTCGGCCCCAACAAGATCCCCGTCATCAAGGTCGTGCGCGAGCTGACCGGTCTCGGCCTCAAGGAGGCCAAGGACGTCGTCGATGCCGCGCCCAAGGCCGTCAAGGAGGGCGTGGACAAGGACGAGGCCGAGAAGATCAAGGCCGCGCTCGAGGAGCAGGGCGCCAAGGTCGAGATCAAGTAGTCCTCTCGCGACCCAGCGATGGGGGAGGCCCCGCGGTCTCCCTCATCCGACGCGTCTCACCGCTGTTGACGGTTCGCCGATGACGCGATACCATAGGCGGTCGGTGAGCGCGGCCCTTTTCTTTCCAACGACCCATGTGGTCGGATTCCCGTGCCTTGATCGCCTCTCCCTGAGGCCAGGAGTGCCCCATGACCGTGTCTGAAGTCGATCGTCGGCGTGCGCCCATGTCGCTGGAGCGCGTGAGCTATTCGCGGATCCCCGAGGTCCTGCCCATCCCCGATCTGATCGAGCTTCAGCGCACGTCCTACGACTGGTTCGTGGAGCGCGGCCTGCGTGACCTGCTCGACGAGATCAGCCCTATCCAGGACTTCACCGGCAAGGCCATGGAACTGCACTTCCACGGCTACGAGTTCGGCGAGCCCAAGTACAACCAGCTCGAGTGCCGTGTGCGTGACCTGACGTATGCGCGGCCACTGCACATCGAGGTGGAGCTGATCATCCACGAGACCGGCGAGAAGAAGCAGCAGCCGGTCTACATGGGTGACTTCCCGGCCATGACCGAGCGGGGCACGTTCATCATCAACGGTGCCGAGCGCGTGGTCGTGAGCCAGCTCGTGCGCAGCCCGGGCGTCTACTACACCGCCACCGAGGACCAGACCACCGGCCGCTCGCTCTTCAGCGCCAAGGTCATCCCCAACCGTGGTGCCTGGCTCGAGTTCGAGACCTCCAACAAGAACGTGCTCTACGTCAAGGTCGACCGCAAGCGCAAGCTGGAGGCGACCAAGCTGCTGCGTGCGGTGGGCTACGAGACCAACGAGGAGATCGCCGCCCTCTTCGCCGGCATCAGCGACGGCGGGCACGACTTCATCACCGAGACGCTCAATCGCGACACGACCGAGACGCGCGCCGAGGCCCTCATCGAGGTCTACAAGAAGCTGCGTCCCGGTGAATCCGCCCACCGGCGACAACGCCGAGAAGCTCGTCGAGAGCCTCTTCTTCAACTTCCGCCGCTACGACCTCGGCCGGGTCGGACGCTACAAGCTCAACAAGAAGCTGAGCGCCGTCGCGAAGCGCATGGGCATCGAGCTGTCCGAGACACGCACGATCACGAAGGAGGACATCGCCGTCATCGTCGGCCACCTCCTCGAGCGCAATGCCGACCCCGATCCGCACTCCGACGATATCGACCACCTCGGCAACCGCCGCATCCGTGCCAACGGCGAGCTCATCCAGAACGCCTTCCGCGTGGGCCTGCTGCGCATGGAGCGTGTGGTCAAGGAGCGAATGACCATCCAGGAGACGGACAAGGCCACGCCGGGCGCGCTGGTCAACATCCGCCCGGTGGTGGCGGCCATGAAGGAGTTCTTCGGCGGCAGCCAGCTCTCCCAGTTCATGGACCAGACCAACCCGCTCGCCGAGCTCACCAGCAAGCGCCGCCTCTCGGCGCTGGGCCCAGGCGGCCTCTCGCGTGAGCGCGCCGGCTTCGACGTGCGCGACGTGCACCACAGCCACTACGGCCGCATCTGCCCCATCGAGACCCCCGAAGGCCCGAACATCGGCCTCATCGGCTCGCTCGCGACCTACGGCCGCATCAACCAGTACGGCTTCATCGAGACGCCCTACCGCAAGGTCAAGCGCACCACCGACTACAAGGACAAGGGCCTCATCGACGAGATCGCTGGCGAGGACGTGGTCGACGCCAAGGGGAAGGTCATCCTCGCGGCCGGCAAGCCCATGACCGAGGGGGCCGTGGCCGAGCTCAAGCGGCAGAAGCGCAAGGCCTTCGCCATCAAGCCGCGCGTGACCGACCAGATCGAGTACCTCGCGGCCTACGACGAGGAGGAGCGCTTCGTGGCCCAGGCCAACGCGGCCCTCGACGAGCGAGGCTACTTCGTCGACGAGCGTGTGCCTTGCCGCCACCTGGATCAGTTCCCGGAGACCAAGCCGACCGAAGTCGAGTACATGGACGTGAGCCCCAAGCAGGTCGTGTCCGTGGCTACCGCGCTCATCCCGTTCCTCGAGCACGACGACGCCAACCGCGCGCTCATGGGTTCCAACATGCAGCGCCAGGCCGTGCCCCTGCTCCAGCCCGAGTCGCCCATCGTGGGCACCGGCATGGAGGCTCGCGCGGCCAAGGACTCCGGCCAGGTCATCGTCGCTCGCGAGAGCGGCGTGGTCACTTCGGTGACCGCTGACCTCATCGTGGTCGAAGGCGACAGCGGCGAGCTGCACGAGTATCCGCTGGAGAAGTTCGTCCGTTCCAACCAGGGCACCTGCATCAACCACCGGCCCATGGTCGAGGTGGGCATGCGCGTGGCCGAGAACGCGGTCCTCGCCGACTCCTCCTCCACACAGGAGGGTGAGCTGGCCCTCGGCCGCAACATCCTCGTGGCCTTCATGAGCTGGGAGGGTGGCAACTACGAGGACGCGATCGTCCTCTCCGACCGCCTTGTGCGCGAAGACCTCTTCACCAGCATCCATATCGAGAAGCACGAGCTGGAGTCACGCGACACCAAGCTCGGGCCCGAAGAGATCACCCGCGACATCCCCAACGTCGGCGAGGAGTCCCTCAAGGACCTCGACGAGGAGGGCGTCGTCTACATCGGCGCCGAGGTCCAGCCCGGCGACATCCTCGTGGGCAAGATCACGCCCAAGGGCGAGACCGAGCTGACGGCCGAAGAACGCCTGCTGCGCGCCATCTTCGGCGAGAAGGCGCGCGAGGTGAAGGACTCCAGCCTGCGGCTGCCGCACGGCGAGCGCGGCAAGGTCGTGGACATCCGCGAATTCGACCGCGACCGCGGTGACGACCTCTCCCCGGGCGTCAACCGCCTCATCCGCGTCAGCGTCGCGGCCAAGCGCAAGATCAGCGTCGGCGACAAGATGGCCGGCCGTCACGGCAACAAGGGCGTGGTCGCCAAGATCCTGCCCCAGGAGGACATGCCCTTCCTGCCCGACGGCACCCCGGTCGACATCATCCTCAACCCGCTGGGTGTGCCCAGCCGCATGAACATCGGCCAGATCGTCGAGACCCACCTGGGCTGGGCGCTCCACGAGCGCGGCGTCAAGGAGGGTCGCACCATCAAGGCCGCCACGGCCGTCTTCGACGGTGCCAGTGAGGACCAGATCGAGCAGGAGCTGCTCGACGCGGGCCTGCCCGTGACGGGCAAGACCAGGCTGCGCGACGGCCGCACCGGCGAGCAGTTCGACCGCGAAGTCACCGTCGGCTACATCTACATGCTCAAGCTCCACCACCTCGTGGAGGACAAGATCCACGCTCGCTCCACCGGCCCCTACAGCCTCATCACCCAGCAGCCGCTCGGGGGCAAGGCCCAGTTCGGCGGCCAGCGCTTCGGCGAGATGGAGGTCTGGGCCCTGGAGGCCTACGGCGCGGCCAACATCCTGCAGGAGCTGCTCACGGTGAAGTCCGACGACGTCATGGGCCGAGTCCAGACGTACGAGGCCATCGTCAAGGGCGAAGACATCCAGGCACCCGGCGTGCCCGAATCCTTCAAGGTCCTCATCAAGGAACTCCAGAGCCTCGGGCTCAGCGTGGAGATACGTCAACGAGAACGAGGAGGAGATCCACTTCGCCGAAGACCCCTCGGCCTACCCACTGCCGGATCTTCGGCGGCATCAACCTCGCCGGTTTCGAAGACTAGCCACCCCTGGGCCACCGGTCCGGAGCCAGAGGCACCGGGCCACCCGCGCATCCCGCACCGCCTGACAACGGTGCGGCACAAGGAGAACGATGCTCGAGGTCAACAACTTCAACGCCATCCGCATCTCACTGGCGTCGCCCGATCAGGTCCGTGACTGGTCCAAGGGCGAAGTCACCAAGCCCGAGACCATCAACTACCGCACGCTGCGGCCGGAGAAAGACGGGCTGTTCGACGAGCGCATCTTCGGTCCGTCGCGTGACTGGGAGTGCTACTGCGGCAAGTACAAGCGCATCCGCTACAAGGGCATCATCTGCGACAAGTGCGGCGTCGAGGTCACGCGCGCCAAGGTGCGCCGTGAGCGCATGGGCCACATCCAGCTGGCTAGCCCGGTCAGCCACATCTGGTACTTCAAGGGCACGCCCAGCCGCCTGGGCATCCTGCTCGACATCAGCCCCCGCAACCTCGAGACCGTCCTCTACTTCGCGCGCTATCTGGTCACCAGCGTCGACGAGCAGGCCCGCGAGAGCCTGCTGGCCCAGCTCGACGCCGAGGCCGAAGGCCGCGGTGGGAGCAGGGAGCTCGACGAGCTTCGCGACCGCCTCGAGTCCGACGTCCATCGCCTCGCGGACGAGCTGAACGGGCAGCTGGCCCAGTTCAAGAAGGAGCGTGAGGGCGAGCGCGAGACGCGCACAGCCCAGTTGGTCGAGGCGCAGCAAGCCACCGAAGCTGCGCTCAAGGCCCTCGGCTCCGAGCCCGCCTCCGACCCGGTTGTCTTCGAGGAGACCGGTGAGGTGCTGGTGGGCGCCGGCGAGAAGGCCACCAAGGCCACCTTCAAGCAGCTGCGCACCACGACCGCCGAGCTGGTCGAGAAGGTCAATGACGACATCAAGGCCAAGGAGGACCTCGAAGAGGCTGAGGTCGCGCAGCGCATCGACGACGCCAAGCTCGAGATGAGTGCGGCCATCGACGTCGAGCTTGAGCGCCTGCGTGTCGAGGCCGAGAGCCGCAAGGAAGAGATTCGCAAGGCTCGCGACGAGATCAGCAAGCTCAAGGCCGGCGAGCTGCTGGTCGAGGCCAACCATCCCGAAGGCTGGGACTTCCAGACCCTCGACCGCCGCTACGGCAGCGGCATCCGCGGCGGGCAGCGCCTGTTCCATGCGGGCATGGGCGCCGAAGCCGTGCGCGACTTCATCAAGCGTCTCGACCTCGAGGAGCTCGGCGCCAGGCTGCACAGCGAGGTGCGCACCACCAGCGGCATGCGGCGCAAGAAGGCCATCAAGCGCCTGCGCCTCATCGAGGCTTTCCGCAGGTCGGGCGCCCGCCCCGAGTGGATGATCCTCGAGGTGCTGCCGGTGATCCCGCCGGATCTGCGCCCCATGGTCCAGCTCGACGGTGGCCGTTTCGCCACGTCCGACCTCAACGACCTCTACCGCCGCGTCATCAACCGCAACAACCGGCTCGACCGCCTGCTTGGGCTGGGCGCCCCGGAGATCATCATCCGCAACGAGAAGCGGATGCTGCAGGAGGCATGCGACGCGCTCATCGACAACGGCCGCCGCGGCCGTGCCATCGCCGGCACCGGCAACCACCGCCTGAAGTCGCTCTCCGACATGCTCAAGGGCAAGCAGGGCCGCTTCCGCCAGAACCTGCTGGGCAAGCGTGTCGACTACTCGGGCCGCTCGGTCATCGTGGTCGGCCCGGACCTGCAGCTGCACCAGTGCGGCCTGCCCAAGAAGATGGCGCTGGAGCTGTTCAAGCCCTTCGTCATGCGGCAGCTCGTGGAGAAGAACTACGCCCACAACATCAAGAGCGCCAAGCGCCTCGTCGAGCGTGTCGAGGACGTGGTCTGGGATGTCCTCGAAGAGGTCATCGAAGACCACCCCGTGCTGCTCAACCGCGCCCCCACGCTCCACCGCCTGGGCATCCAGGCCTTCATGCCCAAGCTCGTCGAGGGCAGCGCCATCCAGATCCACCCGCTCGTCTGCTTCGCCTTCAACGCGGACTTCGACGGCGACCAGATGGCCGTGCACGTGCCCCTCAGCCGAGAGGCGCAGGACGAGGCCCGGCGCATGATGCTCTCGACCGAGAACCTGCTCAGCCCCTCCGATGGTGCGCCCGTCGTGGCGCCCACGCAGGACATGATCCTCGGCTGCTACTACCTGACCATGGACGCGGCCGTGCCCATCAAGGGCCGCCCGCCCCGGTTCGAGACCGACCGCGAGGCGCTGCTGGCGTTCGAGCTGGGCACCATCGATACGCGCGAAGAGGTCGAGGAGTTGCCGCACCACCGCGTGCGCCGCCTGGACCTGCACACGCCCGTGCAGATCGCGCGTGTGGAGGTCTGGGACCCCGAGACCGAGGAGGTCGTGGAGCAGTCCATCGACTCCACCATCGGCCGACTCGTGTTCAACCAGATCCTGCCCGCGCGGCTGCGCTACACCGACAAGACCAACCGACCCATGGCCCGCACCCAGCTGCGCGAGGTCGTGGCCGACTGCTACCGCCTGCTCGGCCGCAACGAGACGGCCCACCTGGTGGACGGCATCAAGAGCGTCGGCTTCCGCTACGCCACCCAGGGCGGCATGACCATCGCCGTCGATGACATCCGCGTGCCGGAGTCGAAGAAGGAGCTGCTCGCAGAGGCCGACCAGGCCGTGGCCAAGCTGGACACGCAATACCAGCAGGGCCTGCTCAACGCCGACGAGCGCTACGACAAGGTGGTCAAGGTCTGGCGCGACACCACCGACAAGGTCTCCAGCGCGATGATGGCCTCGCTCGATCCCGAGGGTTCGGTCACGATGATGACCGACTCGGGCGCCCGCGGTAACAAGGGCAACATCGGCCAGCTGGGCGGCATGCGCGGCCTCATGGCCGATCCGTCGGGCCGCATCATCGACGTGCCCGTGCGCTCGAACTTCCGTGAGGGCATGACCGTGCTGGAGTACTTCATCTCCACCCACGGCGCCCGCAAGGGTCTCGCTGACACCGCCCTTCGTACGGCCGACTCGGGCTACCTCACCCGGCGCCTCGTCGACGTGGCCCAGGACGTCATCACCCGCGATGACGACTGCCGCACCGGGGAAGGCACCTGGATCACCCGCGCCGAGACCGAGGAGTTCGCCGGCTCCGAGCCGGATGCCTTCTGGCGCCGGCTGGTGGGCCGCTTCGCGGCGGGTCCCATCAACAAGCCCAAGGCGCGCAAGAAGGACGCCCCCATCGTCGCGGCCGGCGAGATGATCACCGAGGGCCTCGCCCGCGAGATCGACGCGGCCGGGACCAAGGACGACCGGCTCCAAGCCGTGCTCGTGCGCTCGCCGCTGACCTGTCAGTCTCGTTTGGGCGTGTGTCGCACCTGCTACGGCCGCAACCTCGCCACGCGTGAGCTGGTGGGCGTGGGCGAAGCGGTCGGCATCATCGCCGCCCAGTCCATCGGTGAGCCCGGCACGCAGCTGACCATGCGTACCTTCCACACCGGCGGTGTGGCCGGCACCGACATCACGGCCGGCCTGCCGCGTGTCGAGGAGCTCTTCGAGGCCCGTTCGCCCAAGGGCAAGGCGGAGATCAGCCATATCGACGGTGAGGTCGAGACCATCGAGGTCCTCGATGACCAGGGCAAGCTCAAGGAGCGCAAGGTCAAGGTCACCAGCCGCGAGCGTTTCGACGTTCCCATCAAGCTGACCAAGAAGCACGAGCGCCTCGTGGCCGATGGCGACGTCGTCGAAGTCGACCAGATCGATCGCCCGGCGCGAGCTGAAGGGCGACGAGGTGGCTGAGGTGCGGGCGCCCGAGTCGGGACTCGTGACCCTCACCGACGAAGGCATGAAGATCGCCGGTGAGGACGTGGTCGAACGGGAGTACCCAATCGCCCACAACGCCAAGCTGCTCGTCGAGGACGGCCAGCTGGTGCGCGCCGGTGACGCCATCACCGAGGGTCCCATCAACCCGCAGGAGTACCTCGAGACCCGTGGCCGGGATGCCGTCCAGCGCTATCTGGTCAAGGAGGTCCAGAAGGTCTACCGCAGCCAGGGCGTGATCATCAACGACAAGCACATCGAGATCATCGTGCGTCAGATGCTGCGCAAGGTGCGGATCGACCAGCCCGGTGACAGCGAGCAGCTGCCGTTCGAGCTCGTCGACCGCTTCGAGTTCGAGGACATCAACGAGCGCGTGCTGGCTGAGGGCGGCGAGCCGGCCACGGCCGAGACCGTCCTGCTGGGCGTGACCAAGGCGTCGCTCAACACCAGCAGCTTCCTGGCGGCGGCCTCCTTCCAGGAGACCACGCGAGTGCTGACCGAGGCCGCCATCAACGGCGCCAAGGACGATCTCGTGGGTCTCAAGGAGAACGTCATCATCGGCAAGCTCATCCCCGCGGGCACCGGTGCGCCGGCCAACATCGCGCGCCGTCGCGAAGAGGAGCGCATCGCAGCCGCGCAGGCCCTCGCCGGCGAGGAGCTGCCCGAGGGCTTCGGTGACGAGTACAACGTCTTCCTCGCGGAGGGCGCCCCGGCCGCCGAGCCCATCGGGGGAGAGGAGAACCCCTTCCTCGAGGAGGCCGAGCAGCTGGCCCAGGCCAAGGCCCAGGCCAAGGCCGAGGCCGAGGCCGAGCCCGAGCCCAACCCCTTCCTCGACGAGTCCGAGGCGTAGGACGGCCGCGGCTCCATCGACCCGACGCGACTTCGACCGGTTCCGCGGCCACGAGCCCGGAGCCGGTCGTTCGTACCCGGCAGGTCGAGTGGCGCGCCGGACACGTAGTCGTGTTTGACGGGCCAGCAGGCCGCTGCTAGACTTCGCGGTCGCGGCTGAAACAGCCGTGGCGGCTTCGTGCGCGCCGACCGACCTGGTCGGAGCGGGAGCCGGGCGGTCACCCCGGAAGGGGGCTCCGAGGAGGGGCCGGACCCCGGGACCCAGACGACCGCCGCATCAGACGGACATCACCAGAGACAGGGGAACGTGCGCTCCGCGCGCGTTCCGACACCGCGTCATCAGGACGCCATCGATAGGGGAGACGAACACTCCGTGCCGACCATCAGCCAGCTCGTGCGCAAGGGCCGCAAGCCCAAGCAGGCGAAGATCAAGGCCCCGGCGATGCGCAAGAACTGGAACAGTCTGCGCCAGCGCCAGGTGCCCACACCCGGCGCCCCGCAGAAGCGTGGTGTCTGCCTGCAGGTGCGCACCATGACGCCGAAGAAGCCCAACTCGGCGCTGCGCAAGATCGCTCGTGTTCGTCTGACCAACCAGATGGAAGTCACCGCCTACATCCCCGGCATCGGCCACAACCTGCAGGAGCACTCCGTGGTCCTGGTCCGTGGCGGTCGCGTGAAGGACCTGCCCTCGGTCAAGTACCACATCATCCGCGGCACGCTTGACGCCTCGGGCGTCGCCGACCGCAAGCAGGGCCGGTCCCGATACGGCACCAAGAGGCCCAAGTAATGCCCCGTCGCGCACAGATCCCCCGCAAGGTCAAGTACTCGCCGCCGCTCACGCGCACGACCGATCGCTTCGTCGTGAAGCTGATGACCGATGGCAAGAAGGGCCTGGCCGAGAAGATCATACGTCAGGCGCTCGCGCGCGCCGAGGCCCAGACCGGTCGCCCCGGGCTGGAGGTGCTCGACGCGGCCCTGCGCAACGCCACCCCCATCATCGAAGTCAAGCCCCGCCGCGTCGGTGGTGCCACCTACCAGGTGCCCGTCGAGATCCGCGGTGAGCGCCGCACCAGCCTTGGTGTGCGCTGGCTCGTGCAGGCCGCGCGCAAGCGCAGCGGCAAGTCCATGAGTGAGAAGCTGGCCTTCGAGCTGGTCGACGCCATGAACGGCCTCGGTGCGGCCGTGAAGCGGCGCGAGGACACCCACAAGATGGCCGACGCCAACAAGGCCTTCAGCCACTTCCGCTGGTAATCCCGGCATCACCCCCGTTACGAGGACGACGTAGACCGATGACACGGAAGTTCCCGCTGGCTCGCACGCGGAACATCGGAATCATCGCGCATATCGACGCCGGCAAGACCACCGTCACCGAGCGGATCCTGTTCTACACGGACAAGATCTACAAGATCGGTGAGGTGCATGAGGGCGCGGCCACGATGGACTGGATGCCGCAGGAGCAGGAGCGCGGCATCACCATCACGGCCGCAGCCACCACCTGCTTCTGGAACAACACGCGTATCAACATCATCGATACGCCCGGACACGTGGACTTCACCGTCGAGGTCGAGCGCAGCCTGCGCGTGCTCGACGGTGCCGTCGTCGTCTTCGACGGTGTGGCCGGCGTGGAGCCCCAGTCGGAGACCGTCTGGCGCCAGGCCGACCGTTACGGTGTACCTCGGTTCTGCTTCATCAACAAGCTCGACCGCACCGGTGCCGACTTCTGGGCCGGGGTCCAGTCGATCAAGGAGCGTCTCGGCGCCAACGCCGTGCCCATCCAGATCCCTATCGGCCAGGAAGACAAGTTCCAGGGCGTGATCGACCTCGTCGAGATGCACGCGATCATCTACAAGGGCGACCTCGGCACGCAGCCGCAGATCATCGAGATCCCCGCCGACCTGCGCGGCGAGGCGGAGAAGCACCGCGCCGCCATGATCGAGGCCGTGGTCGAGCTCGATGACGAGCTGACCATGAAGTTCCTCGAGGGCGAGGAGCTGACGTCCGAGGAGATCCGCCACGGCCTGCGCCTGGGCACGCTGCAGAACCGCATCGTGCCCGTGCTCACCGGCTCGGCCCTCAAGAACAAGGGCGTGCAGCCGGTGCTCGACGCGGTCGTGCACTACCTGCCCAGCCCGCTCGACGTGCCGCCCATCACGGGCCTGGACCCCGCTGGGGTCGAGGTCACTCGTGCCGTCGACGACAAGGAGCCCTTCGCGGCCCTGGCCTTCAAGATCGCGGCCGACCCCTTCGTGGGCAAGCTGGCCTTCTTCCGGGTCTACAGCGGCAAGCTCAAGACCGGCTCCTACGTCTACAACGCCTCCAAGGACAAGAAGGAGCGCATCGGGCGCATCGTCGAGCTGCACGCCAACTCGCGCGAGGAGATCGAGGAGGTCTCCGCCGGCGACATCGCGGCGGCGGTGGGCCTCAAGCAGACCTACACCGGCGACACCCTGACCGATCCTGACCACCCGCTCATCCTCGAGTCGATCACCTTCCCTGAGCCGGTCATCGAGGTCGCCATCGAGCCCAAGACCAAGGCCGACCAGGACAAGCTGGCCGTGGCCCTGCAGCGGCTGGCGGAGGAGGATCCCACCTTCCGCGTGCACAACGACGAGGAATCGGGCCAGACCCTCATCGCCGGCATGGGCGAGCTGCACCTCGACGTGCTCGTGGACCGCATGGTGCGCGAATTCAGGGTGGCGGCCAACGTGGGCAAGCCACAGGTCTCCTACCGCGAGACCATCCGCCGCGAGGCGAATGGCAATGGCCGCTTCGTGCGCCAGACCGGCGGTCGCGGCCAGTATGGCCACGCCGTCATCAAGCTGGAGCCGGGCGAGAAGGGCAGCGGCTTCGAGTTCGTGGACAAGATCGTCGGCGGCATCATCCCGCGCGAGTACATCAAGGCGGTCGCTGCGGGAATCCGCGAGGCCCTCGAGACCGGCGTCTACGCCGGCTACCCCATGGTCGACGTCAAGGCCACCCTCTACGACGGCTCCACCCACGAGGTGGACTCCTCCGAGATGGCCTTCAAGATCGCCGGCTCGATGGCCGCCAAGGATGCCGTCCAGAAGGCCGAGTCCGGCCATCCTCGAGCCGGTCATGCGCGTCGAGGTCGTCATGCCCGAGGAGTTCATGGGCGACGTCATCGGCGATCTCAACAGCCGTCGCGGTCACATCGAAGGGATGGACAACCGCAATGGGACCCAGGTGGTCAGCGCCTTCGTGCCGCTGGCCTCGATGTTCGGCTATGTGACCGACCTGCGCAGCATGACCCAGGGCCGTGCGACCTCCTCCATGGAGTTCTCGCACTACGCGGAAGTGCCCAAGTCCATCGCCGCGGAGCTGGTCCAGAAGTCCGCGGTCTAGCCACCCAGGCAGAAGAACACAGTCAACCAAGCAGTCAACAAGCAGTAGGACGTAGTAGAGGACGACGGCAATGGCCAAGCAGAAGTTCGAGCGCACCAAGCCCCACGTCAACGTCGGCACGATCGGTCACATCGACCATGGCAAGACGACCCTGACGGCGGCCATCACCAAGTACCTGTCGCTCAAGGGCGAGGCGTCGTTCCGCGCCTTCGACTCGATCGACAACGCCCCCGAGGAGCGTGAGCGCGGCATCACCATCGCCATCGCCCACGTCGAGTACGAGACCGACGCCCGCCACTACGCCCACGTCGACTGCCCCGGCCACGCCGACTACATCAAGAACATGATCACCGGCGCCGCGCAGATGGACGGCGCCATCCTCGTGGTCGCGGCCACCGACGGGCCCGATGCCCCAGACGCGCGAGCACATCCTGCTCGCGCGCCAGGTCGAGGTGCCCTACATCGTGGTCTTCCTCAACAAGGTCGACATGGTCGACGACGAGGAACTGCTCGAGCTCGTCGAGCTCGAGGTGCGCGAGCTGCTCAGCAAGTACGAGTTCCCCGGCGACGACCTGCCCGTCGTGCGCGGCTCCGCGCTCAAGGCCCTCGAGGCCTCCGACAGCGTGGACGACCCCGCCTACGCCTGCATCCAGGAGCTGATGGACGCGGTCGACTCCTACATCCCGACCCCCGAGCGGGCTACCGACAAGCCCTTCCTCATGCCCGTGGAGGACGTCTTCTCCATCAAGGGCCGCGGCACCGTCGCGACCGGCCGCGTCGAGCGTGGCGAGGTCAAGGTCGGCGAAGAGGTCGAGATCGATCGGCATCAAGGACACGCGCAAGGTCGTGGTCACCGGGGTCGAGATGTTCAACAAGCTGCTCGACTCGGGCCAGGCCGGCGACAACATCGGCGCCCTGCTGCGCGGCATCGAGCGCGACGAGGTCGAGCGCGGCCAGGTCCTGGCCAAGCCCGGCTCGATCAAGCCGCACACGAAGTTCACCGCCCGCGTCTACGTCCTGACCAAGGAGGAGGGCGGCCGCCACACGCCGTTCTACAACGGCTACCGGCCCCAGTTCTACCTGCGCACCACCGACGTCACCGGGGCCATCAGCCTCAAGGACGGTGCCGAGATGATCATGCCCGGTGACCACGTCGACATGGATGTCGAGCTCATCACGCCCATCGCCATCGAGGTCGGCCAGCGCTTCGCCATCCGCGAAGGCGGCCGCACCGTCGGTGCCGGCGTCATCAACGCGGTCGAGGACTAGACATGGCAAGGCAGCGGATCCGTATCCGCCTCAAGGCATACGATCACCGGCTCCTGGACCAGTCCGCGCTCCAGATCGTGGAGACGGCCCAGCGCACCGGAGCCGAAGTCGTCGGCCCGGTTCCGCTGCCGACCCGTATCGAGAAGTTCACGGTCCTGCGGTCGCCGTTCATCGACAAGGACTCCCGGGAACAGTTCGAGATCCGCACGCACAAGCGGCTCATCGACATCCTGGACCCGTCTTCCAAGACCGTTGACGCGCTGATGCGGCTGTCCCTGGCCGCCGGTGTCGATATCGAGATCAGGATGTAAATGAGTATCGGACTGATCGGCCGCAAGGTCGGAATGACACAGGTCTTCGCGGAGGACGGCACCATGGTGCCGGTCTCCGTGGTGGCCATCGAACCCAATACCGTGACCCTGCTCCGCACCGAGGAGCGCGACGGCTACACCGCCGTCCAGGTCGGCGCCGGCACCGCCCGGAAGACGACCAAGCCTCGTGCGGGCCAGCTGGTGGACCTGCCCAAGGTCCGTGACGTACGCGAGTTCCGCGTCGACGACGTGACCGACTACGAGGTCGGCCAGACGCTCGACGTGAGCCTCTTCGAGGACGGCGAGTCGGTGGCCATCACCGGCACGTCCAAGGGCAAGGGCTTCGCGGGCACCATCAAGCGCCATCACTTCCGTCGCGGTCCCGAGACGCACGGTTCCGACTCCCATCGAGCTCCCGGCTCGATCGGCGGCGGCACCTACCCGGGCAAGGTCTTCCGCGGCACGCCCATGGCCGGTCACCTGGGCCATGAGCGGGTCACGGTCAAGAACGCCACCATCGTGCGCAGCGATGCCGAGCGCAACCTGCTGCTCGTCAGGGGCCCGGTCCCCGGTCCCCGCAACGCGCTCATCGTGGTCAGGAAGGCATAGCCATGCCCACGACTCCGCTCTACGACAAGTCCGGCTCCGAGGCCGGCACCATCGACCTGCCGGACGCGCTCTTCGCGGCCCCGGTCAATACCGCGGTCATGCACCAGGCCGTCGTGGCCCAGCTGGCCGGCCGGCGCATCGGTACGGCCAAGGTCAAGACGCGCGCCGAGGTGCGTGGCGGTGGCCGCAAGCCCTACCGTCAGAAGGGTACCGGCCGCGCTCGCCAGGGCACCCGCTCCGCTCCGCACTACGCGGGCGGCGGCGTGGTCTTCGGCCCGAGCCCGCGCAAGTACGACAAGCGCATGCCCAAGCGCATGCGCCGGCTCGCGCTCGTGGGCGCGCTCACGGCCAAGTTCGACGACGGCGTCATCAAGGTCGTCAACGACCTCGAGCTCGACGAAGTCAAGACCAAGCAGCTGCTCGCTCACCTGGGCTCGCTCGAAGCCGCGGGCAAGGTGCTCGTGGTCGAGGACGGCAAGAACGAGGCCCTCGAGCTCTCCGCTCGCAACGTGCCCGACCTCGTCGTCATCCGCTCGGACTCGCTCAACATCGTCGACGTCATCGACGCCGACGCGATCGTCATCACCAAGCCCTCCATCGCGACCATGTCGGAGGTGTACGCATGAGCCTCAGCGCCACGCAGATCGTCCTCCGCCCGGTCATCAGCGAGAAGTCGATGGACCAGTCGACGGTCAACAAGTACACCTTCGCGGTCGCTGACGAAGCGAACAAGATGCAGATCAAGGCCGCGGTCGAGGAGCTCTTCAAGGTCACCGTGCTTGAGCGTCAACGTGCTGACCACGAAGCGCAAGGAGAAGTCCCGCAACCGCCGTCGCGGGCGCCAGGTCGGCTACACGTCCCCCTGGAAGAAGGCCGTCGTGACCATCAAGCACGGCGACTCGATCGAATTCTTCGAGGGAGTCTAGTCATGCCGATCCGAGGCTATAAGCCGACATCCCCGGGTCGCCGCTTCATGACGCGGTCGACCTTCGAGGAGATCACCACCGACAAGCCCCACAAGCCGCTGGTCGAGTCCAAGAAGCGCGGCTCCGGCCGCAACTCGCAAGGCCGCATGACCGTGCGTCATCGTGGCGGCGGAGCCAGGCGCAACTACCGTCGCATCGACTTCCGCCGCGACAAGTGGGACGTGCCCGCGGTGCTCGCGACCATCGAGTACGACCCCAACCGCTCGGCGCGCATCGGCCTGCTGCACTACGCCGATGGCGAGAAGCGCTACATCCTCGTGCCCAACGGCCTCAAGGTCGGTGACACCGTCGTCGCCGGGACCAAGGCCGAGGCGCGCGTGGGCAACGCCCTGCCGCTCAAGTCGATCCCGCTGGGCACGCAGCTGCACAACATCGAGCTGATCCCCGGCAAGGGCGGCCAGATCGTCCGCTCTGCGGGCACCTCGGCGCAGCTGATGGCCAAGGAGGGCCAGTACGCGCTGGTGCGCCTGCCCTCCGGCGAGGTCCGTCGCGTGGACATGCGCTGCATGGCCACCGTCGGCCAGGTGGGCAACATCGATCACGAGAACCAGAGCCTGGGCAAGGCCGGTCGTGCCCGCCACATGGGCAGGCGACCCGAGGTTCGCGGCGTGGTCATGAACCCCAGGGACCATCCCCACGGTGGTGGCGAGGGCAAGTCGCCCACGGGCATGCCGCCCAAGACCCCCTGGGGCCAGCCGGCCATGGGTCACCGCACCCGTCGCAACAAGAAGTCCGGGAGGCTCATCGCGACCTCCCGTCACCGCAAGTAGGCAGGGAGGAGCGACATGTCACGTTCCCTGAAGAAGGGTCCGTACGTCGAGCAGCGGCTCCTGGCCCGCGTGCAGACGATGAACAAGAACAACGAGAAGCAGGTGTTGAAGACCTGGTCGCGTGCCAGCGTCATCTTCCCCGACTTCATCGGGCACACCGTCGCCGTCTACAACGGCAAGAAGCACATCCCGGTGTTCATCTCCGAAAACATGGTCGGCCACCGGCTCGGTGAGTTCGCCCCCACCCGCAACTACCGCGGTCACGGGCGCCACACCGAGCGGTCGACGTCGCTGAAGTAGGGGCCGCGATGCGAGTTTCTGCTACCGCCAAGTACATCCGCCGCTCCACGCGCAAGACCCGCCTGGTCACGCAGGCCATCGTCGGGCGACCCGTGGAGGAGGCTGCGGCCATCCTGCAGTTCATGCCGCAGGGCGCCGCCCGCGACGTGGCCAAGGTGCTCAAGAGCGCCACGGCCAACGCCGAGAACAACCATGACCTCCCCGCCGATGAGCTCTTCGTCGCGGAGGCCACTGCCAACGAGGGACCCACCATCAAGCGCTGGCGACCACGCGCCCAGGGGCGTGCATTCCCCATCAACAAGCCCATGACCCACGTGACGGTCGTGGTCGAGAACCGGGAGGCCTAGGCATGGGACACAAGGTCCACCCCAACGGCTTCCGGCTGGGCGTCTCGCGCACCTGGAATGCCAAGTGGTACTCCGACAAGGAATACACCGACCTGCTGCGTGAGGACATCTCCATCCGCACGCTCGTGCAGAAGCGCCTGGCCAACGCCAGCGTCTCCCTCGTCGAGATCGAGCGCGGCATCAACCACGTGACCGTCACGGTCCACACCGCCAAGCCGGGCATCGTCATCGGCAAGGGCGGGGCCAACGTCGAAGGCCTGCGCCAGGCGGTCGGCAAGCTCACCGACCGCAAGGTCAAGCTGGAGATCCGCGAGATCCGCCAGCCCGAGCTCGACGGTGTGCTGGTGGCGACCAACATCGCCCAGCAGCTGACCCGTCGCATCGCCTTCCGCAAGGCCATCAAGCAGTCCATCCAGCGGACCATGAAGGCCGGCGCCAAGGGCGTGAAGGTCCAGGTCTCGGGCCGCCTCGGCGGTTCGGAGATGGCCCGCCGCGAGTGGGACAAGGAAGGCCGCATCCCGCTGGGCACCCTGCGTGCCGACATCAGCTACGGCCAGGTCCTGAGCCGGACCACCTACGGCGCCATCGGCGTCAAGGTCTGGATCTACCGCGGCGACATCATCCCGGAGAAGGCCAAGCCGACCGAGGCCGCGGCCGCCGGGGGAGGGGCGTAGCGACATGTTGATGCCCCGTCGCGTCAAGCACCGCAAGCAGCAGCGTGGCCGCATGAGCGGCATCGCCAAGGGTGGTTCGACCATCGCCTTCGGCGACTACGCGCTGATGACCGAGGAGCCTGGCTACATCACCAGCCGCCAGATCGAGGCCGCTCGCCGTGCCATGACCCGCTACGTCCGCCGTGGCGGCAAGATCTGGATCCGCATCTTCCCGGACAAGCCGGTCACCAAGAAGCCGGCCGAAGTCCGTATGGGCAAGGGCAAGGGCGCGGCCGACCACTGGGTCGCCGTGGTCAAGCCCGGCCGCATCCTGTTCGAGATGGCCGGCGTCCCTCACGAGGACGCGGTCGAGGCCATGCGCCTGGCCAGCCACAAGCTGCCCACGAGCGTCAGGGTCGTGATCAGAGAGGGGGTCCATGATGGAGATCGCTAAGGCCCGCAGCCTCTCCGAGCAGGAGCTCAGCGAGGAGTTGGAGTCGGCTCGCCGCCATCTCTACGACCTGCGTTTCCAGCTGGCGACCCGCCAGCTCACCGATTACAGCCAGATCTCGCAGACGCGCAAGGACATCGCCCGCCTGCTGACCGTCCAGACCGAGCGCAAGCTCGAGGCCGGCAGCCAGGGTGCGTCCGCCGCGGCTGCCGGAGGAGAGTAGATGAGCGCCGCCACTGCACCTGAGCGCGGAAAGCGCAAGGCCAAGGTCGGCCGCGTCGTTTCCGACAAGATGGACAAGACCATCGTCGTCTCCGTCGAGCGTCTTGCCCGCCACCGCATCTACAAGCGCGTCATCCGCCTGACCACCAAGTTCAAGGCGCACGACGAGCACAACGAGGCCCATGTGGGCGACACCGTCCGCATCGAGGAGGCTCGCCCCCTTTCCCGCACCAAGCGCTGGCGCCTGGCCGAGATCGTGACCAAGGCCGGCCTCGGTGCCGGCGAGCAGATCGTGGCCGAGGAGGCTGAGACCGCCGAGGCCATCCACATGGCTGCCCATCCGGGCAAGGTCAAGGCCGAAGAGACCGCTGCCGAGGACGGCGCGGTGGCCGAGGCGACCGCCGAGGAGACCGCTGAGGTGCCCGCCCAGGGCGAGGAGGCCTCCGCATGATCCAGCCCAGCAGCCGGCTCCGAGTGGCCGACAACACCGGCGCGCGCGTGGTCGAGTGCATCCGCATCCTGGGGCGCTCGCAGAAGCCGACCGCGGGCGTCGGCGACGTCATCGTCGCCTCCGTCAAGCAGGCCATCCCCAACGCCGCGGTCAAGAAGGGCGACATCGTCCAGGCCGTCATCGTGCGTACCGCCAAGGAATACGGGCGGCCCGATGGGAGCTACATCCGCTTCGACGAGAACGCGGCCGTGCTCATCAACAACCAGGGCAACCCCCGCGGCACGCGCATCTTCGGGCCCGTGGCCCGCGAGCTTCGCGACCGCAACTACATGAAGATCATCTCGCTCGCCCCGGAGGTGCTGTGATGGCACCGACAGTCAAGCCCCGCCGCCACACTCGCGTCCCGGACCTGCGTGCCGGCGACCAGGTAGTGGTGCTCAAGGGCAAGGACGCCGGCAAGCGCGGTGTCATCCACAAGGTGCTGCGTCACCAGCAGGGCTGGGCTCGCTCGACCGCGCGCTTCGGCTCCGGCTGGCAGGACAAGGCGCCGCTGTCCGGTGCGGCCGTCGTCATCGAGGGCCTCAACATCGCCAAGCGGCACACCAAGCCGCGCCAGGTGGCGGGCCGGACCGAGCGCCAGCCCCGCATCCAGCAGGGCGGCATCCTGGACATCCCCCAGCCCATCGCCATCAGTAACGTCATGCTCGTTTGTCCGCACTGCTCGCGTCCCACCCGCGTGCGCCATGAGCGCACCGGCGATGGCCGCAGCATCCGCACCTGCACACACTGCAGCGAGTCCGTGACCCGAGCGGAGGCCTAGGAGTGAGCAACGGACTGCGTCAGCGTTACCAAGAAGAGGTCCGGCCGGCCCTGGTCAAGGAGTTCGACTACCAGAACCCCATGCAAGTGCCGCGCCTGACCAAGATCACCGTCAACATCGGCCTGGGTGAGGCGCTCACCAACAGCAAGGCCGTTGACGCCGCTGTGAACGACCTGACCATCATCACCGGCCAGAAGCCGGTGGTGACCAAGGCCAAGCGGTCGATCGCCCAGTTCAAGATCCGCGAGGGGAACACCATCGGCTGCATGGTCACGCTGCGTGGCCAGCGCATGTGGGACTTCCTCGAGCGGCTCACCCGGCTGGCACTGCCCCGCATCCGCGACTTCCGTGGCGTCCCCACCAAGTCGTTCGATGGCCGTGGCAACTACTCGCTGGGCCTGCGCGAGCAGCTCGCGTTCCCGGAGATCGACTACGACAAGGTCGATCGCCTCCGGGGCCTCGAGATGTCGCTCGTGACCACCGCCAAGACCGACGAGGAGGGGCAGCGCCTGCTGGCTCTCCTCGGCATGCCCTTCGAGAACTAAGGAGCGACCGAATGGCCAAGAAGTCCATGATCGCCAAGGCCAAGCGCACACCGCGCTTCGGCGTGCGCTCCTACCACCGCTGCTTCGTCTGTGGCCGGTCCCGCGCCTACATGCGTCGGTTCGGGCTCTGCCGAATCTGCTTCCGGGAGCGCGCCCTGATGGGTGAGCTGCCGGGCGTCACCAAGTCGAGCTGGTAGGCATATGAACATCTCCGATCCCATCGCCGACATGCTTACGCGCATCCGCAACGCCAGCCGGGCGCGCCACACGGACGTCTCGATCCCGGCGTCAAGGACCAAGCTGGCGATCGCCGAGATCCTCAAGGCAGAGGGCTTCATCGAAGACTTCTCCCAGTCGCAAGAGGGTCCCCGCAAGTCCATCGACATCAAGCTCAAGTACGTGGGCAAGGTGCCGGTGGTCAGCGGGCTCAAGCGCATCAGCAAGCCGGGCCTGCGGGTCTACGCATCCAAGACGGAGATCCCGCGTGTGCTGGGTGGTCTCGGCGTCGTCATCATCAGCACCAGTCAGGGCATCATGACCGGCCAGCAGGCTCGCAAGAGCCAGCTCGGCGGCGAGGTCCTGGCCTACGTCTGGTAGGCGACACCAATGTCACGAGTCGGCAAGCTTCCGATCCCCATCCCCTCCGGCGTCGATGTCAGCGTCGAGGGCAACCACATCACGGTCAAGGGCCCCAAGGGCGAGCTCGAGCGAGATATCACGCCGGTCCTCTCGGTCGTGACCGAAGACGGCCAGCTGCGCGTGGAGCGGCCAAACGAGGAGAAGCGCTCGCGCGAGCTCCACGGCCTGACCCGCACGCTCATCAGCAACATGGTCGTGGGTGTGACCGAGGGCTACACCCGCAATCTCGAGATCCAGGGCGTCGGTTACCGCGCTCAGCTCGTGGGCCGGAAGCTGCAGCTCAACCTGGGCTACAGCCACCCCATCGAGATCGACCCGCCCACGGGCATCGACTTCGTGGTCGATACCCCCAACAAGGTCGCCGTGACCGGCATCGACAAGCAGCTGGTCGGGCAGATGGCCGCGCAGGTGCGTGCCACTCGCAAGCCCGAGCCCTACAAGGGCAAGGGCGTCCGCTACGCGGGCGAGGTCGTGCGCCGCAAGGCCGGCAAGGCCGGCAAGATCGGCGGCGCCTAGGCACCCCCGGCTCACCCATGACGAACCCAACCCTGGTCGCGGCGCCCAACGGGCGCCCCGGCCGCTAGCAGGAGACCGACGACCGCGATGCCAACGGCACGAAGCCGCTCCGCCGCACGTCAGAAGCGTCACTCGCGGCTCCGCCTTCGCGTGGCGGGGTCCGCTGAGCGACCGCGCCTGGCGGTCTTTCGGAGCATCAATCAGATCTACGCCCAGGTCATCGACGACTCCACCGGGCACACCCTGGCCAGTGCTTCCTCCATGGAAGCGGCAGTCAAGGGTGCTGGTGGCACCAAGACCGAGCGCGCCAAGCAGGTCGGGACCCTCATCGGGGACCGCGCCAAGGCCGCCGGGGTCGAGCGCGTCGTATTCGACCGTGCCGGGTTCAAGTACCACGGACGGATTCGTGCCCTCGCCGAGGGCGCTCGCGATTCCGGCCTGGAGTTCTAGGAGGGCCCATGGCTCGGATCGATCCCAGCAAGCTCAACCTCGAAGAGCGCGTCGTCCAGATCAACCGCGTGGCCAAGGTGGTCAAGGGTGGTCGGCGCTTCAGCTTCAGCGCGGTCGTCGTCGTCGGTGACGGCGAGGGACATGTCGGTGTCGGCCTGGGCAAGGCCGGCGAGGTGCCGGAGTCCATCCGCAAGGGTGTCGAGGACGCCAAGAAGAACCTCATCAAGGTGCCGCTGGTCGGCACCACCGTGCCTCACGAGGTGCGCCAGCAGTTCGGTGCCAGCACCGTCATGCTCAAGCCGGCCTCGCAGGGTACCGGCGTCATCGCCGGTGCCTCCGTGCGCGCGGTGGTGGAAGCTGCCGGCATCCGCGACATCCTGTCCAAGTCGCTCGGCTCCAACAACCCGGTCAACGTGACCCGGGCCACGCTCGAGGGCCTGCGCAGCATGCGCTCGGCCGCCGAGCTGTCCGAGTGGCGCGGCAAGAAGCTGCGTTCCATCATCCCCGGCCAGCCGGTGCCCGGCGAGGATGGGGCGGTGCTCAGCGGCGAGGTCATCGATGGCCGCTAAGCTGCTCGTCACGCTCAAGAAGTCCACGGTCGGCACCAACCCCAGCGCGCGCGGTACCGTCCGCGCCCTGGGCCTGCGTCGTATCGGCCAGACGGTCGAGCTGCCGGACGATCCCGCGGTCCGCGGCCAGATCCGCGCCGTGCGCTACCTCGTCGAGTTCGAGGAGGTCCAGGCGACACCGGCCAAGAAGGCCGCCCCCAAGAAGAAGGAAGAGGCTGAGGCGTGAAGCTCCATGACCTGAAGCCGGCGCCCGGCTCACAGAAGCGGCGCATCCGTGTCGGCCGCGGTATCGCGGCCGGCAAGGGCAAGACCGCGGGTCGTGGCACCAAGGGCCAGAAGTCCCGTTCGGGTGCCCGCATCCCCGGCTGGTTCGAAGGCGGTCAGACGCCGATCCATGTGCGCGTGCCCAAACTGCGCGGCTTCAAGCCGGTCAACCGGGTCGAATACCAGGTGGTCAACGTCGGACGCATCTCCGAGTACGCGACCGCAGGCCGCTTCGGCAGCAAGGCCGGCTCCGAGCCGATCACCGTCAACGCCGAGGTCCTCGCCGCGGCGGGCCTGATCACGCATGCCGACCGACCCGTCAAGGTGCTCGGCGACGGCGAGCTCGAGGTCAAGGTCTTCGTGGCCGCTGACGCGTTCACGGCCTCGGCCAAGTCCAAGATCGAGGCTGCCGGCGGCTTCGTCCAGTCGCTGGCCCCCGAGCCTGCCCCGGAGGCGCCGGCCGAGGAGGCCGAGGCTCCGGCTGCGGCGGCTGAGGCCCCTGCCGAGGAAGCCCCCGCCGAAGCGGCAGCGGCCGAGGAGGCCGAGGCTCCAAGAGCCGATGCTCCAGCCGACGGTCCCGCAGCAGCCGAGGCGGAGTCCAAGACCACCGACGACCAGGCGGCTGAGTAACCCGTGTTCGAGGCCCTCGTCAACGCGTTCCGTGCGCCGGATATCCGCAAGCGCATCCTCTTCATCCTGGGGATGCTCATCATCGTGCGGATGCTGGCGCACGTTCCGGTGCCCGGCGTCGATCGTGACGCACTCGAGGGGCTGATCGGAGAGAACACCTTCCTGCAGATGCTCAACCTCTTCTCCGGAGGCGGCCTGCAGAACTTCTCCCTCATCGCCCTGGGCGTGAACCCCTACATCAACGCGTCGATCATCATGCAGTTGATGACGGGCGTCGTGCCCCGCCTCCAGCAGCTCTCGCGCGAGGGCGAGTATGGCCGCCAGAAGATCAACTCGTACACCCGCCGTTTGACGGTGCTGCTGGCGATCCTGCAGGCCTACGGCTACCTGGCGCTGCTGAACGCGCGCGGCGTGGTCACCGACTTCGACATCACCAGCTTCGCCACGCTGACCCAGATCATCACCCTCACGGCTGGCACCGTCCTGCTGATGTGGATCGGTGAGCTCATCAGCGAGCGCGGTATCGGCAACGGCATCAGCTTCATCATCTTCGCGGGCATCGTGGCCGGGCTGCTCGGCGCGGTGAACACCTTCCTGACCTCACCCGACCTCGCGGCCGGCCTGGCCTTCGGGGCCCTGGCCATCGCGGCCGTGATGATCATCGTCTACATCCAGGAGGGTCAGCGCCGCATCCCCATCCAGTATGCGAGCCGCGTGCGCGGCCGGCGCATGTACCAGGGTGGTGCCACGTTCCTGCCACTGCGCGTGAACCAGGCCGGCGTCATCCCCATCATCTTCGCCGTCTCCATCCTGCTCTTCCCGGTGCAGATGGCGACCTACTTCAGTGCCTCGGGTGGCGCCATCGAGGACGTCGCCAACATCATCATCGACTGGCTCAGCCAGAGCAGTCCGGTCTACGCCATCGTGTTCTTCCTGCTGGTCGTCGGATTCACGTACTTCTACACGGCGTTCACGTTCAAGCCCGATGAGACGGCCGACCAGCTTCGCAAGAACGGCGGCTTCATCCCGGGCATCCGGCCGGGTGCGCCGACCCGCGACTACCTGGCCAAGGTGGTCTTCCGCATCAGCCTCGCCGGCGCCATCTTCCTGGGCACCGTCGCGGTCAGTCCCATCATCGTCGGCTGGTTCTTCGCCGGTAGCGTCGTCGGATCCTTCAGCCTCGGCGGCACATCGTTGCTGATCGTCGTCTCGGTCGTGGTGGAGACGATGAAACAGCTCGAGGCGCAGCTGATGATGCGCAACTACGAGGGGTTCATCAAGTGACATCGCAAGCTGCCGAACCGTCGGTGGCTCGCAAGCGGGGGAGTCGCCGCATCATCGTGATGATGGGTGCCCCGGGCGCGGGCAAGGGCACGCAGGCCGAGCGCCTGGCCCAGGAGCTGGGCCTGCCCCACGTCTCCACCGGCGAGCTCTTCCGAGCCATGCGCAAGAGCGACACGCCGCTGGCCAAGAAGGTGCGCGACATCATGGACGAAGGCGCGCTCGTGCCCGACGACATCGTGGTCGCCATGGTCGACGACCGCCTCGGCTGGAAGGACGCCGCCGCCGGCGTCATCCTCGATGGCTTCCCGCGCACCGTGGCCCAGGCCCGCGCGCTCGACGCCATGCTCCAGAGGTCCGGCACGGCCGTGAGCGCGGTGCCCTACATCGAGGTCCCGCAGGACCTGCTGCTGGCGCGTCTCACCGGCCGCCGCATCTGCACCGCGGACGATCAGCACGTCTATCACGTCGTGGCTATGTCCCCGCAGAAGGAGGGCATCTGCGACATCGACGGCGCCGAGCTGTACCAGCGTGCCGATGACTCCGAGGAGACCGTCCAGGGACGCCTCGACCAGCAGTTGCCGCCGATGTTCGAGGTCGTCGACTACTACGCCGAGAACAAGGTCCTCTTCCCGGTGCGCGGCGATCAGACGCCCGAGGAGGTCACGACCGAACTGTTGCGCGTGGTCGCCCAGAGGAACGCCGTCTAGACATGCTCTTCGACCGTCGGCGCGTGGTGCTCAAGTCTCGATCGCAGATCGAGAAGATGGCCGTGGCCGGAGCCCTCACCGCAGCCGCGCTCGACGCGGTCGCCGAGGCCATCCGCCCGGGCCTGACGCCCTTGGCCCTCGACGCCATCGCCGACGAGGTCATCCGCGAGGGGGGAGGGACGCCCAACTTCATCGGCGTCCCCGGCGCGGCGGGACCGTACCGACACGCGACCTGCATCAGCATCGACGACGAGGTCGTCCATGGCATCCCCGATGACCGCGTCATCGAGGAGGGCATGATGGTCTCGGTCGACTGCGGTGCGAACGTCGACGGCTGGCACGGCGACTCCGCGCGCACCTTCCTCATGGGCGACGTGCCCGAGCAGATGCGGGCGCTCTCGGAGGTCACGCGCGCAGGCATGCTCGCGGGCGTGAAGGCCTCGATCCCGGGCGCCACGCTCGAGGACGTGGCCGGTGCCGTCGAGGACGTCGGGCTGGCCGCCGGCTACGGCATCGTGCGCGGCTACGTCGGCCACGGCATCGGCAACGAGATGCACGAGGAGCCGCAGGTCACCAACTACCGCACCGGCCGCCGTGGGCGCGTCATCGAGCCCGGCCTGTGCATCGCCATCGAGCCCATGTTCACCGTCGGCTCCTTCGAGACCAGGGTCAAGCCCGACGGCTGGACCGTGGCTACCGCCGACGGCAGCCTGGCTGCCCACTGGGAACACACCATCGCCGTCACCGCCGACGGCCCGCGCATCCTGACGTTGGCCGCCGGTGAGATCGTCGAGGGCCTGACCACCTCAGCCGCGGTGGGCGCATGAGCACCACTGCGACGAGGGTTGCCGGTCCTCGCCGAGTTCTGATACACTCACTCTTCGCGCGCCGGGAATGCCCCGGCGCTTGCTGGCGCCCCGCCGACCGTCTCGGTTCTGGCGTCGGGCCCGATCATTCCAACAAGTAGTCGGGGTCTAGCGGTCGCCTGTGGCTAAACGAGATGCAATCGAGGTCGAAGGTACGGTCATCGAGCCGTTGCCCAACACCATGTTCCGGATCGAGCTCGAGGACAAGCATCAGGTGCTGGCGCACATCAGCGGCAAGCTGCGCATGAACTTCATCCGCATCCTCCCCGGCGACCGCGTTCGCGTGGAGCTGTCGCCATACGACCTCTCCCGCGGCCGCATCACCTATCGACTCAAGTAGGACACGGACAGAACGACGTGAAGGTCTCTGCATCGGTAAAGAGGCGCTGCGATCGCTGCAAGGTGATTCGGCGCAAGGGGCGAGTGATGATCATCTGCTCCAACCCCAAGCATAAGCAGCGTCAGGGCTAGGAGGAACGGTGGCACGTATCGCCGGCATCGACATCCCCCGCGAGAAGCGGGTGGAGATCGCGCTGACCTACATCTACGGGATCGGGCTGCCCACCAGCCAGAAGGTCCTCGCACAAGCCAACGTGAATCCGGACACCCGCGTCCGTGACCTCACCGATGAGCAGGTCAACCGCCTGCGCGACATCATCGACCGCCGTTACACCGTCGAGGGCGACCTTCGCCGCGAGACGGCCATGAACATCAAGCGGCTCACCGAGATCGGTTCCTACCGCGGCCTGCGGCATCGGCGCAACCTGCCGGTCCGTGGCCAGCGCACCAAGACCAACGCACGCCAGCGGCGCGGTCCCAAGAAGACCGTCGGCGTCCGGCGCAAGAAGTAACCCAGGAGTCGCGACGGCCCGGTCCCAGTAGCCGGTCGACCGCGCGGCGATACGCAGGAGAGACACTCGATCGATGGCGGAACGAAAGCGCGCCACGAAGTCCAGGCGCAAGGAGAAGAAGAACGTGCCCTCGGGGCACGTCCATATCCAGGCGTCCTTCAACAACACGATCGTGACGATCACGGACCTCAGTGGTGCAGTCGTGGCTTGGGGTAGCGCCGGCACGGCCGGTTTCAAGGGCTCCCGCAAGTCCACGCCGTACGCCGCCGCACTCGCGGCCGACGGTGCCGCCAAGCGCGCCATGGAGCATGGCATGCGCCAGATCGAGGTCTTCGTGAAGGGTCCCGGTTCAGGCCGCGAGCAGGCCATCCGCTCGCTGCAGGCCGCCGGCCTGGAGGTCAGCGCCATCACCGACGTCACCCCACTCCCGCACAACGGCTGCCGCGCCCCCAAGCGGCGCCGGGTCTAGGGAGGCAGCCATGGCTCGATACCGCGGACCAGTCTCCCGCCTCTGCCGGCGCGAAGGCATGAAGCTGTACCTCAAGGGCAGCAAGTGCTACACCAAGAAGTGCCCCTTCGAGCGCCGCGGCACGCCGCCCGGCCAGCACGGCATCCGCCGCCGCAAGATGTCCAACTACGGCATCCAGCTGCGCGAGAAGCAGAAGGTGCGTCGCGTCTACATGGTCAACGAGCGCCCCTTCAAGCGCTACTACGAGACCGCGGCCTCCCGCCCCGGCGTCACCGGTGAGAACCTGCTGCGCCTGCTCGAGACCCGTCTCGACAACGTCGTCTACCGCATGGGCTTCGCCAGCAGCCGCGCCCAGGCGCGCCAGCTGGTCGGCCACGGCCACTTCGACGTCAACGGCGTGCGCACCAACATCCCCTCGTTCCGCGTCCGTGAGGGCGACAGGATCGAGGTTCGCGGCACCAGCCGCAAGACCGAATACTTCAAGGGCCTGAAGGACGCCATCGGTGGCGCCCAGAAGCCGGACTGGGTCGACGTCGACGCCGACAAGCTCGTCGGGACCGTATCGGCCATGCCGACCCGCGACCAGATGCCGCTCGAGCTCAACGAGCAGCTCGTGGTCGAGTACTACTCGAGGTAGCGCCAGCACATGATCGAGTTGGAGAACGACCACGCCCAGATCGAGTCCGTCGAGGAGCTCGAGACCGAGACGTACGGCAAGTACGAGGCCAGCCCCCTGCGCGCCGGCTACGGCGTCACCCTGGGCAACGCCCTGCGCCGCGTCCTGCTCTCGTCCCTTGAGGGCGCGGCTGTGACGTCGGTACAGATCCGAGACGTCAGTCACGAGTTCAGCACCATCGCCGGGGTCAAGGAGGATGTCATCCAGATCCTCCTCAACCTCAAGCGGCTGCGGCTCAAGAGCTACGTCCCACACCCCACCCAGCTGAAGCTGGTCAAGGGCGGCGCCGGTCCCGTCACCGCGGCCGACATCGTCGAATCCGCGGACGTCGAGATCGTCAATCCCGACCAGCACATCCTGACGCTGGAGCCGGACGCGACCATCGAGATGGACCTGACCGTGGAGCGGGGCACCGGCTACCTGTCCGCCGATGACACCAAGGAAGGCCTGCCCATCGGCGTCATCCCCGTCGATGCCATCTTCACGCCCGTGCGCAAGGTCGACTATCACGTCGAGAACACCCGTGTGAAGCAGGTCACCAACTACGACAAGCTGACCCTGGAGATCCAGACCGACGGCACCATCTCCCCGGAGGAGGCGCTCTCGCGTGCGGCGGAGATGCTCGTGGAGCAGTTCAGCCAGTTCACGACGGCCGGCCGGCAGCTCACCAGCGAGGTCGAGGCCGTCAGCGGCCAGGAGGCCCTGCCGCCCAACGTGCTCGATATGCCCATCGAGGACCTGGACCTGCCCATGCGGGCCTACAACTCGCTCAAGCGCAACAACATCGTCAAGGTCGGGCAGCTGTTGCAGCTTCAGGACGAAGACCTGCTGCGGATGCGCAACTTCGGCAAGAAGTCCCTCGATGAGATGAAGGAACGCCTGCGCATGCGCGGCTTCCTGCCGCCCGAGGACGTCGACGGTGATGTCGATGAGCTGGGCGCGGTCGATGAACTCGAGGCGGAGGATGTCGAAGACATGGCCGCGGACGAGCCGTTCAAGGAGGACGACTAGCCGATGGCCCACCGCATCGACGGCCGCAAGTTCGGGCGCAAGACCGCCCCGCGCAAGGCCATGTACGCCAACCTCATCGTGTCCGTGTTGCGCTACGAACAGATCAAGACCACCGAGGCGCGCGCCAAGGAGGTGCGCGGCATGGTCGAGCGTGTCATCACGCTCTCCAAGAGCGGGACCCTCGCCGACCGGCGCCGCATCGTGGCCGAGCTGCCCGATGAGCCGCTCGTCATCGAGAAGCTCTACGACGAGATCGTTCCCCGCTACGGGGACCGCAACTCGGGCTACACCCGGATCGTCAAGCTTGGCCCAAGGCCCGGCGACAGCGCTCCGATGGTCCAGCTCGAGCTGGTCTAACCAACCCACACGACCGGGCGCGACAGCGTCAGGACGCGAGGGACAAGATGAAGCTCGCCCGAGAGGGCGGCTCCGTGCGGTACCGCGCACGGGTCGAATACGACGGCACGGAGTTCGCCGGCTTCCAGGCCCAGCCTGGTCGTCGGACCGTCCAGGGAGAGCTGGAGCGGGTGTTGGCCTACCTTTCGGGTGAGCCCACCTTCCGGGTCAAAGCGGCCGGTCGGACGGACGCCGGGGTGCATGCCACCGGGCAGGTGATCGCTTTCACCTGGCGCTGGGGCATGACCGCGAAGGAGCTCGGTCAGGCTGTCGGGTCGCTACTGCCACCCGACATCGCGATCGGGCCGCTCACGCGGGTAGCGCTCGACTTCGATCCGCGTCGCGCAGCGACGCGGAGGGAGTACCGCTACAGCATCTGGACGGGACCGCGGAAGCCAACCGCGAACCGCTACCGCTACGAACTCGATGAACGTCTCGACGCCGAGGCCATGCATGCCGCCGCCCAGCACCTGGTCGGCAGCCATGACTTCTCGGCTTTCGGGAGCGTTCAGCACACCTCGGTCCGGACGCTCTACGAGATTCGGGTCCGCAGGCAGGGCCACCTGGTCACGATCGACGTGATCGGAGACGCCTTCCTGCGACAGATGGTGCGCAGCATCGTGGCCGCGCTCATCCGTATCGGGATGGGCCGGGCCACGGCGGAAGACCTGGCCGGCGAGCTGCGCTCGCCGGGGAGGGCTTTCGACGGGGCGGTCGTCCCAGCGCGGGGCCTGTGCCTGCGTCGGGTCACGATCGGTCCGCGCCAACGCAAGACAACGTCAACCACCAGGAACAAGGAAGTACGACAGGGGCCATGAGCAGGACCTACACGCCCAAGGCAAGTGAGATCGAGCGCCAGTGGCTGGTCGTCGACGCCAACGGTCAGACGCTCGGCCGTCTCGCCACGCGTGTGGCGCGACTGCTGACCGGCAAGCACAAGCCGACCTATTCGACGCACATGGACACCGGCGATCATGTCATCGTCATCAATGCCGAGAAGATCAAGGTCACCGGGGCCAAGCTCGAGTCGAAGTACTACTACCGCCATAGCGGCTACCCGGGTGGCTTCCGCGAGGAGAAGCTGAGCCACCTGCTGGAGCGCCGGCCCGAGGAGGTCGTGCGGCGCGCGGTGAAGGGCATGGTTCCGCACACGCGCCTCGGCACCCAGCAGCTACGCAAGCTCAAGGTCTACGCCGGGAAGGATCACCCGCACGAGGCACAGCAGCCGGTTCCCGCTCCGGCAGGAGGCGCTAACTGATGAACCAGGTCACCTTCTTCGAGGGCACCGGCCGCCGCAAGACGGCCATCGCCCGCGTCCGCCTGCTCGCTGGCGAGGGTGAGGTCGTGGTCAACGGCGAAAGCCTCGAAGAGCACTTCGGTAACGCCGTCGACCTCAACGACATCCTCATGCCCTTCCGCGTCACCGGTACCGAGGGCAAGTTCAACGCCATGGTCAAGGTGCACGGTGGTGGCCATCACGGTCAGGCCGGAGCCATCCGCCACGGCATCGCCCGGGCCATCCTCCAGAGCGATCCCGAGGGTGCTCGCGCACCGCTGCGCCAGGCTGGCCTGCTCTCGCGCGACCCGCGCATGAAGGAGCGCAAGAAGTACGGCCTCAAGCGAGCCCGCAAGGCGCCGCAGTTCACCAAGCGCTAGCCCGCCGGCCGCGTATCGCGGCCCATCGTCTGGCCCGGGGTGGGCGACCACCCCGGAGCTGCGGGACGACACACCCGTCGGAAGCCCGGGGCCGTCACGGTATCGTCCCGGGCTTCGTCATGCCCGATACTGGAGCGACCATGACCGAGACCGCTTCGACCCGCTACAAGCAGGCCTTGCAGCGTGGCCACGTGGCGGTCGTCAGGGGCCGTCCGCGCGAGGCCGTCGAGCACTATCGAGAAGCGGCCAGCCTGGCCCCCGACCGGCCGCTGCCGCTCGTGCGCATCGGCGAGGTCCTGCTCCAGATGGAAGAGCCGCGCAACGCGCTGGTGGCCTACCAGGCGGCGCTCGATCGCGCGCCCGACGACGTCACCGCTCTGCGCGGGATGGCGGCGGCGCTGGCCGCGGACGGGCACGAGCCGGAGGCTCGCTTGGCCGCCGAACGAGCATCCCGGCTCGAGGCCGCCGAACGGGCTGGTCTCGGCGGCCATGGTCCACGCCGGCCGGTCGACCCGCGCCTGGCCGAGTTCGAGGGCCACGCCATCAGCGGTGCGCTCGCCCGCCGCGCCGGCGATCGGGGTATCGCTGCTGCGGCCTACCTGGTGGCGGCCAACGGCTTCGTTTCGGTGGGCGACTTCGAGGCCGCCCTGGACGCCTGCCTGCACGGGCTCGAGGCCCAGCCGGGCAACATCGACATCCACTTCGTCATGGCGGTGATCTACCTGCGCCGCGGCTGGAACGAGCTGGGCGTGCAGCGGGCGCTCTTGATCGAGCGCCGGCTCGATATCGATGACGACCCGCTCCGGCGCAACGCGCTCGCGGCGCTGGCGCGTGACTTCCGCACGCGTGCCCCGGAGCTGGAGCGCCTGGCCACCATCACGGCCTGAAGCGAGCGCGGGGTCGAGCACGGACCTCGTCTCGCGGCGGTGGTAGTCTCAGCCGCAGATGGACCAGCTGCGTGACCTTGCCGCGGACCTGCGGATCGAACCGAGCGCACTGCTCGATATCTTCCTGACCGCGGTCCTCATCTACCTCGTGTTGCGCCTCATCCAGGGCACCCGCGCGGTCCGCCTGGCCATCGGCGCGGCCATCGTCTACGCCGTCTACTTGTTCGCGCTCGAGCTCGACCTGCAGCTGCTCTCGGGCATCCTCCAGACCGGCGCGGTGGTGGGCCTGGTGGCGCTGGTGGTGGTCTTCCAGCCGGAGTTGCGGCGCGGACTCGATCGCCTCGGCCGCGTGGGCGCGCGGGCCTTCATCGGCAACGCCGAGAGCAGCTACCAGCGCGTGGCCGGCCTGCTGGCCTCGTCGGCGGCCAAGCTGACCCGCCGGCGCACCGGCGCGCTCATCGTCATCGAACGTGACACGGGCCTCAACGACATGGCCGAGACCGGCGTCTTCATGCACGCCGACCTCTCGGCCGAGCTGCTGGCCTCGCTCTTCGCGCCTGGCTACCCGCTCCACGATGGGGCCGTAGTGGTGCACGGCGACGAGATCGTGGCCGCGGGCGTGATGCTGCCGCTGGCCGAGCGCGACGCCTCCTTGGAGCAGTACGGCACGCGTCACCGGGCGGCCCTGGGCGTGACCGAGCAGACCGATGCGGTGGCCATCGTGGTCAGCGAGGAGAGCGGCACCATCAGCCTGGCCGTGGGCTCCACCATCGTGCGCGGCCTCGACGAGGACGAGCTGCGCCAGCGTCTCTACGCCCTGCTGGCGCCGCCCGACGTGGGCACCCACGCTCGCCGTCTTCCACTCTGGCGCAACGGCGAGAAGCGCGCGCCAGCCGTCGACGTGCCGGCTGCGGACGTGTCCGCGGACACGGCTACGGATACGGACGCGGACGCGGGGCCCGACGCGGACACGGTGCGGGCCAGCCACAAGGAGGGGACCGGCGCATGACCGGAATCGCGCGCGCGGTCTTCAGCAACTGGCCCCTGAAGCTCACCGCCCTGGGCCTGGCCGTCGTGCTCTACATGGGCGTGGCCATCTCCGAGTCGACCCGGTCGTGGACCGGCCCGGTGCCCATCGAGGTGCTCAACGCACCGACCGGAGGTGCCCTTCTGAGCGACCCAGGCGTGGTCCAGCACATCGAGTTCCGCGCGCCCGACGAGGTCGTCGACGTGCTCACCAACGACAGCTTCCGAGCCTCGATCGATCTCTCCTCGGTCGAGCCGCGGCCCGGTGCGGCCACCGTCGAGGTGCCGGTCGACGTCTTCCCGCTCGACCCACGCGTGCGCGTCGTCGACTACGAGCCCGCAGGTGTGATCGTGCAGGTCGACGAGGTCGTTCGCCGGGTCATGCCCGTGGAGATCGACCACGGACCGCTGCCCGAAGGCATCGAGCTGGGTCCGGTGAGTGTGGACCCGGCGCTGGTGACCATCAGCGGCGCCTCGTCGCGCATGCAGAACGTGCGCACCGTCGAGGGCCGTGTCGTGGTCGATGCCAGCGGCATCAACATCGATCAGGACGTCGTCGTCGAGGCCTTCGACGAGGTCGGCGCCATCGTGCCCGGGGTCGAGGTCGAGCCCGCCCGGGTGCGCGTGCAGGCCGATGCCGCGGTACAGCTGGCCTATGCCACCCTGCCGGTCATCCCCCAGCTCAGTGGCCAGCCGGCCCGCGGCCAGCGCGTCGATCACGTCTCGGTGCTGCCTGCGACCGTGACGGTCAGCGGCGAGAACTCCGACATCCGACAACTCGATGCGGTCCTCACCGAGCCGGTCGACATCAGCGGCCAGGAGGTGGAGCTGGTGACGGAGGTGCCGCTGGTCCTGCCCGAGGAAGTGACCGCCACCGCGTCGGAGCCGGTGACCGTCATCGTCACCTTCACCGAGGCGGTGGGCTCGCGCAGCTACGAGGTCGGCACGGCCCTCACCGGTGCCCAGCCGGGCTACCGCTACCAACTCGAGCAGCCCTCGGTCGACGTGGTCCTCTCGGGGTCGGTTCGCGCACTCGACGAGCTGGAACTCGAGCAGGTCATCGTGGAGGTGCCGGTGGGAGACCTCGAGGTGGGCGACAATGAGGTCATGCCAACCGTCCGAACCCCCCGCGGCGTGACCGTCGTGCGTCTCATCCCCGAGACCGTCCGCGTCACGGTCGACCAGGCCTCGTGAGCAAGCTCTTCGGCACTGACGGCATCCGGGGCGTCGCCAACGAGGACCTCAAGCCATCGCTGGCCCACGCGCTGGGACGGGCGGTCGCGTCGCGCCTGGCCGGACCGGGTGGCCGCATCCTGGTGGGCCAGGACACGCGACGCTCCGGCGACATGCTGGTGGCTGCGCTCATGTCCGGTGGCACGTCTGCCGGCGCGGACGTGCACGCGCTCGGTGTCTGCCCCACTCCGGCGTTGGCGCACGTGACCGCTGCCGGCGACTATGCCGCGGGCGTGATGGTCAGCGCCTCCCACAACCCGGCCCACGACAACGGCCTCAAGGTGCTCAGCGGACGCGGCCTCAAGCTCGATGACGAGATGGAAGGAGAGCTGGAGACGCTCATCCTCCGCGCCGAGGAGCTGGGTGCGCCGCGCAACGACCAGCTCGGCCGCACCGTCGACTCGCGGGCCGACTTGCACTACTACCTGGACCATCGCCTGGGCATGGCCCGCGCCATCGGCTCCGAGCTGCGGCTCCACCTCGACTGTGCCAACGGCTCGGCCTCGCCGGTGGCCGCTGAGTATCCTCGCTGCCAGCGGAGCCTCGGTCGAGTCGCACTTCGACACACCCGACGGCGTCAACATCAACCTCGGCTGCGGCGCCACCGTGCCCGAGACGCTCGCTGCCATCGTGCGTGAGCGTGGTGGCGACGTCGGCTTCAGCCTCGACGGCGATGCCGATCGCTGCGTGGCCATCGACGAGCGGGGCGCGGTCGTCGATGGCGACCAGCTGCTGGGCATCATCGCCCTCGACCGGCTCGCCCGCGGCGCCTTGGCCGAGGAGACCATGGTCGTGACCATCCTCAGCAACGGCGGGCTCGTCCGTGCCGTGGAGGCGGCCGGCGGGCGCGTGCTGCGGACCAGGGTGGGGGACCGCTACATCGTCGACTCCATGCTCGTCTCGAACGCGGGGCTCGGAGGCGAGAAGAGCGGCCACGTCATCATCCGCGAGCACACCGACACCGGCGATGGCATCGTCACCGCGCTGGAGATCCTGGGCATCCTCGCCCGCCGGCGCGTGCCCCTCTCGGAGCTGGCCGCGGCCATCCCGCTCGACCCACAGGAGCAACGCGCGGTACACGTGCGCACCAAGGAGTGGCGCGCCGACCGCGTGCTGGCCGAGGCGGTCGAGGCGGCCGAGGCCGAGCTGGCCGGCAACGGTCGCATCGTGGTGCGGCCGTCGGGCACCGAGCCCGCGCTGCGCGTGATGGTCGAGGGACGCGACGGGACGCGCGTGCGACGCCTGGCCGACGATCTCGCCGCGCTGGCCGCGGAACGCCTCAACCAGGTGCGCTGACGATGTGTGGCATCGTCGGCTACGTCGGACACGGCCAGGCCGCGCCGGTCCTGCTCGCGGGCCTGACCCGGCTCGAGTACCGCGGCTACGACTCTGCGGGCATCGCCCTCGTGACCGAGGCGGGCGACCTCTTCATATGCAAGCGCGCGGGCAAGATCGACGTCCTGCGCGAGGCGCTCGCGCAGGACACGCCGCCCGCCAGCGCCGGCCTGGGCCACACCCGCTGGGCCACGCACGGCCGGCCCAACGACCTCAACGCGCATCCGCACAGGGACTGCACCGGCGAACTCACGGTCATCCACAACGGCATCATCGAGAACTTCATCGAGCTGCGCGCCGAGCTCGAGGCTGCCGGCCATGTCTTCGATTCCGAGACCGACACCGAGGCCATCGCGCACCTCGTGGAGGAGGCCTACGACGGCGACCTCTCCGCTGCCGTGCGTACCGCCCTCCAACGCGCACACGGCGCCTACGCGCTCGCGGTCATCCACAAAGGCGAACCCGAGCGGGTGGTGGGGGCCAAGATGAACGTGCCCCTCATCGTGGGCCTGGGCGAGGGTGAGGCCTTCCTCGCGTCCGACGTGGCCGCGGTGCTGGCCCACACGCGCCGGGTCATCTTCCTCGAGGAAGGCGACGTGGCCGACATCGGTCCTGGGACCGTGGCCGTCACCGACATCGTCGGGCGCGAGCAGGAGCGCCCGGTCACCGAGATCGAGTGGGACCTCGAGGCCGCCGAGAAGGGTGGCTACGAGCACTACATGCTCAAGGAGATACCACGAGCAGCCGGAGGCGGTCCGGGCCGCCGTCGCCGGCCGGGTCCACGAGGACGAGGTACGCGTGCCCGAGCTCGAGCCGCTGCGACCGATCCTGCCCTACATCGAGCGGGTCGAACTGGTCGCCTGCGGTTCGGCGGCCTATGCCGCGGCCGTGGCCGCCAACGCCCTGCAGGCGTGGACGGGCCTGCCCGCTCGCTGGAACGTCGGCTCGGAGTTCCGCTACGACCCGCCGCCGCTGGACCAGAAGACGCTGGTCATCGCGGTGACCCAGTCGGGCGAGACGGCCGACACACTCGCGCCCGCGCGCCTCGCCCGCGAGAATGGCTGCCCGGTGGTGGCCGTGACCAACACCGTGGGCTCGGCCATCACGCGCGAGGCCGATGCCGTGCTCTTCCTGCAGGCCGGTCCGGAGATCGCCGTGGTCGCGACCAAGACGTACGTCACGCAGGTGGTGACGCTGCTGCTCGTGGCGGCCCAGATGGCGAAGTCTCGCGGCGGTCTTGACCAACTCTACGAGAAGGCTCTCGTGGAGGGGCTACGTGCACTGCCGGCGCACGCCCAGCGCACGATCGAGCTCAACGAGGCGCCCGCGGCTGAGCTGGCCCGTCGCTACGTGGGCTCTCGCGGCTACATGTACGTGGGCCGGGGCATCACCTACCCCGCGGCCCTGGAGGGTGCGCTCAAGCTCAAGGAGGTCAGCTACGTCCACGCCGAGGGCTACGCCGCGGGCGAGCTCAAGCACGGGCCCATCTCGCTGCTCGACGCGGAGGTGCCGCTGGTGGCCGTGGCCACGCGTACGGCCGTCCACGACAAGCTCGTGAGCAACCTCATGGAGGGCCGTGCCCGCGACGCCCGCGTCATCGCCGTGGTCACCGAGGGCGACGACCGCATGAAGGCCGTGGCCGACGACATCATGTGGGTGCCGCCCACCGTGGAGATGCTGAGCCCGGTCCTGGCGATCATCCCGCTGCAGCTTTTCGCCTATCACACCGCCCTGGAGCGCGGCACCAACGTGGACCAGCCGCGCAACCTGGCCAAGTCGGTCACGGTCGAATGAGCACGCTGCCCGTGCCTCCTCCGGGCACGACCGAGGTGGGCATCGACATCATCAAGGTCGAGCGCATCCGTGCCGCTATCGACAAGCACGGACGCCGCTTCGCGCGGCGGGTGCTGACCGAGCACGAGGACGCCTACGTGCGCGACCGGCCGGAGAACTTCGCCGGACGCTGGGCCGCCAAGGAGGCCGTCTCCAAGGTGCTCGGCCTGGGCGTGCGCGGGGTCGGCTGGCGCGAGATCGAGATCATCCGCCTGCCCACGGGCGCGCCCATGTGCCGGCTCCACGACCGCGCTCTGCGTCGGGCCAACCAACTGGGCTTCGGGCGCATCGCGGTGTCCATCAGCCACGAGCGCGAGTACGCGGTGGCGGTCGCCTTCGGCGTGCGCACCGAGGGCGGCGAATTCGTCTTCCCCGTCGACATGGAAGCGCGCATGGACGATCGCGAGAAGCAGCTGATGGGCCGTCTGCGCCGGCTGCGCGACCTCGATGCCGAGGTGCGCGCGGCCGAAGCCGGGGGGGGGGCGCCGGTGGCGCCGAGGCCGGTGGCGCCGAGGTCGAGGCCGAGGTCGAGGCCGCGGTCGAGCGGGGAGGGGAGCCCGGGTGAGCGGGACCGGGGCCACGCTGCTCGACGAGGCCACGGCCGCGGCCATGCTGCCCCATCGCGACCCACGCGGGCACAAGGGCACGTTCGGCCGCGTCGTCGCGGTCGCCGGTTCGCTCGACTATGCGGGCGCGGCGCTGTTGTGTGGCGCAGCCGCACTCCGCGCGGGCAGCGGGTTGGTGACACTGTGCCTGCCGGCGACGCTGCAGCCGCTGCTGGCCGGACGCGTGCCCGAGCTCATCACGTACGGCCTCGCGGAGGTCGCTCCCTACGAGGTCGACGCCGACGAGGCCGCCGCCGAGGTCGCCGAGCTGCCGGCTGACGCCCTCGTCGTGGGCCCCGGCCTGCGCCCGGACCGCCGCAACACCCGCCTGCTCGAGCGCCTGCTGCGCACGCACGGACCGGCGGTCGTGGTCGATGCCGGTGCACTCACAGCGCTGGCGGGCGTGCCCGGCTGGTGGACGCGCCTCGCCCGACCGGTCGTGGTCACGCCCCACCCGGGCGAGATGGCCCGGCTGGGCAAGACCGCCGGATCGGGCCGTGACGAGCGGGGTGCGGCCGCCGCCGCGGCCGCGGCCGAGTGGGGCGTGACGGTCGTGCTCAAGGGCGCGGACAGCATCATCGCTGCCCCTGACGGTCGCCTCGCGGTGGCGCCGTTCGCAGTGCCCGCGCTCGGCTCGGGCGGGGTCGGCGACGTGCTCGCGGGAGTCATCGCCTCGTTCGTGGGGCAGGGCCTCGGGCCGTTCGAGGCAGCCGCTCTCGGTGTCTACCTCCACGCCCGTGCCGGTGAGGACGTGAGCACCGACCTGGGCGATGCGGGGCTCATGGCCACGGACCTGTTGCCGGCCATCCCGCGTGTGCGCCGCCAGCTTGCGGCCGTCCGCGCCGGCGGCGGTTCCCGGCTCGGCTTCGAGGTGCCGGCAGGAGGCGAGACGTGACCGATCGGCGCGGGGCCTGGCTGGAGATCGACCTCGACGCCATCCGCCACAACATCGGGCTCATCCGCGGTGTGGTCGGTCCGGCCGCGGTGGCCCCGGTGGTCAAGGCCGAGGCCTATGGCCATGGCATGGTCGAGGTCAGCCGGGCGCTGGCACCGATCGTGGACGCGCTCTGCGTGGCCACGCTCGACGAAGCCATGACGCTGCGGCCCCTCGTCGAGCGGCGCATCATCATGCTCTACCCGGTGCCGCACCCGGCGCTGCCCGAGGCGGTCACGCTCGACGTGGAGCTGCCGGTGATGTCGGCCGCCGATCTCGACGCGATCCGCGCCGCGGCTCGCCCCGAGCGCGCCCCGGTGCGGGTCCACATCGGCGTGGAGACGGGCATGGGCCGCGGGGGCCTGGCTCCGGAGGACGTGGCGGCTGTGGCGTCGGCCGCCCACGTCGATTCCAACGTCGAGCTGGCCGGGCTCTGGTCGCACCTGCACAGCCCGGAGGACCCGCCGACCTCCGACGGTCAGCTGCTGCGCTTCGAGGTCGCGGTCACTGCCCTGCGCGAGGCGAACATCCCCGTCCCGCCCCGGCACAGCGCCGCGTCGGGGGGCATCTTCACCGGAGACGAGCCGGCGCTCGACTTCGTCCGTCCTGGCATCGCTACCTACGGCGTCCTCGACGAGGCCCTGCCCATCGCGCCCGATGCGACCGCGGCAGCACGCAGCCTGCGTCCGGCGATGTCGCTCAAGGCACGCCCGGTCGCCTTCAGCGACGTTCCCGCCGGCGGCACGGTGGGCTACGGCGGCACCTGGCGTGCCGAGCGTCCGTCGCGCATCGCGGTGTTGCCGGTCGGTTACGGCGACGGCTATCTGCGCAGCACGCAGCCCGGCGCGGAGGTCCTGGTGCGGGGCGACCGGGCACCCCTCGTGGGCCGTGTCTCGATGGACGCGGTGACGGTCGATGTCACGGATCTGCCTGGTCTGGGCTACGACGAGGAGTTCGTGCTGCTGGGCTCCCAGGGCGAGGGGCGCATCACGGCTGGAGAACTGGCGCGTCGGCGCAACACCATCGCCTGGGAAGTGCTCACAAGCATGGCTCAGCGACTGGCCCGGGTGTACCATCCGACGGCCGGTACCGCCGAGAGCGAGTAGAACCAACCGGCGCCGGCGCAGACGTGACGCGACCGGTCGCGAGGAAGCGGGGAGAGAGGGACCCCGAGCTCGCTGCCGTGCCGGTTCGACATGTCTCGATGAGGAGATACGGGTTTGCTGCGACCACCCGGAATGACCGAGCCAGTCGCCGAAGCGCCAGACTTCGGCACCATCGAACGCGACGACATCGAGCATGTCGCGCGCGAGATCACCATGCGCGGTGCGACCGTGCCCGCAGTGCTGTTCCTGGAGGCCAATCGGGGCGCAGGTTCACTCGACGGCCTGGGCATGCTCTTCTTCGACCCTGCCATCCGACGCATCTTCGGCAGTGGCGATCCCGGTGCAGCCAGCCTGCTCGCCGATGACGACGGTATCGAACGTCTCATCGACCGCCTCGAGGAGCTCGACGCCGAGTGCGGGCCTCGACGCCTGAGCGAGCACCGGTTTCGGCGCGCCCGGCTACCATCTGAGGCGTGACCCAGGACACACCCGCCTTCTTCACGCTTGACCGGGGCACGGTCGGTACGACCGCTGCTCTGATCGGCCCTGTCGATGGGCGTTTCCGGCTGCTCGCAAGCGCCGCCGTGCCGGCTGCGCTCGACCCGGTCGCCGCCCTCGAGGACATGGCCTGGCGCGTGGCCCGCACCGACGCCTCGCTGGCCGGCTCCATGGAGGGCTGGCGCGAGTGGTCACGCCTGGAGGTGCGCACCCGCCGCGCGCCGCGCGCGGTGCTGGTCGCTGCGTCCGAGGAGACCGGCACGGCGCTGGAGCGTGTGTTCACGGCGGCGGGCTGGCTCGTCGGTGCCCGCTACTTCGAGGCTGAGCCGGCCTTCGTCGCGCTCGGGGCCAGCTGCCTCGATCCCGACGTGGACGCGGTCGTCGTCGGCAGTCGCGACGGCGTCGACGAGAGCGAACGCGAGGCCGCACGTCGGCTGTGGTCGAGGACTGCCTCCCTGGCTCGTTTCCGCGACGACCTCGCAGTCATCGCCGCGGGCCCCTTCGCCGATCGTCCGGAGGGCATCCCTGACGAGCGGCTGTTCTCGCTGCCCGGGCCCGACGCCGCGCCTGCGACCGTGGAGACCACCCTGCGCGGGGCGGCGACCCAGGTCGGGCGACATCTCGCCGGACAGGACCAGGCCGCGGCCGATGGACGTACCGCCCTGCGTGCCTCCATCGCCTCCCTCGCTGTCGTGCTGGGGGCCAGCGTCGACGCGCTCGAGATCGGAGCCGCTGCCGGATCGCGCACGATCGCGGCGCCCGGGGGCGAGCGGCGACACGCCAGCTACGCGGCCGCCGCGCTCTACCCACCGGCGTTGCTCGTGGGCGACGGCCTCGGCGACGCGACCCTGCGCTGGTGCACGCTCGGTGGCGACCCGGCCGCTCGCCTCGACGGCCTGCGCGAGCTGGTACTGCATCCCTGGGCCACCGTCGAAGGGGAAGGTCCGCACCTGCGCCTGGCCGTGCTACGCGCTGCGCTCGATCGCCTCCACAGCGCCTGGTCTGCCGCAGACCCCGCCGGCGTCGACGATCCGGCTGCGGCCATCACGCTCCTCTCCGGGGGCGGCTTCGCGGCGGTGCCGCCGGCGGCTGCCGCGCTGGCCGTGCTCGACGGCGTGCGTCGACCCGGCCCCACGAGCATGCTCCAGGACCACGCCGGCCTGCTCGCGCCACTGGGCGCGCTGCCGGTCGAGGCCGACCGTCAGCGGCTGCTCGCGGACCTCATGCCGGACATCCTGCTGCCCCTTGGCAGCGCCCTGGTCACCGGCGGCATCGAACGGCGCAAGAAGGATCGCGGCGTCGCGAGCCTGAGCGTGTCGAGCGCGCTCGGTGACCAGCGCCTGCGGCTGGACCCGGACCGGCTGCAACTGGTCGACCTGCCGCCCGGCATCAGCGCACGCCTGGGTCTCGACCCGGGAGAGGGCTCGGTCCTCGGCGTCGAGGGGCGGACCCTGACCATGGAGATCAACGGTGGCCTCGCGGGGCTCTTCGTCGACACGCGGCCGATCCCGCTCGACCTGCCCGCCGCGGGCGAGGCCCGCCGCGGGACCCTGGCCGGCTGGGAGTCGCTGGTCTGGGCCGGGAGCGAGCGATGACCCCAACGCAGCCCGACGTCGACATGCGCGCCGATGGTCCCGAGCCGGTCCGCTTCGTGGTCCCGGCCGCGCGTCCGGACGTAGGTCGCAGCCTGTCCATCCCGCTCGACCTCGCCGACCGGCCGCTGGTCGCTCCCGGCGCGCGGGTGGAGGTGGGCCAGCCGATCATCGAGCACTTCCGCGACGTGGAGCCGGTGGAGATGCCCAGCACTGCCGCGCTCGTGGGCATCCCACCCGGCGCGGTCCTCGACAACGTGCCCGCCGAGCCCAGTGGCCGGCTGGGGCGGAGGACGAAGACGGCCACACATCGCACCCGCGTCTGCGAGCATGGCCGCGACGGTATCACCCGCCTCGCTGCCGGCGACGCCGCCGTGACCGTGATGGCTCCAGCGAGCGGTGTCGTGACCCGCATCACACCGGCTCGCCTGGACCTGCAGGTGGACGGTGTGTCGGTCGATGCCCTCGTCGGCTGGGGCCGGCCCACGTTCGGCCGGGTCATGGTCGCGGTCGATGACCGCGGCGCCGAGCTGGCCTCCTCGCGCATCGACGTGGCGGCCGCCGGGGCCGTCCTCGTCGTCGGTTCGCGCATCGACGTCGAGGCGCTCTCGCGCGCCCGAGCCATCGGCGTGGCTGCGGTCATCGTCGGTGGCGTGGCCAGCCGTGACCTGCGCCAACTGGCCTCCTCGGAGACGCGGCAGCAGGCGGCGTTGCACGCCGCTGCACCCTTCGGGCTGCTGGCCCTCGGCGGCTATGGTCGCGTGCCCATCCCCAGTCACCTGTGGGACCTGCTCGTCGCCGCCGATGGCCGCCCCGCCGGCATGCTGCCCCACGCACGCACGCTCGTCATCGGCGGCGATCCGGCGCCGTTGCTCGAGGCCGTCGCTCGCCCGCCGGGCACCGTGCGCGTCATCACCGGTGAGCACCGCGACCACGAAGGTCGCCTCGTGGGCCTGGCCGGGCCCCGGCGATGGCCCGGCGGCAGCTACGCCCCCGGTGGTTTCGTGGAGCTGACCGGCCCTGCTGGCGCGGTCGAGCGCCACTGCGTGCCCCTGACCGTTCTCGAGCGACTCGGCTAACCTCCCCGCGATGAGTCCGATCGGTCAGGAGCAGCTCGTGCCCGTGAGCCTGCGTGTGCGCACCGCCTCCACGCACGGGACCCGCGCGTTCGCTGCAGCCCTGGCGCCGGTCGCACAAGCCGGCGACCGCCTGGCGCTGGTCGGTCCGTTGGGTGCGGGCAAGACCCAGTTCGCCAAGGGTTTCGCGCTGGGTCTGGGCATCGATGACGTGGTCAACAGCCCAAGCTTCACGCTCATGGCCGAGTACGAGGGCCGGCTCACGCTCTTCCACCAGGACCTCTACCGCCTCGCCGACGCAGGCGAGATCCTCGCCGGTGGCCTGCTCGACGAGCGACAGGACGACGGGGTCACGCTGTCCGAGTGGGCCGACCGCCTCGACGAGGAACTCGACCCAGCGCGTCTGACCGTGGCCATCGAGCCCACCGGCGAGACCACGCGCGACATCGAGATCAGCGGGCACGGCACGGTCGCGGAGCGCTATGTCGCGGCCGCCCGGCGCTGGCAGGAGACGGCATGACCTCGGGCCACGTCCTGGCCATCGACACCTCCACTCGCACCAGCCTGGTGGCGGTCGGTGACGGGGAGCCGCGCGCGGTGAGCCGGCGGGAGGTGCAGCACCGCCACGGCTCCCACGTGCTCGAACAGATCGACGAGGTGCTGGCCGGGGCCGGCCTCTCGCTCGCGGACGTGAGCGGCCTCGTGGTCGGTACCGGACCGGGCTCGTTCACCGGCTTGCGCGTGGGCTTGGCCACGGCCAAGACGGTCGCCTACGCGCGCTCGCTGTCGCTGGTAGGGGTGCGCTCGTCGGACGCGTTGCGCCACGCGAGCGGCCTCGAGGACGCGGCCGTGGTGCTGCCCGCGGGTGCGCGCGACCACTACCTCGCACGCCCCGGCGTCGATCCCGTGCTCATCGCGCCTGGCGACCTGGCCGCGGCCATCGGCGCGGGGCCCATACTGGCGGTGGACCTGCCTGCGGACGTGCTCGGCGAGGAGGCGGTCGCTCGCGGCAGCGCCGCGGTCGCGGCCATGCCTGCGTCGTTGCTGGCCCTGGCACAGGCGCGTCTGGGCGCCGGCGAGATCGACGACGTGGCCGAACTGACCCCCGCCTACGTGGCCCTGCCGCGGGGGGTGATGCGCGCAGCGGAGGACCTGGGATGGTCGCCCGACCTCCGCTGAGGCTGGCGGTCACGGAGATGACGCCCGGCGACATCCCTGCCGTGCACGCCATCGAGAGCGCCTCCTTCCCCACACCCTGGCCGCCCTACGCCTTCCGCGAGGAGATCGAGACCAACCGCATGGCGCGCTACCTGGTGGTGCGAGCCGGGCAGCGCGTCATCGGCTACGCCGGCGTCTGGCTCATGGTCGACGAGGCGCACGTGACCACCTTCGCGGTCTTGCCGGCCTACCGTCGCCGCGGCATCGGCGGCCTGCTGCTGTGCGAGCTGATGGCCATGTCGGCCGACCTCGGGGCGGCCGTGTGCACGCTGGAGGTGCGCCTCGGCAATGCCGCTGCCCGCCGGCTCTACGGCGAGTTCGGCTTCAAGCCTGTGGGCGTGCGTCCACGCTACTACTCGGACAACGGCGAGGACGCCCTGATCATGACCACCGATCGTCTCGCCTCGCCGGAGATGGAGCGCCTGCTGGCGCACAAGACCGCGCGCTACGTACTCGACGTGCTCGTCGACGACCCCGGCTACGTGCCCGATCCCGACGACCCACCGGAGGTGCTCGACGCATGAGCAGCGGACGCATCCTCTCGGTCGAGTCCTCGTGTGACGAGACCGCCGTGGCGGTGGTCGAGGGCGGCCGCCGTATCGTGGCCAGCGTCATCGCCAGCCAGGTGCAGCTGCACTCGGCGACCGGAGGCATCGTGCCCGAGGTCGCCGCGCGGGCGCACCTGCGCTGGATGATTCCGGTGCTCGACGAGGCTCGCGAACGCGCGGGCATCGAGGATTGGAGCGAGCTCGAGGCGGTAGCCGTGACCGAAGGGCCGGGCCTGGCCGGCTCGCTGCTGGTGGGCATCACCATGGCCAAGACGCTGGCCTGGAGCCTGGACCTGCCGCTGGTGCCGGTGAACCATCTGGAGGGTCACATCTACGCGGCCTGGCTGCTCGACCCCGACGAGGACGAGAGGCCCGCGCCCGAGTTTCCGCTCGTGGCCCTGGTCGTAAGTGGCGGCCACACCTTCATCGTGGAGATGGGGGACCACCTCAGCTACCGGCTGCTGGGCCAGACGGTCGACGATGCCGCGGGCGAGGCCTTCGACAAGGTCGGCCGGCTGCTGGGTCTCTCGTACCCCGGCGGTCCGGCCATCATGAAGGCCGCCGCGGGCGCGACCGCCCACGACCGCCGCTTCCCGCGGGCCTGGATGGGCGAGTCCTACGACTTCTCGTTCTCGGGCCTGAAGACCGCGGCGCGGCACGAGGTCGCCGCGGCCCTGGCCCTGCCCCAGGGGACCCGCGAGATCGATGGTTCGGCGCTCAGCGAGGCGGACGTGGCCGAACTGGCCTGGGCCTTCCAGGAATTGGTCGTGGACGTGCTCTCGACCAAGCTGCTGCGTGCAGCGCGCGAGACCGGCGCGCGGTCGATCATCCTCGGTGGCGGCGTCGCCGCCAACGGCGTCCTGCGTGAGCGCATCGAAGCGGGTGCCCGCGGCCTGGGCGTTCCGCTGGTGGTACCGCGCCCCGGGCTGTGCACCGACAACGCGGCCATGATCGGGGCGGCCGGCTACCACCGCCATCTCGCCGGCGCCCGTGCCGACCGCTCGCTCGACGCGCGACCTTCGTTGAAGCTGGCCGTCTGAACGTGGCGCGGGACGTGGCTGAGCTGGATCCCGCGCATCTGGGCCCCGAGGCGGTCGAGCGCTACCTGCGCCACCACGGGCTGGGCGCGCGCAAGTCGCTCTCCCAGAACCATCTGGCCGACGGACAGGTCCTCGAACGGATCATCGAGGTCGCCGCGGTGCAGCCAGGGGAGCGGGTCGTGGAGGTCGGGCCAGGCGTGGGCATCCTCACCGCCCAGCTGCTCGCGGCCGGCGCGCAGGTCACCGCTGTCGAGCTCGACTTCCGCCTGGCCGGGCACCTGCGCCAGCGCTTCATCGACGAGCCCGGCCTGACCCTGGTCGAGCGCGACTTCCTCGACACCGACGTGAGCGAGGTCGCGGCCGACCCGTGGGCGCTGGTGGCCAACGTGCCCTACCACATCACCAGCCCCATCCTGCACCACGTCCTGGGCGCCGAGCCGCGGCCGCGGCGCTTCGTGATGATGGTCCAGAAGGAGGTGGCCGAGCGCGTCGCCTCGCCCCCTGGCGGCATGAGCTATCTCTCGGTCTTCGTCCAGTACCACGCGGACGTGGAGCTGGCCTTCGGTGTGCCAGCCACGGCCTTCGAGCCGGCGCCGGAGGTCGACTCGGCGGTGCTCGTGGGCATCACACGGGAGCGGCGCCTCGATGAGCAGGACGAGGACGAGCTGTGGCGCCTGGTGCAGGCGGGGTTCCGCGAGCGGCGCAAGATGATCCACAACGTGCTCGCGCGCCAGCTGGCGGGCCTCGCCCGGGAGCGCGTGGGCGCAGCCCTCGAGGCCTGCGGCATCGAGCCCGACCGACGACCGCAGACGCTCTCGGTGGAGGAGTGGCTGGCCCTGCGTGCCGCGCTCACGCCGCTGCCGTGAGTGCACGGACGGCCAACGCGCACGCCAAGATCAACCTCGCGCTCGCGGTCACCGGCGTGCGCGACGACGGCTACCACACGCTGCGATCGGTCTTCCTGCGGCTGGAGCTGCACGACCGCCTGGCGGTCGAGCCCGACGCCCACGCCGAGATCGACACCCTCGCCGTCGATGGTGAGCTGGAGGCGAGCGACGACAACCTCGTGCTCACGGCCGCCCGTCAGCTGCGGGCCGCGCTCGACCCGTCCCTGCCGGCACTCGGCTTCCAGCTGCGCAAGCGCATCCCGGCCGCAGCGGGCCTGGGCGGCGGCAGCGCCGATGCCGCCGCCGCCATCGACCTGGCCCTGGCCGCCTGGGGCGTGCGGCTCCATCCGGTGGAACGGCTCGCCGCCGCGGCGCGCATCGGGGCCGATGTGCCTTTCTTCAGCGCTGGCCATCCGGCCGCGCTCGTCAGTGGCATCGGCGAGCACATCGTGCCGCTGCCAGCCCCGCAGCCGCCCGCCGGGGTCGTGCTCATCACGCCGCACCAGCGGCTCTCGACCGCGGACGTGTTCGCCGAGTACGACCGCACCGCCGAGGTCGATCGCGACACCGGCACCGGCGCGCTCGACCGCGTCGATGAGGTCGCCGGCCTGCTGCGCGAGCGTGTCGACGGGCTGACGCTCGCGGCCACCACCGCGGCGCTGCGCGAGGCCAACGACCTGTGGGCACCGGCGCTGCGCCTGAGCCCCACGTTGGCCGCCGCGCGCGCGGCGGCCGCGGAGATCCTGGGCCGGGCCGTGTTGCTGACCGGCTCCGGGCCGACGCTGGCGGCGCTCTATCCTTCGGAGGGCGCGGCCATTCGGGCGGCGGTGTCGTTGCAGGCAGCGGGCGCGCCAGCGCTCGATGGCGCCATCATCATGACCACGTCCACCAGCGAAAGAGGAGAAGATCGGTGAAGCAACGGATCCAGACGGGCCGGGCGCCGGACGCCATCGGTCCCTACAGCCAGGCCATCGTCACCGACACGCTCGTCTTCTGCTCCGGGCAGGGTCCCATGGACCCCGAGACCAACACGCTCGTCGAGGGCGACGTGGCCGTCCAGACCGAGCGCACGATGAAGAACATCGAGGCGCTGCTCGACGAGATGGGCCTCGACTTCGGCGACGTCGTGAAGTCGACCTGCTACCTCGCGGACATGGATGACTTCAAGGCCTTCAACGAGGTCTATGGCTCGTTCATGCCGCAGCCGTACCCGGCGCGCACGACCATCCAGGCCGCTCGCCTGCCACTCGATATCCTCGTCGAGATCGAGGTCATCGCCCAGAAGCGCTAGGCCGGCAGCCCCGATCGCGGTGCTGCACTGCTGGCCGGCGTGCTCTGGCTCCATGCCGCGGGCAAGGAGACCGTTTGACACCCGGGCCGCGCGACCCCTAGATTCAATCCACCTGATGCCCGAACAACCTCCATCAGCGAAGGGCGGTAGCGCCGCTTCGTGAACAACCACCAAGCCCAGCCCCAGAGAGCGGTCGTGATGGCCGCGGGGCTCGGCACTCGAATGCGTTCGAGCACTCCCAAGGTGCTCCACCCCCTCTGCGGCCGCCCCGTGCTGGCCTATGTCCTCGATGCCGCCGTGGCCGCCACCGGTGCCCGACCTCTCGTGGTCATCTCCCCGCCCGTGGCCCAGATCGCGGATGTCTTCGCGGGCCAGGCCGACTTCTCCATCCAGGCCGAGCCGCGAGGCACGGCCGACGCGGTCGCCACCGCCCTGCGCGACCTGCCGGCCGATGTGTCGGAGATCATCGTGCTCAGCGGCGATGTGCCGCTGGTCGATCCCGCGCTCATGGCTGAGCTGGCGCAGGGCCGGCGGGACACCGACGCGGCGGTCGCGCTCATCAGCGTGGACATGGACGATCCAGCCACCCTGGGGCGCGTGGACCGTGGCCCCGACGGCCGCATCACCGGCGTGGTCGAGTACCAGGACGCCACCCCGGACCAGCGGCAGATCAGCGAGATCAACTCCGGGCTCTACGCCTTCGACGCCGATTGGCTGCGCACCCGCATCGGCGACGTCGAGCCCAGCCCGGTCACCGGTGAGCTCTACCTGCCTGCGCTCATCCCGCTCGCGCGTGCCGACGACCGCCCCGTGGCCACGCTCGAGGTCGAGGACGACGGCACGTTGCTGGGCATCAACGACCGGACCCAGCTGGCCGATGCCGAGCTGGAGATGCGCCTGCGCATCAACGAGGCCCACATGCGTGCGGGCGTGACCATGCAGGACCCGGCCACGACCTACATCGACGCCACCGTCGAGATCGCCGAGGACGTGACGCTGGAGCCCAACGTCTACCTGCGCGGCCAGACGATCATCGAGCGCGGCGCGGTCGTCCGCTCCGGCTCGCAGATCTTCGATTGCCGCATCGGGGAGCGCACCGTGGTCTGGGCCAGCGTGCTCGAGGACTCGACCGTGGAGGAGGACGTCACCATCGGCCCCTTCAGCCACGTGCGCAAGGGCGCCTGGATCGGCCCGGACGTGGAGCTGGGCAACTACGCCGAGGTCAAGAACAGCAACATCGGCGCGGGCACCAAGAGCCACCACTTCAGCTATCTCGGCGACGCCGACGTGGGCGAGAAGGTCAATATCGGGGCCGGTTCCATCACCGCCAACTACGACGGGCGGGACAAGCACCGCACCACCATCGGCAAGGGCGCCTTCATCGGCTCCGACACCATCTTGCGGGCGCCGGTCAGCGTGGGTGAGGGCGCCTTCACCGGGGCCGCCTCGCTCGTGACCAGGGACGTGCCCGCCGGCAAGATGGCCGTCGGCGTGCCCGCGCGCATCCGTACCCGCAAGCGAGGACCGGAGATGGAAGCGCCGGCCGAGTCCGAGGTGCCAGCCACGGCCGCCGACGATGACCCGGCGTGCGCGGAGGACGCCCTGGACCGCTGATGGGCTTCCTCTTCGAACTGTTCGTCATCGCCCTCCTGATCGTCGTCAATGGCGTCTTCGTGGCCGCCGAGATCGCGCTCGTGACCGTGCGCCGCAGCCGCATGCGCCAGCTCAGCGACGAGGGCGACACGCGTGCGACCCGGGTCACGCACATGACCGAGAAGCCGGCGGGCCTGCTGGCCACGATCCAGCTGGGCATCACCTTCATCGGCTTCCTCGCCGCCGCCTTCGCCGGCGCCAGCATCGCCGGCCAGCTCGCAGCGTGGCTGCGCGACCTGGGCCTCGCCGGCTCGGCCGACGTCGTCGCCCTGCTCGTCGTCACGCTCTTCGTCAGCCTCGTGACCATCGTCTTCGGCGAGCTCGTGCCCAAGACGCTGGCCATCGCCCACGCCGAACGCTACGCACTGATGTTCGTCCGTCCGGTCGAGATCCTCGGACGCATCCTCGCGCCGCTGATCTGGCTGTTGACCGCGGTCACGCACGCGGTGACGCGTCTGCTGGGTGTGCGTGATGTGAGTAGCGACGACGCCATCAGCAGCGAGGAACTGCTCATCCTCGTCGAACGCGGCTCGGAGCAGGGCACCTTCGAGGCCGAGGAGGAGCAGATGATCGGCGGCGTGCTCGAGCTGGGAGAGCAGCGGGCCCACGAAGTCATGGTCGCGCGCGTGGACATGGTCACGCTCGAGGCCGACGCCTCGCTCGATGAGATCGTCAACCTCATCGTGGGCGAGGGCCACTCCCGCATCCCCGTCTACGAGGACAACATCGACAACGTCATCGGTATGCTCTATGCCAAGGATCTGCTGCCCTACCTCGTGGGCGAGGATCGCCCGCCGTCGGTGCGCGCGCTGCTGCGCACGCCCCTGTTCGTGCCCGAATCGATGCTCGTGGACGACCTGCTGCGCAGCCTGCAACGGCGCCGCGTGCACATCGCCATCGTGCTCGACGAGCACGGCGGCACGGCCGGCCTGGTGACCATCGAGGACTTGCTCGAGGAGATCGTGGGCGAGATCCAGGACGAGTACGACGAAGAGGAGCCCATGATCGTGCCCCTCGGCGACCACGAAGCGCGCATCGACGGACGGGCCGACGTGGACGACATGCTCGAGCACTTCGATACCGCCCTCGCCGGCGATGACCAGGAGGAGTTCGATACGGTCGGCGGGCTGGTCTACCACCACATCGGCGGCGTGCCGGCCGTGGGTGACGCGGTCGAGGTCGACGGGCTGCGCATCACCGTGGAGGCGACCGACGGCCGCCGCGTGCGCACGGTCCACGTGCCGGCACACGCGGACCGCACCGGACAGCGGGAGGAGGCCGCAGGCTAGGCCCGGACGCTGCCCCTAGGCGCTGATGACGCCGCGCACGACGCCGGCCAGCCGCTCCATCGACTCGCGGTCGACGGTGCCCACCGAGTCGAGCTCGGCGAGGGCCCGGTCGCGGTACTCGCGCGCCTGTTCGCGCGTGTACTCCCTGGCACCGACACGCTCGAGGACCGCCTGCACCTGTGCCACTTCGGCGGGTGAGGGCTCGGTCTGGCTCTGGGCCAGCACGGCCTGCAGGCGCTCCCGGTCCTCGCCGGTCGCCTGGGCGAGGGCGTAGATCAACGGCAGCGTCTTCTTGCGCGTGGTGATGTCGGAGGTCTCCTTGCCGGTGGCCGCCGCGTCGCCCCAGATGCCGAGCAGGTCGTCGTTGAGCTGGAAGGCCAGGCCCAGCGCCCAGCCGAAGCGACGGTAGGCCGCGATGACCGACTCGTCGTCGGTCGCGAGCACGGCGCCGGCCTCGGCCGAGCCGGCGATGAGCGAGGCCGTCTTGCGGCCGATGAGGTCGAAGTAGTAGTCGACCGACTCCCACTCGTCGTGCTCGGAAGTCCAGATGTCCATGAACTGGCCCTCGCACAGCGCCAGGCAGGTCTCGTCGTAGAGGCGCATCAGGCGAAGCACCCGCGCGTCGTCGAAGCCCGCTTCCTGCAGGCGATAGAGGGCCATGCGGCTGAGCGTGAAGAGGGTGTCGCCGGCGTTGATGGCCTGGGCGGTGCCCCACACGGTCCACAGCGCGGGCCGGTGCCGGCGCTCGCTGCCGTGGTCTTCGATGTCGTCGTGGACGAGGCTGAAGTTGTGGCCCATCTCGACCGCCGCTGCGCCGGGCAGGGCCGCCGCGTGATCACCCGCGATCGACTGGTAGGCCAGCAGGCCGATGAGCGGGCGCATGCGCTTGCCGCGCGGAGCGTCGCTGTCGAGGCCCATGTGGTAGCGCACCATGCGGTACAGCTCGCGCGTGCGCTCGTCCTCGGCGCGCTCGATGACGCCGAGCATCTCCTGCTCGGTGTCGGCGATGAGGCGGTCGAGGTCGATGGCGGCCAGCACGGCGACATGATACCGCTCCGTAGCACATTCCCCGATGAAGCTGAGGTGACGGCGCGACACGGACCGCGGACCGCGATAGGCTCGGGGACGTGCCCCGTCCCCGGACCTACAAGACCCGCGCCATCGTGCTGGCCCACTTCGACCTGGGCGAAGCCGACCGCATCATCACGCTGCTCACGCCCGAGGATGGCAAGATCCGCGCCGTGGTCAAGGGCGTGCGCAAGCCCAAGAGCCGGATCGGTGGCTCGGTCGAGCCCTTCGCCGAGCTGGAGGTACAGCTCGCGCGCGGGCGCAACCTCGACGTCATCACCCAGGTGAGCGTGGCCCACGCCTGGCTGCGCCTTCGTGACCGGCTCGAGTCGACCGCGGTCGCCTGGTACCTGGGCGAGCTGGCCGACCGCGCGGTGGAGGAGCGGGCAGGGGAACACCCCGTCTACGGCCTGCTGCGCCGTGGCTGCCAGCTGCTCGACGACGGCATGGATCCGGGGCGGGTGGCGCGCTGGTACGAATCCGGCCTGGCCGATGCACTGGGCGTGCGGCCGGAGCTCGATCGCTGCGTCGAGTGTGACCGCGTGCTCGAGGAGACGGACACCTTCCGCTGGGTGCCGGCGCTCGGCGGGGTGCTCTGTCAGCTGCATCCCGGGCCGCCCGCGGAGTCGGTACGCCTCTCACTCCCGGCGCTCAAGCTGCTCAAGGCCTACCGCCGCTTCGACGTCGAGGCCATCGCGGCCTTGCGCGTGGCACCGGAGACCGAAGCCGAGGTGGAGTCGGTGATGCGCCACTACACCCGCTTCATCCTCGAACGCGAGGCGCGTTCGCTCGCCTTCATCGACGAGGTCAGGCAGCCGGCCGACTGAGTTCGCCCATCGGTGGCACGATACGAGGCCTACGACCGGCCATGCCACCGCCGGCGCCTCGCCCAGGGAGACCCCACACGTGACCGACCAGCCCAACCCCGCCACGCCCGAGGCCATCGATCCGGGCCCCTCCGTCGAGAAGCTCGAGACCATCGTCTCGCTGGCCAAGCGCCGCGGCTTCGTCTACCCCAGCTCGGAGATCTACGGCGGTATCAACGCCGTCTGGGACTACGGTCCTCTCGGCGTCGAGCTCAAGAACAACGTCAAGCGCGCGTGGTGGCGCTCGATGATCCAGGAGCGCGACGACATCGTGGGGCTCGACGCAGGCATCCTCATGCACCCGCAGGTGTGGGTCACGTCGGGCCACGTGGGCTCGTTCAGCGATCCGCTCGTGGAGTGCGATAGCTGCCATCGTCGCTTCCGACTCGATGAGCTGCCCGGAGCGGAGGGGCTCAGCGCCACCGAGCTGCAGGACGAGGGCGTCGTCGAGCGGCTCGGCCTGGTCTGCCCCGTCGACCAGGGTCCGCTCTCGCCGCCACGGCGGTTCAACCTCATGTTCAAGACGCACATGGGCCCGGTCGAGGACGAGGGCGCGGTCATCTACCTGCGCCCCGAGACCGCGCAGGGCTCGTACGTCAACTTCAAGAACGTGCAGGTCTCGAGCCGCAAGAAGGTACCCTTCGGCATCGCCCAGATCGGCAAGTCCTTCCGCAACGAGATCAGCCCCGGCAACTTCGTCTTCCGCATGCGCGAGTTCGAGCAGATGGAGATGCAGTTCTTCGTGCGCCCCGGCGATCGGGCCGCGGAGGTCTTCGAGGAGTGGCTGCCCGCGCGCAAGGCCTGGTACGAGCGCTACGGCGTGACGCCCGCGCGACTGCGCTTCCGCGAGCACGCAGCGGACGAGCTGGCCCATTACGCGAAGAAGGCCATCGACGTCGAGTACCGCTTCCCCTTCGGCTGGAAGGAGCTCGAGGGCGTGCACAACCGCGGCGACTTCGACCTCGGTTCGCACGCGGTGGCCTCGGGCGAGAACCTCGAGTACTTCGATCCGACGGCGGAGGAGCACTTCATCCCCTGGGTCGTGGAGACCGCCGCCGGCGCCGACCGCGCGGCCTTCACCTTCCTCATCGACAGCTATCACGAGGAGCAGCTGGAGAAGGGCACGCGCGTGGTGCTACGACTGCATCCCGAGATCGCGCCCTACAAGGTGGCCGTGCTGCCGCTGCTCAAGAAGCGGCCGGAGATCGTCGCGCTCTGCCACGCGATCAAGAGCGACCTGCAGAAGGACGTCATGGCCGTCTACGACGACACCGCCGCCATCGGCAAGCTCTACCGGCGGCAGGACGAGATCGGCACGCCCTGGTGTGTGACCGTGGACGTCGACTCACTCGAGGACGGCGCGGTCACCGTGCGCGACCGCGACACGATGACGCAGGAGCGGGTGCCGGTCGAGGGCGTGAAGCGACTCATCCTCGAGCGCATGGCGGCCGCCCGCGAAGGCTAGCGAGCGGTTCGGCGCAGAGCGCGGCCTCCTGGCACGCCTGCGCCGGCTGCCCACGACCGTCGCACCCATCGGATCCGGCGATGCGACCGGCGCCGACCCCACACCCGTAGCCACGCAGGCCGCTGGGCTGTCTGGCCCTTGACCTCCCAAGCGAGCCGGTCAGGATAGCGCCAGACGCACCGGGGCTTGTGGGCCTCGAAGCCGGCGGGGGTGGCAGATGGGTCCATCTGAGCAGAAGCAGCGACTCGAAGGGTACGGCTTCACCGAACCGCATGGTTCCGAGCCTGCGGGGCAGCCTCCGACCGGCGATCGGCCAGGGGCCGACTCCGGGTGGCCGACGCCTCGGTTCCCCAGCACTGGGTCCTGGACCTCTCCGGGGTACCGCAGCGCAGATACCCGCGCCAAGGTCACGCAGGTCATGTACGCGCTCGTGGCGCTCTCCGCCATCGCGCTGGCGGTGGCGACGTCGGGCGGCTTCGAGCTACTGGACCGCGCCGAGAGATTCGTGTGGGAAGAGGCGGCCTTCGAGTCCTGGTCGGACAGTGTCGAGGGCATCGACGCCTGGCAGTCGATCTTCGCGTTCGTCGCGGGTGTCTCGCTCATCATCTGGCTCAGCCGCTTCGTCGACAACGTGCCCTCGCTGGGCGGCGGCACACCGAAGCGTAGCCCGCGGCGAGTGATCTTCTACTGGCTTGTCCCTGTCTTCAACATCGATCTTCCTGCCCCTCGTGCTCAATGATGTCGCCCGGCGGCAGTCTCGTGACGGTGCCGGCCATCGGATGCTCATCCTCATCTGGTGGCTGCTCTTCGTGTTCCCGCTGATCTCGCTCGTCTGGGGGGTTCCGGTCGTCCTGGATGTGGCTGGCACGGACTGGGTCCGCAACGTCCTCATCCTGGGGATCATCGAGCGGCTCGCGTTCGCGGCACAGGCAGTCGTGACGATCGTGATGGTGAGGCGTCTGCAGGGCGACGAGGACTTCCAGTCGGAGCAGTGGAGACCACCTCCGACCCAGCCGGCCGGCACTGATCCGTTCGCCTCCACCATCGCAACCGATGCCTGGGGCCGTCCGCTGCCCGAGCAGCGAGTGGATCAGTCGAGAATCGAGAGCGGTGGCCACGACCTGGTAGGTCGCGTCACTGTCGGTCACCAGGACGAGCACCGGGTGAGCCAGGTCATCGACCGTGATGTCGAGGCCAAGGCTCGCCAGGGGCCGACCCACGAGGTCGGCCATCACCACGTTCGCAGCCGCGGCGAACTCGACAGCGTCAGCCTCGCTGTCCCACGTCGTCTGCCATACGATGGCCCAGGCGTCCTCCGGGCCCTCGAGCATCTGCAGGCGGTCGCCACCCCAGCCATCGGCCGCCTTCGCGTTCGCCGCTTGGGGGAAGGTGAAGACCTCGTCTTCGTCCCCGCCGTAGTCCCAGCCGTCGCCGTCAGCGAGCAGAACGCTGGTTTGCAGCTCGCCCATCGTCAACTCCGTGGCAGCGGACCAGCCATCACCCAGGGCGACAGCGACGTCCGGCAGGCTCACTGCGATGGGCAGGTCGTCCGGGTATCGGCTCGGATGCATGACCTGTTCCGTCGACTTGGGTGGGTCCGCCCACATCTCATGGACGGCGTCCCAGCCGCCCGGTTCCCAGACCTCGTAGACGAAGGCAGCTCCATCCACGTACGGGAACTCTCCCGGGCGCCAGAGGATCGGCGGGACCGATCGCAGCGGCTGGTAGTCCGTGGGGACCTCTATGTCCTTGCCCTGCTCGATCTCTTCCCAGTCCCACGGGCTCAGCCGCTTGATGGCCCAGACGTACATGACGATGGTGGCCTCGCCCTCCATGAGGGCCTGCTGCGCCAGGCGGGCATCGTCCTCGAGCGTCGCCAATCGGGTCGCGAGGTCATAGTGCTGGTCCTGCAACGCGTGCGCATGTTCGTGGGCCAGGACCATGAGTTCGTCCGGGCTGATCTGGCCGTCCTCATCGACGATGGTCATGCGCTTGGTCGCGGGGTCGTAGAAGCCGAGCATCGACCGCTTCGCCGACTCCTTGGCCAGCTCCCCCCGGTCGATGCCTGCTTCCATCAGCCCCAGCCGATGGAAGAGCGTGCCCTCGACCTCGAGCTGGCGCGCCCGCTCGGGCTCATCGAGCTCTTCGAAGAAGCCGGCGAACGCAGCGTCGGACGTCAGGAACGAGTACGGGACCTCACCGCTGGAGTCGAGTCCGCGGATGTCCTCGACCCGCTGCATCGTCTGCTCGATGCGCTCAGCCGGCGTGTCCGGGCTACACGCGGCCAGGAGTGTGACCAGCCCAAGGCAGATGACCCCTGCGCGAGTGGCCTGGCCGCGTGACGTAGAGAAGGTGGCTGACGACATCGACACTCCCGATACGCCAATCAAGAAGCACGATCGGTGAGCGGGCAAGGGCCATCCGGCCTCCGCCCCGCACGGACGAGGCCGTCCGGGTCCGCCCCCCGAGAACCGAGCCGTGAGGATGTACGCGCCGGAGGCTTGCGGAGCCCGGCACCGAGGCTACTGCTCCAAGGTACGGGGCTCGCGGAAGCTCGGGATCAGGCGTCGGAGGCGGTGCCCTCGGCCTGGGCCGAGGCCCTGGCCACCGCGCCCGGGATCAGGTCCTGCATCGTCCCGAGGTACTTCTCGATGGCGCGTGCCGCGCGCTTGCCGTCGCCCATGGCCAGGATGACCGTGGCCGCGCCGCGCACGATGTCGCCGCCGGCGAAGATGCCGGGCACCGAGGTCATGCCGTCCTCGTCGACGATGAGGTAACCCCACTCGTTGATCCGGAGGTCCGGCTCCGACGAGGTCAGCATGGGGTTGCTGCGTGTGCCGATGGCGACCACGACCATGTCACTGTCGATGACGTACTCGGAGTCGGGGATGGCTCGCGGGCGCCGCCGGCCGGTCTCGTCCGCTTCGCCCAGCTCCATCATCTGGCACTCGACGCCGGTGACCCAGCCCTCGTCGTTGCCGATGATGCGCACCGGGGAAGCCATCAGCTCGAACTTGACGCCCTCCTCCTCGGCGTGATGGACCTCCTCGGTGCGGGCGGGCAACTCCTCCTTGCCCCGGCGGTAGGCGATGGTCGCTTCCTTGGCCCCCAGCCGACGAGCGGTCCGCACCGCGTCCATGGCCACGTTGCCGCCACCGACCACGACCACCTTCTGGCCGTGCAGGACGGGCGTGTCGGTGTCCTTGCGGAACGCGCCCATGAGGTTGACGCGGGTGAGGTACTCGTTGGCCGAATAGACGCCCTTGAGCTCCTCGCCGGGGATATCCATGAACACCGGCAGCCCGGCGCCGACCGCGAGGAAGACGGCGTCGAAGTCCTGGCGCAGCTCGCGCAGCGTCCAGGTCTTGCCCACGACGGCGTTGACCTCGATGGTCACGCCCAGGTCCTTGAGACGGTCGACCTCCTTCTGCACGATGTCCTTGGGTAGGCGGAACTCGGGGATGCCGTAGATGAGCACGCCGCCAGGGGCGTGGAAGGCCTCGAAGACGGTGACCCTGTGGCCGGTCTTGGCCAGTTCACCGGCCGCGGTCAAGCCGGCCGGGCCGGAGCCCACGATGGCCACGCGCCGACCGGTGTCGGGGCTGACGTTGGCCTTGATCTCGTCGAGGTGATCCTGCGCCCAGTCGGCCACGAACCGCTCGAGCGCGCCGACGGCCACGGGCTCACCCTTCTTGGCCCGGATACAAAGACCCTCGCACTGGGTCTCCTGCGGACACACCCGCCCGGTGACGCAGGGTAGCGCGTTGTCGTCGAGCAGCGACTCGGCAGCAGCGTGCAGGTCGCCCTCGGCGAGGTGGGTGATGAACTGGGGGATGTTGACGCGCACCGGGCAGCCGTCGATGCAGCGTGGGTTGTTGCAGTCGAGGCAGCGCTCGGCCTCTTCCATGGCCAGCGCCTGCGAGTAGCCCAGGCTGACCTCGTTGAAGTCCATCGCGCGGATGACCGCCGAGCGCGCAGGGACGTCATGTCGTTCGATCTGCATCCGTTCCTTGGGGGAAAGGTCGGGACGCTCGGTCATCGGGTTGAATCCCCGGCGGCCTCGGCGAGGCTCTCGATCAGGCAGCGCGAGCCCTCGAAGGCGCTCTTCTCCTCCCCACGGTACATGGCCAGCCGGTCGGACAACTGCTTGAAGTCGACCTCGTGGGCGTCGAACTCGGGACCCTCCACACAGGCGTAGACCGTCTTTCCGCCGACGCTGACGCGGCAGCCGCCGCACATGCCGGTGCCGTCCACCATGATGGCGTTGAGTGACACCGTGGTGGGCACGTCGAACTCCTTGGTCACGGCCGCCACGGCGCCCATCATGGGCACCGGGCCGACGGCGTAGACGTGATCGACCCCGCCGGCGCTGAGCATGTCGTGGAGTTCCTCGGTGACGAAACCGTGGCGCCCGTACGAGCCATCGTCGGTGCAGACGCGGACGTCGCCGTAGCGCCGAAGCTCATCCTCGAAGATGACCCACTCCCGGGCCCGGCCACCGATGATGCTGGTCACCTGTACGCCCTTGGCCGCGAGGCCCTGGGCCAGCGGGTGCACGACCGCGGTGCCGACGCCGCCGCCGACACAGACCGCGTGTCCGCTATCGATGAGATCGGTCGCCTCGCCCAGCGGCCCGGCCACGTCCTGGATGGCGTCGCCGACCTGCAGCAGGCACAGATCGCAGCTGGTCTTGCCCACCGCCTGGATGGTGAGCGTGATGGTACCGGCTTCCGGGTCGGCGTCGGCGATCGTCAGCGGCACGCGCTCGGCACCATCGCCGATGCGCACGATGACGAACTGACCGGGCTGGCGCACCTGCGCGATGCGGCTGGCCTCGATCTCAAGCCGGGTGACGTTGGGGGAGAGGATCTCCCGCTTGACGACGGGGTGCATGGGCCTGCCTCTATGCGGTTGGTTTCTTGCCCTTGGGCCAGTAGAGCTCCTTCTTGACGTGGAACTCGGGGTAGCCGCCCTCCATCAGGACCTGCTCGACGTTGAGGATCATCTCAGGGTTGCCGCAAAGGTAGACCACCGTGTCCTCCGGCTCAAGGCCGTGCTTCTGGCACACGTCCTTGACCACCGCCTCGGCGCGACCGGTGTATCCGCCCCAGCCCTTGTTGCGCTCGTCGTCGGGGCGGGAGATCGTGGGCACGTAGGTCATGGGGTAGGAGCCGTCGCTCTGCCAGCCCTCGAGCAGCTCCTTGTAGCCCAGCTCGTCCTGGTAGCTGCAGCCGTGGAGCATGATCGTGCGGCGCGGCGTGCCCTCGTGCTTGAGATGCTGGCTCATGGCGATGAAGGGTGCGATGCCGGTGCCGGTGGACACGAACAGGTGTGTGCGATCGTCGTCGGGCTCGAGCATGAAGCGGCCCTTGGGTCCGATCATGCGCATCTGGTGACCGACCGGCATCCGCCACAGCAGCGAAGTGAAGCGCAGGATCGGCACCAGTCGCACGTAGAACTCGAAGCCGTCCTCGCCGGTGTCGCGCGGCGCCGAGGCCACCGAGTAGGGGCGCTGGTAGAGCTTGTCATCGGCGTAGACGCCGATGGTCATGTACTGCCCCGGCTCGAAGTCGGGCATGGGGCCGTCGGTCCGCACCCAGAAGCGCGCCAGCGAATCGGAGTCGTCCTCGCGCTTCACCAAGGTGGCGTTGTACTTCTCCGCCGTGGGCTCGATGACGCGCATGTCATGCAGGTGGTGATCGGTCATGACCATGAGTGTACGAGCCTACGCGCGAACCGGCTGCGCACCGGCTCGTGGGTCACGTGCGCGCGGCGGCGATCGCGCCGAGCACGACATCGGTCAACGGGAAGTCCTCGCAGTACTGCGCGCGATGCGTCAGGGCGATGCGCCCGCCGCGAGCGATGACGAACTCTCCCGGCAGCTGCCACGGGTGGTCGACGAGCGCGCGCTCGGTGCCCCGACGCGAGGCCGTCCACTTCTCCGCCGTCTCGGAGTCGCCGGGCCGCCAGGGGAAGTCCCCGGTGATCGTGGCGGGCACGCCCTCGGGCAGCCCGTAGGCCTCGTACGACACGAGCTCCGGGTCGCACAGCAGCGGGAAGTCATAGCCTCGTCGTTCCGCCACGGCGGCCGCCCTGGCGGGTTCCGCCTGGCACACGGCGACCAGGCTGGCGCCGGCCTCGGTGAGGAGCTCCTGGGCCGGCGCCAGCTGCTCCCAGCGGTCGGCCAGGCAGCCGCAGCCGAAATGACGCATGAACACCAGATGCACCGGGCCGGCCGCCCAGGATCCGGAGAGGTGGCGCGTGGCCCCGCTTGTGTCAGGCAGCTCGAGGTCGGGAGCATGGTCGCCGGCCTGCGGCGGCAGCTCGGTCAGACGGGTGCGCGTGGGCCCTTCGAGGAACTCCCGGATCCAGGTCTTCTCGGCCGCCTCCTGCAGGGCAGCGAGGTCAGGATGGCTGCGGTCGGTCATCGGTCGCTCCGTCAGGGCGGGGAGTGGAGGCCAGCAGTCTAGCGCTCGGTTCGCAGACGGCGAATCGTCGCGGGCGCCACAGGGACTGTCTCTGGGGGGGCCGGATGGCAGTAGCCGCACGTCGGCGGTGCACTATCATTCTCCCTGTCCAGATACCGACGCTGCGGCACCCCATGCCCGCAAGCCCACACCCCGAGGTCACCCTGTCTATGTCTGCTTCGACCCGTCCCCAAGTCGCTGCCAAGCGATACGTCTACACCTTCGGCGCCGGTGAGGCCGAGGGTGACGGCACCCAGCGAGATCTGCTCGGCGGCAAGGGCGCCGGCCTCGCCGAGATGACCAAGGCGGGCCTCCCGGTCCCGCCCGGCTTCACCATCACCACCGAGGCCTGCAACGACTACTTCGCTGCCGGCGAGACCTTGCCCGAGGGCCTGTGGGAGGACGTCAAGGTAGCCGTCGCCCAGGTCGAGGAGCAGTCCGGCAAGGGCTTCGGGGACGTCGAGAACCCGCTGCTCGTGAGTGTTCGCTCCGGCGCCAAGTTCTCCATGCCCGGCATGATGGACACCGTCCTCAACCTCGGGCTCAACGAAGAGACCCTGCAGGGCATCATCAAGCTGACGGCCAACGAGCGCTTCGGCTGGGACGCCTACCGGCGCTTCATCCAGCTCTTCGGCCGCATCGTCCTGGGTGTCAACGGCGAGCGTATGGACGCGGCCCTCGACGCGGTCAAGGAGCGCGTCGGCGCGAAGCAGGATACCGATGTCGATGCCGAGGGCATGAAGGCCGTGGTGCAGGAGCTCAAGGCCATCGTGCTCGACGAGACCGGCGCCGAGTTCCCGCAGGATCCCTACCAGCAGCTCGACCTGGCCATCAAGGCCGTCTTCGCCAGCTGGTTCGGCAAGCGCGCCCGCGACTACCGCGAGAACCAGAAGATCGCCCACGACCTGGGCACAGCGGTCAACGTCATGACCATGGTCTTCGGCAACATGGGCGAGGACTCCGGCACGGGCGTGGCCTTCAGCCGCAACCCCAGCACCGGCGAGAACACGCTCTTCGGCGAGTACCTCACCAACGCCCAGGGCGAAGACGTCGTGGCCGGCATCCGGACCCCGTCGCCCATCGCGCACCTGGCCGAGCAGATGCCGGAGGCGCACGCCGAGTTCCAGGCCATCGCCGACCGGCTCGAGCACCACTACCGCGACATGCAGGACATGGAGTTCACCATCGAGCGCGGCAAGCTCTACATGCTGCAGACCCGCTCGGGCAAGCGCACGGCCGCGGCCGCGGTGAAGATCGCCGTCGACATGGTCAAGGACGGCATCATCACCAAGGAAGAGGCCCTCGGCCGCATCGAGCCGGGCATGGTCGACCAGCTCCTGCGTGACCAGTACGATCCCGAGGCGCTCAAGGGTGCGAGCAAGATCGCCAAGGGCCTCAACGCCAGCCCCGGCGCCGCCGTGGGCCGCGCAGTCTTCAGCGCCGACGAGGCCGTCGAGTGGGTCGAGCGCGGCGAGAAGGTCGTGCTCGTGCGCGTCGAGACCAGCCCTGATGACTTCCACGGCATGGCCATCGCCGAGGGCATCCTGACCGCCCGCGGTGGTGCCACCAGCCACGCCGCGGTCGTCGCCCGCCAGATCGGCAAGCCCTGCGTGGCAGGTTGCGCCGAGCTGACCGTGGACTACAAGACCAAGACCGCCAGCTCGGTCAACACCGGCCTGACCTTCAAGGAGGGCGACTGGATCAGCCTCGACGGCGGCACCGGCGAGGTCTTCGAGGGTGCTCTCGGGACCATGTCGGCTGACTACGACGAGCAGGACGACCTCAAGACCGTTCTTGGCTGGGCCGACGAGATCCGCCGCATGGAGGTCTGGACCAACGCCGACAAGCCCGAAGAGGCTGAGCGTGCCCGCGCCTACGGCGCCCAGGGCATCGGCCTCTGCCGCACCGAGCACATGTTCCGCGAGGGCGAGCGCCTCGAGATCGTGCGTGGCGCGATCCTCGTCAGCGGCGCCGCCATGCGAGCCCGCGCCAAGGTCGAGGCCGGTGAGGCCGTCGAGGCCGAGGAGCAGGCCGCCATCGAGAAGTTCGACGGCGCCATGAGCCAGCTCGAGGCGCTCCAGCAGGGCGACTTCGAGGGCATCTTCGAGGCCATGAAGGGCCTGCCTGTGGTGGTTCGCCTGATCGACCCGCCGCTGCACGAGTTCCTGCCCAACCTCGAGGAGACCCTCGTCGAGGTGACCAAGGCCGGCGACGCGGCGACGCAGGAGCAGAAGGACCTGCTGGCCGTCGTCCAGTCGATGCACGAGCAGAACCCGATGCTGGGTCTGCGCGGCGTCCGCCTGGGCCTGATGATCCCCGACTTCGTGAAGATCCAGACCCGCGCCATCCTCAACGCGCAGGTCGCGGTCAACAAGCGTGGCGGCGACGCCATCGCCAAGATCATGATCCCGCTCGTCGGTCACGTGAACGAGCTCTCGCGCGTGCGCGGCCTGCTCGAGATCGAGGCCGACAAGATCGCCGAGCAGAGCGGCGTGGCGCTGGACTACAAGTTCGGCACCATGATCGAGATCCCGCGCGGTGCGCTCACGGCAGACGAGATCGCCAAGGAGGCCTCGTTCTTCAGCTTCGGCACCAACGACCTCACCCAGATGGCGTTCGGCTACAGCCGCGACGACGCCGAGGGTGGCTTCCTGCTCAAGTACGTGGAGGAGAAGGTCCTGCCCTTCAACCCCTTCCAGACCATCGACGCCACCGGCGTCGGCCAGCTGGTCGAGATCGCCGTCCAGAAGGGCCGCGCCGCCCGCCCCGACATCGAGCTCGGTGTCTGTGGCGAGCACGGTGGTGACCCCGAGTCCATCCACTTCTTCAACAAGGTCGGCCTCGACTACGTCTCCTGCTCGCCGTTCCGCGTCCCCGTGGCGCGCCTGGCGGCTGCGCAGGCGGTGCTCGAGGGCTAATCCAGTCCTACCAGGGGCCCGGCCGCGAGGAGCAGCCGGGCCCCTTCTGATACCCGGAGATCCGGCCGCACGGAGCGGCCTGTCTACAGCTTGCTCGCCCGGTGAGCGATCTCGACGTGCCTGTCGCTCGATTCATAGATCCTGCTCACGCGGCGAACAGACGTGACACCGCTGCTCACCCCACGAGCCGGACCGGCACGTTCGGCGTCCAGCTGGTCGAGATCGCTCGTGGGGCGAGCAGCGGGCCACGAGCAGCCGAGCCGGCAGGCGACGGCGACAGCGACGGCGATGGGGCCCGGGCCGGGCCAGGGGTAGAAGACGCCGAAGGGGTCAGCGTCGGCCGAATCCAGCGGAGCGCGCGACCTGCACACCACCGAGCCGCCACGAAGCGGGCCCTTTGGGTAGACATACCCTAGACGGATACTGGACATGGTGATACGGTTCGCGCATCGTAAACTATTGGCAAGTAGCTGGATAAAGATACCCCGTGAACTCCTTCAGGCCGGTCGAGGAAGAGATCCTCGACCGCTTCGAATTCGCTCATGCGTCACGCCGCGGTCTCGCACGCCCCGGCGTTCCTCGATGCGGACGTGACCATGCCGCAGGCCAAGGTCCTCTATCTCGTCTCACTGCGGCCCGACATCACCATGTCCGCGTTGGCCGCCGAGCTAGGCGTCGGCCCCTCGGCTGTCAGCGGCCTGGTCGAACGCCTCGTGGCCGGCGGCTACCTCGACCGGCGCTCTGGCCCCGGTGACCGCCGCCAGCAACTGGTGCGCGTGACCGAGGCCGGCACGAACGCCCTCGACCAGCTGCGTGAGCTCAACACGACCGCCCTGCGCCGCCTCATCGCCGGACTCGACGCCGGCGAGCAGCAGGCCTTGCTCATCAGCATCACCGCCCTCGATCGGGAGATCCAGCGTCTCGACGCCCGCTCCTCGACGACCGACGACCCCAGCGAAAGGACCTCCGCATGATCCGTCTGACCCAGTTCGCCGTGAAGGAGAAGAGCGTCATCATCCTCCTCGCGGTGGGTGCGCTCCTCGCGGGCGTCTTCTCCTGGGGCACGCTGCGCCAGGAGTTGCTGCCGGACATCGAGTTCCCCTTCGTGACCATCATCACGCCCGTGCCGGGCGCCGGCGCGGAAGACGTGGCCGAGCAGGTGTCCGTCCCGGTCGAGCAGTCCATCTCCAACATCTCGCGCCTGCAGACCGTGCAGTCGACTTCCGGCAGCTCGCTCTCGCTCGTCTTCGCGGAGTTCGACTTCGGCACCGACCTCAAGGAGACCCTCATCGAGGTCGAGCAAGCGGTCGGCCAGCTCGACCTGCCGCAGGGCAGTGTGCCCCAGGTCAGCTCGTTCGACTTCAACAGCCAGCCCATCGTGGTCGCGACGGTCGGACCCATCGAGGGCGCTGATCCGGTCGAGGCCGCGGAGATCACACGCAACGAGATCGTGCCCGCGCTGCAGGGCATCGACGGTGTGTCGACGGTCGACCTCACGGGTGGACCCACGCCCATCCTCGACATCGTGCTCGACCCGCAGGCCATGGCCGAGACCGGCATCTCGCTGCAGCAGGTGCAGGGCATCCTCTTCGCCAACCAGATCACCCTCCCGTCGGGCGCCATCGACGAAGGCGGCCTGCGGCTGCCGGTCAGCACCGTGCACGAGTTCACCTCGGCCGAAGAGCTCCAAAGCCTCATCGTGGGTGCGCGGGCCCCCAACGCGCGCAAGGCGGTGACTGAAGCCCCCGCCACGGCAGGGGAGGCGGCGGCCGATGAGGCGCCGCCAGAGGACGACGGAGGCCTCTTCCAACTGCCTGACCTGGGCAGCCTGACCGAGGCGCTGGCCTCCATCCCGCAGCCGGTGACGCTGGGCGAGATCGCCACCATCGAGCCGCAGGAGGTCCAGGTCTCAGGCTACGCCCGCACCAACGGCCAGCCCTCCCTCACGTTGAGCGTGACCAAGCAGTCGGGCGCCAACACCGTCGCTGTGGCCACCGAGGTGGAAGACGTCTTCGCCGAGGCCACCGCTGCAGAGGCCTACGGCGACACCATCCGCATCGACGTCATCCAGAACCAGGCCATCTTCATCGAGGAGTCCACGCAGGGCCTCGTGCAGGAGGGCCTGCTCGGCGCGCTCTTCGCCATCCTCGTCATCTTCATCTTCCTGCGCAGCGTGCGCACGACGCTGGTGGCCGCCATCAGCATCCCGCTTTCGATCTTCCTGGCCATCGCCATCTTCGGCGTGGCCGGTCTGACCATCAACATCCTCACCCTCGGCGGCCTCGCGGTCGCGGTCGGCAGAGTGGTGGACGACTCGATCGTCGTGCTCGAGAACATCTACCGGCACCGGGGCATGGGCGATTCCGTCCACGACTCGGTCATCACCGGCACCAGGGAGGTCGCCGGCGCCATCACCAGCTCTACCATCACCACGGCCGCGGTGTTCCTGCCCATCGGTTTCGTCGGCGGCATCGTCAGCCAGTTCTTCCTGCCCTTCGGCCTGGCCGTGAGCTTCGCGCTGCTGGCCTCGCTGCTGGTGGCTCTCACCGTCATCCCCGTGCTCGCCTATTGGTTCGTCGACAAGGTCGATATCGAGTTCGACGAGGACGGCGAGCCGAAGATGACTATCTGGCAGAAGCTGTACACGCCGGTGCTCATCGTGGCCCTCAAGAACCGCATCACCAAGTGGGGCACCATCGGCATCGCCGGGCTGCTGTTCGTCTTCGCCATGTCGCTCGCGGGGCTGCTGCCCCAGAGCTTCGTGGACGCCGGTGGCGAGAACTTCCTGACCGTCACCGTGTCGCCGCCCCAGGGTGCCTCCACGGCCGGGGTGCGCGAGAAGACGCTCGAGGCTGAGGAGATCCTGCTCGCCAACGAAGACGTCGAGCTGGTCCAGTCGACCATCCCCGGTGAGGCCGACACCGGCGCACAGGCGCTGCAGGCGGCGTTCAGCGGCCGCGCCTCCAACAGTGCCGTCATCACCGTCCGCCTCAACGACGATGTCGACCTCCAGGCTGCGCGCGAGGACATCAAGGAGGGCCTGGAGCCCATCTCCACCGACGGCTTCGACGTGGCCGTGTCCGAGCAGGACGCGTTCGGCGGCGGGGGCGGTCTGCAGATCGTGGTCAGCGGTCAGGACCCCATCGACATCGAACAGGCGGCGAACGCCATCGCGGTCGAGCTCTCGGCCATGGAGGACCTCGACAACGTCGAGAGCGACGCGGTCTCCGAGACCCCCCAGGTGGCGGTCGTGGTCGACCCCAACAAGGCGGCGGTGATCGGCTCCAGCACGGCCCAGATCGGCACCCAGATCCGCGACGTGCTCGTGGGGCAACCCATCGGCTCCTACACGCTCGAGGACGGCACGGCCGTCACCACCATCCTGCGCGTCGACGACGCCACCGTCGACGGCGTCGAGGGCCTTCGCGCGATGCCCGTGAGCGGCATGGCCGGGACCTCCACCCTCGGCGAGGTCGCGTCCGTCGAAGCGGTCGAGGTGCGCGGTACGGTCACACGCGTCGATGGTTCGCCGGCCGCGACCGTCTCGGCCGATGTCATCGGCCAGGACCTCGCGGGTGTCTCGGCCGACGCCGAAGCCCGCATCGACGCCCAGCGCGAGGCGGGGCAGATCCCCGACTCGGTGGAGGTCACATTCGCGGGCGCCACCGCTGAGCAGGCCGAGGCCTTCGAGGGCCTCTTCCTCTCCATGGGCGTGGCCATCCTCGTGGTCTACATCGTGATGGTGCTGGCCCTGGGCTCGCTCATCACCCCGTTCATCATCCTCTTCAGCCTGCCGCTGGCCCTCATCGGCGCCATCCCGGCGCTGCTCGTCACGGGCAACCCGCTGGGCATCAGCGCCATGATCGGCTTCCTCATGCTCATCGGCATCGTGGTCACCAACGCCATCGTGCTGCTCGACTTCGTGGAGCAACTCAAGGCCAAGGGCCTCTCGCCATACGACGCACTCGTGAAGGGCGCGAACACGCGCGTGCGGCCCATCCTGATGACCGCACTGGCGACGATCCTGGCGCTGGCGCCGGTGGCCGCAGGCCTCGCCCACGGCTCGATCATCGCCGAAGAGCTGGCCACGGTCGTCATCGGCGGCCTCTTCAGCTCGACGTTCCTGACGCTCATGGTCATCCCGGTCATCTACTCGCTCGTCGATGGTGGCAAGGCCGGCTTCCGGGCGCGCTTCATGCGCAGCGACGCCGACGACGAGCTGCCGCCGGAGGTTCCGCCGCAGACCCCCGACGCCGAGCCCGTCCGGGCTAGGCGCCCGGACCCGAGGCACCCCCAAGACCCGGTCGCGTCGAGCGGCCGGGTCTTCTTGGTACGCCTGGCACCTTCGGGTCGGGACCTGTGGCCCGGGGACAGCCGTCGACACCGCATGTACCGTTCAGGTTGTGCAAACTATTCGTGCATCAGCAATGGTGCGCACTAGCGGAACCGAATGGTGAGTCGCTCGGCTGCCGAGCTGCGCCAGGAGATCCTCGACGACTTCGACCAGCTCATCGAGCACGTCGCGCGCTGGCGGCAGATCGAGGTCGTCGACATCGACGTGACGATGCCCCAGGCCCGCTGCCTGACGCTCGTGGCGCTCTACCCCTCGATCTCCATCTCCGCGCTGGCCGCACACCTGCACATCGGCCTGCCCGCGGCCAGTGGCCTGGTCGATCGGCTCGTGGAGGCTGGACACGTCGAGCGCAATCCCGACCCCCACGATCGCCGGCACCAGCTGGTCACGCTCTCCGCGAGCGGCCAGGCCGTGGTCGACCGCTTCCATGAGCTGCCCTCGGCCAAGCTCGGCGAGCTCCTCGCTGGACTCAGCGTCGAGGAGCTGCGCGGACTCCGACTCGGCGTCGCGGCCATCGCCCGAGAGGCACGCCTGATCGCGGAGAGCACCACCGGCATCGATGACCCTGAAAGGACGACCGCATGATCCGCCTGACCGAGTTCTCGCTGCGGCAGAAGAGCGTCATCATCCTGCTCGCCATCGGCGTCTTCATCGGCGGCGTCTACTCCTGGTCGACGCTCAAGCAGGAGATCATCCCCGACATCCAGCTGCCGTTCGTGATGGTCATCAGCCCCATGCCCGGCGCGGGCGCGGAGACGGTCGCGGAACAGGTGACCGTGCCCCTCGAGCGGGCGCTCGTCAACGTTCCCGATCTCGAGGGCACCCAGTCGAGCTCGTCCAACTCGATGTCGATGATCTTCACCGAGTTCGACTTCGGGACCGACGTGAAGGAGGCGGTCGACAACGTCGAGCGCGCCATCGACACCGTGGAACTGCCCCAGGACGTCGACCCGATGGTGATGTCCTTCAGCATGGACCAGCTGCCCGTGGTCACCGCCACCATCGGTGCTGCCCCCGGCGCCGATCCGGCAGCGGCCGCCGAGATCGCCCGTCACGAGATCCTGCCCCGACTGCAGGGCATCGACGGTGTCTCGACGGCCGAGCTGACCGGCGGCTCGACCCCGATCATCGACATCGTGCTGGACCCTGCGGCCATGGCCGAGTACGGCATCAGCCTGCAGCAGGTCCAGGGCATCCTCTACGCCAACCAGATCACGCTGCCGTCGGGCAGCGTCAGCGACGGTGACCTGCGCCTGCCGGTCTCGACCGCGCACGAGTACCGCTCGATCGCCGAGCTCGAGGCGCAGATCGTCGGCAGCAGCGGTGGCGCCGCGGCCGCCGGTGCCACCGGCGGCGCGGCCGCTGTGCCCCCGACCACGCCCGCGCCGGCGGAGGCGCCGGCGGAGGCGGAGGCGGAGGACGGAGGCAGCCGCGGACGACCCGGAAGAGGAGCCCTCGGCCGAGGGTGGTCTCGCCGGCCTTCTCGGCGACCTGAGCCAGCTGACCGAGGCCCTCGCGGCCATGCCCGTACCCGTCACGCTCGGTGACATCGCCACCATCGAAGAGGCCGAGATCAACGAGTCGGGCTATGCGCGCACCAACGGCGAGCCTTCGCTGACGGTCTCCGTCTCGATGGCCTCGGGTGGCAACACCGTGCAGGTCTCCGAGGACGTCCACGCCATCTTCGACGAGGCCCTCGCGTCGTATGGCGACGTCATCGTCGTCGAGACCATCATGGACCAGGCCGACTACATCACCGAGTCGATCCAGGGGCTGATGCAGGAGGGCCTGCTCGGCGGCCTCTTCGCCATCATCGTCATCTTCGTCTTCCTGCGCAGCGTGCGCACCACCATCGTGGCCGCCATCAGCATCCCGCTGTCGCTGTTCATCGGCATCGCGCTCTTCGGCCTCTTCGGGCTGACCATCAACATCCTGACCCTCAGCGGCCTGACGGTCGCCGTGGGCAGAGTGGTCGACGATTCCATCGTCGTGCTGGAGAACATCTACCGTCACCGCGGCATGGGCGACACCAAGGGCCAATCCGTGCTCAACGGTGTGCGTGAAGTGGCCAAGGCCATCACCGTCAGCACCATCACCACCGTGGCCATCTTCCTGCCCATCGGCTTCGTCGGCGGCATCGTCAGCCAGTTCTTCCTGCCCTTCGGCCTGGCCGTGACGTTCGCCATGCTCGCATCGCTGGTCGTGGCCCTCACGGTCGTGCCCGTGCTTGGCCTACCTCTTCATCGACCAGATCGACATCAAGGTCGACGACAAGGGCCAGCCGCCCGAGACCGTCTGGCAGCGTCTCTACACGCCGCTGCTGCGAGTTCGCGCTGCGCAGCCGCGTCACCAAGTGGAGCACGCTGGGCATCGCGTTCGCGCTCTCGCTCGGGGCCATGATCATGGCCGGCAACCTGCCCACGGCCTTCATCGACATGGGCGGCGAGAACCTCGTCTCCATCACGGTCGCGCCGCCGCCGGCGGCTCGTCCGAGGCCGTCAGCGAGAAGGCCCTCGAGGCCGAGGATCCTGCTCGCGCGCGAGGACATGGAGATGGTCATGTCCACCATCCCCAGCGAGGGCGACACCGGCACGCAGGCGCTGCAGGCGATGTTCGCCGGCCGCCCCTCCAACAGCGCCTCCATGACCGTGCGCATCAAGGATGGCTACGACATCGAGGAATCGCGCACCGAGATCAAGGCCGAGCTCGAGCACCTCTCGACGGATGGCTTCGAGGTCATCGTCTCGGGTGAGAGCACCATGGCCGTGGGCATGTCCGGCATGTCCATCGTGGTCAGCGGTCTCGACCCCGACCAGATCAAGGCCGCCAGTGACCTCGTCGTCGACGAACTGCGCCAGATGGACGGCCTCGACAACGTCGCCAGCGATGCGGTCGCCGAGTCGCCGCAGGTGATCGATCGCGGTCGATCCCAACATGGCCATGATGATCGGCTCCACCACCGCCCAGGTCGGGACCGACATCCGGGGCGTGCTCGTGGGCAATCCCGCTGGGCACGTACACGCTCGACGACGGCACCTCGCTGGCCGCGCAGATGCGCGTCTCGGACGCGGGTGTCGACAGCGTCGAGGCCCTGCGCCAGATGCCCGTCAGCGGCATGGCCGGCACGACGCCACTGGGCACAGGTCGCCGACGTCGATGTGGTCGAGGTGCGCAGCCTCGGTGACGCGAGTGGACGGCACGCCGGCCGCGACCGTCAGCGCCGAGGTCATCACCGCAGACACCGGCGCCGCGTCCGAGGAAGCCGGCGGCTCGCATCGAGGACCTGCGCGACGACGGGCAGATCCCCGACACCATCGAGACCACGTTCGCGGGTGCCACCGCGGAGATGAACGAGGCCTTCGAGTAGCTCTGTACTTCTCGATGGGCTTCGCCATCCTCGTCGTCTACATCGTGATGGTGCTGGCCCTGGGCTCGCTCATCACGCCGTTCATCATCCTCTTCAGCCTGCCGCTCGCGGCCATCGGCGCCTTCCCGCGCCCTGGCCATCAGCGGCCATCCGCTCGGCATCAGCGCCATGGTCGGCCTGCTGATGCTCATCGGCATCGTGGTCACCAACGCCATCGTGCTGCTCGACTTCGTGGAGCAGCGGCGGGCCAAGGGCGACGAGGTCTACGCTGCGCTCATCGGCGGCGCCAGTGTTCGCGTGCGGCCCATCCTCATGACCGCCATCGCCACGATGCTGGCGCTGACGCCGGTGGCCATGGGCATGGCCCACGGCTCGGTCATCGCCGAGGAGCTGGCCGTGGTCGTCATCGGCGGGCTCTTCAGCTCGACCGCGCTGACGCTCATCGTCATCCCGGTGCTGTACTCGCTCGTGGAAGGCGGCAAGACCGGCTTCCGCCAGCGCTTCATGGGTAGTTCCGGTGACGAGCCCGCGGTCGAGGCGTCCACGGCCCCGCCCGAGGCCCCTGCGCCCGCGCAGAGCTAGCGCACGGCCCGCGCAGGGGAGGTGCCCACCTCCCGCTGGGGCAGGGGAGGCGGACCCACGCGGAGCCGGGCCGCCTCCTCGTGTCGGACAGCGCGGCTAGGTAGAGGGTCGGCGCACCACCAGGCCCTCGAGCAGACGCCGCGTCGCCTCGGCGATCTCGTCCACGGCAGCTTCGAAGACGGCTTCGTTGGCGCGGGAGGCTTGCGGTAGCCGCTCAGCTTGCGCACGTACTGGAGCGCGGCAGCCTGGACGTCCTCGTCGCTCACCGGTTCTGGCGACCCCCGCAGCGTCTTGATCGATCGGCACATGGCCGTGCATGGTAGCGGGCTGGTGACGGGTGCACCAGCCCCGGCAGGAAGCCGTCGCCGACGGTAGACTCGGGACCGTTCACATATCGGCGCGGGGTCCCTCCAGCAGGAGGTGTGCCCAGATCCCGTCCGGCCGTGACGAAGTCGTCGCACGACCAGATAGGAGCCGCCGCCCGCGTATGAGCCGAGTGCTGCTTGGCCTGTTCAGCGCCATCCTCGTGTTCGCACTCTCCGGCTGCGCCGGGCTGGCCGTCGGTTCCCAGGACGACGGCGGTACCGATGGTGGGCCCGGCAGGCCGCCGCCGCCAAGCCCACGCCGGAGCCGACCAAGCCGCCGCTGCGTGTGGCGGACCTGCTCGGCAGCGACGGGCGCCTGACGGTGCTCATCCTCGGCAGCGACTACCGCGAGGGTGTCATCGGCTCTCGCACCGACGCCATCATCGTGGCCACGGTCGACCCGCACGTCGGGCCGCGTGGCCATGGTCAGCCTGCCGCGCGACACGGTCAACGTGCCCATCGCACCGGGAAAGGTCTATCGGCGGTCGCATCAACTCGCTCTTCTGGGAGTACGAGCGCGCCGAGGGCAAGACCAAGCCCGCCCTCAAGAAGCTCAAGCGGGACCTCGCCTACGCCTTCGGTACCGAGATCGACTACTACGCCATGGTCGAGTTCGACGGCCTCGTGCGCCTCATCAACAGCATCGGCGGGGTCGACGTCAAGCTCAAGGAGTCGCTCGTCGACCCCACCATGCACATCGGCAAGAAGGGCCTCAAGCTCAAAGCCGGGAAGCGGCACCTTGACGGCAAGAAGGCCCTGGCGTTCTCACGCTCCCGGCACACCAGCACCGACTACGACCGCTCCCGCCGGCAACAGCAAGTGCTCGTTGCGGCTGCGGCCAAGGTGCACAAGCGCGGCGCGGACCAGTTGTCCAGCCTCGTCGATGTGGCGCGCAAGCGCGTCGTCACCGACATGCCCTTGCGGGCTGCACCGGCCCTGCTCGAACTCGCAGGGACCGCCGACCTGGAGAAGGTCAAGTCGGTCGTGTTGGAGCCGGATCAGTACGCTCGCGAGCTGCCGGGTACCTACACCATCGCGCCGCGCGTGCTGGAGGTGCAGAAGCTGTTCGACCGCCTGGCCAAAAGGTCGACTAGCCCGGCCCGGGGCCCCGGCTCACACAGGTAGCGGCGCCGACGAACGAAAAGGCGCCGGCTCAGCCGGCGCCGTTCGCGAGTGGCCTCGTCGCAGGCCCTAGTCGACGAGCTGCCCGTAGAAGTTCACCACGAGCTGCGACTTGCGCGCGCCGTACTTGGCCGAGGCCACGCCCGCGCTCAGGAACTTGGCGATTCTTGAGCTGGCGCCAGTGCGGTCCGTTGTACGCCTTCTCCGCCTGCCACATGCGCACGATCGATCAGGGCGGTCTTGCGAGCGGTGCCGTAGTAGCCGCAGCCCATGTTCTCGCCGTTGGCGATGTGCCTGAGGCTGGCCGCCGCGAATCGCTTGTCGACGGTGGAACCGGCGCGGCTGTGGCCGATCCAGCAGGTGCGCGTGCCGTAGAACTGGACGGACTGGCGGGCCCATGGCCAGGAGACCCTGTCGGAGATCTTGTCGCTGTAGCGCAGCGTCTTGACGGACTTGGAGTACCTGCCGCTGCCCCAGCCCTTGCACGTGGCGTACTTGGTCACGTGGCCGCCGGAGCGCATGCAGTTGACCAGGCGCATGGTCTGCTCTTCCGCGCCGGCACGACGCAGGGGCTTGGCCGCAGTGGCGGGCACGACGGTGATGGCTATCAGCAGCAGCGTCAGCAGGCTGGCGACTGCGAGCTGGGTTCGTGCGGGGTGGTACTTCATTCGGCAGCGCTCCGCTGCCGCACGGCGATATCCAACAGACGGACCTCCGTCCTGACTCCCTCTGTCGTGGAACGCTGAGCTGGGGCTCAGGCGACCGGGCACTGGCCATTCGTCCCGTTCGGCCCACTATCACTGGGGTGACAGGGGTCAACGACCGCCAAAGGGTACCCTCTCTGCGGTCCGTTTGTCTTGCCCGGGAGGGGCCCCGGCCCGTTGTCGCGACGGCCCCGAGCGTGGCACGCTGAGCCGAGACATCACGCCCGTGACGACGCTGGAGGCACCTGCATGACCGCTCCCTGGCTAGACCCCGAGCTCGTGGCCCGAGGCCGTGAGCCGATGCACGCCCTGGCCCGGGAGCCCGGCCTGCTCCTTGACGGCACCTGGCGCTTCGAGCTGCTGGACCGCCCGGAGGCGCAGCCGAGCGGGACCTGGCGCGAGATCGCGGTGCCCGGCTGCTGGACTCGTCAGGGCACCGACGACCTGCCGTGGTACACGAACGTGCAGATGCCCTTCGAGGGCGAGCCGCCCCACGTGCCCGAGCACAACCCCACCGGCGTCTACGAGCGCGAGTTCGAGCTGCCACCCGAGTGGGCCGGGAAGCGCGTGGTGTTGCACATCGGCGCGGCGGAGTCGGTCGTGCTCGTCGAGCTCAACGGCCGTCGGGTGGGGGTCGGCAAGGACTCGCACCTGGCCTCGGAGTTCGACCTGCGCGAGTACCTCCGTGCCGGCACGAACACGCTGCGCCTGACGGTGGTGAAGTGGTCGGACGCCACCTTCATCGAGGACCAGGACCAGTGGTGGCACGGCGGGATCACGCGCTCGGTCTACCTCTACGCCACCGAGCCGGTGTACCTGGGCGACGTCTCGGTCGTCGCCGGCCTGGCCGACGACATGCGCACCGGCACGCTCGAGCTCGATGTCCAGGTCGGCGGGGTGACGCGTACGCTCGAAGCGGGGTGGTCCGTCGAGGCTCGGCTGGCCGGCACCGACGTCGTGCTCAGCGGCGCCCCGGCCGCCTTCGAGCTGCCCTACTGGGCCACCGACCCGTCCGGGCGGGCGCTCATCCGCCGTCACGAGCTCTACGGCGAGCACGGCATGGGCGAGGATGCCGCTCGCTGGGCGGAGATGCAGCCGCACCTGGAGCCGGCCCGGACCGGTTCGGTCAGGCTGGCCGCCGAGGTCGCAGAGGTCCGAGCCCTGGTCGGCCGAGCGCCCGCGGCTCTACGAGCTGGCGGTCGAGCTGCGCCGGCCGAACGGTTCGCTCGCCGACAGGGCCACGGTGCGCACCGGCTTCCGCCGCGTGGAGATCAGCGGTCGGGACCTGCGCATCAACGGCGAGCGCGTGCTCATCCGCGGTGTCAACCGTCATGACTTCGATCCTGTCACCGGCCGCGTGGTCGCGCCTGAGGCCATGCGCGCCGACATCGTGGCCATGAAGCGCCACGGCTTCAACGCCGTACGCACCGCGCACTATCCCAACGACCCCGCCTTCCTCGACCTCTGCGACGAGCTGGGCCTGTTCGTGGTCGCGGAGGCCGACATCGAGAGCCACGCCTTCCAGGCGGTGATCTGCGACGATCCGCGCTACCTGGGCCAGTGGCTGGCGCGTGTCTCGCGCATGGTCCTGCGCGACCGCAACCATCCCTGTGTCTATGCCTGGTCGCTGGGCAACGAGAGCGGCTACGGCTCCAACCACGAGGCTGCCGCGGCCTGGGTCCGCCGGCACGATCCGACGCGCCCGCTGCACTACGAGGGCGCGATCCGCTTCGACTGGACCGGCGGCTCCCGGGTGACCGACTTCGTCTGCCCCATGTACCCCGACATCAGCGCCATCGTCGAGTTCGCCGAGTCAGGCCGGCAGAAGCGGCCGCTGATCATGTGCGAGTACTCCCATGCGATGGGCAACGGCAACGGCACCCTCGCGGAGTACTGGGACGCCATCGAATCGACCCCCGGCCTGCAGGGTGGCTACATCTGGGAGTGGCGCGACCACGGTCTGGAGCAGGAACTGGCCGACGGCACGGTCCGCTGGGCCTACGGCGGCGACTTCGGCGAGGTGCCGCACGACGGACCTTTCGTGACCGACGGGCTCAACTGGCCCGACCGCTCACCCAAGCCGGCGATGCGCGAGGCGCAGTACCTCAACGCCCCGCTCCGCATCACCGAGGTGGACACCGACGCCGGCACCATCGAGGTGGCCAGCAAGCTCCATTTCCGTGACAGCGGCTGGCTGCGCGGTCGCTGGGTCCTGGCCGACGAGGGCGAGACCGTGGCCGAGGGGCCGGTCGAGCTGCCGGTGCTTGCGCCGGGCGCCGTTGGTCGGGCCGCGCTGCGCGGCTGGGCCGAACCGGAGGCGACCGACCGCGAGCGCTGGCTCACGTTCCGCTTCGAGACTGCCGCGGACGAGCCCTGGGCCTCCGCCGGCACCGAGGTCTGCTGGGACCAGGTGCCGCTGACCGATCCTGCCCGCACCGTACTTCGGATGCCCACCGTAGGCGACGAGCCCGTCGAGCTTGATGACCGGGGTCAACTGGTCCACCCGTCGCTGGCCGCACCCCCGGCCCTCTCGCTCTTCCGTGCCGGCACCGACAACGACCGCATGGCCGGGCTCGTCGAGCGATGGGCGCGACAGGGGCTGGCGGACCCGCGACCGGGCCCGGCCGTGGTGGAGCGGGACGGCGCCGTGGCCCACGTCAGGCGTGACGTGCACGTCGGTGAGGCCGTGGTCGAGCACCGCCAGGTGCTCACACCGTTAGCCGATGGCGGCGTGCACGTGGCCGAGGAGGCGCTCATCCCCTCGGAGCTGGACGACCTCGCGCGCGTGGGCACGGCCCTGACCATCACGCCCGGCCTGGTCGAGGCCGAGTGGTTCGGCCTCGGTCCCCACGAGACCTATCCCGACCGCATGCGCTCCGGCCTCGTCGGACGCTGGCACGCAGCCATCGACGAGCTGTTCACGCCCTATCTCTGGCCGCAGGAGGCCGGCGGCCGCTCCGGCATGCGCTGGCTGGAGCTGCGCGACGGCGCCGGCGACGGCGTGCGCCTGGTGATGGGTCGTCCCAGCCAGGTCTCGGCCACGCACTACAGCGCGGCCGACCTCGAAGCGGCCGAGCACCTCGAGGCGCTCCGGCCACGGCCGGAGACGATCGTGCACATCGACGCGGCGCACCGTGGCGTGGGTACCGCATCGTGCGGGCCCGACACCACCGAGGCGTACCTCGTACGCAGCGGCACCTACCGCTGGTCGTGGTCGATCCACCCCCTATCCGCGAGCGGAGAGGTCACCGCCGGCTAGACCGTCACCTCCGACAGCTTCACCGGCCGGCCTTCGGCGCGGCTGCGCGTGCACGCGACCGCCAGGCGCAGGGTCTCGAGCGCGTCCGCGGGGCCGGGCGTCGGCTCCCGCCCTTCGCGCACCGCGGCGATGAAGGCCTCCAGCTCCAGGCGGAAGGCGGCCTCGAAGCGGTCGGGGAATGATTCGAAGTGGTCGCCGTGGAAGCCGAAGTCGTGGCTGAAGGTCGCGGCCGTCTTCTGCACGTCCTCCACCACGACCTTGCCCTCGGCACCCGCCACCTCGGTGCGGATGTCGTAGCCCCACCGGCTGTGGCGCGCGGTCTCGACCACGCCCATGGCCCCGTTCTCGAAGCGCAGCACCGCCAGTGCGGTGTCGAAGTCGTCGGCCTCGGCGAACCGAGGCTCTGCCAGCACGGCGGCCCAGGCGTGGACCTCCTCCACCTCACCCACGAGGAAGCGCGCGAGGTCCAGGTCGTGCACGGCCATGTCGAGGAAGATGCCGCCGGCATGGTGCAGGAACTCCACCGGCGGCGGGTATGTGTCACGCGAGAGGGCGCGGAACTGCTCGATGCGGCCCAGTCCGCCGGCTTCGATGCGGGCCTTGGCCGCGGCATAGGCCGGGTCGAAGCGGCGCATGAAACCCAGCTGAACAGGCACGCCCGCCGCCTGCACGAGCTCGACCACGCGCGCGGTCTCGGCCAGCTCCAGCGCGATGGGCTTCTCGCTCCACACCGCCTTGCCCGCCTTCGCGGCAGCCTCGATGAGCTCGGCGTGCGTGCTGGTGGGCGTGACGATGACGACCGCGTCCACGTCGGGGGCCTCGATGGCCTCGCGTGGTTCGGTCAGCGCCCGCGCAGCGCGGGCCAGGGCGCGGCCGGCTTCGGCTGCCTCTGGGTCGGGGTCGGCCACGGCCACCACGCGTACGTCCGCGATGGCGGCCAGGTTGCGGATGTGTGTTTGGCCCATGCGGCCGGCGCCCAGGACCGCCACGCCGATGGCCTCGCCTGTGGTGTTCATAGGCCCAGTCTCGCGCACTCGCGCCGCCCTTTCAGGGCTGGTGCGCAGGGGCACCACCTCGCGCTTCATCGCTTCGCAGGTCGGGCGCCAAACGCTAGGCTACGGCGCAACGGCGAGCGCCGTGCGCGGGTGGGCCCGCGCACCAGGGGAGACGTGATGCCCTCGGAGTAGTCGAGGAGCGGCGCCGACAGGGTCGCTCCGGAACGCATGCGGCAGGGTCGGTCTCGTGCGGAGGTTTCGACCCGTGTTAGACCTGCCCGCCATCGACGCCCACCAGCACTTCTGGGATCCGGCCCGGCGCGACTACCCGTGGATGACCGCGAAGTACCAGCCACTGCAGCGGGCATTCGGGCCGGCCGACCTGCAGCCGGAGCTCGAGCTCGAGCACATGAGCGGCTCGGTGCTGGTGCAGACGCTACCTTCGAGTCAGGAGTCGGCCGAGTTGCTCGCGCTTGCGGCCTCGGTGCCCTATGTGCGTGGTGTCGTCGGCTGGGTCGACCTCACCGCGGCGGATGTGGCCGGCCGTATCGCGGCGCTGCGGGCCGGCCCCGGCGGCGAACTGCTGGTGGGCGTGAGCCACCGCGTGCACGATGAGCCCGATCCCGCATGGTTGGAGCGCGCGGACGTGCGCCGCGGCCTCGCGGCGGTGGCCCAAGCCGGCATCAGTTTCGACCTGCAAGTGCGCACGCGCGAACTGCCCGCGGCCCTGGCGGTGTGCGCGGCCATCCCGGACCTGCAGTTCGTGCTCGACCACCTGGCCCTGCCGCCCATCGCCAGCGGCGACCTCTCCGCCTGGGGCCGGGCCCTGCTGCCTCTGGCCGAGCTGCCCAACGTCAGTGCCAAGCTCTCCGGCCTCGTCACCGAGGCCGACTGGGGCGCGTGGTCGATCGATGACCTGCGTCATCCCGTCGAGCTGGCGGTGGACGCCTTTGGTGCACAGCGGCTGATGCTTGGCTCGGACTGGCCCATCTGCCTGCTGGCCGGGGCCTACTGCGACGCCATCGATTTGGTGCGCTACCTCGTGGCCGAGCTGCCGGCGTACGAGCAGGGCCTGATCCGGGGCGGGACCGCGCTCCACGTCTACGGGCTCGGCGAGGGAGGTCAGGCTACGTAGTCGCGCTGCCAGCATGTGGTGCGCCGGCGCACCACCGCGGTCGCGGTTCGGTCACATCTGAGTGCCACGAGCGTGGATCGGCCTCGTTTTGGCCCCTTCACGCTCGTGAGACTTGGTATCCTGCGCCCGACGCGACGGGCCTGGGAGGACCGTCGGCGGCGCCGTGGGGGACGTATTGTTGCGCCCTCCTGCGCCGGGTATCGACCAACCCTAGGAGGAGATCGTCGTGAAGAGACTCGTACCCGGGCTCGTGATCGGAGCCCTTGCCCTTAGCTCGTCGGCAGTCGCTGCTGCCGATGGCGACACCCTGGCAGCCGTGCAGGAGCGCGGCGAGGTCATCTGCGGCCTCAATGGCGGCCTGCCTGGCATGAGCGTCCTCAACAACGAGACCGGCATCTTCGAGGGCATGGACGGCGACTACTGCCGCGCCGTCGCTGCTGCGGTCTTCGGGGACGACAGCAAGGTCAAGACCCCGACCCTCACCGCTGACCAGCGCGCCACCGCCGTCCAGGGCGGTGAGATCGACGTCCTGTTCCGCAACACGACCCAGACGTTCACCCGCGATGCCACGTGGGGCGACTTCGGTCCGGTCATCCTCTACGACGGCCAGGGCATGATGGTCCGCGTGGCGGATGGCATCTCGTCGCTCGAGGATCTCAATGGCGCGACCATCTGCGTCACGTCGGGCACGACCACCGAGCAGAACCTGGCCGACCAGATGACCTGGCTGGGCATCGAGTACACCCCGGTCGTTGCGGCCGAGATCGACACCGTCTACACGACCTATGAGGAGGAACGCTGCGACGCCGTCACCTCTGACCGTTCCCAGCTCGCGGGCCGAAAGTCTGCGATGGCCGACCCATCCGCCCACGTCATCCTCGCCGACACCCTCTCCAAGGAGCCGCTGGCGCCGTTGACCGCGCATGGCGACAACAACTGGAACGACATCATCAGCTGGGTCGTCTACGCCACGATCGAGGCTGAGGAGCTGGGCATCACCGCCGAGAACATCGGCGAGTTCGCCGGCTCCGCCAACCCGGTGATCGCTCGTTTCCTGGGCGAGACCGGTGAGCTGGGCTCCGCGCTCGGGCTCGAGAACGACTTCGTCGTCGACGTCATCTCGGCCGTGGGCAACTACGGTGAGATCTACGAGCGCGCCTTCGGACCTGACTCCGGGATCGAGCTTCCCCGCGAAGGTTCGCCCAACGCCCATTGGCTCGACGGCGGCCTGATGTACTCGCCACCGTTCAGGTAGTCGAGAGAGAGACCGACCCCGGGGATGCCAGATGGTGCCCCGGGGTCGAAGCTTGTATCCGAGAACGAGCAGCTAGCCACCGGTGCCTGACGACGTAGGCCACGAGCACGCATCCATCCCGTTCTACCGGGACGTGCGTGTGTTGGCGGTCATCACGCAGATCGTCTTCCTGGCGGTGGTCCTGCTCTTCCTCGGCTGGCTGCTCAACAACCTGCTCGTCAACAGCGCGACGCGAGGCATCACGACCTCGTTCAGCTGGCTCGACCTACGCGCGGGCTTCACGCCGGCCGAGTCGGTCATTCCCTACACGGTCGACGACAGCTACGCGCAGGGCGCTCCTGGTGGGCCTGCTCAACACGGTCATGGTCAGTGTCGTCGGCATCTTCCTGGCCACCATCATCGGCCTGATCTTCGGCGTGGCTCGCCTGTCGAGCAACTGGCTCGTCAGCAAGATCGCCCTGACCTACGTCGAGATCTTCCGCAACACACCGGTGCTGGTGCAGTTGCTGGTCATCTACTTCGTCGTCTTCCTGCAGATGCCCAAGGTGCGCGACTCCATCCAGTTCCCGCTGGACATGTACCTGAGCCAGCGCGGCTTCGTACCTGCCGCGACCGGAGGTCGCCGCCAACGGCGTGCGTCTGGTTCGTGGTGGTCATCATCGCGGTCGTCGGCTTCGCTGCGCTGTGGTGGTACGCGGGCAAGCGCGAGGCTGACGGCCGACCCACGCTGGGCCTGCGCTGGATCGCCTCGGCCGTGCTCATCGGCCTGCCGTTGCTCGTGTGGTTCCTCATCCCCGGCGGACCGATCGCCTTCGAGAACCCGGAATTGGGCAAGTTCAACATGAGCGGTGGCCTGCGCTTCAGCCCCGAGTTCCTGGCCATGACCGTGGGCCTGGCGCTCTTCACGGCGGCCTTCATCGCCGAGATCATCCGCGGTGGCATCCAGGCTGTGAGCAAGGGCCAGCTGGAGGCTGCGCGCACGATCGGCCTGAAGGAGGGCGAGGTCCTGCGCCTGGTCATCTTGCCGCAGGCGCTGCGCATCATCGTGCCGCCGTTGACGAGCCAGTACCTCAACCTCATCAAGAACTCCAGCCTGGCCCTGGCCATCGGCTTTGCCGACGTCTTCAACGTCAGCCGGACCATCTCCGAACAGACCGGTCAGCCGGTCTCGGTGCTGATCATCGTCATGGCCATCTACCTCAGCGTGAGCCTGCTGACCTCCGTGCTCATGAACATCTACAACCGCATGGTGCAGATCCGATGAGCGGTAGCCCGCAGATGAGCACCACGCCGCCCGGGGCCGTAGAGGAGGTCCGCCCACCGAGCACCGAGGTGGGCGTCCTCGGCTGGCTGTACCACAACCTCTTCAGCAGCAAGCTCAACGGCCTCCTCACCATCGTCCTCGGCGTCATCGTGGCCCTGGTCATCGTCGGGCTCGCGCAGTGGATCGTGTTCGAAGCTCGCTGGGGTGTCATCACCTCCAACATGCGCTTGTTCCTCGTGGGGCGCTATCCGCCCGAGGAGATCTGGCGCGTCTGGGTGACCCTCACGCTCCTGTCGGCCGCGACCGGCGTCTCCGCCGGCTCGTCCGCCATCGGCTCGGTGCGCATGCTGGCCAACATGCTCATGGCCGGCCAGCTGATGGTCGCGGCACTCATCTTCGTCTCCGATCTCGGTGTCGTGGCGGCGCTGGCGCCGGTCGTGGGCGCGGGCGTGGTGCTGGTCACGATGCTGGCCGCGGGCCGCCACCCCGTCCGGCGACTGTGGACCTCACTGCTCTGGCTGGCTGTCGCCGTCTCGGGCGTACTCCTGTTGGCTGGGCTCGGCGAGGCGACGCCGCTGCCGTCCGTCTCGAGCAGCCTGTGGGGCGGCCTGCTGCTGACGATGGTGCTCTCCGTCGCCGGCATCCTGCTCTCGTTCCCGCTGGGCGTCGCCCTTGCGGTCGGGCGCCAGAGCCGCCTGCCGGTGGTGCGCATCGTCTCGATCACCTACATCGAGCTCATCCGCGCGGTCCCGCTGATCACCATCCTGTTCATGGCCCAGTTCCTGTTCCCGCTGGTCTTGCCCGAAGGCCTGCGCATCGATAACGTCATCCGGGCCATCGGTGGCATCACGCTCTTCAGCGCGGCCTACGTGGCCGAGAACGTGCGTGGCGGCCTGCAGGCCATTCCCAGGGGCCAGCACGAGGCCGCCTTCGCGGTCGGCCTGCGCACCTGGCAGACGACCACCTTCATCGTCCTGCCGCAGGCGCTGCGCATCACCATCCCCTCCAACGTGGGCCTCTTCATCAGCCTGATGAAGGACACCACGCTGGCCTACATCATCGGCCTGCTCGAGGTCCTCGGCATCGGCCGCGCCGTCCTCGCTCAGCCTGAATGGCTGGGCACCAGCTTCGAGGTCTACTTCTTCGTGGCGGTCGTCTTCTTCGTCCTCAGCTACACACTCAGCCAGGCCAGCTATCGACTCGAAAAGGAACTTGGAATCGGTGAACGATGAGTGACCCTCTAGCGACCAACGAGCCTACCGTGCAGGGCATCTCCACCAAGCCTCGCGCCGTCAAGCGCACGCCACCGGGAGCGGACGCCGAGGACATCATCATCTGCCGTGCTGTGCACAAGTGGTTCGGGGAGCTGCACGTCCTCAACGACATCAACATCACCGTCAAGCACGGCGAGGTGCTGGTCATCGCCGGGCCATCGGGCTCGGGCAAGTCGACCTGGATCCGCACCATCAACCGGCTGGAGGAGCACCAGCGCGGCGACATCATCATCGACGGTATCGAACTCACCAACGACATCCGCAACATCGCTGCCATCCGCTCCGAGATCGGCATGGTCTTCCAGCAGTTCAACCTGTTCCCGCACCTGTCGGTGCTGCAGAACATCACGCTGGGGCCGATCCGCGTGCGCAAGGTCCGCCGCGAACAGGCTGAAGAGCGGGCCATGCAATTGCTCAAGCGCGTGGGCATCCCCGAGCAGGCGTTGAAGTACCCGGCCCAGCTGTCGGGCGGTCAGCAGCAGCGCGTGGCCATCGCCCGGGCCCTGGCCATGGATCCCAAGATCATGCTCTTCGACGAGCCCACCTCCGCGCTGGACCCGGAGATGATCAGCGAGGTGCTCGACGTCATGCGCGAGCTGGCCGAGTCGGGCATGACCATGCTCGTGGTCACACACGAGATGGGTTTCGCCAAGGCGGCTGCGGACCGCATGGTCTTCTTCGACTTCGGCCAGATCGTGGAGACGGGCACGCCGGAGCAGATCTTCGAGGACCCGCAGCACGACCGCACCAAGCTCTTCCTCTCGCAGATCCTGACCCACTGAGGGCCCGCGGGCGGCGTGATCAGGCGTGATCGTCGCTGTCAGGCGTCCTGGGGTTCTTCCTCGACCTCGGTCTCGCCCTCGTCCTCCGGCTCGAGCTCGGGCCCGGTCAACTCCTCGCTCTCGGCCGCGGCGACGGCTCCGGCCTCATCGTCCTCGATGGTGTTCGGCAGGAGCAGGTCCCGTTCAGCGCGCCAGTCGGCCATCAGCTCGAAGAACGCGTCGCGGTACTCGTCGCGCATCGCCGCCATCTCATCGAGCCGAGCCTTGCGTTCCTCGACCGACAGGTCGGCGAAGCCTTCGCGCAGCGCCGCGATGGCCGCGCGGGCATCCTCACGCAGTGCCTTGGCCTCGGCCTTGCGCGCCTCGAGCGCGTCCTTGCGCGCATCGCGCAGCTCGGCCCGCTCATCCTTGCGCTCGTCGAGCTCGTACTTGATCTCGGCGCGCAGCGACTCGCGCTCGGCCTTCTGCTCGGCCAGCAACGCCTTGCGCTCATCCCGCTGCTGCTGGCGCAGCAGGCGTCGCTCTTCTCGCTGGGCCGCCCGAGCGGCCTTGCGCTCATCGCGCTGCAGCAGGCGCTCGGCCTTCTGTTCGGCTCGATCCGAGGCATCCGAGCGGGCGGCGATCGGGCCGGCGAGCGAAGTCACGGCGAGGGCCGCGGCGAGGACCGCGGCGAGGAACGTCCGTCGGTGTTGGATCGTGGTCATGTTGACACTCCTTGCCACAGCGCCGGCTCCTCGCGACGATACACCGCCCTGGCGCCGGGGAGGGTGACCGCTGTCAACGCCACGACGCCGGCCGCCCGTCAATCGAAGACGGGCAACAGCTCCTGCACCAGCCGTGCCGAGCTGGCCGCGGCCGCATCGAGGAAGGCGTTGAAGTCGTCGAGCGAGTCCTCGCCGGCACGGTCGGACAGCGCCCGCACCACCAGCCAGGGCAGGCCGAAGCGCTCGGCCACGCCGCACAGGGCCGAGCCCTCCATCTCGATGGCCAGGCCACCCCACTCGCCCGCGAGCTGGTCGCGCTCGGTCGGTGCGGCAAGGTAGGCGTCGGTGGTGAGGATCGTGCCGAGCGTGACATCCGGTTCGAGCTCGTCCAGGCGCTCGCGCACGCGTGCCAGCAGCGGTTGCGGCAGGAGGTAGCCGGGGTCGGGCTTCTCCTCGGGGATGGGCAGCACGCCCGGCTGATAGACGATGCGGCCCTCCGGCGTCAGGCGGCCGTAGTCGACGTCGATGACGCGGTCGGCCACGACGAGGTCACCGATGTGTGCGTCCTCGCTGAGGCCGCCGGCCACGCCGCTGAGCACCAGCGCCCGGCAACGGAAGCGCTCGACCAGGAGCGTGGCCGTGACCGCTGCCCTGACCTTGCCCACGCCCGACGCGGCGATGACCACCGCACGTCCGTCGAGGGTGCCGCGCCGGGCCTCGATGGCATCCCCGGAAAGGGGAGGTGGTTCGCCCATCGCGGCCACCAGCAGCGCCTGCTCCTGGGGTAGCGCACAAAGGATGCCGATGGGTGCGTCGGGCGTGCTCATCGCTCGATGCTAGCGGGACTGGGACTCAGGGGCGCGGACGGCGGGCCATCCTCGTCGCGCATGCCGCACGGGAGCGGACCGAGGCCCGCGTACTGCCGCGTCGGCCGCGCCACGAGCCGATCGAAGCGACGAAGGCACGGTCGCAGCCCCAAGCGAATGCGGTGACGTGTCCATATGGCTGCTCGGGGCGTCGGGCACGTCGAGGGCAGCCCGGACTGCGGTGGTGTCCTGGTTGCGGTACTGATCGAAGACCGACTCGATGGTGAGCGATGGGCTATGTCGTTGGCGCGTGGTGGCTTGCCACGACCAGTGTCGAGCACGCTGCGGCCTTGCTCACGGCGCACGACACACTGCCCAGGACGAGGCCCCGGAACCCTCCGACCCCGCGGGTACCCATGGCGACGAGGTCGCTCTGGCGTTCCCTCGCGACGTCGAGGATCACTCGCTTCACATCGCCCTCGCGCAGCAGGGGAGTGGCGGTCCGGCCGGCAGCGTCCAGCACGTCTATCACCGCAGCGATGGCTCCCTCCACATGACGTTGTTCCACGGCCGCGAGATCGCCTGCATCGGCCGACTCCTTCGGGGTGGACCAGCCTGACCAGTCCCCGAGGACCGTGACGATGTCGATCACCGCATCAGGCACGAGGGGGAACGCGGCGATGTACCTCGCGGCAGCGAGACCCGACCACGAACCGTCGGTCGCCAGCAGGACGCGCCGAGGCGTCCCCGCCGGTTCCCGTGCGACAAGGATGGAGGTCGGCATCGAGTGAAGGAGCGACTGCGAGACGCTCCCGAGCAGAATCCTCTCCAGGCGCCCGCGCCCATGTGGGCCGACCACGAGCAGGTCCGCACGGTATTCACGAGCAGCCTGCGTCAGCGCCTCGATGGGATGGCCCTCAAGCACGACGGTGTGGACTCGGCACGGAAGATCGCGCAACTCCTCGAGTGTGCGTTCGGTGATCCTGCGCGTTTCCTGGGCCGCCGCGTTCCGAGCCGCATCGATGGCCCGGTGGTTGACCTCCGTGTCGGTGTAGCCCCAGGCGCCAACCATGACCGGTGCATTGACGACCGAGGCCAGCAGCACTTCGTCATCCGACGACAGCGGCAGGTGTGCGGCCCAGCGGACGCCCACCATGGCCTGGGGCGAACCGTCGATCCCGATGATGATCTTCACCAATGCACTCCTCTCTGGCGCCCCGAAGGTCATGCCTGCAAGGTCGACCCTGCGCCAAGTCAGCGGCTGATCAGTTGAACGACTCGAGCCTGATGAGAGCTGATCCCCGCTCAGGCGACCGGCTCGGACAACCGCAGACCGGGATCGACCGACTCCACAGGTCCGTCTCGCCCAGCGGCACGCCCGCGCCAGGCCACCATCGTCAGGACGGACGTGCCGATGACGATGAGCACCCGGGCCACCACGACGGCGTCGCCACCGAGGCCGACGAGGCTGAGCACGCCCTCGGCGTTGTAGAAGAGGATCATCCCGCCGACGAGGCCACCCAGGACGCGGTGGTCGAGCCGGCTCACCGCCCAGGCCGCGAACGGCGCGACCACCGCTCCGCCCAGCAGCAGCGCGGCCATGGCACCCCAGGCGATGCCCTGGCTGCCCAGGGCCAGGAGGAAGCCTAGGCTCGCGCTCACGGCCACGACGATCTCGGCCGTGCTGACGGTACCGATGACCTGATTGGGCGCCATCCGGTTGGCCGCCATGAGGGACGAGGTCGTGACCGGCCCCCAGCCGCCACCGCCGACCGAGTCGACGAATCCCCCGACCAGGCCGAGCGGACCAAGCGTCCGCAACCGCGGGCTGTAAACACGGATGGCCGGAGACCGCCGCAGCACCGTGCGCGCGATGACGAGTACGCCCAGCGAGGCCAGCACCAGCGAGACCCAGGGCCGGGTCACCTCAGCCGCGATGTAGCTGATGGCGAAGGCGCCTGCGAAGGCTCCGATGGCACCGGGCACCGCCAGCATCGCGACCGCCCGCCAATGCACGTTGCCGAACCGCCAGTGAGCTGCGCCTGATGCCACGCCGGTCCCGATCTTGGCCACGTGGATGGTGGCCGAGGCCACGGCGGGGGAGTAGCCGACCGTGGCCAGCAGCGTCGCCGAGGTGACCCCGTAGCCCATCCCCAGCGAGCCGTCCACGAACTGCGCGGCCATCCCGATGAGACCGACCAGGAGCAGGACCGAGAAGGTGTCCAATCCGTTGTTCTCCACTATCCCTATCTATTCGATGGAGATTATAGGATAACTGGCGGAACCTGTGTGTCAAGGAGCAACGTGGCCGTCCTCGGAGCCGCGGGCCACGCCCGTGGCTTCATCCGCTCCTGGTCGGCGACGAGTCCTAGCGGATCTCACCATCGGGGTGTGCCGTCGCGTAGGTGACCTGCCGCCGTCTATCGCGGCGATCGGCGACCAACGACACGCCGATCGCCGTCGCGAGGATGGTGACGATGACGGCCAGCGACAGCGGGATGGGGATGGGGAGGATGTCGGCGAGGAGGATCTTGAGCCCCGCGAAGACGAGCAGCGCGGCCAGGCCCGGCTTGAGGTAGCGGAACTTGCCCACCGCCCCCGCCAGCAGGAAGTAGAGCGCGCGCAGGCCCAGGATGGCGAAGGCGTTGGAGCTGAAGATCAGGAAGGTGTCCGTCGTCACCGAGAAGATGGCCGGCACCGAGTCGATGGCGAACAGGATGTCGCTCGACTCCACCACCAGCAGCACGGCCAGCAGCGGCGTGGCCAGGCGACGGCCGCCCTCGACCACGATGAAGCGCTGCTCGCGATAGCCGTCGGTCGTGGGCACGAACCGGCGGAAGAGCCGCAGGAGCACGTTCTGCTCGGGGTCGAGCACGTGTTCGTCGCGTTGTGCCCACATCCGGTAGCCGGTGTAGAGGAGCAGGACACCGAAGACGTAGATGGCCCAGTGGAAGGTCTCGATGAGCGCCGCGCCCAGGCCGATGAAGACCGCCCGGAACACGATGGCGCCGAGGATCCCGTAGAAGAGCACCCGGTGCTGGTACTGGAGCGGGACGACGAAGGCTGCGAAGATCAGCGCGAAGACGAAGACGTTGTCGACCGACAGGCTGAGCTCGAGCAGGTAGCCCGCGAGATACGCCGCGCCATCCTCGGCGCCGCGGGTCCCAAAGACCAGCGCTCCGAACGACAGGCCCAGCGCGATGTAGAAGGCGCTGAAGGTCGCGGCTTCACGGAACGAGGGAGCGTGCGCCCGTCGGTTGAAGACGAGCAGGTCCAGGGCGAGGACCGTCCCGATGGTGACGGCGAGGACGATCCACAGGATCGCGTCTGTTTCCAAGGGTCGAGCCTCCGGGCGTGACGTGATGTCATGCCGAAGGTCTCCGCCGACCACGCCGTCACGGCGCGGCCGATGCCAGCGGGGCCACGCGGGTGGTCCGTGATGACGCCGAACATCCGAGCCTCGGGGTACTCCCCCTCGGGAGACTCGATGCTAGCAGACGTGCCGCATTCGACGCGCATCGGCCCGGACAGCGTGGTCACGCACAGCCTCGCCACGGTCGGAAGACGGCCCCGCGCCGGCTTCAGCGCCGCCGCCGCTCCGACGGGTCGAAGAGCGTCCCCGGATACAAAGCCGGTGCCTGAGATGGGATGACCACGAGACGAGTACTGCTCTCACGCGCAAGAAAGGAGTGGGTACGTGAGGATCACGTCCAAGGGGCAGGTGACGATGCCCCACGCCGTCCGGGAGCAGGCAGGACTGCTGCCGGAGGCCGAGGTCGAGTTCGTCGTCGAGCCCGGAGCTGTCAGGATCGTCAAGGTGCGGGGCTCGCGACGGCCCAGCCGCGGTGAGCGGGCGGTCGAACGCCTGCGTCGGGGAGCCGGGAGCGTGTCCGTGAGCACCTCTCCTTCGAGGCCGCCTTCCTGGCGGGCAAGGCGTTCCGACGCTCCCGGGCAGCCGGAGGCACGAGGCGCTCGCCGCTGCCCGACTTCCACATCGGTGCTCACACCGCTGTCGCCCAAGTGCGCCATCAGGCCATGGCGGGGCAGGGGTTCGAGCCCGTTCAGGCGGCTCGTACGCCGGGGTTTGCCCTGTAGCCCGGCAGGCTCCGAGCGGGGCTTCTGCAGCGCCGCCGCTCGGGCAACGGCACCACCCGGTGCAGCGGGTCGCGCATGCGCAGGTTCTCCCGATGACGTCGTTCCCGCCCATGGCCACGATGACGACGACCACCGTCATCGAGGCCGCGAGGGAGCGTGAGCGAGGCGACGAGCGAAGACCGGGCATGGACAGGCGTTCCTTCCGTTCGGGTCGATGACGTGGACCATCTGATCGGCTCGCTATCGCGCACATGACACGATCCACGTCAGGTGGTCCTACGTAGTGCGGTACCGAGAAACCATTCGCTCGTTCGCGCTCGCAGTCGTCCCGCGGTCCGCGTCTCCGGACACGGACCAGTGAGTCCCGTACCGGGGTCCGTAGTTACCCCGATGACCGATGCTGGCCGGACGCGCAGCATCGCCCGAGGTAGGCCTCCCGCTGGGACGGGTGGGCCTACCGACCAGTCGTCGACGTGGAGCACGTGGCTCCCGATCACCAGCCCGCACGGAGGGAAGGTCCTGGCTCGATGCCGCCCGAACGCGAGCGCATCACCGATGGCGAGAGATGAAGGCCACCAGCATCGCCCGGCGCCGGTCGCCTCGGTCGGGTCGGCTGGAGCCCACGTGCGCACCGTCCGCTCGATGCTGCGCTGTCGGGCCGCGCCGACCGGACAGCGCCTGGCCCCTGGTCGCCCGAAGGGCCGCACGCGCCGGATGCGCTGAGAGCGTCCGGGCCGTGAAGCACGTGCCTGGCGCCCATGCCCATCGAGGCGGGAGGCGCCGCCTGTCCCCCGTCCTCGTCCTGCTCCTGGTGCTCGCCCTCGGGCTCGAGGTCCAGGCCGCTGACGCGGTCATCCGCAGCGGTCCTCGCGATCGGCCCTGGGTGGCGCTCACCTTCGATGACGGCTGGAGCCTCGATCGCTGCGCGCGCATCGTGCGTACCCTGCGCGCCAAGCGCGCCCCTGCCACGTTCTTCGTCAACGGCGCCATCATCGCCCGCGATGCGGACCGCTGGCGTCGGCTGCTGGGGGGCTTCCCGGTGGCCAACCACACGCTTTCGCACAAGGATCTCACCCGTCTCGATGCCGCGGGCATCGCCTCGCAGATCGAGTTGAACCGAGCAAGTCGTCGAGCGGGTACTCGGACGGCCCATGCTGCGCCTGCTGCGACCGTCCTACGGCGCCTACGACCCCGAGGTCCTGCGCATCGCCGCAGCCCTCGGGTACCACACGGTCCTGTGGGACACCGACAGCGGCGACGGTCGCTCGGGCGCCACCACCCGCAGCATCATCGCGAACGCGAGCCGCGGCGGCGATGGGGCCGTCGTGCTGCTCCACTGCGGGCCAAAGGCCACCGTCGATGCGGTCGGGCGCATCATCGACCGCTATCGCGCCCGTGGGTACCGCCTCGTCGACCTCGGGCAGCTGCTCGAGCTCGAGCCACCCCTGACCGCCTGTCGGGTGACGAACGAGCGCAGCGGGGCCAGCGCCACGAGCCTGCAGCGAGCGGCTCGCCGGGCCGACGCCGGCGACCGCCTCACGCTGCAGGGGACCTGCCTGGGCACGTCCCACATGCGCAAGGACCTGGAGGTCAGCGGCATGAGCGCCGAGGACTCGGGTGCTCCCACGCTCGACGGTCTCGGCAGGGGCACCGTCGTCACGGTCAAGGCCGGGGTCACGGTCACGCTGCGAGAGCTCACGGTCCGAACCGGCGAGCGCGGCATCGAGAACTTCGGCGACCTGACCCTCGATGGGGTCATCGTCGAGGGCAACCGCGGACAGGACGTCGGCGCCGGCGTCCTCAACGCCGAGGGCGCTACCCTCCGGTTGACCGGCTCGAGCGTCATCCGCAGGAATGCCGCGACTGTGGCCGGGGGCGGGGTCCTGAACATCGGCATGCTGGAGCTGCGCGACGCGAGCACGATCGTGCGCAACGTCGTGCTAGGCGAGAGTGGTGATGCCGCCGCCGGCGCGAGCCCGCCCGACCAGAACGATGTCCCCGACCCCGTGAGTGGTGCATCCCCGGCGGCCGGAGCCGGAGGCGGGATCATGGACCTGGGCGTCCTCGTCGGTGCGGTCTGCGCCCCGGAGACCTTCGCCAACATCCGCGGTAACAGCCCCGACGACTGCTACTCCCTCGACAGCTCCATCCCGGCGCCATGGGCGCTCGATAGCCTGCGGACGGGCATCGAGTCCGAGTCGCCCGGCTTGGACGGCGCGGTCACCGGACCCGATGCCTGTCCGCCCTCCGCAGGCGCCTGTCCGACGGCCCCCGCAGACACGCCGCCCGCCACGTGAGGCCTGGCGCCAACACCATGGTCGGCGTCCTGCTGAGCGAGGCATCGCAGCCGGCGCAAGCGTGACCCGTGGGGCCGGGCGCCCATGTCGATGCCCTCTGGGTAGCCCGGGTCAGCGTCGTCGCCAACGCCGCCACTGACAGTGGGCGATTGACAGACACCGCCATCCGGCATAGATTCCCTACTATTCCTAGTCTTCCTGCAGACAATATAGACTAAGTGGGCAACACCTGGGCCCTGGTCGGACGCCAGTGGCGAGGTGCGATCGACGGATCCGACTCGGAAGGAGTGCCATCCATGGACCAGAGGCGGCGACACCATCGTGGGCGATCGGCGGAAATCACCATCGCCACCATCTGGGTGGCCGCGGGTGTGTGCGCCCCGATGGGCGCGCTGGCCTACGGGGACGGCGAGCCGGAGACGACGCCGGGAGTCGTCACGTTGGCGGCGTACACGACCCCGCGCGAGGTCTATGAGGCGGTCATTCCCATGTTCCGCGCCACCGAGGCGGGTGCCGGGGTCGAGTTCGAGCAGTCCTACAGCGGCTCGGGAGACCAGAGTCGCGCTGTGGAGGCGGGGCTGCCGGCCGATGTCGTGGCACTGTCGCTGTGGCCGGACGTCGAACGGCTCGTGGAGCCGGGCATCGTCCCACCCGACTGGGACGAGAACGAACATGGCGGCATCATCAGCAACAGCGTCGTCGTGCTCGCCGTCCGTCCCGGTAACCCCAAGGGCATCAGCGGCTGGGACGACCTCATCCGAGACGACGTCGACGTCATCACCCCCAACCCGTTCACGTCCGGCGGAGCCCAGTGGAACCTGCTCGCCGCCTACCAGGCCCAGATCGCGGGCGGACGCAGCGAGGACGAGGCTCGCGAGTTCCTCAAGCAGGTGATCGCCAACACCTCGGTCATGGACCGCAGCGCGCGGGAGGCGTTGATGACCTTCTTCGCCGGTCAGGGCGACGTTCTCATCGCCTATGAGAACGAGGCCATCTTCGCCCAGCAGGCGGGCCAGCACGTCGAGTACCTGGTGCCCGAGGCGACGGTCACTCATCGAGAACCCCATCGCCGTGACGTCGACCGGCGACGCGCCCGAGTCGGCCCAGGCCTTCGTCGACTTTCTGTATACGCGCGAGGCACAGCGGGTCTTCGGCGAGAAGGGCTACCGCCCGGAGCTGGACGAGGTGCTCGCTGAGTTCGACTACGTCGAGCCGGCCAGCCTCTTCACCATCGGCGAGATGGGCGGCTGGGCCGAAGCCCGGCCACGCTTCTTCGATCCTGAGACGGGACTCGTGGCGGAGATCTTCGGCGAGCTCGGTCGTGACACCGCATGAGTGAGGCGGTAGGCGGGCTCAGGGCAGCGCGCCACGCGCCGTTCGGTGGCTATGACGGCCAGGGACTCCTTGGCCCAGGTCTCACCGCGGTCTACCTGAGCCTGCTCGTCCTGGTGCCCATCGCCGCCATCCTGTGGCGATCGGTCGCGGACGGGCTGGACGCGTTCGTGGCGGCGGTGACCTCGCCGCAGGGACTGGCGGCTCTCCAGTTGACCCTGACCGTCTCGACCGTGGTCATGCTCGTCAATGTCGTCATGGGCACCATTCTGGCCTGGATCCTCGTACGCGACGACTTCCCGGGCAAGGCGCTCGTCAACGCCCTCATCGACCTGCCCTTCGCCCTGCCGACGATCGTGGCGGGCCTGACGCTCTTGACGCTGTACGGGCCACAGAGCCCATTCGGGATCAACGTGGCCTACTCGCAGGTGGGTATCGCCTTCGCGCTGCTCTTCATCACGCTGCCATTCGTCGTCCGCGCCGTCCAGCCGGTGCTTACCGAGCTCGACCGCGAGATGGAGGAGGCGGCGGCCTCGCTCGGCGCCGCGACACCGACGATCCTCCGGCGCATCGTCCTGCCCAACCTCGCGCCGGCGATGCTGACCGGTGCGGCGCTCGGGTTCGCCCGCAGCATCGGTGAGTTCGGCTCGGTCGTACTCATCGCGGGCAATATCCCGTACCGCACCGAGCTTGCGTCTGTCTACATCTACGGCCAGGTCGAAGCCGACCGGCCGGGCTCGGCCGCTGCCGTCTCGATCGTCCTGCTCGTGGTGTCGCTCCTGCTCCTCGCCTCGTTCGACCTGCTGCGTCGGCGTATCACGCGCCACGACGAGCCACCGATGGCATGACCGCCTCAGCGACGACCCCAAGCGGCTCGGTGCCCATCAGCGTCGACCGAGGAGCGCACTCGAGGACCGCCCGTCTCGGCCTGCGAAGCATCGGCCTCGCCTACCTGGCCCTGCTGCTCGCCCTCCCGGTGCTCATGGTGCTCTGGCGCACGTTCGAGCATGGCCCCGAGCCCGTCCTCACGGCGATCGGGAGGCCCGCATTCGGGTCGGCATTCTGGCTGACGCTGCAGATCACGCTCATCGCGGTCCCTGTCAACACCGTCTTCGGGATCGTGGCCGCCCTCGCCATCGTGCGGCGCCGCTTTCCCGGCCGCTCGATCCTGAACGCCATCATCGACCTGCCGTTCGTGCTCTCCCCAGTCGTCATCGGCCTGTCCCTCATCCTCGTGTATGGCAAGGACGGTTGGCTCGGCGGTGTGCTCGGGCAGCTCGGCTTCACGGTCATCTTCGCCATGCCCGGGATGGTGCTGGCGACCTTGTTCGTGTCCCTGCCGTTCGTCGTGCGGGAGGTCATCCCGGTCCTGCGCGAGATCGGCAGCGATCAGGAGCAGGCGGCCTACACGCTCGGCGCTTCGCCCTGGCGCACCTTCTGGCGTATCACGCTGCCGGCCATCCGCTGGGGCGTCATCTACGGCGTCATCCTGACGACGGCGCGCTCGCTCGGCGAGTTCGGGGCCGTGGCCATCGTCTCGGGCAAGATCTCGGGCAAGACCGAGACGCTCACGACCCACGTGGAGGAGCGCTTCCTCGCGTTCGACCTGTTGGGCGCCTACACCGCCTCGGTCGTGCTGGCGATCATGGCGCTCGTCGTGCTCCTGTCCATGACCATCTATCAGTCCGGCCGATTCCGAAGGAGGACCACGCATGGCCATCAGCCTGCAGCGGCTGACGAAGCGGTTCGGTAGCTTCGTCGCGCTCGACGATGTCTCGTTGGAGATCGACGATGGCTCGCTGACCGCGCTACTGGGCCCGAGCGGCAGCGGCAAGACGACACTGCTCCGCGTCATCGCCGGCCTGGACGTGCCCGACTCGGGGGCGGTGCGCTTCGGCGAGCAGGACGTGACCCGCGTCCCTCCACAGGACCGCGGCATCGGCTTCGTCTTCCAGCACTACGCCCCGTTCAAGCACATGACGGTGTGGGACAACGTCGCCTTCGGGCTGACCATCCGTCGCCGACCGAAGGTCGAGATCGAGCACAAGGTCAGTGAATTGCTCACCCTCGTCCAGATCGCGCACCTCGCCGATCGCTATCCCTCCCAGCTTTCGGGCGGGCAGCGGCAGCGCATGGCGCTCGCACGCGCGCTCGCCATCGAGCCCGAGGTGCTGCTGCTCGACGAGCCGTTCGGTGCTCTCGACGCCCGGGTCCGCAAGGAGCTGCGCGTCTGGCTGCGCCGTCTCCATGACGTGGCCCACGTGACGACCATCTTCGTGACCCACGACCAGGAGGAAGCCATGGACGTGGCCGACCATGTCGTCGTCATGGATCAAGGTCGCATCGAGCAGCAAGGATCAGCCAAGGAGCTCTACGAGCATCCCGCGACCGAGTTCGTCATGGGATTCGTGGGCCCCGTGAACCGGCTCGACGACCGCTATATCCGTCCCCACGACCTGGAGTTGAGCATCGAGCCATCCGAGGGTGCGGTGCTGGCCATGGTGGAACGGGTCGTCTACCTCGGCTTCGAGGTCCGGGTCGAGCTCCGTCGTGATGATGGGGCTCGCTTCTGGGCCCAGCTCTCGGCGGGGGAGGCTGAACGTCTCGAGCTCATCGCCGGCCAGAACGTCTTCGTCATGGCTCAGCGCGCCCGGGTCTTCGACCGAGTCTGACCATCGGACCCGACCGTGGGGTGACGGGTACCCCCGCTCAGCGGCGCCGCTGGCTGATGTGCTGGCGCGCGTCCATCGCGCAGAATGAGGCGGCATCTAAGGCCCGTCCCGATGTGCGCACCCTCTGCACGATGGAGAGTAGCCACTAGCTTCGGCGTACGGAGGGCATCACATGGAAGAGCGACACGGCGGAAACGAGCGGCCCGAACGCGCAGGGTGGGCCGGCCCGAACGAGTCGCTCCCGTTCGCGTTCGCCATGCCGGCTCTCTCGGCCGAGGTCGTCTGAGCCATGCCTCGCTGGCGCTTCGAGGTGTGGGGCCTCATCGTGCTGGGCGTCGGGTTCCTGCTCGTCGTCGCCGCTCCGTTCGTGCTCGACCCGTGCGGGGGCATGCCATACGGTTCGGAACGCACGGCCTGCGCCATGGGCGGAGGCCTCTTCTTCGCGATGGTCATCGGCGGGGCGTTCATCGTCTGGCTCGTGGGCTCGATCGTCCTCCTGATCTCCTGGCTCGTGCGGCGCAACCTCCACTGACCGCTTCGTCGTCGGCCAGCCGCAGGCGCCGGCGTGACCTCACAGCTCCGACCGGCACAGACCCGTGAGCGGACCATCCCGCAGGGCTCGTTCCCCAGTCTGTCGTCCTGTGGAGAGGTCTCTGGGGGATCGAGTGGTGGCGCGGTAGGGAGTCCCGCTCAACGACGGGGCGACGCCACCGCCCGCCCGCCCGCCCGCCGGCCTCGTCTCGTCTCAGACCGCAATCGACGTTGTCGATAGCGGTCAGGACCGTGGCCATCTCGGGGGCCGGGCTGAGCTCGACTCACGCCTCGCGCCTAGGGTCAACCGTATGACGTGTCACGCGCGGGCACCGACATGGTGGGCCGAAGGCGAGTATCGACGTGCACCAACTGCTCTCGCTTGGCAGGGGCAGGTCGATTCGAGGGGAGCCGAGATGCTGAGCGAAGTCCTGACCACCGTCACCCAAGTGGGCATGGTCATGTTCATCGTGGGCAGCATGGCCGCCATGGGCCTGGGCCTGACGCTCGAGCGCATCCTCTCGCCGCTCCGCGACCTGCGCATGGTGATCCTGTTGCTGGCTGCCAACTTCATCGCGGTCCCCGTCGCGGCCATCGCGGCGGCCAACCTCCTGCCCATGGATGAGGCCTCGAGCACGGCGGTCATCATCGTCGGTTGCTGTGCTGGGGCGCCGTTCCTGCCGCGGCTGGCCCAGATGGCCGAGCAGGATCCGGCCTTCGCCGTCGGCGGGATGGTGCCGCTGATGGTGGCGACCGTCCTCTATCGGAAGTTCCAGCGTCCCGTGAGCGTGAGCGAGCACGGCCCGCCCGTCGCGTTCTGACTACACGCTCGAGAGCGTGAGGTCCAAGAGCGCGAGGGCCCGGGCCTGGAGCGGCGTGGGCATGGCCACGATGTCGAAGGCGGCCTCGTCGGGGGCACCGACGGGCACGACCCGATTGCGCGTCAGGGTGCCCAACTCGGACAGCAGCGTCCGGAAGCTATGGACGGGCGTGCCATCGGGCAGCTGCTGCGTGTGGACCTTCGCGAGCGCGGCCTCGGAGCGCACCGCGGGCGCCACCGGGTCCTCGAGCTCGGGTCGATGCTCGTCGCGGAAGAGCAGCGGCGCCCAGGCCCGCTCGAGGTGCCACTGCACGTAGTAGGCGAGCAGGCACAGCAGGATGTGGGCCCGGACCCGGTCGGCGGTGCGATGGTGGATGGGCCGCACCGCCAGGTCCACCGCCTTGAAGCCCCGGAAGGCCCGCTCGACGTGGCGCAGGCGCTTGTAGGCGCGGACCACGTCGGGCGCCTCGAGCCGATCGGCCGGCACGCTCGTGCGCAGCACGTAGAGGCCGTCGAGCGCGGCCTCCTGCTCGATGGCCTCGTGCTTGCGGGTCACCACGAGGTGGTCATCGCCGATGTCGAGCCTGAAGTGCTTGGCCACCCGGTAGCGGTCGATGACCCGGCCCACCGCGAGCCCGATGCGGTCCCGGCCCCGGAGCCGTCCTGTCGTGACCCGGGCCACGATCGGTGCCAGCACCGCCTCGGTGGCCGCGAGCAGCTCGCCGCGCGTGCGGCCCCGTTCCTCCGCCAGCAGCGGGTCGAGACAGACCACCAGGCGCTCACCCGGATAGGCGGGGTCGTGGATCTCGGCGAGGCCGCGCTCGTCGAAGAGGCCGAGCTGGAGGGTGCCGCCATCGGCGAGCTTCCGGATGGCCGGGGTCCGCAGCGAGCTGATCCAGCCGAGCCCTTCCGCCCGCAGGGCCTCGATGCGCGCGGCCGTGAGCATGCCCCGGTCACCCACGAGCACGACCTCGGTGAGCCCGAAGCGATCGCGCAGCTTTTCCACGATCGCGGGCACGGTGGCCGGATCGGCGGTATCCCCGGGCACGACCTCGACCGCCACCGGGCGACCCTCGATGTCGGTCACGAGGCCGTACTCGATCTGGCGCGTGCCGGGCCGACCATCGCGGCTGTAGCCCCGCCGCGCGAGCGGGCAGTGGCGGCCCTCGACGACCGAGCTGGTGAGGTCGTAGAGCACGAGGCCACCGGGCTCGAGGTGGCGCTTCGCGAGACCGACCTCGATGCGCGCCTGGCGCGCCAGCAGCCAGTCCATCGCGCCGTACAGCTCGTCCTCGTCGGCGTCGGCGACCCCGAGCGTGTCGGCGAGCGTGGACTGCCTCCAGCGCCGCGTCGTGGCCAGCTTCGAACCGGGCGCCAGCAGGCGGGCCGCGATCATCGCCACCACGAGCTCGCGCTGTCGGCTCGGTCGACGGTCGAGGAGCTGCGGGAGATCGGGAGACGAACGCTACCCATGAGCGCGACCCGATGAGCTCGGGCAGCGTGGCTGATGTTGCTCAACATCGGTCCAGCGACACGGCACAGGAAGAAGCGGACATGCTCAGCCGGGGCCTGTCGGGCGCTCGCGCGCCATCGTGGTGCCGTTGGTCGTGCAGGGTGCGACGGTCGATTCCTGGGACATCGCCAGCTCCCTCGTCGTGCTCATGCTCATCCCACTGGGCCTGGGGCTCTTCGTCAAGGCACGCTATACGCAGCTCGCCGACGATTGGGTCGGAACCGCCGGCCAGGTCTCGAGCGTGGGTCTGATCGATCGGGATCGCCGCGGCCTTGCTGGTGACCTGGCGCGACATCCTCGGTGCCGTCGGCAGTTGGATCTTCGTCGGCATGTTCGTGATCCTCGCCGCAGGGCTCCTCTTCGGCTACGTCGCCGGCGAGATCGGCCGGCGCGTCGTTGCACCGATGCCAGGAGTCTTAGCCGCTGGTGGTGACTGAGTCGTACGCTGCGCACCCCGAGCGCATGGTGCGCAAGCACCTCGAGCCGCCACCACTGCCCAGCGCCGTCTGGATCAACCCCGAAGACAATGCCACCTCCGTGGTTCCGCGCCGGCTGCGCGCTGGCGGAGCAGCGGTCAGCTGCTCGCTTGCTGCTTGGGTATCGTTTCCCAGTCCCTTCTGAAGGCCTCGATGCTCGCATCCGTCGAGCTGTGGTGGATCAACTGCTCCAGCAACGGATACGGACACGCTGCGTAGCTGGCGCCGGCCACGACTGCCTGGTCGAACTGGGCGATGCCCTTGAGGCTTGCGGCGACGATCTTGCAGGCGAAACCCTCTCTCTGGATGAACGCGTCAGCCTTCGCGATCAGATCGATGCTGTCGATGCCCGCGTTCTCCGCTCGTCCCAGATACACGGACACGTAGTCGGCGCCCGCTTGCGAGGCGATGTACGCCTGTGTCGCGGTCACGATGCCGGTGATGTTGACCTTCAGGCCCATCGCCTTCACCCGCGGCATGATCGACAGCATCTCCTGGTTGATGCAGGCCTTCACGACCAGTCGATCGCCCAGGATCTCGTGGAACGCCTCCACCTGGGCCATGGCAGCGTCCCGGTCGTGGTCCGCGGTGACCTGGAGATGGAACGCTCCGTCCGCGATGATCTGGACCGCTTCTCCGACCGACACCTCCCACGGCTTGTCGATCGCGGCCACGATCGTCGGGTTCGTGATGATCCCGTGGATGCCGAAATCGCTCGCCTTGCGGAGCTCCTCCGGGCGGATGCTGGCGATCAGTATTCTCACTGCTTCCGCTCCCTCTCCTGACCGGAGCTCTTCTCAAGCTGCTCAGCCCGCTCTTGGTAGGCCCCGGGCAAGGACGTTCCCGCTCTGTCGAACCATTCGCTGAGATCCACGCCCGCAACGAGCGCGATGTTTCCCCACGGATCGTAGCCGCCGGTGCGGACGAAGCCCTTGGCCTGCCCGGCGATGTCGCCCATCATCGTCTCGTGCGTGACGGTCTCATGTGCGCAGTCCCCGAACAGCCTGCCCAGTGCTTCGTGCAGCTTCGGATTGTGGGCGGGCACATAGTCCGCGTAGATGATCTTCTCGGCCATGAAGACGCCTGACACGATCTCCAGGACGGGTACCAGGTCGGGGTAGTTCCTGGTGATGGCCAGATCGACCACCCAGGCGTCGGAGGGGATGGGGAAGCCCGCATCGGTCACCAGCAGGATGTCCGTGTGCCCCATGGAAGCGAGCATGTGATTGAGCTCCGCGTTGATGATCTTCGGTTTCCGGAGCATTGCCCCACCCCCTACTGCTGCTCATATCTCTTGACGTGATGCTCGATCTCGTCTCTTGAAGGTAGCGGCGCGATACCGCCGTGTCCCAACGTGGACAGCGCGGCGGCGACACTCGCCCACTTCGCCGCATCCGCGATGGACTTGCCCTCGGAGAGGGCGACCGCGAGCGATCCGCTGAAGCAGTCTCCCGCTCCCAGTGCGTCGATGGCTCCCACTCGATACGGCGCGATCTCCCTGGGCGGCGCACCTCGCTCCATCAGGATGCTGCCCTTTGAGCCACGCGTGACCACAAGGGCCACCGGTCCCATCTCCATCAGCCCGGTCGCGACATCCTCCAGGCTCACGCCCTGGTCTCCCACATCGACGCCCGCCATCAACCTGGCTTCGCTCTCGTTCGGCGTCATGATGTCGGTCAGTTCGATGATTCGCCGGTCCACCTTCCTCGCGGGCGCCGTATTCAGGAGGGTGATGGCATGGTGTCGCTTGGCGATCGTGAAGGCCTCCAGGACGGCCTCGTCCGGGCTCTCCAGCTGTGCCGTGACGACCTTGGCGGGCATGAAGGTGCTCATCGCCGAACTCACCTCTTCAGCCGTCAGCTCCTCGTTCGCGCCCATGTAGATGCCGATGCAGTTATCGCCCGACGGGGTCAGGTAGACCAGGCCGATGGCCGTCTTGACCTTGTCGGAGACGTGGATACCTGCCGTGCTCAGGCCTTCTCGCTCGTATAGCGCGACGGCCATCTCGCCATACAGGTCGTCACCGACCTTACCGACGATGCCCACCTTCTTGCCCTGCCTCGCGGCCGCAACCGCCTGGTTGGTGCCTTTCCCGCCCGGCGCGAGGTAGTAGTGCTCGCCGCGCAAGCTTTCGCCAAGGACGGGGATCCGGTCGAGCGTGATGGCGCTCTCGATGACGAAGCTCGCGACAGTCGCGATATCGACACTCATCGCTCGAGCCCTCCCTGCTCAACATCGCTCTTCGCGCCTGGCATGACAAGACCACTGGCCACCATTGTCGTGCAAGAGCCGCCGAGGCATCGCCAAGGGTCGGCGGATGGGCCGCGGTCAGGTGGCGGTCTCCTGACGATCGCACCGGCCAGGGTCAGGATGGGCAGGGCGAACGCCCTTCGCCATCCGGCTTCTCCGCGTCTCCCTGGTCGTCCTCCTGCTCGGATCCGTGCTCGCACAACTACTCGTGCCGGTGTCCGCGTCCGGGGCGGCGACGACCTTCCCCGAGGTCGGGTATCTCGTCGTTCCGTACTCGGTCGCGGGCGTGCGGATCCACCTGCTCGCCGTCCATGGTGGAGGACCGGGCATCATCCATTGGCTCGTCGCCAGTACGGCGTACGTGATGGCATTCGTGCTCATCATGATCGTCATGCGAGGCTTGCTCGATGCGGCGATCGCCGACCACACCGAGCTCGACGAGGTCATCTGATGGCCATCATCGTGGACCTCGACGTCATGCTCGCCCGGCGCAAGATGTCGGTGGGCGACTTCGCCGAGGCCGTCGGCATCACCCCGGCAAACGTCGCGCTGCTGTAGAACGGCCGCGTCCCTAGGAGCCCATGCCTTGGAACCACGGGAGCCTCGGGCGCGTCTACGAGACATGAACGCGAAGCTTGCTGCCCTGGTCCCGCTCGTCCTCCTGCTGGCCACCAGCGCCTCACCGGCCCTCGCCCAAAGCGATGTGGGAGTGGCGCAGGCGGATGTGCCTCGGGCCGCAGTCTCCTCGGCTGACGCCAGGGAGGCCGGAGCGGCCCTCGAGGTCTTCGCGCTCGATCTCTATCGGGCCCTCTCGCCGGGACAGGCGAACATGGTCTTCTCGCCGACGAGCATCGCCCTCGCCCTGGCCATGGCGAGGGCCGGCGCCCGAGGCCAGACCGCCGCCGAGATGGACGCTGTCATGCACGCGCTCGCCTCGGATGAACACGCTGGCTGGCTGAACGCGCTCGACCAGGAGCTCGCATCGCGGAGCAGGACATCCACCGACGACGCCGGTCAGGCGCTGCCTGTCACGCTGCGGATCGCCAACGCCCCGTTCGCGCAGCAGGGGATGCCCCTGGAGGCCGCCTACCTCGAGACGCTCGCCGCGCGCTTCGGCGCCGGGCTCCGATTGGTGGACTACCGCTCGGCGACCGAGGAGGCACGTCAGGTCATCAACGCCTGGGTGGACGAGCGGACCGAGCAGCGCATCCCGGAGCTGCTCGTCGAGGGCGTGCTCACGCCGCTGACCCGGCTCACCCTCGTGAACGCGATCTACCTCAAAGCCCCGTGGCAGACGCCCTTCTCGGAGGGGGCCACGGAGGAGGGACCCTTCGCGCGCGCCGACGGCTCGACGGTGGAGGTGCCGTTCATGTCCCTGAACGCGTCGCTCCCGCATGCGTCGGGAGACGGCTGGCAGGCGGTCGAGATTCCCTACCTGGGTGGCTCGCTCGCGCTGACCCTCATCCTCCCGGACGACCTGGCCGGCTTCGAGCGGACCTTCACCCCGGATGGACTCGCGGCCATCACCTCGTCACTGACCGACTCGCAGGTGGCGCTGGCGCTGCCCAGGTTCGGGATCGAGACGAAGGCGGAGTTGGCGACCGTCCTCGCCGCGCTCGGGATGCCCACGGCCTTCACTGATGCCGCTGACTTTGGCGGCATCACCATGGCCGAGCAGCTGGCCATCTCCGACGTCGTCCATCAGGCGAACATCGATGTCGACGAGAAGGGCACGGAGGCGGCCGCTGCGACGGCGGTCGTGATGCGCGCGACCGCGATGCCTGCCGAGGCGGTGACCGTCCGCGTGGACCGACCGTTCCTCTTCGCCCTCCGGGATGGTCCGACGGGCGCCATCCTCTTCCTCGGTCGCGTCGGCGATCCGTCGATCGGGCGCTGAGTCGCGGAGCGGATCGTTCCACCCTGGGGGACCGCTAGCTCCCGTGCAGCGGGCCCGTGTCATCTGATGTCCAGATCCCGTGTCATCCTGATGTCCATCCGACAGCAGGTCGTGCACCCGGCATTGAAGTCACAGGTGGCTTGTCAACCCCTTTGTCAAGCCCCTGGCCCCAGAAAGTGCCGAAATCTTCACTTGTCAACCCCTTGTCAAGACCCTAGAATTGCATTTCGGCGCCTTGTCAAGACTTGACAAGGCCAGTCGTGTGTCCGCCAGCACCTGCGCCGGCGTACCAGGGCTCACGGGCGCGGCGGCCCGCTGCTGAGGGTCGCGGGCGAGCCCGAAGGTGCGGTGGATACGGTAGGAAGAGGCACTAGCGGATTGTCAGTCGGCGTCGCTGCCACGATCAAGGAGAAGCTGGACATCGTCGAGATCGTCGGCGACAGCGTCCAGCTCAAGAAGGCCGGGACCATCTACAAGGGTCTTTGCCCCTTCCACGGCGAGAAGACCCCTTCGTTCACGGTCACACCCACGCGCGAGCGCTGGCACTGCTTTGGCTGTGGCCGCGGTGGTGACATCTTCAACTTCGTCATGGAGCGCGACGGGGTCGATTTCCCCACCGCCCTGCGCACGCTGGCCGGATTGGCCGGTGTGGAGCTCAACGAGCGCACCACCCGCGAGGACGCGCAGCGCAAGCGCATGCGCGAGGCGCTCGACGGCGCCATCGCCTTCTACCACACGGTCCTGACGCAGCACGCGAGCGGCAAGCCCGCGCTCGACTACCTGCACGACCGCGGCTTCACCGACGAGACGATCGAGAGGTTCCGCCTGGGCTGGGCGCCAGACGCGTGGGACGCCATGAACACCGCCGTGCGCAGGAACCGCCCCTCGGTCAGCGAGGCTGACCTGGAGGCTGCCGGGCTCGTCAGCCGACGCCGCTCCGGCCGCGGTGTCTACGACCGCTTCCGCGCGCGCGTCATCTTCCCCATCCGCGACGCCTCCGGCGGCGCCACCGGCATGACCGGCCGCATCCTCGGGGCCCAGCGCGAGGACACCGGGCCCAAGTACCTCAACACGCCCCAGACACCGCTCTTCGACAAGGGCCGCACGCTCTACCTCATCGACAAGGCCAAGTCGGCGGTGCGCAAGACCGGCGTGGCCGTGCTGGTGGAGGGCAACACGGACGCGCTCATGGCCCACCAGGCCGGCTTCGAGAACGTGGTCTGCTCCATGGGCACCGCTCTCACCGCGGGCCAGGTGGAGTTGCTCACCCGCTACGCGCCGCGCATCGCGCTGGCCTACGACGTGGACGCGGCGGGGCAGGGGGCGGCCGCCTTCGGCGCGACCGAGCTGACCGCGCTGGTGGGTGAGATCGAGCGTTCGCCCTACCGCGGCCGCCTGACCGATGTCGACGTGGTCCGTCTGCCCGACGGTCGCGATCCCGACGAGATCATCCGCGACGACCCCGACGTCTGGCGCCAAGCCACCGAGAACCCCCAGCCCATCATGGAGTTCCTCATCGATCGCGCCGCCGCGCGCCATGATCCATCGAGCGTGGGCGGACGCGAGAAGCTGGTGGCGGAGGTGCTGCCCACGCTGCGCACCATCAGCGACCCGGTGCGCCGCGATGGCTACCTGCAGCTGCTCGCCCGCCGCTCGGGCGTGGAGGAACGCACGCTGCTCGAAGCGCTCAGGCGTCGCGAGGAGGTGCCGTCCGGCGCTGCCCGCGACAGAGCCCACGTCGGTGCCCGTATCAACCTCGAGGCGGTCATGGCCCAGCCGGACGCGCTCGATCCCCGTGCCGTGGAGCGCGCCATCGAGCCGGCGGAGGCCACGCTCCTGCGGCTGATGCTGCGCTATCCCAGCTACTACCACGCCACCGTCGAGACGTTCGACCATGATCCCTTCGTGACCACGCCCGCGCGCGAGCTGTGGAAGGCGCTCGGTGAGGCGCTGACGCAGACCGGCTCGGCCACGTTCGAGCTGAAGTCCTTCATCGAGGGCCTGGAGTCCACGTCGCGCGCTGTGGCCCAGACGCTCATCGCTCGCACCACCCCGCTGCCCGACGACCAGAGCGCCATCCAGCAGGCCATCGACCAGAGTCTGCTCACGCTCGACCGGGCGCGCCTGGCCGAGCAGATCGAATACACCCGGGCGCGCCTGGCCGAGGCCGAGGCCGCCGCTGACACGGTCGAGCTCAAGCGGCTCACGCACGAGGTCCTGGACCTGCAGCGTCGCCGCCTCGAACTCGACCGGGCGGCCGATGGCACGTCCCTGCTGGCACGACGACGGATCAACCCCAAGCAAGCGGATCAAGTGGAGGTCGCACATGGCAACTGACGCCACCGACAAGCTGCTCGTGGCATCTGTCCTCGAGCGTGGCAAGCGGGACGTGGACGGCGACGTCGTCCAGCCCGAGCAGGATGACGTCATCGGCGCACCGCGCAACTTCGGTGTGGCCGGTGAGCTCGGCGTGCAGGTCACGGTCGAGGAGTCACAGAAGCAGCCGTGGCAGGAGCCGCCGGCCAAGCTCGAGGACGACGACGACGACAAGCCCTCGACCCAGGCCGAACTCGAGGCCATGGCCCAGGACATGGTCGGCATCGACGACCCCGTCCGCATGTACCTCAAGGAGATCGGCAAGGTCCCGCTCCTCAACGCCGAGGAGGAGGTCGTCTTCGCCAAGGCCATCGAGCTGGGCGAGCAGATCGTCGAGGAGCCGTGGCGGGCCACGCTCTCGCTGTGGGAGTGGACCAGGAACGACACCGAGCACGACTCGCGCCAGAAGCGTCCCGAGCATCGGTTGGACTACTTCGCGGGCGATGCGGAGCGCATCGTGCGCGGCGCCTTCGTGGCGGCCGAGAAGGACGGGCTGCTCGTGGCTGCGCCCGAGCTGAAGCTGACCGGCGCCCAGCGCGCGGCCAATGAGGATGCCGTCAAGGCTCTTCTGAAGACGGCCAAGAAGGAGCTGGCCACCTACGACGGGGCGCCCGATGCCGAGCGCTTCATGCACCTGGTCGACTTCAGCTACATGTCGGTCCACAACGGAGACCAGGACTGCCGCGACAACAAGGGTCTGCGCGCGCTCTACGACTGGAGCCAGGAGTTGGCCCTTGAGGCCCTTCGCCGCTTCATCCTCGCGGGCAAGGAGTCCGAGGTCATGGATGCCTGGGGCTGGGATCCGGAGATGACCCAGGAGCACCTCAAGCCGCGCAACCGGCGGGGCATCGTGGTGCGCTACGGACGCGAGGGTCGCGAGTCGCTGACCTCGGCCAACCTGCGCCTGGTGGTCTCGATCGCCAAGAAGTACATCGGCCGCGGCATGTCGTTCCTGGACCTCATCCAGGAGGGCAACATCGGCCTCATCCGCGCGGTCGAGAAATTCGACTACGAGAAGGGCTTCAAGTTCTCCACCTACGCTACCTGGTGGATCCGCCAGGCCATCACCCGCGCCATCGCGGACCAGGCCCGTACCATCCGCATCCCGGTGCACATGGTCGAGACCATCAACCGCCTCATCCGTGTCTCGCGCGGCCTGCTCCAGGAGCTCGGCCGCGAGCCGACGGTGGAGGAGATCGCCTTCGCCATGACCGTGGGACCGGAGTTCGCGACCGAGATCCTCAAGCGACTCGGCGGCGCCACCAACTTCGCGCACATCGAGGTCCACAGCGGCAAGCAGGCCACCATCACGGTGCACGTGATCGAGGACCGGTTGGTGAAGGCCAAGACCAGCGAGGACTACAAGATCGAGGGCGCCAACGGCTCGTACGATGTCAAGCTGCCCAAGAAGAAGGACAAGGAGATCGACAGCGTCGTCCTCATCACGCCCGACAAGGTGCGCGAGATCATCAAGGTCTCCCAGGAACCGGTGTCGCTCGAGACGCCCATCGGCGAGGAAGAGGACTCCCACCTCGGTGACTTCATCGAGGACCGCGCGGCGCTGGCTCCGGCCGATGCTGCGTCCCACCAGCTGCTCAAGGAGCAGGTGGAAGCGGTGCTCGACTCGCTCTCGGGGCGCGAGCGACGCGTGCTGCAGCTGCGCTTCGGGCTCGAGGACGGTCGCTCTCGCACCCTCGAAGAGGTGGGCAAGGAGTTCAACGTCACCCGCGAGCGCATCCGCCAGATCGAAGCCAAGGCGCTGCGCAAGCTCCGCCACCCGTCCCGCAGCCGCAAGCTCAAGGACTACCTGGAGTAGCCCGCGGGCGCGGCGCCGACCTTCGTGTCGGGCGCGCGCGGCTCACCGCCACGATCCGTCCGCCGAGGCCGGTCCCACCACCCAGGGACCGGCCTCGTGTCGTACTCGAAGGCGCGGCGCACCCGGGACCGGCCTCGTGCCGTGGCAGCCCGGCCTCGTGCCGTGGCAGCCCGGCCTCGTGCCGTGGCAGCCCGGCCTCGGCACCACTCCTGGCCATCGCCTCGAACTGGCTGCTCTCCCCGTGAGCGATCTCGACGAGGCTGTAGGCGTTCTTGCCGCTCCTGCTTGCCGGGAGAACAGGTCTGGCAACTCTGCTCCTGCAACGTGCAGAACCGGCACGAATGGTGACGGGTCGGTCGAGATCGCTCGCGGTGGGAGCAGCCGCTAGGCCTACAGCAGGACGATGGCGCTGCCACCCGGATTGCGACCGGCCGCGAGCCGCCGAAGCGCGGTCGCACCGGCGACCGGGAAGTCGGCCAGGAAGCCATCGCCTGCCGCCCGCAGGAATGCCCGGTTGTGGCGCGTGTCGGCCAGCAGCAGGATCACGTGATCCACCGCGCCGTCGCGGCGCTTGCTGTTCAGGCGTCGCTGCAGCTCCTGGCTGTCGTGAGCACGCGTCTCGGCCTCGATGCCGACGCGCACGCCCTCGATCCTGGCCATCGCATCCCAGGCTCGCCGGTCTCCGGCGTTCGGGAGCGGGACCTCGGTCGCCCAGCGAACGACTGCCGCGAGACGCCGGCGGAACCGCTCCAGGAGTTCGACGTGTGCCTCGTCGCGCAGCACTCGGCCACCGGGGTACGCACGCAGGCGCAGGTCCAGGCCCACGACCGCCGCCGCACGCGCGAGGTCGATCACGCTCATGCGATCGGCGAGACCTCGCTCCAGCCGGCTCCAGGTGGCGTGGGATAGCCCCGCCGCAGCACCGGCCACCGTCTGGCTCAGGTCGTGGCTGAGGCGGGCCAGGCGCAGCTCGCGGCCCAGGTCCGCGAGGGCCTGGCGGGCGCTGCGCTCGGCCCGGTCGACGTGCTTCTCATGGGCAGGCATGCGCACGATGGTGCCGATCAGCGCCCCATTGGCACTGCACCCTCACGTATCGAGCGCTTATGCGGCGGTGCGCACGGTCTCCAGCGCTCCGAGCACCGCATCGAGCCCGACCTCGAAGTCGGCGGCGATGTCGATGCCGCCCTTCGCGGCCAAGCGGGCGATGGCGGTCAGGTGCGGGTACTCGCCCTCAGGCGTGCGCTCGACGAAGGCCTCGGCCATCTCGCGGGGCTCGGCCATCTCGCGGGGCTCGGCCACCTCGCGGGGCTCGGAGGTCGGGGTCGACCAGTTCACTTCCTGCAGCGTGAAACCGTAAAGGTAGCTGTCGAGGATGAGGTTGGCCCGGTAGGCGCTCAGCTCGGAGAAGCCACCGTGGCGCAGGGTGCCCAGCAAGGCGTCGTAGTAGCCCAGCCGCTCCGGACCCGACTGCAGCCGGGATTCGGCCAGCTCGGCCGACCACGGATGACGCAGCAGGACCTCGTGGGCGGTGATGGCGCAGCGCCGGAGGGTCGCACGCCAGCCTTCGCCCTCGAGCGGCCGAGGGGACTCGAACTCGCCGACCACCAGGTCCACGATGCCGTCGAGCAGATCGTCCTTGTCCGAGACGTGGTTGTAGAGCGACATCGCCTCCACGCCCAGCTCGGCGCCCAGCCGGCGCATGCTCAGCGCCTCGAGCCCCTGTTCGTCGGCCAGGGCCACGGCGGCCTCCAGCACGCGCGCACGGGTCAGGGGAGCGCGCCGGCGTGAGCGGGTTGCGGTTCGCTTCGTGGCCATCGGTAGGACCTCCTGGTGTCGACTCTAGCGTACGTCGTAAGTCCAGATCTCGGGGTTGACAGGCTTACACCGTATGTATAGCCTAGCAGCTATCAACTTACAGCGTATGTACGCGGCCGGGCGGGGACCGCGGAGGACGCGCACGGGAAGACCCAAGGAGGACCCCATGAAGGCCATCATCCAGCGCAAGTACGGAGCCCCGGCCGATGTCCTGGAGCTGCAGGACATCGAGAAGCCCAGGCCCAGGACCGGCGAGGTACTGGTCCGCATCCACGCCACGACCGTGGCCGGCGACGACTGGCACCTGATGCGCGGGCTGCCGTACTTCGCCCGCCTGGGCACCGGGATGCGCAAGCCCAACAACGTCATCCCCGGCCAGGATCTCGCCGGCGTCGTCGAGGCCGTGGGCGAGGGCGTCACGAGCTTCGTCCCCGGCGACGAGGTCTTCGGCTGGAACGGCGGCACCTTCGCCGAGTACGTGGCCGTGCCCGAGGGGAACCTCGAGCCCATGCCGGCGGACCTGACCTTCGAACAGGCGGCCTCGGTGCCGATCGTGGCTTTCACCGCCCTCCAGGGTCTGCGCGACAAGGGGCAGATCCGCGCCGGGCAGGAAGTGCTCATCGTGGGCGCCTCCGGTGGCGTGGGCACGTTCGCGGTGCAGCTCGCCAAGGCGTTCGGCGCGACCGTCACGGGCGTGGCCAGTAGCCGCAACGTGGAACTGGTGCGCGAACTCGGGGCCGACCGCGTCGTCGACTACACGCGTGAGGACTACACCGCCGAGGCCGACCGCTACGACCTCATCCTCGACATGGTCGGCAACCGGTCGCTCAAGCAGCTGCGCCACGCGCTCAAGTCCGACGGCACGCTCGTGATGATCGGCTCGTCACGCTTCTCAGCCGACGGTAACCAGCCTCGAGGCCTCGACCGGCTCTTCATGGGCTCGCTCGACCGCTGGCTCAAGGCGGGTCTGACCTCGCTCTTCAGCGGGCAGAAGCTGCGCCCGCTCATCCACAAGGACAGCCACGAGGACCTCGCCATCCTGCGCGGCATGCTCGAGACCGGCCAGATCCGACCGGTGGTCGACCGCAGCTACAGCATCGAGCAGCTGACCGAAGCCCTGCGCTACCAGGACGAGCGCCGGGCCCCCGGCAAGGTCGTCATCACGCTCTGAGCAAGGAAGCGACATGACCCGACTAAGGCCATGGTGCGCGACCGTGGCGGCGGACCCTCGCCTATGCTTGGGGCGTCGCAGCGCAGAGGAGGGGACCCGTGGCCATCCGCTACCCGAGTGCGGCCGATCTTGCGCGCATCGCGCCCGACACGACGGCCTTGATCGACCGTCTGCTCGATGTGGTCGAGCACGAGATCGTGCCGCTCACGCGGGCGGGCGTGGTCGAGGGCAACAAGATCTTCGGTGGCGCGGTGCTGCGCAAGTCGGACCTCTCGACGGTGGTCGCGGTCACCAACCGCGAGACCGCCAACCCGCTCAACCACGGCGAGATCGCCACCATCAACGCCTTCTACGACATCCCGCTCGGTGATCGTCCACCGGCATCGGAGACGATCTTCGTGAGCACCCACGAGCCCTGTCCGCTGTGCCTCGGCGGGCTGACCTGGGGTGGCTGGGACAACTTCTTCTATCTCTTCAGCTACGAGGACACGGCTCAGGCGTTCGCCATCCCCCACGACATCCGGCTGAACGAGGAGATCTGGCGGGTCAAGGACGGTGAGTACGACCACCGCAACCACTACTGGTGCGCGTGGCAGATCCGCGATCTCTTCGAAGGTGCCGCTCCCGCCGCGCGGGACGGTTTCGAAGGACGTGCCGCTGAGCTGGCCGCTACGTACGCGGGGCTCTCGGTCGTCTATCAGCGCTCGAAGGGGACGGGAGCGGAGATCCCCTTGGCGTAGGCGTGCGCGTGGCTCGACGCCGGGAGTCGCTAGTTCGGCTCGTCCGCTGCGGTCGAGAGCGCGCCGAGCAGCACGAGCGCGTGTGCCTCTCCGCTCAGCGCCATCTGCCGGGCCGTCGACTGCCCCTGCGGCGTGAGCGCGTAGCTGGGTTCACCGTCGTCGCTCGCTTCGACCGCGACCAGGCCGGCGCTCATGAGCTCGGCGAGCAGCTGCGCGAGGTCAGGCTCGGCCCCGGCGCTGGCCTCCGGGCCCGCGTTTCGACCCTCCTCCACGGTGACGTCGATGCGCACCGAACCTCCCTGCTGCTGCCTGCCAGACGCGGGCCGCACCATCTGATGCGATCTCGTACCCCTACTTGTAGCAGGACGTGGCCAGCGGCGGTAGTCATCGCATCCGCACCGGACCGTCACGCACCGCCCGTTCTGGTAGGACTGAAGGGCCAGGACCCCCCGGACTATCGTCCGAGCGGCGTCACCTGGACGGATCGCGCCGGCGGAGCGCGGGGCCGGCGGCCGCTACCCTGCGGCGTAGATATCCGCGGTCGGACGCTCGCGATCCTCGTCCTCGGCGCTGAACATCTCGACCTCCTGCCAGCCGAACAGCGGCCGCAGCAGCGCTCCGGGGACCGTGGTGATGGCCACGTTGTACTGAAAGACCTGGTTGTTGAAGAGCTCGCGCCGGCGGGCGATGACGGTCTCGAGCCGCTCGATCTCCTCCTGCAGCGCCATCACGTTGGCGTGCGACTTGAGGTCGGGATAGTCCTCGACGGTGGCGAAGAGCGTGCGTACGGCGGTCGAGGTCTGCTCCGAGACGACCGCCTGGTCGTGGATGGAGGCCTCGGGCTGGTAGGCCGCCCGCGCCCTGGTGACGGCCTCGAGCACCTGCTCCTCGAAGGCCATGGCCCCTCGCACCGCGGCCACCAGGTTGGGCAGCTGGTCGTGGCGCTGCTTGAGCGTGACGTCGATGTTGGACCAGGCGCGCTGACAGCGCCGCTGGAGCGCGACCACGTTGTTGTAGTTGACCACGACGAGGAAGACGACCAGCACGAAGGCCAGGATGACGCCGACGATGATCGCGAGCTGCAGACCCATGGCTACAGCGTACCGGTGATGAGGGCGCCGAGGGCGAAGGCGCAGAGCGCGGCCATGACCGCGCCGACGACCCCCACCAGGAAGGCCAGGTCGTGGTGCTGCGTGGCCTCGTCGGGCGTGCCGGCATAGATGGCCATGCCGCCGCTCAGCCCTCGTGAGAGCACCATCTCCTCGTCGGGGATGTCGTACTTGGCCAGCGCGTCCTCGTGTACGGACGGGTCCTCGGGCACCGCCGGCCGGCGGGCCTCGGGGTCGAGCTCGGGCGCGACGGTGGGTGCGCCGATGCCGAAGCCCGGGATGGCGGCGTTGCCCCAGGCCTCTTCCGGGCTGGCCGCGAGCGTGCCCATCTCGCGGGCGAATGCGAGGTCACCGGCGATGTCACGCTCGATGTTGGAGCTCGGGTTCCAGGCCAGCACGACCTCACGTACCTCGCCCCAGGGCCAGGCCTGGCCCAGGATCGTGATGGTCCGACCGGGCTCGAGTCGCGCTTCCCGATAGCGTCGACCCTGTGACTGCTGGGCCCCCAAGAAGCTGCCGCCGCCCTGGTCCCAGTCGGTCGTCTCGAAAGCGCTGGCCGGCCGCTGGACCGTGAGCAGTGCCTGGGCCGCCGTCTCGCGCTCGATATCGGTCATGGTCTCGGGATCGCGCTCGGCCCAGGCGCTGTAGGCGGTGCCGGAACGCCGCTGCAGGCCGGTCGGCTCTGCGCCGGTGATGCTGGTGCGCTCATCGAAGACGGCGCCGATCTCCCAACGCGCGCCGCGGGGGACGACGCGGATCTCGCCGGTCGCGCCGCGCAGGCGGAACTCCTGCGCCTTCTCCTCGTCCATGAGCACGCGGCTGTTGTCGCCGGTGGTCTCCACGCGCGCCCGGTACCAGACGCAGGGCTTGGATTGAAGCGGCGAGATGAGCGTCTGGTCGATGGGCTCGACCACGCCGGTCAGGCGCACTTCGCCGGCCGCGATGCTGTCGATGGTGGAGGTGGCGACCGATGAGATGAGCCGGTCGTGACGGTAGGCCTGCAGGCCACGGACGAACAGCACGAGGCCGCCGACCATGCCGGCAGCAGCGAACAGCGTCCAGGGACCCAACTCGTCGAAGGCGATCACAGCCCGATGCTAGCGGCGCGCGGACGCAACACGAAAGGGGTTCGGAAGTACCCCCGTTCGGGTATGCCGAGGACGCTGGCAGGAGCGCTCGGGCGAAGGTGATATCCTTCGTCAGCACCACTCCGCACGAGTGTTTGTATCGTCGCGTCCAGGGTCCTCCCGACGCGCGAACGAGACGCGATCCGGCGTAGCTCAGTGGTAGAGCGGTCGGCTGTTAACCGATTGGTCGTAGGTTCGAATCCTACCGCCGGAGCCACCCCCTGTTCTATCTGGGTGGGAATCCACGGGAGTCTCAGGCGGCCCGATCCCGCCTCGCTCGGGCACGCTGTTTGCCGGCGCGGGAGCGCTCCGCGGCCTCGAGTCGGTAGCACTCGGGGCAGCCGCTCCGCGACAGCGTGCGCTGATAGACGGCCGTGGACCACTCGTGGCCGTGCTCGCAGCGCCAGACCACCTCGCGTCCGGACGCTCGGGTGACCTGGTCGGGGCGAAGCTCGTTGCGCGTCGGGTGCCATTCTCTGGCCAGCCACGGGACGATGGGGCCGGACCGAGTCAGCTCGGGTGTCGCTTGGTGAGGTAATCCCACCCAGATACAACAGGGGGCGGAGCCACTGTCATGAGTCGCGACATAGGAGACACATGAGTCGGGACATCGGCGACAGTCGAAGTCCCTGCCCAGGTGTCATCGAGTCGCTTGGGACCCCGGCCATCGGCCGGGGTCTCGTCGTTGGTTGCGCCAGTAGTCCCGCTCGGGCTCGATGCGATGGGCTGAGAGAACCTCGCCGGTCTCGAGCACGACGACGGTGACCTCGCGCTCGTCGATGACCGCGAGCACGCGGCGACCCCGATGGGCGGCCCCGATGCCCAGGTGGTGCAGGCGGCCGGCCCGACGCAGGGTGATCCGGCCGCCTCGGTCGACGAGGTCGTAGCGCAGCCGGAAGTGGCCCGGGGCGCCGCGCCCTGCCGGGTGGGCTTTGGGCATCGCCCGGTAGGCCTCGGCCGGGGTGCGACGCCCGATGGCCCGGTGTGGTCGCTCTTCGTCGTAGACGAACCGGAAGACATCGAGCTGGGCCTGCAGCTCCTCGATGGTCCGTGCGGCGGGCTGTTGCCCGAGCCAGCGCTCGAGGGTCTGCTGGAAGCGCTCGATCTCGCCCTGGGTCTGAGGATGGTTCGGGGCGCCGTTCTTCTGGCGGATGCCGAGGTAGGCGAGCAGGTGCTCGAAGGCGTTGTGGCCGCCAGTGAAGCGCGAGGTGTGGATCGCGCCGTTGTCGGTGAGCGTGGCGGCGGGCCAGCCATGTTCCTCGCCTGCCGCGCAGAACGTGGCCACCACGTCGTCGCCGTCGACCCGGCCGAAGGCCGTGCACCCGAGCAGGTAGCGGGAGTGGTCGTCGAGCCAGGAGCGGATCTCGACCTCGGTCTCGTCCGCAAGGCGCCAGTGGGTCATGTCGGACTGCCACAGCTCGTTGGGCGCGTCGGCCTCGAAGCGGTGCCACGAGCTGCGCGGACGCTTGCGTGGCTCGGGCACGACCAGGCCCGCGGCATGGAGGATGCGTCGGACCGTCGAGGTCGATGGGACCGGGAGCCCTTCTCGCTCCAGGTGCCAGGCGATGGTCACCGGGCCGGCATCGAGCCCCTCGGCGCTGAGTCCCGTGCGCAGCGTGACGATACGCTCGCGCACCGCCTCGGGCGTCCGGCCAGGGTCGCTGCGTGGCCGGCGGGAGCGCGGCTCGACCGCCTCGAGTCCACCCTCACGGTAGCGGCGGAGCAGGCGTCGGAGATGCTGTCGGCCGAACCCGTACTCGGCCGCAGCGGCGGTGACGGACGACTGGTTCGTGACGACCTTGAGGACGGCCACCCGGTGCTTCGACATGCGACCGACTGTCGCCGATGTCCCGACTCACCTGTCGCCTATCACCTGTCTCCTATGTCGTGAACCCAGACACTACCGCCGGAGCCACCTTCCCCTCGTGGAATGCCCTCTGCGGGCGACTCCGTCCCACTCCAGACGACGCTGCTTTTCCGGTCCCGTGATTGACTGCGTGACTGACTGGAGCGGGCCGGTCAGCGCCTGATGGAGGAGGTTGGCGGCATCACCAGGCAGGCCGAGCGGAGTCCTGACGGCCGCCGAGGCGGCCAACGGGGCACGCGATCACCAAGACCGACGGCCACTACTGTGCGCTGAATATGGAGTGGTCGCATACCCGCAAGGCCGTGGGCGCGCTGGGCGACACTGAAAAGACGCGGTCCTAGGGCTCCTCTTCAGAGCAAGGGCAGACAGCTGCCACCGTCGACAGCAGCCACTCATGCCGAGCCTGTTCCGCTACGGGTCTCGAGAGATGGCGGACCGCCACTGACCCAACACATCCCTGAAGCGCTGCTCACCTTCCCTGCCGGGCTGCCATCCGCTCTCCGGGATACCCATCCCGGACGCCACCAGCCGCTCATAGATGTCCCAGGCGTCGTCGTCACCCTGAACACCCATCACCGCGGCGAACCCCAAGACCCAAACCGAACCGAGCGTGTTGACGCCTCTACCAAGCGCAGCGATGGCCCCGTCGCCATCATCTATCACGAGGACCGAGGCCCCTCCGGCCCTCTGGTCTTGGGCCAGGATGATGGCCTCCGCCTCACCGAGGTTCTCACTGCTACCGCCCTTCTTCTCCGGGAGGCTTGCTCGCAGGCGCTGTGCGCGGATAGCCTGGTCGGGCTCGAGGCGAATCGTTCGAAGGATTCCGCGCCGGCCGATCAGCACTTGGGCGGACGGTGCATGTCCGAGATGGGCTGCGATGCGCAACTCCTGCTCGACGGCGCCCGGGATCACAGCGCGGTGACCAAAGAGGTCTCGGAGCATCTGCATGTAGGGCGCGCCAAGGGTTGCGAGGTGCCGAGGAAACGTCGTATCGAAGACTACGTAGTCTGCCGTCCGGAGCGCATCGGGTCGCGGCTGGCGCGGAGCGTTCAAGCGAAGTCGGGGTCGGCGATCAACTCCGCGGCGAGTGCCGCGTACGAGGCGACCGCGCGCTCGGGCAGGTCCTGAACGGTGCCTCCCAGCAGCTCGGCCGCCCGTTCCGGGTTCAACTGACCTCGAGCGAGCAGGTTCACGACACGGCTCCTGAACGCAGGATCGTGCACGAGCTTGCCACTTCCCGTCCGGTGACGCGAAGCATGACCGTGCTGCTCCATGAAACGCCGATGACCGGTGTCCTGATACTGCTTCATGAACGTATTGATCTCGGCGCGGGTGACGAACCCGAACTGGTTGAGTGAGATTGCTGCCGTCGGAACGCTGACATCAAACTCCGCGACGATCTCTGCAATCGCGGTGTCGAGGTCGCCGGAGCACCGCGCCACGATGGACCCTGCTGCCGTCGGATCGACCAGCAGCGCCCCGGCAAACCGATCGGCCTGCCGCTCGACTCGGAGGTTCGATCGCTTGGTCAGGTCGTCGTCGACGACCACGTTAAGGGGATGGAGCAGCGCGTGGCCGATCTCGTGCGCGACCGTGAAGCGTTGTCGCAGCCGGCTGCAGTGCGAGTTGACGAAGATGGCACCGCGGCTGCCGGTGATCGGCCGGAACTGGCCCTCGACCCCGTCGTCTTCGACGGGATACTGGACGACCTCAAGGCCGAGGGCTCGCGCGACTTTGATTGGATCGATGCGCCCATGCCCGAGGTCGAGAACGTGCCGGACCCGGATCGCGAGCAGCTCTTCCTGCGGCTGGTCAGGCGAGATCTCCACGCAGTTCCTCTTCGATTGCTCGTAGGCGAGCGCTGTCTGCAACATACTGCTCGAACCATGCGATAGCCTCGGAGGCGGCGTCCGAATCCGGTTGCCGCTGCCGGAACATCACGTTGTCGCTCGTCTCCGGCAGCAGCGCTGAAGGCGCGACGTCCAGCGCGTCCGCGAGGAACGCCATCTCCGTTGCGCTCACATCTCGAGCGCCAGTCTCGATTTTGCCGATGTTGTATCGCTCGATTCCGCTCAAGCCAGCCAGTTGCTGCTGGGTCATCGCCAGCGCACGCCTACGAGCTCGAATTTGTTCCCCGATGGTTGCCATCTCTGTCTCCTGCTTTGTGCGATTATCGCTCAAGACTCGGCGACAGTCAAGAAGACGAGCAGGAAGACGACCAGCACGATGAGCAGGAAGACGACCAGCGGAATGAGCAGGACGCTGGACGCCCAACGCGCAGCCGAGGTCGACGAGAATCCTGAGGGAAGGTTTATTGCCAGGGGTGCGCCGCAGCATCTCGCTTCTCGCTACCTCGAGACCGACTACCGCGTCGACGAGGACGGTGGCGTGATTGCCCGCCTCATGCGACGGCAGGACATCACTGAGGGACTGGGCACGTTGCTCTTCGCGTTCTCCAGCGACTGAGAACGCGATAAGCGGTCCGCATTGGCGCGGCATCGTGACGGTGTGAGCGCGATGCTGGAGGCTAGGATTCTGCTCCGCCGGACCGTGTGCCCGTCGGCTGCTAGCCGGTCGGTCGCAGTTCGAATCCATACGCCGGGGCCACCTGCCCCTCATGGAGTCACCTCGTTCGGCATGTCTGGACGACTGCGGGCGACCCTGTTGGCGGCACCCGTGACTGACCGCATGACTGACTGCAGCATCGACATCCATGTACACCCATCGGAGGATGTGTCTGCCCACAACCACCTTGACATCCGAATGATACGCGTTACAGTGGCGTTCTTGTAACGCGTATCATCGCGATGTGAGAGGAGGGTGAACGGTCGGATGGGCGCGACCATGCGAGACGTGGCGAGCAGAGCGGGGGTCTCTGTGGCGACCGTGTCGCGGGCACTGGCCGGATCACCACTGGTCACGCCAGAGGTCCGAGAGCGAGTCCTGCGCGCCGCCGATGAGATGAGCTATGTCGCCAGCCGACTGCCAGCGAACTTGCGGGCGCGTTCCTCTCTGACCATCTCGCTCGTTGTCGGCAATGTCCGCAACCCCTACTTCCCTGACCTCATCGGGGGCTGCGAGGAAGCTGCCCAGCGGGCCGGTTACTCGCTGGTCTTTGGCGATTTCGACGAGCGACCCCGAGCGCGAGTCAGTCGTCCTTCGCCAGATGACGGTCGAGCGTGTGGCCGGCATCGTGCTTGCTGCCGCAGGCGGGATGAGCGACGGGCTCAGACTGGCGATGACAGCCGGTATCCCAGTCGTTGCAGTGGACCGACGTATTCCGGATCTTCGAGCTCGATACTGTCACCGTCGACAATGAGCGCGCCGTCTTCGGTGCGATGCAGCACTTGGTCGGTCTGGGCCACCGCCGCATTGCGATGGTCGGTGGGCCGATACGCGTCAGCACAGCGAGCGAGCGCCAGGCCGGCTACGTTCGAGGGCTGGAGAGCGCCGGGCTCCCTTTCGATCCGGAGCTGATCGTCACGGCTGACTTTCGCGCACCGCTCGCGCGAGAACTCGTCAGGGAGCTGATGAGCCGAGACGTCCGTCCGTCCGCCATCTTCACCGTCAACAACCTCGCCACACTCGGCACACTCCAAGCCCTTCGCGAGCTTGCCCTGCGCGTACCAGATGACGTCTCAGTGTGCGGATTCGATGACCTGCTAGCGGGTGAACTGCTCGACCCGCCACTGACCGCTATCGACCAGCCGACATACGACCTCGGCCAGCGAGCCATCGACCTGCTGGTGCGGCGGATCACCACACCCGATGCGTCGGTCGAGAGCGTGGTGCTTGACACGACGCTGCTCATCCGTGCGTCAACGGGACCCGCGCCAGGCTCAGAAGGGAGGGCCAGAAGGACAGACCAGGCCGCGAGACGAGTGCCCGCGCAGACAGCCATCGGAGGAGTGCCATTCGAGACCACGCCAGAACCGAGTCCGAACCCAACCGTAGTTGATCCAATCGGAGGTAAGCACTGAGGATGTTCTGGAACACAAAGCAGGCTTTGGCCGCCTTGGCGGTTGGCGCCTTGCTCTCCACAACGACTACAGCATTGGCGGTGGCGCAGGATGAAGAGAAGCCGTTCGACGGCGTGACGGTGAACGTGATCACGTTCACCGGCCCCCCCATCTCGGAGCCACTCCAGCGCTACGCAGGACCATGGAGCGAGGAGACGGGCGGCACCGTCAACATCACCACGTTCCCGTGGGCCGAGCTCCAGCAGAAGGCTTTGACCGACGTCGCCACCGGCACCAACAGCTTCGACATGATGACGCTGGCAGCGCCATGGCTCATCGACTTCGCGGCAGGGGAGTACCTCGAGGACCTGACTGACCGTGTCGCGAACGCGCCCGACCTGGAGTGGGACGATGTGGCGCCCTACTTCAAGGACTTCGTGGCGTCGTATGACGACAAGGTCCAGGGCGTGGTGATCGATGGCGACCACCTGATGGTCTACTACCGCACCGACCTACTTGGTGAGGCTGGCCTCGAGCCGCCCAACACGTGGGAGGAGTACATCGACATCGCGTCACAGTTCGATGGCCAGGACCTCAACGGCGATGGGACGCCGGACTACGGATCGTGCCTCCAGAAGGCTCGCGCCGGGGTAGGGACGTGGCTGTTCAACGGAGTCCTGACACCGTTCCTGCAGACGCAAGGGACGAGCCAGGGCGCCTTCTTTGGCGACGGCATGGAACCACTGGTCAACAACGAGGGCATGAGAAAGGCCCTTGAGATTTGGAAGGCGACCAGTGAGTACGGCCCGCCCGACGAGATCAATCTCGACCAGCAGTCGGGTCGCGCCATGTTCACGTCAGGGCGCTGTGCGCTGACGCTCGACTGGGGCGACACGGGCGTCCTCGCCATCGACCCCGCGACGTCAGTCGTCATGGACAAGGTGGGTGCCGTGCAGATGCCCGGAACCGCCGAGATCGTGGACAGGGAAACGGGAGAACTCGTGCCCTGTGACGAGACCATCTGTCCGTACATGGATGACCTCGGCCTGAACCGCGCCCCGTTCGCGGCGTTCGGAGGCTGGGCTGCTGTCATCAACGTGACTGCTGACGACGAGGTCAAGGACGCCGCGTTCGACTTCATCACCTATGTGTCGGATCCCGAGCGGTCGAGCTACGACGTCACCAAGGGAGTGACGGGGATGAACCCGTACCGCTTCTCGCACTTCTCCAATCTCGACCCCTGGCTCGAGGCGGGCTTCAGCGAGCAGGCAGCGATCGACTACCTCGGTGCGATCGAAGACACGCTCAGCAACCCCAACATGGTCCTCGATCTGCGCGTCCTGCAAGCCAACCAGTACACGAACGTCGTCGAAGACACGGCGATCGCCCAGTACCTCGCTGGTGAGCTCACCATCGATCAGGCGATGCAGCAGATGTACGACGGCTGGCAGGAGCTGACCGATCAGATCGGTCGTGACCGGCAGCAGGAGATCTGGAACGCCAGTCTCGGCGTCACTCGAGAGATGGCAGAGGAGTAGCAATACCCGCCACGCTGTGAGGTCGCGGGGTTCGATCATCGCGTCGGACCCCGCGACTCGCCCATAGGCAGGGGAGCCATGGACCGGAGACTCCGAGGCTGGAACAGCCCCCGTGTCGCGCGCCACACCTTCATCTGGCCCGCGCTCCTTGTGGTCCTGTTCTTGGCCGTCTTCCCGCTGGTCGGGTCGCTCTACCTCGCCCTGTCCAGGGTCAATCTGGTCCGAGGTGGATTCGAGATCGATTTCCAGGGTCTGACCAACTTCCGCATCCTCTTCATGGGCTCGCAGCAGTCGCACGTCCTTGGGTCGCTGCAGTCGCCGACGCCACTCGGGTGGGCAGTCTTCCTCACTGGCGCGGGGCTGGTGGCATTCGCGTACTGGCGCTATCTGCGTGGGCAGCACGTCCGTCTGCTTGGCCTCGTCTTGCGAACGGCCGGTGGACTGCTGGCAATCGGGTTCCTGTGGCTGGTCGTTCAGTCGCTGCTCAGCGAGGGCGGACGCCCTGGGACCATCCTCGTCACGGTCATCTATGCCGTTGTTGGCACGGCTGGGACCTACGTGTTGGGCCTCGGGCTCGCGATCCTGACGAGTCAGCGGCTTGTGGGCCAGCGCATGTTCCGGCTCATCTTTCTGTTGCCTATCACGATCACGCCAGTCGGTATCGCATACATGTTTCGGATGCTGACCGACACGCAACGAGGGCCCTTCGCACCTCTTTGGGGTGCGGCTGGTCTGGCGGATTTCGCACCGCTTGGCGATCCATGGGGAGCTCGCATCGCGGTCATGATCGGCGATATCTGGCAGTGGACGCCATTCATGTTCATCGTCCTGCTGGCCGCATTGGAGAGCCGGGACCTCGAGGTCGAGGAGGCCGGACTTGTAGACGGCGCAAGCAAGTGGCAGATCCTGCGAAGGATCACGATGCCGGCTCTGATCCCGGTCAGCGCGACGGTCATCCTCATCCGGTTGATCGAGTCGTTCAAGATCATCGACCTACCGAACATCCTCACCACCGGTGGACCGGGGACGGCGACCGAGTCTCTGACTCTGCAGGCTTTCATCGATTGGCGCACGTTCAACCTCGGCCAATCCGCCGCAGTCGCCTACACACTGCTGTTGATCGTGATGATCGTCGCGATGGCGTATGCCACGACCGTCGTGCGTCGTGCGCAGGAGAGCGTCTGATGGCCCAGCGTGGAGAGGATCGATGAGGAACTGGCTCCGCAGGCGGGATGTCCTCGATCTTTCCCCTAGAGCCAAGCTCGTGGCGTACGCGCTGTTGCTGGCGTGGGCATTCGTGGTGCTGTTCCCGCTCTATTGGCTCGTGGTGACGGCCTTCAAGCTCCCTGTGCAGGTGAACCTGGGTCCGGTCTATGTGCCGTTCCTGGACTTCCAGCCGACGCTGGACAACTGGAGGTACATCCTCATCGATCTCCAGAACGACACCATCAGGCCATTCGTGAACTCGCTGATCGTGGCGTTCGGAAGTGCGTTCATCGCCACGGCGGTCGGCTCGACGGCGGCCTATGCGCTCGTCCGGTTCCGGTACTCACCTTCGATCGGCATGATCGGACTCGTCATCGGCACACTCGCCTACGCTTTCGTCACGCTGGCACTCGGAGTACCGTGGCCGATCGTCCTCACCTCCGCGTTCGGCATCTTCATCATCCTCGCCGGGGCGGTGAGCCGAAAGGTCAGACGCGTCCTCGGCAATGCCGATATCGCGTTCTGGCTCATCAGCCAGCGTATCCTCCCACCGGTCGCGGTGGTGCTGCCGATCTATGTCTTCTACCAGAACCTCGGGCTGCTCGATACGCACATCGGGCTGATCATCACCTATGTGGCGACGAACCTACCCATCGTCATCTGGCTGATGCGTGACTACTTCTACAACGTCCCCATCGAGCTCGAGGAGAGCGCCGCGGTCGATGGTGCGAGTCCATACCGGATCTTCCGCTCGATCGTCCTGCCAGTAAGCGCCCCGGGCCTGGTGGCGACATTGATGCTGGTGCTGGTGTTCGCCTGGAACGAGTACCTCCTTGCGCTGTTCCTGTCGACCGCCAATGCGCAGACGATGCCCCTGCTGGTAGCCGCGCAGAACGCGACACGTGGCCCGCAGTGGTGGTACATGTCCGTGCTCATCGTGATCATGATCATCCCCGTGATCCTCATGGCCGTCGTCCTCGAGCGATACATCAGCCGGGGCCTGTTGAGGGGGGCTGTCAAGGGTTAGTCCCCGTGTTGTCCAACGTGGCAGAGAAGGAGTCGAGATGGCATTCGTGATCGGTATGAATAGTGGGTCGTCGTTCGATGGCATCGATGCTGTGCTCTTCGAGATCGAATTCGGCGAGGACGGCCAGCCGGTCCGGCCGAGGTTCATCGACGGACTGGCCTACGACTGGCCCCCTGAGGTCGAAGCACTGATCCTCCCGGCCTTCGAGAACAAGGCCACGCTCTTCGAGCTCACGCGCATCAACTACGTCGCCGGAGCCGTCTACGCCAAGGCCGCGCAGGCCCTCTTGGCCAAGACCGGCATCGACCCCAGGGACGTGCTCTGCATCGGCGTCGATGGCCAGACGCTCTACCAGGAACCGCCTGACCGACCACGCATCGAAGCGATGGCGCCGGACGCTGACCTCGTCGACTGGTGGCTCGACGGACCGTACGCCTGTGGCACGTTCATCGGCGAGTCCGGGGTCATCGCGGCACATACGGGGGTTCCCACCGTCACGCACTTCCGGCCAGGCGACCACGCCCTCGGCGGCACCGGTGCACCCCTGATGCAGTACTTCGACTGGGTCTCCTTCCGGGACATCGGGCCGATCCTCACCCTCAATATCGGCGGCATCGCCAACTGCCATCTGGCGAACAAGGACCGGGCCGACATGCGTGCCTTCGACACGGGCCCTGGCAACGTCATGATCGACCACTCGATGCGTGTGTTGTACGACCGCGGATACGACAAGGACGGCGAGGTTGCGGCCTCGGGTGAGGTCCATCAGGAACTCATCGAGTACCTGCTCGATCATCCCTACTACGGCCGCAAGCCACCCCGCAGCGCTTGGCGCCTCGATTTCGGTTCCTCGTACGCAGACAGGATGCTCGAGACATGGAAGCATCTGCCGCCCGAGGACATCATTGCCACCCTGACGCGGTTCACCGCGATCTCCATTACCAAGGCGATCACCGAATTCATCGGTGACATCTCGGGGGTCGACACGCTCATCTGCAGTGGTGGCGGGACCCGGAACCCGGTGCTCATGGGGCACCTTTCCGAGCTCGTTCCGGTCCGCGTGACTACATCGGACGAATATGGGATTCCGGCGCAGTTCAAGGAGGCCATCAAGTTCGGCACGCTCTCCTTCGCGACGATGAACCTCTTGGCCAACAACATCCCCGCTTGCTCGGGCGCCTCCGACTTCGCCGTCCTGGGCAAGATCCAGTGGCCGCCCCAGATGGTGCGTGCCTTCCCTGATCCCGACGAGAAGGTGACCGTCCCCGCCGACTGCCGTGAGCAAGCCCGGACCGGCACCACAGAGGGGTCACGAGCTCCTCGCGGTAGCAACGGAGTGAACGATGAGTGAAACGGCTGGATGGGGAATCCTCGGAACCGGGGGAATCGCGAGGGTCTTTGCCGCGGCGGTTCAGGAGTCGAGTCTCGGGCGGCTTGCCGCGGTGGGGAGTCGCGAGGCTCCACGGGCGGAGGCCTTCGCAAGAGAGTTCCAAGCCGAGCGGGCACACGGATCGTATGAAGCACTTCTCGCTGATCCCGCGGTGGAGTTCGTGTACGTCGCAACCCCGCACCCGCTGCATGTCGAACTTGCGGTGGCGGCCGCGCAGGCCGGCAAGCACATCCTGTGCGAGAAGCCGTTGGCGGTCAGCGAGGCTGGGGCCACAATCGTCATCGACGAGGCACGCCGAGCGGATGTCTTCCTGATGGAGGGGTTTGCGTTTCGCTGCCATCCACAGACACAGCGTCTAGCAGAGCTCCTTGATGGGGGCGCCATCGGCGAACTGCGTTCCATCAGTGCCACGTTCGGGTTCGCGGGTGAGCCCTCCAGCCACTACCTCTTCCGAGGCGACATGGCCGGTGGGGCGATACTCGACAACGGCTGCTATCCCGTATCACTGGTTCGACGCATCGCCGGGCATACGGTGGGCCAGCTCTACCGCGACCCCGACCGACTCTTCGGCGCCGGCGTGGTCGATGCGATCGAAGGGATCGACCTCGAGGCTGCTGCGATGCTGTGGTTCGACAGCGGCTTCCACGCCCAATTGATGTGCACGATCCGGACGGAGGTCGACAAGGTCGTCAAGATCACCGGCTCGGAAGGGTTCATCCAACTGCCCGCCGCCTACCTGCCGGGTCGCATGGACCGGTTCGGCGGGACGCCCCGCATAGTCGTCGAGCGCCACGGCGAGGAATCGCGTGAGATTGCCATCGATGCCCCTGGCGGGCTGTACGCGATCGAGGCGGATACGGTCGTGGCTCGCGCCCGAGAGGGTCGGACCGAGGCACCCGAGATGACCTGGGCGGACTCCCTCGGGAACATGCGGACGCTCGATCGGTGGCGTGCCGCGGTGGGCGTCGAGTTCGACGCTTCGATCGAGCGACCGATCGCGCCATGAGTTCCGTCCCGTTCCATGGTCTCGCTGGCGACCCCTCCATCCTCCTCCGGGTCGCCAGCGAGATGCTCTCTGGTCTCGGACTCTCACTCGTATCCATCGACGGGAGGCGACGATGTCCGCGTCTGAACACCACCCATGCCGTGAGCCGCGGGCTGGCCCGCGAGATGAGCAGTGCGGGCCTGTGTCTGAGACGGCAACTCGCGTCAGCTCAGGGCAGGGCGTCCTCAAGGTCGAGGGTCCCTGTCGGTCCTCGGTGAGGGTCTCGCCGATCTCAGGTTTGCGGACGAACCCATCGGCGCCGTCGGCGTCTCCGGGAGCTGTGCATGACCGAGGACCAGATCCTCGAGGGACTGTCACCCCGCGAGCCCGTCAGCGACGCAAGGCAGGGGACACGACAGTACGCAATCTCAGGGAGTACTCCGGATGAGCCAGGTCGGGACCACCGCATTCCCACGACTCTTGTCACCATTCAACCTCGGCGGCGTGATTCTCCGGAACCGGTTCGTCTTCCAGCCGCACTTCACGGCGCTGACGATCGGCGATGGCCTTCCGAACGACACGCTACGGGCGTACTTCGTCGAGCGTGCGCTCGGCGGTGTGGGCCTCATCATCGACGGACACATGACGGTGATGGTCGAGGGCATGATGGCGCCCCACTACTTGCGGGCGTGGGAGGAGCGCATCATCCCGGCCTATCGGCCCATCGCTGATGAGCTGCATGCGCACGGAACGAAGATCTTCGGCCAGCTCACGCATTCAGGTCACACCACGCTGACCGAGCCGCCGCAGACGCTATGGGCTCCGACGCAGATGCCCGAGCCGTCGAGCCGCTACACGACGCGGGCGATGGACCTCGCCGACATCCGCAAGACGATCAAGCGCTTCGGCGAGGCGAGCCGAAACCTCGTTGCCGCAGGCGTCGATGGCCTCGAGGTCAAGATCGCGCATGATGGGCTACTTCGCAGCTTCGCCTCGCCGTTCTTCAACCAACGGACCGATGCATACGGCGGTTCGTTCGAGAGACGGATGCGCTTCCCGCTCGAGGTCCTTGGTTCGATTCGCGAGGCTGTCGGGCCCGACGTGCCCATCGGCATCCGGTTGTGCCTCGACGAGTACACCCCGTTCGGCTATCACCTCGACTACGGGCTGCGAATGGCGGCGCGGTTCGAGGACAGCGGGCTCATCGACTACTTCAACTGCGACGCCGGGACCTTCTCGAGCTTCTGGATGGAGATCCCGCCCGCGGCCATCGAGCAGGGCTTCTTCCGGCACCTCAACCGCGAGTTGAAGAAGATCAGCAGCCTGCCGGTCGTCGCCTTTGGCCGCATCAAGGACCCCGAGATGGCCGAGCGGATGCTTGAGCTCGGTGAGGCCGACCTCATCGGGATGGCGAGGCCCCTGATTGCCGACGCCGACATCCCGGCCAAGCTGGCCGAGGGTCGCTCCGACGAGATCCGGGCCTGCATCGGCTGCAACGACGGCTGCATCCACCAGGTTATGCAGGTCAAGCCGATCCGCTGCATCCAGAACCCTGGTGCCGGACAGGAGCTCATCTACAGCGAGCGACTGCTCGAACGCACGGTTGAGCCGAAGAAGGTGGTGGTCGTGGGCGGCGGCGTGGCAGGCCTCAAGGTCGCTGAGGTCGCTGCACGTCGTGGGCATCACGTGACCCTCATCGAGCGATCCGGCGAGCTGGGCGGGCAGGTCGCGCCTAGCCGCCCGACAACCGCTGCACCAGGAGATCGGTGAGGTCGTGGCGTACCTTGAACCTGCCATCGAGCGACTCGGCGTCGAAATCTGGCGCAATGCCGAGGCTGATGCGCAGGGACTGCTCGAGCTCGAGCCCGATGTGATCGTCGTCGCCACCGGTTCACAGCCCGATCTCCCGGCGAGTCGGCGAGCGTCGGCGTCCGATCCCGATGCGGGGACCATCGCGCGTTCTCGCGGCCTCCAGGTCCCCAACCAACTGCCAGGGCTCGACCGGGCCTGCGTGCGCTCGGTCGACGAGATGCTGTGCTGGCACCGAGCAGCCAGGGCGGCGTGTCCTCGTCATCGACGCGCACGGGCACTGGGAGGCGGCTGGGACCGCCGAGTATCTCGCCGACCAGGGTCATGCCGTCGAGGTGGTCACCGACCGGGTCGAGGTCGGGTTCGGTCTCGAAGCGACGAACAAGGTGATGTTCCACCAGCGCGCGCTCGAGAAGGGCATCAAACTGACGCCGTCGGTCCGCGTGCGTGCGATCGAGGATGACGGGGCCCAGGTGACGGACCTGCTGTCGGGTGAGGAACGACGGATCGAGCGACGTCGATGCCGTCGTGCCGGTGTATCCCCGAGCGTCCCGCGACGATCTCTACTTCCAGCTGCTCGACGAGCTCGGTGAGGATGCCTCGGTGAACGTGGTGCGCATCGGCGACGCTTCGACGCCACGCCTGGTGCAGACCATCATGCTCGAGGCGCAGCAAGTGGCGATGGAGCTTTGATGACCATGAAGATCGTCGTCTGCGTCAAGGCCGTGCCCCGCGAAGCGGTCCGGTTGCGGATCGACCCCGATCATCTGCGACTCGATCGCTCTGGGCCCGGCGAAGTCAATGCCAACGACGAGTATGCGGTCGAGGAGGCACTGCGCTTGCGTGAGGCCCACGAGGGGGAGGTCGTGGTGGTCTCCATGGGACCTGCCGATGCGGCTGAGAGCTTGCGTTCGGCGCTAGCGATGGGTGCCGACCGGGCCGTGCTCCTTGCGGATCCGCTCATCGCGGGCTCCGACATCGCGCCCACGAGTCGCATCCTGGCAGCGGCGCTCGAGCGCGAAGCTCCCGATGTGGTGCTCTTCGGCGCCCAGTCGAGCGATGGTGGCGGGGCACTGCTCTGGGCGGCGGTGGCGGAGCGCCTTCGCTACCCTGTGCTGTCCGGGGTCCGGGACGTCGAGGTGGCCGAAGGTGCTGCGGTCGGCGCGCGCTACTCGTCCGATGCGGTGTTGCGACTTGGCGCTCCGCTACCCTGCCTGATCTCGCTGTCGGGCGCGGTGAACACGCCTCGTTATCCCACCTTCCGTGACGTGGTCGCCGCGAAGCGGAAGGAGATCACGACCCTGTCGACGTCAGACCTCGGGCTATCGCCGGAGCAGTGTGGCATGACCGGGTCGCGCACCAGGGTTCGCGGTCTCGGTGATGCTCCCGCGAGACGTGGCGCCGGTGAGATCGTCCACGATGAAGGTGAGGGCGCCCGATGGCTCCTCGACTTCCTGACCCAACGAGGACTGCTATGAGTACCACGCTCGTCTACATCGAGGCTCGCGATGGGACCCCGACGCCGGGTTCGCTCGGGCTCATCGCCCGGGCACGTGTACTCGGCCAGGCCGACGCCATCGTCTGTGGTCCGAGGTCTGCCGATGTCGCGGCGACGCTGGGGCGCTACGGGGCCGATGTGGCCTGGTACTGCGATGACGTGGCGGTGGACCCGGACCTCGGTGCGCCCCAGGTCGACGTGCTGGCCACGCTCGTCGCTGAGCACGATTACCGGACGATCCTGTTCGAGAACTCCGTCGTGGCCGCCGACATCGCGGCAGGACTCGCTGCCCGTCTCGATGCCGGTCTGAATTGGAATCTCCGGGATGTCGCAGAGCGCGACGGCACGTTGGTGGCCAGCAGGCTGGCGCTCAACGACTCCGTCAGCGTGGAAGTGGAGTGGGTCAGCGACGTGCGCCTGGGCATCTTCAGGATGGGGCTCCACGAACCGGTCGAGGAGACAGCGGCTGGTGAGATGCGCCGCCTCGAACCTCGCCTCAGCCCGCACTCGCGGGCGGTCGAGGTCAAGGAGCGGATCGCGACAGCCAGTGAAGACGAGGCACAGATCGCGACGGCGGACGTCATCGTGGCCGGGGGTCGTGGCCTCCGTGACCGAGACTCGCTGACCATGCTCGAGGAGCTCGCCAGCGCACTCGGTGGTGCGGTCGTGGTCACGCTGCCACTGGTGGACCGAGGGTGGTACCCACATTCGCGACAAGTCGGCCAGACGGGCCAGAAGGTGCGACCGCAGCTGTATCTCGCTTGCGGCGTCTCGGGCGCTCTGGCCCACCGTGTGGGCATGGAACGATCGGATGTCATCGTCGCAATCAACACCGACGAGACGGCACCCATCTTCGGTATCTGCGATGGCGGCGTCGTCGGGGACCTGCATGAGATCGTGCCCGAGCTCACACGGCTCGTCCGCGAGAGAGGAGCGAATTAGATGTTTACCCTCGGAGCCGAGATCGTCCCATATCACGACTTCAGCCTCGACGACTCGTTGCGCGAGCTCGCGGAGATGGGCTTCACGCATATCAATCTGTGGACGTCGGCCCCGCCGCTGGCCCACCACGTCAACCCCGGCGACGACATCGCCCAGATCAAGAAGACGCTGAAGAAGTACGACATCACGCCCACCGGCCTGACCATGTATGGCAAGTCCCAGGACGAGATGAACGAGCGCATCCTCATGGCGGCCGAGCTCGAGGATTCCATACGTCGTCTTCGACTGCGAGGAGCACTACCCCAACTTCGTCTCGAAGTTCCTGCCGCCGCTGCTCAAGACCTGCGAACAGACTGGCGTCAAGATCGCCGTCGAGAACCACCTCACGGTGCCCTTCACTGCCGACTTCGAGTCAGGCGGCCACGAGGGCGATCGCTGGGACGAGGGCGTCGACACGCTCGCCCAGATCAAGCGGCTCGTCACCGACATCGATTCGCCGTATCTCGGCGTCTGCGTCGCGCCACCGCACCTGTGGGTGGAACAGGAGACCATCGGCGACGTCGTGCGCTTCCTGATGGAGCGCAAGAAGCTCTTCCACTACTACGTCTGGGACATCGACCATGCCTACAAGCGTGGTGAGGACGGCCTCGACTTCGGCCCCGGTGAGGAGCAGTTGCCGCGGCCCGACGGGGTCCTCGACTGGAAGGTGCTGCTCCATGACCTCGCCGCATCCGGCTACGAGGGCGTGGCCAGCCTGAAGTGTCATGGCACCGGCGGCTGGGCTCTCGACTACGTGTCCGACAAGATGCGCGCCTCCGCCGAGTACGTGCGTAGCTGCCTGCCGACGCCCCGGTAGCGAGGCGTGCCGAGGTCCGACATGAGCAGCAGGGCCCGGATCGACGCACGGGGCCTGCCATACAGCATGGTCACGCGGGGGAGCGGCTGATGTACACCGCCTACGAGTATGTCCCTGGCTACGTCCTCGTCTTCCCGCTCGTCCTCGCCGCCTTCGGGTTCTTCGCACTCGTGATGGGCCGACACGTGCGCGTCCTCCGCCTCGCGGGCCCATCACGACCCTTCGATCGCGCTTCGAGCAGACTCGCCAGCTTGCTGCGCTACGCCGTCGGCCAGGCGAAGATGCTCAAGGACCTCCGTCCCGGCCTCATGCACATCGCGATCTTTTGGGGCTTCGTCTTCCTCACCATCGGGACCGCTGACATCCTGACGGTCGGACTCGTGGCGTCGATCGTCGGATGGCCGCTCGATGGCGTCGTCTGGGCCTTCGTGGGGCTGATGCAGAACGTCGTCGCCATCGTCGTCCTCGTCGCCATCGGCTACGCGTTCTGGCGCCGACTCGTCAGTCGGCCGAAGCGTCTGACCTACACCCGCGATGCGCTCATCATCCTGGCCCTCATCGCGGGCATCGTGGGGGCCGAGTTCTTCACGATGACGCTCGAGGCCGCGACCGTCGATGAGGTGCCGGGAGCGGTGGTCACGAATGCCCTCGCGGCGCCGCTCGCCGACGTCGACGATCAGGTACTCGACGCTGCGCTGGCATTCTTCTGGTGGACCCACATGGTCCTCGTGGTGGTCTTCATCGGCTACCTGCCGTTCAGCAAGCATCTCCACATCGTTACGAGTTTCTTCAACGTCTACTTCCGCAAGCTCGGGCCGCGAGGTGAGCTGCCCGCGATGGATCTCGAGCGCGAGGACCAGACGTTCGGAGCGCGCACCATCGCCGACCTGTCCTGGAAGGTTCTGCTCGATGGGCTGACCTGTACCGAGTGCGGACGCTGTACCGCCTCATGTCCGGCGAACCTGACGGGTAAGGTCCTCGATCCGCGATCGATGGTCATGGGCCTGCGTCACATGTCAGAGGAGGCAGGCTCGAGCTTGCCGCTCATCCCCGCGCAGCGCTCGCGCGGTGAACTGGCAACCGCCGACCAGTCCCGAGCCGCGGATGCCCTCGCGAAGCCGCTCGTCGACGCCGCCATCTCCTACGAGGCGGTCTGGGACTGCCTGACGTGTGGGGCATGCGTCGAGGCTTGCCCGGTGCTCATCGAGCACGTCGATACGATCGTGGACCTGCGCCGAGCGCTCGTCCTCGAGGAGGGGCGCTTCCCCGAGGAGCTGAATGCCACCTTCCGCAATCTCGAGCGGACCGGCAATCCATGGGGGCAGCCCGCGTCGGCCCGGCTCGACTGGACGAAGGGGCTCCCGTTCGAGGTGGCTACCGTCGCCGACTTGGCCGCGCGCGGTGAGCTCGGATCGCTCGAGGTCCTGTACTGGGTCGGCTGCGCCGCCGCCTTCGATGAGCGCCCCATGCGGGTCGCTCGAGCGGTCGCCACATGCCTCGATGTGGCTGGTGTGCGGTTCGCGGTCCTCGGCGAGGAGGAGACCTGCACCGGCGACTCCGCCCGGCGCAGTGGCAACGAGTACCTCTACCAGCAGCTCGCGAGCCAGAACATCGAGACACTCACCCGCTACGGCATGGCGAAGCGCACGATCATCACGGCCTGCCCGCATTGCATGAACACGATCGGCGTCGAATACCGCCAACTCGGTGGCGACTTCGAGGTCGTCCATCACTCGGTGTTCCTGGAGCGGCTGCTCGCTGCTGGGCGGCTACCCGTGACACCGGGCACACCAGGCGAGTCGGTCACGCTCCACGACAGCTGCTACTTGGCTCGGTACAACGACATTAGCGACGACCCTCGTCGGGTCCTCCGCGCCCTCCCGATGCTCGAGCTCCGCGAGATGGAACAGCACGGCCGCAGTACGTTCTGTTGTGGGGCCGGTGGAGCGCGCATGTGGATGGAGGAGACGCGTCGGGACGCGCACCAATGTGGAGCGTGCGCGCCAGGCGATGGAGACCGGCGCGGGCACTGTCGTCACCGAGTGTCCATTCTGCCTGACGATGATCGGCGATGGGCTTGCGTCCATTGGTGACGGGGCAGCCGAGGTGAAGGCCCTCGACCTCGCGGAAGTCCTCGCTGATCGCCTGTCCATGCATGTGGACGCCGCCCGGTAGCCATGCACGCCCTCGGTGCCGACATGGATCGTCGACGGGCAGTCTCGAACGCACTCGCGCCGTGACGTCGTCAGAACGACCGGCCGATGCCGGGGTCTTCGAGCGCTTCGACTTCGGGCGAGCTCTCATCGAGGAGGCGGGTGGGCTCGCGCTGAAGTGTTTCGGCAGGCTCGATTCTCTCCAGGTCCGCTCGAAAGGCCAGCAGGATATGGTGACTGACGCGGACCATGAGGTGGAGCGTCTCATCCGCACGCGCCTCGCCGAACGCTTTCCCGCGGACGCCTTCCTCGGCGAGGAGACGGGCATGGGTGACGTGGTGGACGGCGACGGCATGTGGGTCGTCGACCCGATCGACGGCACACAGCCGTTCACGAGCGGGATGACCACGTGGTGTGTCTCGATCGCGTACCTCCACCGCGGGGTGCCCGAGCTGGGCTTCATCACGGCACCGGCACGGGGCGAGGTGTTCGTGGGGAGCCGCGCTGGTGCGACGCTCAACGGCCATCCCATCTCGGTCCGTGCTGCCGATCGCCTGGACCAGGGCCTGACGTACGTCGGCTACTCACCGTGGCTCGGCGCGGAGGACGTCCTACCTGTCTTTCGGCGACTCCTTCGCCAAGGCGGCCAGTACTACCGCGACGGTTCCGGTGCGCTCGGCCTTTGCTACGTTGCGTGTGGTCGCCTCATCGGGTACGTTGAGCGGCACATGAACGCATGGGATGCGCTCGCGGCGTTGGCTATCGTCAAGGCGGCGGGGGGCCAGACGAACGACTTTCTCGTCGGCGATGTGCTCCAGACCGGCGGGCCCGTCATCGCCGGCTCGGACGCCCTCTACCCGACGCTTGTGGAGCTGCTCGGGACATCCCGTCGCCAGCCGATGCCCTCGCCATGAGTCAGCCGGCTCCGCCACAGCGCCCGTTGAAGGTCGCGGTCCGACCCGTGTTTCGGCCCTATCTGGGCGGCGATCTCGTGCGTCGCTTCCGGCGCCTCCCGTCCCTGGGTGATGACCACTGGACCGAGGAGTGGATCGGCTCGGTGACCGTCGCCGGCAATCCCGATCCCGCTGGGCAGGTGCAGGGCCTCACGGTCGTGGTGGATCAGAGGGGTCAGGAGGTGAGTCTGAAGGACCTCGTGGAGTCTCACCCTGAGGCGATGCTGGGGTCAGCGTTCGTGGAGCGACACGGAGCCGCCCCTGGATTCCTCGTGAAGATCGATCTCTCTCGGGCAACCTGGGCCTGTGCATACGCATCCCACGGCGGTGTTCGCGCGGCGCCACCTCGATATCGACCATGGTCAGGCGGAGGCTTGGATCCTCCTTGACCAACGCCCGAGCGAGGCGCCTGGGATCGAAGCCGGTGTCGGATTCCGCCCCGGCACGCACCGCGAAGACCTCCTCGAGGCCATCCGACAACGCTCCAGCGAGACGATGCGGTCCCTCCTCGATGGGATCGAGGTAGACCGGGTGATGCGGTGCTGATTCGCCCCGGTACGCCGCACTACCTTGGGCGTGGTCCGCTCTTCATCGAGGTCCAGCAGCCGTCGGACGTCTCCGTGGTCCCTGAGTACTGGTCCATCGGGGCTGGTGAGGACGACGGCTCATTGCACCTCGGGTGGGAGAAGGCACTGGATGCGTTCGACTTCGAGCGGCGGGCCGGTGGTTCTGGCGACGACCCCAATGCCCGTCAGCGTCCCCGGACCCTCCACGCCCGCGGGCAGACAACTGAGGTGGCACTGCTGGGGCCGGCCGCTGACGTTCTCTTCGACGTGCGCTTGCTCAGGGTGGCCGATGAGCTCGACGTCGCACCAGGCCGCTTCGCGGTCGTCGTTGTCACGGGCGGGGACGGCTCTATCCAAGGCGAGTGGGGGCAAGAGCCAGTGCAGGCAGGGGACGCGTTCGCGATGCCCGCCACCCTTGGTCATCGCTTCGTCGCCGGCCGGACCCCGCTTCAGGTTCACCGGTGCATGGGTCCGGCCGTATGACTCCAACAAGGTCAATCGAGACGCGTAGGCGGGCGTAATCGCCAGTCGCGTGCGGACGCATCCCGTAGCCAATGACAGCAACGGCGGCGGGACTCGGAGTGTCGTGGTGGAGTCCGCGGATGGGTGCCACGCGCGGCTGTTAACCGATTGGTCGTAGGTTCGAGTCCCCTCATCGCCACCAATGTCATGAGTCGCGACATAGGAGACACATGAGTCGGGACATCGGCGACAGTCGAAGTACCTGCCCAGGTGTCATCGAGTCGCTTGGGACCCCGGCCATCGGCCGGGGTCTCGTCGTTGGTTGCGCCAGTAGTCCCGCTCGGGCTCGATGCGATGGGCTGAGAGAACCTCGCCGGTCTCGAGCACGACGACGGTGACCTCGCGCTCGTCGATGACCGCGAGCACGCGGCGAGCCCGATGGGCGGCCCCGATGCCCAGGTGGTGCAGGCGGCCGGCCCGACGCAGGGTGATCCGGCCGCCTCGGTCGACGAGGTCGTAGCGCAGCCGGAAGTGGCCCGGGGCGCCGCGCCCTGCCGGGTGGGCTTCGGGCATCGCCCGGTAGGCCTCGGCCGGGGTGCGACGCCCGATGGCCCGGTGTGGTCGCTCTTCGTCGTAGACGAACCGGAAGACGTCGAGCTGGGCCTGCAGCTCCTCGATGGTCCGTGCCGCGGGCTGTGCCGAGCCAGCGCTCGAGGGTCTGGTGGAAGCGCTCGATCTCGCCCTGGGTCTGAGGATGGTCCGGGGCGCCGTTCTTCTGGCGGATGCCGAGGTAGGCGAGCAGGTGCTCGAAGGCGTTGTGGCCGCCCGTGAAGCGCGAGGTGTGGATCGCGCCGTTGTCGGTGAGCGTGGCCGCGGGCCAGCCATGTTCCTCGCCTGCCGCGCAGAACGTGGCCACCACGTCGTCACCGTCGACCCGGCCGAAGGCCGTGCAGCCGAGCAGGTAGCGGGAGTGGTCGTCGAGCCAGGAGCAGTTCTCGACCTCGGTCTCGTCCGCAAGGCGCCAGTGGGTCATGTCGGACTGCCACAGCTCGTTGGGCGCGTCGGCCTCGAAGCGGTGCCACGAGCTGCGCGGACGCTTGCGTGGCTCGGGCACGACCAGGCCCGCGGCATGGAGGATCCGTCGGACCGTCGAGGTCGATGGGACGCGGGAGCCCTTCTCGCTCGAGGTGCCAGGCGATGGTCACCGGGCCGGCATCGAGGCCCTCGGCGCTGAGTCCGTGCGCAGCGTGACGATACGCTCGCGCACCGCCTCGGGCGTCCGGCCAGGGTCGCTGCGTGGCCGGCGGGAGCGCGGCTCGACCGCCTCGAGTCCACCCTCACGGTAGCGGCGGGCAGGCGTCGGGCTGCTGTCGCCCCGACAGCCCGTACCTCGGCCGCGGCAGCGGTGACGGACGACTGGTGCGTGACGACCTTGAGGACGGCCACCCGGTGCTTCGACATGCGACCGACTGTCGCCGATGTCCCGACTCACCTGTCGCCTATCACCTGTCTCCTATGTCGTGAACCCAGACACTACCGCCGGAGCCACCTTCCCCTCGTGGAATGCCCTCTGCGGGCGACTCCGTCCCACTCCAGACGACGCTGCTTTTCCGGTCCCGTGATTGACTGCGTGACTGACTGGAGCGGGCCGGTCAGCGCCTGATGGAGGAGGTTGGCGGCATCGCGCTGCTGCCGCAGCGTTGACGTGCACGTAGCGGGCCGTACTGAGCGATGCTTTGGGGCCAGCGGTCGCGGTGATCGGAGAGCGCCGCTCCACAGCAAGGTGGCCAGGCGAGTGCAGTCACCGACCACGCCGATCGTCCTCTTGGTCAGGTCGGCTCCAGGATCACCACGGGGATCTGGCGGCCGGCTCGTCGCCCGTATTCGCCCATGGCGGGAACGAGTTGGGCCTGGCGAGCCCAGATCCGGTCCCGTTCCTCACCTCGCGTCACACGAGCCCTGACGGGGAACACCTCGCTGCCGACTTCGATCGTCGTCTCCGGGTGGGCCTGGACGTTGTAGTACCAGGCCGGATGCTCGAGCCTGCCCCAGTTGGTACCGAAGACGGCGTAGTCACCATCGACAAGCTGGTACCCCAGGGGGCACACGCGCTCGATGCCGCTCTTCGCGCCTCGGTGGTGGAGCAGTAGCGTCGGGGAGCCCTCGAAATCACCGCCCAACTTCCCGTCGTGCGCCCGGAACTCGTCGATGTGGGCCCGGAGCTTGTCGGTCATGCGGATCCCCTCAGCGATGTCCTCGAGCGGCCCGGGCCGTCAGGACGAACCCTCCGGCTGCACCCGCACCAGGATGCGCCACCGCTGCTCACCGCCGGGCCCGATCGAAGAGGACCGCTCCTCCTCCCGCACCGAGCGGCCCGGGACCGCCACTGACACTTCGCCGCGTGCTCCGGTCACGTCGACGGCCAGCCGCTCGCGGTCTCTGGTGTAGGCCACATGGATGTCACCATCCGGGTCACGCACGGTGTACCCACCAGCTCCTCGGGGCTCCGGGATGAGCAGCCGCAACGGATCGAGCCGCTGCTCGCCCGAGTATCTCGCCCGTGGCCCGAGCGGGATGACGGAGCCTCCGCGCAGGTAGATGGGTAGGACCTCGAGAGGTGCTGACACATGTCTCCAGCATCCGCCCTGGAGCACCTCACCGGTGTGCCACTCGACCCACTCGCCGTGTGGCAGGTACACGTCCCTGGCATCCCGTTCGTCAAGCACGGGCGCCACCAGCAGGGAACCTCCGAGGAGGAACTCGTCCTCGATGGCCCTGACCGTCGGGTCGTCAGGGTAGGCCAGAACCAGGTGCCGGAGCATGGGCAGGCTGGTGCGGCCACACTCGAGCGCCTCGCTCCACAGGTATGGCATGAGCTCGTAGCGCAGGTGGGCATAGCGGCGCACGATGGTTTCGGCCTCCGCGCCGAAGGCCCACGGTTCGCGTGGACCTAGGCCGTGCGTGCGGGCGTGTGACGAGAACAGCCCCAACTGCGCCCAGCGGACATAGAGCTCCGGACTGGGTTCCCCCAGGAAGCCGCCGATGTCATGGCTGTAGAAGGGGAAGCCTGAGAGCCCCATCGAGAGCGCTGCGCGCAGCACGCACGCGAGAATCCTCATGGCGAGCGAGGCCATCGCCGGACCAGTGCAGCGGATAGCGCTGCGAGCCGGCCCATGCCGAGCGCGCCCAGATGACCGTGTCCTCCGATCCTCGTATGCCCTCGGATGCCTCCCAGACGGCTCGGTTGTAGAGGAGGGGATAGGCGTTGTGGGCTGCCTCCGAGGGGATGCCGGCGTAGACACCATCGGCCGGAGCAGCTTCGCCGAAATCCGCCTTGATCGCGGCGACACCCATCTCCAGGAGCGGCCGCAAGCGGTACCTGGAGCCAGCGCGCTGCGGCCGGGTCGGAGTAGTCGATGACCCCCACGTCGGGTCCGTTGCGGCCGGGCAGCACGAGCACCCCACCGCCGCGACGGCGGACGAGCACACCGGCGTCGCGCGCCTCGGCGAAGGCCGGCGAGTCGACGCCGACGTAGGGCCACTGCCACAAGGTCACGCGGAAGCCCAGCTCGCGCAGCTCCGCGACCATCGCGGCGGGGTCCGGGAAGCGTGACCCGAAGCGCCAGTCACAGACCCAATCATGCTCGAACCAGCCGGTGTCGATGTGCATCACGTCTGCGGGGATGTCGTGCTCCCGCGCCTCCTGCGCCACCGCCAGAACCTCGTCCTGGGAGGTGTACGTGCAGCGGCTGAGCCACAGCCCGAACGACCAGCGTGGCGGCACCGCGGGCGTGCCGGTGAGGTCGGTGTAGCGACGCAGGACGTCGGGCAGCCCGGGCCCCAGGACGATGAAGAAGTCGAGCACGTCGGTGTCTTCGACGATCCACGATAGCGCCGTGGGGTCCAGGTCGCCGATGTGTGTCTGCATCGCGTGTGAGCTGTTGACGTAGATGCCGTAGCCGCGTGTAGACAGGCAGAAGGGCACAGGCTTGTAGACCACCGGCGAGTTGTTGGTGAAGGCCTCCGCCACCCATAGTCGCTGCTCGAGGCCAGTCTTCTCGACTCGTCCGAAGCTCTCGCCGAGGCCATAGACGCGCTCGTCGGGCCGCAGCTGGAAGGTGACGAAGGCGCACCGGTCGACCCCTTCTTCGGTCGAGCCGAAGCGGATAGGCGTGGCGGTTGAGGTAGCGGCCATTGCTGCGCGGTCCGGTCCCACATGCCATCCGAGCGCCGGATAGCCTCGTGGTCGGGGGCACGGGTCACTGCGACGACGGCGCCATCCCGGTCACGTACGACGAGCCGGACACCGGACCGGGTTCGACCCATACCGTCCACGCCCCGGAACCAGGCCGAATGCTCCATCCCCGTCACCGTCGAGACGCTCGAACTGACCCAGCGCCTCGGGTGCGCCCACCAGCATCGGCGTCGCGCCATCGGGGAGCACCCCGCCTGGGCTCCAGCGTACGCGGATGACGTTGTCGCTCCAGGCGTCGACCTGCAACGTCGCGTCCCTGGGCTCCCCGACGGGGCCTGCCGCGATCTCACTGGGTACGCCGGTGAGCACCTCGAGTGACGGTTCAAAGCGTTCTGCGCGGACATCGACTCGCATCGAGCGGTCATCGAACCACTCCGCACCGAGCGCCTGCCAGGCCAGCCGGACCGGCATGGACGAGCCCAGGAACCGGCGCGGTCTGGAGGCCAGGTGCGTCATGCGTCCGATGCGCCTGGCTGGGCATCACGATGGTCGTCTGCCACGGACTTCGCGGCCTTGGCCGCGGCTTGCCGAGACCGGCCCAACCGGCCGCGTGAGCCCAGGTACAGGTCCACCACCTCGGGGTCGTGCAGCAGCTTCTTGCCCGGCCCCTCGTGTCGGTTCTTGCCCATGTCCAGGACATAGCCGTAGTCCGAGATGGCCAGGCACTGGCGCGCCTTCTGCTCGACGATGAGCACGGTGATGCCACTGGCGTTGATGGACTGGATGCGCTCGAAGACCTCGTCGACGACGGTCGGAGCCAGGCCGGCCGAGGGTTCGTCGAGCACCAGCAGGTGGGGATCGCTCATGAGGGCGCGTCCCAGCGCGAGCATCTGCCGCTGGCCACCGGACAGCGTTCCGGCACGCTGGCTCAGCCGCTCTCGCAGGATCGGGAAGTGCTCCAGCACACGGTCCATGCGCTCGTCCTCATGGCCTCGGATGGGGAAGCCGCCGATCTCGAGGTTCTCCCGGATGGACAGATCGGTGAACACGTTCGAGAGCTGGGGCACGAAGGCGAGACCCAGCTCAGCGACCTGGTGCGGTCGCTTGCCGATGAGCTCCTGTCGGGCGCCGTCGCGATCGAGCATCAGGACCGAGCCCTCACGGCCACGCAGCAGTCCGACGATGGTCTTGAGCAGTGTGGACTTGCCCGAGCCGTTGGGCCCGATGACGGTGACCACCGTCTGTCGCGGCACGTCGATCGAGACGCCCGTGCAGGACCGGCTCCTCGACATAGCCGCTGACGAGGTCGGTCACCGTGAGCGCATGCTGCCCGCTCTCGGGCGCCGCGTCGGGTGGGGTCTCGACGGACCGGGGGGCGATGCTCATGCTTCGTCCTCGATCTCCTCGGCGGCGTGGCGTCCCAGGTAGGCCTCGATCACGCGCGGGTCGGCGCGTACCTCGTCGGGCGAGGCATCGGCCACGACGCGGCCCTCGTCCATGACCACGACGCGCTCGGCGTACGACATGACCACGTCCATGTCGTGCTCGATGAACACGAAGCCGATGCCACGCGACGCGCGCAGTTCCACGACGTGCTCCAGGAGCTGCTCGCCGAGCGTCGGGTTCACGCCGGCCATGGGCTCGTCGAGCAGGATCAGCTTGGGGTCGGTCATGAGCACTCGCCCGAACTCGAGCAGCTTGCGCTGTCCGCCCGACAGCGTTCCGGCGTAGTCGTCCGCGAGCTGCTCGAGATTCACCAGGCGCAGGATACTCATGGGCCTGCTCGCGTACCTCGTCCTCTCGGCGCCTGACGCGACCGGGGATCACCAGCGCCGCACCCATCCGCTCACCCGGTTGGTGCTGGGCGGCCAGCATGACGTTCTCCAACACGCTCATGCGCGTGAGCACTCGCGGGA
>CAVQUM010000011.1:0-76608 GCA_963716815.1 uncultured Chloroflexia bacterium
TTGACGACTACCTCGCCTTCTTCGATGGGCCGGTCGAGCCGAGGGCTGCCCGGCCTACGCCGGCGATGGAGTCGTAGGCCGGGTCAGCGCCTGCCACGCGAGCGCCTGGGAAAGCTGGTGGAGCTGCCGGGCGACAGCGCCACCATCGGCGCCACGCCCTGTTCACCATCGATTCCCGATGGCAGCGCCGTGGCAACGCCAGACGGCTCCTGGCCGCAGCCATCGGCGGCCTCCGAGCGGAGGGCATGATGCGCCTGGAGGCGGCGCCGCGTACAGAGCCGCGGAGCGATGCCGAACGCTATCGGGGCACGGTCGAGTCCTACGAATCAGCCGGCTACGAGAAGGCCGCCGAGCAGCCGGGCGGAACGACGCCGATGGCGCAGGACCCGCGCTGACGGCCAGCCGGCCTGGCGAGTGGTCGTCCCAGCCGACACCCCCCACTGCGGTTGCCAGTGGCGGGAGAATGAGCGAAGCGGTTGGCGATGCCGCGCGACCAGAGTGCGGTGGCCGCCTGAATCGCGCCGAGCCACTGACGGACCCGGCCGGTGTGCGTTTTGGGGGATGTGATGCGATGAAGATGATCGGGTGCTCGTGGCAATGCTTGCTCTTGTGTTGACGTCGACACAGGGGGCCTACTCAGACGGGCCGAACTACCCCTCCATATCCTTCGACGAATTTCTCGAACTGACCGGTCCGTATGACGGCGGTCGCATCCAGATCGAGGCGGAGTTCGTGATGGCTGCCGACGCGGAGTTCTTCACGACCTTTGAGAGTGACCCGACGAACATCGCAGCAATAGTGGTCGACTTCTATCGTCCCGGAACCAAGGCTGACGCGGGCACAGGCGGCACCATCCCGGAGCTCGTTGCCACGGGCGGTGTGGTTGTCTGGGAGGCGAGCCCTCCCCTACCGATCCACATCGGGCGCATCTGGACCCTCAAGGAGCTGCTGACGCCACCTGCTGGGAGTACCCAGGCTCAAGTCAGCGGCCTGTTCAGTCTTGGATATCTCGACAGCAGCGCCAAACAGTGGTTCGACCTGGGCGCACTTACTCCATCCACCGGAGCGAACCAGAACCCGACGGTGGATACGCCCGCCATCAGTCCCGCGACGGTGACCACGGCCACGAAGATGATCGCCGTGACGGTCATCGCTGCAGATCCAGATGGTGACGAGTTGTCCTACACCTGGTATGTGAATGGCGCACCGGTCGCAGGGCCGACACCCAACCTCAACGGCATCGAGATACCGGGACTTGAACTCGGCGAGTACACCGTGAGAGTGAAGGTCGAGGACGGAAAGGGAGACCCTGCCACGGCAGAAACCATGTTCAAGGTCGGCAAAGAGACGAACGAGCCTCCGGAAGTCGATCTCAGTGGCCGCTCATGCGACCCCCCGCCAGGATCCGAAGGACCCGAAGTCACCCACGCTGGTAGGTAAGAGTTTCTACGCTGACGCCGATGATCCCGATGGTGACAACAAGGAACTGAGGTACGAGTGGTGGACGGGGCGACTGGGAGGACCCTTGACCAAGCGGGCCGAGGGTCGCGGGCCGGCAGGAGCCGGCTTCACTTGGGCGCCTATCCCCCCGGGCCTTCGGTATGTGGTCGAGGTTCGGATCACCGATGGCGACGGTGCCGAAGTCGTGAAGAGATCGGTCTTCGACATGAGGGACGACCGTTGAGCCAAGTGGCCGGGCGAACAGGCGAGCTGATCCTCATGGCGGATAGGAACTGCGGAGTGTCAGAGGCAACCACATGGTCGCCTCTGCCGCCTGGCTGCCTGCGGCGTCTCGACCGCACCGGCCTCGTGTCACAAGCGTGATCAGGCGTAGACCCCCGCGTTACTGGCCGGTTCGATAGCTGTGTGGATCGTGGCCCGTTCGGGCCGTTGGGCGACAGAGCAGGGTCGTCGTGCCAGACGCGCCACTGGCGACCCTGCCAAATGGCGATGAGAAGGCCACGGTCCCTTCTCGCACTGATCGAACCCGGTTGGCTGCTGCCAGGTCGGTGGGGCACTTGTGCGACGCGGCGGCAATGCGCCACCATTCCCGTCTGTCGGCGAGTCTGGCCTAGCCACTGGAGGGGGGTCGAGTCGTGGGTCTGATACTGCTGATGCTGGTGAGGATGGTCACCATGGGGCCGCTCGCTCCGCCGACCCGGATCGCAGCGGCGCTGAGTGCCCGCGGGGCTAGCGTATTGCGCGCATCGATCGTCACCGCGCTCGTCGCATCGGTGAGCCTACCGCCCACTCTGGCGGTGGGCGCTCCCGGCAGCCAAGGAGTGGAGCGGCAGGACGTCTCACCTGAAGCGAGCGAGCGACAGCTGCGAGCGGTTCGAAGCGGTTGGCCTGTACCGCCTCGAACGTGAGACCGACCTGATCGGCGACTGCAGCATCGACTGCGTGCTGAGCGCTCCGGGCGGCCCATATGGGAGCTGGGCGACGGTCTGTCTGGGTCTCTACGCTTCGGCGACGGACGCCCAGGAAGCCTGGGACGAGTCGGCGACGAGTGATGCGGGAAGCGCTGGGACATACCAGGAGCTATACGGGTCAGCGATCATCGACGTGTGGATCTCGGGTCTGTCCGACGGTGACAAGGCCACCGTCGTGCATTCGTCACCGTGGCCAAGGGCGTCGTAGACAGCCTGGCCGTGACCGAATCGGACGAGGGCGACGGGGACCAGTGGTCTCCCTCGATGACTCGACGATGCCCTCCGACAACGCCATCACCGTCCAAGACGCAAAGCGGATTCGGTACCGGCCGGATCCGTCCTCTTCGAAGACGACTTCGACCACGAGAACGGCGGGACCGGCATGCTCGACTACGCCGCCTTCGCACACTGGACCGTCGACGACGGCACCGTCGACCTGCTCGGTGACGGGCTCTTCGACTTCTATCCCGATGCCGGGCTCTACCTCGACCTCGACGGCAGTCGCGACGCCGGCGGCACGCTCGTGTCGAAGGAGGCCTTCGCCCTGACGTCGGGTCGCTACCGGCTCGAGTTCGAGCTCGCGGGCCATCCGTTCTCCGGGCCCGAGACGGTGACGGTGGCCCTGGGTGAGCTCTTCGGCGAGGACTTCACCATGCCCCACGACCCCGACCTGTCCGGCTTCGGCACGTGGTCCGCGACATCGGGTCGAGACCGAGACCGAGGCCCGGCTGTCGTTCCGCCAGCACGGGGGCGACAACGTGGGCGCGCTGCTCGACGAAGTGCGCCTCTCGCGCCTGCCGGACGAGCCCGCGCTCGGCGGCGACGCGGCCGCACCCGCACCCACCGTCGCGCCCACGGCGTCCCCCGCACCGCTCGTGCCGACCGCGGCCCGGGACCTCTGGCTCCACGAGGGCGACACGGTGACCCGCGTCGACCATCTGACCGGCGAGATCGTCGAGCGCTGGGACGTGGCCCAGCCGGACTGTCCCTCGGGGCATGGCGGGCGGCCCCTCGTCGCGGCCGATGGCGGGGCCGCCTGGCTGCCGATCGTCGACGCCGAGGTGGGAGACGCCCGTGCTCGAGTGCCTCGTGCGCCTGCCGCTCGAGGGCTCGAGCGGGCTCGAGGCCTACCCGCTCCCGAGCGGACGCAAACCCACCTTCATCCACGATGCCGCGACCCAGGACGGGGACCTCTGGGCGGTCACCTGGAAGAAGCAAGATCCCGGCGCCACGCTCGAGTACTACGACGACTGGTCGCTGGCCCGGCTCGACCGCTGGACCGGCGAGCTCACGAGGGTGCTCCCACGGGTCGTGGCGCTGGCCCCGACCGAGGCCGGCCTCGTGGTGCTCTACTCGGGGCGGGGTGCCAAGGCACGGCGCCGACGGCCGCTGCGGCTGGGGGTCGTCGAGCCGGGCCGCAAGACGCCCCGCGAGGATCGACCTCGACGCGGCCCTGGGGCGCACCAAGCCGGGCACGTACGTCACGCCCCGCCTGCGGCTGTCGGCGGGACACGCGGGCACGGTCGCGCTCTACGACGAGCTCGCCGGCTCGCGACATCCTCGTCTTCGAGCCGGCCTCGGGTGCGCGTCATCGGCCGGGTCCCGCCACCCGCGGGGGCCTCGCTCCTGGGCCGTGTCCTGCCCGTCTCGGACGGCGTCTGGCTGAGCGGGTCGCTCGAGAGCGCGGCGAGGACTTCGTGCGCTACGTGCCCTTCGACGGCGGGCCGTCGCTCGAGCTCGCGCCGTGCGCGGGGGTCGCTGCGGCACTGCTACGCCCAGAGTCGAGACCGCGAGCGATGCCGGCGCCTGGGTCGGTGCCTGGCCCTACGACGCGGCCTTCGAGCTCGACCTCGACCGGGTGGTCATGCGTCGCTACGACAGTGGCGGCCAGGCCCTGGCCGAGGTCACCGGCGACGAGCTGTTCGGGAGCGGCTAGGCACTAGCCCCTAGCGACGCTGCTGCCAGGACTTGCCCTCGACCGCGACGGCCGGGGCGTAGACCATCTCCACCTCCTGCATCTCGCGGATGTCGCGCGCACCCAGCGCGGCCATCGACTGGCGCAGCGCCCCCACCAGGTTCTCGCTGCCGTCGGTGACGCGCGAGGGGCCGAAGAGGATGCGCTCCATGCTGCCCGCCGTGCCCACGTCGATACGCGTGCCTCGCGGCAGCGTCGGCGAGGGCGCGGCCATGCCCCAGTTGGTGCCGTGGCCGGGAGCCTCCTCCGCACGGGCCAGCGGCGAGCCGATGATGACCGCGTCCGCGCCCGCGGCGATGGCCTTGGCTATCTCGCCCCCGCGGCGCATGCCGCCGTCGCCGATGACCGGCACGTACACCCCGGTGCGCTCGAAGTGCTCGTCGCGCGCTGCAGCCACGTCGCTGATGGCGGTGACCTGGGGTACGCCGATGCCCAGCACCTCGCGTGTGGTGCAGGCAGCGCCCGGGCCGACCCCCACGAAGATGGCCGCGATGCCCTGCCCCATCAGTGCCAGTGCGGCCTCGTAGGAGGTGGTGTTGCCGGCCATCACGGGGATGCCCATGAGCCGCGTGAACTCGCCCAGCTCCAGTGGAACGTAGCCCGAGGCCAGGTGCTGTGCGGACGAGACCTGTGACTGCACCAGGAGGACGTCCGCGCCGTGCTCGGCGCAGAACGGACCCCAGCGGCGAGCGGCTGCGGGCGTGGCCGAGATGACCGCGGGCGAACCAGCCGCGTGCAGCTCGCCGATGCGGGCGCGCACGACCTCTTCGGAGATGGGCGGCGCGTACGCCGCCGAGAGGACCTCCTGGGCCTCGTCGGGGGCGGCGGTGGCGATGCGCTCGAGCACCGGCGTGGGATCCTCATATCGCATCTGCACGCCTTCGAGGTTCATCACAGCCAGGCCACCGAGGCCAGCGAGCACACCCGCCGAGCGCACGTCGACGACTGCGTCCATCGAGGCCGCCAGCACGGGGATGTCCAGCTTCAACCCGGCCAGCTCGACCGAGGTGTCGACGTCGGCCGGCTCGACCGTGCGGGTGCCCGGGGCGAGGGAGACGTCGTCGAACCCGTAGGCGTGGCGGATGGTGTCGACCTTCGACCGCCGGCGCGACGCGCTCGCGACGTAAGTAGCTGATTCCTGCGCGCTCTCGACCTTGATGGTCACGATCGATGGACCCCTCCTGCACGGGCTGGCTGCATGTCGCTGGTGGTTGGCGGCAGTATACCGACGTGAAGACCGTCGACCCCTATCCCGACCAGGTCACCCTGGCCGATGTCCAGGCCGCCGCGAACTGCCTCATCGGCGTCGCCGTGCGCACCCCACTGCTGGCTTTCGGGCCCTTCGACGATGAGGTCGGTGCCCCCCGCGTCTGGCTCAAGCCTGAGAACCTGCAACCGATCGGCGCCTTCAAGATCCGCGGAGCCTACAACGCCTTGGCCACGCTCTCGCCGGAGGAGAAGGACCGCGGTGTGGTCACCCACTCCAGCGGCAACCACGCCCAGGGTGTCGCCCGGGCGGCACGAATGCTGGGCCGGATGCGTGCGGTCATCGTCATGCCCGACGACGCGCCGGCCATCAAGGTCAAGGGCGTTCGAGCGGACGGCGCGGAGATCGTCTTCGTCGGGTCGGACAACGAGGAGCGCATCGCGCGAGCGGACCAGCTGGCCGAGGAACGAGGCTTGGTCGTGATCCCTTCCTTCGATGACGCCCGCATCGTGGCCGGCCAGGGCACGGTCGGTCTGGAGGTCGTGGAGCAGGTCGCGGAGCTGGGGCGGGCCAACAAGCCGTTGACGGTGTTCGTGCCCATCGGGGGCGGCGGCCTCTCGAGTGGGGTGTGCGTGGCGGTCAAGTCGCTGCGGCCGGACGCCACCGTCATCGGCGTGGAGCCGGAGCTCGCCGCGGACGCCGCCGAGTCCCTCCGCCGCGGCCAGATCGTGCGCTGGGGTCCGGAGCTGACCGGGCGCACCATCGCCGACGGCGTCCGCACCAGCGCGGTCGGACGCGTCCCCTGGGCGCAGCTCTCGCGGCTCGTCGACGACATCGTCACCGTCTCCGAGGACGACATCAAGCGGGCCATGCTCGAAGCTGCGACACGAGCACGCATCGTGGCCGAACCCTCTGGCGCGGTCTCGATCGCCGGCTGGATGCGCTACGGCGCGGCACTACCGGACTCCGACGAGAGCGATACGGTCCTGGTCGTCTCGGGTGGCAACGTCGACCCTGCGACCTACCGCACGCTGTTGGCCGAGGCCGCCGCGCTCGGCTGACGGCTGTCCAACGGCCGGCTGACGGGCACACCCGCGCTCGGCGGCCACGCCCGAAAGCGGTGCGCCCACGCGCCAATCGGCGTTGGCCGTGAGCACCTCGCGAGTGGCATCCTTGCCCGGTCCGTCTATCATCGCGCCCATGCCCGAGCGACCCGTGCCCTTCAGCCTCCTCGACGCTGCCCGTGTGGTGGCCCGCGGTGGCACCTTCGACGACAAGCTGGCGGCGCTGGCCGACCAGGTCCGTACCGTCACCGATGCCGGCCCCGTGGCCTTCCTGCTGCACGACCCGGACGCGGACGTGCTGCTCTCCCTCGACGGCGAGCTGGTGCTGCCCGTCAGCGCCGCGGACCCCGACACTACCCGCGTCGCGGCCGATCGCCAGATCGTGCTCATGCGCGGCGTGGCCGAGAGCCTGACCCCGATCCTGCCCGACGCGGGCTCATGCCTGTTGGCTCCGCTGGTGGTGGAAGACGAGGACGGGGCCTTCATCGAGGGCGTGCTGGCGCTCGGCTGGGAGGCTGCGCAGCCGCCGGTCGAAGAGGCACCCGACGCCGTCCTGGCCATCGCCGACCTGGCCGCGGTCACCATCCGCCAGGCCCGGCTGCGCAACTCGGTCTGGGAACAGGCCGACCACGCCGACCGCCTCTCACATACCGACCGTCTCACCGGTCTCGCCAACCGGGTCACCTTCGAGCGCATGCTCGAGCTGGAGATCGCCCGAGCCACGCGCCAGGGCACTCCGCTGGCTGTGGCCGTGCTCGATGTCGACGGTCTCAGCCAGATCGGCGAGGCCAAGGGTGCGCGCGTAGCCGACGAGGTCCTGCGCCACGTGGCCAGCGCCATCGCCGACCGCGTGCGCCTGCTCGACACCGTCGCGCGCTTCGGCGAGGACGAGTTCGTGGTCATCGCGCCCGGCGACGCCGGCGGCATCGTGGCCCTGCGCCTGCGCGACGCCATCGCCGAACTGCCGCCGGTCGGTGACACCACCATCAGCGTCAGCGCCGCGGTCGTGCATCACCCCGCCGATGGCGCCACCGGCGCTGAGCTGGTGGCAGCGTCAGAGGCCGCGCTCGAGTCGGCCAAGCAGAGCGGTCCCGGCTCCATCTTCGGCGTGCAGGAAGCCACGGCCTAGCAAGCCGCGTCCGCATGCCACCCGCAGTGGCCGCGACGGCCGGTCTACGCCTCGCTGCCCGCCCGGGCCGATCCGGCCCGCGTCAGGGCCTCGTCCACGAGGCGGTCGATCTCGGCTGCGACCTCGGCGACCTCGCCTGAGCCGTCGAGCACGACCCAACGCGCGGGATCCGCCGCGGCCATCGTCAGGTAGCCCTCGCGCACACGCGTGTGGAACGCGAGGTCGAAACGGGAGACGTCCTCCCACCGCGTCAGCTCCTCGGCACTCCCGCGAGCGCGGCGCAGAAGCCCAGTCCGGGGACTGACGTCGAGCAGGATCACCAGGTCCGGGCGTAGCCCGCCGGTGGCCCACGACTGGACTTGCGCCAGCAGCTCCAGGTCCATGCCGCTGCCGTAGCCCTGGTAGGCCATGGTCGAGGTGGCGTAGCGGTCGCAGACCACGATGCGGCCGTCGTCGAGGGCCGGACGGATGACCTCGTCGACGTGCTGCGCGCGGGCGGCGGTGTAGAGCAGCACATCGGCCTTGGGCCCGCGGGGCGTCGGACCCGGGTCGTTGACCAGGTGACGGACCTGCTCGCCCAACTCGGTGCCGCCCGGCTCACGCGAGTAGGTCACCGGCAGGCCCCGGCGCTCGAGCCGTTCGGCCAGGCCGCGCGCCTGCACCGACTTGCCCGCGCCGTCGGGGCCTTCGAGCACGATGAACAGGCCCCGCCGGATCCCCGCTTCGGTCATGGTCAGCGCCAGCTCCTCACCTTCTCAGGGTAGACGCGCACGCGGCGGAAGGGCTCTCGCCCCCGTGAGCGGGACACGAGGTTGGCGGCCTCGGCCGCGCGGTGCTGGAGCTTGCGCAGGTACGCGTTCTGAGGCGAGAGCTCGACCGGCTTGGACTCGCTGCGCACCAGGTCGATGGCTTCCTCCAGCTCGCGCATGGCTACATCCTGGGGATCGGTGTCGAGCACGTACAGGCTGGTCAGGATGGACTGCATCTGGACCACCGTGTTGGACTTGAGCACGTAGATGGGGATGCCCCGCGCCTCGGCCTCGCGGATGAGCGGCGACTTCTGCTTGTAGCTGCTGCGCAGGGTGATGACCACGTCGGCCTCGTCGGGCTCGCGCACGACCACCACCGGCAGCTGCAGGTCCTTCACCGCCTGCTCCAGGCGCTTGCGGCTGATGCCGAAGCCGAGCACGTTCATCGGCTCCAGCTGAACCGGCCCGGCGCGATCGGACATGTGGATGACCGACTCCTCTTCCGCGCGCGACGTCTCGGCCGCCGAGTCATCATCGTCCGTCGCGGCGAGCTCGATCCCAAAGGCAACCGGCGGGCGCACGATGGCCTCCTCGGCAGCCTCCTGATCGGAGAGCAACTCGCCCATGGCGCGGTTGGCCGAGGCACGCCACTCGGCCTGTCGCTCGAATTCACGCTCATCACGCGCTCGCGGCTCCGGCGTTGCCGAGCCACGCTCCATGGGCCCACGATCGGCGATGGCGCCGGCGCGGAAGACGGCCGCGCTGCTGCGACGCCCAGCACTGTCGGCCTGCCACTCCATCCCACGGCGGGCGCGCCGGCCACGGGCGGTGCCGCCGGCACGGCCGTAGGCATCGTCGCCGGGACCTCGACCCTCGCCGCGCAGCCCGGTGTCCGCGTGGTAGCCGAAGTCGGCCGGGCCGCTTGCCGGGCCGCTTGCCGGGCCGCCGAAGCGCTCCCCGGGCATCCGCGAACGCGGTCCGGGCCGGGGCCGTGCCTGCGAACGATGGACGCCACCCTCGTCCTTCCACCGCATCTCCGGCGCGAGCGCGTCGCCCCGCAGCATGGCATCGACGGTCTCGGCCACGTCGGCGTGGACGGCCACCCGGTCGCGATCCTGGATCTCGACGACGACGTCGAAGGTCGGCGGCGCCTTGCGCTCCAGCACCGACTTCTGGGTGCCGCGCCGGCGGGCCTCGTCGTCGCCCAGCGTGACCGTCTGGATGCCGCCGATGAGGTCGGAGAGCGTCGGGTTCATCATCAGGTTGTCGAGCTTGTTGCCGTGGGCGGTGCCGATGAGCTGCACGCCGCGCTCGGCGATGGTGCGCGCCGCGGCGGCCTCCAGCTCGGTGCCGATCTCGTCGATGACGATGACCTCGGGCATGTGGTTCTCGACGGCCTCGATCATGACCGCGTGCTGCAGGTCGGGCGTGCGCACCTGCATGCGCCGGGCGCGGCCGATGCCGGGATGCGGGATGTCGCCGTCGCCGGCGATCTCGTTGGAGGTGTCGACGATGACCACGCGCTTGTCGAGGTCGTCGGCCAGCACGCGCGCGACCTCGCGCAGCATCGTCGTCTTGCCGACGCCGGGCCGGCCCAGGAGGAGGATCGCTCGGCCCGATTCGACGAGGTCGTCGATGATGTCGATGGTGCCCATGACCGCGCGGCCGACGCGGCAGGTGAGGCCCACGATCTCGCCGTTGCGATTGCGGATGGCCGAGATGCGGTGCAGCGTGCGTTCGATGCCGGCGCGGTTGTCGTCGCCGAACTCGCCGACGTGGTCGACCACGTACTGGATGTCGTCGGCGCGGATCTCACGCTCGACGAGGACGACCTCGCCGCCGCCGCCGAAACGCGCCTCGGGCACCCGGCCCAGGTCCATGACCACCTCGATGACGGACTCCACGTCTTCGAGCGCGCGCAGTCGGTCGCCGATCTCTGGCGGCAGCGCATCGATGAGGGCGTCGAGGTCGTCGGTCACGGGATCGGAGTGGAGGCTCGACGACATGGGTTCCTCCGATGGTGGGGTGGTCATCAGACGGCGGGCACGAGCGAGGGTTCGGCCACCCGCACCAGCGCCTCCTTGACGAGCAGCGAGACCGTCGCGATGGGCTCCATGCCCTGCTCTTCGAGCCGGCGGTCGATGGGCGATTTGTAGGTCCGTACGCAGGCCATGACACCATGCTGGTGGGCCGGGTTGGCCGAGCGCGAGTTGGCTCTGCTGCGCTCGCCGATGAGGCCCAAGCCGTAGGCGATGAGCGCCGACGTGTCATGGTCCGGCAGGGCCATGACACGCATGTAGTGCGGCTGCTGCTCCTTGGCCACGCCCACCTGCAGCATGGCCGCGAGTCCCTGGCCGTCAGCCCGCTCCTGCACGTGCGCCTCCACGTCCGCGAAACGAAGCAGCGGCGTGAGCGAGGTACGCGGCACGCTGGAACGGCCGCGCAGGTTCTCCCAGTCGGGCAGGCGGTAACCCTCCAGGCGCGCCACCGGCGCCGGCGTCACCTGCTTGTGCAGTCGCGCCAGATCGAGCGAGTCGGTGGACCTCGCCGCTCGGATGCGCAGCTCGCTGGCATCGACCTCGCCCGGAGCGGGGAAGCGGTGACGGGGGTCGCGGAAGAGGATGACCTCCTCGCCGTAGCGCGCGAAGCCGGCCTGCATGAACAGCTCCACGTTGCCGTCGGCGTCCGCGCAGGCGACGTGGAAGCGCTGGGCGCCGCGGCGGGAGCCGTCACGCATGAGGTGCTGGACCAGGCGGTAGCGGATGTCGCCGGCCGATCCATGGTCGACCGCGTCGAGCTCCACGATGGTCCACTCGTCGCGGGTGGCATCGCGCTCCACACGAGCCAGTCCGGAGAGGCGGCCGCCTTCGTCGTGGACGTACATCTGGTCGTTGGGCTGGAAGGCACCCAGGGGCATGCGAAAGAGGCTGAAGACCGAGACGTGGCTGGCAGTCACCGGCAGCCCCAGCGAGCGCATGGGCCGCCCGTTCTCGTCGGCCGCAGCGGCGCGACTGTCGGTGGGGTGGACCTCGATCGAGGGGTGGGCCAGCCGGGACAGCTCACCCACCGCGGAGAGGTCGGTCAGGCGTGCGGCCCGGACGCGGCCCGAGCGGGTCGTCGCTGGCATCAGCGCCCCCTCCTCGTGCTGCGTCGGGCGGTCATCGCGTGCTCTCGAGCCCCCGGCGTATGGGGTGCGGTCGTCTGCCGCTGCCCTCCGCGGGCTCTGCGTAGGCGCCGGCCATGGTGGTCAACAGGCGATGGAAGCGCACCTCTCCGGAGAGTTCGGGGTGGAATGCGGTGGCGATGACGTTGCGCTGTCGCACGGCCACAACGCTACCGTCTTCTAGCCGCGCCAACACGTCCACTTCGTCACCCACGCGCTCCACGATGGGCGCCCGGATGAACACCGCGTGCACGGGCTTGTCGCCGAGCACGGGTACTTCGACCTCGGCCTCGAACGAATCGAGTTGGCGCCCGAAGGCGTTGCGCTTGACCGAGACGTCGAGGACGGGAAAGACCGGCTCGTCGCCGTCGACGATGTCGCGAGCCAGCAGGATCATGCCGGCGCAGGTGCCCAGCACCGGCGCGCCGAGGGACATGAGCTCGAGGATCGGCCCGCGCAAGCCCCAGCGGTCGATGAGCTTGCGCATGGTGGTCGACTCGCCGCCGGGCAGGATCAGCCCGGCCAGCCCTTCGAGATGCTCCGGCAGGCGCACGGGCACGGCCTCGGCGCCGATGGCACGAAGCACGGCCTCGTGCTCGACGAAGGCACCCTGGACGGCGAGGACCCCGATCCTCATGCTTGAGCTCGTCGGTGGTGCGGGAGGCGCAGCGCTACCAGCCGCGGGCCGCGAGGCGCTCTTCCTCGGGGACCGAGGCGGCACTGATGCCGCGCATGGGATCGCCCAGACCGCGGGAGACCTCGGCGATGATCTTGGGATCGTCGAAATGGGTCGTGGCCTGCACGATGGCGTTGGCCGTGGTGGCCGGGTCCTCCGACTTGAAGATGCCGCTGCCCACGAACACGCCCTCTGCGCCGAGCTGCATGGCCAGCGCAGCATCGGACGGGGTGGCGATGCCGCCGGCCACGAAGTTGACCACCGGCAGACGACCGGCCGCAGCCACGTCGCGCACGATGTCGTAGGGCGCAGCCAGCTCCTTGGCGGCCATGAACAGCTCGTCCTCGCGCATGCTCGCGAGGCGCCTGATGCCGGCGTTGACCGAGCGGATGTGGCGCACGGCCTCGACGATGTCACCGGTGCCGGCCTCGCCCTTGGTGCGCATCATGGCCGCACCTTCGTTGATGCGGCGCAGGGCCTCGCCCAGGTCGCGGGCGCCACAGACGAAGGGCACCTTGAACTGGTGCTTGTCGATGTGGTTGTCCTCGTCAGCAGGCGTGAGCACCTCCGACTCGTCGATGTAGTCGACGCCCAGCGCCTGGAGCACCTGGGCTTCCACGAAGTGGCCGATGCGCGCCTTGGCCATGACCGGGATGGTCACCGCCTCCATGATCTCGACGATGAGGGCAGGATCGCTCATGCGCGCCACACCGCCGGTGGCGCGGATGTCGGCGGGCACGCGCTCGAGCGCCATGACTGCGACCGCGCCGGCCTCCTCGGCCACGCGCGCCTGGTCGGGCGTGACGACATCCATGATGACGCCGCCCTTGAGCATCTGGGCCAGACCCTTCTTGGTCGCCCAGGTGGATGTCTCGACGTTCACTGACAGCCTCGATGTTCTCTGGGGTCGTGGTGGGAGCCGTCGGCCTGGCTGCGGGTGTTCGTCCCTGCCGCGCCGCGGGGTTGCCACGATGGTGCTCCGATTATCGCACGCGACCCCCGCAGCACCGATGAAGACGGTCCCGGCGACTTGGCGGAAGCGGACGCGTGCGGATGGGCGGCGTGTGCCGAGGGCGGCGTGTGCGCACGCAGGCGGTCCGGTGCACAAGGGAGGGGTAGTGGTACTGATGGCCCTGGTGCGGGGGGGCACCACCGTCAGGAGGGCCATCGTGCCCCAGACCTGATAGCGTCACTGCCATGCCGGAACGTCAGCGACCCAAACGACCACCGATCGATCTCGCCGCGGAGCTCGAGCGTGCCGTCGAACGCAACGAGTTCGGGCTCGAGTACCAGCCGATCATCGACCTGGGTTCGGGCTCCATCGCTGCGGTCGAGGCCCTTCTGCGCTGGCGGCACCCGCTCATGGGCACCATCGCGCCCGCCGAGTACCTGCCCCTGGCCGAGGAGACGGGCCTCATCGTGCCCATCGGCGAGCGCGTGCTCGATGCAGCCACCCGCCAGCTGCGCACGTGGCACCTGGGCTTCGCGCGCATGCAGTCGCTCAAGGTCAACGTCAACATCTCGCCCCGGCAACTCACCGACCCCGGCCTGCTGGACCACGTTTCGATGGTCCTGCAGCGTTCCGACCTCGATCCCGCCTCGCTGACGCTCGAGCTCGGAACCGGCTGTGCCAACCACCCGGAGCCGATCGCGGCGCTGGCCGACCTCGGCGTGGGCCTGGCCCTCGAGGACTTCGGGCAGGGCTCGTCGCTCGATGATGTGCGCGAGATGCCGCTGACCACGGTCAAGCTGGTGCCGACCTTCGCGGCCATGGCCGCGGGCGCTGACGAGGACGTGGCCTTCGCCGAGAGCGTGCTGGCACTGTGCCGCGCACGCGGGCTGTACACCGTGGGCAAGGGCGTGGAGACGCGCGACCAGGCTCGCCGCCTGGCCGTCATCGGTTGCGACATGGCGCAGGGCTACCTCTACTCCAAGCCGCTCGGCTCGGAAGGCATCGGCACGCTCCTGGCGCGGGGTCGCGTCACCGCTCCGACGGGCCCGCGCTAGCCACTCCTCTCGCCCGCTCGAGCAGGCACTCTGGCTGACCCCGCTTCCCTGGGCGCCCGGTGTGCCCACTCCCCGCGGCGCCACCAGGCGGACACGAAGGACGACCGGGAGGTCGAAGCCATCCCGGTCGCGTGATGGTTCCGAAGCGCAGGCATCGGAACCGGGGGCGCCGGTGTCATCCCCGGCGAGTGAACGCCGGCCCGAGAGAGATGGGCCGGCGTTGATGTGGTCTGGAGGGAACGGTCGCGAAGCGGGCTAGAAGATGCCCATGGCGCCCAACACGCCACCGTAGAGGGCCACCGCCGCGAAGAGGCCGACGAGGACGAAGGCACGGCCGCGCGAACTGTGGTGCTCGCCGACGGCGGCCTGTTCCAGGAGGATGTCGAACTGGGTGCCGCGATAGCGCTCGGTCAGCGACAGCTCCGGGCCTTCGTCGACCGGCGCGGCCGCGGGGCGGACGGCCAGGGGGTCCCAGCGGCAAGCGGGGCAGATACCGGTGGTGACGTCGAGCTCGGTCTCACATTCGGGGCAGTAAGCGTTCATCGTTTCGTTCCCTCGATCTGATGATTCCTGCGCTCGGTGTGTCTTGATGACATCCCGAACACTACGGGCGCGGAGGGTCCTGTCACCATCACCCGGTCGTCCCACGTTCCGGTCGCTGCAGTCCATTCTGGTGCGGTCCGATGCGCACGACCGCCTCCTACCCGCGTGGGGATTCGGTACTACCCGCGGGGGTGCTGACGTAGGGCATCGAGCACGTTGCGCTAGGATGCGAGAGCAGCGTGAACAACACGCCGACCGAGGTACGCGTTGGATTCAGTCGTCCTTCTCCTGAACGCCGACTACGAGCCACTCAACGTCTGCGACCTGCGCAGAGCGTTCCGGCTCGTCTTCGGCGAGAAGGCGGAGGTCATCGAGTACGACCACACCGAGGTGCGCACACCGACCGAGGTCCTGCGCGCCCCGTCGGTCATCAAGCTGCAGTACCGAATCAGGCGGCCGCGCCCCCGCGTACGCCTGTCGCGTCGCGAGGTCTTCGCCCGTGACGGCCACGTCTGCCAGTACTGCGGCGAGCGCTCGAACAAGCTGACCCTGGACCACGTCATGCCCCGTCATCGCGGCGGCAGTCACACGTGGGACAACCTCGTGGCCGCCTGCAGCAACTGCAACCACCGCAAAGGGGGGCGCCTGCCCGAGGAGGCCGGTATGCGGCTGCGGGTGCGTCCGCACGAGCCCAAGTGCGACATCTACGAGATGTACTCGTCGTATCTCACGGACCCGCGCAACGAAGCCTGGCGCGACTACCTCACGCTCAACCGCTGAGCCGCCGCGCGCCGATGTCCGAGCCCGCCGGCGACCCGCACGCTCCCGCAGAGGCCCCGCCGTTCCCCGTCGACCCGGAAGTCCTCGCGGCGCTGGGCACGTTCTGGTCAGCCGGCCACGGCGGCTACCTCGTCGGTGGCGGCGTACGCGACGCGCTGCTGGGCCTCGAGGTCAGCGACTGGGATATCGCCACGGACGCGCGGCCGGAGAAGCTGCTGCGGATCTTCCCCGGCTCCAGCTATCAGAACCGCTTCGGCACGGTGCTCGCACGAGGCATGGAGATCACCACTTTCCGCCGCGACCATCGCTACGCCGATCATCGCCGGCCGGACTCCGTCACCTTCAGCACGGACATCTTCGAGGACCTCGCGCGCCGTGACCTGACCATCAACGCCATCGCCTGGGGACGCCGCGGGCCCGATGCCGCGCCGCGCATGGTCGATCCCGCCGACGGTCAGGGCGACCTCGGGGCCCGACTCGTGCGCGCCGTGGGTGACCCGGTGCTCCGCTTCGAGGAGGACGCGCTTCGGCTGCTGCGCGCAGTGCGCATCGCGGCCCGGCTCGACTTCACCATCGAACCCATGACGTGGTCGGCCATGGTGGCCCACGCGGCCGACATCGAGTGGGTCTCCGAGGAGCGCCTCGGCAGCGAGATCCGGCGCATGCTCACGACCGAGTCGCCCTCGCGCGCGTTCCGTCTGCTCGCGGCATCGGCCATCCTGGCCACAGCGCTGCCGGAACTGGCAGCGTTGCCGGAGGGGCTCTTGGAGCGTAGCCTCGCCACCCTCGACGCCGTCGTCGCGAGCGCCCCCGGGCAGGAACAGCTGGCGCTGGCGGGCCTGCTCGTCGAGATCGGCCCGGAGGCGGCACGGACGGTGCTGGAGCGCCTGGGCGTGGGCGGGCGGGACATCGACGCGGTGAGCTTGCTGGTCGACGCCGGCGCGGTGCCCTATGGACCCTCCTGGTCGGACGCCGATGTGCGCCGCTACATGGGCCGCGTGCCCGACGCGCTGCTCGACGACCTGCTGACCCTGCGCGCGGCCCGAGCCGGCGGGACCGGCGAACTCGACCCCAACCTCGTCCCTGAGGCGGTCGCGCGCGAAGGGCAGCTGCGCGAACGCGTGGCTGCCCAGCGTGCAGCGGCCTCACCCCTGGCGCTGGCCGACCTCGCCATCGACGGCCGGAGATCTGCGTGAGACGCTGAGTTTGCCGGAGGGGCCCATGATCGGCACCATCCTCGACCAGCTGCTGGCCGACGTCATCGAGGACCCTGCCCTCAACACCCGCATGACCCTGCTCACACGCGCCAGCCTCATCCTCGACCGCGTGGTCCAGCGCGAACCGGGCGGGATGGTCCGGCGCGAACCGGGTGGACGGGGCCCCACGCGGCCGTCCATCAGGTAGGCTCGGCAACGTGATCGAGCAGATCCTCCAGGCCGACCGCCACCTGCAGGTCGACCAGGTCGAGAAGGCCAGGGACATCTACCAGCGGGTCGTGGACTTGGACCCCGGCAACGCCATCGCGACCGTGGGGCTGGCGCGTTGCGCGCTCGCCGATGGCGAGGATGTGCAGGCGTACGAGCTGGCCTCCAAGGCACTCGAGATCGACCCCGAGAACGAGATGGCGCGACGCATGGAAGCACGCCTGAGCGAGATCCTCGCCGGTCGTGGCCAGCCCATCGCGCGACCCGCGGCCGCAGCCACTCCGAGCACACACCAGATGCGCCCGGTGGTGACCGAGACGCCGGCCGCCCCTGGACCGCCCGTGACCACCTCCCCTGCTGCGGCCCCGGCGCCTGCCGCGACCCCGGCGCCGGCCCTGGCCCACAGCCGGGCTCGGACCGATCAGACCACCACTTCCATCAAGCCCTCTCCCACGAAGGAGCGACCTGTGCGCAAATCCCTCTTCGACCGACTGATGGGCCGCTGATGCGCGTTCTCGTCACCGGCGGCGCCGGGTACATCGGCGCCATCACCGTCGAACGGCTCATCGGGTCCGGCCACGAGGTCGTGGTCCTCGACACGCTCGTGACAGGCCATCGCGATGCGGTCTCGCCCGAGGCCACCCTGGCCGTGGGCTCGGTCCGCGACCAGGAGGCCCTCGTCGAACTCCTGCGCGAGCATCGCATCGAGGCTGTGCTCCACTGTGCCGCCCGCTCGCTCGTGGGCCAGTCGATGCAGGATCCAGCGCTCTACTTCACCGAGAACGTGGTCGGCGGCATCAACCTGCTCGACGCCATGCGCGAGGCCGCGGTCGACCGCATCGTCTTCAGCTGCACCGCGGCCGTCTACGGAGAGCCCGAGCGCGTGCCCATCCGCGAGACCTTCCCGACCCAGCCGGTCAGTCCCTATGGCGCCTCGAAGCTGGCCTTCGAATCGGCCATGGGCTGGTACCGGGCCTACGGTCTGCGCTCGGTCTCGCTGCGCTACTTCAACGTCGCCGGCGCCAGCGGCCGCTACGGAGAGCGACACGACCCCGAGACGCACCTGGTCCCCAACGTGCTCAAGGCCGCCCAGGGCGGTCCGGCCCTGACCATCTTCGGCAATGACTATCCCACTGCCGACGGCACGGCCATCCGCGACTACATCCACGTGCTGGACCTCGCCGACGCTCACATCGCGGCCCTGACGCTGACGGCCGAGATGAAACCGGGCCAGCAGGTGTGCAACCTCGGTTCGGGCACCGGCTTCTCGGTCAAACAGGTGCTCAAGGCAGCCACCGCGGTCGTCGGCGCTGACATCCCCCACGAGTACGGGCCGCGCCGCGCCGGCGATCCGCCCGCACTCATCGCCTCCAACGACAAGGCAGAGGAAGTCCTCGGCTGGCGGCCCAAGCGGGGCACGCTGCGCGAGATGATCGGCTCGGCGTGGGCCCTGTTGCGACGAGCCGACGCCGGCTGAAGCGCGATGGCTGACCGCGAGCCGCTGCCCGCCCCGAGCGACCCGCGTGACTGGGCGCCCATGCGGGCCTATCGCGGGCGCCGCCGCTTCGATGTGACCGATCCGCTGGTGGAGCCGCTGTGGAGCGGCACGCGCGTCCTGGCCCACGTCACGGTCGACCCGGAACGCGAGCCCCCGGCACAGGTCGAGCTCATCGAGGAGAGCGGGCTGGACCTGGCCCCGGAGCTGCCCGAGCTGGCCGGCGTCGTCGGTGCGGGCCTGCTCGCCCTCGAGGCCATCATCGACGGCGTCATCACCCGCCAGCTGACGCTCGACGGTGTGGGTGCTGCGGCCATCCCCGAGGTCCGCAGCCGGCCCGCGGAGATGTTCGTGCGCAACAACCTCGACTTCGACGTGCAGGCGCGCGGCATCATCGAGGAGCAGGCCGCAGAGGCGGACCCGGTGGACGGCCTCGTGGCCGTGGACCTGCTGCGCCTCGACGGCACGGTCCTGCTCGAGGTGCCGCTGCTCGAACGCAAGCGGCTGCTCGAGAGCATCCTCCGGCCGGGCCCGCTGCTGCGCGTGAACACTCACGTGCGACCGCCCCACGACCCGTGGGTCGCCACGTGGAAAGCGATGGGTCTGCGCGGGGGCATCCTCAAGGCCAGCAACAGTCGCTATCACCCCAACGACGACACCATCGAGTGGCAGATCGTGGAGCGCCTCAACAAGCGCCGCTGACGGCACCGAGCGGCAACGCTGCCGAGCCTCGCTCGGGGCCCGCTTCGGCTAGGCTCATTCCATGCCTGATCGAGCCCTCCCCGAAGCCTTGGCCGAAGAGGTCAAGCGGCTTGGCCCCGCCGACATCATGGTCGGCATCCCCAGTTTCAAGAACGCGGCCACCATCGGCCACGTCACGCGGGCGGCCCAGGCCGGACTCGTGCAGTACTTCCCTGATTCCAAGCCCGTGCTGGTCAACGCCGACGCCGGCTCGCCCGACGGCACCGGCCGCGTGGTCATCGAGACACAGCCGCCCGACTACGTCGAGCGCATCCTGCTGGTGCGGCCGCGCAACCGTCTGCAGCGCATGAGCCTGACCTACCCGGAGGTCGATGGCGTGGGCGGCAAGGGCGCGGCCCTGCGCACCATCTTCCAGATCGCGGAGGCACTGCGCGTGGAGGCGCTGGTGGTGGTCGACTCGGATCTGCGCTCGATCGTGCCCGAGTGGATCGAACTGCTGGCCGGACCCATCCTCAAGGGTGGCTTCGACTACGTGACCCCCCTCTACCAGCGCTACAAGTACGACGGCACCATCACCAACACGCGTCACCTACCCGCTGGGCCGGGCGCTCTACGGGCTGCGCATCCGCCAGCCCATCGGCGGCGACTTCGGCGTCAGCGGTGATCTTGTCAAGCACTACCTCGACCAGGACGACTGGACGCCGGACATCAGCAAGTTCGGCATCGACATCTGGATGACGACCAAGGCCATCACCGGTGGCTTCGCCGTCAGCCAGACACGTCTGGGGGCCAAGATCCACGACCCCAAGGACCCCGGCGCGGACCTGGGCCCCATGTTCAGCCAGGTCGTGGCCACGATGTTGCGCCTGACCGTCGAGCACGCCGACCACTGGTTGTCGGTCCACGGTTCGCACGCGGTGCCGACCTACGGTTTCGAGCGCTACGCCGACCCGCCGCCGCTGGAGGTCGACGTGGTGCGCCTGTTGGCGGCCTTCACCCGCGGACGCGTGGCCAACAGCGACGCCTGGGCGCTGCTCTTCCCCGCAGAGCGCATGACCGCACTCGAGGGCCTGGCCACCGACGCTGCGGCCACGCTCGACGAGATCACCCGCTCCGACACGCCGACCAGCGCAGACGATGCCGACTTCCACTTCAGTGACGACCTCTGGGCACGCGTCATCTACGACCTCGCCCTCGTCGCACGCGGCTCGACCATGGACATGGACCGGCTCATCGCCGCGCTCGTGCCCATCTACTTCGCACGCGTGGCCAGCCTCGTCATCGAGGCGCGCGACATGACCACCCAGCAGGCGGAGACGCTGGTCGAGCGTCAGGCGCGCGCCTACGAGCAGGCCAAACCCGGCTTCGTCGAGCGCTGGGAATCGGGCGAAGGCCTCAAGGCACGGCGCGCCCCGGCCAAGTCGGCGGCGGCCAAGACCAAGACCGCGGTGACCACCCCGGCCAAGTCGGCCCCGGCCAAACCGGGGGCGGCCAAGGCCACCAAACCCGGGGCGAAGCGCAGCAGCAAGGCGAAGAAGGCATGACCTCCCACGGCGATCTTCCCCGCTCTATCGTCATCCCCCTCGCCAACCCGCGGACCGCGGCCGACCTCGTGCGCATCGGCGCGGCGCTGCTGCGCGAGGGTGGCGCCATCACGGCCCTGTCGATCGTGGAGGTGCCCGAGGGCGTCCAACTGTCCGAGGGCGCCACGCACGCCCGCCAGGCGCGCCGCCTGCTGCAGCGCGTGCTCGAGTTCATGCCCGAGGGCGTGGAGTTGCGCACCGTCGTGCGCATCGGCCGCCGTGCCGACGAGGGCATCGTGGAGCTGGCCACGGAGGAGGAGGCCGACCTCATCCTCTTCGGCTGGGGTGGTCCCGACCGCGGGCGCCGCAGCGTGGCCGAGAAGGACGACTTCCAGCCGGTCTTCAGTCCCACCATCGACGAGGTCATCCGCGAGCGGCCCTGCGACATCGCGGTCGTCAAGCAGCGCGGCATCGGCGATGTCAGCCGCATCCTGGCCCCGGTCAGGGGTGGCCCGCATGCAGAGTTGGCGTTGCGCTATGCCACGGCCCTCTCGCGTTCGCTTGAGGCTGAACTGGACGTGCTGCACGTGGTCTCGCCCGAGCTCGACGCGAGCATCAAGGCCAAGGCCCAGCGCAACCTCGGCCTCTTCGTCGAGCGCCATACCGGCGATGCCTCAGCGGCGGTGGTGGTCGAGGGCAGCGACGTCACCGAGACCATCCTCGAGGAGGCCCGCACGGCCCAGATCGTGATCATGGGCGCCACCGCCATGGCCATCGACAGCCCCGGCGCACCCCTCTTCGGCCAACTCGTGGAGCACGTGGCTCAGGAGGCTGCGCCCACGGTCATCGTGGTCAAGACCCGCGACGTGCCCACACGGGCGACCTTCGTCGAGCGAGCCCGGGAAGAGGATTCGATGGAGGCCGCTGAGGAGGCCGCCGCTTCGCTGCGCAGCCTGCCGGCCAAGGTCGACCGCTGGTTCGGTGAGTCCTCCTTCGACTACACCGAGTTCAGTGACCTCAAGCGCCTGGTCGAGCTCAAGGAGAAGCGCGGCCTGACCATCAGCGCGGTGCTGCCCACGCTCAACGAGGCCGCCACCATCGGGCCCATCGTGCGTGCCGCCCGGCGCGAGCTGATGAAGGTCGTACCGCTCATCGACGAGCTGCTGGTCATCGATTCGGACTCCGAGGACGAGACCCGCAAGATCGCCCAGGACGAGGGTGCCCGCGTGGTCATCCACCAGCAGGTGCTGCCCAAGTACGGCGCCTACCAAGGCAAGGGCGAGGCCCTCTGGAAGAGCCTCTACGAGACCACCGGCGACCTGGTGGCCTGGTGCGACACCGACGTGAGCGAATGGGACCCGCGCTTCCTCTACGGCACGCTCGGTCCGTTGCTGACCGAGCCGCGCCTCGGCTACGTCAAGGCCTACTACCAGCGGCCCATCGTGCAGAGCGGCGTGCTCACCGCCGGCGGTGGCGGCCGTGTCACCGAGCTGGTGGCACGTCCGCTCATCAACCTCTTCTTCCCGGAGCTGTCGGGCTACATCCAGCCGCTCAGCGGCGAGTACGCCGGCCGGCGCGAGGTGCTCGAGGCCATCCCCTTCTTCACCGGCTACGCGGTGGAGATCGGCCATCTCATCGACCTCTCGGAGACGCTCGGTATCGAGGGTCTGGGCCAGGTCGACCTGGAGGTCCGCCACCACCGCAACCAGGACCTGGAGGGGCTGTCCAAGATGGCCTTCGTCATCATGCAGGCGGTGATGAAGCGACTCGATGAGCGCGGGCACAAGCCGCGTATCGGCGACCTGGGCACGTCCATGAAGCTGCCGCGCTCGGCCGCGCACAAGCTCTCGCTGGACGTCATCGAGCTCGCCGATGTCGAACGGCCGCCGATGGTGCGCATCCCCGAGTACCGTCGGCGGCGCGGTCTGCCCGAGAACCCGAGCGAATAGCCCAGGGAGCGCCAGGATGTCTGCCCACCGTCCCCTGCGTGTGCTCGTGGCGCCCGACTCCTTCAAGGGCACGTTCTCCTCGGTCGTGGTCGCTGATGCGTTGAAGGAGGGCTGGTCGACGATCCGTCCCGATGACGCGGTCTCGTTGACGCCCATGGCCGACGGCGGCGAGGGCACGCTCGACGCGGTCGAGGCCAGCGGCGACTGGGACCGCCACGAGCTCGCGGCCAAGGGTCCGCTCATGCGTACGCTCAGCGCCAGCTTCCTGCGCGACGGCGAACAGGCCGTGCTCGAGATGGCCTCCGCCTCGGGCCTCTCGCGCGTCCCCGAGCACGAGCGGGACGCGATGGCGGCCACCACCTTCGGCACCGGCCAGATCCTGGCCGCGGCCATCGACCTCGGCTGCCGCGAGATCGTCATCGGGTTCGGCGGCAGCGCGACCACCGATGGCGGTGCCGGCCTGCTGGAAGCGCTGGGCGCGCGCTTCCGGGATGTCGCCGGCAACGACCTGGCTGCGGGCGGAGGCGCGCTCGGTCACCTCGCGAGCGTGGACTTCACTGACCTGCCCGAGGTACTCGCTGAGGTGCACCTGACGGTGGCCTCGGACGTGACCAACCCCCTGCTCGGCGAGCATGGCGCGGCGGCTACGTACGGTCCGCAGAAGGGCGCGGGGCCCGACCAGGTGGCCGAGCTCGACCGCAACCTGCGTCGCTACGCGGACGTCGTCGAAGGCACCATCGGACGTCCGCTGCGCTATGAGCCCGGAGTGGGTGCGGCCGGCGGAGCCATCTTCGGCCTGCTCGCGATCGCCGAGCGCTTCGCCTCGATCGAGGTGCGACCCGGCGTCGACGTGGTGATGGAGCTGACCGGGTTCGACGAGGCGGTCGCGTTCACCGATCTGGTGCTCACCGGCGAAGGCAAGGTCGACGACCAGACCGCCTACGGCAAGACGACCATGGGCGTCGCCCAGGCCGCGCGTGCGGCCGGTGTGCCCTCGATCTGCTTCGGCGGCGGCATCACGCCTGCGGGCGCCGAATTCATGCACCGCATGGGCACGGTCACGATGCCGGTCACCGAGCGGCCGATGAGCCTCGACGAGTGCCTCGCGGCGGGAACGGCACCGATCGCGCGGGCGGCGGCGCGGGCGGCGGCGCTGGTGGGCCTCATCGAGACGCCCGACTGATGGCCGCGGCGACGTCGACGAAGCGAAGAGCGGCCAGACGGCGCAAGGCCGATCCGGTCAAGCCCTGGGCCAAGCGGCTCAGGACGGCGCGGCCGGGTCTTGTCGAGTACGTGCTCGACGGCGTGGGTTCGCTCTACGGCGTGCCGCAGTGGCAGCGGGTGCTCGATCCGACCTCCGAGCTGGTGCTGGTGATCCTCACGCAGAACTCGGCCGACATCAATGCCGAGAAGGCCTTCGACGCCCTGCGCCTGGCCTATCGGGCGGACGGCTCGCTGATCGAGCGCGCTGCGCTCGAGGGCACGGTAGCGGAGGCCTACCGACCCGGCTGGGGCGGGACCGGCTGGGCGAAGCTGCCGGCGCCCGACTGGACCCGCGTCGAGGTCGCCCCGGTCGACGAGCTCACCGACATCATCCGGCCGGCCGGACTCGCCAACCAGAAGGCGCCGCGCATCCAGGCCTCGCTGGCTCGCATCCGCGACGAGCGCGGCGACCACTCGCTCGAGTTCCTCGGGGCAGATGGAGCCGCTGGCCGCGCGCGATTGGCTCACGCGCATCGACGGCATCGGGGTGAAGACGGCCTCGGTCGTGCTGATGATGTCGTTCGGCATGCCGCTGATGCCGGTCGACCGGCACGTGGACCGCGTGTCCAAGCGCATCGGGCTCATCCCGCCCAAGGTCACCGCGGAGCAGGCGCACGACCGCTACCTGGCGCTGCTCGAGCCGGAGCAGTGCTACCCCTTGCACGTGGGCCTGATCACGCATGGGCGCAAGCTGTGCGAGGCGCGACTACCCAAGTGCGACGAGTGCCCCATCGCCCCGCGCTGCCGCTTCGTCGACCGCCGCGCCCCGTAGCGTCGAGGTTCGCGAGCGGGGGTGGGTGCGAGCGGGGGTGGGTGCGAGCGGGGCCGCGCCCTGTTGGTGCGAGCGGGGGTGGGTGCGAGCGGGGCCGCGCCCGTTGGTGCGAGCGGGGTGGGTGCGAGCGGGGCCGCGCCCTGTTGGTGCTCACGTCCGGCGGGAGTGGGCGGCGCGAAGCCGGAGTGGACAGATGTCACGCCGGTGGCTGGGCCCGAAACCGCAGGCAGCAGAGACCTCTGAGGGCCCGAGCCCAGCCGCGCCAAGCCCCCACGGGCATTCGGCAGCGGTTCCGGGCCGCCATGAGCGTGTCAGTGGCCGTGCCGGGCCGGAACGAGCTCGGATCCGGGCCTTGGGCCACCCCAGCTACCATTTGGCACAGAACCGAGCCGGGCTCGGGCACGCGCGGGACAACGGGCTAGCGCAGGGCCGCCACGACGACACTGGCGCTGAGCACGCCGAGCACCGCGACCGAGAGCAGGACCGTGCGTCGGTCGTCGATGCTCCAATACTCGGTCGCGGTCACCAGCAGCCCAAGGATGGGTGTGGCCACGACCGCGTAGGCGCCGGCGGTGGCCCAGGCCCACGGGGTGAAGGCGACCAGCCCGTCGAGCACAGCTGCGATGTCGGTCATCTCCCCGCCGCCCGGCTCGGCCCCCAGAACCTCGGCGATCATGGCCACCGCGAAGAAGATGCCCGCGACCAGCACCCCGCCCGTGATGGTCGCGCTGGTGTAGCGGCGCGGGGCACCCGTGCGCGGGCCATCGGTGCGAGGGCCATCCACGTTGGGGCCATCCGTGCGCGGAGCACCCTCGCGGGGACGGGTCCGCGGGGCACACCGCTCGGCGTCGCCTGCTGAGCGCTCACAGCGCGAGGAACTCGACGATCATGCTCACCGCGAAGACCGTCGCCACAGCCACGAAGGCCATGCGCAGCACGTCCTGTGACAGTCGCATCGAGAGCCGGGCGCCAAGTCGCGCTCCGACGATGACGCCCAGCGCCACCGGCGCCGCCAGCAGCGGATCGAGCTGGCCCGAGGCGAGGTAGACGACCGCCGAGGCGGTGGCGGTCGCGGCCAGCATGTAGGTCGAGGTGGTGGTGGCCACGCGGATGGGCACGTGCATGAGCACGTTCATGGTGGGCACGTTGATGACGCCGCCCCCGACCCCGAGCAGGCCGCTGACGTTGCCCGCGACGAACGAGACGAGCGTTCCGGGCAGCACCCGTCGGGCCTGGTAGCTGACCTCCTCGCCCGTGGTCGGTTCCACGTAGGACGTGATGAAGCCGGCACCGGCTTCATCGTCGACGGGCGGCAGCAGCAGCGGATGCCTGATCTGCCACAGCATGCGCAGGGCCACGGCCGCGAGCAGCAGCGCGAACAGCAGTGAGAGCGTGCGCCCATCGAGATAGCCCGCGGTCACGCCGCCGGCGAGGCCACCGAGCGCGGCTGCGACCAGCAGCAGCATGCCCAGGCGCCGATCGGCGATACCGGACCTGATGTAGCGCGGCGAGGCCGAGAGCGAGGTGGCGATGACGCCGATGAGGCTGGCCGCGATGGCGACCTTGACGTCGTAGCCCAGGAGCAGCGAGAGCAGCGGCACGATGACGAGCCCGCCGCCGATACCGACCATCGAGCCGAACCCGCCCGCGCCGATCGAGACGAGGAAGGCGATGAGGGCCGCACTCACGGGCGCGCGCTCACGCTGGGGTCAGCCGGGACGGTGGATTTCACGCACTTGAGCATAGCCGGGCTACCATCAGGGCATGGCCATGTTCGCTGATCTCGAGCCCCGCGCACCCGACGCCATCCTGGGGCTGATGGAGCGCTACCGCGCAGACGACCGACCCGACAAGGTGTCGCTCGCCTCGGGTGTCTATGTCGATGAGACCGGGGTCACGCCCGTGCTCGATACCGTGCGCGAAGCGGAGGAGCGCATCCTCGCGAGCCAGACCACCAAGGTCTACAAGCCCATCGGCGGTGACCCCGCCTACAACCGTCCGGTGCGCGACCTCGTCTTCGGTGCCGGTCACCCGGCCGTGACTGCCGGCCGCGTCGAGACCATGCACACGCCCGGCGGGACCGGCGCCCTGCGCGTGGCCGGCGACCTGGTGTCTGCCATCCAGCCCCACGCCGCGGTCTGGCTGAGCACGCCTACGTGGCCCAACCACCCGCAGGTCTTCGAGGCCGCGGGCCTGCCCGTGCGCAGCTACCCCTACCTGGGCGAGGACGGTGAGCTGGACATCGAGACCATGCTCAACGTGCTGCGCTCGGTACCTGCAGGTGACGTGGTCGTGCTGCACGGCTGCTGCCACAACCCCACCGGCATCGACCCCACGGCCGAACAGTGGGGCCGCATCGCCGACACGGTCGTCGGGGCCGGCGCCCTGCCCCTGCTCGACTTCGCCTACCAGGGTTTCGCCGATGGGCTGGACGAGGACGCGGTCGGCCTGCGTACGCTGCTCGCGCGCGCGACCACGATGTTCGTGGCCAGCAGCTTCAGCAAGAACTTCGCACTCTACGACGAGCGCGTGGGAGCCCTCTCGATCGTGGGCGCGGACCCGGGCGAGACGGCCACGCTGCTGTCACACGCGAAGGGCGTCATCCGCTCCAACTACTCCAACCCGCCGGCGCACGGTGGCGAGATCGTCGCCACCGTCCTGGCCGACCCGGCTCTGCGTGAGCGATGGGTCGGCGAGGTGGGCGTCATGCGCGACCGCATCAACGGCAACCGCGCGCGGTTCGTGGCCGGGTTGCAGGCCGCGGGCGCACCGGGCAACCACGAGTCGCTGATGCGCCAGCGCGGCATGTTCTCGCTGCTGCCGCTGGGTGAAGCGCGCGTGGCCCGGCTGCGCGACGAGTTCGGCGTCTACGTCGTGGGGGTGGGCCGCGTCAACGTCGCCGGCCTGACCGCGGCGAACCTCGAGCCGGTCTGCCGCGCCATCGCCACCGTCACCGCGTAGCTGTCTCGGTACCGGTGCTCCGGCCGCGTGGCCAGGACCAGCAGTAGTACTGGTGACTGCGCGCCTACAGCCAGAAGGTACGGGGTAGTGCAGTGCGGTTATTGGGAGTAGCCTCAAGAGCACGGATGACCCGATAGTACGGGGCGTGAACGTCGTCATCTCTCCCACCCCCGGTACGAACGTACGGTATCGGCAGCTAGCGGCACCACCGCTGGCTCCACCGCTGCCGAACGGTCGCTTCGTCCCGCCACCGGCCAGGCCGCAGATCCGGCCGCAGCAGCAGAGGCGCAGGATGAGCGCAACATTCGCTACTATCACCTCCCGCATGCGACTCAACCTATTCGCACGTAACCAGGACCCAGAGCCCGATCCCCAGGGTGCCGACTCGCAGGGTGCCGCACCGGCCCAGCCGTTGACCGGCAGGACCTTCCCTGCCGACGAAGTGGTCTGGGGCATCGTCATCCGCAACGGCTTCGACGAGCTGGACGACCCCTGGTATCACCGTGGCACCACCCAGCACGCCTATCTGGAAGGCAACGACAACGTCGCCATCTGCGGCTTCCGTCCGCCCCAGTCCGGACCGCGTACGCGGCGCCGCTCACGCCTGGGCCTGCCGACCACCGGCGAGCACCCCATGTGCGGCGCCTGCGCCCGCATGGTCGTGGCGCCACGGCCGCGCGTGCCGGTACCCGTGCAAAGCAGCCGTCCGCCCGTGGCTGTGCCCGTCACCCGCCCGGCCGCACCACCCAATGGAGGACCTGGGCCGGTAGCCGCGCCGCAGCCCGTGGCCCCACCGCGACCGGTGGGCGCGCCGGTGCCGACCGCGCCGGTGCCGACCGCGCCGGTGCCAGACGCGCCCGTGACAGCGCAGGCCGAGCCATCGGTCTCACCGTGGGTGCGCAACCGCACCGGTGCCACCCAGCAGGGCGAAGAGACCCACTCCATCGACATCGGCGCCACCCATGACGGCGGCCTGTTGAAGCGAGGCGTCCACGGCCAGATCCAAGAAGACTGACCCTCCGGCTCTGCCGGACGAGCAGGGAGAGGCCGCCTGGTGCCCACGTGGCGCCAGGCGGTTGCTCGTATCTGTGGGAGGCGGCCTCGGCTACTCGGTCGGCTTGACCACGATCTTCAGGCCACTTCGGGCGACCAGGTCATCGAACGCGCGGGCGCCTTCGGCCAGTGGGTACGTGGCCGTGATCATGTCGTCGAGCGAGACCGAACCGTGGTCGGCCAACTCGATGGCTCGCAGCATGTGGATGGCCTTCATGCGCCGCGCCCAGGCCACGGTCAGGCCCTTGCGTCGCACCTCTCCTGCCGGGAAGGCGTGCTCGTTGGTCGGCGGGATGCCCACGACCACGACACGGCCTCCGCGCTTGGCAGCGATCATCGCTGTCAGCAGCGCACCGTCCTCGCCGGCAACCTCGAAGCCGACGTCGACCGGAGGCACGTCGCGGATGCCTGCAGGCAGTCCGTCCTCCTCTGCCAGCCAGGCCTCGTCCGCACCCGAGGCCAGCGCGGCCTCCACGCGGTGTGGCTTGGCGTCGCTGGCGATGACCCGGCTGGCACCCATGGCCTTGAGCGCACGGATGGCGAAGAGGCCGATGGGTCCGGCGCCGAAGACGCCGGCGCTCATGCCGGGCTTGAAGTGGCCCAGGTCGATGCCGTGGAGGGCGATGCCCAGCGGCTCGAGCAGCGCGATGTGGTCGCCTTTGATGCTGTCGGGCACCGGCAGCAGCAGGCGCTGTGGCCAGTTCATGAGCGTGCGCAGGCCGCCATGGACGGGCGCGTGACCCAGGAAGCGCACGTCGGGACAGAGGTTGTTGTTGCCCACGAGGCAGAACTCGCAGGTGCCGCAGACGTCGGCCGGCTCGACCACGACCCGCTCACCCTCGCGCGGGCCAGAGACGATGACGCCGCCGAGCTCATGGCCCAGCACGAGCGGCTCGTCGACGACCGATTCGCCGATGCCGCCGTCCTCATACCAGTGGAGGTCGGAGCCACAGAGGCCGACCGCGGTGACGCGTACGAGTTCCTCGCCGGGGGCAGCGATGGGTTCTGGTTCCTGATGGACACGGACATCCTTGGCGCCGTGTAGTCGAAGCACATCCATGGCCTAACGATACGCGGACGCGCGGACCGAGCCGGAGGGCCGGTCGGCACGGGATACGCAGCGGTTCAGCCCGCCGTGGCCCGGATCGCGGACGGGGGTCGAGCTCCGGCAGGGGCCGGGTCGCGATTCCGGCCGAATCGCCCCGGGTGGTGCGTTCTGTCAACCGTTGGGCGGGGACCGTCACGTATCCTCGGGACGTGGCCGATGCACGCGTGCCGTGCGTGTCGTCGTGTCACTGCCATGAGGAGTCCGTATCGCCTGATGGCCACTGAGCATGTGCACGTGCCCGCGCACGCTTCGGACTGGGCCACGCCCGCTGCCGCCCCTGCCCCGTCGTGGGCGCCTGCGCCTGCCCTGGAGCGTCCGCGCACGCCGGTCAACGAAGGCCTCGTCGAGGTCGCTTCGTCGATGGCGCCGGGCAAGGCGCTCGATCTGGGCTGCGGTGAGGGCCAGAATGCGATCTGGATGGCCGAGCGCGGCTGGATCGTCAAGGCCGTGGACATGTCCCCAGGGGCCATCGCCGAGGCCCGCGACTTCGCCGCTGCCGCGGGCGTGGACCGCACCATCGTCTTCGAGGTAGCCGACATCGCCGACTGGAGCCCGGTGTCGCGCTACGACCTCGTCTACTGCACCTTCGGCCTGCCCGCACGTGGCATGGGCCGCAGTCGCATGCTCGAGATGGCGGCCTCGGCCGTCGCTCCGGGTGGCACCATCCTGCTGACCGACTTCGACAGCTCGCTGCGCCGCGAGGGCTGGATGGCAGAGAAGTACCTCGTCTCGGTCGAGGAGCTGGAGCGGCACCTCTCGGGCTTCCGCGTCGACCAGGCCGGTGTGCGCCGAGCCCGCCACCGCCACGGTTACGAGGAACGCGTGCTGCCAGTGGCAAGTGTCGTCGCCACCCGCCGTACGGACCTGCGCACGAGCTTCTAGACCCGGCGCCGGACCCAGCCGACCGGAGGTGACGGCCCGACGCAGGCCCGGGGCCCGATCGCGCGGGCAGCTGTCGCGTCCGTGGCCGTATCCTCGCGCGATGACAAGAGACAAGCCGGGGGAGCAGGAGACCTCGACTGGGAGGCCGCGTACGAGGGTGAGATCCCCGACTCACCGGTCGACCGTGATGTCATGGCCGTCGCGAACGAGCTCGACGCCCGGGACGGCCTTGGACCTGGGTTGCGGCGCCGGGCAGAACAGTATCTGGCTGGCCGCGCGTGGCTGGCGGGTGCACGGCGTGGACATCGCCGGCGGCGCCGTCGAGCGGGCGGAGAACGCCGCCGAGAGAGCCGGGGTACGAGGCCACCTTCGAACGAGCGGACGTCACCAGCTGGCGTACTGAGCGAGCGCTTCGACCTGGTCGTCAGCACGTACGCCCTGCCACCGCGCGGGCCCGGCCGGATCCACGCGCTGACCACCGCGCGCGACGCGGTCGCACCGAGCGGCACACTCCTCTTCGCGGAGTTCGACGAGTCTCGCTGGCCGATTCGGGCTGGATGGCCGCCGAGCACCTGGTCACGCTCGACGAGGTGCACCGAGATGCTGCCGGGCTTCGAGCTTGAGCGCGCCGAGGTCATGGTCGCAGCGCACACCCACGGCGAAGAGACCAACGAACTGCCCATCGTCATCGTCGTCGCGTGCCACCCGGGCGCGTTGACCGACGTCCCGGCACCGTGACGTCGTCGCGTACGACCGAGACACCCGCTCCCCGATCGGCCGTGCTCATGGCTCTCGCGGGGGTCGATGCGACGACTGCCCGCGCGCGACTCGGTCCGTCCACGCGCATGACGACGGCACGACGGCGATCGTGGGCGTTGTGCTCGAGGGAGGCTCCTCGCACCCGGCCTTCGGGGCGCTGCTCGAAGGTGGTCGCCGCGTGATCGACCCCCGCCGGCTATCGCCGGTCGATCGCTCCTACATCGCCGACCGGGGCTCACGCACGACGCCGTCCTACACCGACGGCGTGACCTGGCGCGTACTCGTCCATCCGGTCGCCATCTCGGCTGAGCAGATCGGGCGCCTCCGGGCCATCCACGACGGCAACGTCCGACCCGTCCAGCCACTGGCTCGTCGGGACCTGGTCCAACCCCGGTGACCGAGCAGCCGTTCCACACGGAGATCGACAAGCTCCGGGGCGGTACCCGTGCCGCGGCGCGCGAGATCATCGAGGCCGCGGTGCCATCGGTGGCACCGGCATTGGCCATCAGCGTGTGGCAGGCAGGTGCGCCCTGGTACGAGGCCTACGCCGGCTGGCTCGACCCCGCGAGCGAGGCGACGCCGGTCGGCTACTCGTCGCTCTGGGACCTCGCGTCGGTGAGCAAGCTCTTCACGGCCACGGCGTTGCTGCGCCTCGCGCAACGACTTCCGGCTCGATCTCGACGACCCGGTCGTCGGGCTCATCCCGGAGTTCGGCCAGAGCGGCGCACGAGGCGTCGACGGGGCCGAGGACCCACTCACCTGGGAGCCATTGCCCACGCCGCCGGAGCGCACACCGTGGACGGTGGACCCGTCCGTGGTGACGTACCGCCAGCTGCTCACCCACACCAGCGGCCTGGCGCCCTGGCGCATGCTCTTCGGTGAGACCGGACCGACGCCCCCGCCACCTGGCGAGCCCGACGCTGTCACAGCCGATGAGCGGGCCTCGACAGCGTTGACCGTCATCGGCGACGCCCCGTTCGTGGCCCGGCCGGGCGAGGAGTTCCACTACAGCGACCTCGGCTTCATGCTCCTGGGCATGGCCGTGGCGCGGCGCTTCGGACGGCCCTGCCGGAAGCCATGCAGGCGCTCGTCCGTGATCGGCTCGGACTCGAGTCGCTGACGTACACGCCAGTGGCCGCTGGCCGGCCCGGGGACAGGTCGTGCCCACGGAGGTCGACGCGCGCTGGCGGGAACGACGCTGCTGGGGCGAGGTCCACGACGAGAACGCAGCCGGCATGGGCGGGGTGGCCGGGCACGCCGGCCTCTTCGCGACCGTGCACGACGTGGCGCGGTTCGGTGTGGCCTGGCTGCGGCAGGACGCCCGGCTGCGACTGCAACGCTTCTGGCGCACCGCCGTGACCGACCAGAGCGCAGGGACCACGGGGGCTCGGGGGCTTGGCTGGCAGGTCCAGCCGGCCGACCACCTCGCGCCCTTCAGCGACCAGGCCTACGGCCACACCGGCTTCACCGGCACCTCGCTGGCCGTGGACCCACACCGTGACCTCGTCGTGGCGGTCTGCACCAACCGCGTCTACCACGGGCGGGACGCCGCGGGCATCGAGCGGCTGCGCCTGGAGCTGCACGAGCTGTTCGCCGGCACCACCGCGGCCGGCCTTGCGCCATGATGAGCCGGTGAGCACGGACCACCCCATCGTTGCCCAGATCAGGCAGGCCCTGCCCGACCTGCGGATCCTGACCGAGCCGGACGAGACCGAGCCGTACCGCAAGGACGAGACCGAATTCGTGCCCTACGGCCGGCCGCTGGCGGTGGTCTTCCCCTCCTCCACCGCAGAGGTCAGCGCGGTCGTGCGGCGCTGTGCCGAGCACCGGGTGCCGGTGGTCACGCGCGGCGGCGGATCGGGCCTCTCCGGCGGCGCCAACGCGGTCGACGGCTGCATCGTGCTGGTGATGACCGGCATGGACCGGGTCCTGGAGATCGACCCGGACAACCTCGTGGTCGTGACCCAGGCCGGTGTCATCACCGCCGACCTCGAGAAGGCGGTGGAGGCCCAGGGCCTGCTCTACCCGCCCGATCCGGCCAGCCACGAGCTCAGCTGCATCGGCGGCAACATCGCCGAGAACGCCGGCGGCCTGCGCTGCGTCAAGTACGGCGTCACCCGAGACTACGTCCTGGGCCTGGAGGTGGTGCTGGCCGACGGCGAGGTCATCCGCACCGGTGGGCGGGTGGTCAAGGACGTCATGGGCTACGACCTCACGCGCCTGCTCGTCGGCTCCGAGGGCACGCTCGGGATCATCACCGAGGCCACCCTCAAGCTGCGTCCGCTGCCCGCCGCCAAGACCACGCTGCTGGCCTTCTTCCCCAGCGTCGGCCACGCCGGTGACGCCGTCAGCCGCATCACCGCTGCCGGGGTCACGCCAGTGACGCTGGAGATGCTCGATCGACACATCATCGATGCCGTCGAAGGTGCCCTGCACCTGGGCCTGGACCCGCGCGCGGGGGCGATGCTGATGATCGAGTCCGACGCCGGCGGCGAGGTGGCCGAGCGCGAGCTGGACACCGCGGCCGATGCCTGTCGTGCCGCGGGCGCGATGAAGCTGGACCGGGCCACCGACCCCGAGGAGGCCGACGCCATGCGCGAAGCGCGGCGCCAGGCGCACTGGTCGCTGCAGCAGCTGGGCCAGGCCCGCACCGAGGACGTGAGCGTGCCGCGCAGCCGACTGGCGGAGCTCATCACGGCCATCGCCGGTATCTCCGCGCGCCACGGGATGGAGATCGGTGTCTTCGGCCATGCCGGCGACGGCAACTTCCACCCGTGCTACATCACCGGTCACGACGATCCGCGGGCGGAGGAGCGGACGGAAGCGGTGCGCAGGGAGCTCTACACCGCGGTGTTGGCCCTCGGCGGCACCATCACCGGCGAGCACGGCACCGGCCTGACCAAGAAGAAGTTCATGGAGCAGCAGCACGGTCCGCGAGCGGTGGCGGCCATGCGCGCCATCAAGGCCGCGCTCGATCCCGACGGCATCCTCAACCCGGGCAAGGTCCTGCCCGACTGATCAGCGGCCACCGACCTGGTCGGGCCGGCTCAGATCGACTTCCAGCGCCAGGTCATCACGGCAGTCAGCGGCTCTTCCGGTGTGACGATGCGGGGTTCGGGCAGATTGAGCGAATTGGGCGGGGCGGTCCAGGGCTCGATGCAAATGGCTTGCGGCTCCTCGTCGTAGAGGACCCAACAGGGACAATCGGACTCGACACTGAGCTCGAGACCGGGTCCGTGGCCACTTCGCCAGCGCAAACGAGGCGCATGGGCCAGATCGATGAAGCAGTCGTCCCAGGGGCGCGGCTTCGGTTTCACCAGCTCGCCGGTCGGGAGACCATCGGGACCGTGCTCGTACATCCGGCCTGGTGCAACGTCCAACTCGACCGGGCCGAGGAGCCCGGACGGGCCCTCGATCTGTCGCAGGAACCAGGGATGCCAACCCACCGCCGCCGGCATCGGCTCGTCGGCGTGGAGTTCGAGGCGGAAGACCATGCGGTCCGGCTCCAGTCGCAACGTGTGGACCAATCGCCCACGCCACGGCCAGGGGTCGGTCAGTTCGACACCCAAGAGGCCGGGGCCGAGCACCTGCCAGGGGATATCCGCAACAAGGCCGTGGATCGCGTGCGGTGGCGCAGTGAGCGGCATGCGGTAGTCCCGGCCGGCGTGGGAGAAACGACCATCGCGCAGCCGACCTGTCCACGGCGCCAGCACGAAGCTGCCCCAGTGGTAGAGGTCTACCCCTTCGAGCGGCAGGAGTTCGTAGCCCGCGATCACCAACGAGGCCAAGCGTCCGCCCGCAGCGGGCTCGATCGTCGCGCGGTGGCGACCGGCTTCGAGTACCCGTTGCTTCTGAACGGCTGTCACTGCGCGGTCCAACCGCCATCCACCGAGAGGATGGTGCCGGTGAGCATCCGCCCTGCATCCGAAGCGAGGTAGATGACCGCCGCGGCGACGTCATCGATGGCGGCCACGTGCCCGAGCGGGATCTTCGAGAGCACGTCCGCACGGCGAACCGGGTCCTCGAGGATCGGCCTGGTACCCGGTGTCTCGACGAACGTGGGGGCGATGGCATTGACGTTGACACCCAAGGGCGCCCACTCGAGGGCGAGCTGCTTGGTAAGGGCGTTGACGCCCCCCTTGGTCGCACAGTAGACGGCCGCCTCCGGCAGGCCCACGAGGCCGCCCTGCGAGGACTGGTTGATGATGCGACCCGCGCCCTGCGCGATCATGATGCGGGCGACCGCCTGGCTCATGAAGAAGAGCCCACGCAGGTTCACCGCCATCATCTGGTCCCAGTCAGACTCGGTGACCGCCAAGGCAGGATGCCCGTAGCCGAGACCGGCATTGTTGAAGAGGACGTCGATGCGCTGGTGCGCATCGACGATGGAACCGACGACCCGTCGGATGGCTTCGACATCCGAGACGTCGAGCTGTACCGGGTGCACGGCCACACCTCTTGCCCCGGCTTCAGCGCGCAAGCCGTCGAGGTTCGCCTCCTCCAGGACGGTGGGCACGACCCTCGCGCCCGCCTCTGCGAGCATGAGAGCGACCTCGCGGCCGATGCCGAAGTCGGCGCCCGTCACGATGATCACCTTGCCCTCGATGCTGAACGTCGTCTCGCGCATCACCGTCTCCTTTCGTGGCCAAACCCGGTAGCGCCCATCATGCGTCGAACTCGGGCGGCTGCCCTCAGGCTTGCCGCCGTCGGGTCTGCGTCGTGGACATCGCCCCGCGGACGATTTCGCCCATCAGCCCTTCATGACGAGCCGGGTGATCTCGTCGGCCTGGGCCGCCGGGTCGTCGTAGGCGCCGACGACGCGCCCACGGGCAAGCACGACCGCGGAGTCGGCGACGGAGAGCGCCTGCTCGAGGTTGTGCGTGATGAGGATCACGGCCTGGCCCGCCTCACGAGCCGCCATGACCTGGTCGAGGACCTGTTGCGTCTGGCGTACGGCCAGGGCTGCGGTGGGTTCGTCGAGGATCAGGCACTTCGAGCCGTAGTAGATGGCTCGGGCGATGGCGATGGCCTGTCGCTGACCTCCCGACAGCGTGCCCGCAGGATCCGCGGTGTCGCGGTGCAGGTCGACGCCGAGCATGGCCAGGGCCTCCTGGGCGATCCTGTCGGCGGCCTTCACATCGAGCCAGTGGAACGGTCCCACGCGCCTACGTGGTTCGTTCCCGAGCACGACGTTCCGTGAGATCGAGAGCAGTTCGCAGACTGCGAGATCCTGGAACACCGTGGAGATGCCCAGCTCCCGGGCCACGTGCGGGCTGCGCAGGACGGTCGGGCGGCCGTTCACCTCCACCGTACCCGCCGTCGGTTGATGCACACCCGAGAGGATCTTGATGAGCGTCGATTTGCCGGCGCCGTTGTCCCCGAGCAGGGCCAACACGCGGCCGGCATGCGCCTCAAGGCTGATGTCACGGAGGGCCACCACCGACTCGAACTGCTTGGTCACATTGCGCACGGCCACGACGGGTACCCGGGCAGTCTCAGAAGCGCCCGCGTCGTTGTCGGCTGGCCGTCGCACGTCGGTCATGGCGTGCTCGCGTTCGAAGGCAGCGGACCTTCGGTCGGGGGGCCGGTCGCATCGAGTTCGTCCGGTTCATCGGCAGGCCGTCTCATCATGGCGCTGACCATCACTCGATTGAGCAACACGGCCAGGATCAGCACCACGCCGAAGAGGATGTTGACCCAGTAGCCCTGGACGCCGATGAGGATGAGGCCACCCTGCACGATGGCGTAGAAGAAGGCCCCAAGCACGGTGCCGATGACACTGCCGTAGCCACCGGTCAGAAGGGTCCCGCCGATGACGGTGATGGCGATGGCATAGAGCTCCCACCCGATCCCGCGACCTGCATCGACCGACCCGTACTGAGAGGCCATGATGACCCCCGCGAGAGCGGCGGTGAAGCCGGAGATCGAGAAGAGCAGCACGGTGGTGCGCCCGACCGGCACGCCCAGGTTGCGCGCGGCTTGAGCGTTCTGGCCCATGGAGAAGACCCAGTTGCCGGTGGTCGTGCGCTGCAGGAAGAAGGTGGCGACGATGGCGATGAGGATGAACCAGAGGACAGACATCCGATAGCCGCCCAGGTCGGTCCCCGAGAGGATCGCCTTGAGTTGGTCGGGGAAGTCGACCACGATGGGCATGCCGGCGGTCTGCATCGTCAGGAATCCGCGGAAGACCATGGCCGTCGCGAGGGTCACGATGAATGAGGCCAGGCCGGTCTTGACCACGATGACTCCGTTGAGCAAACCCAGCGCAGTGCCGAAGCCGAGGGCTGCCAGGATGGCCAACTCCGGCGGGAACGACATCTGCTGGCCGAAGAGATACATCGACCAACTGGTCAGGCCTACGATCGCGCCGACCGAGAGGTCGAATTGCCCACCGATCATGAGCAGCGTGACGCCGACGGCGACGATGCCAAACTGGGCCGCCAGGCTCGTCGCCGGCACGAACGTGGCGGTGCTCAGAAAGAGTGGCGTGGCCAGGCTGAAGAAGATGAAGGCGGCCACGACACCCGTGATGGAGGCGAGCTCCGGACGGATCAGCGCGCGCTGGATGCGAGGGCGCAGTGCCTTTCTCGCCGAGCGCGTGGGTCCGTCGCCAGCTCCCGCCTGTCCCTGGGAAACACTCATGCAGCGGCCCTCTTTCGGGCCCTGGTGGCGCCCATGGACTGCGTCCGTTCGTTCATCGGTCGGCGCGGAGCCTGACGCGAGATCGGCATCGGCGGTCGCAGTCTGATGCTATGCGACCGCCGATCCCTGCTACCGAGTGCCTAGCGCACGCCGGCTTCGGCCAGCGACGCCACCTCGTCGGCGTTGGAGCTGTCCACGAGGATGGGGCCGGTCAGGTAGTAGTTGGCCTGCACCAAGCCATAGCGCAGGTAGTGCACGAGCTGCATCACGGAGATGTAGCCGCGCCAGTAACCCTGCTGGTCGATGGTGAAGGTCAGCTCGCCTTCCTGGATCAGCTTCACCAGGTTGGGCAGCACGTCGAACCCGGCTGTGTAGATGTCGCGGCCGACGGCGTTCTTGGCGGTCACCAGACCCGGTGCGGAGGAGCCGCCCGTCGCCAGGAGCGCATCGACATCCGCGTTGGCGCGCAGGAACGGCTCAAGGATGGATGCGGTCTGACCGGGGTCGGGGTTGCCAGCCACCAGCTGATAGTCGACGCCAGCCTCCGCAGCCACGTCCGCCATACCCTGGCAGCGCATCGACTGGGTGCCGTCCGCAGGATCCTGCTGCACGCACACGAGCGACTTCGCCCCATCGGCGATGAAGCGGTTCGCCGCCATGGCGCCACCGGCGTACTCGTCAGCTCCGACGCGTGAGACGTAGATGTCGGCGGGGTCTCGCAGCGCCTGATCCTTGACCGACGGAGCCGGCTGGAAACCGACCGCGATCCCGGCGTCGACGGCACGCTGGGCGACGTCGTCAAGGGGGCCGATGCCGAGGATGATGATGCCGTCCGGCTGCGCCGCGATCGACTGCTCGATCTGCTGCGTGTAGCTGGCGAGGTCGAACGAGCCGCCTTGCGGGTAGATGTAGCGGGCCTCCACGCAGAGGTCCTTGGCAGCCTGCTGGGCGCCGTTGTTCAGCGTCCGGAAGAAGCCGGAGCTCGGATCCCCGAGGCCTTCGATGACGATGACCAGGGGCTTGCCACCAGTCAGATCACCGGGATAGTCACAGGACGCCGGATCGGATCCGCCCTCCTGTGCCAGGGCGGAACCGGCCATGCCCAGCACGAGTGGCACGGTCAGTCCGATTGCGGTCAGTCGAGTCTTGATGGAGTGCACTTCGAACCTCTCCTAGGCGTTGTCCTCGCAGTCACTGGATCATCGCGGTGGATACGGTGGCCACACCTCCCCTCAGCGAGCGCTGGCATGGAGACTCCTGGATTTGTTCGTTGAGCATACAAGTTTGTTCGTTGAGTATACAACCCGGCGCAAGGGGGTCGGGCTGGGTGCGGCGTCGCCAACGCGGCGGCCTCATCGTTCGGGGCTTACGCCCCGGGGGCGAACCGGACCTCGGTGAGCTGCGGCCAGGACAGCGGCGGGGTCATCGAAGAGGGGCTCGAAGATCATCTCGGCGGCGCCGACAGAGGCCGCGTCGGCGCCCAGCTGCGACAGGGCTAGGCGCACGTTGGCACCTGGCGCGGGCAGGACGCCTCGTCGGAACGCGGCATCGGCTACGTCCTGCACTACCGGATAGAGATCCCGCAACGTCCCGCCCAGCACGACGATCTCGGTGTTCAGCGCGTTGACGATGCTCGCTAGCCCCAGCCCGAGGTAGTGGCCTGCCGTGCGCAACTCGACGGGGCACTCCGTCAACCGGCCCAACGCGGCAGCCACGGTGTCGGTATCGGCATCGACGAGGCCAAGTACTTCCGCAATCCGCGGCGTACCGATCTCGGTCTCCCAGCAACCCACGTTGCCGCAGCGGCAGCGGATCCCGTGGGGGTTCACGATCATGTGGCCGAATTCGCCGGCATACCCGCCGGCTCCGCGGAAGACGCGACCGTCGATGACGATCCCGCCGCCCACGCCAGGGTCATCGACACCGACATAGACGAGGTGCTCGAAGCCATCGCCGACGCCACGTGTGTGTTCGGCCAGTGCGCCGAGGTCGGCGTCGTTGGCGACCTCGACTCGCAGGTCGAGCGGAAGCAGTTCCTCGACGAATTCGGCGAACTTCAGGTCGACCCATCCGAGGCTCGAGGCCATCTCGATGTTGCCGTCGACCCCGACCACGCCCGCGACTCCGAGGCCGAGGCCCAGGACGGCAGCCTCTTCGTGGATGCCGGAGGAGACCTGCGCGCAGAGGTCGATCAGGGCTTCGGCGACGGCATCGGGATCGTGCGAGGCGGGGGTCCCGGATGCTGCCCTCGCCCATATCCGACCCCCCAGCCCGACCGCGAGGGCACGGATGTGATCGGCACTGATCTCGGCGGCCAGCACCTGGACGTCGGCCGCACCCGGGATCACCCGCTGCGACGGCCGACCGACCTTGGTTCGCGGCTTCGAACCGGGCTCGACGGCTACGGCACCCAGGCTCTCCAGCTCCGCGAGGAGCCCGCCGATGGAGCCGCGAGTCAGGCCCATCCGCGCGGTCAGAGCAGCTCGCGTGAGCACGCCATCACGGTGGGCGTAGCGGAGGATCGCACCAAGGTTGTGGGGCCGCATGGCGTCGCGATTCGTGCCTGCAGTCGGCTGCATCCGCGTCCTCACCCCCGGTCCAGAGGGTGCAGACTCTAGCATGCGCTCGGCTGCGGGCATCTGCGAACAGCACGACATGGAGCACAGCTCCCGAGCCCGGCTGGCGACGGCAACGTCAACCGGTGCTCTCTCGCGAGCCAGGTTGGCAACGTACCGAGGCGGGGCACCGCTTGCCCCTCCCGACGGTCAGCGGGCTCCCCTCGAGTGGAGCGCGCGGAGAGCCGATCGGCAAGGAGCGGCTAGCGGTCCAGCCGGCCCAGCAGTTCCAGCGAAAGACGGGCGGCCTCGAGCGGGTCGGAGCCGAGCACCTGTCGGTAGTAGTCCCACGACTCGAACTCGACGGTGAGGTAGCCCTCGTAGCCGATCTGGTCGACCGCGGCGAAGAAGTCGCCCCAGGGCACGACCCCCTCCCCCAGCAGCGGGAAGACGAAGGTCTCGCCGAACATGCCCGGCCGTCCCACCGCGTCCTTCAGATGGAAGTGGCGGATACGCTCGGCCAGCTGGCGCACGACCCAGGGCGGGTCGTTGCCCACGAGCACACCATGCGAGGGATCGAGGTTGATGCCCAGGTAGGGTGAGTCGTAGTGGCGCAGCAGCTCGAGCGTGGTGTAGTAGTCGTGGACCAGGTGGCCGAAGACGCCCTCGACCGCCAGGTCGACACCGCAGTCACCGGCTAGCGGCACGAGCACCTCGAAGGCGGCGAGGACCATGTCCCAGGCCACGCCCTCGGTGAGGTCCCGGCCCAGGCGCGGCGCGCTCGGATCCCACGGCGCCGGCCCGGTGAAGAGATTGACCGGCGCGTGGACCGGCTGGGCTGCTGTGTCCAGCTCGGCCACGGCGCGCACCGCTGCCGCCGCGAGGTCGATCCGCTCGCGTCGGACGGCCGCGTCGGGATGGACGAAGTCGAGCTGCACGATCCACTCGCTGACCGCGAGACCCGCGGCACGCGTATCGGCCAGCAGCGCACGTCGATCGTCGTCGCTGCGGGTGCTCGGGTCGAAGCGGGCGAATGGCCACGACACCGCCTCGTAGCCCAAGGCGGCGAGTCCGTCGGCCACCTCCGCGGCAGGACGGTCGACGAAGTCGAGCGCGGCGAGGAAGCCGAGGCGGCGCGTCATCGGTCGCCTCCTTCGTAGTCGGCCATGTCGCCACCTTCGTAGTCGGCCATGAGGATGCGACCGCCCTCGCCGGCCGCTTCGTAGGCAGCGCGGACCGTGCGCAGCGTCGCGCGCGCGTCGAGCGGGCTGACCTCGAAGGGCTGGTCGTGAGCGATGGCCGTGAGGCCGTGGTCGAGGCCTCGCGCCACCGACCACGGCCACCAGTCGGTCGAATGCTCCACGGCCTGGGGCACGAGCTGGCCGTCCTGCCACACCTCCAGCGGCTCGGGCGCTTCGAGGCGCACATGCATGGCGCCCGTCTCGCTCCACATCGAGCGCGTCTCGCTCCACGGCTGCCCGCCCGAGCCGTAGCCGACCACGATCGAGACCGTCAGTCCCGGGTACTCGAGGATGACCGCCGCGGTGTCATCGGCCTTGTCGGGCGCCTCGATCACGTGGCGGGCGAGGTGGCACTGGACCGCGGTCGGCGGCCCGAACCAGTCGAGCGCGAGGTCGACCACGTGGGTGCCGCTGTCCGCGAGCGCGCCACCACCGGCCCGCGCCCAGCTGCCCTTCCAGTGGCCGGGGATGCCCATGCGCGGCCGCTCGTCACCGGCGACGGTGAGCGCGGCCAGCGAGGGCGCCCCGATGAAGCCATTGGTGAGGAGCTGCTTGACGCGCCGATGGGCCGGGATGAAGCGCTGGTTGAGCGCCACGTAGAAGCGGCGGCCCGCGAGGTCGGCCGCGGCCAGCATCTCGTCCGCCTCGAGCAGGGTGTTGGCGATGGGCTTGTCCGCGATGACATCCACCCCGGCCTCGAACGCCTCGATGATCACGGGGTGGTGCAGGTCGTGCGGGAGGCAGACGTCGATGACGTCGATGCCCGGGTCGTCGAGCAGGGCGCGGTAGTCGGCCTTGGCCAGCTCGATGGGGTAGGTCCGTGCCATCCGCTCGAGCGACGAGAGATCGCTCTCGGCGATGGAGACGCGATCCACGTCGGGGTGCGCCAGGGCCGCTTCCACGTGCACGCGGCCCACGAACCCGCCTCCGATGATCCCGACATGCAGCCCCACCGCTGGATCCTCCGTGGCTCGACCGTGGTCACCGCGAGGGTAGTCCTTTCGGCGCAGCGTCATGCCGCGTCGTCGGCTGTGTCTGCCGGCCTGCCGGCGTGGCTGATATAGTTGCGTCCGCAATCATCGTGACGATCGTGCGGCCACGCCAGCCCGCACGCCCCCCGCGGAAGGAGACCACTCATGCGCATCGGAGTAGGGCTGCCGAATACCATCCCCGACACGCCGGGGCCACGGCTTGTCGAGTGGGCCCGTGCGGCCGAGGAGATGGGCTTCTCCACGCTCGCGACCATCGGCCGGCTGGTGTTCCCCACCTACGAGGAGCTGCAGGCGCTGACCGCGGCGGCTGCCGTCACCGACCGCATCGGCCTGTTCAGCAACGTCACCATCGGACCGGTCTACGACCGTGCCCTGCTGGCCAAGCTGGCAGCCGGCCTCGACCAGATCTCCGAGGGCCGGTTCGTGCTGGGCCTGGCCACCGGCTGGCGTGACGAGGACTACGTCGTCGCCGGCAAGGCGCACAAGGGCCGGGGCGACCGGCTCGACGCCGACATCGAGTACATGCTCGGAGCCTGGCGCGGCGAGCTCGTGGAGGGTGCCACCAAGCGTCTGACCCCGACACCGACCAACGGCGAGTCCGTCCCGCTGGCCTTCGGCGGAACCGCCCCGCGCTGCTTCTCGCGCGCGGCCAGGTACGGGGTCGGCTGGACCGCCGGCGGCGCGGCTCCCGACGACGTGACCAGCCTCAACCAGACCGCTCGCACGGCCTGGACCGAAGCCGGCCGCGAGGGCAGCCCCAGGCTGTGGTCGTTGGCCTACTTCGCGCTGGGCGACGGCGCGCGTGCCACGGCGACCGAGTACCTCAGCGACTACTACGGCGACTTCGGTGCGGCCATGGCGCAGCAGATCCCGGCCGACCCCGAGAGCATCCGCGGCGCGGTGGCGGCCTACGAAGCGGCCGGCAGCGACGAGTTCATCTTCGACCCGGTCAGCTCCGACCTGCGCCAGCTCGAGCTGCTCGCCGACGCCCTGGGCGACCGGCTAGCGGGCTGACCGGCGGGCACGCCATCGTCCAGCGCTACGGGAAGATGGGGTCCTGCCAAGCGGGCCGCGGCGGGGTCTCCTCCGTGCGCAACATGCCCCACCAGGTCTCGTCATCGAGCCGGTCGTTCGTGGGCCACGGGAACTCGTAGAAGGAGTACACGCCGCCCGTGGCCACGTGGAAGCCACCCTCGTCGTCGGGCGCGATGACGAAGATGCGGTCGATGCGACCGGTGCCGACCTCGAGGACCTCGTCGATGCCCTTCTCCAGGTCGATGCCACGGCCGAGGTCGGCGATGACCGCGGCATCGTCGTCACGGATGGGCCGGTTCGTGTCCAGCCGGTCGCCGCTGCGCCACCAGAAGGACTCGAGGGTCCCGCCGATGGAGCGCAGCCACTCGTTGTCGGTGGCGTAGAAGGCGCGGTCCTGCGGCAGCTGGCCCATCTCGATGGGCTTGCCCGCCAGCTCGTCCGCTGCGAGGCGGCCGAGCCGGTCGACGAAGACGATGTAGTCCTTCAGCAGCCGCCGCACATCCTTGGTCAGCAGTCCCCGCGCCGAGAGCCCGTCGCGCGTGAGTCGGGCCATGGCCGAGAGGCGCCCGAAGGCCACTGGGTCGGGTTCGACCCAGTTGCGCACCTTGGGCAGCTCGGGCTCGATGCTGCCCATCTCGCCTACGAACTGCTTGGTGTAGAGGATGGTGTCGTGGCGCAGCTCGGCGTGCGAGGCGAAGCCCGTCTGATGGTCCTTCGCCGCCCACGCGTCGGTGCGCATGTAGTCGGGGAAGGCAAGGCCGTGCGGCAGCCACATGGGCTCGACCGCGGCCAGCCAGGCGTCGTAGACCGTGCCGCCCCAGGCATCGTCCGGCCGAGCGGCCACGGCCGCGCGCATCGCCGCCATCTGCTCGGGGTAGTTGGGATAGGCCGTCTCGCCGGCCTCATCCTGGATGCCCAGGGCGAAGTCGGAGCCGAAGGCCGCGGCCAGGTCGAGCACCGAGGGCAGGATGCGCAGGTCGGGTGGCTCGCTGACCCACGGGGCGATGAGCTGGTCCAGGATCCAGGAGTCGAGCACGAAGCGCGTGCCCATCAACCGGACCGAGGGACGTTCCTCGTCGATGAGCACCGGGCGTGTCTCCCTGAGGGCCGCGGCCACGGCCAGGAGCGCTGCCTCGTCAGCTACCTGCAGCGGGTCAGCCATGCCGCCGGGGACGGCCTGCTCCACCGCCTCGGCCAGCTCGAAGGGCGTGTAGTCGTCGGCCACGCCGACCATGAAGGCCGTGGGCTCGTAGATCCGGCGCCAGAGCGCTTCCAGCTCGGAGATCGCCGGCGATCGTGCGCGAGGCCAGGACCGCCAGGCGTAGCGGGTCCACGCTGCCGACGACGCGGCCGTCGGTCTGCACCGACCCGGGCAGCCGGAAGGCGTGCTGGCCCAGCACGGACATGGCCTTGAAGTAGCGCTTCAGTGCCGCGGAGCGCGTGTAGTGGCCGCGCGGGGTGAAGAGCGAGTAGTCGGTCTCGGTGCCCAGGATGGGCGAGTTCGTTGACTGGTCGTGGGCGTCGATGAGGGCCCGCTCGGCCCGCGCCCGCCGACTGAGCTTGCCCGACTTCGCGCCGAGCTCGGCAGCCGCCACGGCGAGCAGGTCCACGACGCGGGCGGCATCGTCCTCGAGGCTCGAGCCGGCGAGGGCCCGGTGCTGGGCACGGGCATCGGCGAGCATGCCTTCGAGCAGCTTGGCCAGCGCCGGCGAGAGGCGCCGGGTCTCGACGTCGCGCAGGGTCTTGTCGAAGACCTGGTGCCAGGCGTGGTAGGCGGCGTCGGTGGTGACGTAGACGGGCGTGCCCTCGTAGTACTGCTCGTCGTAGGCGTGGTGGAACAGCCGGAAACGTTCCGGCACCACGACGAAGCCCTGGACGGCCAGCTTGGCGCGCGCATCGGGCGTCAGCAGACGCTCGACCTGCTCGGTCAGCGAGACCGCATCGAGCGAGGTGGGCGTGGCAGGGCCGGCGTAGGGCTGGCCGTCGTCCAGCAGCGGGACCAGCTCGTACGAACCGAAGTCGCTCCCGGTCGAGGGCAGCGTCTGATCGGCCGCCATCGCCGGCGAGGACGACACGGCCAGGGCCAGCAGGCCCACGAGCACGGTGGCGAGACGGTTCATGCTTCGCTCCTTCCGACGATGGCCGGCTCGGTCAGCCCGTCGCCATCGATGTCGACACAGATGGGCGTGCCGGTCCCCGGGAGTGGTGTGGTGGGCAGGAAGCCGAAGACGACCCAGCGCCAGGCACCGGTCTCGACGACACCGGGTCGGCGGTGCCGGCCGTAGGCCACCGCCAGCGCGCCATCGCAGGCGGCCAGCTCGACCACGGGCGCCACGAGCGTGCCGGCCACCCAGGTGCGGTACACGTCGTCCGGTCGGTAGAGGCCGAGATGGGCGCTGTCGCCGTAGGCGTCGACCCAGACCCGGCGCGGACGCGTGCTGTTGATGAGCGTCCGGCGGAACGGGCGTCGGAACGCGATGACCAGGTCTGTGCGGCCGTCGGCGGTCACGTCGCCGAGCGCGATCGCGTCCAGCCGGTCAGGCAGGCGCCTGGTCGCGGCCGGGGCCACCTCGGCCCGCACGCGCCGTAGCGTGGCTTGGTCGGGTCGGGCCGGCTCGACCTCGTGCTCCGTGAGCGAGCGCAGGGGCGTCCACCAGGCCTCGTCGATGAGGACCGCATCGCCGCTGGGGAGCAGCCATCGGCCGTCCGGTCCGCGCGTCCGCGTGGCGTAGGGCCCCTCCTCGTCGACGAGGGTCTCGCTGGCCGGCAGCAGTCGGTCGTCGGTCGCAGGACTCGACTGCGCGAGTGTCCCTCCGCTGCCGGCGGCGCCACAATACAGGGCGGCCGCCCACAACAGGGCACCCGTGGCCAGGAATGGGATCCCACGACGAAGCCACATCGGCAAGGGCACTGTAGGCCTGCCCGGGTCAGGCCTCAAGGGACATCCGTCACCATCGCGCAGGGCGCGATCAGCGCTTGGGCGAACCCCAGCCGCCGCCGCCCGGCGTGAGCACCATCAGGCGGTCGCCCGGCTCGACCCCGACCGTGACCTTGCCAGGCAGCCGCTCGGGTGAGCCGCCGGCGCGGACCAGCCAGTCCTCCCCGACCGCGCCGGGCTGGCCGCCGGCCAGGCCCCACGGCGCGTGCCGCCGGCGCTCGCCCATGAGCGTGAGCGTGGCCGGCGCCTCGAAGCGCAGCTCCCGCCGGATGCCGTCGCCACCACGGTAGGCCCCCGCGCCACCGCTGCCACGTCTGAGCGTGTAGGCCGTGACGCGGAAGGGGTAGTGGGCGTGGAGCGCCTCGACCGGCGTGTTCTGGGTGTTGGTCATGCCCGTCTGGATGCCCGAACCCCCGTCGCGGCCGGGTCGCGCGCCCTGGCCGCCCGCCACGGTCTCGTAGTAGGCGAACTCCTCGTTGCCGATGAGCACGTTGTTCATCGTGCCCTGGGATGCGGCCGGCACCCGCGCTGGTGCCGCCTGCGCGAGGGCGCCGAGGAGCACGTCCGCGATGCGCTGGCTGGTTTCGACGTTGCCCGCCGCGACCGCGGCCGGGGGTCGTGCGTTGACGATCGATCCGGCCGGCGCGTGCAGGCTGAGTGGCCGGTAGCAGCCGCCGTTGGCCGGGATGGTCGGATCGGTGGCCACGCGCACCGCGTAGTAGAGGCACGAGCGAGTCACTGCCTCCACGGCGTTGAAGTTGGCCGGCACCTGCGGGTCGGTGCCGCCGAAATCCGCGTGCAGTGAGCCCCCATCGATGCGCACCGTCACCCGGATCTCGATGTCCTGCGAGCCGAACTCCATGCTGTCGTCGAAGGCGTAGTCACCGTCTGGCAGCGCGGCCAGGGCGGCTTCCATGCGTCGCTGTCCGTAGCCCAGCAGGGCCTCGGTCACGGCGCGGTAGTCGTCGAGACCTTCGCGTCCCACGAGTTCGGACAGCCGGCGCACCGCGACCGCGTTGGATCCCATCTGCGCATCGAGGTCGCCGCGCCGTTCCCAGGGTGTGCGAGAGGCGGCCACGAAGGGGCCCACGAAGTCGTCGAGCCAGGCATGCCCACGCACCGCCATGACGGGTGCCACGATGTGTCCTTCCTGCTCCAGTCTGGTCGCGTGAGCCGGCATCGAGCCGGGAGCCTCACCGCCCACGTCGGCGTGGTGAGCCCGGTTGGCCACCCAGGCCACGTGTTCGCCCGAGACGAAGACCGGGGCCACGACGGTGAGGTCGTTGAGGTGGGTGCCGCCGTGGAAGGGATCGTTGACCGCGTACTGGACGCCCGGCAGCGGCTCGAAGCGCGCCAGGCAAGCAGCCACCGACTCGGGCATGGAGCCGAGGTGGACGGGGATGTGCTCGGCCTGCGCCAGCATCTCCCCCTCGGTGGTGAAGACGGCAGCCGAGCAGTCGGCCCGCTCCTTGATGTTGGGTGACAGCGACGTCCGGCGCAGCACACTGCCCATCTCGTCGGCGATGGCGCTGAAGCGGTTGCGCGCTACCTCCAGGGTGATGGGACCGATCGCGCGGTGGCTCACGAGACGATCTCGAGGGTGCCGTCGTCGAGCACGGTCAGATGGTCGTCCGCCTCGAGCAGCACGGCCGAATCCGCCTCCACGACGAGCGCCGGCCCGTCGAGCGCGAACCCGGCAGGCAGGGTCGCCCGTCGCCACACGCCGCCGCGCCCCTGCGCCACTCGGTCTTCAGCGACCGGAGGGAGGTCGGCCCAGGTCATGGGGGCTTCGCCCGTGGCCACCGAGCGGAGGTTGATCAGCTCGATGGGCTGGCCCGCACGACGGAAGCCGAAGTGCTGGTGGTGACGCTCCTCGAAGGCGGCGCGCAGCTCGGTCCAACCCGCCTCGAGGGGAACGCCCAGCTCGTGCGACTGACCCACGTAGCGCACCTCGGCGACGGTGTGGACCGCAAGCGGCTCGTGCCCGAAGGTGTCGCCATAGCGGTCGCTGGCGGTCGAATTCGAGGTCGCGTCGCTCAGCGTCGAGGTCAACCGCTCCTTCGGCCGCCATGACCGTGCGGGCGACATCGATCCGTGGCGCCGCCAGCAGCAGGCCCAGGGCCGAGAAGACGCCCGAGTGCGGTGGGACCAGCACCGTCCGCATGCCCAGCCGGCGAGCGAGGCGGGTCGCGTGCAGGCCGCCCGCGCCGCCGAAGGCCACCAGTGCTGCCTCGCGCGGATCGGCTCCCTCCTCCACCGACACTGCGCGCAGCGCGCGCTCCATGTGGCTGTCGACGACCTCGAGCATGCCGGCGGCCGTGGCCTCGGGGTCCATCGCCGCGAGGGCACCGAGTCGGGCCAAGGCGGCGCGGGCCAGCCCGAGATCGAGGCGGACCGAGCCGCCGAGCGCGAGGTCGGATGGGATGTGTCCGGCCAGCAGGTTGGCATCGGTGACGGTGGGCTCCATGCCGCCCTCGCCGTAGGCGGCAGGCCCGGGGTGCGCACCGGCCGAGCGCGGGCCGACCCGCAAGGCCCCGCCGGCGTCGAGCCAGCCGATGCTGCCCCCACCGGCCCCGATGGTGCGGATGGGGATGGCGGGCACGCGGTTGACGCGGCCTCCGACGGTGTGCCCGGGGACGACCGCGGGGACCCCGCCGCTGATGCGGCTGACGTCGGTAGAGGTGCCGCCCATGTCGAACGCGATGACCGTGTCGTAGCCGTGGTGGCGCCCGAGCGCGGCAGCGGCTACGGCCCCGCCTGCCGGACCGGAGAGCACCAGCCGGCCGGCATTGCCGGGTACGCTCGAGAACGGCAGCAGCCCGCCCGACGAGGTCATGACCAGGCGGCGTGACATCGGCAACCGGCCCTCGAGCGAGGCGAGGTAGCCCGCGACCGATGGGGTCAGGTAGGCCGAAAGGACGGTGGTGGCGGTGCGCTCGTACTCACGGAACTCGGGCGAGACCAGCGAAGAGCGCAGAACCGGTGTCGGTAGCTCGGCTGCGAGGCGGCGCTCGAGGTCGACCTCGCGGGCCGGGTCGGCGTAGGACTCGAGGAGCGAGATGGCCACGGCTTCCGGGCGCGCCGCGGACACGGCGGCCACGAGCGCCTCGGGGTCGCCGTCGAAGCCCAGGCGATCCTCGCGCTCGACCAGCGGTCGGGGCCGGTCGACGAAGCTGTCGTAGAGCGACGGGCGGTCCTGCCGGGCGATCTCGATGACGTCCTCGTAGCCGGCCTCGGTGACCAACACGACGTGGGCCCCACGCTCCTCCAGCAGAGCGTTCGTGGCGGCCGTCGTGCCATGGAGGAAGGCGTCGTCCGCGCCACCGGCCACCGCCTGCACCACGCCATCGGCCTGGTTCGGGCTGGTCGGCACCTTGTGCCCCTCGATGGTGTCGCCGTCGAGGACGACCACGTCGGTGAACGTGCCGCCAACGTCAACACCGATCGATCGAGCCACCCGGCCATGCTAGCCGCTCGAGGTTGGTCGACGGAGTGGGCGTCGCGACTGGACGGCCATGCCAAGATGCACGGCAGGCAGCCGCGGAGCGCACGGTCGTGGATCGCACGTCGAGCAGCGGGAGATGACTCCACTGTCGGCGATCGCGCCGGCCAAGGTCGCAGAGGAGGATCAGGTGGACCCAGACAACAGGCGGCAACCCATCAACGACGTTGCGTTCGTTGGCACCGTGCTCACGCGCTCGCACCGCTCACCGGCCCCGGCCGGCACGATCTAGGCCTCCACGGCCACACCGTTCACGCATGCGACCGCTGCTCGCGGGGCTCATCGTCTTCTGCACCAGCGCTGCCGTGCTGGCGCTGGAGATCCTGGCGGTACGCCTGCTGGCGCCGCACCTGGGCCTCACCCTGGAGGTCACCACCGGCGTCATCGGCACCATCCTCGCCGGCATCGCGGCCGGTACCTGGCTCGGCGGCCGGCTGGCCGACCACGCCGACCCGCGGCGCATGCTTGGCCCCATCCTCATCCTGGGCGGGGTGCTCGCGCTGGCGGTGATCCCCATGATCAGCCTGGCCGACCGCTTGGGCGTGGGTCCCAGTCCGCAAGGTGTCCTCGTCTACGCCGGCGCTGCCTTCTTCCTGCCGGCGGCGGTGCTCTCGGCGGCAAGCCCGACGGTGGTCAAGATGCAGCTGCACCACCTGGGGCAGACCGGGTCGATCGTGGGCAGCTACTCGGCCATCGGGACCACCGGCGCCATCGCCGGCTCGTTCATCACCGGCTTCGTGCTCGTCGTGGCGCTGCCGACGCGGCCCATCGTCATCGCCATCGGCAGTGCGCTCATCGTGGCCGGACTACTCATCGCCTGGCGCCTTGGCCGGGTCCGGCCGAGCGGTCTGCTCGCGCTCGCGCTCGCGCTCGCCGGGGGGGCCGTGCTGTGGACCGTCGCCGCGCCTGACCCGTGCCAACGGGAAAGCGCCTACTTCTGCATCAGCGTCGAGGCCGCCTCCGATGATGGCAGCGAGCGGCTCCTGCGCATGGACACGTTGCGTCACGCCTATGTCGACCTCGACGACCCGACGCATCTCGAGTTCGCCTACACGCGGCTGCTGGGCGACGTGGCCGACGGGCTCGCGCGAGCGAACGAGCCTTTGAGCGCCCTCCACGTCGGAGGCGGCGGCTTCACGCTGCCGCGCTACCTCGCCGCCACGCGACCAGGCTCCACCAACCGCGTCCTCGAACTCGACCCGGTCGTGGTGGAGGTCGCCGAGTCGGAGCTCGGGCTGGGGCCGTCCGACGGTCTCAGCATCGCCATCGGCGATGCACGGCTGCGGCTGGAGGACGAGCCATCCGCTGCCTACGACCTCGTCATCGGTGACGCCTTCGGCGGGCCGGCCGTGCCCTGGCACCTGACGACCAGGGAGTTCGTCTCCGAGATCCGGCGCACGCTTCGGCCCGACGGCATCTACGCGGCCAACATCATCGACCATCCACCGCTCTTGCTGGCGCGAGCCCAGCTGGCGACCTTCGCCGAGGTGTTCCCCTACGTGGGCGTGTTCGGGCCGACGTCACGCGTGGACGGAACCAGCGGCGGAAACCTCATCCTGCTCGCCTCCGACGAACCACTCCCGGAGTCGTCGATCGTGGCTGCGAACCGCAAGCGCGGCGGGCACGATGCGCTGGTGCACGACCCGGAGGCGGTCGCAGCGTTCACCGCTGGCGCGGTCATCCTGCGAGACGACTTCGCGCCGACCGACCAACTCCTCACCCGCTAGTCAGCGGGCGCCAGCCGACCCCGACGACGAGACGGCGGTCCTCACGGGCGCTTCGGCGGGCGCTTCGGCGGGGATCGCGGGGTACTTCATCGGGTCGACCTCTTGTTGGATCGCCCACGACCGTCGGCGGCGAGCGATGGTCACGATGGCCCAGGCCGCCGGCGTGGTCGCCGCGATGAGGACGCCGAAGGGGAGCAAGGCACGGGCGTCGCTCCGGCCGGTCACCCGCGCATGCCTTGCCACATCGCGCCGTGCTACGTCGGACCGAGCGGGATCACGCGGACCATCCGACTCCCGACCCACAGCGCGATGACGTCTTCGCTGACGTCCTCGACCATGCGATCGGTACGGTCCGGCGTTCCGGGAGGAGAACGCCCGCCTTGACCACCACGTACGCAGGGAAGCCGGTCGTCCGTGACGACGCTGGACGTCGCACGTCGCGGTCGGAGGCGACAGGGTCGCGACTCATCGGCCAGAGACGTCTGGCGCAGGTTGATCCGCTCGAGAGTCACGGTCGAAATGTCTTCGATGGGGATGGCTCGGCCTCGGGCGAGGAGGACTGCCCGTGCGCACGACCACGTGCGGCATGCGACCGGAGATGGTGGATCGACCACGACGCTGACTCGACGCTGCCCACGTGTTCATCGCGTGCCGTGCAGACGTCCGTATCGCTCGTGACTTCCAACATGGCTGGTTCCTCCTGCGTCTTGGTACCACGCATGGTCGACGCCTCCACGGCACAGATGCGACCCCTTCACCGCGTCGTCGCCTTGCCACGCCGTGTCGATGTGCCCTGCGCGACATCGCCCATGTCGACGACCAGAGTCACCAGCGCGTTCGTTGCGCCCACCGCGGACTCTCACGGAGTAGGCACTCGATCTCACCCTGCTCGAGGCAGAGGTCGACCGGCTCGTCGATGTCGGTCGGCCCCGACTCGCCGGGCGGGCACCTGATGCGCGAATCGACCACATGCAATTCGGGCGCCGACAGAACACCCGCTAGAATGTCGCGCGAGGCCGACATAGCTCAGTGGTAGAGCAGCTGTTTCGTAAACAGCAGGTCCTCGGTTCAAATCCGAGTGTCGGCTCCACTCCCCACGCGTGAGATGGATCGGTTCGGGCTACCCGGGGCGTTGTCGCGCGCGATCCGACCGCTAGGCTGGCCCCTGAGCCCCTGGTCGCCTGCTGATGGAAGAGGCTGCTTCACGCGCCAGCGTCCAGACTCTCCGTGCCCGATGGCCTCAAGGCTACAGACGAGAGATGACGCCGACGACGACCGCGATACAGCCGACGAGGCCAAGGATCCGGCGCCACGGGTTCACCCCTCGGACCACCTCGTCGATAGCCCACCAGCCGAGGGTAAACGAACCAGCCCACGCTAGGAGAGTGTCGGCCGTGGTGGCCTGTACGGTGAACTGGCGCGCAAGCACGGTGGCCATCCACAGCAAGATGGCCAGATTGGGGACGTGCGCGACGAGGATCTTGCCCGTTCGACGATCACGAAAGAACCAGTCGAGGAGCGAGCGCAGCTTGGCTCCGCCCACGGGCATGCCAGCATGGCTAGGCTCCTGGGAGTGGCGGTCATCGATGGGTCCAGTCGGCGGGTGAGCCACGTCCCGAAGTCTGGCGTATCTCAGGCGGGAGATCCTCGGTCACCTCCCTGAGCGAGGGCAAGGCGCTATCACCCGGCTCGACTGCATGGGTCGCCGTGCCAGGCGGTAGCGGCCACACCCGCAGATCGTCCGCCGCTACCGGCGTCACTGCCAACCACCACCTCTGCTGGGATCAAGTCCCGGGACGTGGTGTAGCAGGCATCGTCCTCACGCCTGATCGATCAGCTCGCCATCAGTAGTGCCGGGGGCTCCTCCTCTCGCTCGGTCATCGCATCGATGAGCGCCATCGACTCGGGTCGGAAGTAGCAGCGCCCGTCCTGCCACTCGTCGTCCTGCTCGGCGAGCACCATGCCCACCAGGCGGATGAGGCTGGCCCGGGTGGGGAAGATGCCCACCACCGCGGTGCGACGCTTGATCTCCTTGTTCAGCCGCTCGAGCGGGTTCGTGCTGCGGATGCGGGGACGATGGGTCTCGGGGAAGGTGAAGTGGACCAAGAGGTCGGTCTCGGCCTCGACGAGCAGCTCGGCCACCTTGGGGAAGCGGGCCTGCAGACCATCGACGGCCCGGCGCAGCTGCTCTCGGGCCGCGGCCTCGTCGGGCTGCTCGAAGACCGTGCGGATGACCGTGGCGACCATGCCCCGGGCCGAGCGCGGCACGAGGTCCTGGGCATTGCGCGTGAAGTGGACCCGGCAGCGCTGCCATGAGGCACCGAGGAGCTGCTCGTGCACGGCCCTGACGAGCCCGGGGTGGGCATCGCTGATGACGAGCCGGACACCGGACAGGCCACGCTCGACGAGGCCCCGGATGAAGGCCGGCCAGGCCGATGCCTTCGTCGTTGCCAGCCGCCAGCTCGAGGCCGAGGATGCGACGTTCACCGGAGGTGTCCACGCCGGTGGCCACGAGCGCAGCCATGTTCACGACGCGGCCATCGTCACGGACCTTGACGTACGTCGCATCGAGCCAGAGGTAGGGGTAGGTCTCGCCGGCCAGGGAGCGACTGCCGGAAGGCCTCGACCTCGGCGTCGAGCGCGGCACAGATGCGGCTGACCTGGCTCTTGCTGAGGCCGCTGATGCCGAGGGTCTCCACGAGGTCCTCCACCCGGCGCGTCGAGACACCCAGGACATAGGCCTCCTGGACCACCGCGAGCAGGGCCCGCTCGGCCCGGCGGCGGGGTTCGAGCAGGCTGGGGAAGTAGCTGCCGTCACGGACCCGCGGGATGGACAGGCCGATGCTGCCCACGCGCGTGTCCCAGCGCCGTTCCCGGTAGCCGTTGCGCTGGGTGACCCGGTGCTCGGGGTCACGCACGCCGTGGGGCACCCCGGTGAGCTCGGTGACCTCGGCCTCCATGACCGCCTCGGCCAGCACCTGCACGCTCTGGCGCAGGAAGTCGGCATCGCCCTCGGTCCCGGCCTTGCGCATCGTCTCGAGCAGGGCCATCCTGTCATCGGCCATCGTGGTTCTCCTTCGTCGTGGGTTCCTAAGTCCAACGACGCGAGGATGACGCGGTGGCCGCTTCCGTTGCTGGCCACTCCGCTGCTACACCAACTCTAGGGACATGACCCGAGGCGCCTGACCACAGCGATCCTGATGGTCGGCATGTCGCCGACGCGAGCGGAGCGGCGCCGCGGCGCGGCTGACGAGTCATCGAGAGGTTTCTCCTCCCAGGCTCTGTGAACTCGACGGTCGAAGCGACACGTCGGGGTGGCGTCGGCAGTCTCGAAGTGACCCTGACCAAGGCGTGAGATCTCCTCTCCAAGAAGAGTCCCAGGCCAGACAAGGCTCGCCAGCAGCCATTCGAAACGACAACGACTACTTGAAAGGAACACCCGAGCTACGAACCAGCAAGATCCAGATCATCGGAGCCGCGGCTGCCCTGGCTGCCATCATGGCCCTCCCCGTTGTCGATGGCGGGACCGCCATGGACGACGACACCGCTGACGAGGAGATGGACCAGTCCGAGGACAGCGAATAGCCGAGCCCCTACGTCTCATTCGCGCGAGGGCGACGCAGCTCCCTGAGAACGTCTACCTCGCCGAGTGATCAGTAGCACGCATCCAAGGGCCGACCGAGCGCGTTCGGTCGACCCTTCGGATTCGTAAACGGCAGGTCCTCGGTTCAAATCCGAGTGTCGGCTCCACTCCCCACCGTGAAACGGCCCGTTTGGGCTGGTCCTTGGTGGAAGCGGCAGGGCCTGACCCCTGCGCTGACCCCTGCGTAACCCGTCAATCTGGCATTGACTTTGACGGTTTAGGACCGATACTGTCACCCAAGGCGTCAGAGTCAACGGGAGATCGACAGGCTTCATGACATGGCTTGAACGGCGCTGGGAAGGCGATCCCAGCGCGGTGGGCGGACGGAGGGCACGCCAGTCGTTCACGTACCGCGCGTTCCTGCCCGACCCGATCGCCGCGATCCGACCGGTCGTCAGCTTCGAGACGGCCGATCTCATCACCCGGGCCGAAGCCGCCATCCGCGACCTCAACGCCGAGGATCGGGTCCAGGGGCTCGAGGCCATCGGTGCGCTGCTCCTCCGTTCCGAAGCCATCGCCTCCAGCCGGATCGAAGGTATCGAGCTGAGCCAACGGAACCTGGCTCGAGCCCTCATCGACCCGCGTGCGAGCAAGGGCAGCGCGCGCGCTGTGGCCGCGAACGTGCTGGCCATGGAGGAGGCCATCGAAGATGCCTCGGTCGGCGCCGATCTGACCGTGGCGAGCATCGAGGCGATCCACCGCATTCTCATGGCCGATGAGCCCGAGCGAGTCATGGGGGGCCGGTTCCGCGCCGAGCAGAACTGGATCGGTGGTCGTCGCAGCAACCCGTCGGATGCCCGCTACATCCGCCGCCCGAGGACCAGGTGCCCGCGCTCATGGGCGATCTCGTCGACTTCATCAACCGTGATGACCTGCCAGCCGTGGCGCAGGCGGCCATCGCCCACGCGCAGTTCGAGACGATCCATCCGTTCGTCGATGGCAATGGCCGGGTGGGACGCTGCCTGATCCATGTCGTCCTCAGGCGCAGGGACGTCGCGCGGTCGTTCGTGCCGCCCGTGTCGATCGTGCTCGCTGCCAGGCCGGAGGAGTATGTCTCCGGCCTGGTCGACTTCCGCGAGGGCAGGCTCGAGTCATGGTGCGCTGCCTTCGCCGAAGCGTCTCAATTCGCGGCGGAGTCATCGGCCGACCTGGCCGCGAGAGTAGCTGCGCTCCAGTCGGATTGGCATGAGCGTGCCGGGCGACCTCGTCGGGACTCGGCCGCTGCGCGCATCATCGACGTCCTGCCGGCACAACCGATCGCGTCAGCGGCCACTATCCGCGGCGCCATCGGGGCGCGCCATCGGCGAGCACTGCGAGGGGCTCAAAGTGCTCGCCGATGCAGGCGTGCTGCGGCAGATCAGTGCCGGAACCTACGACCGCCAGTACGCGGCGGATGAATTGTTCGAGCTGATCGAGGGCTACGAAGCCGACGTGGCAGATCGCACTCGTCGACCCAACGGTCCGACGGGTACCTCTAGTTGGTAGGCAGCAGGTCCTCGGTCCACGTCCGAGTGTCGGCTCGCCCCAGGCGTGATGCTGCCGGCGTTGGGCTGCTCGCCGTCAGCTCGACCGAACGCGGCATCGGGGCTAACCCTGGGGTTGGTGGCGGATCGACCCGTAGCTGCGAGTCCGCCACATCGAGATGACCGTCTTGGCCTCGCCATCGGGTAGTCATGTGCCTTCCCGCAGGTGGCCGGCCGGGTGAGGCTCAGCAGCAGCGAACGGAGAAAGGCGAACCCTTTCGCTCGCTGAACCGTCGAGTGGGCATGCAGGATCGTCATCGCACCTTGACTGCCCCGCAGACGATGTGGGCGAGGAGGGTGGCCATGCTCGACAGGACCTACGCCAAGTGGGTGCTCGGGCTCTCTGGCAAGGCGCTCGATGGGTGGACGCCGTCGAAACCAGCCACCATCACGCTGGTGCCGGTCGGGGAACGCGTCGTCTCGGAGCCACAGCGGTCATGGACATGGGGCGTGCCTGATGGCTGGCGCTGACCCCGAGGACATCCACGGCTGGCGCGTCTCGGACCTCGTCCCAAGACCCATGCCGTTTCGGTTTCGGTTGCTCGACCCGGTGGAGCGGGGGTGGCGAGGACGTGCCGCCATCCGATTGTGGTCGTTGGGCTTCTCAACTAGGACGGCGTGGTTGCACGCCATGTCAGAGGACGTGGGGTGGGCCGAGTACCTCGGCCACGAGCACCGTGAAATCGTCGATGACCGGGGACTGCCCGGCGAGGTGCTGCGGCGACGGCTGACGGATGTGGTGCGTGCGGAGGCAGTGGCGGAGACGACTTCCGCGGGGGTTGACTTCGGCTAGGCCCTCCGGCTCTTGACCCCCTGACCGGGGTGCGGATGATGGGGGCATCCGCTCATCGGGGAACAGAGATGCGAGGTCCACTCACCGTCTGCGTGGTTCTTGCGCTTTTGCTCGCTCCGGGGGCCACGCTTGCGGCCGAGGAGGAGCCATCCGCGACCGGCTCGTTCAGCCCGGCAGGCTCGCTCGCCGAGGCTCGCACGGCCCACACCGCCACGCTCCTGTCCAACGATCGCATCCTCGTCATCGGTGGCGGGGGCTTCGACGACCGCGTCCTCGCCTCGGCGGAGGTCTGGGAACCTAGAGGCGGGTAGCCTCCAGCCGCCAGCCCTACGTGAGAGTCGGCGTCCCGTTCAGCCCTCGTCCTCAACTGAAGGACCTCGCCCTCCTCCACGAGGGACCGCAGCAGGTCCCGCCCCACCGACAGGACCCCGGACCGCTCCCGGTCGGGACCGAGCCGAGGGTCGTAGTGGACGCGGACCTCGTGACCACAGAGGACGATGTCCACGTCAGCACGTGCGTCTGGAACGGGGCCGTTCGGTGCGATCGTGACCCTCTCATTATTCCGACCCGCCGCAATCGAGTGAGCCTGAGACGAGCGCCGGCTCGCTACCCCGGACCCCTCTGGCCGACCCCGACGCCGAGTGCCACGCCATCCGCGAAGAGCTCGCGAGTGCCGGCCTCGTTGAGGAGTACGACCAACTAGACGTCAAACCCAGGACGCGATGGCTGCACATGCCAGGTACAAGAAGGGGCCCGCCCTTCGCGGGGCGGGCCTCTTCGGTGGAAGCTGCGGCTACTTGCAGCTCGTCACTTTCGTTCTACCTTCGACCATCAGGAGCTCGTCCCCGGTGGTGTCGATCGGGATCCCCGCGACTGATCCTGTGACGTGTGCCGCCTCTGTCGCCTTCGAGTGGGACACCCACTTGCAGCCATCAACGATCTCGCGATGGTTGTTGCTCTCCAACTTCGTCACCGGTTGCCACGCCAAATCCACGGGGCCACACGGGGGAATCCCAGAAGAGGCTCACCGACTTGTTGCCCCATTCGATCTGCGCATCACTGTCAACGTCGTCGACGTAGCAGATGATGTCACCTTCATCCCAGGCCACCTCGACGGATGCATACGCGTAGTCTGCTCCCGTCCAGTCAGTCCCTCCATCTGCTCTGACCGTGATTCTGTCACCGTAGATGTTCCCGGCCTCCACGCTGAAGTACAGCGACTGCCAGGTGGACGTGTCACCCTTGTCCGCTGCCGCCGCCGGTACAGCCAGCGCCGTCACCAGCAGCGCCGCAGACGCGGCCACGGCCAGGACCCGTCGATTCATCTTGGTTGTTCCCATAAGTTCCGTTCCCCCGTAGCTGTTCGCTCGGAACGACCTGGGAAACATAGGTCGCGAGATGTGCCCATTTCTCTGAGTGGTTCGGATGTGGGGTGCTGCCGGTGTGACCACGGGGACCGACCACGGCTACCCTGCACCTACGGGGACCGACCACGACGCCGGCCTTCGCGGGCCGACGAGTCATACGCTACCAGGCGTCAAACCCAGGGCACGATGGCGCTGAACACCTCCCAGTCGCGGTAGGCGTGCCCTCGCGAGACCGGTCAGGCCGCTCCTCTGGGCACGAAGAAGGCCCACCCCTCGCGGGACGGGCCTCTTGGGACTCTGTCGCCTAGCGGGCCGAGTCCTCGACCTCGAAGATGAGCGGGGGCGGCTCCCACAATGGGACCGGGACATCCGGATGTTCCATGACCTGCTTGACACTGTGGGTGCCGTTGTTGAGGGTCCCTGGTGGCAGGAACGTGCCGTGGATCCGCACGAACCCCTTGCCGCTCAGAAGACCCTGTTTGGCCTTGATCGAAGTCTCGCGGTTAGCCCCGCCCACTCAGGGCATCTTCGCCATCAGCGCGCGACTCCCACAAGGGCCTCACCGCGATCATCGTCCGGGCGTTGGTCAGTGCCCGTGTCCTGCTGCCGTTCACAATGACATGACGATCCGCATCCCACATCGGTAGCGCCTCCTACGCATCCGCCGCGTACCTCCTCATGGCATTCCATAGCCCCAATCCACTGTGAGACTGGGGCTTAGTGGCGGCTGTGTCGGCTTCCCGAGGAACCTGCGCGATACCGGGACGCGACGGCACGAAATCGTAGACGGAAATCGCCTAGCCAGAACCCCGCCATCGAGAGCCATGCAGGTTGAGCGCATCGCCGTCGGGTCACTGTGCCCTCCGCTGGCTAGGGGTAGAGGCCGCGCAGGGCGGTGGCCGTGGCCACGCGGTCCACGGCCAGCAGGTAGGCCGCGGTGCGCATGTCGCAGGCCTCGCGCTCGGCCATGGCCACGACCTCGCCGAAGGAGCGGACCATGATGGCGGTGAGCTTGCTGTTGACGACCTCTTCGGACCACTGGTCGCGGTTGAGGTCCTGCACCCACTCGAAATAGGAGACGGTCACGCCGCCGGCGTTGCACAGGATGTCGCGGGATCATGAACACGCCCTTGCGCGCGAGGATCCCGTCGGCGTCGGGGGTGGTGGGGCCGTTGGCTGCCTCGGCCACGATGCGCGCCCGGACCCGCTCAGCGTTGTCGCGGGTGATCTGGTTCTCCAGCGCGGCCGGGATCAGCACGTCGCAGTCGACCTCGAGCAGCTCGGCGTTGCTGATGTCCTTTGCGCCGGGGAAGCCCACGACCGTGCCGTGCTCGGCCTTCGCAGGCCTTGACCGCGGCGATGTCCAGCCCGTCAGGCGGCGTGGATGGCGCCCTGCGAGTCGGACACGGCCACGACCGACGCACCCATCGCGTCGAGCAGGGTGGCGGCCACTGAGCCCGACGTTGCCGAAGCCCTGGACGGCGACCGTGGCGCCGATGATGTCGAGCCCGATGTGGCTCGCGGCCTCGCTGATGGTCACGACCACCCCCCGCCCGGTGGCCTCGGCCCGGCCCTCCGAGCCGCCGAGCGCGACGGGCTTGCCCGTGACCACGCCGGGCACGGTGTAGCCCACGTGCATGGAGTAGGTGTCCACGATCCAGGCCATGACCTGCGGGTTGGTGTCCACGTCCGGGGCGGGGATGTCGCTCTGGGGGCCGATGATGACGCTGATGTTGGTCGTGAAGCGACGCGTCAGGCCCTCCAGCTCGCGCAGGCTCAGGCCCTTGGGATCGCACGGCCACGCCGCCCTTGCCGCCGCCGTAGGGAATGCCACGACGGCGCACTTCCAGGTCATCCACATGGCCAGCGCGCGGACCTCGTTGAGGGTCACGTCCTGGTGGTAGCGCAAACCGCCCTTGGAGGGGCCGCGACCGAGGTTGTGCTGCACGCGGTAGCCGCTGAAGACCTGCACGCTGCCATCGTCCATGCGCACCGGCACCGACACGATGAGCTCGCGCTCCGCCTCGCGCAGGACCGCGCGCAGGGCCGGGTCGAGGTCCAGCCGGTCCGCCGCGATGTCGAACTGGCGCTGCGCGACGGCCCACGCATCGAGCGCAGGGGTGACCTCAGGAGCGGTCATCGGGACCTCCACCTCCTCATGCGAGCGCCGGGCCCATGAGCAGCGGGCGGGCTGGCTCGTGATAAGAAAGTCAGACAAGCCTGGTTCATTCCGACTCCGCTTCCCAACCGCGGTCGAGGACCGTAATCAGCGCCTGTGTCCCCTTGCCTGCGTACCCGGCTGCGAGGACCTCGTGGTAGAGCTCCTTGATGAGGGCGACGCCGGGCAAGGCGATGGTTTCTTCATGAGCCGCGTCCAGCGCTAGTCCGAGGTCCTTGATCACGTGCTCGACACGGAACCCAGGCTCCAGGTCTCTCGAGGCAAGCCGTGGCCAGATGTAGCGCATCAGGTCCGAGCCGGCAATACCCGCCTCCAGCGTCTCGAGGGTGACTTTGGGGTCGAGTCCGTTCGCCTTCGCGAACAGGAACGACTCGCAAACCCCCAGCATCGCCCCGGCCATGGCGATCTGGTTGGCGATCTTCGTACTCTGTCCGGCACCTGCCGGACCCTGGTGAACCACCCTCTTGCCGAGCAGTGCGAGGAGAGGGTGGACACGCGCCACGACCGCATCATCGCCACCGACCATGATCGAGAGCGAGCCCGTCTCAGCCCCTGCTGGCCCGCCGCTTACCGGAGCATCGAGAACGCCCACGTCGACCGCGCGCGCCGCGTCACTGAGTCGCCGCGCGAGCTCCGTGCTGCTTGAGGTCATGTCCACAAGCACCTGACCCGGGCGAGCAGCGGCCAGGAGGCCGTCAGGGTTCAGATAGACCGCCTCCACGTCCGCCGGTGTCGCCACGATGGTGAAGGTGATGTCGGACGCCATCACGACTTCAGCCGGGCTCGCCACGGCGACCGCACCAGCCGCAACATGTGGCTCCATCAGCGCCTGCGCCCGGTCGTAGACCGTGGCTGTATGGCCAGCTTCCATGAGATCGGGGAAGCATCCGGCTCCCCATCAATCCGAGACCGATCCAGCCGATGCGGTCCATCACCTCGCTCCCGCAGTCAGCATGCGGGCGGGATTGCGGTTGATGAGCACCGCAATCTCGTCATCGCCCAGGCCGGCCGCCTGCAACCGGGGAAGGAACTCTCGGAAGAGGAACGTGTAGCCCTCCCCGCCAGCAGCGGTGTAGCTCGAGGTCAGGCAGATATCGTGCGAGAGGAGCACTTGCTCGAGGTATCCCTTCCGCACCAGGTTCATCACCCACTCCACTCGGCTGCTGGTGGCGTACTCGTTCTCGCCGCGAATCGTGTCGAACTCTACGAACGCGCCGCGGGCGGCGATCGCCTCTTGGTATTCAGGGGAAGGAACCATCGTCGCAGTGCCCGATCACAACGCACCGCGGATCGACCCCTGCCTCTTCGAGGATGTCTAGCTGCGGCAATCCCAGCGGCCAGCGCGCCGCATGGGTCATGATCGTGAGACCCGTGGCCAGGTGGGCCTTCGCGGCGACTCGGAGCGCTCGCTCCTCGAGGGCCGAGATCCAAGCCCGGTTCGAGCCGACCTCACCAATGATCCCGGGGCGGATCCCGGTCCCCTCGAACCCATCCTGGATCTCCGCGATCAGATCTGTGGCAAGCCCCTCGACGCCGCGGCGGTCCAGTTGCTCACGGTCGATGTACGGATCGCGGTAGTGACCACAGCCCATGACGATGTTGAATCCGGTCGCCTCAGCCATGCGCAACAGCGCCATGGGGTCGCGATCCAGTTCCACGCTGGTGCAGTCGACTAGGCTCCGGCAGCCGAAGTCATGGAGTTGCTCAGCGTCTCGACGTGCCAGGACCTCGTCGTTGAGAACGCCTTCCTTCTTGTACTCGAGCATGAGATTGAGGAAGACGTGCTCGTGGGGCAGCGTGACACCAAGGTCTTGGGCATCGATGGGGCCGGTCACCGTCATCACCCGGGGCATGTTGCGGTTCTCCTTCGCATATGTATGGCGGGTCGGCGCGGTTGCCGGCGCCCGTATCGTGTCGTCACGCGACCCTGATATCGTCGAGGTATCCCGGCAGTTCCTCCCAGACCGCGTCGGGGATGTCCGAGGTCGCGGCGTCCCAGCAGCCGCTGACCTCTTCGGCCGAGGATGCTCCGATGAGCGTGCAGTCGAAGCCAGCCTGTTTGAGGCTGAACTGCAGGGCGAGGGCGAGGACTGACACGCCTCGTGCCGCACACCAGGTGTGGACGGCGTTGGCAGCAGCGACCTCGGCGGCGGGGGGCGTCCACTTCGGCGTGCCCACCGTGTCGGGATCACGACCGGACAGCAGGCCCATGGCAAGGGCTGCTCCGTTGACGAGGCCGATGCCATGCGCCCGCGCCCAACCGAACACATCCTCGACGTCCTGGCGTATGAGCGTGTAGTCGTTGACCATCATCAGGACGTCACTCTGGGTCGTCTCGATCATCCTCCTGTGCAGCTCATGGTCCTGGACGCCGATGCCGATGGCCCGGATGACCCCCTGCTCCCGGAGTTCGACGAGCGCCTCGAGCGCTCCGCCCGGAGCTAGCGCCTGGTCGAGATGGACAGGCTCAGGCTCATGGATGTGGCACAGGTCGAGATAGTCGACGCCGAGCACCTGCAGGCTGTTGTTGACCGTCCAGAAGGCAGCGTCGGCCGAGTAGTCGAGAGGCTTGTCGGGATGGGTGCCGACCTTGCTCGAGATGTAGTACCGCTCTCGGGGCACCGACCGGTACGAAGTCGCGACTGTCCATGCGGCGCTCGGCTTCGCCGTACTTCGGGGACGTGTCGAGGTAGTTCATTCCGAGCTCGAACGCCCTCTCGACCGCTGCGACCCCGTCGGCATCACCAACCGGACCAAAGATGCCTCCGAGGCCGGCGCCGCCGAGACTCATCGCTGTCACCCGCATAGGGGTCCGGCCCAGCTGTCGAGCTTCGAGAGGGTCAAGCGTGCTCATGAGGTATGACTCCTTGTTTCGCGTGTTTGGGGATGCGCGGTCACTTGACCCCGCCGGCGGTCAGGCCCTTGACCAGGAACCGCTGGATCATTAGGAACAGGATGACGACCGGAATGACGGCGATGAGCGCCGCGGCCATCAGGTAGTGCCACTCGATGGTGTACTGCCCCAGGAACGAGGTATCCCCAAGGGCAGCGTGCGCTTGTCAGGGGAAGAGATCAAGGTCAGCGCGATGACGAAATCGTTCCATGCCCAGATGAATGCGAAGACCGTCGCTGCTACGAGCCCAGGCGCGGACATCGGAAGGATGACTCGGACCAGTGCCCCGATTCTCGGCTGCCGTCCACCATCGCGGCTTCCTCGATCTCCCGGGGCACTGACCGGAAGTAGCCAGCCAGGAACCACGTCGAAAAGGAGACACTGAGGGCCGCGTACGTCAGGATCAGTGAGAGGTGCGTGTCCATCAGCCCGGCGCTGGCCATGAAACGGAAGAGGCCGATGAATTCAAGCGACCGGCGAGAACATGCATTACCAGGAGCAGCTGGGCGAAGAGTGCGGCACCGGGAACCGAAGCCGCGCCAGCGCATAGCCTGCGGGCACCGCCAGGGCCAAGTTGAGGACGGTGGCTCCGCCGGCAACGATGATGCTGTTCGTGATGTACTTGAACAGCGGGGCCGCCGTCCACACATCGACGAAGTTCTCCCAGGCCCACGTCTGTGGAAGCCAGGTCGGCGGGTAGAGGAAGAAACTCCAGCCCGAGGGCGAAGGGCCGTCAACAGCATGTAGGCGAACGGGAAGGTCGAGACCACCAGGACGACCGCGAGGAATATCAAGCGTCCGGTGGGCGAACCGATGCTCGTGCTTCATGACGTGGTTTTCGGCCCGCGCTCGCGGGTCGACAACGAGAAGCCGATAGTGAACACGATCAGTGCCAGGACCGTCAGCACGGCGATTGCAGCTGCCGGCCCAAACTGACCCTCGCGGAAGGCCTTCTTGTACAGGAACGTGATCAGGATGTCGGTCCGGTACGCGGCCCGCCCTCCGTCAGGACCCAGATGATCGGGAATGAGTTGAAGACGTAGATGACGTTCAGGACCGTGGTGACTGTGAGCGTTGGCTTCAGAAGCGGCACGGTCAGGCGCCGGAGCGTGTACAGGAACCCGGCACGTCGACCCGGGCCGCTTCGTACAGCTCGGAGGGGATCGACTGCAAGCCCGCGAGGATCGCGAAGGAGGCGAACGGGATCGAGACGAGGGTCCCGACCGTCAGCAGGCAGATCCAGATGACGACCGGTCCCGAGCCAGATGATCGGCTCCGAGATGATTTCGAGGTTCATCAACGTGGCGTTGAGGATGCTGTACTGGCCGTCAAGGGTACTAACGCCAGATGATCGCGTTGATCATCAGCGACGCGGCCCAGGGAACGATACCGAGGAGGGCCCGGGCGAACCGGCGGCCCGGGAAGCGGAGATTGAGCGCCAGCGCGACCGGGAGCGAGGTACTCATCGTCGTCACCACGACGACGATGACCGTCCACGCCAGCGTCTGGATGATGACGCTGCTGAAAATGGGGTCGTTGAAGAGCGTCTGGTAGTTGGCTAGCCCGATGAATTCTCCGCGCTGGGCGATCGCGTTCACGTCACTGAACGACATCAGCACGATCTCGAGGATCGGGTAGACGACGATTACGCCAACGAGGTCAGCGTCGGGAGGACGAAGGCCAAGCCTGTGAAGCCTTCGCCAGTCAGCCGACTATGGAGCGACGGCCGAGGTGCGCGGGCGTGCAACGTGCGCTCGCTCATGGCGGTCCTCCGTGGTCCGGCGCGAGAACAGTCGAACTGCCGGAGCCTGTTTCACTCCGGCAGTTCGACCCTATGCTAGAGCGCGTCGATCTTCTGTGTTGCCTCATCGAGGGCTTCCTGTGGGGTCGCTTCCCCACCGATAGCCTTCTGGACAGCAACGGTCATGATCTGCTGGATCTGCTCGAATTTCGGATGCTGAGGCTGGAACTTGGCGTTCGCGAGTGCATCGACGAACGGCTTGTACTCCGGAGCCTGGTAGTAGTCAGACTGCGAAACGGACTCGGCTCAGGCAGCATGCCCTCGACCTCATCGAACTTCTGGCGATAGGGCTCCTGGTACATGAACTCGACGAACTCCCATGCCTCGGCCTTGTTCTCGCACGCAGCCGACAGGCCGAGCGAGTCCGTCACCGCGACGGTCTTGGGGTCGTTGTCGCCACTCACCGGGAAGGGCACGAAGCCGTAGTTCAGGGTGGGATTGTCCGCTTCGTTGATGGCGTTGAGCCACGGCCCGGTCGGGTACATGGACAGCTGTTCGCCCTTGAACATCTCGATGATAACTGCTCGCGGGTGAAGCCATTGGGCTTGGGCTGGCTTCCGCCAGCGTCTACCAGGTCGACGAGGTACTGCAGCGCTTCGACGGACTCTGGCTGGCTCAGCATGGACTTGCCGTTCTCGTCGAGGATGTCGCCGCCGTTGTTCCACAGGAAGTAGTCGAAGAAGGTGTCGACCTCGATGCCGCTGGCGGGCACGCCAAGGCCGTAGTTGTCGGGCGGGTTGGCTGTCTCGACACCGGCGACCATCAGCTCGTCGAAGTTCGTGGGGGCTGAGAGACCGGCTGCGGAGAAGAGGTCCTCGTTATAGAAGAGCAGCCGTGCCGAGACGGCTACGGGAATCCCGTAGGTCAGACCGTCGAGGACACCAGCATCGAGGAGTGCTGGAGTGAAGCCATCCTTGAAGTCACCACTCAGGAACTCGTCGAGGGGCGCGAGCTGGTCCAGGCCGCCGAACTCGGGGTTCCACCGCGTGGCGTAGCCGAAGACGCACGGCGCTTGACCGGAACCCATACTGACGGAGCAAGCTGTCGGCCTCTTGTCCCACGGGGACGTCTCAAGGGACACCTTGATCGCGCCGGCGTTGGCCTCGTTGAAGTCGTTGACGACCTCAGTCATGAGATCGACCGTCTTCGCGCTGTACTCGGGGAAGAGGAGGCGGAGGCTCACTTCCTCGTTGGCCGCGGTGGTCCCGCGCCACCGACGGCCGTCGCGGCCATGGCCACGGCAGCGCAGCGGTTGCGAGCGTCCTGGGCCTTTGTAGAAGCGATGCCGTTGGAGTGCTTGGTCGAATTCACCTGGACTCCTCCTTGTGGATGTGCGATGGGCCGATTGTTGGGCGCGAGACGACGTGAGGTGAGGCGCTGTCTCGCCTCACCGTTGTCAGGTGCCGCGGGTGATATCGACGCCGCCCAGACCTCCTCGCTGGCAGCGCCCCTAAGGTCGAAGTCGTATGCTGTCCCACGGGTCGTTTCTAACGCCGTGTTATAAACCTAACTCAGTCAGGATACGGCTTCTGTCAATAGGTCCGCCAGCCCCTGTTGTTGCTCGGTGGACCTGTCCTTTAGTTGCCTTGAGGGACTAGGGCAGACGTCCGCTGGATGTCTGCAGGATTCGTAGACACCTCAGGCCTCGATGCGCTCTCGAAGCCATGCGTCACTGACTTGGAGGGCCGCATCGATGGCACCCGACACCACGGCCTCGGGTCCCAGGTCGGACGCGACCACAGGCGGTGGTGGGGAGAGGCTGGCGTTCAGTCGTTGCAGCACGCCATCGGACAAGCGCTTGAAGCTTCGACGATCCCTCCGCCGATTACGACCCGCTCAGGGTCGAGGACCGCGACCAGCGCCGCGGATCACCGCCAGCCAAGTCGATCCGCAAACAAATCGATCGCCCGAGCCGCGCTGCATCACCGAGAGCGTCGGCGTGGAAGACGTCGACCGCCCCGTGCGAGCCTGGACTCCCCCCGTAGCGGCCGTAGTCCGCGAGAAGGCCGTCAGCCGTGAGGAGGCTGCCGAGCTGGACCCACTCTTCCATCGCCCTCTCTCCGGGCACCTTGTTCCAGGCCACGCGACCCGCGGCACTGCGGTTGCCTGTATAGACGGAGCCGCCGACGACGATGCCCACGCCGACCCCCTTTCCGATGTCGAGGACAACGGCGTTGCGAATGCCAACGCAGGCGCCCCGACAAGCCGCCCTCGCCAGCTGGTCGTCTTGCGTCACCAGCACCTGGCGGCCCAGGACGCTGCTGAGGTCGCCGCCGAGGGCCATCCCATCGTGCGTGCTGCGAAGCTCGCACGATGGTTCCGTCAGCGGCGTGATCGCCGGAACGCCGACCCCGACGGCCACCAAGGCATCCGGCGGCACGCCCGCATCCGACTGCAGGTCGTGCAGGTTGCTGGCGGAGACCATCGACGAGATCAGTCTCGATCTCGGACGTGAGCTTTCGAGTCGAGCCATAGGGGTGCCGTCGAGCAAGGTCAGCACGGTTCGTGTCGTCTCGTTACCGACATCGATACCCACGACGTGGCCGATCGAGGCGTTGAACCTGAACAGTGAAGACGGGCGACCGACGCGTCCGCGATCAGATTCCCCGGCGGACACCACCAACCCCCGGCGTCGGAGAGCGACGATGAGGCGGTGGACGGTCATAGAGGTCAGCCCTGTGTCGGACGTCACGCGAGAGCGCGTCACGGTCCCACCGGCCCTCACTGCTTGTAGGACGCTCCAGGCGTTGGCCCATCTGACGTGGACCTGGCTTCGCGGCACCAGGTCGTCATCTGGAGGCGGAATACGGCGTGCAGCGTCATCACCGCGCTCCGGTCGGTCGACGCTCACGTTGCCAACCGTGGCGCTGCCCTAGTCAACACTCTGTCACAGGCGATCTGCATCGCCACCAGTATCGATGTTTCGGTGGCAGCGCGGATCGCAGGCGCTGACGCTTCTCGCTTAGCCTGCTCCCGTGCGGGCCAGTGACGCCTGCTCCACCGCGACCGCTTCTTGGACCAGGTTTCGATCCGGAAGATGAAGAGGTCGCGGAAATGCAGTACCGGGCCAAACGACGCGAACTCGTCCAGGGTCAGACCATCAATGAGCATGGCCCTATGGAAATCAACGAAAGCCTCGTCCAGCCGCGCCATTGCCGCCTGGTCGAGGGGTCGTTCGATCCCGGCGGAGAACGGGTTGGATCGGCGATGATCTCGACGAACGTTGCCCAGTTGATCGTCGCTTGGAGGTATTCCGCCGACAAGCCCGGTCACATCGAGCGGGATGCTCGGCCCCGCCGGCCAACAGCGTGACCGGGTAGTCGCGCTCTCGGACGATGCGGTAACACTCACGCGTGAGGGCGACGCCGGCGAATCCCCATGTCGGTGGCCGGGACCGACAAGCCATCACGGGCCGCGAGTGCCTTGAGGTAGTCTCCGAGGATTCCGGTGATCGGGCTCATGAAGAATGGTGGCCGGGTGCCGGTCCGTGCCGTCACCTTGAGGTAGCGCTCGCAGGTCTCGATGAGTTGCGCGACGCTGAAGACCTCGGTCACGATCACTGGGTACCCGTCGGCCACGATGACGTCGAAGGCTTCGAGGCCAGCCCTGGTCGCCGGGATCTTGGGCGTCGCGTTGGACCGATGGCGTGTCCCTCGCGTGCTTCCTCTAGGATGTGTGCCGCATCCGTGTCTGCCTCCGGAGCACCCTGGATGGATACGTAGCCTTCGCGGCCCTCGGAGGCCTCGTACAGAGGGAGGAAGCGCTCGGCGATCCGGGCCCACCAAGCGCTGCTGAACGAGGTCCGACGCGATCAAAGGGTCGTCGGATAGCCGAGCGCGGCATCGGCGATGATGGGCAGGACCTCCTGCGGTGCTCGTTTGAGCAGGCCGCCACCATACGCAGGGTTGGTCGTGCAGCCGGCAGCTCCCTGCTCGAGCGCGAGGTCCATCTCTTCGATGGTGGGATTGTTGACCCAGACGCGCGTCGGCGTGTCGGTCCTGAGCCGGTCGAAGTAGTCGCTGGGCATCCTGCCTCCTGGTCGCTTCGGAGATTGCTGTTCGACGATGAACTCAGCGCAACTTGGGTGTTCCAGAAGTGCTCGCCTAGACGAGCGCCTCCGACACGGCGTCGGGAAGCACTTGAGCCTGGACCTCCTCGAGGGTCAAAGCCAGCCGCTCCACGAATTCGTCGATGTCGGCCGGTGTCACGATGAGAGAGGGGCTGATGAAGACCTCGTCGCCCGCATAGACGCTCCCTCCGCCCTGGTAGATCACCAGACCGTTGCGGAGTCCAAGCTTCATTGACCCGGCCGCCGACTTGAAGAGCCTTGTCGAACGGTGCTTTCGTAGCCCTATCGCGCACCAGCTCAAGGCCCCAGAGGAGGCCCTTGCCGCGGATCTCTCCGATGATCGGGAGGCGCGCCGCAAGCTCGCGCAGCCGTGCCTCCGGATAGAGGCCCTGCTTGGCCGCGTCTCGACCAGGCGGTCCCGCTCGATGATGTCGAGGACAGCGAGTGCAGCGGCGCAGGCGATGGCGTGGTTCTGGAACGTGAAGCCGTGGCCGAAATCGACCGGTCCGGGATCCAAACGGAGCCACGACACGTTCCGAGACGATCAAGCCCCGACAGGGCCGCGTATCCACCGGAAAGGCCCTTCGCGATGGCCAGGATGTCAGGCTGGGCGTCCCAGTGCTGATACCCGAAGTCTCGGCCGGTTCGACCGAACCCGGTGGCGATTTCATCTGCGATCCAGAGCACTCCATAGCGGTCACAGGTACCCGCGGATGGCCTCGTAGTACCCCGCTGGAGGAGTGAGGGCTGGTGCGGCCGCACCGACGATGGGCTCTGCGATGAAGGCAGAAACGTTCTCCGGGTCGCAGCGCCTGGATCAGCGGTTCGAGCTCGCGGGCGCAGGCGACGTCACAGTCCGGGTATCGCTGTCCAAGCGGACAGCGATGACGAGTACGGCGCCGGCACCTTGGCGGTGGGACCCGTCAGGTAGGAATGGTACGCAGCCTTCCTCGCGGCGACATCTCCTGCCGCGAGCGCGAACATCGTCACACCATGGAAGCCGCGCTTGCGGCCGATGACCACGGTTCGTTCGGAGTTGCACCCCTCAAGTGTGGTAGTCATGAGCGAGCTGGACGGCGCTCTCGACCGCATCGGAACCACTCGAGAAGAAGACGGCATGCGAGAAGTCTCCGCCAGCGAAGGCTGTGACCCTCGCGGCCAATGCGTGCGCTGGTTCGTTGTGGAATTGCATGTCGTGCACATAGTCCATGCGCATCGTCTGGGCGTGGACAGCATCCGCGACTTCGCGCCGGCCATGGCCCACGCTCATGAGATACGGCCCGACATGCAATCGATGTACTCATGGCCGTCCGCATCCCACAGCCGAATGCCCTCGGCACGGACAATCACGGGAAACGATTGGCCGAAGGAACGCGGCAGCAGATGGTTCGTCATGGTTCCGGTGACCTCATCTCTATTCCGGGATCGATCGGCGTAGGGGACTCAGCGATTCCCGGTGGCGCCCGGGTGCAGTGTATTTAACGTCCTGTTATAAACACTTAACGAGAGAATACAGCGTTTGTCAATGCCCCGGTGCGTCGGTGTTGCTGCTCAGCGAGTTCGTCCACCTTGTCTCGTCAGTGGATCTGCCCGCGCTCGCGTCTTGACCCTCCGTCTCGGTGCTTCATCGTCACCAGGGGTGATTGGCCCCGACCTCCACGCGGGCCCCGATCGAACGCTGAAGCCGGACCGCATCGAGGGTGCGCTCTGTTAGAGCGCTACGCCAGTGGCGATATCAGCCACCGCGCACTCGCTCGCGACCTCGCCATCGCCGAAAGTCCCGTCCACAGCGTGCTCGCCGTAGATCCCCAGGCGTGAACGATGCGCCGACACTCAAGCACAGGGGCGGAGTCGCACGTTCCCGAGGGCGCGGTCTGCATCGACGATGATACGTTCAGGTTCGCTGACGGCACGAGGTTGCGGCAGTTCGAGATCCCCGCTTCAGCGTCGCACGTCGACCCTGGTGTTCGAGCGTACTCGTTCGCACCCGACGGTTCCATCTGGATCATCGTGGTCGGCAAGCGGCACCCAGATGAGTTCGGCTGCGAGCTGGAGCCGCTCCACAGCGAGGGCTTCTCGGACGGCCTCTTCCTCATCACCTCCGAGGCCGTGACGGCCACCGAGTAGCCCGGTGCCAGAAACCCGCGGCCACGCCAACCACCTCACGATTTTCCCATCGTGCTGCATTCCTGCCGGACCTGAGTCATAGCGAGGACCACTTCCGCATCTGAGGTCCTCGCATGACCGCTCCCCTCCCCGCCATCCCCGTCGAAGCGTCGACGCGGGACCAGAGCCTTGATGCCTTCCTCGTCGAGAAAAGCAACCGCTCCGGCCCGAAGCGCACCACCGAGTCGCACAGCCGCATGCTGTGGCGCTTCTTCGCTGACACGACGCCGGACCGGGTGACACCGGCGGTCGTCCTCTGTACGCCCACGGCATCGGACTGTCCGGCAGAACGCCATCCCCAGTCACCATCGCCGCCCACATCGCCTGCTTGAGCAGCTACTTCCGCTTCCTCATCCGGATGGGGCTTGCGACCAGCAACCCCTGTGACATGGTCGAGCGCCCACGGACGAGTCCCTCCCCCGCCCGGGGCTACTCGGCCGAGGTGGTGCGACGGCTGCTCGAGGCCGTGCCCGACGCCATCCAAGGTCGAAGGGACCGGGCCATCCTGCTGGTCTTCGTCCTCACCGGCAGGCGGCGTTCCGAGGTCATGGACCTCAAGGCCAGCGACATCACCATCGAGGACGACAGCGTCTACTACAGCTACCGAGGCAAGGGCGGCAAGCGAGGCCGGCGGGAGCTGCCACGACCGGCGGGGGGGCCATCAGGCGGACGCTGACGGACTGCGGCAAGGAATGGCGGACGATGGCGCCCGAAGAGTCGCTCTGGCAGGCCGGGGCCGGTCCCAAGGGGCTCTCAGGGAGCACGAGTACGCCCGCTTCCGGCGCTGTCCCATTGCCGCAGGGCTCCAGCCGACTGGGTTGCACATCCTCCGACACAGCGCAGCAATCGAGCTGCGGCGTGATGCCGGGGAGTCGGTCGAGATGGTGAGTGCGTTCCTCGACCACTCGAGCCTGGCGGTGACCACGACGTACCTCCGCCGGCTCGAGGGCGTGAAGGACCACTCCTGGGAGCGGGTCGCGGAGTCGATCGGGGGCGGCAAGCTCGCAGGGGTCCCCGTTGATGGACGGGCTCCAACGAGCCGGTTTGCACCTGACGGGTGACCCCGCGAGCACGGACACCTGCGACAGTGAGGGGCTCGCAGTGGATTCTTCTTCCTCAGTTCCCGCCTGAGTGACTGAGCATGACAGGCAGTGGACGCGGAGCGTCCGGTTTCGCAAACAGCAGGTCCTCGGTTCGAATCCGAGTGTCGGCTCCACTCCCGCCTCTCGAAACCGACACTCGGGCTCGGTGCCTTGGCGAGTTGAGGGCGGGTCGCTGGCCGAAGTAACGAAGCTGAATAATGCCGGGCAGACAGGCACCTCGTACTAAGTAGAGGGGTCGAGACCCACTCGGCCGCCTCATGATGTGGGCGATGGACGAGGAACTGGTGGTACGGGCACAGCAGGGCGACCGACAGGCGTTCGAGTCGTTGACGCTTGCCCACTACACCCGGCTCTACCGGGTGGCCGGGGAGCATCCTCCGAGAGACCGGCCCACGGCCGAGGATGCGACCCAGCAAGCCCTGCTCGACATCTGGCGGTACATCCGCCGCCTCCGTGACCCCAGGCAGGTGGAACGGCTGGTCCTACGACTGCTCGTCCACGCCTGCTATGCCGAAGCGAAACGTGCGGCAACCACGGTCGGTGAGGTCGAGTCCTGTCCGGCGACCTCGCCTCTCCCGCGAGACGACTATCGCTCGGTCATGGAACGAGACGCGCTGGAGCGGGCCTTCAGGAAGATGCCGCTCGACCACCGAACAGTCATCGTCCTGCGTCACCTCATCGGCATGACCCCGAAGAGGTCGCCGATGTCCTCAGCGTCCCTCGGCAGACCGTCTACTCCCGACTCAGACGAGCCGAAGCAACGTTGCGGGCTGCTCTTGAAGCCGATGCCCGGCTTCCAAGGACATCTGCACCTCGGCGGGAGGTCGTGAGATGACGCAACGACCCGACGGCACCCGCCTTCGTGACTGGCTCGACGAGACCGTGGGCCAGACTCCAGACCCCGTCGAGGGCACCCGCCAAGTGATGTCTCAGGTCGAGGAGACAACGCAGGTCGGACGGTGGTTGCCATTCCCGGTGCTTCACCGGAAGGCCAAGGTCAAGCCACCAACGACGAACCACACGACCGAGTACCGGCCCAGCCCTATCTCGGCCAACAACGGCCATACCCCCACCGTCATCGGGAGGACCCAGACCATGTTGAGTCCGGTCAAGGCCATCACCGCAGGTGCACTCGTCTTCGCCATCGGAGGCCTGTTCCTCATCGCCCAGCCGTTCGCCCAGCAGGGCAGCGTTCCGGGTGCCGAGCAAGGAGCGGAACTCGCACCCCCGGTAGTGGTCACCATCACCAATCGGAAGAAACCGGAGTGGAGGGCGAGGAGTGCATTGGTGAGGCCCCCGCTGTCGCACCTGGGGCGGGTCCTCGCAGTGGGCGGCCACCGACCCCCGTCTGAGTGGCACGGCGACCACGAGGGCCACCGAGTACTTCTGGGAAGGGCCACCCCGGGGGGGAATTACCGAGGCCTACGCCATCGAGGTCGTCAACGACAAGGGAGCGTGGGCGGGACCGGCCGGGCCACACAGGCCCGGGAGTTCGGAGCCATGAGCATGTACACGCTCAACGGCGAGGGGGAATACGAGGGGCTCTCTGCGGTCCTCACCCAGCCGGACGACAACATCATCAAGGGCCTCATCATCGAGGGTGGGCTGCCACCGTTCCCCGAACTCCCCGCCGAGTAGCCCAGTTCGGTCTCGGAAGTCGAGAAACGTGGGTCCCTCGGTCTTCGGGCCGAGGGGCCCGCTTCTGTGTCATCCACGACCAGTGCCACTGGGATGACACGACCGTCGGAGAAGCAGACGTGGCTCGGATAGCGGAGGGCTGCATCCCCACGGGCCACGGCCGGGCCCAGAAACCTACCCCTCCCTACCCCCTGCAGCACCGAAACCCGAGCCAGCGGCGGGCACCTCTCACATGGTCAGGGAATGGTCGGGGCCGAGGCAGCCCGTGTGTCTGACACACATCTGACACGGCAGTATCCCGCAACGGCTCTCGCCCCTACCGGGAGCCATGAGTGCGTGGGCAGGGTGGTGCTCAGGCTCTCGCAACGCTTGCTGGGCTCGTGAGTGTTTGCAGCAGGTCCGGGTTTCGAGAATCCGAGCCGTGGCCCGGTGAACCACTGATGCACCAAGAAGTCCCCACCCCTCGATCGATCCTGACCACCGGGCAAGGCCCCGGGGTCGCACAGTGGCGATGTCAAGCCACCCCCGTGCAACCCCGAGGGACGCCCATTGTGAAGACTGCGAGGGAACAGTTGGACATCCTCACCACGTACCAGGAGCTGGGCAGCTATCGCGCGGCCGCGGCGCTCTGTGGCACGACCCACAAGACGGTCCGCCGGGTCGTCGAACGACGGGCACGCCCAGCAGCCGAGCGACCGGCCCGACCGAAGGTCACCGACCCGGTCCTCGACTCATCGCCGCGGAAGGTCGAAAGGGCACCGATGGCCGTATCAGCGCCAAGCGTCTGCTGCCGCTGTGTCGCGCCGAGGGCTATCCGGTACCGGCCCGCTCGCTCCGGCGGGCCGTGGCCATCGCCAAGGCCGAACATCGCCGGGCTCGCCGCACGTATCGACCCTGGCAGCCCGTGCCTGGCGAGCGACCTCGTGTTCGACTGGGGCGAGCAGGATGGGATGCAGGTCTTCTGTGCCGTGCTGGCCTGGAGCCGCTGGCGCTTCGTGCGCTTCGCCGGCGACCAGGACCAGGCCACCACGCTGCACCTGCTCGCGGAGTGCTTCGGTGCCTGGTGGCGTGCCCGGGGTCCTGCTTCACCGACCGCATGGGCTGCCTGAAGGGTGGCGTCGTGGCCGACGTCATGGTGCCGGCGCCCGCCTATGTCGCCTTCGCCGCCCACTACGGTGTCCGGCC
>CAVQUM010000012.1:0-245411 GCA_963716815.1 uncultured Chloroflexia bacterium
GTCTTCACGGTGATGCCTGGAGCTGACGTCCACCGCTGCTGGCGGGCTGCGTCAGCGACTGCGAGCGAGGCTGGTTCACCAGCACCAACGCAAGCGAGGGACTACCGGCCAATCGGCGGTCCCAGACGTAGATGTTGGTGAGGTTGCCGGCCAAACGGCCGTCCCAGACGTAGTCGTTGGTGAGGTTGCCGGCCAATCGGCCATCCCAGACGTAGTCGCGGGTGAGAGTCGCGAGTGAGGTCACATCGGTGGATGTGCTTCCCTGCGCGGCCGCCATGCCTGGCAGCATCGCTGTCAGAAGGGCGCCGGCGACAAGGGCCATGACTGATCGCTTCTTCATGAAGCATTCTCCTAGTCCCCGGACGGTCACACGGTGTTGTAGCGGAAACCGCTGCTCGGCGCGACCGCGATAGGCAAATGTACAGCGCGAAGGTACTAGATGTCCACTCGAGCACCCGCGCGCTGGGCCGCCGAGCGCCAGGATGGCCGTTGGCGTCCACGACGTCGACCCTGCCCCGATGCTGGCTTGACACGCCCCGGTGCTAGGCTGCCCGGCGACGAGCGGCGAGCCCTCGCCGACGCAGCGGGAGAATCCGCCATGCGACGTATCCACCCCCTGATCGCCAGCGCGCTCGCCGTGACCCTCGGGGTCACCCTCACCGTAGTCCCGGCGTCTGCCCAAGCTGGCGACTACGGCCGCCCTGGGTTCAGGCGACCTGGGCGCGCTCATCCCCGAACCGTTCGCGGACGCCGAGATGATGTCCGGTAGGACGTTCAAATCGACACTCGGCCCGCCACAGGTGGACACGCCGGAGGCGGCTGCCGCGCGCGAAGCGTTGTCGGCCATCGTCGTAGCCGCCGGGCTGACGCTCGCTGACGCCGCGACCATCGCCGGGTTCAGTGGCGAGGAGCAGGCGTCCACTTGTTCAGCGCCTTCCGCATCCCCGGTGTCGCGGCGGCCCATTGGTTCGAGCCCTTCTACCAGGTCTCGTTGTTCCGCGACTATTCGGATCCCGTCCGCGAGATCATCCCCATCGGGTCCAAGCAGGTCCTTCGCATCTCCGACCAGGCCTCGGACCGCAGCGACCTGTTGTATGCACAGGGCGAGATCCTGTGGCAGCTCTCGGGCGACGATGAGCTCGGGGCCAGGTTCCTCGAGGCGCTCGAGACGATCGATGGGCCGGCGCTGTCCACGGACCCCGGCGCGCTGGTGGACGGCGGACCCGTGGCCGCGATCGGAACGGCAGAGGACCCGCTCTATCACAGATCCCCGCTCGGATCCGCGAGGCGGATACCACGACGCAGACCTTCCCAGTCGCCGCCGTGCTCGACGCTATCGATCCGTCCGACGAAGAAGACGTCCAGGCCGCAGATGCCTTGCGCTCGCTGCTCGATGGCGTCGGCGGGATCGAGCCGACCACGCTGCCGTCTCCCGGCCAGGCGATCGCAGATGATGGAGGCATCAGCATCCTCGGCCTGCACGTGGATGGGGCCGACCAGGCGGATTTCGCCAACGGGTTCATCGACCTTTTCCTGCTCTCGGAGTTCGACGATCCCCAGATCGAGCAGGCGCAGCTGGGCGGCAAGGACGTCGCGCGCGTCACTGAGGCAGGTTCGCGGCTCCCATGTTCGCCTACGGGGTCGGTGGGACCATCTGGATCCTTGGCGGGCAGGAGGAGTCATCACGGCGCTGCTCGGACCATGCCCTGACGCGGACTCGATCGGCTTGGCCGTCGCCTGTGCGGGGGCAACGATAGGAACCCGCGGCCTCGGTCGTCCTCGTTCGACGCAGGCAGCTGGCAGACGGGCACGCCGCACAGGCGGTCCCGCCCAGCGGTCGCCCGGGCTACCATCGACCAGTGCTGAGGAATCGTCCAGGGCTCACGCTGGCCCTCGGTCTCATGCTCGTGGGCACGATCGTGGGTGTGGACACCAAGGCGCACGCTGTCAGCCCGCCGTTCCCGCCGCCCCCGACCGTGGTCATCGCGCGCCTCGCCGAAGCCCTGGCCAACGCTGGTCTCACGGTTCGCGGTGGTTGGGCCAGAAGCTGATGGTCACGATGGCGGGCCGCAAGCCGAGCAGGTCGCTGCTGCGGCGGGTCGGGCGCGGCGAGGTCGGCGGCATCGTCCTTCTCGGCCGCAACATGGGCTTACCGGCGAACCGTCGAGGGATGCCACTGACCCGGCAGCTCCAGCGCGCCGCGGCCGAGGGGGGGCAGCCACCGCTGCTCATCGCCATCGACCAGGAGGGAAGCTCGGTCAAGCGGGTGCCCTGGGCACCCCCCACGGTGACCGTGCCCGAGATGGGCCGCCTGGGCAGCCTGACGCTGGCCCGGGCAGAGGGCACTCGGACGGGAGCCGCGCTGCGCCGACTCGGCATCAACGTCGACCTTGCGCCGGTCGCCGACATCCCTCGCTCCAGTACCTCCTTCATGCTCCAGCAGGGCCGGACCTTCTCGTTCGATGCCAGGCAGACCGCGAGGCTCGCTGGCGCCTTTGCCAGCGGGCTGCTCTCGCGTGGCGTCTTCGCGACGATGAAGCATTTCCCGGGAATCGGGCTCGCGACCCTGAACACCGACCGGTTCGTGAGCACCATCGGTGCCACGAAGGCGACCCTGCGCCAGGATCTGCGACCCTACCGTCGCGCGATCGCCCGTGGCATCCCGCTGATCATGCTCTCGAACGCGACCTACACCGCCTACGACCGGCGGAACGCAGCAGGATGGTCGAGCGCCATCGTGGAGGATCTCCTCCGTGGCGAGCTCGGGTTCCGGGGAGTGACCGTCACCAATTCGCTCAACGGGACCGCGCACGCCCGGGGCATGACGGTCAAGACGCTTGCGACCCGCGCCGCCCGCGCCGGGACCGACCTCATCCTCGTGACGAGCTCCGAACGGTCGTCGGCGCACCTGTTCAGGACTCTGGTGACACGCGCCGAGCTGGGAGAGATCCGCGGGCCACGCTGCGCGCCTCGTATGAGAGGATCCTTGCACTAAAGGAGCGCCTCTAGCACAGGAGGTCGCGGGTTCCCCCGCAGGACGAGCTCCCAGTCGGCTCCGGAGTCGAGCGAAAGCCTAGTCGACAGGCTCGATCCAGCCGATGCTGACCGACAGCGGGAGGTCGGGCTCGGAGTACTCGGGTCCCGATTCCAGGTGAGTCAGGGACTTCCAGACGAGTCCCTCATAGTCCCCGGTCCCGGTGAAGGTCTGGAGGACATAGTGGACGCCACCGTTCCGTCCGATCACCCCGGTCCACGGGCCTTCCCAGGTCCCGCCATCGTTGGTCAGGGTCCCCGTGCCCCACATATCGGCACTGCCATCGGGCCGCAGGTCGTAGTTGATGACCTCCTCGAACGTCCCGTCGAGACGCGGGTCGGTCGAGTGGAACTGGTACTGCCACACCAGGTCGCGCGACTGCAGGATGTCACCGTTCTGCGTCTGCGTCGAGTCCTGCAACTCGACCAGGTCCGTGGTCGTCGCCAGCACCAGCGTACGATCCCCGAGATCGAGCGAGCCGGCAGGTATCGGCACCGGCGAGGGTGACGTCTCCTGCGCCAGGACTGGCAACCCGCCCAGCACCAGACACACCGAGATGAGCGCGCTTGTGGCCCACGACCTTCGCATGAGACGACCTCCTTGGACTGCGCGCTCGCGATGATCGCGTGCTCGTCGAGACCGGAGAGCGCAGACCGGCTGACGAAGCCGAGCAGGAGTCACTCGCTCACGGTGTCGGTAGCCGATACAGGCCCCCGGCATAGTCGGCGAACCAGACCGCGCCATCCGCGGTCGCGTCGAGCGGCACGACGTAGGAGCCCTCGAACCCGGCTGGGACCCAGGCGTCACCGCTGAAGCGGTAGAGCCCGTCGTCACTTCCCAGCCAGGCGCTGCCATCAGGTCCGGCTACCAGCCCTTGCAGCCACGTGGCAGGTACGTCGAAGACCCTCCAACCATCCTCGTCGAGTCGGGCTGTGCTGTAGACGGGTAGCTCGTCCTCGTCCTGCGTCGGCGCGGACCAGAGGACCCAGACGTGGCCGTCGGCGTCCACATCGGCATCGAGTACCGACTCGAGCGGTCGACCCCCGACCTCTTCCTCAAGCTCCGTCGTCCATGTCGAGCCGTCGAAGCGTGCCAACAACGGGACGTAGCCAGCCTCATGGGCCAGGAGGGTGCCGTCCGGGAGGATGTCCATCCAGGAAGCGGCGAAGAACCGTTCGTCGGCTGGGTGACGCTCGGCGACCCAGCCGGACTCCGCCTCGGACCACGCCGTGAGACCCGCGTCGTCACTCTCGAGGACCCACACCGTCCCATCGGGACCGACAGTCAGGGCCTGCCCGGGCGTATCGTCGATGACCTCCCATCGGGACCCTTCGAGCCAGGCCGTGCCTCTGGCGTGGTCGGGTCACTCGCTGGCCGGGACCGATGGCGGCCCGAAGGGCGGCAGCTCGCCCTCGTAGATGATCCCGGTCCAGTCGATGCGTGGTAGCCGTTCCGCCGACGTCCATCGCGACGTACTGCCAGCCATCGTAGGCGCCGGTCGCCGCTGAGGATGATGAAGCTCCTGGGAGGTGGCGGTCCAGATCGATGTACAGCCGGCCGCTCCAGCTGCCCTCCGGTCCCTCGAGCGTCACGTGCAGCCAGGGGAAGCCGCCGGTGCGGGCATCCTCGCCCGGCGGTCGTCGCTGATGTCCCGGTGAACTCGTGCGGTCGCGCGTGCCCGTCAGGCGAGCGTCGCTGGCGCGTCCAGGTACAGACGTCGGGCTCCAGGTCGGCGGATTCGGCACAGTCCTGGGCCACGGTCACGCTGACCCCGACAACGCCGTCATCTCAGTCGGCACTGCGCTCCCGGCAGGACCCTGCCGGTTGGCCGACGGCCGGGCGATGAGGAAGGCCACGCCGATGGCGAGGACGAGCGCCCCGGCGATGATGGCCTTGATCGGGCTGAACATGAGTCGTGTCCTCCCTGTGACGATGGGGAGACGGTCGGTCGCGGTCGACACGGAGGCCGACTGCTGGCCAGTCGCCCGAGCCCCGCGCACATCGGCGCTACGCGTCGCGCCGGATGCGACAGGGCGCCAGTCGAGCGGCCACAGCCACCGGTGTCGACGCTGTGGGGTGTCGGGTAGTCGGGCGAGGACGCGATGGATGCCCGCGTCGTCGAGCTGCGACCTCTTCCTTCATCCAGGAGCGGATGACCTCCGCCGTCTCGCGATCAGTGGTCATCGGACGGCTCCTTCGCGGTGCCTTCGGCCGGAACGCCGCTGGTCCGCTCGAGGATCGCGCGCATCCGGCCGGGGGCACGGTGCAGTCGCGAGTTGACGGTGCCGATGGGGATGCCCAGCGCCTCGCCGATGGCCTCGAGCGACAGGTCGAGGTAGTAGCGCAGGACGAGGACGGCCCGGTGGTCGACGACAGCTGCGCGAAGCCGCGTTCGACCTGGTCGCGGTCGTAGAGGCGACCGAAGTCATCGGAGCGACCGGCTCGCGGGGCGTCCGGGCACCGATGGTCGGCAGGGTGCGCCTGCGCCGGCGGAACTCGCCGTTGCAGGCAGTTGACGAGGAGGCGGTACGACCAGGCCTCGAAGCGGTCGGGGTCACGCAGCTGCGGGCAGGTCGCGCCACATCAGCAGGACCGCCTGCTGGGTCGCGTCCTCGGCCAGCGCCGGTCACGCAGGATGCGGTAGGCGACCTGGTGCAGCCGACCGTAGAGCGCGTCGGCCAGGGTGGCGAAGGCCGGCTGGTCCCCGTTCCGTGCGTGGATCACGAGTTCGGTGTCCATCCCCACCACTCACGGCGCTCTGCGTCGTCGCTGCGCCTCCTATCGTATGGCGCTCGACCAGCCCGAAACCATCCACTGACTTTCGGAAGCGCAGGAGGCGCTGCTCTAGGGATTCCCCGCGCAGCTCGCCCGTGAAGACGTTGCGAGCGTGGGAGGGCGAATGAAGTGGCCCACGTCATGGCGTCGTGACCAGAGCAGTCGGAAGCCGACTCGGCCTCGGCTACAAGCCCAGTCGAAATACCGAGGAGCTAAAAGAGGCCCATCCCAAACGGACGGGCCTCCGCTCTGTTGTGGCGTCCGTATCGACTAGGCGCCGGACACTTCCAAGCGGGTCGCCTCGAACGGACCAGCGTCGATATCTGGTGCCATGACGCCAGCCGGGTCGATGAAGTCGATGCTGGTCTGCGCCGTCATCTGGTCCGGACCATCCATCTCGATGGTCATGCGGATCTGCACATGCCGTTCGACGGCTCCAGAGTCTTCATTGAAGACCCAGGTCTGCATGGTGGCGATGTAGCCGTCGTCGGTCTCGGCCCAGGCGCCGTGGGCGGGCCCCTGGAGACCTAGCCCAAGCTCATTGCTGACCTCGCTGATGGTGCCGCCTTCGTTGAAGGTGATCATCGACTGGAACGGCTGCCCCCCGTTCTCGGTCGCTGCGACGTCGGCTAGCCAGGTTCCCACGATCGCATCGGCAGACCCGTCCTGGGCGACCGCTGCGGTGACCGTGGTGGCGACGAGGCTCGCCGTGAGGAAGGTGGCAGCGGCCAGGTGGATGAGGCGTCGCTTCGTCAAGAAGCACGCTCCTTCCCCCCGGGACGATGCACACGGTGTTGTAGCGATGAACGCTGCTCGGCATGACCGCGAGTGGGTAACGTACAGCGTGGCGGTACTGATGTCCACTCAGGTCCCCGCTTTGCGACCAGGAGCACGCGCCGCGGGAAGTGGAACGGCCTGAGCGGCGTGCGACGGACGAAGAATGTCGAGCGTTGCGACCACGATCATCGTGTCGTGCCAAGGCTCCGATGCCGGCCAACTCCGACCGCGTCGGCTACTACCTGCTCTTAGCGATGTCAATAGGCACATTGGCCTATTTCGCTATTGCGTTGGTCCCGCATCGGTCGTATCGTGCGAGGCAGACCCCGTTGCCTCGGCGCACCGCCGCGACGGGGATGGGGCCTACGCCATCGGAGTGTATTCATGAGGTACTCCACGTACGAGATACACAAAGACATCGAGGGTCAGCGTTTCCGGCACCGCGAACGCGAGCTTGGTCATCTCCGCGCCCTCAAGAGCGATGAGCGATCCGAAGGTCTCCTCAGCCGGGTCACGGGCAGCCTCGAGCGCCGAACTCACCGACTCGCGTCGTCGTCGCCAGATCGCCTACGGCGCGCAACGGCTGACCCACAGGGCCTGCGCCGCAGCCGACGGATCGCTCGGCCGCGTCGCTATCCGGGAGACAGGCGGGGTGCTGACCTGAGGGTCTGCGTCCGTAGATGACGGCGGGGACACTGTCACCCGCGATGTGCGACGACCAATTCCCTCAGCAGGTAGCCGCCGACTCGGAGCGACGCCTGAAGGCGACTAGTGGTGGACCCGCGACATCCTGCTTGGGAAGTGTCGCGCTGGTGAGGGCAGTGGCACGAGCGTGGAATGGTGAGCGAAGGTCGGACAGTCAGAGTGTCTTCGCAGGGTCAGTCTTGCCGCGCTGCGACCTCCCACCGGAACACCGACAGGCCCACCCCCGCGGCACGGGCCTTCGGCCCGTACTAGCCAGTCCCTAGCGCGGGGGCTCGCTCAACTCGAACCCGACGGCCGCCAAGGCTTCGGCGGCGGCGGCCCCGCCCGCTTCGTTGGCATGGAAGCCGTCGTCGCCGATCCAGCCCTTCGTCCTCGCATCCTCGTCGTGGTCGGGTCCGTTGAAGAGGTCGTAGAACGACACGAATACCGCGCCGTTGGCCTCGGCCGCCTCACGGGCCGCCCGCGCCTGACCCTCCCAGATCGCGGTGCACTCCACTTCGACCCCGAGCTCGGTCCATTGGCCGAACCACGGGTTGTAGACGTCATAGCCCCGGAGCACCACGGGCTGCCCGTCCCGTGCCTCCCAGATGGCTTCCCAAACGTCGGAGAGCCAGTCACGGTACGGCCGCCAGTCCTCGGCGGTGGGAACCACAGATACCGGCTCCCACTTGGTGCCCGGCGTCCACTCGGGACCCAAGTAGTCAGGATCCTCGAGGGCGTCCACCGGGTCGATGCAGCCCCGCTCGAAGGTCGGCTCCGGCATGTCCTGCTCGAACCCTCCAGCGTTAAGGTAGAAGACGATGATTTCCGCCCCCGCCACCGCCTCGGCGAACCTGGTCCGGATGGCCTGGGGATCGGCGTCGACAGACGCGTTCAACCGGACCTCACGGCCCAGCGCCTCGCCCGCCAGTTCGGCGTACCTCTCGCGCACGTTCAGACCGCTCGAATCGGAGATGTACAGGAGATCGACCGGTTCGCCGGCGGGGATCGGCCCTGCTGCGGCCTCTGGCGTCGCCACGTCCTCGGGGGTGATGACGTACGTGCTGACCTCCTGGCTCATCGGGTCGAGGGCTACGACCCAGGCGCTGCCGTCAGGCGCGAAGTCGAGGTCCGAGATACAGCTGCCGGCGAGGAACGGCTGCCATGTGTCGCCGTCGAAGCGGGCCACGCCATCGCAGGTGCGTCTCGCAGCCCCGGTTGACGGGTCTGTCTCGCTCGCCACGGCGATGGTGGCATTGACCCAGGCGCTGCCGTCGGGCGCGACCTTGAGCATGTCGGTGGGGGCGTTCCACTCTCCCCTTTGGCCGCCCCACGTCCCGACCCCGTCAGTTGCCGTGAACGTCGTCCAGCCCTGCGCGTCGAGTCGGGTGAGGCTCTGGTGCTGCACGAAGGCGTCGCCGGCCGTCCACACCGTGCCACCGTCGGGTGTCAAGCCGACCGGATGAGTGACCGGCGTGGGATCGCCGGGGTAGTCAGCGGGGGCGGGAAGGACCTGCCACTCCGTGCCGTCGAAGCGCAGGAACGAGACGGACCCGTCCACGTCCGCGAGGGCCGTGAGCCAGACGATGCCGTCGTCGGTCACCACGGGTCCGGCCACCCCATAGTCCCCGCCGTCGAAGACAGCGGGCCAGCGGGTGCACCCGGCCGAGGTCTGGTCGGTCCAGCAGAGCTCATCGGACTTGAGCCAGACCGTGCCATCAGCCTGCACGGTGATGGCGTCGAAGTCGCCCTCGACCCGGTGCTCGGCAGGCTCCCACGCACCATCCTCGAAGACCCTGGGAGCGCCGTTCGCGAGTGCCCACAGCCGACCACCGGGGCCGGCATCGACCTGACCATCCCAGAACGACACCGGAACGGGGTCGACGTCCCATGCTCCCTCCTCTCCGACGCGATAGAGCCGCAGGCAGCTCGACTCGGGGGCCGGCGCGACGCACGCTGCGGTGCGCCAGACGTTGCCGGCATCGCCCACGATGACGGCTCGCAGGCCGGGGTAGAGATAGTCGGCCCTAGCTGCGCCCGCGGTGAATTGCCTCATCGGGTCCGTCGGTGTCGTCAGGTCGCGGAACCCGTCGTTGATGACCCGGAGGACGCCCGGCTCGACCTCCTCGGTGACCATGTCCGAGAGCAACGCCTCGGTCGTCATCGGCGAGGGCGACTCGGTCTCGGTCGCCGGGGCCATCTCATCGCTCGTCGGCGTCGTGAGGACGCCGGCCAGCAGGACGCCGCCGAACAGCGCCACGATGACGGCGGCGACCACGAACCTGAGTGCGGAGAACATGCCGAAGGGCCTCCTTGTCGATGCGATGGTCTTGGCGGTTGTCGTGGATGACATCGCGTCCACATGTGGCTCGGGACCGGCGAGTAGCTCGAGCCTGGCCGCGAGTTGGCGCTCGAAGGCAGTCATGTCAGCCATCACTCGAGCTCCCTGCGAAGGCGTGCCAGTAGTCGCTCCAGGCGGGTCCGGGTCCCCGACGGGCTGAGCCCGGTTGCGATCGCGAGCTCGCTCGAGTCGAACCCCGCGATGTAGCGCATCGCCAGCAGGGCTCGGTCGTCGGGTTCGAGCCGAAGCAGCGCCTGATCGAGGTCGAGGCCGTCGATGCCGGTCGCCGGGTCGACGCCACCGGGCCGCTCCGCTACGTCGACGGCGACCTCGATCTGCGAGCGTCGGTTGTGCTTGCGCATGAGTTGCCTCGTCTCGTTCACGGCGATGGCCACGAGCCACGGGCGCAGCCGGTCAGGCTGGCGGATGGAGTCGAGCTTGCGCCAGGCGATGGACCACGCCGACTGGACGGCATCCGCTGCCGTGGCCTGGTCACCACAGACAGCGACACAGATGCGATGCATCTCCGCCTCGTGAGCCGCGACGATCCGGGCGAATGCCACATCGTCGCCTGCCACGGCGGAAGTGATGACCCGAGTCAGATCCTGATCGACCGTCCTGGTCATCGCCCCCATACCTGTTAGATGCGTGGGATGCACCTACTGTCTCAGGTGCAGGCAAGTTCGCCGAGCGGTCAGGCGTAACGGCAGATGGGCCACAGGCACGCGCAGTTGGAGGTCGTTGGCAGGAGCCGCTCGCGCGGCTTCGGTTCCGTTGTCCGGGCGAATGACGAGCGTTGTGGCACGCCCCTCGTAGCCGAGGCAAGATCAGGCACGGTGTCGCCACGAGCGTGAGATGAGAGGGTGGAGCGGGAGACGGGACTCGAACCGGCGACATTCTGCTTGGGAAGTGTCGAGCTCGTGAGCGTCGCGGCACGAGCGTGGAGAGGGCGAGCGAAACGGCCACAGTCGTGGTGTCGCGACGAAGGCCGGATGTGAGTCTCGACACATCACCCGGAAGCCTGCCCCACGAGAGATCGGCCTCTACTCTTGCCGCGGAGCTGACCGCGACCCCTCGCTACTCGGGGGCCGCCACGCCCTCGGGGGTGATGACGTGGAGGTCCCAGCGCGTCCTCTGATCGAACGGGTCACCGACTCCCGCCAGCAGCCAAAGCAGGCATCCGAAGCGATGCACCCGCTGGGTCGAATCGGCGATCCCGACGACGTCGCAGGCCTGGCCGCGTTCCTGCTCACAACTGATGCCGAATGGATCACCGGACAGGTCATCGCCGTCGACGGTGGGCTTTCGGGTATCAAGCTGCCACCCGCCGCTGGCCACCACATGCGGAGCATGTCGCGCTGAGCGCGAGAGGATGAGGGATGCCGCGTCGCGCGGCCCGGCGGCTCACGCCCCCCGCAGCGCGGCCAGGATGTCGTCCCATTCCCGGTCCTGCGGATCGCCGGCGCCGCGGGCGAGGATGGTGCCGTCGCGGGTCACGACCAGCGCGTGGACCTCCTCGCCACCCTGGATCGCAAGGGACCGCTGGAAGCCGCCCACGTCCGTGTAGATCGTGATGGTGCGGGCGAGGACGTCCGGGTCGCCGATGCCGGCTGTCATGCCGCCATCGATGAAGCGCCGGACGGGTCGCCACCTGGTGGCGAGGACGGGAAGCTCCACGACGGCTGCGGGCAGCACGCCGGTGAGACCCCGCGGTGTCGGCGGCACGCCATCCGCCACGGCGCGGGCGATCCAGCGGTCGACCCGGGCCTGGTGCCATTGCCGGAACGCCACGACGGCCAGCGTCCGTTCGGCGGGGAATCCGTGCGGCAGCGCCAGCTCCACGCCCAGGAGTGAGCGGGCGCTGACGGTCGGGAACCGGGCAGGGGACCCGCCTGTCTGGCTGGTCACCATGCGGCTACCGGTCGGGCGCACGTCGGGCACGTGCTCCGGGGTGGGGCAGTGCGATGGGCCGGCCCTGGCCGAAGAACTGCCCCGCAGCAGCCTCGATGGACGGGTCGACAGCCATGAGGGCGAGCGCGTCCACTGCAGCATCGAGCGGCGTCGCGAAGGGCATGTGAGGCAGCACGACCTGCATGAACCGCCGCTTGACGCCGTTGGCGCTGGCGGCCGCGGTCGCAGGCACGAACCTCGGACACGCGGTGGCCGGCGGCGGCGAGCTTCTCCGCGGTGGCCCGTCCCAAGGCGCGCCCGCCCCCGGTGATCAGGATGGTCGTCATCGCACGACCATCGTAGTCCGCGGACGGCCAGGGCTGACGGCGCGCCCCGAGGCGACCCAGCACGAGCACCACCCCGACCGCCAGCGATGCGATCGGCGCGCCGTGGATGAGCCTGGCCTGACCAGGCTCGCTCGGGACACCGTCGACGGCGAGTCGCTGACGCTCAAGGACGACGGCGGGCGCCCGATCCGCGTCCTCGCCGCGGCGCGCACGCGGCCTCTCGCGGGAACCCCGTGGCGGGCGGTCTCGCTCAACGAAGCGCCGGCACGGCTCGCGGAGGCCCAGGGACCCGGTGCTACACTCCAGCTCGAGGCGCGGACCGGTTCGTGACCTCACCATCAGTCCGTCTCGGCGTCCCAGCGCTCCTCGCTGCGGCGAAGGCCCGCCGCCGACCGTTCCCGAGCAGGAACACCAGGACGGAATCGCGTTTCTCGGAGGGCACGTTCATGACCAACCCTGCCGCGACTGCGACTGCGATCAGCGCGACGGCCCCTCCGGCCATCGCGCCTGAGCGAGCCCGCTCGCTGGGCCGCTGGAACCGCTTCCTGGTCTTCGCCCACGGGGGCCAGTTCGTCCTCATGCTCCTGATCTCCGGGACCGCCGTGCTCTTCGAGGTCGTCGTGCCGACGGCCCGCCCGATCATCGAGAACGGCGAGTTCACCGGGATCGAGCCGTCGAGCGTGATGCTCGTCTCGTTCCCGCTGGTCTACCTGATCGCCAGCTTCTTCCTGATGAGCGCCATCGCCCACGCATCCGCCGGCATCTTCCTGCGCAGCCGCTACGAGGCCTGGCTCGCCCGGGGCATGAACCCGCTTCGGTGGGTGGAGTACGCGTTCTCGTCGACGGTGATGATCGTCGCCATCGCGTACCTCAGCTTCATCACCGAGTTTCCGGCGCTCGTCGCGATCGCCGGCTGCAACGTCGCGATGATCCTCTTCGGATGGAGCATGGAGGCGGGCAACGAGGGCCGGCTGACGAAGGGCGAGCGCATCGACTGGAAGCACTTCGTCTTCGGCTGCATCGCCGGGGCGGTCCCCTGGATCGCGATCTTCTCGATCGTGTGGGCCTACTCGGCCCAGGAGGGCCTGCCGCCAGAGGCCCAGATCCCGGGCTTCGTGTACGTGATCATCGCCAGCCTGTTCGTCGCCTTCAACATCTTCGCCATCACCATGGTCCTCCAGTACGGGAAGGTTGGCCGCTGGAAGGACTACCTGGTAGGCGAGAAGACGTACATGGTGCTGAGCCTGGTCGCGAAGTCGCTGCTGGCCTGGCAGGTCTGGTCCGGCACGCTCCGCCCGCAGTAACCCGGGCGGCCGCCCGAGCGCACGTCAGCGGCGAGGCGAGCCTGCCGTTCAGCCTCCCCCCGGTGTGATCGCGCCGATCGCCATGAACCCGAACACCAGCTCGTCCTGCACGAAGTGGATGAACCATGCCCACGTGAGGCCACGCGTCTCCAGCATGGACCGCGCCAGGATCCAGCTAAGGAACCAGGCCAGCAGTACGCCGATGATGCCGTAGAAGCGGACGATCCCGAAGCACGCCACGACCATCCGCAGCGCCTGGCGCGAGCCCACGGGCTGCACCCCTTCTCATCTTCGAGGTCCGTCTGCCCGAGGTCTACGGCGAATCGAACGCGGCGATGTGGGACGGGGTTGCGGCGACCAAGCAGGGTGTCGTCCCGAGTTCAGAAGGGGGAAGTGGAGCGGGAGACGGGACTCGAACCCGCGACATTCTGCTTGGTGTCGACGCCGACTGAATACTGAACACTCCCCGCCGGCTGAAACCTGGACACCCATCCTGGTTTCGCAAGGCACCCTCGGGCCGACAAGGCAACGCCGGCACCGAGGGAGAGAGGAGTGTATCGAGTGGAGGACTGGGCCGAGGTCCAGCGATTGTTCCATCGCGAGGGTCTGACCAAGCGTGCCATCGCGCGGCGATTGGGGATGAGCCGCACGACGGTCATCCGGCTGTTGGGACTGCGTGAACCACCCCGCTATGTGCGCACACCGAGGGGCTCGCTCGTCGATCCCTTCGCCGAGGAGATCGCGTCGATGCTCGAGACCGAGGCCGACGCCCCTGCCACGGTCATCCGTGAGCGCCTGTGCCGGTCGGGTTACACCGGCGGCATCAGCATCCTGAAGGAACACCTCATGCGGGTGCGCCCGGCCTTCCTCGCGGCCCAGGCCTTCCAGCGCACCAGCTACCTGCCCGGCGAGATCGGCCAGCTCGACTGGTGGCACACCGGCGTCATGGTGCCGGTGGGCAAGGGTGTCGAACGGGAGGCCTTCGGCCTCGTGCTCAGCCTGCCGCACTCGGGGGCCCATGCGACGGTCTTCACGCTCGGGCGGACGGTGGCCGACCTGTGCACCGCGCTGCTCGGCTGCCTCTGCCGCCTCGGTGGGGTGCCCGAGCGCATCGTCCACGACAACGACGCCTCGATCGTGGCCGAGGGCAGCGGCAAGCGGGCCCGGCTCCACCCCGAGGTGCTGGCGCTGCTCGGGCAGCTGCACACGAAGGCCGTGCCCCTGCCGTCGCGGACGCCGACCTCGAAGGGCCAGGTCGAGCGCACCATCGGCTACCTCGAAACGAGCTTCCTGCCCCTGCGCGCGTTCACCGGCCTCGCGGACCTGCAGGCCCAACACGATGCCTGGACCGCCGAGGTGGCCTTCGCTCGCACGCTCCGGCGCACCGGGGCCCGGGTCGGGGACCGCTTCCTCGTCGAGCGGGGCTTCCTCCATCGCCTGCCCGAGCCGCTGCCCGACACCGACCTGCACCTCGAGGCCCGCGCGGGCAAGGACGCCTTCGTGCGTGTCCTGTCGGCCGACTACTCGGTGCCGCCGGCCTATGTCGGTCGGCGTATCGGCATCGGGGTCACACCCGACACCGTCCGGTTGTCCTGCGAGGGCACGCTCATCGCCGAGCACCGGCGCAGCTTCGTGCGGGCCGACGTCGTGCTCGATCCCGCGCATGGCCGGGCCATCCGCCTCGCCCGTGAGGCCCGGCAGCGGTTGCGTGACGGGGAGCCCGAGCCGCCGACGGTCGACCTAGCCCGCTACGACCGCCTCTTCGAGGTGCCGGCATGACCACGAGCACGACGGCCGAGCTGGCCTTCCTGTCGCGGGCCCTGAAGGCACCCCGGGTGCGTGAGGTGGCGGCCCGGCTCGCAGAGACCGCCCGGGACGAGGGCTGGGACCATGAGACCTACCTCGCCGCGGTCCTCGCCGAGGAGGTCAGCGCCCGCGACAGCCACGGTGGCGAGGCCCGGGTCAAGGACGCGAGGTTCCCATCGGTCAAGACCATCGACGACTTCGACTTCAAGGTGCAGACCAGCGTCAAGCGCACGACCATCGCCCACCTCGCCCAGCTCGACTTCCTCGCCGAGGCGCAGAACGTCGTCTTCCTCGGACCCCCGGGCACGGGCAAGACGCACCTGAGCATCGCCCTCGCGGTGCAGGCCGCCCGACGAGGCCATCGCGTCGCCTTCGCCACCGCCCACGAGTGGGTCAACCGCCTCGGGGCGGCCAAGCGGGCGGGCCGGCTCGACGAGGAGCTCGAGCGCCTCGGGCGCATCCCGCTGCTGGTCGTGGACGAGGTTGGCTACATCCCCTTCGACCCCGAGGCCGCCTCGCTCTTCTTCGCGCTCATCAGCTCCCGCTACGAGCGGCGCTCGATGATCGTCAGCTCGAACAAGACCTTCAGTGCCTGGGCCGAGATCTTCGGGGACCCCGTGGCCGTGGCAGCCATGGTCGACCGCCTCGTCCACCACGCCGAGGTCATCGTGCTCAAGGGCGACAGCTACCGGCTGCGGGGCAAGGGAGAGGAGGTGCTGACCGGCAAACACACACGCTGAGAGTGTCCAGCTTTCGGCCGGCGATACCTGTTCAGGTTTGGACCGGCGTTGACAACGCGCCGTGACTCCTGCGGCGTCGAGTCCCCGACACCATGGCCCGATCGTGACGACTAGCCTTCAGCATGGCTATCAGCGGCACCGCCGCGTCGTCCTCAGGAGTACTTGTCTCAAGCCGCGATGCCTGCCGAGTAACCCATCGCGCCGCCTCGGCCGCCTGTCGCCATGGCGCCGACGAGCAGACCAATCCCGCTATGCATGGCGATTTTGAGCGACCTTCGCGAGCGCGTGGACGCCCGCGAGAGAATTCTTCGTAGCGGGAGGCGATGACGCACGGTCCACACCTTGGCCGCCCGGACCGCGCCGAGCCACTGGCGAACCCGGCCCGCTGACAGGGGGAACTGCCATGAGCGGTGTCGTGCGAGCAGGCCTTGCGACCATCACCATCGTCGGCCTGGCGGGGGTCGCCGTGCGACTCCGCTACGGGGAGCGCTTCGACCGGTGGGAGGAAGCGCACCAGCATTGGTTCTTCGAAGGGGCCGTCGGCCGCATCATCGCCCCCTACTACGCGCCGTTGGGCGCATGGCTCTACGCCGCGTACGCGAAAGGCCTCGGCCTGCGGCCCGAGGACGAGGTCCTCGACGTGGCTTGTGGCTCGGGCGTGTTCCTGGCCAAGCACGCTCCCCAGGTACGTCGCATCGCCGGTCTTGACCAGTCCCAGGCGATGATCGACCAGGCTCGCACGGAGAATGCCGAACGCATCGCCGACGGTTCCGCGGAGTTCGTTGTCGGGGATGTCGCCATGTTGCCCTGGGAGGACGACACGTTCACCGTCGTGACCAGCAACGACGTGAACTGCTACGAGTCCAAGGCCCAAGCCGCCCTCAGGGAGATGCATCGGGTCCTGCAGCCCGGTGGACGAGCCGTCGTCGGCGAGGACCGTCGCGAGATGCTGGAGGCGGCAGGCTTCAGCCGCGTGTCCGGGCGGCACGTCATGTTGATGTACCTGACGACCGGCTACAAGGACTAGGACGTCATCCCCATCGCGCCGCCTCGGCTGCCTGCGCCATGGCGGCGACGACCAGACCAAACCCGCTATTCATGGCGATTTGGGAGTGGCACTCGCGCAAGGCCAGGAACATCGCGCCCGCGCCTACTCCTCGGCGGGCAGGAACTCGAGGGTTTCGGTGGGCAAGCCGCGCCCCAGCGTCAGGGACCAGACGGCTTGGCAGGAGGTGGTACGCGGCGAGCCACGAGCCGGAGCAGAGCGCCGACCGCGAGCGCCAGGCCACCGGCGCCCATGGCGAGGAACAACGCCACATCGAAGTCAGTGCCCCCGTTGGCGGCGCCGTCGGTGAGCACCAAGCCGAACCCGGCCAGCGCCAGGAGCAGTCCGAAAAGGCCGCCGCAGCCGAGCGCAGCGGTGACATTCCTGAGCATCTGCACGAGCAGGAGCACGAAGCCGAAGAGGACGGCTAGCAGGGGCACCTGAACAGGAGGGCCTTCAACAACCATCGTCATGAAACCGACCTCGGCGTGGAAGACCACGGCCTTCACCAACAAGAACACGCCAAGCGACCCGGCGACAGCGACTCCCAAAGCGACCAGGCGGCGCCCCAAGCGGTCGTACCACACCGTCGTCTCCCCTTGCGGATGCCCTCATCCTCCGCGCCCCGCTCAGCCGGTCAAGGGCCGGACGGCCCGGCGGCACCATGGCGGCGACGACCAGACCAAACCCGCTAGTCATGGCGATTCTGGAGTGGCACCCGGCGGCCGGCCTGCCCACTACTCCTCTGTGGGTAGGAACTCGATGGTCTCAGCGATCGAACGCCAGTCGTCCTCGGGCGGTCGTTTCGACTGACACATGAGCACGACCACACGGTCGCCACCCGAGACGACCCATGCGGTCGTGGGCATCCCGCTCAGGTACTTGGGCCAGTCGGCCCTGTTCGCGGGTCCCGACGCCAGTTCGACCGCCTGCGTTGTCAGCTCCCGCCCGCGGCGTCCCTCGGCGACCTTCAGGAACGCTCTCTTCCAGTCGTCCGCAGTCGTGAGGCCATGGAGCTCCGGCACGTCCGAGTCGTCCTCGATGTAGCAGGTGAACAGCGGTGTGCCGTCTTCGTCGATGAGTCGCTTGTTGCGCGCTCAGCACCGTCGGGCCGCCAAGCAGCGAAGCCGGGTAGCGGAAATCGACCGTCCACTCCGGCCCGAAGTCCACGGCGAACCCCTGATCGGCCAGCTCCACCCGGGGGTCGAAGGGTTCGGGCGCGTAGTCAGAGGCTAGCGGGGCGATCGTCCATGCCACGTCGCGCACGTGGTCGGCTGGAGCCCCGCCGCAGAAGATCTGCACCACACCCTCCGGGGCATCGACGTAGGCACCATGTTGGACGTGGGCCGGTGGCTGGGGCGCCTCGGGTGAGCCGTAGGTGAGGATGACCGCGGTGCCGACTGGGGCCCCCAAGGGCTCACTCCTGCCGATCCCCATGTCCATGGCCCCGGGAGCCTCGACGAGCGCATCAGCCGCGGCCTCGGCCGAGACGAGATACGACCGATCGACCAGAGTTGGCAGGTCCAGCCGGTGTCCACGTCGGTCGTCCAGACCTGGGGGTAGAGGTAGCCTTCTTCCAGCCAGGTGCGCCATCCGCGCGGGAGGGTAGCGACAGCACCAGCCCCAGGATCTCGACGGTCCTGGTGGACGGTTCGCCCGACGGCTCTGCCCGAGCCACGGCCGGCTCCGTCGAAGCCAGGATGAACAAGCAGGCGGTCAGCACCCTCATCGCCTGACCTCGCATGTCCATCTCCTCTTGTCCCCCATCCTCCGCGCCCCGGTCAGCGGGTCAAGGGCCGGACGGCCTGACGGCTGCCTGCGTCATGGCGGCGACGACCAGACATAACCCGCTATTCATGGCGATTTCGCACCGACGCCTGGTGGGCGGCCCGCCTACTCCTTCTCGGGCAGGAACTCGACCGACTCCGCGATCGACAGCCAGTCATCGGCGGGTGGAGCGTCAGTCGTGCTGCACCAGAGCCACGAATAGCCAACGGGGGTGGGGAAGACATAGGCGACGCTCGCCCCTGGCTGGCCGCCTGGCGCATAGGCCGCAGACATCCGGACGTAGTCGCCAGCCGGAAGGGCATCCAGACCCCCATATCTTTCGGCGATCTCGAATTCGGGATAGCCCGCGATCACGCCGAGCGTCTCGGCCATCTTGCCCGGTTCCACGCCCGTGAAGTCGAACGTCTCGATGGCACACTCCCCAGGGCCTTCGAGTGGAGCGGCAGCGATGACCATCTCGAAGATCGGCAGCGACGGGGACGCCCAGTCGTTGATGTAGCCGTAGGGCAGGCTCAGCGCGATGCCGTACTCGGGGAACTCGAAGCGTTGATCAGCCGGAAGCGGTGTCCCCAGCGGGGACTGGGCGGTCGCGGCTGAACCCAAGGCGAGCCCGAGCACACCGGCGGTTGCAGCGATGGATCTGGCACGTCGCATCTGGTTCATCCCTCCGTGGATGCCCCCATCCTCCGCGCGCCGGTCAGCCGGTCAAGGGCCGGAGGGCTCGGCGGCGCGGAGGGCGCGCGAGGGTGTGTTCCTAGTCGCCCGGCAGCAGGGCGTCGAGCGCAAGCGCGATCGCCTCGACATCGGCGAAGTCCAGGCCTCCCGATGCCCGAATCTCTCCCACGAAGTCGGCGTTGCGCCACTGGAGCGTCGTGTAGTCCCAGAGTGCATCGTGGGTCGCCCGTGACGCATCGCCGATCAGGCCGACCTCGGTCGCCACGGTGGCGTCGATCTCCGGGTCACCCGAGCCGATCGGGATGGCGTGGCGCGACGGCACCCCGACCGCACGATCGACCTCGTCGCGTCGTGCGAAGAGGCCGGCCGCGTCGTCGGTGCAGGAGATGGCCCCGGATGCGGATCCAGCATTGGGGTCCTGGATGGAGAAGAACCAGCCTGGCATCCCCTGCGCCTCCAGCCAGAGCGTCTCCCACTCCCAGCCTGCGGGAAGCTGCACCGTCTCGATCGGTGCTTCGCGCAGGGCCGCTCCGCAATCCTCTGGCTGCGCCTGGACCCCGATGGCGGTCCCAGCCAGCAACATCGTGGCGATGGTGACGGTATGGAGTGTGTGCATGATCGTCCCCCGGTCAGAGCGGTCTCGGATGTCTCCCATCCTCCGCGCCCCGCTCAGCGGGTCAAGGGCCGGTCGGCCCGGCAGCGTGCATCGCCATGGCGGCGACGACCAACCAAACCCTCCATACATGGCGATTCACGGCGTCGTCCCCGGTCCCGCTGGACGTGCGCGAGAGAATCGTACGTAGCGGGAGGTGATGAGGCGCGGCCGGTGTACGTTGGCCGCCAGAGCCGCGCTGAGCCACTGGCGAACCCGGCCCGCGCACGGAGGGGGATGTCATGCGTACGTTACGGCCGTCCTTGGCAGGGGTGGTCATCTTGTCGCTGCTCGTCGGGCTGGGCGGCGCAGCCGCGGCACAAGATGAGGACCCGTGGTTCGGGGATTGGCTGGAGCCGACCGACGAAGGTGCCTTCGGGTACTACGGCCCCGACCTGACCAAGTGTGATCTCGACATCAGCGAGCGCGAGTCTGTGGCCGGACCCATGGGCACTCGCGACATATCTGGCAAGGAAGTGCTCAACCTGCTCTTCACCTGTGAGGTCGTGTTCAGCGACCCGCGCCTGACCGGCACCCAGACCACACGGTTCAGCGAGCGCTGCTTCATCGGGCCCACGGGCACTATCGCCGAGGGCGGCTGCGTGAACTGGGGCACCATGGACATCGTCGGAGCCGATGGCGCCTGGAGCGGCTGGTTCAACGGCATCGAGGACCCCACGGGACAGACCGACCTGCACATCGTGCTGACCGGCTCCGGGGAGTACGAGGGGTTGACCAACATCCGCCATGCGAGCGGCGGGTTCTGGAGCGCGCTGACACAGGCCGGGGTCATCTACAACGGCGACCCGCCGCCGGTGCCCGTCGACTAGCCCCATCGCGCCGCCTCGACTGCCTGCGGCTTGTGGGCGACGACCAGACATAACCCACCATTCTTGGCGATCCTCGGAGGTGTCCCCTTGCGCCTACGCGCACCACGCGCGGTCGAGCGGATGCCGCTAGTCCGGCCTGGCGGCATCCGACCAGCCATCAAGGCTGCAGCGAGAGGCCGGACGACTACGAAGTGTTCAGGAGTGCCGACTGCAACTGGGTCAATACCAAGAGAAAGACCAGCAACGCCGACCCGCCGGCGAAGAGTAGGGCCAACGCCTCGAAGGTCGGCTCACGGCTCCGGTAGGAACGGGCAAGCAGGCGCGATCCAAGCACGGTCCCGGCCACGCAGGAGACCCAGGTCACGACGCCTCCGAACAGCACCGCTTCAGGTCCGCTCGCGGCAAGGATGACCAGCGAGAGGATGCCGAAGACGACCCACAGGACCCACAGGACCCACCCAGCATTGCCCGACTGCCCGCCGATGTTGCGCCTGTACCACCACAGGCTGACGCTGATGAGGCCGGCCGCGATCAGCGAATGGAGCACGACGACGTTCATGGGAGGCTCCCTCTGGGACACTCCCATCCTCCGCGCCCCGGACAGCGGGTCAAGGGCCGGTCGGCCCGGCGGCGTGCGTCGCCACGGCGGCGACGACCAGACATAACCCGCCAATCACGGCGGTTCTTGAGCCAGCGGGCTCTGTGCTGAGCCTCGCGGCCTACTGCTCGCCGGGCAGGAACTCGAAGGTCTCGGCGATCGACAGCCAGTCGTCGTCGGGAACGAGCGAGGGCATCGTGGCGCAGAAGAGCACGTAGAAGCGGTCGTCTGCGGCGATGAAGTACTCGACGAAACCGAGCGGCCAATCGACCAGCGAACGACTCACATGCGCCACCTTCACTGCCGTGCCGGCCGGCAACTCGACAGGGACCGGCGTGTGATCCTCGCCCTCGCGGAACGCCCCGCGGCCGGACGCCAGCGCCTCCAGTACGCCTGGGAGCCAGTACAACGGCTCGGAGGACTCTTGCACGAAGAGTCCGCACATGGGCAGGTGCCCGGGACCGTACGCCACGAGGATCGAGGTGCCGATGAGCTCACCCGGTTCCATGTCCACTCGGGATATCTCCTCCATCTCGATATCGACGGTCCAACTCTCAGGGAGTTCCAAGGCGACGGTGGCCTCGGGGACCTCGACACGGATGAGAGCCTCGGCCCTGTCGGACGAAGTGGCGGGCGGACCGCCTTCCAGCTCGATGGATTCGGCGATGGAGAGCCAGTCATCGTCCGGGCTGGCGTCATCCGTGGTGCAGCCCAGAACGAGCACGACCTCATCGGTAGCGAGCAGGTATCCCGACATCGACCCCCACTCGTCCACGCCCGGGTCGGGCTGTCGCGACCCGCGTACGAGGTAGGCCGGTCCACCGGGAAGGTCAATGCGCTGCGGCGACTCGACGTCACGAGCCCTCGGCTCGGCGACCATCGCCCCGTACATCAGCTCTGCGTATCCCTCGACGGGCACGGCCGCGCCCCTGGACGCACGGACCTGGCACTTGCTGGTACTCGCCGCGTGAGCGAGGACCAAGCCCCCGCCTGATGCGGCCGCTGAGGCAAACGCATCCACGAGCTTCGTGTCTTCCACGGGCCACCCGCTCGTGCCGAGGAAGCCGGAGGCTGCTTCGAGCTGGCTCTCGGTATCGCCTGCCGTGTCGAAGGCCACCCAGTCGTCCGGCAGGGTCACCGCGAAACCATACTCGGGCATCTCGACCCGTCCGCCGAACCAGGGTGGCGGCTCGGGTGATGGTGATTGGGCCAGCGTCCCGGAACCCACGCACATGAGCCCAGCCAAGACCATCGCGACCACGAGTCGTCGCATCGATCACCCCCTTCGGCGCCCATCCTCCGTGCTCCGCTCAGCGGGTCAAGGGCCGGACGGCATGGCGGCGCCATGGCGGCGACGACCAGACGTCGTACGCCTGGCGGTCGGTGCCCTGAAACCGGTGCTCTTGCTCTGTCGCCTCGCGACGGTGGGTCGAGACGAAGCCGCTGGTGCTGACCTCGCCGCCGGGGCCCTTGCCCTTGAACTGGCTCAGGTGGAGGTTGGTGTAGAAGCCGACTTGGGGCATGAGCGTGTCGTGCCGAATCCATCTCCACGATGACGCCGCCGTTGACCACCATGATCCGGCTGGAGTCGCGGATGGTGGCAAGTCGATGCGCGATGGAGAAGGAGGTGTTGCCTGACATCCGCTTGGCCAGGCCGTCCTGGATGTGCTTCTCCGTGCGGGTGTCCACGTTGGAGGTGGCCTCATCGAGGATCACGACTTTGGGATCTGCCACCATGGCGCGGACGATGGTGATCATCCGCCGCTGGCCCTGCGGCAGGTTCTCGATGGCATGCGCGTACGCCTGCACCACGGCCACGATGCACTCTTCGTCGGTGGCGTCCTCACGGGCGTACCTGCGCTTCTCCATGACCGTCTCGCTGAAGAGGAAGGCCTCCTGCAGCACCACGCCCACCTGCTGGCGCAGGGACTTCTGCGTGAGCTTGCCGATGACGCCCACGTGACGCCGCAGCCTAGTCGGGCCACGGTCCTGCGGCCAACGCTTCGACCAGCGCCTCCTCGGTGGGGGTCGAGCCGAGGCCCAGGCGAGCGCCCATGACGGCCGCAACCGGTGGCTCGAGGCCGGCTTCGCGCAGCGTCTCCCAGGCGCCCTCGGCGAAGACCTCCGCCGGCGCCCCGTCGAGGGCGACACGGCCGCGGTCGAGCACGACCACGCGGGTGAAGGTCTGGGCCACGAAGCGCAGGTCGTGGCTGATGCCGATGACCGTGCGTCCGGCTGCGACCAGCTCGCCCACGAGCCCGGCCACGCGTGCCACGCCGTGCGCGTCGAGGCCCGTGGTGGGTTCGTCGAGCACGACCACGGGCGTGTCCATGGCCAGCACCGAGGCGATCGAGAGCAGCTTGCGACGCGTCTCCCCGAGGTCGTCGGGGTGGCTGCCGAGCTCTCGCTCCAGGCCGACCTGCGCCAGTACCGTCTGCGCCCGGGCGAAGGCCTCCTCGGCTGAGAGCCCCAGCTGCTTGGGCCCGAACTCGACCTCGTCGCGCACGACCCGGCTGAAGATCTGCCGGTCCGGGTGCTGGAAGCAGAGGCCCACGGTCCGCGCCAGCTGCGCCACGGTCCGGCTCGCGGCGTCCTCGCCATCGACCAGCACACGGCCGGCGGTCGGGCGCAGCAGGCCGTCGAGGTGCCGCGCCAGCGTGGTCTTGCCGCTGCCGTTGGCGCCCACGATGGCCAGCGAACTGCCGGCCGGCACGACCAGGTCCACTCCGTCGAGGGCACGCACACCACCGGGATAGTCGTACTCGACCTCTTCCAGGCGCAGCTCGCTCATCGAGGTCGCCTCCACGAGGTCCGGGTCCAGACCCACCGTGCGCAGGTGCCGCCGGATGCGCGCCGCTGCCGGCTCCTGCACGCCCAGTGCCAGGACCGCGGGATCGGCCAGCACCTCGCCCGGCGAACCCGTGAGCACGGTGTTGCCGGCAGCGATGCAGACCAGGGAGTCGCAGATCTCGGCGAGGGCCTCGGTGCGTTGTTCGGCCATGAGCACGCCCGCCCCGGCGGCCGCCGCGGCACGCACGGCCACGAGCACCAGCTTCGCGCCGGCAGCGTCGAGGTGGGCCAGCGGCTCGTCGAGCACGAGATAGCGCGGACGCAGCGCCAGCAGCCCGGCGATGACCACCAGCTGCTGCTGACCACCGGAGAGCCGGACCGGGTCGCGCTCGCGCAGTTCCTCGATGCCGACTGCCCGCAGTGCGTCCTCGGTGCGCTGGCGGACCTCGTCGAGGGGCAGGCCCAGGTTGGCCGGCCCGAAGGCGACCTCGGCGAAGACGGTGTCGGCGATGAGCGAGAGCTGACCGGCTGGGTCCTGCAGTCCCGTGACCACGTGTTCGGCCAGGCGATGGATGGGCCAGTGCCGGACATCCTCACCGTCGAGGGTGACCTCGCCCACCAGTCGCCCACCGACCACGCGCGGGGCCAGCCCGCCGGCCACGAGGCACAGCGTCGACTTGCCGGCCTCGGCCGGGCCGACCAGGCCGGTGATCGTGCCGGGCGCCAGCTCGAGGTCGACCGTGTGCAGCGTGTCGCGGCCCGCACCGGGATAGCGATACGAGACACCGGCGAGCCTCAACACGGCAGGTTCCCCGTGGCGCGGGCCAGGGCCAGCACGACCAGGCCGATGAGCACAGCCCAACGAGCAGCTCGCTGCAGCGCGCTGTCATGTGGGGTCCACAGCGGCGTCGGCCTTCCGGGTCGCGTGAAGCCGCGGGTCTCGAGGGCCAACGTGCGCGTCTCGACCTCGCTGATCGCGCCCAGGATGGTGGGGCCCGCCAGCGCCACCAGGCCCCGGCCCCGGCGCAAGGGGCCACCCTCGGTGTCAAGGCCGCGGGCGCGCTGGGCCTCGGTCACCTCGGCCGCTCGTTCGGACAGCCGCGGGATCATGGCCACGCCGTTGTGGATCACGAACGTGGCCCGGGCCGAGATGCCGTGGTGCTGCAGGCTGGCCACCAGCTCGGCCGGACGCGTGCTGCGGTAGAAGAGCACGGCCGCGCCGGCCATGGTCAGGATGCGCACCACGACCTCGACCGCCAGGCGCACTCCCTCTGCGGTGGTGCCCGGCGCGAAGATGACGTTGACCAGCACGACGCTGACCCCCAGCGGCAGGGCCAGCAGCAGGCTCAGCCGCAGGACCTCACGCAGCTCATGCGCGACCAGCGCCGGGGTCAGCACGGCCACGATCGCGAGCACGGCCGGGCAGACGATCCCGCCCAGCAGCAGCGCCGCGACCATCGTGCCCAACACCACGGTCAGCCGGGTGAGCGGGTCGAGGTCGGCCCAGGGGTTTCGGGCCCTCGGGCTAGCGGTCGGGAGCAGCGGCGTCATCGTCATCTACGTCGTCGGTCAGCGGCAGCAGGTATTCCCCCTGCGGGAAGCGCGCCTTGGTGCGCGTGGCCATGGCCCCAAGGATGAGGTACACGACGAAGTAGGTGATGACCTTGTCGATGGGGTCGCTGATCAGCGCCTGACCCAACACCGCCTGCTCGAGCTCAGCCCCGGCCGCCCGCAGCGCGGCGATGACGAAGTCCGCGCCCGAGCCGGTCACTCCGCCGAAGATGCCCGAGGCGATGGGGGCCGCGATGAAGGCCGCCACGATGCCGGTGACCGTGCCCGCGACGACGACGTAGGCCGCGGCCAGGTCACGCCGCAACACGAGCAGGCCGATGAGTCCGACGACGGTGATGCCCACCAGCAGCAGGGCCGCCCAGCCGAGCAGGAAGAGCGCGGAGTCGGTGCTCTCGGGAGTCGCCCGGAAGTCCTCACCGGCCGCCGACCAGCCGCTCATCGCCAGCAGCGCCAGGACCACCACGATGCCCATGGCCACGACCCCGCCGAGGAACAGTTCGCGATCGGAGGCATCGCGCCGAGGCCGCAGCCAGCCCCAACGCGCGAAGGTGCCCGCCAGCAGCCCGACCACCACGGCCACGACCGCGAACGGCGCCGCGAAGGGGCTTCCGAACGGTGGCGGGGCGAGGTAGGTCCAGACCACGTTGGAAAGGAAGCCGGTGGCGGCACCGGCCAGCGGTCCGGCCAGCGCGGCCACCAGGATGGTGCCGATCGAAATCGAGGTAGATGGGGATCTTGAGGGCGCTGGCCACGGCCGTGCCGAGCACGATGTTGAGCGCCATGGCCACCGGCATCAGCACCAGCGTGCGCGTATCGAACTGGCGTGTGATGGAGTCGAGTCGCTTCGTCTGGGCGTACTCGACGAGAGCGTAGGTGGCCACCCCTGCCGGGAGCGCCACGATCATCACCAGCGCGAACGTGTCGAGGGCGGCGTCGAACTCGAGGCCGCCGAGGGCAGCGAGGCCGGCGAGCGCGATGAGCACGAAGACGGCCAAGCCGCCTCCGACCCGCAGCCACGTCTGCGACACCTGCACCTCCACTCCCGTTCGTCCCCGCCGCTACCGCGCGACAGATTGCCACGAAACGCGACCGCCGGCGGTTGCTAGCATCAGCGCATCAACTTCGCGACCATCGGCTTCGTCCTCTTCCTGCTGGTCGTCGTCTTGGGCTACTGGCTGCTGCCGCGTCGGCTGCGGATATGGTGGCTCTTCGGCGCCAGTCTGCTCTTCTATGCCAGCTGGAACGTGGGCTACCTGCCCGGCTTCCTGCTGCTCATCGGCGCCAACTACCTCTTGGGCCTGGCTGCGGCTGGGCGCCACCGCAAGGCTGCGGTCATCACCGCGGTCGTGCTCGACGTCGCGATCCTGGCCCTCTTCAAGTACCTCGATCTCGTCCTCGGCAGCAGCGCCTCGCTGCTGAGCCACCTGACCGGTGAGCCGGTCGAGTGGGGTGGGCTGGGCATCGTGCTGCCGGTGGCCATCAGTTTCGTGACCTTCACGCTCATCGCCTACGTGGTCGACGTCTACCGCGGCCAGGCGCCCGAGCGCAACGTGCTCCACTTCGCGACCTTCATCGCGTTCTTCCCGCGCGTGCTTTCGGGGCCGATCATGCGCGGCAGCCAGTTCCTGCCCCAGCTGCATTTCGAGCGCCGCTTCAGCCTCCCGCTGCTGCACATGGCCGTGCCGCTCCTCGTCACGGGCCTGTTCAAGAAGTCGATGGCCGACCAGCTGGGCCCGATCGTGCGCGACGGCTTCAGCGACTTCGGTGAAGCCTCGTCGCTGACGCTACTGGCGGTCGCGGCCGCCTGGACCTTCCAGCTCTACCTCGACTTCGCGGGCTACACCGACATGGCTCGTGGTGCGGCGCGCCTGCTGGGCATCGGCATGCCGCGCAACTTCGACTGGCCCTACCGCTCGCTCTCGATGGCCGAGTTCTGGCGGCGCTGGCACATGACCCTCGGCGCGTGGCTGCGCGACTACATCTACTTCCCCCTGGGCGGCTCGCGTCACGGCGGTCCGCGCACCTACCTGAACCTGATGATCACCATGACCATCGCCGGCGTGTGGCACGGGGCCGGTGCCGGCTTCGCGGTGTGGGGCCTGCTGCAGGGCGTGGGTCTCTCGATCAACCGCTGGTGGCGGCGGCTGCCGTCGCATCCGGTCCTGCCGGTGCTGCTCTCGTGGATCGTCACCTTCACCTTCGTGGTGCTCGCGCGCGTGCCCTTCGTGGCCCCGGACCTGGCCACCGCCGCCGAGTACTACGCGCGCATCTTCATCCCCCACGGCGGCACGCTGCCCAGCTTGGCCCTGGTCGTCGTGCTGGCGGTGTTGATGGTCGGCCAGTGGACCGCCTGGGAGCGCCTCGCCCGCCGGCTGGCCCCGCGACGCTCGGCGCGCCGCTGGTTGGCCTATGGTGTGGCCCTGGCCCTCGCGGCCCTGCTCCTGCCCGCGGGCGCCCCCGACTTCATCTACCAGCAGTTCTGATGCAGCCAGCACTTCCGACGCAGCCAGCAACCCCGAGCCAGCCGTGATCCGCCCCCTCGTCGTGCTCGTCGCGGCGATCCTGCTCCTGGGCCCGCTGCTGGCGGTAGAGCTGGGCCTGCGCGCGCTCATCGCGAACGACCGGTTGCCCGAGGCGCCCTCCTCGGAGCCCGTGGCCGACATGTCGCTGGCCAACCTCGCGCGGCAGGGACGGCCGGACGTGCTGGTGCTGGGCAACTCCTCCACGCACAACGCCATCTCGCCCGCGGTGCTGGAGGGGCTCATCGAACGGGACGGCGGAGCGCAGGCGCGGGTCTTCAACGCCGCGCTCTCGGGCCTGGTCCACGAGGACCAACGGGCGCTGGTGCAGGGTCTCGCGGAGCGCGATCTGCTGCCGGAGGTGGTGGTCGTGGGCCTGAGCCCCACGGGTGGGACCGCCCGCTACGACCGCGAGGGCTGGCTGGCGACCTCGGAGCTGGGCCGTCTCTGGACCGGCTGTGCCGATCTCGCGGGCTACGAGCAGGTCAGTTGCCAGGTCGGCCAGCGATCGGCCCTGTGGCGTTGGCGCGGACGGACCGAACAGGTGCGCCAAGCCCTCGCCGGACCGCGGGAAACGACCATCAGCGGCGCCGGGCGCACGGTGCTCGAGAACGGCTGGGTCAGTGCCAAGCCGGCCGCTGCCGAGCGTCTCGACGGGCTGCTCGAGGATACGCTCGCGCGGCTGGACGCAGAGGTCGTACGCTCGCCGGCCGCGGAAGCCGAGTTCGCGGCCCTCGTGGCGGACCTGCGCGCGCTCGGCTCCGAGGTCGTGGTCGTGGCCACGCCCTACTCGGAGCCCCTGCTGGCCGCGCTCACCGAGCGCAACCCCGACTGGCCGGCCCAGCTGGCCGAGAGCTACGCCGGCATGGCCGAGGCTGCCGCCGTCGAGATCATCGAGCTGCCCGAGCCGGGCGATGCCTGGCAGCCCAGGTGGCAGCGTGACCACCGTCACGTCTCGCGCGTGGGGGCCAAGGTCCTGACCGAGCAGCTATGGGCGGACCCGCGCTTCCGCGAGCCGATGCTGGCGGCCCTGGCGCCAGCGGGCGGTGCACCCGACGCGGGCGACGAGGGGTCCCTGGACACGTGATCAGGCCGCTGTCTGTGCTCATCGCCGCCGTACTGCTGCTCGGACCGGTGGTGGTCCTCGAGCTGGGCGTCCGCGCCCTCACCGACGAGGGCCGTCTGCCCATCGCGCCCAGCTCCAGCGCCGACACGGATGTCAGCCTCGCCAACCTCGTGCGCCGCGGCCGGCCCGACGTGCTCATCCTCGGCAGTTCATCGACCCGCGCGGGCATCAAGCCGGCCACGCTCGAACGTCGCATCCGTGAGACGACCGGCGCGCGGGTTCGCGTCCAGAACGTGGCCCAGGGCGGCCTGAGCCTCGAGGCACAGCGATTGATCGTGCAGGAGCTGGCGACGCGCGACCTGTTGCCGGACGTACTCGTCACCGGCCTCACGCCCGTCGCCCTCGGCGGCCGTCACGGCGCTGACGACTGGTTCCTGCAGGGCGAGCTGGGACGGCTGTGGAGTGGTTGCGCCGGGCTCTCGTTCGGTGCCGAGTGGCTCGACTGCCAGGTGGCTCGGATCTCCACGGTCTGGCGCTGGCGCGGCCGTCCCGGCCGCATCGCCGAGGCCATCGTCAACGGCATGCCCACCACGCTCGGTGATGATGACCGCCTCCTGCTCGAGAACGGCTGGCTGTCGAACGCGCCATCGGACGCGCAGCGGCTCGATGTGCGCATCAAGGAAGCGCTCGGCTCGGTGCCCGTCGACCCCGACGCACCACAGGACGTGGTGGACGGATTCGCAGTGCTCGTGGCTGAGGTCCAGGCGCACGGCGTCACCGTCATCGCCCTCGAACTGCCCTACCTGGCCGCGCTCGAAGCGGCCCTCGCGGAGCGCTGGCCGGACTGGGAAGCCGGGGTGGCCGCCAGCTACGAGCGCCTCGGGGCCGCGGCCGGGATCGAGATCGTGGAGATCGAGGGCTATGGCGGCTGGGTCAAGCCGGAGTCGTTTCGCGATCCGCGTCACCTCAGCCGCGACGGCGCCGGCCCTTTCACCCGGCAGCTCTGGAACCAGCCCGGGTTCCGCGAGCCCTTGCTCGAAGCGCTCGGCCTGTCGCCTTCAGAGGCCTGACCGCCGCGCGCGGGCCAGGCGACCCACCCGTTCGACGAAGCGTTCGAAGAAGGCCGTGCCATCGGCTTCCAGCGCGATGTCGAGGTTGGGTTCACGGCCCCAGTGGCGGCGCCAGTCGGTGACCGTCTCGCCGCTCGTCCAGCGGCCCTCCAGCTCGACCTCGACCGTCAGCGCCTCCGTCCGTGCCAGCCCCGGATCGAGCGCTGCGGCCACCACCAGCGCATCGTGGATGAAGGCGCCGTAGAAGCCGTCGTAGCGGCTGTGGAACTCGAAGTAGAAGCGCAGCGCGTCGTCCACGAAACGGACCATCGGGTCATCGGCGGCTCCGGCCGCCTCGGCCAGCCCGACCAGGTGCTCGGGCGTCAGCACCGCCCGCTCGGTCACGTCCAGGCCGAAGGCCACCGGACGCGACGCGCCGGCCGCTCGCCCAGCCCCTGATGACCGCCGCCAGCGCTTCGGGGTCCACGCCCGCGTTCCACTCCATGGTGGGGGCGGTGTTGCCCGGCACGCGGTAGGCGCCGACCATCATCACCAGCCGCCGGAGCAGGCGCGGCAGGTCGGGCTCACGCTCCAGCGCCACGGCCACGTTGGACAGCGGACCCAGTGTCACGAGCGTGATCTCACCCGGGCGCGCGCGAGCGCCCTCGATGATCGAGCCGGGCCGCATCCCGCGGACCCGGTGCGGCGGCCGGCGGCGGCAGTACCGCGTAGCCCAGACCGGTGGGACCGTGCGTATCGTCGGCGATGCGCAGGGGCCGCGCGATGGGAGCATCCCGCCCGGCCGCCACCTCCACGTCAGCCCGTCCCGCCAACTCCAGCACGGCGAGCGTGTTGCGCACGACATGTGGCAACTCCACGTTGCCCGCCACGCAGCCGATGCCCACGATCTCGGCCTCGGCCGAGGCGCAGGCGTAGAGCAGCGCGAGGGCGTCATCGATGCCCGTGTCGCAGTCGATGAGCAGGGGCGTGCGCACAGGCGTCGTCATGACTGCGGCAGCGTACCCCTCCGTGTAGCATTCGCGGTGGCCCGCTCGGTCGCACCTGTGAGCCTGAGCGCCGCGGGCACCCTCACCCGGCACCAAGGTACCGACCACACACGTCCTCGGAGGAAGCATGAGCCACCGCGTCACTCTCATTCCAGGCGATGGAGTGGGACCGGAGATCACCGCGGCCACCCGCCGCGTCATCGAGGCCACGGGCGTCTCGATCGAGTGGGAAGAAGCGATCGCGGGGGAGGCCGTCTTCCGCGCCGGCGACAGCAGCGGCGTACCGCAGGAGACGGCAGATTCGATCGCCCGCACCGGCGTGGCCCTGAAGGGCCCGCTGGCCACGCCTATCGGCTTCGGCGAGAAGTCGGCCAACGTGACCTTGCGCAAGCTGTTCGAGACGTACGCCAACCTGCGCCCGGCGCGCCAGATCCCCGGCGTGCCCACGCGCTACGACGGCGAGGGCATCGACTTCATCGTGGTTCGCGAGAACATCGAGGACCTCTACGCCGGCGTCGAGTACATGGACTCCCGCGACGTGGCGGTGGCGCTCAAGATCATCACCCGCAGGGGCTCGGAGAAGATCATCCGCTACGCCTTCGAGTTGGCTCGTCGTGAAGGTCGCAGGAAGGTCACCTGCGCCACCAAGTCGAACATCCTCAAGCTCAGTGAGGGCCTCTTCCAACGCGTCTTCGAGGAGATGGCGCCCGAATACCCCGAGATCGAGCCGCAGCACCTCATCATCGACAACGTGGCCCACCAGATGGTCAAGGACCCCGCGCAGTTCGATGTCATCGTCACGACCAACCTTGCCGGCGACATCATCAGCGACCTGGCCTCCGGCCTGGTCGGGGGACTGGGCTTCGCAGCCTCGGGCAACTTCGGCGACGAGGTAGCCATCTTCGAGGCCGTCCACGGCTCGGCGCCCAAGTACGCTGGCAAGAACGTCATCAACCCCACCGCGCTCATCCTCAGCTCCGTGCTCATGCTCAAGCACCTTGGCGAGCCTCAAGCGGCAAAGCAGATCGAGGACGCCGTCTTCGTGACCCTCGAGGAGGGCCAGGCGGTGACCCTCGACGTGGCCCGTCAGGCCGGTGACGTGGAACGGTCCACGTCCACCTCCGGCTTCGCCGACGCCATCATCGAGAACCTCGGCCGGAGCCCGGCCACGCACTATCCGACCAAGTCCGAGCCACCCGCTGCCGCACCGCGGCCGCTGGCCCGATGGCAGCCGCGTCCGGTCGTCGGGGCCGATACCCAGTTGGTCGGCGTCGACATCTACACCGAGATGGACGGCGACCCCGCGACGGTCGGCCGCGCCCTCGACGAGGCTGCCGGGCCGGAGTTCAGGCTGCTGCTGATGTCGGCCCGCGGCACGGTCGTGTATCCGCAGGGCAACCCCCACACCGACACCGTGGGCTGGTGGCGCTGCCGCTTCGTGGCCGCCGTGGAAGGCGGTCCCGTCGATGACGCGGCCATCCTCAGGCTGCTGGCCCGAGTCGGCGAGCGCATGCCCTGGGCGCACGTCCAGAAGCTGCGGGTCATCGAGGGCGAAGCCGCCTTCACCAAGGCGCAGGGGCAGTAGGCCACCGAGGGGGCCGACTGGGATCGGATCGTGGAAGAGGAGCTCGAGGGCGTCCCGCAGCTCGACCGCCAGGAGCAGCCGGTGCCGGTGGACGTGCACGGGCGTCCGCTCGTACCGCAGCGCGTGCCCGAGGTCGCTCCCACGCCCCTGCAATCGAGCTTCATCTATCTCTCGATCATCGTCCTCATCTGCGGTGTCATCGCCATCGCCGCCCTCGAGCTGGGCACGCCCATGTCCTCGCTCTGGGTCAAGATCCCCGTGCTCATCGGTGGCGTCGTGTTGCTCGCGGTCACGACCGACGCGCTGCTGCGCGTGTGGCGCTCGGTGGGGGCCTGGTGGAACGTCGACCGCGGTCGGGCCTGGTTCCGCGTCGTGTGGGTGGCCGTGCTCGCGGGCTCGCTGGTCGTGGTGGGCGTCATCATGTACGTGGTGCTCATCGCCTGATGAGCGCACACGTTGGGGAAAGGTCCGCCTGATGTCTCGGCTCGATGACCCGGCTGCCCGCCTGCCCGTGCGCGGCTTCGACCGTGGTGCGCCCGAGTGGATGGCGCCGCTGCTGCGCAACTGCGCGCGTTGCGGCGGCCAGCTGACCTACGGCCCGGTGCCGCAGGACGAGCGCCGGCGCTATCACTGCGCCGACTGCGGGCACATCACCTACGTCAACCCGCGCCTGGTGGCGACGACCCTGCCGATCACCGACAAGGGGGAGCTCGTGCTCATCCGCCGGGCCATCCCGCCGGGCGTGGGCACCTGGGCGCAGCCGGGCGGCTTCCTCGAGGCCGACGAGACCGTCATCCAGGGAGCGGTGCGCGAGACGCTCGAGGAGACGGGCCTGAGGGTGGAGCCCACCGGCATCGTGGGCGTCTATCCCCAGCCGCGAGCCTCGGTCGTGATCGTCGTCTACAGCGCCGCCATCGTCGGCGGCGAGATGGTGGTCACACCCGAGACGCTCGAAGTCGGGGCCTTCGCCATCGACGACCTGCCCTGGGAGGGCATCGGCTTCAACACCTCGCTGTGGGCCGTACGCGACTACGTGCGCTCGGTCCGGCCCGACCTCGACGTGGATCGCCTCGGCACCGAGCAGCGCGACTTCTGAGCTGCGCCGCTACGGGCTGGCGGCGGCGATGCTGGCCTCGATGGTGGCGATGTTGCTGAACGCGCCCAAGCCCCCGATGAAGATGCCGAAGGCGAGCACGGCCCTGGCCAGCCGCGGACGCGTGCGGCCGACGACGAGGAAGGTCGCGGCCACGAAGAGGACGGTGGCGAACTTGGCCACGGTCAGCAGGGCCAGACCCCAGTCCTCGGCGAGGGTCACCACCAGTGGGTTCAACTCGGAGCCCAGGCCGTTGCGCGCGACCATCACCACGAATGTGGTGTAGTCGGCGATATGGGCCATGATCAGGAGCGCGATGCCCGCAGCCGCCATGCGTCCTCCGCCCCGCAGGGCGCTGTGTTCAAGAACACGGGACCGGGCTCGCCACTGCTCGACGTGGTCCGGTTCGGCGACCGCAGACGAACCACGTGTCTTCGCTTCCCGCGATGGATAGGGCTCGGATGTCCCGAGTCTATCGAGCCCTCGGTCTCACTTCCATGACATCCGCGCGTATCGGCCAGCGTGCGTCGACCCAAGTGGTGACGCGACGCAACGGATCGCCCGGCCAGACGACGCGGAAGCGGTCCAGTCCCAGCCAGCCATCGAGATGCCAGCACAGCACCGGCGCCACGGCCGCGACGTAGGCGAAACTGCCCCACCAGCCGAGGAAGAGCGTCGCGCCGAAGACGAGCGTCCCACCGATGATGAGCGACGCCGTCGAGCGCACCAGGAGCAGGTTGGCCACCGCCAGCGCCGCCCCGGCGAACACACGGAACGCGTTCCATAGCGGCTGCGGCACCGACTCAGGCGCCTCGAGCGCATAGGCCAGCGAGTAGTAGGCCGGCCCGTGCAGGCCCTCGGCCTCGCGGAACGACCACAGCATCGCGCTCGGCCCGAAGGCGACCAGGGGCGGGAGCCAGGCCACGGCCGAGACCACGAGGAACGCGATCAGTGGCGCCACCACGCCGCCGTAGGCCAGGAGCCCCGGCAGCCACGCCAGCGCGTATGGCTTGAAGGCCACCGCGACCGCCAGGGCCACGGCCCCGGCCACGGGCGCGCGCACCGCCAGGAGCAACGCGGCGAGGATGAGCAGGCCCGCAGTGGTGTCGTTGGAGCCGTCGCCGGCAGCCACCACGAGCGCCGGCGTGACCGCGTAGACGGCCAGCCCCAGGGGCTTGCCTCGCAGCGCCAGCAGGACCAGCACCAGCAGCGCCGCGAGCGACTCCAGTTCCCCCGCATCGTCGAGGCTGGGGATGTACCACAGCAGCGCCAGCGGCCCGTAGGCGAAGGGTGCGCCCGGCGGGGTCGACGCCTCGAAGCCGTGACCGTAGGGGTTGCCGCCGGCGAGCATCTCGCGGACCGCCGCCTCGGTCACGACCAACACGTCGCTGTAGCCGCTCGAGGGTACGGCGCGCAGCGCGAGGCCCACCAGCAGCAGCACCACGATCACCAGCGGCCCCAGGCGCCAGCGCAGCGAGGCCGCCAGCGTGACGGCCACGACGATGAGCGAGAGCACCACCACCCGCGGTGGCGTGCCCGTCTGCAGCAGGGCCGCGAGCGCGACGATGAGCGCCAGCCACACGGCCAGCTCCGTCCGTGGCGAGGGCCGTTCGCCTACGGCCGGCGGAGTGCTCACGCGTCCCCGGCCGTGGGCTCCCAATCGCTGTCTCGTAGCGCGCGTCCGAGGAGATCGGCCGCGTCTTCCAGCACCAGGCGTTCGGCGCGGTCGAGATCGGCGATGGCCTCGGCCAGCGGTGCGATCTGCCGGGCCCGGCCGTGCTCGAGTTGCTCGACCCCAAGAGCCGTGGCGCGAATGACCACCGAGCGTGCGTCGTCGGGGTTCTTCTCACGTGCCACCAGGCCGTCGGCCTCCATGGCGTGGACGAGCCGGGTCATGGTCGGTGGACGCACGTGCTCGGCGGCGGCCAGGTCACCCAGTGTGCGTGGGCCGCCCAGCACCAGCAGCGCCAGCGCGGAGAGACGCGCTCGGGTCAGGCCCTCGCCCGCGTCGGCACGGGAGAGGTGGCGCTGCAGCACCGTCGAGAGCCCAGCCAGCCGCGCCGCCAGCTCGGTCGGGTCCACGGCTTTGCGCACTCGCTCGGCGCGGAGGTCCATCGGGGCCGCCGTGGCCGCCGGGGCCGCCGGTGCGGCTGCTGCCGCTTCGGCGGCGGCCAGCCGCAGTGCCTTCTTGAGCTCCCTCTTCCCGGCCTTGTCCTTGCCCTTGGACTTCTTGCCCATCGGTGCCCCGTCGTGGCCCGCGCTCGCTTCCGGCAGTGGCGGATCGGACTGCAGACCGTCATCGTAGCGGCGCGGTCGGCCGCCGGCCGGCTGGTTCGGTCAGGCGCCCCGGCTGGTTCGGTCAGGCCCCCGGATGGCAGAAGCAGCGCACCAGGTGGTCGTTGACGAGGCCGATCGACTGCATGTAGGCGTAGGTGATGACCGGCCCGACGAAGCGGAAGCCGCGCCGCTTCAGGTCGGCCGAGAGCTGTTCGGCCAGCGGTGTCTGGGCCGGGACCTCCGAGATCGTCTCGAAGTGATTGACGATGGGTTCGCCGTTGACGAAGCCCCACAGGTACTGGTCCAGCCCGCCGATCTCGTCTCGCAGGCGCAGCGTGGCCGTGGCGTTGTCGCGAAAGGCCCGCACCTTGGCTCGATTGCGGATGATGCGCCGGTCGACCAGCAGTCGCGCCTGGCGGTCGTCGTCGTAAGCCGCGATGCGCTCGGCGTCGAACGCATCGTAGGCCTCACGGTAGCCCTCGCGCCGGCGCAGGATGGTGGACCAGGAGAGCCCGGCCTGGGCACCCTCGAGACAGAGCATCTCGAAGAGCCGGCGTTCGTCGTGCAGGGGCCGGCCCCACTCGGTGTCGTGGTAGGCGATCATCTGCGGGTCATCGCCCGCCCACTCGCAACGCTGGCCCCCCAGCGAGGCGCTCAGTAGACCCTGCGCACGTCGGCGGGCAGCTTGATCTCGAAGGCGGAGTCGAAGATCGTCGGGTCCAGCTCCAGACGGGTGACTTCGGCGTGGCGTGTGACCTGCCCGCCGATGCGCTCGATGAGCAGGAGCACGAAGCCCGAATCGCGGCCGATGCCCACGTCGATGGAGCGGTCGGGCCGGTCGACGAGGACCTTGGCCGTACGCGGGTGCTGGGCGCGGACCACGATCGCCTCTCGGTCCGCCACCGGCTGCACGCCCACGACCGCCAGTGGGCCGGTCACGAGCACGTTGCGGAAGAGCCCGTGGGGGTGGATGAACGTGTTCGCCAGGCTGCCTGCGGGCAGTCGTGTCAGCGGTTGGTAGCTTCGCGCGAAGGCGGGCAGGTCCGGTGCATCCGAACCGGCGACACGGGGGCGGACCGCGCGCACGCTGGCGAGCTTGTTGCTGGCCTCGTAGGCGGTGACCGTCTTGCCGTCGCTGACCCAGATGTCGTAGTCACGGCTGAGCGGCTCCGAGCGGCGCTTGGTCGCGACACGGGCGTGGCCCGGGTGCTTGAGCTGGATCTCGTGGGTGATGCTGTCCGCGCCCCGGGCCGTGACCACGCGCTCCTCGATGGTCATGCGCAGCGTCTGCACGCGCAGCTCGGCCTCGCGCGCGAAGCTGAAGAGCCCCTCGATGTCGGGGGCGTCGTCGGCCAGGGCCACGCGGGCAGCGGTGGGCATGGTCTGCGGCTGACCCGTGGGGATGAGGTCTGACATCGGCCGAATGCTACCTGACCTGGCCCATCACGCGCACTACGGCCCGTACGGTGGCTCGAGGTCCTCGAACATGGGGAAGCGCCTGACGTTGAGTGTGGCGAGTGTCGCGCCCAGCTCCACCGCGGTCGCCGCCACGACCAGATCTGCGCTGCCGATGCCCTGGTGACTACGGCGCCACCGGCGGCCGAGCTCGCCGGCTCTCCGGGCGACCGCCTCGTCGATCGCTATCCAGCGCAGCGTCGCGAACAGGCGCTCCGCTGGGCCGCGCTCGGCGCTGCCAAGCCCTCGCACTACCTCCACGCGGGTGATCTCAGAGCAGATCGGTGGCTGTGCCAGCGACCGTCCGAAGTCGAGCGCAGGCACATGGCCACGCAGCATGTCGATGACGATCGACGTGTCGAGTACGACGCTCACGCTCGCCGCTTGTCTTGAGCCCGCTCGCGGGCGACGTCCCGGGCGCGGAGATCCGCCACGTACTCCTGGCCCGGCGGTAGCTCGGCGGGCTGTGCCGCGACTTCGTCAAGGGCTGCCCGGAAGCGCGCGAGGTGTGCATCCTCGCCGTCGGCCGGGGTCAGGTACTGCGTGAGCGCTTCTCGGATGAGCGATGACTTGGTCTCACCCACCGCTTGAGCTCGCTCACCGAGCAGGCGATCCTGGCCCTCGTCGATGTAGATCTGCGTGCGCTTCACGATGTATGTAGCATACATCGTGGCGCAGGCTAGCCGCGCCGTACGGCCACGACCTCGATGAGGTGGAAGTGGTGGTCGTCGCCGAGGGCGGTCTGGCCGTCCTCCTCCTTCTCGGCCCAGTATTCGATCTCGAAGCCGTCGAGGTAGCCGCGGATGACCTCCGGCGGGGGGCAGGTCATGCCTTCCTCCTCGGCGGCCTGGTCCTTGTGGCCGAAGAGCATGCCGCTGAAGCGGCCGCCCACCGGGATGGCAGCCAGGATGCGCTCCCAGGTCGCCTCGTAGTCGGCCGCCGGCTGGAACGGCAGGATGAGGTTGGCGTTGAGCAGATCGCAGACCGGGATCTCGAAGTCCTGAAGCGGTGCGACCTCGGTCTCCAGCCGCTCGCGGTCCTCCTCGCGCGTGAGCCGCCAGAGCGTCTCGGGACCCTCGGGCGTCATGTCCGTGGCCAGCACCCGCCAGCCGCGCCGCAACAGCTCGCGCGTGTCACGGCCGGCACCGCAGCCGAGGTCCACGGCGAAACGTGGACCGTCGGGCGGGTGTTCGCCGAAGGCGTCGGCCGCGGTCCTGGTGGTCGTCCACGAGGGTCGCTCGGCGGTGATCTCGTAGTAGTCGGGCCAGTGGGTGTCGGTGGCCCCCTGGCCGTCCGCGCCGTCAGCGGCCGATGCGGTGATGTCGTCGGTCATCGTCGGGCCAGCGTAGCGCTATGCTCGGGAGCGGTGGCGCCGCCATACACCCGACCTCTCGATCCCTGACCTGCGGCGCCGTGGAAGGAGCCCGATCCATGCGCATCGCCGTGGTCAACGAGACCAGTGCGGTCGACAAGCACCCGTTCATCATGTCCGCCCTCGAGGGCCGCGGCCTCGACGTGGTCAATGCCGGCATGTCCGAGAAGGGCGAAGTGCCGGAGCTGCAGTACGGCCACACCGGGCTCATCTCGGCGTTGCTGCTGGCGGCCGACCGCGTGGACATGGTCATCGGCGGCTGTGGCACCGGCCAGGGCTACATGAACTCGGTGATGCAGTACCGCGGCGTCTTCTGCGGGCACCTGCTGACGCCGCTCGACGCCTTCCTCTTCGCGCGCATCAACGCCGGCAACGTGGTCTCGCTCGCGCTCAACCAGGGTTGGGGCTGGGCCGGCGAGGTCAACTTGCGCATGCTCTTCGACCAGCTCTTCACCGACGAGCAGGGCAATGGTTATCCGGCCCACCGGGCCGAGCCGCAGGCGGCCTCGCGTGACCTGCTGGGCACCATCGCCGACGCTTCGCACCGCTGCATGAAGGGCACGCTCAAGCGCCTGCCCGACGAGATCGTGGTACCGGCCATCACGCACCCGGCCGCGGCCGCGGCGCTGGACATCCCCACCATCGCCGATGCCGAGCTGCGCGAAGCGCTGGGTTCGCGCCTGCCGTAGAAGCGCCGATCACGGTCACCAGGCGTACGTCGTCTGGTCGTCGCCGCCATGGCTGGCTGAGCCGCAGCCAGCCGAGGCGGCGCGATGGGGCCGCCTTACTCGTGCCGGACGCCCTCGACCGGGTTCGAGGGATCGCTCGTCCACTCCTCCAGCGCTCCGTCGTACATGGCCACGTCCTCGAAGCCCATGAGGTGCAGGACGAAGGCAGCGAAGGCGCCGTAGTAGCCGCCACCGCAGTAGGTGATGGTCCGCTGCGCGGGATCGAGCCCAGCCTCCTCCAGCATGGCCGCGAGGTCCTCGGCTCCCTTGAACCCCCCGGTAGTACTCGAGCAGGTCGGGTGCCGGGAGGCTGACCGCGCTGGGGATGTGCTCCGTCGCGGTAGCTCGTGGCGGGCAAGGCGTCCACGATGGTGACGGCGGGATCGTCGATGGCGGCCCTGACCTCGTCCATCGCCACGTACCACTGCGGTCGCACCTCGGCCGTGAAGACGGCCGGCTCGATCACCGGGACGTCCGTCTCGAGCGGCAGACCCTCGGCCTCCCAGGCAGCGAGGCCGCCGTCGAGGAGCTTGGCGTCCTCGTGGCCGTAGTACCGCAGCGCCCACCACAGCCGGGCGCCCCACAGCCCGCTCTCGGTGTCGTAGACGACCACGGTCGTGTCGTCCCCGATGCCCTTTTCGCCCATCAGCTCCGCGAACGGCTCGGCGTCCATGATGTCGGAGGGGCAGCAGAGCTCGTCGAAGATGTCGAGGCGACGGCACCGGGGATGTGGCCTTGGGCGTAGTAGGTCGGCCCATCGGCGCGAGCATCGACGATCCGCACGGCCGGGTCGTCCAGGTGCGCGGCGACCCAGTGCTGCATCCGCGCGGACCTCGGGATGGGCGTACGCCACCGGGATCTCGACGCTGCCGCTCGACGAAGCCTCACTGCTGCGACGACCGGACGCCACCGAGCGCCAGGCACAGCGATCGATGGCCGCTACCGCGGCCCATATGCCTGCGCATGACAATCCCCCCTTCATCCGCGGGCCGGGTTCGCCAGTGGCTCGGCGCGGTCCAGGCGGCCATGGTCGCGGGCCGCGCATCATCGCCTCCCGCTACCCATGATTCTCTCGCGGGCGTCCATCACCTCCGGCAGAATCGCCATGAATAGACGGATATAGTCTGGTCGTCGCCGCCATGGCGCAGGCAGCCGAGGCGGCACGATGGGGGCTACTACTCGGCAGGTACATCCGCCTGCCATTTCTCCACAGCCTCCCAGGCGATCCGCTGCAGGAACGCGACCTCCTCATCGCTGACTGGGAAATTGCTCGGGAAGTCGGTGTGAATGCCCTCTGGGGAACGGTCGAAGATCGTCGCGTAGATGACGGTAGCGGCGAGGTAGGCGCCCTGGGCCATCGGATGGATACGGTCGGGTCCCAGCAGCTCCATGTCCGGGCGCTCCGCCTTGGCATCAGCCATCGCCAGACCGACGGGCGCGACCCGCGCGCCCAGCTCCTCACCGAGCTGTCGATGCACGGCGGCGATGCCATCGAGGTCGATGGAGGGGTATGGCTCCATGAACCAGGTCATGTAGAGGACCGTCTGGCCCCCGGACTCACGGACCGCGGCGTCGAGCGCCCGGGCACCCTCGAGGAAGGCGTCGACACCGCTCTTGTGGACCCCGCCCTGGAGGACGACGACCGCGTAGGCACCGGACGTGATGTCGTCTCGGTGCCCGACCCTGACATGGTCCAACAGCAGCCGGCCAGGTGCGGTGATGGCGTGAACGTCGATGCTGGCAGCATCCTCGTCGGCTTTCGTCAGCGCAGTGAAGTTCTTGTCTACGCCGCCCCCGGTGTAGACAAGGCTGTTCCCGACGAAGAGGACCGACTCGACCCCTGCCGGTCCGGCAGTGGCAGTCTCGTCGGACTGGGCTACCGAGGCCAGTGGGAGTACTGCAACGAGGAAGACGGCTGCCGCCAGCACTGATCGCAGCGTACGCATGGTTTCCCCCTTGCATGCGCGGGCCGGGTTCGCCAGTGGCTCGACACGGTCCCGGCGGCCAGGGCATGGGCCGTGCCTCATCGCCTCCCGCTACCAGTGATTCTCCCGCGGGCGTCCATCGACTCAGTGAACGTCTGCTCGAACCGCCGTGATTGGCGGGTTATGTCTGGTCGTCGCCGCCGTGGCGACGCACGCCGCCGGGCCGACCGGCCCTTGCCCCGCTGTCCGGGGCGCGGAGGATGGGAGTGTCCCAGAGGGAGCCTCCCATGAACGTCGTCGTGCTCCATTCGCTGATCGCGGCCGGCCTCATCAGCGTCAGCCTGTGGTGGTACAGGCGCAACATCGGCGGGCAGTCGGGCAATGCTGGGTGGGTCCGTCGGGTCCTGTGGGTCGTCTTCGGCATCCTCTCGCTGGTCATCCTTGCCGCGAGCGGACCTGAAGCGGTGCTGTTCGGAGGCGTCGTGACCTGGGTCTCCTGCGTGGCCGGGACCGTGCTTGGATCGCGCCTGCTTGCCCGTTCCTACCGGAGCCGTGAGCCGACCTTCGAGGCGTTGGCCCTACTCTTCGCCGGCGGGTCGGCGTTGCTGGTCTTTCTCTTGGTATTGACCCAGTTGCAGTCGGCACTCCTGAACACTTCGTAGTCGTCCGGCCTCTCGCTGCAGCCTTGATGGCTGGTCGGATGCCGCCAGGCCGGACTAGCGGCATCCGCTCGACCGCGCGTGGTGCGCGTAGGCGCAAGGGGACACCTCCGAGGATCGCCAAGAATGGTGGGTTATGTCTGGTCGTCGCCCACAAGCCGCAGGCAGTCGAGGCGGCGCGATGGGGCTTACTGGTCGGCGGGCGGCTCGATCGGGTCCGGCATGGGCGGCAACTCTCCCTTGAAGATGAACCCTTCATAGGGGCCGATGCCATCACCGCGGCCGGTGTTCGTGAGCGTGGCCGAGAGGCCCTCGTAGTCGCCGTCACCATCCAGCATCAGCACCTCGGTCCACGTGTCCCGACCCTTCGCACCCGACTCGGGTTCCAACGTCCAAGCCAGGACCCGGCCGGTCCCGGACCAGTCGCCATCAGGACCGTCCAGCCGTACCGCCGCGACCATCTGTGCGGCCACGACGGTCCCGTCAGGATGGATGCTCCGCCCTGTCTCTGCGCTGAATCGGTACTCCATCCGCGACGGCAGACGCGGGTCGCTCCACTTCATCTCCCACCCGGCGAAGTCGACACCCTCCAACTCGGAGACCGCGACCCCCGTGACATATGTGGCTGTGGCTGCCTCCTGCTCCTCCTCGCTTTGCGCAGCGGCGGCCAGAGACAGACCACCGACCAACAGCACGACGATCATCGCAGCGAGGGACCACCGCAACGTACGCATGACAAGCCTCCTCGGCTGGTCCGCAGGTCGGGTTCGCCAGTGGCTCGGAGCGACTCAGGCGGCCAACGTACGCGAGTCGGACTTCATGGCCTCCCGCTACTGCGTACGCCACTACGAATCGGGGACAGGGTCAAGTGACGAAGGTCCCGACCTGCCGAATCCTCATGGCCGAGGTCTTCGGTTTCCTGCGCGCCGTGGCCGTCGTCACTGGCGAGCACGAGCTTGACATCGGCCACCGCCGGGCACTCCCAGGTCAGATGCTCGATTCCGCTGCCCAGGCCCTCCGACCTGGGCTCCGGCTCGCAGCCGTAGCGGTTGGCGACGTCTGACATGCGGTTGGCGACGCTCGAACCCCAGCCCGGCCAGTCTGCGAGGGATAGGCCCGCAAGACTCGGGCTCAGCCCCCATCGAAGGGAACTTCCGGGTCCAGCAGGCTGTGGAAAGTGAGCGTCGGACGGACGGGATGCCTGACAGGCCTCGCCGAGGTCGGCCATACCCGCGACCGGTGCGACAGGCCGCGATCCGATCCGCGAGGGCACAGCCCATGATCGAGACGCCGACGCCGCCAAAAGGAGAACGCGGTGGCGGCCCACATCCACGGGGGCCACGATGCCTGCGGCGCTACCGCCACGAACCCCTTGTCGTCGGAGAAGCCGTCCTCGGTGACGAAGGCGATCTGATCGCTGCCGCACCCGCCACCGTGTAGCAGGAGGACGAGGCGTGTGACGGATGGGCGATCCCGGCGCCATCATGCGTCGGCTGGGATGGGCGGGCGCGACGACGCCTCCTCGTCCTGACCGGCGACGATAGTGGTCGACCCAGTCACCATGAGAGCAGCAATGAGCACCGCTCACAGTGCGCGCATGACGTCCGTCTGGATGTGCGGGTCGGGTGCGCCAGTGGCTCGGAGCGACTCAGGCGGCCAACGTCATGCGAGTCGAGCTTCGCAGCCTCCCGCTACCGCCGATTCTCTCGCGGTCGTCCAGCAGCGAGCCCTGGATCGCATCGAGCACCGGGTTCCGTCTGGTCGTCGCCACCGCGGCTGCGCAAGCCGATGGCGATGGCTTCGGCGAGACTCTCCGGCGTGACGGAGACGCCCGAAGTGACGATGACGGCCATCGGACCTCCTGCCGCCGCCCCTGGTATCGGCGCGCACACGCTGACCGGGTATCCGGCCTGGCGTAGCGCGACGGCCCCGTGGCGTCGACGGGTCACACGGCGGCACCTATCCATCGACGGCGCCGGGGTGTAGACTGCCGCGCCTTGGGGGGACCCGTCACACGAGGAAGGCCAGCGCGCCGGCATCTTGTGGCGAGCCGCATCCGGACCGAGCGGTCCGGCCATGATCAGGGAGGTCCTCCATGTCCGACAACCAGGCCACGATGCTGCGCCTCTACGACGAGGTCTTCAGCCAGGGCGATTTCGACCTCGGCGACGAGCTCCTGGCCGACGACTTCGTCGAGCACGAGGAGCTCCCGCCCGGCATTCCGCCGGGCAAGGCGGCGCCGCGGGCACTCATGACCATGATGCGTGAGGCCTTCCCCGACTTCCACGCGGCGGTCGAGGAGCTGCTCGAGGATGGGGACAAGGTGATCGCCCGCGTACGCTTCTCCGGCACCCACCAAGGCGAGTTCATGGGCATCCCCGCGACCGGCAAGAGGTTCGACATCGCCGTCATCGATATCATCGAGTTCCGCGATGGCAAGCCGATCGCCCATTGGGGGGTCATGGACATGGCTGGGATGATGGCGCAGCTCGGGATCGGCGGCCCACCCGCGTAGGCCTCCGCGCGCGTGCGGGATCGGATCTCCCCGTCGTCGCGGAGACTTCGAAGAGCACGACGACGTCGCACTCGCCGCGAAGGGTGCCGGCCGACAAAGTCAGCGCCATGCCCCGACGCGTCGGACCGGACGTGCGGCCGTCTCCAGGCGGTCCTGCGGCTCGGCACCATCGCGGCGAGCGATTGGGGGTATAGGCGAGCTCGTACAGGTACTGGGGCATCGATAGCCTCCTCGTGTTCGGTCCGACCGTGGCCGCTTGACGGGCCGGCATTGTGGCACGGCGCGGACGGTCCCGGGGCCCCTACCCGCCGGTCCCCGGGCACGCGGTCCGCGTGACCGAGCCCGAGCGTTCTCCCTCGCGGAGGGTCGCTACCCTAGCCTCATGCCAGCCGAATCCATCTACACCGCGTACAGGCTCGCCCGGCACTATCCGCCCGACCGGACCGTGCTCGAGGACATCTCGCTGTCCTTCTATCCCGGCGCCAAGATCGGGGTCATCGGGCCCAACGGCGCCGGCAAGTCGAGCCTGCTCAAGATCATGGCCGGGCTCGACGACGGCTACAGCGGCGAGGCTCGGCTGACCCCGGGCTTCACCGTCGGATACCTCGACCAGGAGCCCCAGCTCGACCCCGCCAAGGACGTCAAGGGCAACGTGCTCGACGGCGTCCACGAGGTCCGATCGCTCATCGACGAGTACAACGCGGTCATGGCCCGCTGGTCGGATCCCGACGCCGACTACGACGCCATCGGCGCCGAGCAGGCGGTCCTCGAGGACCGCATCGAGGCCGCGGACGCCTGGAACCTCGAGCGCAACGTCGACATCGCGATGGACGCGCTCCGTTGCCCGCCCGACGACGCCGACGTCACGACGCTCTCGGGCGGCGAGAAGCGCCGGGTCGCGCTCGCGCGATTGCTCATGCGCCACCCCGACCTGCTGCTGCTCGACGAACCGACCAACCACCTCGATGCCGAGTCGGTCGAATGGCTGGAGCGCTTCCTGTCCGAATACGCCGGTACCGTCGTCGCGATCACCCACGATCGATACTTCCTCGACAACGTGGCCAAGTGGATCCTCGAGCTTGATCGGGGCCGCGGCATCCCGTTCAGCGGCAACTACTCGAGCTGGCTCGAACAGAAGCTCGCGCGCATCGCGACCGAGCAGAAGCAGGCCGATGCCCGCCAGCGGACGCTCGCGCGCGAGCTCGAGTGGGTGCGTATGGGCACCAAGGCGCGCCAGGCCAAGGGCAAGGCTCGACTGTCAGCGTACGAGCGACTCCTGGCCGAGGCGAACGACGCCAAGGCCAGCGCCCGTGAGCTCGGAGATCGCCATCCCGCCGGGCCCGCGGCTCGGCGACAAGGTCATCGATGTCGCGGGCCTGCGCAAGGGCTACGGCGAGAGGCTGCTCATCGAGGACCTGACGTTCTCGCTGCCGCGCTCGGGCATCGTCGGCATCATCGGGCCCAACGGCGCCGGCAAGACGACGCTGTTCCGGATGCTCGTCGGGCAGGAGGCACCCGACGCGGGGTCGATCGCGATCGGTGACACGGTCGCGCTCAGCTACGTCGACCAGGAGCGCGACGACCTGGCCGCCGACAAGACGGTGTTCGGGGAGATCACCCAGGGTGCCGAGTTCATCAAGACCGGGACGCGCGAGGTCCCGGCCCGAGCCTACGTCTCATCGTTCAACTTCCGTGGCACCGACCAGCAGAAGCTCGTCGGCCAGCTGTCGGGTGGCGAGCGGAACCGGGTGCACCTGGCCAAGCTGCTGCAGTCGCGGTGGCAACGTGCTGCTGCTCGACGAGCCGACCAATGACCTCGACGTGGACACGCTGCGAGCGCTCGAGGCCGGCCTGGAGTCGTTCCCGGGCTGCGTCGTGGTCATCTCGCACGACCGATGGTTCCTCGACCGCATCGCCACCCACATCCTCGCGTTCGAGGGCGATTCCCAGGTGCGCTACTTCGAGGGCAACGTGAGCGACTACGAGGCGTTCCGGCGCAAGGAGATGGGGACGGCGGCCGAACAGCCGCACCGCATCCGCTACAAGAAGCTCAGCAGGACGTAGCGGTCGGGCGGCTACCAGGGACGCATCGCTCTGATCGCCAACGACATGAACGACGAAGGAGTCGGACTGGAGGCGCTCATCCTCGAACTCGAGCGGCTGCCGCGCCCCGAGCCGGTAGTCGCCCAGTAGGCCGAGGTCGGCTGGGTCGACTCTAGGGCACGTCCACCGGCCGCACGACCCGGTCCTCGCGACCGCTGATCTGGGCCGCCAGCGCGGTCGAGAGCACCTGCCGATGCTCCTCTGCGGTCAGCAGCGACGAGCGACCCTCACGCACGGCCTCGATGAAGTCGCGCGTGGCGAGGATGAAGGACTCGTCCCACTCGGATGCGATGTCCTCGAAGTCGCGCGTGACGCCATCGCGGTAGACCTGCAGCGAGGGCACCTCCTGGATCTTGCCGTGGCCACGGTTGACCCAGGCCACGCCCTTCGACCCGGTCACCTCCACGCGGTCGTCCTGGGAGTAGAAGAGCGACTGCACCTGCAGCTCGGGTGCGTTGACCACCTCGAGCACGCCCATGGCGCCAGAGCCCCAGCGCAGCGACACCGCCGAGGGGGAGTCGAGAGCGCCGCCTTCGACCGGCGTCGAGCCGATCCAGGCGTGGACCTCGTCGGCCACACCGAGCAGGGCCCAGAAGATGCTGAACTTGTGCAGGCCGTCGTCGAAGACCAGTGGCCCACCGCCGTTCTGCTCGATGTCGAAGCGCCAGGCAGCAGCACGGTCGGGCACGTCCCAGCCACAGTCGGGGTTGCCCGAGCGGCTGATCTGGCGTACCGAGAGGACGTCGCCGATCTCACCGGCGCGCACGATGTCGACCATGCGTGAGACGGGCGGGTAGAAGAGGAAGTTCTCGAACACACGCACGACCTGGCCGCGTGCCTCCGCCTCCGCCGCGGCCTCCACGAAGCGCGAGCACTCGGCCACGGTGAAGCCGACCGGCTTCTGGGTCGAGAGGTGCTTGCCTGTCTCGATGGCCGCCAGCGCCACCTCCATGTGCATGTGGTGGGGGAGCAGCACCTCGAAGGCGTCGATGGAGTCGTCCGCGAGGCAGTCCTGCCAGTCGGCGTAGACCGACTCGGGCTCGATGCCCCACGAGCGCGCCCGCGCCAGGGCGCCTTCGGTGTCCGGCTTGCACACCGCCGCGATCTCGGTGTGCGGCGAGTTCACGTACTCGATGGCGTGCAGGTCGCTGATGCGGCCAGGGCCGATGATGGCCACCCTCATGCGTTCGACGGCTCCGGTCACGTGGTTCCTCCCCTGGCTGCGATGGTGTAGGACGGGCGCCTCACTCCTTGACCGATCCGAGGGTGAGGCCGCTGATGAAGTAGCGCTGGAAGACGATGAAGACGACCACGGTCGGGATGCTGGCGATGACGGACATGGCCGCCTGACTGGCCCAGGCCACGTTGTACTGGCCCTTGAGCGCGTCGATGCCGGCCATGATGGTCTTGGCCTCCTCCGACTTGGTGAAGATGAGCGGCCACAGAAAGTCGTTCCAGATCCAGGTGAACTGGAGCGTGGCTAGGACCGCGATGGCCGGCAGCGACAGCGGCACGATGACCCGGAACAGGACGGACCACTCCCCGGCTCCGTCCACGATAGCGGCCTCCCGCAACCCGGACGGCAGGGCGCTCATGAAGTTGCGCATCAGCAGGGTGCAGATGGACATGCCCAGCGCGGTGTGGACGATGATCATGGGGTAGAGGGTGTCGTAGATCCCGATGTCGTTGAATAGCTCGAACAGCGGGATGAGCATGGCTTGGGGCGGGAAGAACATGCCCGCGATGACAAGCAGGAACAGCAGCTCTGCCATGGGGAACCTGAACTGGCTGAAGACGTAGCCCAGGAGCAGCCCGCCAAGGATGGAGATGGCGGTCGCGGGAATCGTCACCAGGAAGCTGTTGAGCAGGTAGCGCGGCGTCGGCGTGTTGGCCAGGACATCCTCGAAGTTGGCCAGGCTCGCCGCCTCGGGGATGTGCCAGACGCCACGCGCGGCGATCTCCGCGTTCGTCTGGACCGACGTCAGCAGCACGCCGATGATGGGCGCGGCGTAGACAACGAGGATGGCCAGGATGAACCCGTGGACCAAGACGGACATCGCGCGGCTCCGCGCCCTGGGCTCAGCGGTCGTGATGGACTCAGCCATACAGACGTTCCGCCGCGCGGCTCTGGCGGAAGTAGATGACGATGACGATCGCAGCCAGCAGGAACAGCGCCACGGCGATGGCCGCGCCGTAGCCCACCTGCAGCTTGAAGAAGGTCTCCGAGTACATGAACATGGCTAGGTTGTCGGAGGTGTGGAAGGGCCCGCCCTTGGTCAGGATGTAGACGATGTCGAAGCCCTTGAGGGTGTTGATGACAGCCAGGGCGATGACCACTACGGTCGCCGGGCGCAACAGCGGCACGGTGATCTTGCGGAACTGCTGCCAGCTGTTGGCGCCGTCGATGGCCGCCGCCTCCAACAGGTCCCTGGGGACCGTGGTCAGCGCGGCTAGGTAGAGGATCAGGGCCAGCGCGGTCTGCTGCCAGCACCAGGCCGCGATGACTGCGATCAGGGCCGTGTCCGGGTTACCCAGCCAGAACGTCGTGTACTCGCCCAGCCCGATGGTCTCGAGGAACGTGTTGAGCAAGCCCCAGTCAGGCTGGTAGATCCAGGTCCAGACCTGGCCGACGACGACCAGCGAGAGGGTGATGGGCAGGTAGAACATCGACTTGTAGACTCGGCTGCCGCGCAGTGGTCGATCCAGCAGCACGGCGATGCCCAGACCCAGGAGCGTCGGCACGATGATGGCCACCACGAGCCAGAGCGCCGTGTTCCAGAACGCTCCATGGAAGAGCGGATCGTCGAGCGCACGCACGAAGTTGTCGAGACCGATGAACTCCGGGGTCGCTCATGCCGTTCCACTTCCAGGTGCTGAACACGGCCGACTGGAGCAGCGGGTAGAGCACGAAGACGGCGTAGAGGGCCAACGGACCCGCCGCCATCAGGATCAGTGAGATGCGACTGCCGCGTGTCATACGGTGTGGTGCACGTGTCTCGGCGGTGGAGCAGGGATGGGACGCCGGGACGGCGTCATGGACGTCGCCCCGACGTCGAGCGACCGAACGGCCGCTCTTTCAATGGCTACAGGTTCTCGAAGGCCATCTCCACGGCATCCTGGGTCCTCTGCAGGAGGCCCTCGACGTCGCTGGGGTCGTGCATGAACTCCTGGAACATGGCCAGGCCGACCTCGCTGGGTGCGGGCGGCGTGGCCAGGTCGTAGTTGAAGTTGTAGGTCTCGGCGGCGGCCGCCAGCTCGAGCGCCTTCACCAGTGTCGGGTTGCTCGGCGTCTCGGCCTCGACGTTCACCGGCAGCGCACCCTGGCCCGCGGCCCACTTGGCCTGGATCTCAGGCCGCGCGAAGAAGGCGAGGACTTCCTTGGCGCCCTCGACATTGTCCGCGCCAGCCGCGACAGACAAGGCGTCGACCGGGCCCACGACAGCGGACTCCACCGGCAGGTCGATGGCCGGGAACGGGAACATGTCATAGTCGACGAGCGGTTCGAAGGCATCGCCCCAGTAGCCGACGATCCACGTGCCCATGAGGTTCATGGCTGCCTCGCCATTGGCGACCATGTCAGCGGCATCGGTGTAGCCCTTGGCGTTGGCGTCCTCGTTGAAGCAGCCGGCAGACACCAGCTCACCCCACATCCCCATGGCCTTGACGACCTCGGGGTCGGTATAGGACGCATCACCAGCCATCAGCGCCGCCCGGTACTCCGGTCCTGCCGTACGCAGGAGGATGTAGTCGAGCCAGAACTGTGCCGTCCAGGCATCCTTGGAGCCGAGCGCAATCGGGACCACGCCGGCGCCCTTGAGGGTCTCGCATGCGGCCGTCAGGTCGCCCCACGTCTCGATGGGCACGGCCACCCCGGCCGACTCCATGACCTCGGGGTTGTACCACATGGCGGCCACGTGGTAGTTGAGCGGCATGGCGTACTTCTGGCCGTCGTAGGTCGCCGCGGAATTGATGATGCCTTGCGGGAAGGCGCTGTCGAGAGCGTTGGCCTCCCACATGTCGTCGAGCGGCGCGACCACACCGGCGCCCACACGCGAGGCCACGCGGGCTCCGGCCCAGTCGGTGTAGAAGTCGGGCGGGTTGCCGCCGGCGAGCGTGGTGAGGATGACGGTCTTGAAGCCCTCGTGCGGCACAAGGTTGACTCGCACGGGCCTGTTGCTTTCCGCCATGTACTCCTGCAGTAGCCCAGCGAAGGCTTCGCCGCCGAACTCGGCAGCGAAGTAGTGCATGGTATCGACGGGCTCCTTGGCCTCGTCTTGGGCCATGGCCGCCCCGGCACGGCGCTGGTAACCAGCGCGAGGCTGGCGGAGAGTACGAGCCCCCGTCGCCCATTCAAACCGAACTTCATCTCCTGTCCTCCTGCGTTGACGTTCTCTCGGAACACGTCCTTTCGGATCAGCTGCGCTTCACAGCATCTCGTCGGACCGGTGCCACCTCCCTCTCGTAGGTCTTGCGGCGCTTCGGCAGCGAAGCGGGGACCGGAACGTCCCACCAGCCACTGGTCGGGCCGGCGGACTCCGGGAACTCGCGTCGGACGGGGACGACGATGACGGTCGGCCCGCCCAAGGCGAGCGCCCTTCCGATCGCGCCCTTGAGCGCCTGTTCGTCGGTCGCTTCCTCTGCCTGGACCCCGAACCCCCTGGCGACCGTGACCAGGTCCGGGCTGATCGATTCGCCGTCGGGGCGCCGGAACTCGGCCGCGAAGCCGCGCTCCTCGCCGTAGACATCCATCTGGAGATCGCGGATGGACTGCCAGCCGGCGTTGTCGACCACGACGTAGATGACATCGAGGCCGTACTGCACGGCCATGGCCAGCTCCTGCACCGTCATCAGGAAGTCGCCGTCGCCGGCGAAGCCCAGGACCGGGCGGTCGGGTGCGGCCAGCTTGGCGCCGATGGCGCCGGGGATGGTGAAGCCCATGGTGCTGAAGCCGTTGGGTGAGATGACCTGGCTGGCGTCGTTGACGGCGTATTCCTGCAGGAACTGGGCCTGGCTGTGGCCGGCGCCGGTGAGCACGATGGTGTCGGGCGGGACCGCATCGTGGACGATGTCGAGCACGGCGCTGATGCGCAGCGGGGTCGTGCGATCGGTGCGACCGGGCTCCAGCTTCTTGTTCCAGGGCACGACCAGGTCGGCGATCCGGCCCTCCCAGTAGGCGCGCTTCTCGGTGTCGGCCGGCCCGGCTGCGATCTCGGCCCAGAGCGCCTCGCAGAAGGCGTTGGCATCGGCCAGCACACCCAGCTCCACGGGGTAGTTCTTGCCGATCTCGTACTCGTCGATATCGACCTGGTAGAGCTTGGTGGGCGGGATGGAGAAGGTCACGCCCGGCACGTAGCTCGACGCCGCCTCGTCGGCGAAACGACAGCCGACCGCGAGGATGACATCGGCCTCGCGGCAGAGCGCGTTGCCGGTGTCGGTGCCCTTGGACCCGGGATACCGACCGTAGAGGGGGTGGTCCTCGGGCAGCACGCCCTTGGCCTGGTAGGTGGCCACCACAGGCAACCCCAGGTGCTCGGCGATCTGGCGGAACCGCGCGGAGGCGCCGCTCTGTACGACGCCTCCGCCGGCAAGGAGGACCGGGCACTTGGCATCGGCCAGCGCCGTTCTGATCTGTGACACCGCGGAAGCGGCCGGCGCCGGCGGCTCGGGCAGCTCGACCCGTTGGGCCTCAGGCACGTCGGCAGCGTCGGCCTGGACGTCCATGGGCACCGAGATGAGCACCGGCCCGGGGCGACCACCGGCGGCCAGGGCGTAGGCCTGGGGCATGATGCGCGCCAGCTGGTCCACGCGGGTGACTTGCCACAGGCGCTTGGTCACCGGCTCGAAGAGCGTCGAGAGGTCGGCCCAGGCCTTGCGGTCGATCTCCTGCAGCACGCCGCGACCGAACATGTACGTGTGCACGTCGCCGGTGAAGACGAGCATGGACGATGAGTCGACGTAGGCCGTGGCGATACCGACCGCGGTGTTGACCGCGCCGGGGCCGATCGACGTCATCACGGCCATGGGCTTGCGCGCCACGCGGAAGTAGGCGTCCGCGAGGTGGGCGGCGGATTGCTCGTGGCGAACCTGCAGGAAGGTCGGCTTCTCGAGGCCCACGAAGGCGTCGACCATGGGCAGACAGCCGTGTCCGGGGATGCCGGCCACGTACTCGACGTCGTTGGCTGCCAGGTGGTCGGCGATGACCTGACCGCCCGTGCGCACGTTGCTCATGGGGCCTTCCTCGTGGTGGGACCACCCAGCTCTCGGCTCACCCGTCCGGCCGTATCGACCACCAGCGGTGCGATCACGCGCAGCCGCTCATTGTCGAGTCGATCGGCAGGGGCGGAGATGCCGAGCGAGGCCATGACGCCGCCGATCCCGAAGACCGGCGCGGCTACGCAACGGACACCGGGGTGGTATTCGCGGTCGTCCATGGCATAGCCGGTCAAGCGGACCTGTGCCAGCTCCTTCTCGTAGGCGGCCGGGTCGGTCAGCGTGCGTGGGGTGAATGATTCGAAATCGATCGACGCGATGAGCCCCTCGGTGGTGCCGCGGGGCAGGTTGGCCACGATGGACTTGCCCGTGGCCGTGCAGTGCAACGGGCCCGACTGGCCGATGGCCGTATTGGCCGAGAGCATCGTCGTGCCGTTGAGCATGGAGACGTAGACCACGTGGTCGCCGGCCAGCACCGCGAGGTGCGTGTTCTCCGACGTGGCTGCCCACAGCGACTTGAGGTGTGGCGCGGCGATGACGGTGAGGTCGCGCGACTCAAGCACCGCGCGAGCCAGCTCCACGACCTTGACCGTGGCGCTGTAGCGGCGCGTGGACGCGTCCTGCTCCACGTAGCCCAGGCGGATGAGCGCGGCCAGGGTGCGATGGGCGTTGGCCTTGTCCAGGTCGAGCTGCTCGGCGACCTCGGTGACGCCCACCGGGGAGTGCGACGAGACCAGCAGCTCGAGGGTGCGCAGACCCGTCGCGAGCGCCCCTCGCTGACCGGTTCCCGAGGCCCCCCTCTGACCTGTCATTACAACGGGATTGTCCGCCTCGCTACGGCTCCGTCAAGAGTATTTCGTAATGGACAACAGGTGTTGCGGTGCCTGCTTGGGAGCTTGGACCTCCGGCGTGCGAGGGGCCCCGATGCGGCCGATTCATCGACTTCACACGAGGGCTGAACGTCGTGCGTGACGTCGCACGAATCGAGTCATCCTGGAGGCTCCTGGCACCTCCGCGACCGAGAACCCATGCACCCGCGGGCAACGGTCGAGGAGCCGCAGCGGTGGCACACCTGCATGCGCCCGGATGACCGCTCGACTGCGGCCGATCCATTCAAGTCTCGTGTGCGATCCGTCCGTCAGGTGCCGTGCGTCGGCCGAAAGTCAGACCCCGTGCGTGGGCGCCGTCACAGATGCGTTACCGCGGCTGTCATACATTGGTCTGATGGACATGCACCAGGACCCGGGGATCGGGCACCTCACCTACGATCAGCTCGTCGCTTCCACCGCCGACCACGAATGTGACGGCGTGGGGCGAGACCACATCTGCGTCAGGATCGCCGCGGTCGCGGACCTGCCCACCAAGTTCGGGAACTTCCACATCGTGGGCTTCTGGAACGACCGCGATGGCAAGGATCACGTGGCCATCGTCAAGGGCGATCCCTTCGGCCAGGAGGAGGTGCCCGTGCGCATGCACAGCGAGTGCCTCACCGGCGACGCGCTGGGATCGCTGCGTTGTGACTGCCGTGACCAGCTCACGTCGGCCCTGCGCACCATCAGCGAGCAGGAGACCGGCATGGTCCTGTACCTGCGCCAGGAGGGCCGTGGCATCGGCCTGCTCAACAAGCTACGTGCCTACGGCCTCCAGGACGAGGGCCTCGACACCGTCGACGCCAACATCGCCCTCGGCTTCCGCGACGACGAGCGCGATTACAGCATCGCTGCCCACATGCTGGGCCTGCTGCAGGTGCACTCGGTCCGGCTGATGACCAACAATCCCAGGAAGGTGGAGGGGCTGCGAGAGCTGGGCGTGAACGTCCGTGGTCGCGTGCCGCACATCATCCCGGCCAACGAGTACAACGAGTTCTACCTCGAGACGAAGGCGGCCAAGTCCGGCCACCTCATCGACTTCGACGGTCACGAGCACCTGCTCGAGCAGATCGACCGTCCGGTCGTCGAGGGCATGGACGCAGGATTCGGTCGAAGCCATCGAGCGCCTCGACACCGTGGAGACGCCGGCATGACCGATCGACGCGTAGCCATGGTCACCGGAGCCACCGGCGGCCTCGGCCGAGTGCTCGTGCCCGACCTCGCCGCCGACGGCTGGGACCTCGTGCTCGTGGGCTCATCCGGGGACCGCCTGGACCAGCTCGTGGCCGACGCCCTCCTCGCCGCCGATCGTGTCGAGGTCGTGGTCGCCAACCTGCGCGATCAGGCCGCCGCGGCCGCCGCGGTCGAGGCCGCCTACGCGCGCTTCGGGCGAGTCGACGCCCTCGCCCACCTGGTCGGTGGCTGGACCGGCGGCATGCACGTCGGTCGTTCGCCCGACGACCCGTACGCAGACATGATCGACCAGCACTTCTGGACCTCGCTCAACGTGGTCCGTGAGCTGGTGCCGCGCATGATCGACGCCGGCTTCGGCCGGGTCGCGGCGGTGTCCTCGCCCATGGCGGCCACGCCCGACGCGGGCATGAGCGCCTACGGCGTGGGCAAGGCCGCGCTGGAAACGCTCTTCGCGGCACTGGCCCAGGAGGTGGCCGGCACCGGAGTGACCGTCAACGTCGTGCGCGTGCGCGCCATCGACACCGCGGCAGGGGAGGAGGGCTCGGAGAAGGCCTACGCCACCACGCCGGCCGAGATCTTCGGCGGCGATCCGCTACCTCTTCAGCGAGCGGGCCCGCGTCGTCAACGGTGAACGCATCGGCCTCCACGGCGGGGTCTGACCGAGCCAGGCGAGGTGCGGTGTGGTGCTGGCATCATGCAGCACCGGCGACGACCTGCCGACTCGTACGTGCCGATCCTCAGCCGGCTTCGAAGGCCTCGCTGACGGTGATGGTGCCGCCGGCATCGAGGTGTGGGTGCGCCCGGCAGGCGTCGGCGGCCGCATCGAGCGACTCCGCGCTGATGACCGAATAGCCGGTGATGCCCGGCCCGCCGTCGCTGACCACTCCGCCCGGGACCACGGTCTTGGCCGGGCCCGTCGGAGCGCCCATATCGACGACCGCATCTCCGAGCCCGGCGAACCAGTCCATCCAGGCCCTCATGATGGTGTCGCGCTCCTGCGGCGTGGTGGTCTCGGGCGTGGCGCCACCGGTGTAGGTGATGAGGTACTTGGCCATCGGGCCCTCCTTCGCCGCGGCCGGTGCACAGGGGAGACGGCACCGGTCCAGCGGTCTCGACAACGTAGCGAGCGCTGTCAAGCCCCCGAGGTGAGCGCGGTCATTCCGCGGCTACGATCCGCCGAACTGCGCCCGTACCTGCTCGGCCATGGCCGCGCCCAGGCTGGCACAGGCCTCAGGCGCAAGGTGGACACCGTCGTCCGGGCTGACTTCGGCCACCGAGCCGGCGTCGAAGAAGCCCGCGCCGTGGTCCTCGGCCACGATGGCGTACATGCCGGCCAGTTGTCGGGACGTCTCGATAGCCGCGCCGAAGCCCCACATCTCGCTCTGGGCCGTGATCGGGCCGACCGGCACCGGCGAGACCAGCAGCACCTTGGGCGGGCTGTCATCGGGCCCGGCCAGCGTGCTCTTGGCCTCGTCCACGAGGCGCGCCGCGCCGCAGGCGATCTCGGCCGCGGTGTTGCCGTAGATGCGCTTGAGGTCGTTGGTGCCGAGCATGATGATCACCAGGTCGACCGGTGCGTGCGACTTCAGGCAGGGATAGAGGTAATCGAGCCCGTTGCGGCCCTTCTCGATGGGTGTGTCCCAGACGGTGCAGCGACCGTTGAGTCCCTCCTCGATGACCTCGTAGCCGTCTCCGAGCGCCTTGCCCATCACGCGCGGCCAGCGCACGTCGCGCGGATGCCGTCCTGGCGCCGACGGGTCGGCCCCGTAGGTATTGGAATCGCCGAAGCAGACGATGGTGCGTGTCATTGCGAACCCCCTGTCACGAATCGATCCAGCCGGAACATCTCGATGTCATGTTCGGTGCCGCCGTCGAGTGCCAGGTCGGCGGCGATCTCACCGATCACGCTGGCGAACTTGTAGCCGTGCCCACTGCACGGTGAGACGACCGTAACACTCGGCGCCTCGGGCAACGTGTCGATGATGAAGTGCTCGTCGGGCGTGTTGGTGAACATGCAGCTCCTGAGCGTCAGTGCCGGTCCATCGGCCAGGGGCAGGTAGCGCGAGGTGGCCGCGCGCAGCACGGCCTCGTCCTCCGGCTCGATGCGCGTTCGATCCCAGGCATCGGGGTCGACCACCTCGCGCCGGTGGTGCATCAGGCCTACCTTCAAGCCCGGGATGCCGTACTCGGGGAAGCCGTAGAAGAGGCCCTCGTCCACGTCGAGGATGAAGATGGGCAGGGCCTGGGGGCTGAACAGCTCCCGTCGCTTCGTACCGGCCCACAGCAGCACCTGCCGCTCCGGGACCGCCACCGGTGCCAGCGAGGGCACCAGCTTGCCCACCCAGGCGCCGGCACTGACGACCAGGCGTCGCGCGCGATACTCGCCGACCGCGGTGCGCACGATCACGCCCTCCCGAGCCGTCTCCCAGCCGATGACCGGCTCGTGCCCATGAAGCTCCGCTCCGGCGTCGAGCGCCAGACGGGCGTGACCGGCGATGGCGCGCTCGCTGAGCACGAAACCACCGTCGGGTTGATAGACCGCCACCAGCTGGTCGGGCACCGCCAGGCCCGGGTAGCGCCGGCGGATTCGCCGCCTCGAGCAGCTCGTGCTCGAGGGCGTGGTCGCGTGCGGAGGCCAAGGCCCCGGTCACCGTCTCCCCATCGGCCTGCCCGATGTCCAGCCCGCCGGTGACGATGAGGTATCGGCTCGCCCAGGCGCGCCTCCAGCTCCCGCCAGCGGGCGTAGGCACGTCGCAGCAGCGGCACATAGCGCGGATCTTCCGCGTAGGCCAGGCGGATGATGCGATTGACCCCGTGCGAGGAGCCCTGGTCATTGGGGATGCCGGCGCGGTCCAGCCCGAGCACGCGCGCACCACGCCCTGCCAGCTCCGCGCACGTGGCACTGCCCATGCCGCCGACCCCGGCGACGATGACGTCGTACTCCATCGGCTGTCCCCTCGTGGATGGGTGAACGCCGGGCGCAGAGCCCGGCGTTCGTGTCAGCGTGTGCCGGGCCTCGCCGCCCGGTGGCGGGTCGGGCCGCGCCGCCCGGCCGGGAGCCTACCGGGCCCCGGTGTTCTGTGTCCCCTGCGCCGCATCGGCCGCGGCGAAGGTGTCGCGGATGTCCTCGCGGTTGGTGTACCAGAGCAGCAGCGCCGGGATGGCGGCCGCGGCCAGGCCGTAGGCGATGTTGCCCGTGGCCATGAGCACGAACATGGCGTCGACCAGGCCGAAGACGGCCATGATCATGGTGAAGATGAGGGCCCACGGGCGCATCGACCACAGGGACCAGCCCACGGCCAGGTAGATGAGCCCGACGACGAGGGTCACGATGCCGACCCAGATCACGCCGGTCCCGTCCCACTTGTCGTCGCCGAAGATACCCACGCCCAGCAGCTGCAGCGCCACGAGCAGGCGCACGATCGCGATGGCGATGGCCAACGCGCCGAGGACGAGCACACCGAAGGGACGCTTGTTGACGCTATCCATAAGACCTCCTTGTCATCGTCGAACCGCGTGCGGCTCAGAAGTAGGGCACGTCTTTCCTGCGCACGTCAGAGCTAAGCGTATCGCAGTGGTACATGCGTTCGCGAGCGTGGAGGTCGTGGGCAGCGGCGGAGCGGCGTGCACTGGTCCGCCGCTCGTCGCACCCGGCTATCGCTCGCGCGTGACGTAGACCGGTGCGGGCTCGCGCTCGAGTCGCTCCGGGGTCATGCGCGCGAGCGATGCGGGTGCCTCCAAGCGGCCCCCGACGGTGCGCGGGATGGTGAAGGCCAGGGCCGCGCCCAGGGCCACGATGACCGCGCCGATGAGCACAGCCGGGACCATGCCGTCGACGAATGCCTGCGGGCTTGCGTACGAGCCCTGGCGGGCGAAGACCGTGGCCAGGACCGCCACTCCGAAGACACCGCCCAGCTCACGGATGGCGCCGCTGGCGCCCGAGGCCTGGCCCTCTTGTGCGGGCCGTACCGCCGAGAGGATGACGTTGGCCATGGGTGCGAAGTAGAGGCTCATGCCGACGCCCGAGATGACGAAGGGCACGACCAGCGCGGCGTACTCGACGGTCACGCTCGAGACGAGGGCCAGCCAGGCCAGCCCGACCGCCTGCAGCGTCAGCCCGATGCCCATGAGCACCCCGCCGCCGATGCGGTCGGAGAGAGCGCCGGCGATGGGGGCCACGAGTATCGGTGCCAGCGTCCATGGCAGGACGGCCAGGCCGGCCTCCAATGGGGAGTAGAGACGCGCGAACTGCAGGAACTGGACTCACGCGCTACAGGCGCTCGATGCGCTGTGGTGCCAGCCGTGGCCCGTACCTGGGTGCGTGGATCCCCGACCGCTCGATGATGCGCACCACGCGAGCTCGCTGTCCGCGATAGGGCTCGAGCAGCTCCAGCATGCGCTTGTCGTCCCCGCGCGGCTCTCCCGCCAGTGCCCAACAGACCACGTGCGGGACGTGGAAGTCGCCCAGGCTGACCGCGTCCGGGTCACCCAAGGCACGGCGAGCGACCTCGGCCGCGGTCCAGGACCCGATTCCGGGGAGCGCCCGCAGACGCGCCAGTGCGGCCGCCGGCTCCATGTCGACCGCCGCCTCCAGCCACGACGCGCGCTCGGCTGCGCGGATGAGCGTGACCGCCCGACGTTGCTCCAGGCCCACCCGGTGCAGCTCGTAGTAGGGCAGGGCCGCGACGACCTCCGCGCTCGGCGCCAGCCGCAGGCCGCCGGGCCCGGGGGCATCCTCGCCCCAGCGGCGGACGATGCCGAAGTAGGCCCGGTGTGCCTGCGCCGAGGTCACCTTCTGGCCACAGATCGCTCGGATGAGCGCGGGCCAGACCGCATCGGTCCGACCGAAGCGCATGCCCGCCAGGGCCCGAGCCAGGTCTCGCAGGCGGCCGTTTGGCAGCCGCAGCGCAGCGGGATCGTCCTCGGCGCCGAGCAGACGCGGGATCGCCGCGAAGGCAGCCTGGGCCCCCGGACCCCATGCCGACACGCGCCAGCCTTGCGCTGCACGGGCGATCCGGGTCGTGGCCGGTCCCTCGCTCGTACGCGAGGCCCGCCAGACCAGGCCGTGCTCGAAGCGGATCGTGCGGTCGCGCGGACCCGCCCCCAGCTCGGCCAGTGTGAGTGTCGGATCGACCTCGAAGTCGAACCTGACGATCTCGTCGACGTCGGGGCTCGCTCCGCTCATCAGGCGCTGCTCACGCCGCCGGGGTGACCTCGGCCACGAAGACCAGGTTCTGGCCCAGCGACCACAGTGCCAGCACGGTCATGCCGATCATCAGCGTCGCCAGTGGCCACTGGCTCACCCGTTCGCCCTGGGCGCGCTCTCGGCGCACCGCGGCGTGGCCCAGCCAGGCGCCGGCCACGTGGCCGATGACCACCGCGCTCACCTGCATCGTCCACACCGCCGAGCTCGAGAGGATGTCCTCGCGCGGCTCGAACCCGACCGTGCCGAACAGGTCCCAGCCCTGTTGCAGCGGGTCGGACAGCGCGACCACGATGCGCTGGCCCTCCGTCAGCAGGTAGGTCAGGTAGTGGGCCACGAGGTAGCCCACCGCCACCGGCACCAGGCCCGCGCCCATGGCCGTCGCCCCCACGCGCTCCGCGGCCGACAGCACCAGCCCCACCAGCACGGCCAGGAAGCCCAGCAGCACGGCGGTCTCGATGACGACGTGCACCTGGCCCACGAGGTCGTACCAGGCCTGCGTCTGGCTGACGCCGTCCCAGATGACCGAGCCGATCCCGACGGCCACGACCGCCAGCAGCGAGCGGTCCCAGGGCTCGTCGCTGAGCGCCTGGCCCAAGCCGCGTCGGCGGACCAGGCCATCCTTGCGCCGTCCGACCACACCCCAGGGGGCGAGGCGCCCGAGCAGGCCGAACCAGACGCTGAAGACCTCGCCGTGGACGCGCCAGCGGACCTTGCCGTACCAGGCCATGCCGCCGAGCGTGACCAGTGTGTAGCCGATGAGCACGTAGCCGAGCGTCCGTCCACTGCCGACCTTGGCCACCAGCTCCAACCAGACGAAGAACACCAGGATCGCGACCGCGGGCCAGGCATGGGTGCGTTGGTGCCAGGGCGCGCGGCCGGGTAGTCGCAGACCGGTGGGACGGAGCACGGCGGTGATCGTGTCGTGCAGCGTGGTGAAGGGGTCAAGCCAGGCCCAGGCCGGTCCCAGCAGGGCACTGACCAGGGCCAGGCCCACCCAGCCGAAGACCCACAGCAGCAGCGAGGCCACCTCAGCATCACTGGTGCCACCGGCGACCGTCTGGGCCACGATCCAGAGCCAGGCGCCAAGGCCGGCCAGGCGCAGGATCCAGCGCAGCGGCCGCCACACCCTCAGCTCCCGGCCCGGCGGCGGCTCGGGGGCCGGCCGGTCGTCGCCCAGTGCGGCGATCGCGAACGACAGCGCCACCGCCACCGCCGCACCCGCGAGGTAGGCCGCGAAGGGCAGGGGCGCATCGACGTTGCCGTGCAGCGCGTGGGCGCTCGCGGGCACGGCCGCGAGCAACACGAGCACGGCCGCGATGCTCGCGACACGAAGCGTTCGACTCTCCCTCATCGGTCCGTCGAGCGTAGCAGTGGAGACCGGCGGGGCTACACTCTGCCCATGCCCAAGTACAGGAAGGTCGACGCCGAGCTCATGGACAACCCGCCCCAGCCCAAGCCTCGCGGGCGGCCGATCAGTCCCGAGCAACAGGCGCTGATCAACCGCATCAAGAAGATCACCGACGAGACGGTCGTCTACGAGGCCGTGCTGGAGAAGGCTGAGAAGCCGGCCACGGTCCGTGCCCAGATCATGCGTGCGGCCAAGCTGGCCGGGGTCGAGTTGGCAGTGAAGAAGTCGCCCGACGGGTTCTACTTCGGCCTGATGACGCCGGCGCGCAAGTCGAAGCGCGGCCGGCCGCGCAAGGACACCGGAGCCCAGTAGCATCGGCGAACCGAGCGGCGGGCCGGTCATCCAGGTCTTCGGCCGCAACGACTCCAAGGACACGCGCCGGGCACAGCGCTTCTTCAAGGAGCGCCGCATGCCCATCAGCTTCGTCGACCTCAAGAAGCGGCCTCCGGCACCCGGTGAGCTCAAGCGCTTCGCCCAGAAGTACGGCGCACGCGCGCTCCTCGACGAGGGGTCCAAGGCCTACAAGGCGGCCGATCTGGGTTACCTCACGATGGGCGAGCACGAGATCCTCGAGCGGGCCGCCGCCGATCCGCGCCTGCTCCGCCTGCCGCTCGTGCGCTACGGGACCGAGCTCACGGTCGGCGTCGACGAGGCCGTCTGGAAGGAGTGGCACCAACGCGGCTGAGTCACCCGGGAGTGCCCTGACCGCCTGCGTCCCGCGAACCCCGAGGACGCGATCAGTAGGGCCGGACGTCGGCCCAGGGGATGCTGACCCGCCAGTCTGGACCCTGGACCATCTTGTCGTAGCGTGTCTTGAGCAGGCGGATGCGCGTGCCCGTGCCGCGAGCGGTGAAGAGCACCAGGTCGCCGCGACCGTCGTAGTCGATGTCGGTCGAGCCCAGCCGCGTCTTCTCCACCGGGATGGGGTCGGACTTGGGCGCGGTCCACAGCTTCCTGGGCTTCAGTCCGCCGAGCTTGGCGCCGAGCAGCCGCCAGACCACGGCCTGTCCACCGCCGCCGACCAGCAGCATCATGCCCTCGCGGCCGCTGCGGTTGGCGTCGACCACAGCCATCTTGACCTTGGACGGGATGTAGTCCTTGTTCTCCCAGCGAGTCTTGTAGACATCCATGCGGGGACCGCTCGAGGGCAGCGGGCTCTTGGTCACAGCGGTCTTCAGCCGCACGCCGCCCAATTCGGGGTTCTGGCGCACGACGAGGTCGGAACGCCCGTCACCGCTGAGATCGGCCAGCCAGACCGAGGCCACCTTGTCGAAGTCCTGCAAGGCCGACCACCACTCGACGGGGTCGGAGAACTTGCTGGGGTTGCTGAAGGCCTTGCGCCGAAGCACGACCATGCGACTGGTGCCGTCGGACGAGCCCTCACCGAAGATGGCCACGTCATCTCGGCCATCGGCATGGAAGTCGCCCACGAGCAGGTGCGAGCCGTTGACGGGCACGATCGTGCTGCCCGACCACCAGTCTTGGGCGGGACCGTAGTTGACGCCGTCACTCAACGCGACCTTGATGCGGCCACTGTTGGTGCCGGTCTTCTTGAGCCAGACGAGGTCCTGCCTGCCGTCGCCGTTCATGTCGCCGGCCGTATAGCCGATGAGGTCGTTCGTAGAGAGCGAGATCCCCGCGTGAGAACCGCTCTCGGGCGGCGTCTGGCCTGGCGTCCACACGCGTGCGGTGCGTTGGCCGGGACTGCGCACGATGGCGCTGGCATCGCCGTGCTTGGTGCCGATGACGTCGTTGGCGCCGGGGGTGACGATCTCCAGGCGCGGGTTGAGGTACTTGCGCAGGATCTCGCGGTACTTGAGCCCGGCATAGCCGCACTTGCGGGTGCTGTTGTGGAACAGCTTGTAGCCGGTCGCGTCCGCACCACAGGCGGCTGAGCTGGAGCCGGCACGATAGCCGGTCAGGAAGAACCGACTGCTGCCGCTGGCGTAGCTGTACTTGCGCAACGACTGGTCCCAGGTGGCGTCCATGGCCTGACGGATCTTGGAGCCGACCTCTGGCCAGAGCGACTGGCCGGGGCCGAACTTCTCCGGCCGATACCACTGGTCGATGGTGGAGTCGACGACGTCGTAGCACTGCTTCACGCCGTCCTTCCACTTCACGCCACCGCGGTAGTGGAGCAGGTGGTACCAGGCGAACTGCTTGGTCGCGATGGCGCCGGCCTTGAGCGTCTCGATGGGGTATCGCTCGGGCCACTCGGCGGCCATGACCGTGGCCACGTACTCGTAGAAGTCGACGGTCTGGACGGTGCCCTGGACCGCGGCCGTCGGGCTGGTGGAGGCCGTGCGCAGGACCTTGATGGTCTTGGGTGGCGTCATCGTGCTGCCCCACGCGGTACAGGCCTTGGCCGTGGCATCGAAGGTCTGGACAGGCTCGGGCCTCCGCCGGGGCCACAAGGGCACCCGCGGGCGTTGCGAACGTGAGGGCGACGAGCAGGCTCGACATCACGGCAGCGAGCCTGAACGCCGGCTGGGGACGGCGCATCAAGAGGGACGGTAGCGCACGCTGATCGTTTGCGTAGGCCCCAGTGGTGCCTGCACGCACCATGACCATCGGATCCGGAGTGATTCCGCTACGCTCAGCCGATGCACATCGCCATCGTCGGCGCCGGCTACGTCGGCCTCGTCACCGCTGCCTGCCTCGCCCACGTCAACCACGACGTCGTTTGCGTCGACGTGGACGCCGCGCGCATCGAGCGGCTGCATGCGGGTGACCTGCCGGTCCACGAACCGGGCCTCGACGAGCTGGTGGTGGAGGGGCTGCGGAGCGGCCGGCTGCGTTTCACCACCGAGTACGCTGACACGCGCGGAGCCGAACTGGTCATCGTGGCCGTGGGCACGCTCGATGCCGACGAGGAGTGGGACGGCAGCATCGTGCGTGCGGCCGTGCGCGGCATCGCCGCCGACCCGTCGCTGCCGCGGAACATCGTCATCCGTTCCACGCTGCTGCCCGGCACTGCCCGCGCCATCGCCGCCGAGGTCCGAGACATCGACCCGTCGGTCGTCATCGCCCACAACCCCGAGTTCACGCGCGAGGCCGTGGCCGTGCGGGACTTCCTCGATCCCGATCGAGTGGTCATCGGCGTCGACGGTCACCGCGACAGTCCGGGCGCGGCCGTCGCAGCGGCGCTGACCGAGCTCTACGAGCCGCTCGATGCCCCGATCGTGGTCACCGACCTCACCAGTGCCGAAACCATCAAGGTCGCCTCCAACGTCTTCCTCTCGGCCAAGATCGCCTTCGCCAACGAGATCAGCCGCCTCGCCGCCGCCACCGGCGCCGACGCGCAGGCGGTGGTCGACGGTATGGGCCTCGACAAGCGCATCGGCCGCCCGTTCCTCTCGCCCGGGCCTGGCTTCGGTGGCTCGTGCTTCCCCTCGCAGGCGCGAGCGTTGCCGCAGCTGGCCGCGAGCTACGGCGTGCAGGCGCCGCTGATGGACGCGATCTGGCCCTCGAACGTGAGCCAGGCCGACTGGCTGCTCGACGGCCTGGAGCGGTCAACCGGGCGCTCGCTGGCCGGCATGCGCGTGGCGCTGCTGGGCCTGACCTTCAAGGCCGGCACCAACGACCTGCGCGAATCGCCGGCTATCCGCCTGGGGAGCGCACTGCTCGTGCGCGGCGCCTCGGTGGTCGCCTACGACCCGGTTTCGCTCGAGCCCGGTGTGGCCCTGCTGCGCTCGTCGGCGCCGGATGCGTCGCTCGAGGCCGCCTCCTCGGCCGAGGAGGCCTGTGCCGGGGCCGCGGCCGTCGTGGTCGCGACCGAGTGGCCGCAGTTCGCCGGGCTCGACTGGGCGGCGGTCGCCCCGACCATGGCCGGCGACGTGGTCATCGACGGCCGGCGCGTGGTGGACACGGCCGCGGCCGAGGCGGCCGGGCTTCGCGTGGTGTCCCTGGGCGTGGAGGTCACCGGCGCTGCCATTCGGCTCGAGGGCTGAGCCCGACGCGCCCGCACCGCCAGGGCGACCCACACCACGGCGATGCCGACGGACGCTCCGATCGTGTCGGTGAGCACATCGTCGAGGCGTCCGCTGCGGTCGGGCACGAACGACTGGTGCAGCTCGTCGGTGAGCGCGTAGACGACGGTGATGCCCAGCGCCAGCGCCGCCTCGCGCGGCATCGGCCGCCGGCCCCGGCTGAGGCCGACCAGCAGCGAACCTGCGAGCGCCGCGTAGGCCAACAGATGGCCAGTGACACGGAAGGGCTTGTCCACGACGGAGTCCTCGCTCACCCGCAGCCCGCTCTGCGCGGAGAGGACGAAGATGAGCGCCATCACGGCCAGGGCCGGCAGCCAGTAGAGCCACCAGCGCAGCCGGGCCTCATCCGTGCTCATCGGGGCCAGGCCACCTCGATCATGCCCTCGCGCACGCGCAGCGGGTAGTAGCGCAGCCGGCGTACGCGCGTGAGCGAGCGGGCTCGGGCCTTGGGGTCGTCCGGCCGCAGCGGCGGCTTGGGCGGCGAACCCTCCGGCGTCCACGTCGGGCGAAGGTCGCCGTCCGCCGTCAGCCCGCCGGTGGTGGGGAAGGTCACGACCTCACCGTCACGTGCGTCGAACGAGCCTCGATGCAGCGGGCAGTGGAGCGTGCAGCCCTCCAGGCGACCCTCGGAGAACGGTGACGACATGTGCGGGCAACGGTCGTCCACGGCCACGATCCCGGCATCGGTATGGGCCAGCAGCAGATCGAGGTCGCCGCGCGTCACGCGCGTCATCGCCCCCGGCTGCAGCTCCGCCAACGGCAGTGCCGGCTCGAAGGGCGCGTCGGCCGTCCCGGGGGCCTGCAGGGATGGCGGGAAGTCGAGGAGGGGAGGCGATGGCATGACCGCATCCTACCCGGGCTGGCAGTCTCGCCCGACTGCGGCATCATTCGTACTCCCAGCCCACCACGGAGACCCGATGCGCTACGCACTCATGACCGAGCCCCAGCAGGGCTATCGCTACCAGGACATCGTCGACGCCGCGGTCGCAGCCAAGACAGCCGGCTTCGAGACCTACTTCCGCTCGGACCACTACTCCAGCTTCCCCGGCGAGGAGGGGCAGCCGGCGACCGACTGCTGGACCACCCTCGCCGGTCTCGTACGCGACACCGACGGCATCGGCGTCGGCTCGATGGTCTCGCCCGTGACCTTCCGCATCCCCGGCTCCTTCGCCAAGGTCGTGGCCACGGTGGTGGAGATGGCCGGCGACGATCGCGTCGAGTTGGGCGTCGGTGCCGGCTGGAACCAAGAGGAGCACGCTGCGCTGGGCATCCCCTACCCGGGCACGGTCGAGCGCGTCGACCGCATGGAAGAGGAGCTGGCCATCCTGCGCGGCCTGTGGGACGAGCCCGACGGCTGGTCCTTCCAGGGCCAGCACTGGCAGGTGCAGAACGCGCTCTTCCGCCCGCGTGGGCCCCGGCCCAACCTCATCGTCGGCGGCGTGGGTCGCCCGCGCTCAGTGCGCCTGGGTGCGCAGTTCGCCGACGAGTACAACATCAGCTCGTCCAACCCGGCCGAGGTGCGCGAGGTCATGGCCACGCTGGACGCGGCCTGCGAGAAGTTCGATCGCGACCCAGGACGCTCACTCGCTCGGTCATGGCCGGCGTGCTGGTGGGCCGCGACGAGGCCGAGTTCGCCGATCGGCGCCAGCGGCAGATCGCCGTCTTCGGTGACGACGCCGACGGCGCGGCCGCGTGGATGGAGGCGCGCCGCGACCGCTGGATCCTGGGCGCGCCCGACGAGGCCAGGACCCGCATCGAGGAATACCGGGCTACCGGTGTCGACCGGCTCCTCTTCCAGGACTTCCTGCCGCAGGACCTGGACCAGATCGCCGTCATGGGTGAGCTCATCCGCTAGGCCGGCAGGCGAAGGCCGGCCAGGAGTCGCCTGGCTCGGCACGTTCGACTGCCCGGGGGCTTGCTTGGCTTGACTCCCTCGCGGGAGTAGGCTTGTCGAGCACAGTGGTGACCAGGGGGGTCTCGGTGGTCATGTGTCGGGCATTGCTGGTAGCCGTTGCGCTCGCATCGTTGCTGGTGGCCAGTGGCATCCGGGGGGCGTTCGCGACCGACGACGTCGTCCTGCTTCCGACCCCGTTGCGTGGGCATGCAGCGGTACCACTGGAGAGCGGCACGGTCCTGCTCGTCGGCGGGTTCGACGGCGTGGCCGAATCGGCGCTGGTGGGTGTGGTCGATCCGGGTGCGGGCACGGTGGCATCTCTCGGCGCGCTCATGGAGGCCCGCGCGGATCACACCGCGACGCGACTGGAGGACGGTCGGGTCCTGGTAGCTGGCGGTCGTGCCGGCGGGTCGGTCCTCCGCTCCGCGGAATTGCTCGATCCCTCCACGGGCGTGAGCGTTGGTGCCGGCCCCATGCGCGCGGCCCGCGCCGACCACCTCGCGACCTCGCTTGCCGACGGGCGCGTGCTCCTTCTCGGCGGGGTCGACGAGGCGGGGTTCGTCGCGACGGCCGAGCTCTTCGATCCCGTCGCCGGCACGTTCGTTGATGCCGCTACGCCGTTGACGCTTCACCCGGACGGAGCAGCGGTGGCGCTGGCTGACGGTCGGGTGCTGGTGACCGGTGACGCAGTCGCAGTCGAGGAGCCGGCCGAGGACGACGCCAAGAAGTCGAGACCCAAGAAGGCCACGAAGTCCAAGGAGAGGCCGAACAAGAAGTCGAAGCAGGCCAAGAAGGCCGACACTGCTCCACGGCCGTCGTTCGCCCAGGTCTACGACCCACAAGCCGACCAGTGGTCGCCGGTCGCTGGTGGTGACCCACGCCGGGGCCATGCCGCGGTCGTTCTCGAGGACGGTCGGGTGCTGCTGACTGGTGGACTGGCCGGGGAGGCCGAGCACGGCCAGGCCCGCCTCATCGACCCCGCGGGCGGCACGTTCGTGGAACTGGCGGCCCTCGCGGAGCCCCGCTCGGGGCACACGGCCACGCTGCTCGCCGACGGGCGCGTGGCCATCATCGGCGGATCGGACGTCGGTTTCGAGGTCGCGCCCATCGAGGTGTTCGATCCGAACACCGGGACGTTCTTGGCGAACGGTGGGCTGGACGTACCACGTGACGGTCACTCCGCGACGCTGCTCCCCGATGGCCGCATCCTTGTCGTCGGGGGTGACTTCGTCTCGCTCGTCCTCGACGACGTCCTGCTCTACGACGCGTCCGACGGGTCCGTGTCTCCGCTCCAAGCCACCACTGACCGGGAGGGTGGTGACGACTTGGGTGCTGATGCCCCGCGGACGCGAGCGGATGTCCGCGCCGCGCACGGCGCTCCAGACGCCTTCGTCATCCTGTACGACCGTGAGCCAGGGGTCGACGGTACCCAGGCCGAGGTGAGTGCCGAGCGGTGGAGCTACAACGCCGACGGCATCGAGTATGTCTTCGCCGGTGACGAGGTCGTCGCGGCCGCAAGCGTCGCGCCCCCACTCGGCGTGGAGGTCGAGCCACTCCCGTACGACCCCGGCATGTTCACGCCGGACATGGATCTCGATGCTGTCGTCGCCGTCGTCGGCGCCGTTGACTACACAGCCGACCCCGTCGCGGAGATGGTGGAAGGCCTACAGCTCTTCTTCACCGATCGGCTCGCGTGGGGCTTGGCCCACGACCGACTGCGCTACGTCCAGGCCTTCGCCTTCGGACCAGAGGACCAGCCGTCGGAGGCCCCCCGATGATAGCCCTCCGACGGATGATCGCGGCCCTGCTCGCGGTCATCATGCTCCCGACTGCCGCGCCACCGCCGGTCCTCGGCCAGGGCGCCGATGATGCCGCGCCGAGCCTGAGCCAGGGCTCTGGCGTCATCACCCTTGACCAGGAGCTGCTGACGTCCCAGGCCCATGCATCACTCACCTGGGATCGCCTCCTGCCACTTGGCTGTCTGGTCTATCAGACGGCCAACCCCAGCATGGGCAACGACGACCTGCCCGGACTGCGACTGCGGCTTCGCCTTGACCTCGACGCCGAGACGTTCTCCGCGGTCGTCTCCGGAGACACGGGCTTCGGCGAACTGGGGGCCGAGGCCTCAGGCCGGTTCCGCTTGGTGACGCAAGGGCGGCTGACGCCCCAGGCGGGTGGGTACGGCTGGACGCTCCAGGGTGATGGACACGTGGCGCTGGGCTACGCCATGACGACCACGTGCTTGACCTCAGCCGAGGATCCGACGCCGATCGTGCGGTCGAGACGCAGCAGCGGTGGCGGAGCCATCTCGATCGAGGGTGAGATCGATCTCGGGATCGACACCTACGCACTGCAGTTGAGTGCGACGCAGGGGCCCGCCGACCAGCAGTTCCGGCTGTGGGTCCACGACGTGGAGGTGGGCGAGTGGGAGCCGCCCCCTATCGCCGAGCCTTCGGCAGATCCAGAGGCGGATCCCGCCGCGGAAGTCGCCGCGATCGAGGCTGAGGACACTGCCGGGGCCGGCGCCGACAGCCTCGTCGCGGGCGAGAGCCTCGATGGACGGGACCGCCGGGACCTCGGGCTCTTCCTCCTCATCGTCGCCCTGGCGGGCGGCGAGGAGCTCTTGGTGGAGACCCTGCTCGAGTGGACGACCGCGCCGTACGAGCGATACCTGCGATCCCTCGAGACCATCGAAGCCCCGGCGGCTACCGCAGGTCCGGACCACCCCGACGATCTCGAGGTCGACCCCCCGGCTGGAGCACTCGACCTCCTTGGTGACACGGAGGTGGCGGCAGGGGGCTCTGCCGACGACGCCAGCAGCGCCGACGCGGACTCGGATCCCGATGCGGGTTCCCCAGACGCAAGCCCGCAGCCCACGACTGGCCGTGAGGACGATGATGCGCATGTCGAGCAGATCGCAGCCGCTCTGTTGGACGCCGCGGACGAGGACTTCCGCAAGAAGGTGGAGGACGCTGCGCACGCACGACGCGTGGTCCTGGTCCTGCAGGAACTCCTCTTGCCTGAGCCCACCGAGCCAGCGGACGAGGGGCCCGCCGGTCCCGGTCCAGGGCAACCTGCCGTCGGGTGGCTGCTGTGGACGGATCGGTTCGTGCCAGGCCCCCTGCTCGACCCGTACTCAGAAGACACCCCGGCCGAGCAAGTGACTACCAATCTCCTGTGGCTGGCTGCTCACCAACGGGCGTCCGATCGAGAGGAAGCCTTGGTATCGCACGTTATGCGGATGCTCGAAGAGGACGAGTGGGCCTACGCTGACGAGGTGACCAGCGTCATCGTGCAACTCGCAGCCGAGAGCGAAGGCTAGTCGCGTGCTCGCGGCCGTGGCCGCGGACGTCGGCGGCTGACCCGCCCGAAACGACGCGCCGGCCAGTAGCGGAACCAGGGACGGCCCACGACCGTCTTGGTGCTGACTGGCCCGAACGTTCGTGAGTCGGTCGTTTCGTCGTGCGCATCGCCGGTGACGAAGAGCTCGCGGCCATCGTCGTGGACCTCGGTCACGCGCTTGACGAGTAGGCGTGAGGGCTCACGCGGATCGGGCACCAGCACCAGATCGCCGACTGCCGGCGCGATCGAAGCGTAGGCCTCGGGATCGGCCAGCAGCCAGTCGCCCGGCTCGAGCGTGGGGCGCATGCGAGTCGCCCTCGACCGCCACGCGGGCGCCCCAGGAGCGGATCAGTCGGCGGAGCATCGGTTCATCGGTCGGTCGGCCTCATGGATTGGAACGACCCGCCCTGGCGGTCAGAGCGGGTCGTCGCAGTGGCTCGGGGTCGGGCTACCTGGCCATGCGGGTCTTGCCGGGGCCGCCGGTGCCCTTCCACATCTCGTCGATCTGGTCGATGAGCGCGAGCAGCTTCTTCGCCGCGTCGAGGTCCACGCCCTGCTTGACCGCAGAAGCCTGCTTGGAGGCCTTCCAGCAGACGTCGTGCAGGTCGGGGTACTGCTCCACGTGCTCCGGCTTGAAGTAGTCGTGCCAGAGGACATCGATGTGGTGCTTGACGAGGTCGGCGCGCTGCTCCTTGATGACGATGCAGCGGGTCTTGAAGACCTCGTCATCGGAGGCCTCGTAGCGCTCGATGATGCGGTGGCACGACTCGGCCTCGATGCGCGCCTGCTCGGGGTCATAGACGCCGCAGGGGATGTCGCAGTGAGCGTGGGCGCTCCGCTGGGGGGCGAAGATACGCAGCAGATCCATGAGGGCTCTCCTTCTCCGGTCGACGGGCGCTCGGCGGGTCGGCTGACCCCGCGCCACGGCGTGGTTGGGGGATTCTGCCACGGCTGCCCGCAACAGGCCGGGAATGTCGAACCCGTGGGGGCGCCCATCGCATACGATTCAGGTGCAGCCCGATCACCAGCGCCCATCGCCGCTGCTCCATGGAGCACCGTTGAACACCGACCTGATCTTCTATCTTGCCGTCTTCGCCGTGATGTCGACGATCATCATCGGCGCCGGTGTGCTGCTGGCCAAGTCGGGCGACCGCATCGCCGACATCACCGGTCTTGGCGGCCTGCTCATCGGCATGGTGCTGGTGGCCGCGGCCACTTCCCTGCCGGAGATCGCAGTGGCCGTCAGCGCGGTGGTCTCGGAGGACTCGCCCGACCTCGCCATCGGCAACCTCTTCGGCAGCAACATGGCCAACATGGCTCTCCTGGCCATGGTCGACCTGGCTTGGCGCGGACAGGTCTGGCACCGCGTCGGCTCGGGTCACGCGCGCACCGCCGCCGTCGCCATCTCCCTCACTGCCATCGCCGTGCTGGCGGTGCTCCAGCCCATCGGCCTCGCCATCGGCTGGGTCGGGGTCGAGTCGATCATCATCTTCATCGGCTTCATCAGCCTCATCGCCTGGACGCACCGCTCGTCGGTACCCGCAGTGCCCACCGGCGAGGTCAGTCACAGCCAGGTCCGCTCCGACGGTAAGGGACATGAGCACCTCGGTGGCGCGGAGGTGACCAGCCGCCGGGCCATCCTGCTCACCATCCGCTGGGACCTGGCCAAGTTCGGCGTGGCCGCGCTCGTCATCCTCGCCTCGGCCCCGGTCCTCGTCGACGCGGCGGACGGTATCGCGCGTGAGGCGAAGCTCGGCGAGTCCTTCGTAGGGGCCTCGTTCCTGGCTTTCTCCACGTCCCTGCCGGAGCTGGCCACGGCCGTCGCGGCCGTGCGCATCGGCGCCTTCGACCTGGCCGTGGGCTCGCTGCTGGGCAGCAACGCCTTCAACATGGCCATCATCCTGTTCACCGACCTGTTCTACACCGACGGGCCGATCCTGCTCGACGTGAACATCGCGCAGGCCTTCGTCGGGGTCAGCGCGATCCTGCTCATGTCGCTCGTGTTGGCCGGCATCATCCACAGCACCCGCACGCGCTCGCTGAAGCTGGAGCCGGGCTCGGGCATGACCATCGTGGTCTACTTCATCCTCATGTTCATGATCTTCAACTCCGGGGCCTAGGCAGAGCGGGGGATGGCAGCGGCGAAGGTAGTGACGGCAGCGGACACGACCGAGCGGATGGAGGCGTGGCGCGCGGACGTGGCCGAGGTCGCGGCCCTGCTCGAGACCTCGCCTGAGGCCGGGCTGACGGAGGCGGTCGCCGGCGGGCGGCTGACCGAGTTCGGCCGCAACGAACTGGTCGAGAAGAAGCAGCGCCCGGTGTGGATGCTGTTCGTGGACCAGTTCGTCAGCCCCATGATCCTGGTGCTCATCGCGGCAGCGGCCGTCACGCTGCTCATCGGCCACACCAAGGACACCGCGGTCATCTTGGCTATCGTCGTCTTCAACGGCGTGGTCGGGTTCGTGCAGGAGTACCGCGCGGGCCAGGCCATGGACGCGCTCAAGCAGATGTCATCGCCGCAGGCACGTGTGGTGCGTGAGGGCGAGGTCCGCCTGGTACCCGCGGCGAAGGTCGTCCCCGGCGACGTGGTGCTGCTCGAGCAGGGCGACATCGTCACCGCCGACATGCGCTTGACCGAGGCGCCCGGGCTCAAGATCAACGAGGCCCCGTTGACGGGCGAATCCGAGCCGGTGGCCAAGGTCACCGAGCCGCTGCCCGAGGTGGGCGCGGCCACGCCTGCCGACCAGCGCAACATGGCCTTCAGTGGCACCGCCGTGACACTCGGCCGGGCGCGCGGGTTGGTGGTCTCGACCGGCATGTCCACGGCCATCGGCCGCATCGCCGAGCTCCTCCAGGAGGGCGAGGACGAGGACACGCCGCTGCAGAAGCGCCTGGGCCAGCTGGGCAAGTGGCTGGCCATGGCTGCACTGGCCATCTGCGCACTCGTCTTCGGCCTCGGCGTGGCCCGGGGCGAGCCGGCCGAGGAGATGTTCCTGGTAGCCGTCTCGCTCGCGGTGGCAGCCATCCCCGAGGGCCTGCCCGCGGTGGTGACCATCTCGCTGGCCCTGGGCGCTCGGCGCATGGCCGCGCGACGGGCGCTGGTGCGGCGGCTGCCGGCGGTGGAGACGCTGGGCTCGGTCTCGGTCATCTGCACCGACAAGACCGGCACGTTGACCGAGAACCGCATGCTCGTGGAGCGGCTGTGGACGCCGAATGGCGAATACGAGATCAGTGGTGACGGCTACTCACCCGACGGGGCGCTGACGCCCTCCGCCGAGGGCGACCCGCTGGCCCGCCGCGCGGCCCATGTCGCGGCTGCCTGCAACGACGCCACGCTCGTGCCACCCGACGGGGGCGGGGAGTGGGCCATCACCGGTGACCCCACCGAGGGCTCGTTGGTGGCCTTCGCAGCCAAGCTGGGTGTCGTGCAGAAGGACGTCAACGCCTGGTGCCCGCGGGTGGCGGAAGTCTCCTTCGACAGCGAGCGCCGACGCATGACCACGGTGCACGCTCACGAAGCCGGCGAGTCCGGCTGCGGCCTGCACATCGACGAGCCCCACTGGGTCGCGGTCAAGGGTGCCATCGAGTCGATCGCGCCCGCTGCTGGCGGGCGACCAGGTCGGCGCGCTCGAAGACGCGCGCACCGTGGCCGAACGGTTCGCCGCCGACGGCTACCGCGTGCTGGCCCTGGCCGATGCCGGCATCGAGACCGTGCCCGAGGAGCCCGAGGAGGCCGAGCAGGGCCTGCGTCTGGTGGGCATCGTGGCCATGGCGGACCCACCGCGCGAGAGCGCCGCGGTGGCCATCGCGCGAATCGCGCTCGGCCGGCATCACCCCGGTCATGATCACCGGCGACCACCAGCTCACGGCCACCGCCATCGCCCGTCGCCTGGGCATGCTCGACGACTCGCGCGAGTCGATCACCGGCGCGCAGCTGGCCGAGATCTCCGACGAGGAGCTGGCCGAGCGAGTCCGGGGCATCGGTGTGTACGCCCGCACGAACCCCGAGCAGAAGCTGCGCATCGTCGACGCCTGGCGCAAGCAGGGCGCGGTCAGTGCCATGACCGGCGACGGCGTCAACGATGCGCCGGCGCTGCGCAAGGCCGACATCGGCGTGGCCATGGGCATCACCGGCACCGACGTGTCCAAGGAAGCCGCGGACATGATCCTCGAGGACGACGACTTCTCCACCATCGTGGCCGCGGTGGAGGAGGGGCGACGCGATCTACGCCAACATCCGCCGCTTCGTGCGCTACCTGCTGACCACCAACTCGGCCGAGATCATGGTCATGGTGGCGGCGCCGTTCCTGGGCCTGCCCCTGCCGCTGCTGGCCATCCAGATCCTCTGGATCAACCTCGTCACCGACGGCGCTCCCGCGCTCTCGCTGGGCGTGGAGCCGGCCCACCCGCGGGCCATGAAGCAGCCGCCGCGCGACTCCAAGGCCTCGATCCTCGGCGACGGGCTGTGGCAGCACGCGCTGTGGGTGGGCCTGCTGATGACGCTCATCACGCTCGGCGTGCAGTCGTGGTCGTATCACGGCGGCGCGCAGTGAGGAGACGTGGCGCACGATGGTCTTCACCGTGCTGGCCTTCATGCAGCTCTCGCACGCGCTGGTGGTGCGCTCGGAGCGCGATTCCATCTTCAAGCTGGGGCTTCGCCACCAACCGGGCGCTGCTCATCGTCGTCATCGTCAGCGCCCTGGTGCAGCTGTCGCTGGTCTACGTGCCCTTCCTGCAGCCGGTCTTCGAAACCACGGCCCTGACGGCGACGGAGTTGCTGGTCGTCCTGGCCGTCACGCCCTTCCCCTTCATCGCGGTCGAGATCGAGAAGTGGTGGCGCCGCCGCCGCGAGCTCGCCGAGGAGGTTGCGGCAGGAGCCGCGGCCGCGTAGGCGGTTCAGCCCAGGTCTACTGCGGGAGCCTCAACCGCGATAGGACTCGTCGGCCAGGTAGAGCGCGCCGTCGATGATCTCGAAGGCGTGGGCCATCTCATCCTCGGTGATGATCAGCGGGGGGTTGGTGTGGATGGTGTTCCAGCGGGTCAGAGCGAAGAGGCCGCGCTCCCGCATGTAGTCCTGCATCGCCTGCATCTCCGGGCTGCTGCCGTTGTAGGGCGCCAGCGGGGTGAACGTATCGCGGTCGAGTACGAGTTCGAGGATGCCGAAGAGACCGATGTTGCGGTGTGCGCCCACGCTCGGGTGCTTGTCGTAGAGGTACTGGTGGTGCTGGCGCATGACCTCGCCCATGCGCGGCCGAGCGCTCGATGAGCCCATCCTGCTCGTAGACATCGATGACCGCGAGGGCCGCGGCGCAGCCCACGGGATGGCTGTGGTAGGTCAGCCCCCCGAAGAAGGGCTCGTCGTCGAAGGCGTCGGCGATGTTTCGGCGAATGGCCACCGCCCCCAGCGGCACGTACGAGGAGGTCAGGCCCTTGGCCATCGTGAGCAGGTCCGGGACGATATCCCAGTGCTCGACGGCGAACCACTTGCCGGTGCGACCGAAGCCGCTCATGACCTCGTCGGCGATGAGCAGGATGCCGTGCTTGTCGCAGATCTCACGCACACCCTGCATGTAGCCGTCGGGGGGAATGAGGATGCCGTTGGCACCCACGACCGGCTCGAGCAGGAAGCCCGCGATGGTGTGCGCGCCCTCGAACATGATCACTTCCTCGAGGTCGCTCGAGCGAGCGCTCGACCGGCTCCGGATCACGCCGGCCGTAGCGGTGCGCGTCGGGTACGCGCACGAAGGCCGTGCCGCCCAACTCGTTGGACCAGCGTCGGGGGTCACCGGTGGCCACCATGGCCTGGCCCGTGGCTCCGTGGTAGGAGCGATAGCGCACGAGGATCTTGGGGCGACCGGTGTACTGGCGCGCCAGCTTGATGGCGTTCTCGTTGGCGTCGGCCCCGCCGGTGGTGAAGAACATGACGTCGAGGTTGCCCGGGGTCAGCTCGGCCAGCTTCGCGCCCAGGCGTGCCCGCGGCTCGTGGGCGGCGTGCGGGTAGGCGTAGGCCAGCTTGCGCGCCTGGGCCGAGATGGCGTCGGCGACCCGCTCGTCGCCGTGGCCGATGTTGACCGACATGGCCTGGGAGTTGAAGTCGAGGTAGCGCTTCCCGTCGACCGAGGTGAACCACGAGCCCTTGGCCGTTTCCACGGCGATGGGGTGGGCCACGTTCTGGGCCACCCACGAGAACATCGTGTGCTCCCGGGTGAGTGCGATCATCTCCTCCGCGCTCATGGCGGGGGAGCCCGAACGTGCCTTCTCGGTCGTGCCGGCGGCCTCGTCGGCAAGCGGCTCTTCCGGCTCGTTGGCTGGGTTGACCTCGACGGACATCGCGACACCTCATCGGCCACTGGAACCTCTCGACTCTGCCACGAAATCGGCCGCGGATGTGGGCGGATCGGCAGCCGACGGGCACTTGCACACGAGAGCTGAACGTCAGCCACGTGGTAGCCCCAGAAACGACGCGCACCGCGTGCGGCCGGCGGCGTGGGGGTGGTCCGTCGTGCTCGTCGTGCGCCGTCGTGCGCACGCAGGACGTGGTCGGCGCCACCCGCGTGGTCGGCATATCGCCATGCGGGTCTGTCCCGTTCACCTCTCGTGTGGAGTTGGCGTTGTCGCTGCGACCACGGTGTCGTGGGCGTGTACCGTGCGGGCATGGCTGAGACGCGACCCCTGCGCATCGGTTTCGTGGCCACCCGCTTCGCCGGGACCGATGGTGTTTCCCTCGAAGCGGAGAAGTGGGCCGTCGAGCTGCGGGCGATGGGTCACGACGTCTACTACTTCGCCGGACTCGTGGATCGGCCGCCGGAGAAGAGCCGGGAGGTGCCAGAGGCGTTCTTCGGCCATCCGGACGTGGCCGCCATCAGCGAGGCCGTCTTCGGCGATGCCTCGTCGGGACGGCCGGACTGGGTCAGTCGGTCGATCGACGAGCTGACCGCGCACCTGAAGGCGGCCCTCTACGACTACGTGCGCGACCTCGAGCTGGACATGCTGCTGCCGGAGAATGCGCTGACCATCCCCATGCATCTGCCGCTGGGCCTGGCCATCACGCAGCTGGCGGCGGAGACGGGCATCCCCGTGCTGGCGCACCACCACGACTTTGCCTGGGAGCGGCAGCGTTTCCTGGTCAACAGCGCGACCGACCTCATCAGCGCCGCGTTCCCGCCGGCGCTGCCCAACGTGCGCCACGCCTGCATCAACACGACGCAGCGGGAGGCGGTCGCCCGGCGCCTGGGACGGACCGCGCGCGTCATCCCCAACGTCATGGACTTCGAGAACCCGCCGGCGACGCCCGATGCGGTCACCGCCGGCCTGCGCGCCGACCTGGGCCTGGCCGAGGACGAGCTCTTCGTGCTCGCGCCGGTGCGGGTAGTGCCGCGCAAGGGCCTCGAGCACGCCGTCGAGCTGGTAGCGCGGCTGGATCGGCCGGCGCGTTTCGTGGTCTCGCACGCAGCGGCGACGAGGGCCTGGAGTACGAGGCGCGCATCCGCGAGTTCGCCCGCCTGCTGGACGTGGACGTGCTCTGGGCCGCGGAGCGGGTGGCCGACTTCGAGCGCGGCACGCGACGCCGAGGGGCGGCCAGCTGCTACTCGCTGGGCGACATGTACGACGCCTGCGACCTGGTGGCCTACCCCTCGCTCATCGAGGGCTTCGGCAATGCGTATCTGGAGGCGGTCTACCACCGGGTGCCCGTGTTCGTGAACCGCTATCCGATCTACGACGTGGACATCCGGCCCAAGGGCTTCAGGAACATCGAGATGAACGGCTTCGTCACCGAGGCGGTGGCGGCGCAGACGCAGGCGCTGCTGGACGATCCTGCGCAGCTCGCCGAGTGGGCGGAGACCAACTACGCCGCCGGCCTGCGCCACTTCTCGCACCAGGCCGTGCGCGACGGCCTCCGCGCCGAACTCGCGGAGATGTTCCCCGCGTAGGAGCACACCCGCTCGGACACCGCCACCCCGCCGGGCCGGGCCGTCGAACCGGTTGGTCATCTGGTTCAAGATTTCCCTCTCCGCCTCGCCGCTCGGATAGGGGTTGAGGTCCAGGGCGCTCGTCTTCACCGCCGGCCGTCGCGGGTCGCTCCACTCGTAGGTCGTCGTGATCCGAGGGCTACGTCCGTAGTTGACGTAGCCCTCGCTCATGAACTGCGATTGCGAGTCATCCCAGAACCCACTGACGACGGTCCCCTTCACATGGGTGACAGCCACGCTCTCGTCCGACTCGGACTGGGCCAGCACCTCCACACCACCAAGCCCGCCCGCCGACGCCAGGACGACCGTCCCGGCGAGCGTCAGCCGCAACGCACGCATGATGTCCCTTTGCTCATGCGGGCCGGATTCGCCAGTGGCCCGGAACGACTCAGGCAGCCAACGTACGCGAGTCGACCTTCACGGCCTCCCGCTCCTTGCTTCTCTCCCGCGGGCGTCCATGTCGCCTGTGGTCCAAGCCAGTGCGGCGTGAACCCTGATGTCCATCTCAGACCCCACACCGGCCGACCGGCGGGCCCCATTTCAGCCAGTACTTCCGAGCCACTGTCGTGGTACCCACGTGTGTCGATAGCATCGGCACAGGGCCACGATTCTGCGAGCAGAGGTATCTGGCACGTTGCGATACCCCTACCGGATGGACACTGGCACAGCGGTCGTGGCCTCATCCTGCCGGCCGGAGTCGCCACCCATGCGCAGCCACGCCGCCGGGCCGTCCGGCCCTTGACCCGCTGAGCGGGGCGCGGAGGATGGGGCTATTCGAAGCGCAGCTCCCGGAAGCAGCGGCGCAGCAAGAGCCCAGGCAGCCCCGCCGTGGTCGTGGACCAGCGTCACTGGACCGAGCTCGGCCGGCGGCCCCGGTCGTTCCGCGTTGGGGACTTGCTGGGCGTGCGTGGCGCCGGGCTCACCGCTCTGGTGGTCCTACTGGGGTTCGCGACTCTGAACGATGTCGGTATTGGCAGCGCCATGCCCGCCACGGATACGCCGATGACTGGCTGGCTCTCCATCGTCGAGACGATCGAGTTCCTGCCTGCCGAGGAGCAGGTGGTCCGTCAGGCCCTTGACCCGCTCACCACGCCGGAGGAGGGTTGCCTGCGATGGCAACGAACGACCACGATGCCGAGCTGGATGCTATCGCTGAGAAGCAGCGGGCCGCGGGCCAGCTGCCGATCACTGCCGCCGAACGTGAGGAAGTGGGGCGGAAGGCGAGTTCGGGTCGAGAGGCCGAGGAGCAGCCACGTGAAGCCGGCGATGCAGCGGGGCGCGCCGACCGGGAACTGGCAAGGTTGGCCGAGCGCGGCATCCGCCCGGTTGATCCCCATACCGCCTACCGCGTGTGGTTCCTGATCATCGGCGTCCTGATCACCAGCGCCATCGCCTTCGCTCTCTGGCACCCCTCGCTGGTATGGATCCCAGCGGTGTCTGCCTTCGCGGTCATCCTCCTCGTGGCCTGGATGTGGTGGGACGCGCGTCCAGCCTCCACCTACGGGCCTGGGTTGCTGGGCATCAGCAAGAAGGACGGAGGCCCGGAGCCCGACCGGGAGTCCTGCTACATGTGTGGGCGGCCCACGCAGCGTCGTCAGATCATCGGCTTGACATGCCCGGAGTGCGAGGTCCGCTACTGCCGGCGCTGTTTCGGCATGCTCATCGTGGGCGAGTACGGCCTGGAGTCCACCTCCAAGGACTACGAGTGCCGGTACTGCGGCCACACGTGGACCGCGGGCGTGTTCAACTTCTAGTCGCCATCTTTCTGCCAGCCGCAAGTGAGTAGGCCCTTCTGATCTCGACTGTTCCGTGAAGCCTGCATGAGTACACTCGCTCAGGCGCAGCCACGCCGCCGGGCCGTCCGGCCCTTGACCCACTGAGATCGGGGCGCGGAGGATGGGCCGTGTAGGGGGATCGAGATGCGACGATCGGCGTCCGCGCTACTGGCCACGTCATTAGCACTTGGCTCGGCGGTAACCGTGGCGGCGGTGGAGCCCACACCATCTGAGCCACCTGTGGCGCTGGGTCCGACTGTGAGCGGCGGACGGACGGAGATGCCCGCCTCCGGCTTCGCGATCACCTTCCCCGAGGACTGGACGGTGGAACTCGCTGAACCCGATTCCGATGTCTTCGGCATGCAGCCGGGAACGGCGTGGGAGGCACTCAGAGCGACCGCTCTCGACGGCCACATGGCTTGCTCGCTCGCAGTGGGTGTGGCCGCGGTGCCCTTCTTCCAGCCCCCGGACCGCGCCGGTTCAGCTACGGGTCAGGGTGACGTCGGGTCGCCATTCTGGGATCCGGATGAACCCCACCTCCTGTGGGTGCCCGAACCAGTCGTCCCGGATACCCACAGCTCCATGCAGATCACCTGGGACCGCCTCCAGGAGCAAGGCGGAGGGCTTGCTGGCGACGCAGCTTACTCATTGCTGTGTATGACGAGCGATGCCAACGACGCAGAGCCTGGGGGTACTTTCATGCAGCTCATGGATACCTTCGAGTTCTTGCCTGCCGAAGGTGACGTGCAGGGCGAGACATCGGCTCCTCTGGGCGAGGCACTGGCCCCACAGGGCGAAGTTCCGGCTCTACCGACGTGCAAGCAGATGAAGAAGGCGTTCAGGCAGGACTTCACCACCGGAGACGCCAACGAGGACGAGGCGTATCTGACTCGTTGTGTGACGTGCGACGAGTTGTTCGACTTGGTCCAGTTCGCGAGAGTGGCCGATATCGAGATGGGCAAGGCAATCCTCTCTGAACGGTGCGACTGGCCTCGGTCGAACAAGGGCTGACCAGCCATCGGCACTCGCCGGCGGGCTCATCCGCCGACCGCTGGTGCTCTATCGCTGAGACCATCGAACTCCTGCCCACCGAGGAGTAGCCAGTGCCGGTTCTGTTCCGTGACGTTGCATGAGCACACCCGCTCCGACGCCGCCGACAGTGCCAGGCGACTACTCGGCGGGCATGAGTTCAGGCACGGCACCGGTGTAGAGGACGCAGTCACCACCGACGCCGCCGCCGGTGCTCGTGCCCCACGTCGGGCCATGGCCGGTTGGGTCCATGCGGGTGGCATCAGGTGAGTGTCCTGGTCGAGTGTCCCGGTCGTCGTTCCCATCACGCGCACGACGGTGGTCCTGACGACGCCCTCGTACACCTGTCCTCGCAGCCCCTCCCGGGACCCGGCCTCCCTGCTCCCCGGGGGAGCATCCGCGGCGGACGTGTCTTCTGTCGTGCGCCGGACCGGAGCGAGCCGACAGCCGAGCAGCGCTGTCCAGCGTGCCCAGATGGTCAGGCGGCACGCGGAGCGGCTCTGTGTGGGTCTCGATGTAGGATGCCGTGATGGCTGAGCAGTTCGTCCCGGAGACGTTCGTGGTCCCCACCAGTTTCGTGGGCGATGGGTTCCATCTCGAGCCACTCGGACCGGGGCACAACGAGCGCGACCACGAGGCCTGGATGTCCAGCATCGAGCACATCGCGGCCACGGCGGGCTTCGAGGACTGGGACTGGCCTACCCCGATGAGCCTCGAGGAGAACCGGCAGGACCTCGAGGGCCACGCGCGCGACTTCCGGGAGCGCACCGGGTTCACCTATTCGATCCTCGACGGTGACGAGGTCATCGGCTGCGTCTACATCTACCCGCCGCGGAGCGAGGGCTTCGATGCCTCCGTTCGTTCGTGGGTGCGGGCAAGCCGAGCGGGGCTGGACGAGCCGGTGTGGCGCTCACTCTCGGTGTGGCTGACGACAGCGTGGCCATTCGCGCGTCTCGACTACGCACCGCGCGCCTGATCAGCGCGCGCAGGCGGCTCAGCGGACTCGTTCGGCCGCCCCGAATCCTCGGGCGCCGCACCCACGTCTGGGCACTTGGTCCTGTTCGGCGGGCAGCACCTCGGACATCGGCGGCATCTCACCTTCAAGGATGTAGCTCTCCACAGCCGCGTAGTAGTTGGGGTCGCCAGGTTCCCATCGTCACCCGCCCCGGCGCGACTCCCAGCCCGGGCGAGTGTGCCGGCACTACTCGGCCGCTGGAGCGTGGGTGAAGCCACCCCATCGGCATCACTACACCACCGGGCCGAACGACCCTTGACCCGGTGGGTGGCACGCGCAGGATGGGCGGGCAGGACTCTAGCCACAGCGTCGTTGGGGGGCTCGATGATGAGTTTGGGAACAGCGATCCTCAGGGTCGGGGCCACATGGGCAGCAGCCATGCTCGCCGTCAGCGCGCTTCCAGCCGGCGCGTCTGCGCACCTGGGGGACAGTCCACACATCCACGTTCCCGGGGATGCGTCCACGCCGGCGTCCGCGGTCTGGTGCATCTCCTTCACTCAGGACCCGGGTGCCTGGCGGCCCGATGGAGCGACCGCGGTCGCGGCTTCCGAGAATCGGCTCGGTCGTCATCGTCTTCGAGGACTGCGCCGAGATCCTTGGAGGCCGCTACGCGGTGGAGTCGCACGAGGGCGGCCTCGACCGCATCGAGGTCGATGGTTCGATCGCCGGTGCGTCCGAGACCGCCGACGCAGATGCCGATGGCGGCGAGGCTGCTCAGAAGGCCTACATCAGCGTCAGGGAGTGGTCCAAGCACCAGAAGAAGTGGCTGGCGCAGGGGGACAAGCTGGTGGTCAAGATCGGCCAGGTGAGGACGCTGCCGCAGCTGCGCCAAACACTCGGCGCCTTCGGGAAGCACCTCCGCGCTGAGGTCCAGTGGCTGCGCAAGAATGCGTCACGCTTCGAGCCAGGGTCCTGCCTGTCCAATGACAAGCGCAAGTGGCAGAACCGCGTCCTGCAGGCCAGCAAGGGGCTCAACAAGGCGGTCACGGCCATGAACCGCGGGAACGCCGCCGCGATGACTACACAACTGCGCCAGTTCGCCCGCGCCTGGACCAAGGTGGAGCAGCGCTACAACGTCGGCATGTGTGACTTCTGACGTCGGTGAACCCGCGACACGGCTCGTTCACACGCGCCCGCGTCTTGGCCACCAGGCCCTGAGCCCGCGACCGGGTGTCAGGCGGGCCCGAAGCGGTCGATCCAGTCGGCCAGGTCGCCGATGATCTCGTCGCGGTTGGACTCGTTCAGCAGCTCGTGCCGCGCACCTTCGTAGATGTGCACGGTCACGTCGTCGGTGGGCATGTCCCTGACCGCCTGCAATGAGCGCTCATAGGGCACGAACGGATCGTCGGTGCCGTGGAAGTAAGCCACCGGCATGGTCAGGCGGTCGATGTCCTCGGCGAAGCGGTCGAGGGCGACCACCTCCGCCTCCAGCAGGGCGGCGGCCGCTGGGCCATCGGACCCTTGACCCGACGTGGGTGCGCGTGGTGCCGTTGGCCGTGGAGGTCCCCGCTTGACCGATCTCGAAGGTCTCGGACGCATCGCAGACGACGTCCACCGAGCGATGAGAGGTCGCTACCGGGTGACGTTGAGGACGACGCTGTACGCCACGGTCGTGCTCACGGCCACCTGGTTCGGCCTGTCGGCCGTGGGGGCCGGGCTCGACCGCATCGCCGGTCTGGATCTGGGCCTGGGCCTCGGGTTGCTGGCCCTGGTCACGTGGCCCATCGTGGCCGTGTCCGCGATCCGCCGTGCCCGACTCGATGGGGTCATGCCCTGGTTCGTCGTTGGTGCAGGCAGCCTCGTCATCTCATCAACGGTCTACCTTACGACCTTGCTCGTGATCTACACGCTCATCCTCGGCCAGCGCTGAACCGCAGGGGTCAGCCGGTCTCGGCTGAGCGCGCGCGGCTGACCGGCACGCTCAGCGCCAGCGCCGCCACGCACAGGATCGGGATCAGCAACCAGGCGGTCGCGACGCCGGCCGCGTCCGCGGCCACGCCCAGCACGAAGGGTGCCACCAGGATGGCCAGACCCGAGGCCAGGATCAGCCGCGACGAGCCGCGATCCTGCAGACTCGGCACCAGCGCGAGGGCCACAGTCACGCTCAGGGGATAGATGAAGCCGGTGCCCACGCCGCCGAGGTAGACGCCCACAGCAGCGAACACGATGTCGCTCGTGACCCAGGCCAGCAGCGACCCGACGAGGGCCACGCCCAGCCCGAGGCGGATCATGGCCACGGGGTCCCTGCGGCTGACCGCGTGGAAGCTCAGGGCCACTCGCGACGTGGCCATCCCGGCGTAGAAGCCCGTGGCCACGAGCGTGGCATCCGCGAGGGGGATGCCGACCTGCCGCTCCACGAGCGTGCTGGCCCAGAAGACGAGCGAGAACTCGACGGACACGCCCAGAACGAGCAATCCCCACGTCAGCCAGTAGCCACGGGAGAGCCGGCCGGCCGATACCACGACCTCGGCCTGCACCTGCGGACGGCGGCGCGAGGCGCCCAGTCCGACCGCCACGAGGCCGAGCGCAACGACGAACGCCATCTGCCAGCCGAGTCCGCTGTTCTCACCGATGCCGATGGCGATCGGCACGCACACCGTGGCGACCATGGCCACGAGCGCAGCACGGCCCATGCGCACCCGTGCCAACGTGCCCCCGCCTCGCGTCAGCGCGCGGTTGAGATGCGCCAGCAGCAGGCCCGTGCCCAGGCCCACGAACGCCGCGCCCGCCAGCGTCACCGCGTAGGCCGGTGCCGTGACGATGCAGACGATGGCCACGACCAGCAGCAGGTACGCCAGCCAGTGCGTCCTGCGCGAGCCCAGGACCGCATCAAGCCGGTGGCCGAGGAAGCCGGCCCCCAGCAATCCGGTCGCGAGCAGCGACGAGTGGAGCGCGGCCGCGGAGTCGGACAGCGACAGGGCCACCGCGAGGAACGCCGTGGCCGCGCCGACGCCGTAGAGCAGATAGCCCACGACCGACTGGTCGAGGTACGCGGCGCGTGTCTCCGCCGAGGAGGCCGGCCGCTCGTCCGCGAGCGCGCCGGAGCGAGCTTCGGTCATGTAGCGATGCTATCGGTCCCGGCCATCCGCGAGGGCGGCGACTCGCGGGCCCGAGCGGTCATGGTCCGTTCGTCCCTTGAGCTCGCAGCCGGCGGGGGTCACGATGAGGTCATGTTCCAGCTACGGGACCTCATCAACGCCCACTTCGCGAGCTGGGCTGGTCGGGCCCATGCCATCGACAGTATTCGCCTGCCGGCCTGGCTCGACCAGCACCTGGGCTGGAACCGTCGGCGCGATGTGGAGGACTTCGAGCGGGTCGAGCGCTCGGCCGAGCACCTGCCCGTGGGCAAGGACGCCACGAAGGACCGCTGATGTCCCGAAGACGACGGCTGCTGTCCGTGCTCGACCGGCTGACCTCCTTCCTGCCCGGGCCTCCCACGACGCGACCCGATCCCTCCGTCGTGCCGGACCCCGATGACCCCCGCGCATCGGTCGAGACCCGCCAGGCTCGCCGCCGCCTGTGGAGTCACAAGTACCGCAAGCGCGGCAAGGGCGGCTTCCGCTGAGCCGTCATCGCGGTAACCTCCCCGGTCAGGAACCACTGTGGCTGACCGACGACCCGACTTCGATCCCTACGAGCTGCTTGGCCTGGACGCGTCCGCGGATGCAGCCACGGTCGACCGCGCCTACAAGGCGCGCATTCGGCATGTCCATCCGGACATCGCCGGTATCGCCGGCCTCGATGAGACCAAGCGGCTCAACATCGCGCGTGAGTGGCTGCTCGACCCGGACCTGCGAGCGCAGCTGCCCAAGCCGACTCCGCGATGGGGCCGCTTCCGGCGCCGCAAGGACGAGACGACGCCTGGCCCGGCCAGCCACCGAGCCCCGGCCAGCCACCGAGGTCCGAGGGGTGGCCATCGGGCGCGGACCGTCCACCAGGCGCCGGACCAGCACCCGGCTCACCTCCGCCTTCAGGCGAGCGGCCGCCCCACGGCCAGCCACCGCCCCGCCCACCTCGCTCATCGGCGGGCGCTGACACCGACTGGTACTGGGCCGGTGAGCCCGCGCCGCCCCCGAAGCCCGCGTGGGGCTACGACCCCGAGACGGATGACCCGCTGGCCTACGACTTCGGGGCCTGGAACGATGAGCTGCGCGCGCTCTTCGAGGTGGTCCGCGCACTCACGGCCGACGAACGTGCTCGCGTGACCTACAGCCTCGGCGAGGAGCCGCCGATGTTCTTCGATGGCTTCGAGCCACTCGTCGGCGAGCGCATGTGGGCTCGCTCCCGGGCCCTCGAGGACGCCATCGAGACCGTCTGGCGCGAACGCGTGGATGAAGGGCCACCGCTGCTCTTCCCGCGCGGCCGGGTCTTCGGCAACGGCGTCGTCGTGGCCAACGCCTATGCCCAGTGGCGGCTGCTGGGCGAGGCGGTCGCGCAGAAGACGCGCGACCCGCTGTCGGTCGCGGCCCTGGAGAAGCGTTGCACCGCACCCTGGGCAGCATCGGTCGGCCATCACCGCTTCGGTGCCTGTCAGGAGCAGGTCATCGCCTGCCTCGACGACGCCCGCCGGCTGACGCTCAAGCAGGCTCAGCGCCTGTCGATGGCCTGGGAGCGTGATATGGGCGGCTTCCTTTTCGGCCGGCCGGGCGAGGACTGGTTCCCGGGCGTGGACGAACCGGTGCGTCCGGACCTGGTCAGCGCGCGACTCGCCGCGGTCGACGCCTCGCGCATCGAGCCGCCTGACGACATGCCCTTCGAGCAGCGCAACGGCTTCCGCTGCGGCCTCCGCCTCTCGGCCTACATGCTCGCGCTCGGCGGTGTCAGCCCTGCCGGTCGCGACTACCTGCGGCCGTGGAAGGAGGCGCTCGATCCCAACCCCTCGTTCCGCGACCGAGCGCGCTGGGGCATGCCCAAGGGCTGAGGCGCACTCTGCTCGGTGGACCAGGCGCGGGCTACTGCGTGGCGCGCCACCTCGGGTCGGAGGCGATCATCTGGTTGATGGCCGAGCCGATCGCGGGGCAGCAGCCGGAGATGTCGAGCTTGAGCCGGGGCGGGGTGCCGATGACATGAACACGCCACGGCTCCACGAAGTGCACGGGACAGTGGACGCCGCGCGCCTTGCGGGCCAGGTCCTCCCACAATGCCTCGAGCTGTGCGTCCTTGTCATCCTTCGCTGCCAAATCCGGTCCTCGTTTCCGTTCATCTTGTCTCCGCTGTGCGGCCCACGCGCACCTTGACTCGAGCGTAGTTCGCGTCGTTCGACAGGGGCGTACCGAGGGGGTGTGAAGTCGGTTACATCTGGCGGCCACATTGGATTCCCACGACTGGCGACCGTGTTTCGGCCACTCGCTACAGTTGGAGCCATGCACAGCGCGGTGGCCGCCGTCGGTAGCCTGCTCCTCGTCGCGAGCGGGGCCGTGGCGGCGGCCCAGAGTCCGGGTCCCGTGGTCTCCCCTTCGATCGCGCCCGCGCCATCACCGCCGAGCGAGGAGGACAGCATGCGCATCACGTCCACCGCCTTCGAGGAGGAGGGCGACATCCCGGTCCGCTACACGTGCGATGGCGACGACATCTCGCCGCCGCTGGCCATCGAGGAGTTGCCGGAGGAGACCGTTTCGCTGGTGTTGGTGATGGACGACCCCGACGCGCCCATGGGCACGTGGGACCACTGGGTCGCCTACGACATCGCCCCGCTCGCGAAGATCCCCGAGGGCATCGAGGAGCTGGGCACGGCCGGCACCAACTCCTGGGGCAACACCGGCTACGGCGGGCCCTGTCCGCCGGGCGGCACGCATCGCTACTTCTTCGCGGTCTATGCGCTCGACAGGGCGCTCGGCTGGGAGCCCGGCGCGGACAAGGGTGCTGTGCTGGCAGCGATCCACGACCATATCCTCGCTGAGGCCACGCTCCTCGGTTTCTACAGCCGCGAGTAGCGTCGTGGAGGCTCGGCTCGTGGCGTTCGGTCTGCTCGAGATCGAGGGGCAGCGCCACGAGCACGATGTGGTCATCGAGCGGGGCCAGCTGCGCAGGCGCAAGAAGGGTCCCTCCAAACCGTATCGCGCGGCATTCGGTCACACGCCGCTCTCGGCCGGCGAGGACATCCCCTGGAGTGCGCCGCTGCTGATCATCGGCACTGGCGCCGCCGGGCAACTGCCGGTCATGCCCGAGTTGCTGGCCGACGCGGAGCGACGCGGAGTGGAGGTCGTCATCGAACCCACCGCGGATGCTTGCCGCCGCCTGGGCTCGTTGGCTCCCGAGGACTTCGCGGCCATCCTGCACGTGACCTGCTGAGGTGGGACGCGAGCGCCCGCGGGTCCCACCGATCCTGCTACCCGAGGGCGACCGCCGAGATGTGTGGGTCGTCGCCGGGCGTCTGACCGACCAGCTGGTCGAAGACACCGAGCCGCTGCCTGGCCGCATCGCGCTGCCACCACGATCGCGCGCGTTCCCGGTCGTGCCGGCTGCGCCCGCCGACGTCGTGCTCAACTGTGTGCGTGTGCGGTAGACGCGGTAGCGTCTGCGATGTGGGCATCCGTCGCCCCCAGCGACACTGGTCCCACTCGTAACCAGTCGTATCGGACTCCAGTCTGTCGCTGTGCCGTGTGCTGAGCGTGGCGGGGCATAGCCGCGCGCAGCCGACCGTCCCGAGCGGCCTCGATCGCGGCCGTCCGCTGGCCGACCGTCGACTCGGGCGACAGCTGTCCACAAGGAACGGCGACTTGGGCTCACAACGTCGATGGCAACGACACCTGACCACAAGGGGTTCGGAGCGTCGGTGGGGACGATGCAAGATGGCCCGCAGTGCCGGGATTGACCGAGGGGGCGGTGTTCCCTAATCTTGGTTGTCCACCCACGAGTCCGGGGACGGCGGCAGGGGTCCCCGGGATCTGGGTGCCCCACCCGACCGACCCTGGTCGAGTACACCCTGACAGGATGTCGCCATGCCCGAGACACAGCCGAAGAGGAGCCTCTACGAGTCGTCGACCGAGCATGATGCATGCGGCGTCGGCTTCGTGGCCGACCTGAACAACATCACCACGCACGGCGTGGTCGAGAAGGGCATCGAGATGTTGCTCAACCTCGACCATCGTGGCGCTCGCGGCGCGGAGCCTGAGTCGGGCGACGGCGCCGGCATGATGGTCCAGATCCCGCACGCGTTCCTGCTGCGCGAGGCCACGTCGGCCGGCATCAACCTGCCCGGCCCTGGCCACTACGCGGTGGGCATGTGCTTCTTCCAGCAGGAGCGTCACCGGCATCCCGCGGTGGAACTGGTGCTGCGGCGCGTGCTCGACGAGATGGGCCTGGAGCTGTTGGGCTGGCGCGAGGTGCCCACCGACGACAGCACGCTCGGGGCCACGGCCAAGTCGGGCCAGCCCATCGTGCGCCAGATGTTCATCCGCCGGCCCACGACGCTGAGCCAGGACGCGTTCGAGCGGAAGCTCATGGTCGTGCGCAAGTACGGCACGCGCATGGTGCGCGAGTCGACCAAGACGGCTGAGCGTTTCTACATCTGCTCGCTCTCCTCGCGCACCCTGCTCTACAAGGGCATGCTCACGCCCGCGCAGTTGCCGGCCTACTACCCGGACCTCACCGACGAGGCCTTCGAGTCTGCGCTGGCACTGATCCACAGCCGCTTCAGCACCAACACCATGCCCTCGTGGCCGCTGGCGCACCCGTACCGCACGCTGGCCCACAACGGCGAGATCAACACCGTGCGCGGCAACATCAACTGGATGCGCTCACGCGAGGCGTTGCTCGAGTCCGATCTCTTCAGCTTCGACGAGCTGCACAAGATGCTGCCCATCACGCAGGAGGGCTCATCCGACTCGGGCGTGCTCGACAACGTGGTGGAGCTGCTCATGCTCGGCGGTCGCAGCCTGCCTGAAGTGATGATGATGCTCATCCCGGAGGCCTGGGAGAAGGACCCGGAGATGCCGGCTGACCGCAAGGCCTTCTACGAGTTCCACGGCGGCATCATCGAGCCCTGGGACGGCCCCGCGAGCATCGCCTTCACCGATGGCACGCTCATCGGCGCCACGCTCGATCGCAACGGCCTGCGCCCGTCGCGCTACTGCCTCACCGACGAGAACTTGCTGATCATGGCCAGCGAGGCGGGCGTGCTGCCGGTGGCGCCGGAGCGGATCGTGGAGAAGGGCCGCCTGCAGCCGGGCAGGATGTTCGTGGCCTCGCTCGAGGAGGGCCGCATCATCCCCGATGCGGAGATCAAGGCCCGCATCTGCAGCCAGCACCCGTACCAGAAGTGGATCGACGAAGGCAAGATCCCGCTGGCCGACCTCGAGCCGCCACGCGAGGTGCTGCAGCCACCGACCCGCAGCGTGCTCACCCGCCAGAAGGTCTTCGGCTACACCCTCGAGGACCTGCGCATCATCATGGCCCCGATGGTGAAGGACGCCCAGGAGCCGGTGGGCTCGATGGGCACCGACACCCCGCTGGCGGTCCTGTCTGACAAGTCGAGGAACCTCTTCGACTACTTCGCCCAGCTCTTCGCCCAGGTCACGAATCCGCCCATCGACCCCATCCGCGAGGAGATGGTCATGAGCCTGGTCTCGTTCGTGGGTGCCGAGGGCAACCTGCTCGACACCGACCCCGAGCACGCGCGCATGATCGAGCTGCCCCAGCCGGTCATCACCAACGCGGACCTCGAACGCCTGCGCTGGGCGGACGTCAACCACTTCCAGGCCAAGACCATCTCCATCGGTTTCAAGGCTGAGCCGGGCCGCATGCGCCGTGCGCTCGACCGCCTCTGCCGCGAGGCCGAGGAGTACGTGCTCGACGGCTACGAGGTCATCATCCTCACCGACCGCACGGTCGATTCGGACCACGCGGCCATCCCCTCGCTGCTGGCCGTCAGCGCCGTCCACCACCACCTCATCCGGCGCGGCCTGCGCTCGCGCTGTGGCCTGCTCATCGAGACCGGCGAGGCGCGCGAGGTGCACCACTTCGCCACGCTGCTCGGCTACGGCGCCTCGGCCGTCAACCCCTACGTGGCCTTCGAGACCATCGAGGACATGCGCCGCCGGCAGCTGCTGCCCGAGGAGATGAGCGCCGAGGAAGCGCGTGAGCGCTACCTCAAGGCAATCGGCAAGGGGCTGCTCGAAGACGATGTCCAAGATGGGCATCAGCACCGTCAGCTCGTACATCGGCGCCCAGATCTTCGAGGCCGTCGGCCTCGCCGACGAGGTCGCCGAGGAGTTCTTCCCCGGCACCGCCTCACGCCTTGGTGGCATCGACCTCGCCACCATCGAGCGTGAGGTGCTGATGCGCCACGAGGCCGCCTATGTGGATGTCGAGGACGAGACGGACCTCGAGCTCGGCGGCCACTACCAGTGGCGCGCGCGCGGTGAGCGGCATCTGCACAACCCCGACACCATCCACAAGCTGCAGCACGCCTGTCGCACCGATGACTGGGAGCTGTACCGCGAGTACCAGCGCCTGATCGACCACGCCGCGGACGCGCCCATCACCTTGCGCAACCTGCTCGAGTGGAACGACCTCGACCCCATCCCCATCGAGGAGGTCGAACCGGCCAGCGAGATCGTCAAGCGTTTCGCCACCGGAGCCATGTCCTTCGGCAGCATCAGCTGGGAGGCGCATACGACCCTGGCCATCGCCATGAACCGGCTGGGGGCCAAGTCCAACACCGGCGAGGGCGGCGAGGACCCCATCCGTTTCCAGCCGCTGGACAACGGCGACTCCATGCGCTCGGCCATCAAGCAGGTGGCCTCGGGCCGGTTCGGTGTGACGTCCAACTACCTGGTCAATGCCGACGAGCTCCAGATCAAGATGGCCCAGGGCGCCAAGCCCGGAGAGGGCGGCCAGTTGCCTGGCCACAAGGTCGACAAGGTCATCGGGGCGGTGCGCTACTCGACGCCGGGTGTGGGCCTCATCATCCCGCCGCCGCACCACGACATCTACTCCATCGAGGATCTCGCGCAGCTCATCTACGACCTCAAGAACGCCAACCCCGAGGCGCGCATCAACGTCAAGCTGGTGGCTGAGGTAGGCGTCGGCACCATCGCCGCGGGCGTGGCCAAGGCGCATGCTGACGTCATCCTCATCAGCGGCCACGACGGCGGCACCGGCGCCTCGCCGCTCTCGTCGCTCAAGCATGCCGGCCTGCCCTGGGAGCTGGGCCTGTCCGAGACGCACCAGGTGCTGATGCAGAACCACCTGCGTGACCGTGTCGTGCTCCAGACCGATGGCTTGCTGCGCACCGGCCGCGATCTGGCGATGGCCGCGCTGCTCGGCGCGGAGGAATGGGGCGTGGCCACGGGCGCGCTCATCGCCATGGGCTGCGTGATGATGCGCAAGTGCCACCTCAACACCTGCCCCGTGGGCGTGGCCACGCAGGATCCCGAGCTGCGCGCGCTGTTCACCGGCGACCCCCAGCACGTGGTCAACTTCTTCACCTTCCTGGCCGAGGACCTGCGCCGGCACATGGCTCGCCTGGGCTTCCGCACCGTCAACGAGATGGTCGGCCGTACCGACAAGCTGGTCGGGCGCACCGACCTCAAGCACTTCAAGGCGAAGCAGCTCGACCTCTCGCGCCTGCTGCACTACATGCCACCGACCGAGCGCACCGGCACCTACTGTTGCGTGCCCCAGGATCACGGCCTGGAGGCGGCCCTGGACAACGAGCTCATCCGTCTGGCCCAGCCGGCGCTGGAGCGGGGTGAGCCAGTGAGGGCCGAATTCGCCATCCGCAACGTCAACCGCACGGTGGGCACGATCCTGGGCCACGAGATCACCAAGCGCACCGGCGAAGCGGGCCTGCCCGAGCACACCATCCGCTTCAAGGCCACCGGCTCGGCCGGCCAGTCGTTCATGGCCTTTGCGCCGCGCGGCCTGACCATCGAGCTCGAGGGTGAGGCCAACGACTACTTCTGCAAGGGCCTGTCCGGCGGCACAGCCGTGCTCTACCCGCCGCGCGAGGCGACCTTCGATCCCAACGAGAACGTCATCGTGGGCAACGTCTCCTTCTACGGTGCGACCGGCGGCAAGGCCTACATCCTGGGCCCCGCCGGCGAGCGCTTCTGTGTACGCAACTCGGGTGCGCAGGTGGTCGTGGAGGGCGTGGGCGACCACGGCTGTGAGTACATGACCGGCGGCCGCGCCGTGATCCTGGGTCCGACCGGGCGCAACTTCGCGCGCCGGCATGAGCGGCGGGGTGGCCTACATCTGGGATGCCGATGGGCTGTCGGCGGCGCGGGTCAACACCGGCATGGTCGATCTCGAGTCGCTCGTGGATGCCGATGACGAGGCCGAGGTCAGGGCGCTCATCGAGGAGCATGCCGAGGCCACCGGTTCGAAGCGGGCCAAGGCCATCCTTGACGACTGGTCCGGCCAGGTCGGCACGTTCGTGAAGGTCATGCCGCGGGACTACAAGCGCGCACTGGCGGAGCTGGCGGCCGAGGCCGCGGGCGTGGCGGCGTAGGGCGAGCGGCATGGGCAAGGACACAGGCTTCAAGGAGTTCGAGCGGAAGGTCCCCGGCGTACGAGCCGGTCGAGGAGCGCATCCGCCACTGGCGGGAGTTCGCGCTGCCGATGGCCCAGGCCGAAGTGCAGGAGCAGGGTGCCCGCTGCATGAACTGCGGTGTGCCCTTCTGCCACAGCGGCTGCCCGCTGGCCAACGTCATCCCCGACTTCAACGACCACGTCTACCACGGCAAGTGGGAGCGGGCGTTGAAGGCGCTCTACTCCACCAACAACTTCCCCGAGTTCACCGGGCGGGTCTGTCCGGCACCCTGCGAGTCCGCTTGCGTCGTGGCCATCAACAAGCCGGCCGTGACCATCAAGAACATCGAGGTCGCGATCATCGAGAAGGCCTTCGAGGAGGGCTGGGCGACGGCGCGCCCGCCCACTTCCCGCACCGGTCAGCGCGTGGCGGTCATCGGTTCTGGGCCTGCGGGCCTGGCCGCGGCCGACCAGCTCAACCGGGCCGGGCACCACGTGGTCGTCTTCGAACGCGCCGATCGTCCTGGCGGCCTGCTGCGCTACGGCATCCCCGACTTCAAGCTGGGCAAGTCGGTCGTCGACCGGCGCATCAACGTCATGCTCGACGAGGGCGTCGTCTTCCGCACCAACACGCACGTGGGCGTGGACTACCCGGCCTCGCAGCTGCTGGCCAAGTACGACGCGGTCGTGCTCGCGGGCGGCTCGACGGCACCGCGCGACCTGCCCATCCCCGGGCGCGACGCGACCGGTGTCGAATTCGCCATGGACTTCCTGCGCCAGTCGAACAAACGCGTGGCCGGTGACGAGATCCCCGCTGGGACCGAGATCATGGCCACGGGCCTGGACGTGGTGGTCATCGGCGGCGGCGACACCGGCTCCGACTGCGTGGGTACCTCCATCCGCCAAGGCGCACGCTCGGTCACGCAGATCGAGATCATGCCCAAACCGCCCGAGGGCCGGACCGAGGCGACGCCCTGGCCGACCCACCCTGGACCGCGCATGCTCTCCACCTCCACCTCGCAGGCCGAGGGCGCCGTGCGCGACTGGGCCGTGATGTCGAAGGAGTTCCTGACCGACGACGCGGGCGCCTTGCGCGGTATCCGTGCCGTGCGCGCCGATTGGTCGAAGGGCGCACCCAAGGACATCGAGGGCAGCGAGCTCGAGCTGCCTGCGCAGCTGGTGCTGCTGGCCATGGGTTTCATCCATCCCGAGCATGCGGTGCTCGACGATTTCGGTGTCGAGAAGGACGATCGCGGCAACTGCGCCTCGTCGGGCTATGCCACCTCACGCCAAGGCGTCTTCGTGGCCGGCGACATGCGCCGCGGGCAGTCGCTCGTGGTGTGGGCCATCAGCGAGGGTCGCGAGTGCGCCCGTGCCGTGGACGAGTACCTCACCGGCCGCCCGTCGCTCCTGGCCGCCAAGGACCACTCCCGCTCCGACGTCGCTCTCGCGCGGTAGCCGCGGCCCGCGCTCGCCGCGGCCCGCGCTCACCAGCCGACCACAGGGGCCCGTTGTGGTCATCCCTCGTCCCCACCGACGCTATCGACCGGAATCGCCGTTGGTTGTGGACAACCGTCGTCCGGCTCGACACTAGTCCGATGTCGGCCTTCGCAAGGGCTTCTGCGGGCTCGGGCGCGTCGCTGGATCGTGCCCGCCACGCTCAGTGGACAGCTCAGTGGACAGCTCAGCGAGCCGACCGAACGCAGATCCGTTGACCACGAGTGGGACTTCCGTCGACGGGAGCGACAGGTGACCACAACGACAGCGCAGACAGGGCCCCGGCCGGATGTGTCAGCCAAGCGCGCATGGCGTGGCCGTCGGCCGGGAAGGCTGCCCGCAACATGGAGCGATGCGCCTGGATGCGCCGTTGGTTCGTCTTGTCGCGCGCGACGATGACCCAGCGGCTCACCGTCCGGGCTTGCCAGCCGCGCTCCGCCGCGATCGTCCGACCCAGCCGCGTCTTGCGGTCGAGCGTGCTCACGAGTTCGTTGACGTCGACGATCTCCGTCTTGAGCTCGATGACCAGCAGGGAGCCACTCGCAGCGTGGTAGGCGAGGATGTCGACGACACCCCGCTCGCCGTAGATGGCGAACGAGACCTCTGGCACCTGGACCCAGCCGGGAAGCTGTGCGAAGAAGCCGGCCACCGACTCGCCCAGTGCCGAGTGCCGGGCGTTGAGCAATCGCGCCAGCTCGCCGCCGCGCCAGCGCGCCACCAGGTGGATACGGATGTCGAGCGCCGCCGCCACCGCTCGGATCCGCACCAGCGACGTCGAATTGAGGTAGCCGCGCTCGATGTCCGAGACCAGTGAGCGTGGCACGCCGGCTCGTCTCGCCACGTCCTCCTGGCGCCACCGCCGTTTGACCCGGACCGCACGGAAGGCGGCGCCGACACGCATGTCATCCATCGCCCGAGCGTGGCGGTTGGGCCTCATCTCACGCTTACCCGCCGTTTCACTCCGTCTTGGGTGCGCCTTGTACGGCATCGCACCCGGGTCCTTGGTCACTTGACGTGGCCTCTCCCGGGCCGATGATGGGATGGCCATGGACGAAGACCCCTTCGAGGAGTGGGAGCGCCATCCTGCCGACGAGGCCCAGGAGAAGCTCGAGTACCAGCGGATGGCCTGGTATGCGGCGCCCTTCGGTGATGCTGGCATCGCGCTCGTCATCCTCACCGCGTTCGTCAACCTGGCCCGGCGGCTGGGCCGGCAGCTCATCCGATTGGCGTCCCGCCTGAAGCTCGTCTGAACCAGACCGCACCGAAGGCGGTAGCGACACGCGTGGCGCCCGACCCCGAGGAACTGCTGGGCTACCAGCGGCTGGCCTGGTTCGCCACACCCGCCGAGACCGGGGGCCTGTGGGTCCTCGCACTCGCCCTCCTCGTCAACAGCGTGCGTGGCATGATCGGTGAGTTCCGGCAAGTGCTCGCGAAGAACCCACGGCCATGAGCGGCGGCGGTAGGCTGTGCTCATCCCGCCACTTCGCAAGGGGTCCCAGCCGATGACACAACCCAAACATCGACCACAGCGTGAACACTTCATCGTCCACGTCGGCGCGGCCACGTCCGCGGCGACGCTGCCCGAGTGGTGGGGCTCGCTCGAGTCCGGTATCGAAGCCCGCGCCCTGCGCTTCAGCGAGGAGGGCGGCAACTGGATCGAGGAGCAGACGTTGCCGAGGGTGCTCGTCGACGCCGGCGCCCGCCTCTCCGAGGTGGCCGGCGTGATGGACTACGAGGGCCTCAGGAGCGCCGCGCTCACGGCCGGCGCGCGCGTGCTGCTCAAGCCGGATGCGCAACCGCAGGACCGCTTCGCCATCGCGGTCTGGACCGGCGACGACAGTGCTCAGGTCGGGTTCCTGCCCAGCAACGTGGCCGCGGAGGTGATGGCCGTCTCCATGCGCGACCGTGTCGGGTTCGGCGGCTTCGTGGCCCAGGAGGTGCGGGACGCGAGCACCAAGGAACGGCGTGACGTGGCCATCATCATCGGGCCCGGCGTGGTCTGGGCCGAGCCCGCGAACGAAGGGACTTGACCAGCCGCGGCGCCCTCGCCGCGTCGGCGCCCGGCCTCCTCCTCGTCCTCCTGCTCACGGCGATCGCGTACGCCTCCACGCTGGTGCTGCCGAACATCTTCGGTGCGGTCACCATCGGTCTCTTCCTGGGCATCCTCGTGGCCAACGTTCGGCCAGCCCCGGCGATCGACCCGGGTGCCAAGCTGGCCAAAGCCTGGTTCCTGCCGCTGGGCATCCTGCTGCTTGGCGCTCGCCTCTCGCTCGCCGACGTCCTCTCCACCGGCCTCGGAGCGATCGCGGTCCTGGTCACGGACATCGTGCTCGTGCTCGTCGTCACGCTCGCGCTCGGCCGTGCCCTGGGCCTCTCGGAGAAGCTCTCCGCGCTCATCGGCGTGGGCACCAGCATCTGCGGCAACACCGCCATCGCAGCCACGGCGCCGGTCATCAGGGCAGCGGAGCGCGACGTCTCCTTCGCGGTGGCCACGATCACCCTCTTCGGCACCGCAGCCGTGATCGTCTACCCGCTCATCGGCCATGCGCTGGGCATGAGTGACGATCTCTTCGGCCACTGGGTCGGCGCGGCCGTCAACGACACCAGCCAGGTCACCGCGACCGCCTTCGGCTACTCGGTCGAGGCGGGTGAGACGGCCACCATCGTCAAGCTCACGCGCAACACGCTGATGGTGCCGGTCATCTTCGCGGTGGGCACCTGGTTCGCCGGTCGCGAGTCAGGCGCGGCCGGCAGTGACGAGCGGCGCGGCTGGCTGGGCTCGGCGCGAAAGGCCGTGCCGCCGTTCCTGCTGGGCTTCCTCGCCCTCGCGCTGGTCAACTCAGCCGGCCTCATCCCCCATGAGCTGGCCGACATCCTCACGCGCATCTCGCAGGTCTTCATCGTCATGGCGCTCGTCGGCGTCGGCCTCACCACCCGCATCGCACAGCTGCGCCAGACTGGGCCGGCGCCCTTCCTGATGGGGCTGGCCGTGGCGCTCATGTTGGCGGTGGTGAGCCTGGTCCTCTTCGTCGCGGTCGGCGTCGAGTAGCGCCCGCCCAACGAGCACTGCGGTCCACCCGCTTCGCTCCGACACCGACCGACTCTCGGCACCCACTGGTGTGGTCCGGTGTGGTCCGGTGCACTGTCCCTGACCCAACGGTTGTACGCACGCACCAGTACTTCCCGGCTACGCACGGTTACCCATTCACTTTGGCGCGCGCGAACCTCAAACTCTCGGGGTGTCCAGAGATTCCGACTGTCCTGCATGCGGTGCGCCGGTCGTTGCCGACTCGGCGTTCTGTGGCGAATGCGACTCACTCGTGTCGTCGGCCACGGGACATCGGTCCCCGACCGGCGTGTCCATGACTGCCAACACCATGCCTTCACCATCGACCCCGCCACCATCACCATCGATCGCTCCCCGCACGTCGCGCCCGCCTCACCCTGAGCCGTCGCCAGCGGCGCCTACGCTCGTGGCGGTGGCCCCAGACTCGGCCGGCACCGCGCCGCTGGCGTCCACGCCGCTGAGCGTGACCTGCTGGGATTGCGATGCCCCGAATCCGCCTGAGCGCATGTTCTGCGTCCGCTGCGGCACGTTCATCGCGGTCGGCTCCAAGGCGTTCAGCCGGGGCACATACGCCGGCTCACCCGACGCCATGCCGGCCATGCCCGGCGGCACGCAGTCACTGGGCTCGTACGCGATCGCGATGCAGCGCCGAGCCGAGCGCCGCCGCCTGCTGCTGACGGCCGCCTCGGTGGCTCTCGTCGCCGTGGTCGGCCTGGCCTCGCTCTACGTGGCGACCTCGCCCCACGATGGTTCGGACCCCGCAGGCCTGGCAGGCGTGCCGGCGGCCACCGCCGAGCGGGCGAGTCCGAAACGACCATGGGCGTCATGGCTGGGACCGCGAACCTGAGCCTGCTCGAGGCGGAGGTGGCGAACGAGCCCGGATCGGTCGCCGACGAACCATCCGACAGTGCCGCCGTTGAACCGGTCGCCGAGGAGCCCGCAGCCGAGGAGCCCGCAGCCGAGGAGCCCGCAGCCGAGCTCGAGCCCGCCGACGCGGTGACGGAACCCGAGCTGGTGGTCGAGCCCGCCGCCTCGAACACCGTGGCCGAAGAGCCCCTCGAACCCGTGGCCGAAGAGCCCCTCGAACCCGTGGTCCCCGAGGAGGGTGACCCCGTGGTCTGGCGCAACGGCTGGGTCTGCGACGGGGAGCTGGAGTTGAAGGACGCACGCCTGCGCGACTGGGCCATCGAACGTGTTTCCTTCCTGCCCGGCAGCGGCTATGAGCGCATCATCCTGCACCTCGACCGCACCGGGCCGGGTTCCGCTGGTGCCGCGACCCTGACGGCCGAAGCCATCCCCACCGCGCGCGTGAAACAGGAAGTGCCGGCCGTGCGACAGCCTGCATCCGGCCGAACCACCATCGCGCTCCAGTTGCGGGGCGGCGTCAGCACCGAGGTCGGCCTGCGTGGCTACAAGCCGAGCGGCCTGGCGGCGGTGAAGGAGCTCTCCACGTATCCGGTCGGCCGCGACGCTTCCCGCGTCCTCGTCTCGGCCGCGACCAGTGGCTGCTTCCGTGTGCGTGCTCCGGCCTTCACATCCTCGCCCGACTCCGGCCGGGGCCAGATCATCCTGGACGTCAAGTCCTAGACATCGCATCCACCCGCCGTGGATCTACGTGCCGGCGCCGGGGCTCAGGCCCTCGACGCCGGCACGTACTCATGCGTGCGCAGGACAGCTCCTAGAAGAAGACGCTCCGCCCGAGGGCCAGCACCGCCAGCGAGATGGAGACCGTGGCGATGACCACGGACATGCGCGTGCGGCCCAGGCGGCTGGTCAATAGCGCGCCGGGCAGCATCATCGCAAGAGAGGCCGTGAGGATGACCGGCACCAGCTGCCACTGGGGCACGACCTCATCGAAGTTGCCCGAACCCGTGGACAGCAGGACGACGGCGCTGATGACTGCGGCCGCGGCCATGAAGATGCGCCCGAACACCGACGAGCCGACAGCGATGCGCGGCTCGATACGAGAGAGCACGAGCAGCGTCACGCCCAGGGGACCCCAGCCGGCGCCGGAGATGCCGCTGAACATGCCCGAGATGGTGCCGATGCCACCGATGCGCGCGCTGGGCACGTCGCCCGCTGCCCGCGACACCTGCATCTGCTTCATGGGCAGGCTGATGAGCAGCATCACGGCGCTGATGATGATGAGCACCTCCACCGTCACGGCGATGGCCTTGGGATCGAAGAACGAGGCCACGATCGGGCCCAGCACTGCGCCGATCACGCCGCCGATGACGAGAGGCACCACGATCGGCCGGGAGACGTTGCCGAGCCGAACGTGAGCGCTGGCCCCGAAGGGCACGATGAGCACCTGCAGGAAGAGCGAGAGGGGAGCGGCGAAGAGCGGGTGTACGCCGAGCAGCAGCAGGCCGGGCACGAGGACACCGCCGTAGACACCGACTGAGGTCAGCGCGATCCCGGCCCCGAGGCCGATCAGCCAGGCGCCGATGAGGAGCCCGCTCTCGTCGGCCGGGGTGAGCACGAGTGAGAGCGCCAGTACCACCACGGCCGCAGTGGTGGCCACGACCGTGGCCGCAAACTGGCGCGGGCCGACGTCGATCCTGTAGCGGAAGGCGCGGACCCAGGATGGCTCCTTCTCCCAGATGCCGGGCAGCTGCGCGGGCTTGGCCCGGTTGTGGGGGATGGCCGGTCCTTCGCTGGCGACGCCGCCGGGGCCGGTGCCCATCGGTTGTCCGGCCCTGTCGACCAGCTCTCCGGTCGGGGCCTCGGCGCTGGAGGTACTGTCGCTCACGTCTCCCTCTGTTCGCTTCCGCGCGACCAGCTGTGCCTGCGCGGCCCGCCGGAACGTGGGTATACTCCCACTTACCTGATTATCCCGATAATGTCTATCATTTCGGTCGGGAAAGGGTAGCATACCGGCGGCGAGACGTCGTCGCCTCCGCACACCAGAGGTCGACCCCCACGAGATGATCGAAACGAGACCCGCCGGCGAACGTGTCATGCGGCACCGCGCCACCCACCTGGACGCCCTCGAGGCCGAGTCCATCTTCATCATGCGCGAGGTCGCGGCCGAGTTCCAGCGGCCGGTGCTGCTGTTCTCGGGCGGCAAGGACTCCATCGTCCTGCTGCGCATCGCCGAGAAGGCCTTCCGCCCCGCGAAGTTCCCCTTCCCGGTCATGCACATCGACACCGGTCACAACTTCCCCGAGGTGCTCGAGTTCCGCGACCGCCGCGTCGAGGAGCTCGGCGAGCGCCTCATCGTGGCTTCGGTGCAGGAGTCCATCGACAAGGGCCGCGTGCGCGAAGAGCCGGGCAACCCGTCGCGCAACCGGCTGCAGACCACGACGCTGCTCGACGCCATCACAGAGCACAAGTTCGACTCGCGTCTTCGGCGGCGCCCGCCGCGACGAGGAGAAGGCCCGTGCCAAGGAGCGCGTCTTCAGCCTCCGCGACGAGTTCGGCCAGTGGGAGCCGCGCTCACAGCGGCCCGAGCTGTGGGCGCTCTACAACGGCCGCATCCGCCAGGGCCAGCACATGCGCGTGTTCCCCATCTCGAACTGGACCGAGATGGACGTGTGGCAGTACATCGAGCGCGAGGGCATCGAGGTGCCCTCGATCTACTTCGCCCACGAGCGCGAGGTCTTCCGCCGCGACGGCATGTGGCTCTCCACCGGTCCCTACCTCGAGCCCAGGTGCCGACGAGACCGATCGAGCGCCAGGTCGTGCGCTACCGCACCGTCGGCGACATGACCTGCACCGGCGCGGTCAACTCCGACGCCGCGGACCTCGAATCGATCATCGCCGAGACCGCGGCCGCTCGCATCACCGAGCGCGGCGCCACCCGTGCCGACGACTCCTTCAGCGAGACGTCCATGGAAGACCGCAAGAAGGAAGGCTACTTCTAGCATGGATCTGCTTCGTTTCTCCACCGCCGGCTCGGTCGACGACGGCAAGTCCACGCTCATCGGTCGCCTGCTGTACGACTCGAAGGGCATCTTCGAGGACCAACTGCAGGCCATCGAGCGCACCAGCGCCGCCCGAGGCAACCACCAGGTCGACCTGGCCCTCCTGACCGACGGACTCCGCGCCGAGCGCGAGCAGGGCATCACCATCGACGTGGCCTACCGCTACTTCGCCACGCCCAAGCGCAAGTTCATCATCGCGGACACCCCCGGGCACGTGCAGTACACGCGCAACATGGTCACCGGCGCCTCGACCGCGGACCTCGCCATCGTGCTCATCGACGCTCGCCAGGGCGTTCTCGAGCAGTCGCATCGTCACGCCTTCATCGCGGCCCTGCTGGGCATCCCGCACATCGTGGTGGCCGTCAACAAGATGGACCTCGTGGGCTACGACGAGGAGGTCTACAACCGCATCACCGAGGAGTTCTCGGACTGGGCGGCCAAGCTGGACGTGCACGACATCCAGTTCATCCCCATCAGCGCGCTCCACGGCGACAACGTGGTGCAGCGCTCGCTGGCCATGCCCTGGTACCAGGGCCCGTCGCTGCTCTACCACCTCGAGCATGTCTACATCGGCTCCGACGTGAACCTCATCGACGTGCGCTTCCCGGTGCAGTGGGTCGTGCGCCCGCAGAGCGACGAGCACCACGACTTCCGCGGCTATGCCGGCCAGATCGCCTCGGGCACCTTCAAGAAGGGCGACGACGTGATCGTGCTGCCGTCGGGCAAGAAGTCGAAGGTCAAGGAGATCCGCACCTACGATGGCGAGCTCGAGGTTGCCAGCCCACCGCTGTCGGTCATCATGCAGCTGGAGGACGACATCGACGTCGCCCGCGGCGACATGATCTGCCGGCCGCACAACCAGCCCGACGTGACCAACGACTTCGAGGCCATGGTCTGCTGGATGGCCGACGAACCGCTCCGTCCGGGTGGCCGCTACGTCGTCAAGCACGCCACGCGTTCGGCCAAGGCCATCGTCGACGACTTGCGCTACCGCATGGACGTCAACAGCCTCCAGCGCGACCAGGCGGCCGACGAGCTGGGTCTCAACGAGATCGGCCGCGTGCGCATCCGCACCAGCAACCCGCTGCTGCTCGACGAGTACCGTCTTTCGCGCGCCACCGGCGGCTTCATCCTCATCGATGAGACCACGTCCGACACCGTCGGCGCCGGCATGGTCGTGCGCACTGGCCCCGAGCCGGAGCTCCAGCCCGAAGAGGAGGGGACGGCCGCCTAGGCCCGTACCGCTCCCACCATCGCGGCCCATGCGGCCGCCACAGACGATGACACCCAAGCGGCGGGCCCGGCCGCCCAAGGGCTTGCCGCTTCACTTCCCTGCGGTGCGCCGGCCACTCCGGCCGTGGCGGCGGCCACTTGTGCGGCGCGGCCGTATCATCGGGCCGTGACAGATTCGAGATCGTCGCCGGGCCCCGGCCCCTCGGTCTGCCCGTTCGTGGCGCTCGCCGAGGACCGTGATCGGCGGGCGGATGCCCCGGACGACGGCAACCGCTGCTATGCCGAGAAGGCACCGCGCCGCCGTGACCTGGTGTACCAGTCGGAATACTGCTACACAGCCGGCTTCGCCGGGTGCCCGGTCTTCCTGGACTGGGCCGCGCGCAACGCCGCCGAGCCGGCCTATGTCACCGAGGCTGCCACCCGGGCGTGGGGTGCGGGTATCGCCGCGCCAGAGGGGGCGCCGGATGGGCTGACCGAGACCGGAGACGCGGCGGACCCGCCCGAGGAGGCTCCCACCGACGCCGCCGCCGACGACGAAGCGTCGACCCTGCCACCGCCGACGCCGGAGGGTGGGCTCTTCGGCCCGCCGGAGTCGACCGAACCCGAGGAGGTCCGGGCCATCGAGCAGCTCGACTGGGTCTCTGCCTCCGCCTGGGCCGAGGCCCCGTGGGACGAGCGCGCGGAGATGGAGGCCGAGGAGCTGGAGTCGCTCGAGGCGGAGGACGAGGAGGACGAGTCCGACGAGGAAGAGGAAGAGGAGCCGGTCGAGGAGGCCACGCGGGCGCCCAAGGTCCCCGCGGCCTTGCCCATGCGCCGGCGCAAGCCACCCCAGGAGCCGATCCGCTCGCGGGGCTCGGGCGAGTGGTTCTTCGCCGACCCGCCGGGTCGTCAGCCGCTGGTCAGCCGCCGCTCCACGATCACCCCGGCCATCCTCCTGGCGGTCCTGGGCGTGCTCGTCGTATCGATCGTGGTCTTCCTCATCGCGACCCAGATCGGCGGCGGAGAGGAACGATCACCGGTCACGGCCGCCTCACCCTCGCCGGCTGCTTCGGCCGGCCCGGAAGCCACGCGCGCGCCTGCCGTCACCGCTGCGCCGAGCACCGACCCCAGCCCCACGCCCAGGGCCAACCCCCGCTTCTACCGCGTCAAGGCCGGCGACTCGCTCACGGGCATCGCGGCCAAGTTCGACGTGAAGGTGGTGCACCTGCAGTGCCTCAACCGCATCCTCAACAGGAACATCGTGGTGCTGGGTGCGCGCCTCGAGATCCCGTCCGAGGGCTTCGAGTGTCCCAAGGGCTGGCGCAAGGCCACGCCCGAGCCGTAGCACATGCCTGGGCCGTCGCACACGGGAGCCTGCCGCTGATGGGCGTGGCCGAACCGGTCGCGGCCTGGTCGCTGCGACCCGCGGGCACGGGGACCGGGTCCGTCCGCTAACGCGGTGAGAGGTTGATGCTGGTGATCTTGCCGATCTCGACGCGGAAGGTGGCATCGATGTGTTGGGAAGGCGCGTCGGGCCGCAGCACGAGCAGGTCCGCCTCGTACTGGTTTCCCATCTCACGCACCTCGCCCGGCACCATCTTGAGGCCGGTATCGCCGCGCAGGAACCAGCCGCCGACCTGCTGCAGTCCGCGCAGCGTGCGCGAGCCGTCGCGCACGTGCACGCGCATCTCGACGCGCTCGTCCATGAGGTCGACCGCGCCTTGGCGGTCACCACCGTTCAGCTTCTCGAAGAAGATCTCCATCGTGTCGCTCGCACCCATGGCTACAGACTAGGCGACTGGCGCCTCTGGCGTGGGGCGCTGGGGCGCGTCGGCCCTAGAAGCCGCCGCCGGCGCCACCGCCACCGCCACCTGAGCTGCCGCCGCCGAAGCCGCCGCCACCACTGCCGGAGGAGGCGGGCGGGCTGCCGATGGTCGAAAGTGCCGCGGTCATGGCCGTGAAGTCGGGCACGACGCCGCTGGAGAAGAGACCCGCGGTGGGTGCGCGCGCGCCGCCGCTGATGCGCGGCGCCGTGCGCTCCCCGACTCCGTACCAGAGCGGGAAGTAGGTCCGTGTGGGCGAGGCTGCCCCGGTGCGCACGTCCTCCATCGAACGCTCCAGGACCTCCTCGGTCTCCTCGTGCAGGCCCAGTGCGTAGGCCCAGACCAGGGCCTGATCAGGCGTTTCCACCCAGGGCAGGGCCTTGCTGCTCACGACCTGGTCCATGGTGCGTGCCTGTTCGAGCGTCAGCCCCAGCGTGCGCCGGTAGGCGGCCAGCTGGGCGTACATGCGAGCGCCCTCCATCGTGCGCTGGGGCATGGCTCGGGCGATGACGAACATGGCGACTGCACCGGCGATCGCCGCCGCACCCACCAGCAGCAGGCCGGTGCTGGGCAGGATGACGCCGAGGAAGCTCACCGGCCACGCCGGCCACCAGCACCAGGGCGGCGCGGCCGGACCAGCGTTCGGTGGCGTCGTCGGGCGCCTCGGTGAACCAGCCGTTGCCCGCCACCGAGTCGTGGATGCGCTCGTTGAAGCCGGGCACCGCCCCGGCGAACTCGGGTACCTCGTCGGGCTCGATCGTGCGGATGGCGCCACCGATCTTCTTCAGCTCGGCGAGGGCGTAGCGCTCGGCGGCGCCCATCGCCTGTCGCCGGTTGCGCGCCAGCCGGGCATCGCGCTGGTCGGGCACGGTGATGTCGATGCTGACCCGCTTGGGGTCGTCCTTGGCGGCGCGGAAGCTCGATCCTCTCCGCGGGCCGCGAGATCGACCAGCGCGGTGGTCAGGGCATGACGCTTGGAGCGACCGTCGATGATGACCGCGGCCGAGGCGGGCGTCATGCCCGGCGGGGGCGCGGGCATGAGGATGGAGTCGTCGTCGAGGTACTCGGGGTCGCGGCCATAGCGCAGCCAGGACCAGCCGGCCCAGCCGACGAGGCCCACCAGCAGCAACGGCGCCACGACCAGTCCGGCCATGGCGTCGATCTGGCGCGCGAGCTGCAGGTTGCGCGCGTGCTCGGCCGTGGCCGCCGCGTCGATGTCGTCCATGGCCGTGATCAGGGCCGCGCCGAAGTCGCATTCGCGCAGGTGCGGCAGCATCTTCTCTTCGAAGATCGTCTGGCGCTCGGCGTTGGTGAGGTAGGCGGCGCGATAGCCGGGTGCGGCGTAGAGCTGGACCTGACCGTGGCACTTGTCGTCGGTCAGGTTGAAGAAGATGGCCATGCCGTCATCGAAGCCCTCGCGTCCGATGCCCCACTGGTCGATCAGGTCGATCGCGTCCGATTCGGTGGCTGCGGGCGAGTCGGCCGAGGGCTTGACCTGCGTGTAGATGACGATCTCCGCACCGGTCCGCTCCTCGATGGCATCGATGTTGCCTTCGAGCAGCCTGATGAGGTCCGGGCCGATGACCTTGGCGTAGTCGTAGACGGCGACGGTGGGGATGGGGTCGGGGAAGGGCGGCCCCGCGGGCGGGTCCAGCGCGTCGGTCGGGCGTTGGCCGCTCGTGATGACCGGGCTCGAGCCGCCTGTCGAGCCAGCCGTGGGTGTGGGCACGGGTTGGGTGCCGGTCTCGGCCACCAGCAGGTTCTCGAGCTCGCGCACGCCCACGCGCAGGGCGCTGACCGGGTCGTCGGCCGCGATGGCCGACTTGATGACGCTGTTGACCGCGTTGTCGACCTCCGTCCGCTTGGCGGCTGGCCAGGCGCTGCCCAGGGCCACGCCGTTGCGGGTGATGGTCTCGTCCTCGTTGCTGTTCCAGAGCATGACCGCGCCGAGGCCGTCCGCTCCGCCGACCTCCCATGCCTCGAGCAGTGCGTCCGCGTCCTCGCGTGCGTCCTTGCGTGTACCGGGCTTGCCGCGGGCCTGCGTGTAGACCACGATGTCGATGCCCGTCTCCTCGAGCGTGACCGCGAGCTCGTCCTCCACCGCGTCCTGGTTGATCTGGTCGAAGCGGTTGGCGGTGTCGGTGATGTGCGTGTCCTCGACGCGCGGACCGTAGCCGCTCTGCGCGAGGACGGTCGGCGTCACCGGCAGCAGCACGGCGACCAGCAGCACCAGCCACGTCGAGGCGGCCAGGAGCGGGCGCGCCAGCTGGCTCATGCCTCGACCCCCGCCAGCTCGGCGCGCACCCGGCGCACCAGCTCGGCCGACTGCTCGTAGCGCCCGAAGCTGGGCATGATGTAGGTGCCGTCGACGTGATCGCGCATCTGCCCCAGCAGCTCCAGCGACTGCTCCAGGCCGACCTCCGCGCCGCGCTCTCCGGCCGCATGCATGGCCGCGCGCACGTCGTCGGGGATGGTGATGCCGGGCACCTCGTGATGCAGGAACTCGGCGTGGCGCGCAGTGTGCAGCGGCAGCACCCCGAAGAGCACCGGCCGCGGCAGGCGGTCACCCCAGCGCCCGGCCGCTCGCTCCATCAGCCGGTCCCACTGCGCCGGGGCGTAGATGGGCTGGGTCATGATCAGGTGCGCACCGGCCTCGATCTTGCGGCTCAACCGGTCCAGCTCCGCATCGAGGTCCTCGGCTGTGGGGTCGAGGGCGCAGGCGATGGTGAAGCCGGCGGGTGCGCCGATGGGCCGCCCGGCCTGGTCCTCGCCGCGGTTGAGCCGCGTCAGGATGCCGATGAGGCCGATGCTGTCGATGTCCCAGATGCCGGTGCCGCTGGGATAGTCACCGATGCGCGGCGGGTCGCCGGTGAGCGCGAGGATGTCGCGGACGCCCAGCGCGTGCGCGCCCAGCAGCTCTGACTCGAGCGCCATCAGGTTGCGGTCGCGGGTGGTGAAGTGGATGAGCGACTCCAGGCCCAGGTCACGCTGGACCGCGAAGCCCACGGCCATGGCGCCCATGCGCACGCGAGCCATGGCGCTGTCGCTGATGTTGACGAGGTCGGCGCCGGCGTCGCGGATGAGCTCGGCCGAAGCCAGCGTGCGCTCGATGTTGACCGAGCGAGGCGGGTCGATCTCGACGCTGACCACGAAGCGGCCCGCAGCCAGCTTCTGGGCCAACCCGGTCGGGGGCAGTGCTTCCGGGGTCGGCCCGGTGGCGCCCTCAGCGGCACTGCGTGGTCGCGGCGCCGGCAGCGGGACGGGCCCGGCGGTCGTGACTTCGCCGGTGCCGGCCCGGCGTGCGCCCTCTCGATCGAGCGCCGCGCGCATGGCCGCGATGTGCTCCGGCGTGGTCCCACAGCAGCCACCGATGAGGCGCGCGCCGGCGGCCAGGAAGGCGGGCACCTCAGCGGCGAAGTAGGCTGGTTCCGCGGCCCACACGAACCGGCCGCTGACGCGGCCCGAGAGGCCGGCGTTGGGCATGATGAGCAGGGGTGTGTCGCCTGCAGCCGGCGCCATCTGGGCGAGGGCATCGATGCCGGCGATGGGGCCAGAGCCGCAGTTGACGCCGATGACGTCCACGCCGGCCGCACGCAGCGCGGCGACCGCTGCGGCCGGCTCGCTGCCATCCGCCGCGCGCAGGTCCTCACCCAACGAGAGTGAGGCCACCACCGGCAGGTCGGAGAGCTGCCGCGCGGCCTCCACCGAGGCCAGCAAGTGCTCGAGGTCGCTCGCGGTCTCCAACTGGACCAGGTCGATCCCGCCCTCGAGCAGCGACTCGAGCTGCTCGGTGACCGACTCGGCCGCGACCTCCGCCGAGACGTGGGCCGGGCCGTGGAGCGGCGAGCTCACCGGCCCGATCGAACCGGCCACGAGCACGTCCACCCCCGAGACCTCGCGCGCCTCGCGTGCGAGCTGCGCGGCACGCCGGTTGATGTGCCCGGTGCGGTCGGCCAGGCCCAGTGGCGCGAGGTGGTGCCGACTTGCCGTGAACGAGTCCGTCTCGATGATGTCGGCGCCGGCGGCGATGTACTCGCGGTGCACCGCGCCGACCACCTCGGGCCGGCTGAGCACGAGCTCGTCGAGCGAGGCGCGCTGGGGCGTCCCGCGGCTGTAGAGGAGCGTGCCCATGGCGCCGTCGAGCAGGAGCGGACGGCTGGCCAGGCGCGCGAGGAAGGCTTGGCGGGCGGGTGAGTTGGAGGACGTCTCGGCCATCGATTGCCAAGGGTACCCCGGCACGGGCCGGAACCACCGCGACGCACGCTCCGGCGCCGGTCAGGCCACACGCCCGCCGTGCCGCTCCGGGCGCGCCAGCGCCTGTGGCGGAAGCGCAGAGTGCGTACGATGCGCATCAACCACCCGCGCCGCCCCGCACTTCGATGGAGGAACCGTGACCCGCGCCTTGCGCCCCGACGGGCTGCCGCAACCCGCCAATGCCTTCGAGACCCTGGTGGTCGACTTCCTCGTCGACCTCTTCGAGGCCTTCCCGGTGTGGGGCACGATGACGGGCTACCACCGCGTCGACGGCGACTGGATGGACCTGTCCGAAGCCGGGCGGTCGGCTCGCCTCGGGATGCTCCGCCGACACCGCGCGCGACTGGCCGGTATCGACGAGGCCTCCCTCGACACCGACGAACAGGTCGACCGGCGCATCCTCATCGAGGAGATCGACAAGGTCGTCTTCGGTGAGGAGGTGCTACGCACGGAGGCCTGGGACCCGCTCGAGCTGGTCTATCTCATGGGCGGCGGTCTGTTCGACCTGCTCTCGCGCGAGTTCGCGCCTTGGCCGGAGCGGGGCGCCTCGCTGCACTCCCGCATCATCGGTCTGCCGCAGCTGTGCCGTGACGCGCTCGCGGGGCTGACCGGTACGCCCGACCGGCCCGTGGGCCTGCTCCAGCTCGAGACCGCGCTGAGGCAGTTGTCGGGCGTGACCGACCTGGTCGACGGCGCCGTGGCCGAGGCTGACCGCCGCGCCGATGCCGGCGAGGGCACGGCGCTGGCCGGACCGATGCGAGCGGCTGCCGCTGCCGCCCACGAGGCCCTCGACGCCTTCCGCGTGGCCCTCGACGGCGAAGTTCGCGCTCGCGCCGAGGGGGAGGGACGACTGGGCCGCGAGCTCTTCGCCCAGAAGCTGCGCTACACCCTGGGCTCCGAGCTCTCGCCCGAAGAGGTGCGCGATCGGGCCTGGGCCGACTACCACGCCGTGCGCGCCGAGATGCTGCGCCTCGCACGCGAGCTGTGGCCCGCATGGATGGGCGACGAGCCGCTGCCGGACGTGGCCGAGGGCGACCGCGCCGGCAAATCGGCGCTCGTCGGGCGCGTGCTCGACGCGGTCGCCGAGCAGCACCAGCAGCCGCACGGGCTCATCGGCTTCTGCGAGGAGGAGATCGACCGCATCAGCGAGTTCGTGCGTGCGCACGGCCTCATCACGCTGCCGGACGAACCACTGTCGGTCACCTGGACACCGGTCTTCCTGCGCGCTGCCGCGCGTGCCTTCCTCGACAGTCCCGGACCGCTCGACCGTGGGCAGCGGTCACACTTCTGGATCACGCCGCCCGATGAGGACCTGGGGGCCGAGGCGGTCGAGTCCTACCTGCGTGAAGAGAACGATGCCTCGCTGCGCGTCCTGAGCATCCACGAGGCCATCCCCGGTCACTACCTGCAGCTGGCGGCCTCCAACGCCTGCGACTCGCTGGTGCGTACGGTCTTCACCAACGGCACGTTCGCCGAGGGCTGGGCTGTCTACGTCACGCAGGTCATGTACGACGCGGGCTACGCCGCGGACGACCCGGGCTTCGCCCTGCAGCACTGGAAGATGTACCTGCGAGCCACGGCCAACGCCATCATCGACGTCGAGGTGCACGCCGGAGACATGACCGAGGCGGAGGCCATGGCGCTGATGGTCGAGGGGGCCTGGCAGGAGCAGGACGAGGCGCGCGGCAAGTGGCTGCGTGCACGCATCAGCTCGACCCAGCTGGCGACCTACTTCGTGGGCTCGTTGGAGATGTGGGACCTGGAGATGGAGGTCCGCCGTCGGTCGGCTATCGCGGCCGGCGCCGGCGCCGAAGCCGTGCCGGCGCAGCACGTCCGCGGCGGCGTGGGCGATTCGCCCGGTTTCGACCAGCGGGCCCATCTCGAGCGGGTCATCAGCTACGGCACACCGGCGGTCAAGTGGTGCCGCCATCTCGTGCTGCGCGACCTCGAGGCCGACCTTGGCGCGGCCGGCACTTCGAGCACGAGCGCCGCTTGAGCGAGCTCCGGCCGGAGTCCCCGCTCCGCCGTCCCGACAGCGCCCGACCGCGGGGGCAGGCCGTCGCACCGGTGCCGCCGCCGACCGGGGCCGAGCTGGCAGCGATCCACCGCCACCTCGTGACCCTGCCTGGGCAGGAGGGCGCGATCGTCGAGTACGACGCCGAGCTCGGCGTCACCTTCGTGCGCGGCTCCGGTGCTGGAGCGGACCTGACCTACGCCGCCCTTCCCCGCTGGGAGGGGGCGTCATGGAGCGAGCGGCTGGCCGCCGTACGTGCGCGCATGCTCGACCAGAACACCTGGCCCTCGATGCTCCTGACCGACCGCCTGGAGCAGCCGCGGGACCTGCCCGCCGAACTGGAGCACCTGGGCTGGGTAGCGGTGATGAGCGAAACCGTGATGTGGGCCGGTCGTGCCGCGGTGGTGCCCCATCTGGACCCGGGCATGCGCATCGAAGCGGTGCAGCCGCGCTCGCTCGAGACACACGAGCGTGTGGAGCGTGCGATCTTCGGCATCAGCGCCGACCAGGTGGAACGTCGTCGCGACGCCCTCGGTGCCGCTCTCGAAGCCGGCCGCCTGCGCGCCTGGGTCGTCTGGCTGGGCGATGAGCCGGTGGCCGTGGCCCGCCTAGCACAGGGGGACGGCGCAGCCGGGCTCCAGGGCATCGGGGTCGTCGAGGCCCACCGCGGCCAAGGCTACGGCACGCTCATCACGACGGTCGCCACACGCGCGGCGCTGGCGACCGGCAACCGGGTCGTCTGGCTCAGCGTGCGCGAGGAGAACGACGCAGCCGTGTCGATCTACGACGCACTCGGCTTCGAGCGCGCCTTCAGCTGGACCCGCTGGCTCGTGACCGAGGACCCCCGCCGCCGCTGACGGCCGCTCGCCCGGCGCTGAGGGCAGGCCCCACGGCGATCGACGGGCCGGCGGCCAGTACCGGGCCGGCGACGACTACCTGTCCCGGGCGGCGGGCAGGTACATGTACTCGACGTACTCGACGAGCATGCGCGTCGTACTGAAGTCCCAGAGCGAGGTGCTCGCGGCCTTGCGCATGCGGTCGAGCCAGCCTTGCGGCAGCCCGTCGGGATCGCGGTCGTACCAGAGCGGCACGATCTCTTCTTCCAGCACGCGGTAGAGGTCCTGGGCGTCGGCCCAGTCCTGGGCGCCCTCGTCCGGGTTGCGGTCCCGGCCGCCGATGGCCCAGCCGTTGTCACCGTGGAAGCCCTCGTCCCACCAGCCGTCGAGGATGGACACGTTGATGACACCATTCATGGCTGCCTTCTGGCCGCTGGTGCCAGAGGCCTCGAGGGGGCGGCGCGGGTTGTTGAGCCACACGTCCACGCCCTGCACCAGGTGCCGGCCCACGCGCATGTCGTAGTCCTCGAGGATGAAGACGCGGCCACGCAGGCGCTCCGAGCGGCTGTGCTCGAAGATGGTCTGGATGACGCCCTGGCCGGGACGGTCGGCCGGGTGGGCCTTGCCCGCGAAGACGAACTGGACCGGGCGCTCCGCGTCGGTGATGAGGCGGGTGATGCGCTCGATGTCACTGAAGAGCAGCGCGGCTCGCTTGTACGTGGCCATGCGCCGGGCGAAGCCGACCGTCAGCACCTGTGGGTCGAGGATGTCGTCGAGCTCGCCGAGCACCTCCGGTGCCTCGCCGTGGCGGGCGAGCTGGCGGCGCAGTCGGATGGTGGCGTACTCGCGCAGCCGCGCCTTCTGCTCTAGGTGCGCAGCCCAGAGTGCCGCATCGGGCACCAGGTTCAGGCGCTCCCAGAAACGGTCCTGCTCGGTCTCGGTCTCCTGGTGATCGAGGTTGCCGCCGAGTTCCTCCATCACGCGGCGCATGGCATGACCGACCCAGGTGGGAGCATGCACGCCGTTGGTGATGCCGCGGATGGCGTGGTCACTGATGGGATGCCAGGTCTCGTCCGCGACGCGGCCGTGCAGCTGGCTGACACCGTTGGCGGCGATGGTGTTGCGCAGGGCGAAGGCGGTCATGTCGAACTGGCCGGGGTCACCGTCGACCCCCAGGCCCATGGCCAGGATGTGCTCCTGGTCCATGCCCGCAGCATCCGCCTCGGGCGCCGTCAGCTCACGTACGAGGTCCGCGGCGAAGCGCTCGTTCCCGGCCGGCACCGGCGTATGGATGGTGAAGACCGTGTTCTCGCGCACCCCGGCGAAGGCCTCCTCGAGCGTGGCGCCGTCCACGACGCGCTCGCGCGCCCGTTCGGCCAGCATGAAGGCGGAGTGGCCCTCGTTGAGGTGCCAGACGGCCGGGTCGACCTCCAGCTGCCGCAGCGCACGCACGCCGCCGACGCCGAGGATGAGCTCCTGGTGCAGCCGCATCTCGCGGCCGCGAACGTAGAGGATATGGGTGATGGGCCGGTCGCCCTCGTCGTTCTCGGGCACGTCCGTGTCCAGCAGCAGCAGCGGCACGCGGCCGACCTGCACCAGCCAGACCGCGGCCTGGACCGTGCGCCCGGGCAGATCCACGCTGACCAAGGCCGGCTCGCCGGTCGGGCCCACGGCGCGCAGCAGCGGCAATCTGGACGGATCGAGGTTGAAGTAGCCGTGCTCCTGGTGCCCGTCGGCATCGATGCTCTGGCGGAAGTAGCCGCGACGGTAGAAGAGGCCCACGGCCACGAAGGGCAGCGCCATGTCGCTGGCCGCCTTGCAGTGGTCGCCGGCGAGCACGCCCAGGCCGCCCGAGTAGATGGGCAGCGATTCCTGCAGGCCGTACTCAGCGCAGAAGTAGGCCACCGGGCCGTCGATGTCGCCACTGTGCACGCGCGTGAACCAGTGCTCACGGCCGTTGGCCATGTACTCGTCGAAGTCGCGCAGGACCGTCTCGTACTGGACCATGAAGTCGGGGTCGTTGAGCAGCGAGGTCCAGTCTCGCTGGACCCGCAGCACGGCCACGGGGCTGCGGTAGTTGAGCCACACGCGGCGGTCGATGCGGGCGAAGAGCTGGCGTACCTCCGGGTGCCAGGACCAGTACATGTTGTAGGCGAGTCGGGTCAGTCCCTCGAGCTTCGGCGGGAGCCGATGGTCAGGGAGAGGTAGGGTCGGGATAGAGGTTCGAAAGGGCATATCGCCGAGAAGCCTACCGTGACTGGCCCTGCTGCGCGTCGGTTGGTAGCGCTCCCAGCGGTGAGGCGTACCATGCGGCCCACGATGCGTATCGCGATGGTGGCTTCCGAGTGCGAGCCCTGGGCCAAGACCGGCGGACTCGCCGACGTGGTCGATGCACTCAGCCGCGCCCTGGGCTACCCGGCCCCTGCCGGACGTGGTCACGAGGTCGACGTCTACCTGCCCTGGTACCGCGGATCGGCCACGCCCGACGGACTCGTGCCGCTCGAGCTGCGTGTGCCCGTAGGCGGCCCCGATGGCGAGCTGCACCACGAGGACGTGATCCTCTGGAGCGGGGTGGCCGATGGCTACCGGCTGCGCCTCGTCGAGCATGCCCGGTCCTTCGACCGTGACAGCTTCTACATGGATGGAGCTGCCGACTACGCCGACAATCCCGCCCGCTTCACGCTCCTCGGGCGGACCATGCTGGAGGCCGTCCGCGCCGAGGCCCGTCCGGTGGACGTGGTCCACGGGCACGACTGGCAGGCTGCACCGGCGCTGCTCTCGTTGCGACATCGCTACGCGGGCGACCCGCTGCTGTCCCGCTCGGCCACGATGCTGACCTGTCACAACCTGGCCTATCACGGATGGACCCCGCGCGAACAGGCCTGGCAGCTCGACCTGCCTCGCGCGGTCGGGAAACACGACGGGGTCGACCTGCTCCACGAGGCCATCGCCGCCGCCGACATGGTCAACACCGTCAGCCCCAACTATGCGGCCGAGTCGCTCACGCCTGAATACGGCGCTGGGCTCGACGGGATCCTGCGCGCCCGCGGCGACCGCTACATCGGCATCATCAACGGCATCGACACGGGCTTGTGGAACCCAGCCACCGACCCCACGCTCGCCGCGCCGTACGATGCGGCCGACATCAGCCCCAAGGCCCGGACGCGGGCCGACCTCTGCGCCCGGCTCGGGCTCGATCCCGCCGGTCCGCTGCTCGGCCTCATCGGCCGGCTCGATCCGCAGAAGGGCTTCGACCTGGTGACCGGTGCTGCACCGCAGCTGGTGGCCATGGGTGCGCGGCTCGTCGTCCTCGGCACCGGGAATGAGACGCTGGTGGCCGGCCTCGTCGAACTGGCCGTGCAGCACCCCGACCGCATCGCGGTGCTGGAGCGCTTCGACCGGGACGAGGCTCGCCGCATCTATGCCGGTGCGGACCTCTTCCTCATGCCCTCGCGCTTCGAACCGTGCGGCCAGGGCCAGCTCATCGCCATGCGCTACGCGACCCCGCCGGTCGTGCGCGCCAGCGGCGGCCTTGCCGACACCGTCATCGATGCTGACGCGGACCCCGCGAGGGGCAATGGCTTCGTCTTCGGTCCCGCGACGCCAGACGCGCTGGTCGAGGCCGTGCGGCGGGCCACCGTGGCCATGGCTGACGAGGCTCGCTTCCGTACGGTCCAGGCCAACGGCATGGCCCGCGACCACTCCTGGCGAGTGCCCGCTGGGGAATACGAGGCGGCCTACGAGCGCGCTCAGGGAGAGGACGGACTAGGGCGGGCCGGCAGCCCCTTGGTCGGGCCAGGGCGAGCGCGGAACGGGATCTAGTCGGTACTCGCCCCAGCGCACGTTGTCGGGGCGGATGACCGAGTCGTGCAGCAGGTCGTGCAGCGCCTTGCGCTGCTCCTTGTAGGCCGGGTCGCGGATCAGGTTCCTGAGCTGGAACGGGTCCTTGCGCAGGTCGTACAGTTCGCGCGCGCCGGTGCGGTACTCGGTGTAGACCCAGGTCGAGCTCGTGGAGTAGGCCCTGGTCGTGCGCAGCCCGTACCAGCCGGGCGCCGGGTCGATCGAATCGAGGTACTCCTCGTAGACGAAGAGCCGGTTCAGCCGGTCGGTCTGCCCGAACATCAGCGGTAGCAGGCTGAGCCCGTCGGCATCGGGCAGCGAGCAGCCGGCAAGCTCACAGATGGTGGGTGCGAGGTCGACGTTGGAGACGCGTTCACTGATCGAACGTGGCTTGGTACCGAGGCCCTGCGGCCACCACATGTAGAGCGGGACCGGCGTGGCGTAGGGCACACGCTTGCCGCCGGAGACGCGGTGCTCGCCCATCATCCAGCCGTTGTCGGCGGTGAGGATCATGAGCGTGTTGCCCAGGCGCCCGGTGCTCTTGAGCGCATCGCGCACCTTCTGCACGGCGTAGTCGATGGTCAGCATCTCCTCGCAGCGCTTCTGCAGCGGGTAGGCACTCTGCTTCAGGCGCGGCAGCTTCTGGACCCAGGCCGGCTTGTCCGAGACGTTGGCCTCGTTGTAGCCGATCCCGCGCCAGTCCGCGCGGCCCTTGCAGGCGGCGTCGCCGATGAACTGGCGCATGGGCAGGTGGGGCCCGTGCCCGTTGAAGATCGACATCTCCACGAAGACCGGCTTGTCCGCTGGCGCCGACTTGATGTGCATCGACGCCCGCTGGGCCACGACCTTGGTCGAGTGGTCGTTGCGGCCCAGGCCGTGGTAGGTGGTCTTGGGTCGCGACCAGCGCAGGTACTTGTAGAAGTAGGCGTACCTGGATGACAGTCGCTTCCAGGTCAGGTCGAACTGGTCCCAGCCGCGTGCGTAGGGCAGCACGTCCGCCCGCTTGGGTGCGATCTTCTCGATGGAAACGAGGAACTTGCCCGCGAAGATGGTGGTGTAGCCGGCGTCCTTGAGCTTGATCGAGAGGTTGTCGTCCGGGTCGTAGAGCCCGGGCGCGTTGGTGGTGACGCCGCTGTTGTGGCCCCACTGGCCGGTGATCATGTTGGCTCGGCCGGGCGTGCACAGCGGCGTGGAGCCGCTGGCGTTGCGGAACTCGACCCCGGCCTTGACGAACTTGGCCAGGGCCGGGGTGCGGCCGGCTCCCGACCACAGGCGCTTGGCCCGGGGCGACCAGTCGTCGATGTTGACGAGCACGATGTTCGGTCGTGAGGCCGCCAGCGCTGGCGGCGAGGCGGCGCTGCCCATGAGCACCGCGCTCAGCGTCAGCAGGACCGCGAGCACGGCCGAGGAGAGGCGCATCTAGGGGATGACTGCGAGCGCGTCGAAGGTCACCAGGCCGCTCTGTCGCTGCAGCTCGAAGGTGTGGGTGCCACTGCTGAGCTTGCGCGCGAAGACGACCTTGCGATGGGCGGCCGGGCTGGCCTTGAGGTCCACCGTCTGCCAGGTGCCGCCATCGACGCGCACGCGGATCTTGCCCCGCGCCGGACCGACGGTGGCCACGACCCCGATGGCTTTGCCCTTGAAGGTGGTCTTGAGGCTGCCGCTACCGCCGCTGGCGACCAGGATCGAGCCGCCATAGGCCTTGGGCGCCTTCTTCGTCTTCCACGAGCCGTCGGCCGGCTTCTGCCACTTGGCCGACTTGGAGTCGCGGAAGTAGACGCGTACCGGAATGGAGTAGCTGTACTTGACGTTGCCGAGGCTGTCCTTGGCCTTGACCCGGAAGCGGTTGAACTGGCCCGGCTTCAACGAGACCCTCGAGCTGGTGAGCCCGGGGGTGCCGGCGTTGCGCCAGGCGCCGGAGCCGATCTTGCGCTGGAGCTGGGCACTGGCCACGGAGCTGATGTGGTCGCTGACCTGCCACTGCAGGCCGGCCTTGGTGGCGCCCTTGGCGGAGACCGAGACCATGTCGCTGCGGATGTGGGGCGCGAGCCCGGAGACCGACGGACCGGTGAAGTCCACCGTCAGCTGCAGCGGGCGGTCGTGCGGTTCCACGTCGGAGCCGTTCGAGCGCACTGCCACGTCATGCACCCCATCGTCGGCGGTGCTCTTGAAGGTGAGCTTGAGGTTGGTGCCCAGCGTCGAGGGAGCCAGGCCGCTGAGTGTGCTTGCCGTGAAGACGGCGCTGGCCACGGTGCTGGCCAGACCGGGCACCGACAGGTTGACCTGGCCGGTGTACCCGCCACCGCGCTGGACGTCCACGCGCGTATTGCGGACCTTGTTGGCGGCGCCGACCTTGAAGCTCGAGTTGTAGATCCAGGTGCGCAGCAGTGGCCCGCCGATGAGCGTGGCCACGTCGAGCACACGGTTGGGCGGGTCGGCGTCGCCGACGCCGGACCAGAGCTTGTCCGACTTGGGCTCCCAGTCCATGCGGCCGGCGGCACGCACGAGCTTGCGCATCACGCTGGTGCTGGCCGGGTCGCCCTTGGCGGCGACGTAGCGGGCCACGGCGCCGGTGACATGCGGCGCCGCCATGGATGTGCCGGTGTTGTTCACGAGCGTGTCTCCGGTCACGTCCCCATTGGAGGTGGAGAGCACGCAGGTGCCCGGTGCGACGATGTCGATCTCCGTGCCCCAGTTGCTGTAGATGGCGTAGGTGTCGTCAGCCTCGCCGCTGTAGGCGCCGCAGCTGCTCGCGGGGCCGTCGCCCCAGCCCCGGCCGTCGGTGTCGGTGATGGCACCGACGCTGATGACACGGTCGAAGCCGCCGGGCGAGCTCTTGTTGGCATCCGTGCCGTCGTTGCCGGCCGCCGCCACCACCGTCACGCCGTCGCTGGTGAGCGTGCAGATCTCCTTCTGGATGGGGTCACCCAGGGGATCCGCGATCACGACCGCGCAGTCCTCGCGCTGGTCCAGGCGCGGGCCTTCGATGCTCATGTTGACGACGTCGATATCCTCGCTCGGCAGATGGTCGAAGTTCCATTGGGAGACCCATTTGAGCCCGCAGACGATCGATGCCTCGGTGCCGTCGTAGCCCTCGAAGACGCGCACCGAGTAGAGGTTCACCCCCGGTGCCACGCCGACGGTGCCGACGGTGTTGTCGCGCGCGCCGATGATGCCGGCCACGTGGGTGCCGTGGCCCTCGGTATCGGCCCAGAAGCCGGGCTTGGTCAGCGTCTCGTTGCCAGACGTCCAGGGATCGTCGTAGCAGTTGGCCCCGCCCGGCGATGTTGAGCTCCACCGGGTTGCCGCCGACTCCGACCATGGCGATGGGCTCACCGGTAGGGGTCCCGCCGCTGATCACGGACGGGCCGATGCCGGTGTCGAGGACGGCCACATTGGCCCCGATGTCCTGACCGGGGACGGTTTCGGGGGTCCAGGCCTTGACGCGCTGGACGCTCGTGGGTGTCTGCTGGCTCGCGATGCGGAAGGTGCGGGCAAGCCGTACGCCCACCACCGCTGGATCCTTCGCGACCTGCGCAGCCTCGGCCGGTGTCATATGCACGGAGAAGCCGGTGGCGGTGTTGTCGAAGCGGTGTCGCGGCGCCACCCCGTACTCGCGCTTGATGCGGTCGGTGGTCTCATCGACCCGCTTCGCCCGCTGGCGGATGCGCGTCTTGGCGGCCTTGTTGCTGGGCCGGATGTAGCGTCCCGAATCGGTCACCTGCAGCGTGACCATGTACTCGCGCGGCTTCGGGCCGGGCGCGGCCATCGCGGTCGCAGGCAGCAGCGACGCGAGCAGCGCCACGACGATGGTGATGGACAGGACAGGGATCGACACCCGTGGGAAGGACACGGCTCCTCCAGAACGATGCACCAGGCGACGAAGACGCATCAGGTGAGTACTGTATCCCGTCTTCGAGGATTGCCCCCGGATTCAGGTTGCCCCATGTCACCGGCCTCGGAGCGCGTTGGCACCCGCCAGCGCGCCAGACGGTATCGACGGGCGTCAACCAAAAGCGAACGAGGGATCGCGTCACGGCTTCCGAGCATCGCCGATCAGTGACCCCTCGAACGTGAACGCATGGTGCGGTCTGGCGCGGCGGCGTCAGAACCACCCGTTGGTCGCGGGGTCGTAGCCCACAAGTCGCGTCGGCACCGCCGGGTTCCCATGCGCCCCCCATCCGGTGCATGCTTAGGGCCGCCAATCCCTTCGGCGACGCGTCGGGGCTGGCCGCATGGAGGTATGCACACAGATGGGTCTGCTGGAAGGCAAGCGCGCCCTCATCTTCGGACTGGCCAACGACCATTCGATCGCCTGGGGCATCGCCCAGGCGCTCCATCGCGAGGGAGCCGAGGTCGGCTTCTCCTCGGTAGAGGTGCTGCTCGAGAAGCGCGTGAAGCCGCTGGCGGCCAAGCTCGGAGCCACCTTCGTCGAGCCCTGTGACGTTCAGAAGGACGAGGACATCGAGCGTGTCTTCGCGGCCTGGAAGGAGCGCTACGGGGAACTTGACATCCTGGTCCATGCGGTCGCCTTCGCCAACAAGGACGAGCTCGGGGGCGAGTTCATCCGCACCTCCCGTGAGGGCTTCGCGCTGGCCCACGACGTCTCGGCCTACTCGCTCGTGGCGCTCGCGCGTGAGGCGCGCCCGCTGATGTCCGAGGGCGGCGCCATCCTCACGCTCTCGTACTACGGCGCCGAGAAGGCCGTCGTCAACTACAACGTCATGGGCGTGGCCAAGGCCTCGCTCGAAGCGTGCGTGCGCTATCTCGCGGTGGACCTGGGCAAGGACGGCATCCGGGTCAACGCTATCAGCGCCGGTCCCGTGCGGACACTCGCTGCCGCGGGCGTCTCGGGGTTCAAGAAGATGCACCGGCTCTTCGAGCAGATCAGCCCCATGCGCCGACCGCTGACGATCGACGACCTGGGTAACTCGGCGGTCTACCTCTGCTCTGACATGAGCCGCGGCACCACCGGCGAGATCCACTACGTCGACGGTGGCTACAACATCATCGGCGTCCCTGAAATCGTTGACTGATCCTGCGCTGATCGGTTCGTGACGCGCCTGCCACGCCTCGGCCCTCGGGGAGAGGGCTGGGTGGCGCTGCAGTTCATGCTGTTGACCCTCATGGCCGCCGCCGGGCTCACCGCCGACGACGCCTGGGCCGGCACACTCGCGGGGGTCACCGGCGCCGTCGGGCTCGCGCTCATGGCCGGCGGTGCGTCCCTGCTGGCGCTGGGATCGCGCGACCTGGGCCGGAACCTCACGCCCGTACCTCGGCCCCGTGCCGACGCGCGCCTGGTCGAGTCCGGTGCCTACGCGCTGGCCCGCCATCCCATCTACGGTGGTCTCATCGTGGCCGGCTTGGGCTGGGGCCTGTTCACGGCCAGTCCGCCGGCGTTACTGCTGGCGTTCGTGCTGACCGGCTTCTTCGAGCTGAAGTCCCGTCGCGAGGAAGCCTGGCTGGTGGCGCACTACCCGGCCTACCCGGCCTACATGGAGCGCACCCGCCGCTTCATCCCGTACCTGTACTGAAGGACAGATGAAACCCGGTGGCGAGGTCGGGAGGAGGGGGCCGACCTTGCCACCGGGTATAGAGTTCGCGTCCACCTTATGTTCCACCCCCAGTCGTGAGGGAGAGGGGTTCCTCACGATCAGGGCCGTGCAGTGGAACGGTGTCGCTATGAAGAGTTCTGCGGCGAATCTGCGCCGTGGCGCGTCGGCCGCCCACCCCACCTTGGTACGACCGCACCCCGTACCCGAGGACCACCCCGCGGGCGGAATGGTGTGGTCCGGTGTGGTCGGTCCCGTCCGCTGTGGCGGGCCCTACCAGCCGCGGGTGCCCGGTCCGCCCTTGAACGGTCCTCGCACGTCGGGGGTGATCCAGCCGCCGTAGAAGTCGCCGGCCTGAGGCATGACCCGTTCGTCGTCGACCCAGGCCTGGTCCACCCGCCCGGCGTAGAACGCGATATGCCCGGCGATGGCCTCGAATCCCGGTAGCGGACGCTCGTACGACCAAGCCGCGTCGCGCCGTTCGGCCCCACCCGCAGCGACCGTGAAGTAGCCGGCCTCGCCCTTGAACTCACAGACACTGTGGCGGCTGGTCGGCCGCAGCAGGTCCATGCGCACGTCCTCGCGGGGGATGTACCAGCCGGGCGGGTGCGATGTCTCGAGTACACGCACCGCGCGCACGCTGTCGGCGATGACCGTGCCATCGACGATCACACGCACCCGCCGTGCCGACGGTTCCACCCTCGGCGGACGTGGGTAGTCCCAGACCGATTCGGTTCCGGCGGGCCCCGCGTCGGGCGTACCCGCCGAGCTGCTCGACGTGCTCATGACGCCGCCTCGCCACCCAGCTCGACGAGACCGTCGGCGGTCCAGATCGTCGTCTGCGGCACGAAGGCGGCCCAGGCGAACCAGAAGTGGTCGCCGTGGACGACCGGCTCAAGCGTGGCGCCGGCCAAGGGTCCGTCGATGGCGCGGCCGGTGATGTCCCAGGTGCTGCCGGTGTCCTCGTCGGTGATGGACGCGTCCTTGCCGCCCTCGCGCACGAAGGTCAGGGCCTGACCGTCGACGACCGCGCTGAAGACGCCCGTGCCGCCGACGTCATCGCTCTCGTCGATGAAGGCCTCGTCGAGTGCGGAGACCACGCCCGGCTGCCAGAAGACAGCCACCGGTGCACCCTCGAACTCGAGGTTGACCACGCCCCGGCTGCGCAGCTCGCTGTGGGGCACGGAGACCGGTGCGGCCGAATCCTGCTCCCCGAGCGTGACCACGCGCTCCTTGGGGGCGAGGCGACCGTCGGTCACGCCGGCGAAGAGGAAGGGCTGCTGATCGATGTCGTCGTAGCCCACGTAGGGGTTGCGGCCATAGTCGCGCCGGAAGCCCGTGTCACGGCTGAGCACCTGCCCATCGGGGTAGGCCTGCGCGAACTGCTCCAGGCTGATGAGCTGGCTGGGCACGAACTCGAGCCTGGCGCCGGTGAGGTCGCCGACGATGCCTACCCCCGTCGCCTGCTGCCACCACGTCTCGGTCTGACGGTCGTACATGACCATGTCGCTGAGGCGCAGGTTGCCGCTGACCCCGAAGTCGTGGACCGTCCCGTCGAGCGTGCGTTCGAAGACGAGCGCGGTGTGGCAGAGGGGACAGAAGGTGACGATGACCGGCTCGCCGCCGACGATGTCGTTGACGATCTCGTGCCACGTCAGCACGGCCAGGGGGTAGGCCCTGGCGTCACCGTCGATCTCGAGGGCGATGACCGGCCCGGGTCCGGCGACCCACGACTGCGCCTCCTCGATCGACTCGAAGCGCGGCTCGTCGATGGCAGGGATGCCGTCCTTGCCCGGTCCGCCCGAGAGGATCTCGCGGTAGGGGATGGCGCTGATCTCGAAGTTCGTGGACCAGCCGCGCGTGTCGAAGCTGGGATCGCCCGGGTCTTCGATCTGCCCTGGGCGGACGGGCACGAACGCTTCCGTGCTGCTCCTCCCCGGCGTGGGCGGTGCGGTGGTGGTGATGGCGGTGAACCCCCCTGCCGTGACGGCCAGCCCGAGAGCGGCGACCACGGCCCCGATAGCGATGCGGTTCATGCCGCTGACCCTATGCTGGCGAGTACCACAGGAATGTGACACCGCTCACGTTCGGGACGCGCTCCGTCACCGAACCGTCACGGCACCGTCATCGAAGGAGGAGGGAGTCCATGGCCAGGCCACTGAAGGTGGGCGTGCAGCTGCCGGAGATCGAGTACGAGGCACGTTGGGGCACCCTCGCGGAGATGGCCCGGCTGGCCGAGGACGTCGGGCTCGACTCGGTCTGGGTCGGCGACCACTACCTCTACCGCCACGCCGACGGGGCCCGCGGGCCGTGGGAGGCGTGGACGCAGCTCGCGGCCATCGCCGCGGTGACGTCGCGCGTGGAGATCGGCCCGCTCGTGGCCTCGACCTCGTTCCACGAGCCGGGCGTCTTGGCCAAGATGGCCCTGACCGTGGACGAGATCAGCGGCGGCCGGCTGATCCTGGGCCTCGGCGCCGGCTGGAACGAGACCGAGTACCGAGCGTTCGGCTTCCCCTTCGATCATCGCATCAGCCGCTTCGAAGAAGCCTTCACGGTCATCCGCACGCTGCTGCGCGAAGGTGCCATCGACTTCGAGGGGCGCTACTACACGCTGCGCGACTGCGAGCTGCTGCCGCGTGGGCCCCGGCCGCAGGGTCCGCCGCTGCTGATCGGCTCGAGCGGGCCACGCATGCTGCGCATCACCATGCCGCACGTCGATGCCTGGAACGCCTGGTTCCTCGACACGGGCAACCGGCCTGCCGGGGTCCCGGCCCAGCGCGAGCTCGTCGATGCCGCCTGCGCGGAGGTCGGTCGCGACCCCGCTGCGGTCGAGCGCACCGTCGCGGTCTTCGTGCGCCTGCCGGGTGCAGCGCGGCAGCGCGTCCTGGAGCTGCCGCCGCTCGAGGGCGAGCCGGCGGAGCTCGCGTCAGCCTTGCGCGACTACGCGGCCGAGGGCATCAGCCACGTCCAGCTGGTCATCGACCCGGTCACGCCCGCGGGCATCGAGTCGCTATCGCCGATGCTCGAGGCCCTCGACGCCGGCTAGTCGACCGGGTGGCCCATCACCGTGTAGTAGGCGAGGTTGGGCTGCTGCACGTCCATGCGGCCGATCTGGCAGATGATCGGGACCGACGACTCCAGCTCCAGCGCGTACTGGCCCAGCGGGATCTGGTAGCCGTCGACCGGATCGCTGATGCGGATACAGCGCACGCGCCGGGCGGCCACCAGCTGGGGCGCGAGCACCACCGGCTCGTCGGCCTCGAAGTAGACCGTGATGGCCACCTCCGCGTCCTCGTCGTTGGGGTTGAGCATGATCAGCGACTCGTGCCCGAAGGGCTCGTGGTCACCGGGTGCGGGGATGTCGCCGTCGGGGAAGAACCAGGTCCTCGAGCCGTGCGGACCGGTCACGACCCCGCCGGCCGCGACTCGGTCAGGATCGCCCGCATGCGCTCGAGCACCAGCGTGGCGCCCTTGGCGCCCAGCTCGCGGTTGGCGTCGGCTGCCGTCTTGAGGTACCACTTCGACGTGTCGAGGTAGCTCATGTCGACCGAGTCGGGCTCAAGCTCCATCATCAGCGAGGTCTCGCCGATGGCCGCGTGGTCGAAGGGGTACTGGGCGGTGATCTCGTCACCCATGAGCGGATGGCCGCTGATCCAGTTGAAGGGGTTGGCGCCGCGCTCGTGGTCGGCGTAGTAGTCGGCCATCTCGTTGTCGCCCCACCAGCCTTCACCGCGTTCCTGCTCGAGGAACTCGAAGATGGCCAGGCGGGCGCCGGTGCGGAAGGCCAGGTCGGTGGGCATGCCCTGGAAGAAGTTCTCCGACTGGTGGTGGATGAAGAAGTGCACATTGCGGAAGCCGATGCGCAGCATGGAGCGGAACATGTCCTTGGCCACCGGGATGAGGTGCTCCGCCTCCACCTGGAACGAGCCCTTGCGCTCCGGCGGCTCGACAGCGTAGCTGGCCGGGGCCCACCAGAACGTGGGCATCAGCACCATCTCCATCTCCTGCTCCAGCCGTTCGGCGGTACGCACCACGCAGAGCGTGTCCATGCCCACCGACATGTGCTGGCCGTGGTATTCGAGCGGGCCCACCGGCAGCACCACCGGCCAGTCCTCATCGATGGCGGTCTCGATGTGATGCGGCAGCATCATCTCGTAGCGCATGATCGTGCTCCTAGACCTCGAGCTCGATGAGCTCCATGAAGGCGCCGTCGTTGATCATCGTGGCCGGACCGGACTCGCTCACGAGCAGGCCGTTCTCCCAGCGGCAGCCGAACTCGTCGTCGTAGAAGAACGTGTCCGCCTGGAAGGTCATACCGGGCTCGATGGTGTACTCGCTTACCGCCTCCATCCACGGCTTCTCGACCTCCATCAGGCCCAGCCCCGTACAGGGGCCGTAGAGGTAGTGGCGCTCCATGCCGGCGTCCTTGACGAACTGCTCGTAGCGGATGGCCACTTCCTTGGCCACCATGCCGGCTTGCACCCACTCGAACGTGCGGTAGTGCATGTCCCGGCCGAACTCGATCAGTCGGCGCTGACGCTCGCTCATCTGCCCCAGGCAGACGGGACGCCCCACTGACGGCGAGTAGCCGTCGACGCGTCCGCCCACGTCGATCTGGACGATCTCGCCCGCCTGCAGTGGCCGGTGGGTGTTGCGTGAGATGCCGTTGGTGGTGCTGCGGCCTCCGAACGCGTAGACCGTATGCGCCTCGCCCTCGGCCCCGTTGGCGTAGAGCTCGGCCACGGCGATCCCGGCCAACTCCAGCTCGGTCATGCCGGGCCTCATGGCCTTGAGCATGGCCTCGAGCGCGAGTTCGCCGAGGCGGAAACCCTCGCGCAGGCAGGCCAGCTCAGCGGCCGACTTCCGAGCGCGCAGCGTCGCGGTCAGCTCGTCGGCGTTGACGATCTCGGCCTCGGGATAGGCCTCGCGCAGGCCCTCGTACATGGCCATGTTGGTGCACAGGTAGCCAGCCACGCCGATGCGTTTGACATCGGTGACGCCGATCGACTCGAAGACATCGCGATAGGTGCTGCCGACCATGCCGGGATACACCGGATCGGCGGTCTCCCGGTATTCCTTCATGAGGTGGATGTTGTCGATGACGCTGCGGCCCTTGGCGAACTCGCCGGACTCCATGCCCGCCATGAGCGCCGAACGCCCGTCGGGCGCGATGGCCACCCCGCCCATCTCGAACAACGGCCAGTAGGCGCTGAAGTAGCGCACCACCGAGGCGTCCGCTTCGGTGCCGTTGCCCACCAGCACGTCGTAGCCGACCTCGGCCACCAGTTTCGCCGCGCGCTCGCGTCGCTCGGCGTACTCCTCAAGCGGAATGGTAGGTCTGTCAGCCATCGTGTGTTCCTCCTGCGTTTCCTATGAGTTCGATGACGGATACAACCCGATGTCACTTCGCCTCTGGGGAGAGGGTTGGGGCGATGATGGACGGGAAGCGCGTCGCGATAGTATACGATAGGTAATCGTTTTCGGAAATCGTCTTCGTAAGTGCAGGAGGCAGATGGCAGACTCGACGAGACCCACGATGGCTGACGTCGCGCGCGCAGCCAACGTCTCCACCGCGACGGTCTCGCGGGTTCTTCGCGATGTCGAGGGCGCCAGCTCTCGGGAGACGGCCGCCCGCATCCGCGCTTGCGCCGCGGATCTGGGCTATATCGTGAACGGCGTTGCTTCAAGTATGCGCAGCCGCGAAACGCGCACCGTCGGCGTCATCATCGCCGATGTCTCCAACCCTTGGTTTGGCCAACTCGTTGGTGGTGTCGAGAGCGTGCTCGGCCCGGCTGGCTACAGCGTCATCCTAGCCAACACCAATAACAGCCCTGAGCGGGAGCAGAGCGCGGTCCAGACCCTGTTGCAGAAGCAGGTCGACGCGTTGGTCGTGGCCTCCAGTTCGGCTAGCGGCGAGCACCTACAGCCCGCTGTCGCACGAGGCACACGCATCGTGCTTGTGGATGTGGCGCTGCCCGACCTGGACGTCGATACGGTCACGATCGACAACGAGGGCGTCGCTCGGACAGCGGTCGACCACCTCTTGGACTTCGGTCACCGTGACGTGGCTATCGTGCTCGGGGGGCCCGCCACGTCGGACCAGGCCCGTTTGGAAGGGTACCGCGAGGCGCTCCGAGGTCGAGGGATCGATGTCGATCCGGCGTACGTGCGTATCGGCTCATCGACCTTCGATGGGGGGTTGCGCGCGGCGGCGAGCCTGCTGACGCTACCCCAGCGACCGTCGGCCATCTTCGCTACGAACAACCTGATGACCGTAGGTGTGCTGGTGGCTATTGCAGACGCCGGCCTGAAGGTCCCAGTGGACATCTCGATCGTGGGCATCGACGACATGGAGTGGTATCCCATCGCCAATCCGGCCATCACGGCGATCTTCGAGTCGGCCAGTGAGATCGGTCGCCGCGCAGCCGACCGACTGCTGCTGCGCCTGCGGCGTCATCGTCAGCCCCGCGTCGCGAATATCCGCGTGGAGGCCGAGTTCCGGGTCAGACACAGCGTGGGGCCCCCTCACGTGGGGGACGCGAAGGTCGTGCTAGTCGAGCGCTCGGCCGGGTAGCAGCGCCGCCGCCCAGCGAGCGCGGCGGTCCACGCTGGCGCTGCCTATTGCTCGTTGCAGGCCTCGAAGAGCGCCACAAGGTTCTCGACCGGGGTCTCCGGCATGAGGCTGTTCGACGGAGCGAGGACATAGGCATTCCCAAACGGAGCACCGAGCGTGTCGATTAGCCACCGAACCTGATCACGCACTTGACTTGGCGTCTGCACACCCAGGCGTTGATCGCTGATACCGCCACAGAATGCGACGGAGCCACCGTATTCGCGTGCTACTGCGGCGAGATCCATGGCCTCAGGCTGTAGCGGGTCGATGACGTCGACGCCAGCATCGACGAGATCTCCTATGACCTCGAAGACATTGCCGCAGCTGTGGAACACCACCAGCAGGCCATTGCGATGTGCTTCATCACAAAGCCGCCGATACCGACGGGCAAAGTGACGGCGCCACATCGCGGGCGAGATCATGAGTGCCGTTTGCGTACCCCAATCGTCCGTGAGGAGGCAGGCGTCGACGTTCGGCAACTCCGCCCACGCTCGAACCAACTCCACCTGATAGTCGGTTAGGGCATCAAGCATACGTTCGAGCTGTTCGGGAGCCTGGTAGAAGTCAGCGAGTGTGTTCTCCATCCCATGGAGGAAGTGAAGCCGCTCGAATAGGCCGCCTGAAAGATTGCCGACGCAATACCTGGATGGACCGACCGTGCTCAGCAAAGGCATGGCACCGGCAAGCCGTCCAGGGACGCCCGGGTCAGGCATTCGGTCGGCCAAGTAGTCGTCCAGCCCGCGCCAATCGGCGAGTGGATGGCCGATCGGGGTTGCTCCGACACCGCCGGATGCATGGCCCCAGCGGGTGCCCCACTCGTCGATCCAGTCGGAGTCCTGCGTCAGCGCCCGGAGCGGGTCAATCGGATCCTCCGCTCCCGGTACCTGGAAGCCGATCGCCCACTCGTAGGGATCAACGAAGACTAGGTCGTCAGGGTCTTCAATCAGGAGTTCGGCGAGGATGTCTCCGTGGCGCAGGATCACCTCGTAGGACAGCTCACGCAAGTGCACCGGGCAGCGACTCGCGCCTTGATGGGCGAGCGCTCTTGCAGTCCAAGCCTTGCTCGGCTCAGCCGTCAGGAGGGCTCCGGCCACCCGCTCATCGAAGAGGCGAACGACTGCCCGCGCCTCCTCGAGCGACGTGGTCGCGTTGTCAGGAGTCACAGGGCCTTGATCCTCGTGTGTTCGCGCTGGCATCATCCACGACCCTCGACATCGATGGACGCGGGTGCGATTATAGCTGGTGCACAATCGTTTTCCGAAATCGTCTTCGTAGTCGCAAGGGAGGTCAGCCGCCAAGCAGGAACAGGTCCACCCGTGCAGATTCGGATCGAAGGAGTAGGAGTAGCGGCATGAAGAGACTGTGGGTCACCGCAATGGTTGGGTTGGTCATCGCGGCGTTTGGCCACGCTGCATTTGCGGCCGACGAGAATGCCCCGATCGTCGTCTGGCTCGATGAGACTCGCGTACCTGCGGTCGAGGCGTGGAAGACAGCACACCCCGACCAAGCCGAACTCGTTACGGCCGAGGTGGTTGATATCCTTCAAATCCCAGCAAAGATCGCTCTTGCCAACAACGTCGGCAAGGGCTGGCCGGACGTGGTCTTCAATGGTGCGAACCTTATTGCCATGACGGCGACGCAGAGGAACGACTGGGCACTTGACCTGATGCCGCACGTATCTCAAGACCTGCTTGACCAGTTCGAGGAGTACGTCATCGCCGAGTGCATTCGTCCAGATGGGCGACTCATCTGCCTCTCGAACGACATTGCTCAGAGCGTGACGTACTACAACAAGCCGCTGATGGATCAGTTCGGCTATGCACTGCCCACGACTTGGGAAGAGCTAGCGACGCTGGGTGAGACGCTGGCCGTGGAACATCCTGGCTACCTGATTGGGGCCTTCGGTGATGCCCTGAGCCTTGACATGTACTTCTGGCCTGCTCGATGCGCCACCGGCCAGCTCAAGGATGCCAATACGGTCTACATCAACGTTCTAGCTCCCGAGTGCGTCCGCGCTGCCCAGTGGGTCGACGAGATGCAGGCTCTTGGGGTGCTGGCCAAGGTCGGCACCTTTGATCCGATCTTCATCGATGCAGCGAATCAGAACAAGCTGCTCATCCTCACCGCTCCCTCATGGTTCGGCGAGTTCGTCTTCGGCGGCAAAGAGGACAGCGTCTACTACACGGAGTCGGAGGGCCAGCTCGGCGTGGCGCTACCGCCTAGGTGGCAAGCTGACGATCAGCCGTACTTCGGTGGCCAGGGAGGAGCCGCCTGGGCGGTTTCCAGACATACCCAGAACCCGGATCTGGCAATCGAATTGGCCACCTGGCTGGCAACGGCAGACGAGTACCAAGTCGACCTCGCCCCGACCTACCCCGCCTACAAGCCACCGGCCCAGAGGTGGGTGGAGCGCATCAGCGAGAACCCACTCTATGCCAACGACCCAGGGCCGGTATACATCGAATCAGCGGCCTTCCAGGATCCGTTGTTCGGCATCGTGACCTACGACACGGCCACCATCTTCACTACGACCGTGATTGCGGCCCTCAACGACGGCAAGTCGGTCGAGTCGTCGCTTCCGGCATTCCAGAATGCCTTGGTCCAAGCGGCTGAAGTCGCTGGCTACGAAGTCGTGACGACCCCCTGAGACAGCAGAACCGAAACCGGACGCCAGGAGTGACAATCCTGGCGTCCGGCCGGCCGAGGTACTGATGCCTGCGCGTCTGCGTCTGGCTATCAAGCCCGCACACCTGTTCGTGCTCCCGCACGTGGTGTTTCTGGTGCTGTTTGGCATCGGGCCGGCGCTGTATGCCTTGGTCATCAGCTTCGCCTCGTTCGAACAGGGAACCCCCGAGTTCTTCGCGGCTGGACTCGACAACTACGCGAAGGCATACAGCGATTTCCGGTTCCTGCCTTCCTTCTGGAACGTCGCGCAGTTCCTGGCCATATCTGTTCCACTGGGGGCCATCGGAGTCGTCGCCATCTCGCTCCTGGTGCACGCTCGTCATGATCGCCTCGGGACCAGCATGCGTACGGTCTACTTCATCCCTGGGGCGGTCGCCGGCCCCATCCTCGCTCTGCTAGCCATATTCATGTTCGACCCGAGGATCAGCCCGTTCGCTCCGGTGCTCCAAGCGTTCGGTTTCGAAATCGATCGGCAGGCTCGCGAGCGGGGATCGACTGCCTTGGGTCTTCTCCATCATGTTCTTCTTCGCCGGTGTTGGCGGCTGGGTCGCCATCTTCTATGGCGCCTACAACGGCATATCGCGCGAGATCACGGAGGCAGCCATCGTGGACGGATGTGGTCCGGTCCGGATGGGATGGTCCGTCAAGCTACCCCTTGTCCGCCCGTACGTCATCTACATGCTGGTGCTGACCTTCGCCGCCAACGTACAGCTCTTCGTTGAGCCCCAGCTACTTGCCCGGGCACCCGGGGCGACCGTGGGCAAATACTGGTCTCTGAACCAGCTCAGCTATGCATACGCTTTCGAATTGTCCGATTTCGGAAGGGCGGCGGCCATATCACTGCTGATGCTGGCCGTGGGGCTAGTGGCTGCCATCCTGATCATCAACCTGACCGGTTTCTTCCGACCCGATGTTGTCGATCGCTAGCGATTGCGCGGCACGCCCCGGCTTGCAGTGAGACGACGGCGATGTACTGGGCAGCCCCACCGCAACGCCCGGAGAGAATGTCCTCATGACTAGCGGGGGCGCACCCAAGCACCGGCGTTTCTCCTCCCGGTCCCTGCCATCGATCGGAGGCTCGTCCCGGGTTGTCTTGCTCACGTTGCTCGCGGTCTTCTTCGGTGTCCCCTTGATTTGGCTCGCGATCGCTCCAAGCAAGCTGGACAACGAATTCGTGACCCTGCCGCCTCTCACGTTCGGTGACATAGCCAACTACGTCCGCGCCTGGGATCACCTCATCAGTTTCAAGGACGGGCAGATCCTCGTCTGGGCATGGAACTCGGTCTGGTACACAGCCGCAGCGATGCTGATTGGCCTGGCAATCTCGATTCCGGCCGGGTATGCATTGGCGACCGCTGAGTTCCGCGGCCGACGGCTGGTTCTCTGGCTTACTCTGATCGCTCTGATCGTGCCCGCGTCGGCCCTCGTGCTACCGCTGTTCCTTGAGTTGAACCTGTTCGGCTTGGTCGGCAGTCCGTGGTCGGTGATCTTGCCGACGGCCTTCTTCCCCTTCGGTGTGTACCTCGCGTATGTGTTCTACGCCACCAGTGTTCCGAAGGACCTGCTAGCCGCAGGAAGGGTGGATGGATGCTCAGAATGGCAGCTCTTCCGGCGCGTCTGCCTGCCGCTCTCGAAGACGCTGATCGGTCTTCTCACCTTCCTTAGCTTCACAGCTAACTGGAACAACTACTTCCTTCCCTATGTGATGCTGAACGATGATGAGACCTACACACTGGCCGTCGGATTGCAGGCGCTCGTCGTCGGGACTCCGATGGTCTCGATGTCAGCCATCCAGGGAACAGACACGCTGCTGAAGCGGCCCGAGGGGGCCCTGATGGGGCTCTTGATGGTACTGCCACTGACGCTGGTGTTCATCCTGTCCCAGCGCTATGTCATCCGCGGCGCCCTGACGGGATCGATCAAAGAGTGAACGACCACGAGTCACGTGTGTCGCTCATCACTCCAAGCGGAAGACCTCCCTGAGCCACGTTGGCCCATGCGATGCGACGTCGTCATCGAACATCTCCCTCATCCAGGCCCGCCAGCGCTGAGTGGCCTCGGCCGCCTCCTCGATGGCCAGTGACTCCTCCGGGTCGTCGCACTCGTATGTGCCGAACACCCTGTCTCCCAGGATGAACACGCTGTAGTCCCTCATGCCAGCCGAGCGTATCGCCTCGACGACCTCCGGCCACACGTTTGCGTGCGCCTCCACGTAGGACTCGATCTTGTCGGGTCTTAGCCGGCCCGACCAAGCCACTCGTGCCATCAGGTGAACTCCTTTCAGTGTTCAGGGAATGGACAGTCCGCCGCCAGGTGCATCTTCCGGGCCGCGGCTCAGGCGTAGTCCGGCGAGCACCGACGGGTTCGGAGCGATCGGCTCAATCTGGGAAGGCGCGCCGGTCGACCCGTTCGCTGGTCACCGTGATGCCCATGCGTTCCAAGAGCTTGTGGGAGGCCTGGTCGATCTCGGCCAAGAGACGGGGCTCATCGAGGTGTGGGAACACACCATTGTCGAGCACGACTCGGCCATCGACCAAGACTGTGCGGACTGACTTGGCATGGCTGGCGTGGACGAGGTTCCGAAGCATGTCGGTGACCGGCCTGAGTTCCGGTCTATCGAGTGTGTGAATGACCAGATCGGCCCGTTTGCCGATTTCGATGGAGCCGACCCGCCCCTCGAGCCCGGCAGCTCTGGCGCCTCCCCGCGTGGCCATGCGAAGGACATCCTCGGCCAGCAGGTAGGTTCGATCCTGGTGGGCATCCCGAGCTGTCAGAAGAGCTAGGTCAGCTTGGCGGAAGAGGTCAAAGCCATTCGACCAGTTGGCCGAATCGGATGCCAATCCAACGTTCCCGCCACGGCGCCAAAGCTCCGCGTGGCGTCCATGGAGCGTACCTCCGTGGCCCCAGAGCATCGAGGCCGCTGGGGCCCAGGCGAGACTTGCCCCACTCCCTAGCAGTACGTCGCACTCCGCATCGGTGAGGTGGTTCGCGTGGGCGAGCGTCACATTCTGGTCGAGCACCCCGATCGTCGCCAAGTGCAGCAGGGGGTCGGTGCCGTATCGGGCTCGATCGGCAGCCGTGTCCGCAGGGCTGTAGGCGTGATGCATGTTGAGCACGACACCAGCGGCGTCGGCTTGTCGCTTGGCCTCGAGCAGGAGTGGCTCACTGGCAGTGCCGAGTCCCAGCACAGCCACGTGGCCACGGACCAAGGCTTCAGGGTCTTCATTGCGCCGCAGCTCGCCTCCGAGACGGCCGAGAGCCTCGTCGAGGTCTTTGGGCGCCCGGCGGATGAAGGGTTGGCCCTGTGTGCGTGGACCTTTCCCTTGGGCGAATTCGGCTGACTGGTCAAGGATGAGGGCATCTCCGATGACGGCGCGTATGCCTACCCGCTCGGCAGCCTCGGCGACGGCAGTTGGCGTCTGCACAGTCCCGGGCTCCAGGAAGCACGTAGTCCCGTTGCGCACCATTTCGAGGCACGCGAGCAGGCACCCTAGGTGCTCTTCGTCATCAGTCACGACTTCGTAGAACCGATGCTCGATGGTAGGGAAGACGTCGACCTCGCGGATTTGGTCAGGGACCACGCCTCGGAATGTCTGGTACGACGCATGCAGGTGCGATTCGATCAGGCCAGGGTGGATCGGGGCGCCATGAGCATCGATCGTGCGCTCCGCTACGACGCGTTTCGCTACCGCTCGATCCTCTCCGACGTCCACGATGAGTCGGCCGCGAACAGCCACGGCGCCGTCGGGAATGAGCCACCCGTCGTCATCCATCGTGATGACGTAGGCATGGCGGACGAGGATGTCAACGCTCGAGGGGGCTGAGTCGATCATCGTTTCGTTCCTCATCACCTTCCCGCGCCCAGATGCTGGTGGCCGTCGGGTGCCAGCTGAGCACTACGTGGACTCCGTCTGTCAGATCAACCGCCTCCTCGTCACGCAGGTCGGACCACACGACCGCCTCCGCACCGATGTCGATTCCCACCCTCAGTCGGTTTCCGAGATACACGACTTGCGTGATCACGCCCGTGACGTCGCCCACTTCGCGCCCGGGCTTGCCAAGAGGGACTTGGTCGATACGGTCCAGTTGCTGGACCCGCACCGATTCCGGCCGCACTGACAGGACCGCGGCGACTCCCTCCGCCAAGTGGTCACTACAGGTCCCCTGCACAAGGGCGCCATTCGGAAGACTGAGGGTCACCAGCCCGTTGTCGAGGGAGCGGACCGTGCCATCGATGAGGTTCGTCTCGCCGATGAAGTCCGAAGCGAATACCGAACCCGGACGCGTGTAGATCTCTCGCGGCGTTCCTTGCTGGATGATTCGACCTTGGTTCATGACGGCAATCCGGTCCGACATCACAAGGGCTTCGGTCTGATCGTGCGTGACGTACACGAACGTGGCACCGAGCTCACGCTGGATGGACCGGAGCTCGAGCTGCATGTGCTGCCGCAGCTTCAGATCCAAGGCCGACAGCGGTTCATCGAGCAACAGGACGCTCGGTTCGGCGGCCAGCGCTCGAGCCAGTGCGGCTCGCTGGATCTGTCCGCCGGAGAGCTCGGTCGGACCCCGCTGCCCCAGTCCTTCGAGTCGCACCAGCGAGAGCACCTCTTCGACGCGCGCCGCGATTCTGGCGCGGGGCCAGCCGCGTAGCTTGAGGCTGTAGCCGATGTTCGCGGCCACATTCATGTGTGGGAAGAGCGCCCCGCGCTGGAAGACGATGTTCGTGGGACGCCGGTGCGGGGGGACGTCCGTCACATCGTCACCCATCACGAACACTCGTCCGTGTGTCGGCTCTTCAAAGCCGGAGATGATGCGCAGAAGCGTCGTCTTCCCACATCCACTGGGACCCAAGAGCGAGACGAACTCGTTCTGGTCCACGCTGAGGTCGATTCCCTTCAGGGCCACGTTGTCACCGAAGTGCTTGTCGACTGCCCGGACCTCGACCGAGGGCACGCTCATGAACCCCTCCGACTGAGGATGTTCGATGCGACCACCAGCCCGACGAGCGAGAGCAAGACGACGCTCGCGAGCGCGTTGATGGAGGGGTTGATGCCACGGCGCAGGAGCCCCCACACGAGCACCGGTAGGCTCGTGTCGTTGCCGATGTTGAAGAACGTAACAACGAACTCATCGAGGGAAAGCGCCGCGGCCAGAAGAGCTGCGCCGATGACCGATGGCCGGATGAGTGGGAAAGTGACGTCTCGGAACGTCCGCAGAGGCGAGGCCCCGAGATCTCTGGCAGCCTCGAGGGTCGAGAAGTCGAACGTCTCGAGGCGCGCGTTCACGGTGAGGACCACGAAGGGCAGTGCGACCACGATGTGACCGACCGCGGCATTAAGGAGACTGGGAGGTCGCGCTAGGTTCGTGAACAGGACCGCCAATGCGACCCCGAGCACGAGGACCGGCACGGCCATCGGCAGCAGACTGGCGGTAAGGAGGACCCCGCGCGGCCTCCGGCGGAGCCGTGCCAAGAGCGAAACAGAATGGGACGCCGAGTCCCACGGCGACGACCGCCGTGATCGACGCGAGCAGGATGCTGTTCACGAGCGCGCGCGAGAAGAGTGGCTCCGTGAACGCTGACTGGTACCAGGAGAGGGTGAACCCCTCGATGGGGAGGCTCAGCCGCGGCGACGTCGTGAACGAGAAGAGGACGACGACCAGCACCGGGAGGAACAGGTACAGGAGTACGACGAGCAGGTAGACGCGGGCGGCGAGGATCCCGACCGTACCGCGTCGCGGACGACCAGCCACGCTGGCGCCAGGCTCCGCAGTCACCACGTGGTGACCCACCGGACCAGGCGAGTGACGAGCAGGTACACCGCGAGCACGGACGCGAGGATGAGGAAGGCGATAGCGGCCCCCAAGGGCCAGTTGGTGCCCAGTCCCCGGAACTGGTCCGCCACGAGATTGCCTGCGAGTAGCCCTCCTGTGCCACCGACCAGCTGAGGCACAACGAAGTCGCCTGCCGACAGGATGAAGGCGATGGCAAAGGCCGTGCTTAGGCCGGGGAGGACCATCGGGACGACGATCGTCCTGTGAAGTCGGAAGCCCTTCGCCCCGAGGTCCGCCGCGCCGTCGAGGTGATCTCGGGATACGTTGGCCATCGACGAGTAGATGGGCAGCACGGCCAGCGGAATGAGCATGCCGACGAGCGTGATCACCGTGGCAAAGTTGCTGTAGACGAGGAACGTCAAGGGCTCGTCGATGACTCCCAGCTGTGCCAGTCCCTCATTGAGGATTCCTTCCCGCCCGAGGATCGTGCGCCACGCATAGATGCGGACCAGGTATCCGCTGAACATGGAGACAAGGATGACGTCGAGGATCAGCGCTCCCCGCTTCTCGAAGACGAAGCGAAGGAGGTACGCCAACACGTACGACACGGGAACGACAATGGCGGCCACCGATAGCCCGACTCCGATCGTACGGATGAACACCGTCCGGTAGAGCGCAGAGGTCATCGGGGTGAAGTAGTTGTCGAGCGTGAAACTCCGGATGATCTCGAAGCCACTCGCTCTCCAGACGCTATACGTCAGCAAGATCGCCAGCGGCGCCAGGAAGGCGAACGCGTAGAAGATGGCCGCCGGGGCGATCTGCCACGCGACGGTCCACCGCCGGTGCATGGCCATTCGGGGTGACGTCACCGCAGCGCGTCACCCCGAGGAACTGAATGGACTTGGCCCAATACGTCGCGCACGGTGGTCGGCGCGTCGAATCAGCTCAACTTGAACCGGTCCCAGGCTTCCTTCCACGCGGGGATGCCCACGATGTCGCCTTCATCGGTAGGGGGAGGCATGATGGCCTGTGTCCCCAGGATGCCTCCGCCAGGCTGCCTGACCTCCTCGTAGTCGTAGAGGTCACGCGCGTCCTCTGGCATCAACGGCACCGCCTCCTCGATCGTGGCCGCAGAGCCGAGTTCGGCGGCAATGGCAGCGTTGTTCTCCGGCGCCATCATGTAGTTGATGAACGCGTAGGCGTTGTCGACGTTGGGGGCATCGACGGCGATTGCGTACGCGTCTGACCAGTAGTAGGTGCCGTCCTCAGCCGGCGAGGCCGCCGCGAGTGTCTTGCCCTTCTCCTTGGCGATTTGGATCTGGTAGGCCCACCCGCCGATACCCATCGAGGCATCGCCACGGATCAGGACGTCCGCTTGGTCTCCGAGGGTAGGGGTCAGGGTCACGACGTTGGGCTTGACCTTCAGCATCGCGTCGATCGTCTGGTCCAGTTGCTCCTGCGTCAGCCGCTGCGGCTCAGGAAAACCAAGTGTCCTCGCGAAGAGCCACGTGTTAGCCACCGGATCATCGACCATCACCAACTCGCCCGCGTACTTCGGATCCTCGAAATCGGTGTACTTGGCCGGTGGGCCCTCGGGCCACCTTTCTGGATCGTAGACGACCGGCTGGTCACCCCAGATCAGGGGCACGCCATACATCTGTCCGTCCTTGTAGACCCACGGCGCCTCCTTGAAGGCCTCGAAGAGACCGGCGGCATTCGGGATCCGTGACATGTCGAGCGGCTGGAAGAGCTCGACATCGGCGTCGAGGACCTCGCGCATGAAGTCCTTGTTGTCCGCGATGATGTCCATCTGGCCACGTCCGCCGGTCTGGAACATGGTCAGGGGTTGGTATGGGTCAGCCATGTACGTCGGGTTCATGGTGATGCCGGTCTCTTCAAAGAACGGCTTGGCCACGTTCCTGGCGTCCTCGCCGTCGTAGCCGACGAAGTTCAGCTGCCCGCCCAGCGGCGCAGAGTCATCCTGAGCTACGACTACTGCGATTGGTGCGGCAAGGGCCAGTACGCAAGCGGCGGTGATCGTCATGACCAGCCGTCGCTTGACCGACCTGTACCCTCCGTTCATGAACATGCGTCCGAATCGCCCATCCATATGCGGCTCCCTTCCAACGCTATGCCAGCGGCTCTTGGGCGCGCTGACTGCCAGATCGCTGGCCGCCGCAGTATACATTGGTTAATCGATTGCAGCAATCGATATCTCAAGCTCAACGCGAGCGACGCCGAGGAGGCATCGATGAAGGACCAGTACGATCCGGTCAGGAACAACGCGGAGTGCGAGGGCATCATCGCGGGCACGTACCAGGGGGTGCTCTCGATGGCCGCCGGCGACGAGCCCTACGCCCTGCCGCTCAACCATGCGTATGTCGACGGCCGGTTCTACTTCCACTGCGCCAACTCCGGACGCAAGCTGGATGTCCTCGAGCGCAACCCGCGCGTGACCTACGTCATCAGCAAGTACTACGGTGACAGCGCCAAGCTGGCGGCGGCGCTCAAGTGTCACGGGCACTGGGAGAGCGTCATCGCCCACGGCCGCGCCCAGATCGTCACCGAGGACAAGGAGCTCATCGCCGGCATGAAGACGTACATGGCCTACTACGGCCACGGCGACTACCAACACGGGGACGACCTGCTGGGCCGGACCAAGATGATCGTGGTCGATGTCGAGCGCATGACCGCGCGCCGCGAGTACGACGACTTCAAGACCGACTACTGGTACTGGGAGAAGGACGCCTAGACGCCCGACGGGCGAGGGCGCGGGACACCGGGGAGGCCGCACATGGCGAACGGGACGATCACGATCGATGGCGCCGCAGTCATCGCGGGTGGCGAGCGGCACGTCCATGCCGCGCGGCGCCTGCGTCAGAGCCTGCCAGGGATCGATTGGCGGGACGGCGGTCACGGGCCCGTGGTCGAGTTGCGCGAGGATCCGGCACTGGCCGAGGGCGCCTTCCGCATCGAGGTCGGCCCCGACCGGGTGAGCGTGACCGGCGGTCCCTTCTCGGGCGTCATCTACGGGACCGAGGAGTTGATCGACCGCGCCGGCGATGACCCTGCCCGCCTGGAGCTGCCGGTCGGCGTCATCGAGGACGCACCCGGGCTGGCCTACCGCACCTTCTGGACCTGGGACCACTCCACCAACTGGGAGCTCTCCCAGGTCGGCCAGCAGGAGATCGGCGTCTTCAACCCCTACGGCAAGCCGCCCGGCGGCTTCCTCGCCGACTACCGGCGCGTGGTCGACTTCTGCTCGCGGGCCCGCATCGCGGCAGTCGTCATCTACGGCTTCCTGCGCGATCCCCACGGCGGCGTGGAAGCTGCCCAGGAACTCTGCCGCTACGCGGTCGAACGCGGCGTGCGCATCCTGCCGGGCATCGCCATCGGCTCGTACGGCGGCGTCTACTGGGAGGGCGACAGTCGCTACAACCTGGCGACTTGGCTCAGGGAGAACCCCCAGCACGCCGCCACCCTCGAGAAGGGCGTCGGTTTCCAGATCGCCGACCTCGCCTTCCCGCTCAACTTCCCCAAGTCGGACTACACGCTGTCCGCCTGTCCCTCCGCGCCCGAGACGATGGCCTGGATGGAGGAGGGCGTGGCCTGGCTGGCCGAGACCTTCGAGGTCGGTGGTATCAACATCGAGGCCGGCGACTACGGCGTCTGCGGCTGTGACCGCTGCGTGGCTCGTCGCGCGAACGAGGCCGAAGCCGCCCGCCGCGTCGACGACTTCGGCGACTCCTGGTCACACACCGACATGGCCGACAACTTCCCGCGCCTGTATCGCACGGCCAAGGCGGTCAAGCCCGACCTCTGGCTCTACAGCGAGATCCAGTGGGACAACCTGCTCGACCCGGTCGCGCACGAAGCGCAGCGACGCCTGCCCCACGGCGGCATCTACCAGCACACCACCAACCGCACCTACTGGAGCCGCATCGAGGCGGAGCTCACGCGCGAGTACGTCGAATCGCTGCCGATGCAGCCCAACGTGCTGCGCTGCCAGTTCGCCTGCCAGTGGAACGGCGACGAGCGTTCCGAGCGCTATGCCCTCAACGCCCGCGTCTTCGCCGACCAGGCACGCCTCTGCGGCCGGACGGGCATGCACGGGCTCACCGTCTGGGGCGAGCCCTCGCCCTACCACGCCACGGTCGAGCTCTCCTACCTCGCCTTCGCCCGCTTCAGCTGGGATCCGACGCTGACCTGGGAGCGCTTCCTGGCCAAGGACGCCGGCCCGCTGTTGGGCGGGGAGGACGCGGCCAGGCACTTCGTGCGCATCGCCGAGGAACTCGATGCCAACCAGGTGCTGCCCCTGGAGCGCTTGCACTCCCTGCGCGCCGAAGTCATGGAGCACCGCGCCACCGACGAGGTCGGACGGCGCTGGCTCTCGCTGGAGGACCAGATCGCGCGCCGCATCTACATGGGCCAGTAGCCGGCCGGCGACGAGCCACCTTCGCGCCGGGGATCGCTGCCGCCTCAGCGAGTGAAGGGAATCGCTTCCCCAGGGCCTCATATGGGTGGATACTGCATTCCGCAGCATCCGGGGGAACAGAGGGTGCAGCGAGACCTCGTGATCAAGGCACAGCACGGCGACGCCGAGGCGTTCGGAGCCCTGGCCAGCAGGGCCATCGACCGGCTTCACGGTGTCGCGTACCGGATCCTGCGCGACCAGGACCAGGCGGACGACGCTACCCAGCAGGCGCTGGTGTCGGCTTGGGGTCACCTGCGCGACTTGCGCGACCCCGACCGCTTCGACGCCTGGACCTACCGGCTCGTCGTTCGTGCGGCCTACAAGGAGGCGCGTCGTGACCAGTCCCAGCGCGATCGCGTGCGTTGGATCGCAGCGGATGACCGCGACGCCCCGGAGATGCCCGACCGGATCGCCGACCACGACGAGCTCGAGCAGGCCTTCAAGACCCTGACGCCGGAGCATCGCGCCGTCCTGACGCTGCGCTACTACAGCGACCTGCCCTTGGCTGAGATTGCCGAGATCCTCGACGTCCCGGTCGGGACCGTCGGCTCCCGTCTCCACCACGCCATCGGGCGACTGCGTGCTGTCCTCCAGCAGGAGCGGCGCGATGAGCTCGCCGTGGAGCAGGCCCTGACATGAACGACCGCGACCTCGGCCAGTCCCTCGGCGAATGGATGCGCGACAGTCGGTCAAGCGCTTCGCCGTGGGTCCTCGACAGCGTCATCGAGCACGCCCGTCTGCACACCAACCAGCGGTGGTGGCGACGCGCGCTCGACCGCGCCATGCTCGCACTCGCCGTCGACCAGCCTGCCCGCGCGCAGCCTCGCGGGCGACGTGTGCTGGCCGTTTCGGTGACCGCCGTCCTCGCCGTCATAGTGACCGCGGTCCTGTTCGTGCCCGGCTTCGCACCGGAGCTCGAGCGCGACCCGGCACTCATGCCAGCCGCGACGGCGCCCGCGGCCCCCGCGCCATCGCTTTCGACCCGGCCACCGGCAAATGAGGTCGGGTTCCCTACCGACGGCGGTCTCGTCGGGAGCGTCTGGCTGCGACGCGGCGACGACGAGCGCGACAGCTACGTCACCCTCCATCCGGACGGCACCATCGTGCAAGTCGGGAGGGTCGGGCGCCGGCCGGTCGGCATCGGTGCCTGGCAGCCCACTGGCGAACGCTCGCTGACGAGCCTTGTGGCGTGGCCGGATGCCGATCCGGTGAACCACATCCGCCCGGGCTACAGCACGTACCGCGAAGAGTGGATCATCGACGAGGACGGCTCGGCCGCGACGCTGGACTGGACGGCTGACATGCAGTCCCCCGACGGGTCCAGCGCCACCGACGTCACCGGGGCTTCCACCTTGGTCCGGCTGCAACGCCTCCCGCTGCCACCTGAGGCGGCCTACCCATCCCCGGCCGAGCCCGACTGGGAGTTGGCCCTCGGGCCGATGGTCCAAGGGTCCGGTTCGGGCATCGTGGCTGCCGTCAGGGAAGAGTGCCTCGAGCCTGGGGACCCGCCGGAGTACTTGGTCATCCACGGTGACGGCACCGCGTTCCTGGCAGGCTACGTGCGGGACAACGGCCCGGGACTATGGGTGCCGACCGGACCTGAGACCAGGGCTCTGAGCTCCTGGTTCGGCCTGAACCCCGCTCATCAGTCGGACAACTGGCCAGTCGCCCAGCTCGTCGGCACCGGAAGCATCACCGTCTCCGAAGGCACCAGCCGGGAATTCAACGACCACGGCTCGGCCGAGACTCTCGGCATCGAGCCCATGAATGAGCCGCTGCCGACCGTGGACCCGGCGCTTTGGCCTGACTCCGGCTCGGTCTGGCTCCAGGACACCGATTCCGGCACTGCCATCACGGCCTACCTCACCGACGGCACGGTCGTCGTTCGCGACCCACGCTTCGGCACCGGCGCCGGCTACTGGCAGCCGCTGGACACCGACACCATCGCCGCCTGGGTCGGCTTCTCCAGTCTCGACTCTCATGTCGACCTCTGGTCGGAGGCCACGACCGGCCCCGACGGGGAGACGCTCTCCATCGACTACAAGCACCAGGACAAATCCGGGGGGCCGGCCGAGACCGGCCGCGCCACCGCGACAAGGCTGCGTATCGAGCCGTAGCCGTCAACCGACCCAGACCGGGACCGCGGCCCGGCAGCAGGTCTACATCGCTCGAGCTCCGAACCGAAGGGAGGTTCCCCATGCCTAGGATGTTCTTTGCCCTCGCCACCACCACCGCCCTCATCGCGACCGTCGCCGTCGCGGCCGTGGGGCAGTCATCGGCCCCCGGCCCAGTGACCATCGAGGCCGGCCAGATCCAGCTGTCTTCGCCCGGGGTCATGACCCCGAACACCGGCCACACGACCTACCTCGAACAGGGACGTGAGATGACCATGGACTTCGAGGCCAGTGACGCCCGGCTCTCGGGTGAGGTGGTCTGTGCCGGCAACCGGCTCGTCAACCGCGACGGCTCGTTCGTCGAGGCCGAGACGTTCGTCATCGTGAACGACGGCGGGCGCTGGATCGGCCGTTCCACCGGCCACGTTCTGGCCGAGCCGCCAGCCGACATCGTCGCCGGCATCTGGCCGGCCTCGGCGGGACCCGACCACCGCGACGTGGTCGCGCTCCAGGGCGAGGGCGGCTACGAGGGCCTCTCGGCGGTGATTTCCGCCGACTGGACGTTGGTCCCACCGCTCGTCAGCGGCACCATCTTCGAGGGCGCGTTGCCGTCGGCACCCGAGCTCACCATCGGGTAGTCGATCGCCGTCAAGGGGGGCGGCATCGCGACCAACACGGCAAGGGGCCCGTCTCCCGAGGGGCGGGCCCCTTGCCGTGGCTCGAGGAGCCCGTCGCGGGAGTACGCTCTGGGCATGACCCGTCACCGCTACGCTGCCAGGCTCAACTCCTTCGAGACCCGGGCTGAGCTCTTCTGGCCCGGGCGCACCGATCGTCCGGACACCTTCGATCTCATCGAGCGTGCCGCGACGGCGCGCGGGCTGTCCGCCGTCGACATCAACTACCCGCAGCAGGCCCGGGGCATCAGCCCCGCCCAGATGCGCGAGCGGCTGGCCGACCTGGGCGTGACGCTCAACGGCTACGCCATGCGCTACAACGGTGACCCCGACTTCCTCGCGGGTGCCTTCACCAATCCCGACGCCGCGGTCCGGCGCAAGGCCGTCGACCTCACCCGGCGCGGGCTTGACGAGGCGCGCGAGGCGGGCGCGTCGGTGCTCACGCTGTGGCTGGGCCAGGACGGCGTCGACCATCCCTTCGAGGCCGACTACGCCCGTCTCTGGGAGTGGGAGATCGAGGGCATCCGCGCGGTCGCCGAGCACGATCGGGACTTCGCCGTCTCGATCGAGTACAAGCCCAACGAGCCCAAGGCCATCAGCATCATCCCCAACGTGCACGCCACCTTGCTGGCCATCGAAGAGGCCGATGCACCCAACCTGGGTGTGACCCTCGACTTCGCCCACGTGCTCTATGGCGACACCAGCCCGGCCCTGGCCGCGGCGCTGGTGGGACGGCGCAGCCGCATGCTCGGCCTGCACATCAACGACGGCTATGGAGCGCGCGACGATGGGCTGATGGTGGGCTCGGTGCACACGGTGCAGACGATCGAGTTGCTGCGCCAACTACAATGCGACGGCTTCAGCGGCACCATCTACTTCGACACCTTTCCCGATGGCTCGGGTCTGGACCCGGTGGCCGAGACCGAGGCCAACGTGGCCGTCATCGAGGCCATGTTCGGCATCGTCGAGCGGCTGCCCGAGGCAGAGCTCCAGGCGGCCCTCGCCGCCGGGGACGCGCTCACCGCTCATCGGCTCGTCCAGCAGGCCATCCTCGGCATCGATGGCTGAGCCGGGCCCGGCGGCGGCCGCGCGACCCCGCGTGACGGTCGTGGGCAGCCTGCACTACGACGTCATGGTGCGGGCACCGTATCTGCCGCGTGCCGGCGAGACGCTCATCGGGTCGGCCTGGTGGTGGAAGCCCGGTGGCAAGGGCGGCAACGGGGCCATGGCCGCCGCCCGCCACGGTGCGAGCGTGGAGATGATCGGCAGCCTCGGTAACGATGACTTCGGCGAACGCCTGCGGGCGAGCCTGGCCGACGCGGGTGTGGGCACCGGCTCGGTCCGTGTGTCGGCCCAGGGCTCGGGCATGAGTGTGGCCATGACCCAGGACGACGGCGACTACGCCGCGGTCGTAGTCTCCGGTGCCAACCGCGACATCGACCCCGAGCAGGTCGCCGCCAGCGCCGACGCCATCCGCGACGCAAACGTGCTCCTGCTTCAGAACGAGATCGACGCCGCTGCCAACGTCGCCGCTGCCGAGCTCGCCCGCGCGGCCGGGGCCACGGTCGATCCTGAAACGCGGCACCCGCCCGACCACCCGAGGCGATGGCCGGCCTGGTCGACGTCCTCGTGGTCAACTCCGTGGAGGCGGAGATGCTCGGTGCCGGCCCGGTCGATGACCTGGGCAGCGCAGCCGCGGCCGCCCGGGAGTTGCTGTCGGTGGCACCGACCGCCATCGTCACCGCCGGCCCTGCCGGGGTCGCGGCAGCGTGGGGCGAGGAGACCGTCAGGCTGCATGCTCACGAAATGACCGTGCCCGATGCACACGGCGCCGGCGACGTCTTCGTCGGAGCCCTCGCCGCTCGCCTGGCCGGCGGCGAGCCGCTCGCCGACGCGCTGCGCTACGCCAATGCCGCCGCAGCCCTGCATGTGGGCACGCCCGACGAGGAGCGGCACGCGATCGGGCCAGCAGATGTGGTCCGGCTGCTCGAGGGCTGACTCAGCGGCTGCGGGGTAGTCGCAGCTCGGGACCCTCGATGATGGGCTCGCCGTCGATGTAGACAGCACCGCCGGCCCGCGTGGGTCCAGGCCGCAGGTCCTTGACGATGTCCCAGTGGATGGCCGAGTGGTTGACGCCCCCGCACTCGGGATAGGCCCGGCCCAGCGCGATGTGGGTGGTGCCCACGATCTTCTCGTCGAAGAACAGGTCCTCGGTCCAGCTGCGGATGTGGCGGTTGACCCCGATGCCGTACTCGCCCACGCGCGCGGCGCCATCGTCGGTGGCCACGATGGTCTCGACGAAGCCGGTGGCCGGACCGGCATCGACCTTCGATACCCGGCCCTCGTGGAACTCGAGGCGCATCCGCTCGATGCGCTGGCCGCCGAAGATGAGCGGGTCGGTGAAGGTGATGTGGCCCTCGGCCGTGGTCTCCACGGGCGCGGTCGCGACCTCGCCGTCGGGCAGGTTCATGGCCCCGTCGAAGAGCTTCCAGGTTCGTCCCTCGACCGAGAAGGACAGGTCGGTGTCGTCGCCCACGATACGCACCTCGCGCGCACCATCGAGCGCCGCGGCGAGGCCCGCCCAGGCCGACCAGCCGTCATCGTCGATGCTGCCACGCAGGAACTCGTCGGCGAGTGCCTCATAGGGCATGCCCAGGTAGTCGGCGTAGCTGGGCGTGGGCACGCGCACGATGCACCAACGCGTCTGGGCCCAGCGAGCCGCCGAGACCTCGCCGTGTGCGGCCCGCAGCAGGGCAGCGCGGCGGCCGAAGCCTTCGCTGTCGGGCTCGCCGGCCGGAGGCACCAGCGCACGCAGCGCGACGTGCGTGTCTGCCCACGACATGGCGAAGAGCTCGACCTCGAGTCGCCGGCGCGCCTGGTCATCGTTCCCGTGTCGCCGGATGGCCTCGTCGACCTCCTCGGTATGGAGCAGCGCGTGGTGGCTGGCACCGCGCCGCACGGCGCCCTCGGCCAGCGCCGCGGCCAGCGGATAGACCTCCGGCGAGGTCAGCGTGACCAGCAGGTTCGCCCCGGCGCGTACCTCCACGGAGGTGTCGAGGATGCGGTCGGCCAGGCGGTTCCAGTCAGTGCCGGTGTCGTGGTCAGGCCTCATGAGCCACCTCATGCATGAGCGTGCGGGTCGACTCGTACAGCCGACGCTGGCGGGACGCCTGCCGCTCGTACAGTTCCGCGAGTTCGGCGTTGGGTTCGACCGCGTGGTCGAACTCCAGCCACGATGGCACGTCCTCCCGCCGCAGCGCGCCCACGCCGACGGCGGCCAGGACCGCGTCGCCGTAGGCCGCACCTCGCTGGCTGACCACCTCCTGGCGCCGGCCCAGGCAGTCACTGACGGCCTGCAGCCAGGCTTGGTTCTTCACGCCTCCGCCCACGGCGCGGATGCGCTCGATGGGTACGCCGATCTCGAGCATGACCTCGACGTTGAGGCGGATACCCTGTGCGATGCCCTCCAGCGCCGCACGCGCCACGTCGGCGCGCGTGTGTTGCAGGGAGAGCCCGAAGACCACGCCTCGGGCATCGGGATCGTGGATGGGCGTCCGCTCACCGCTGAGGTAGGGCAGGAAGTGGAGGCCGTTGGCGCCCGCGGGCGAAGCGGCTGCCCACGCTGCGAAGTCGCCGTAGTGATCGCTCAGCGCGGTCGCGTCGTGCTCGTCCGACAGCAGCTCGATGAGCCAACGCGTGAGGGTGCCGGCGGTCGACGTCCCGCCGGCCACGATCGAGGTGCCCTCGAAGACGTACGGCGCGGCCCACATGCGCGGGTCCACGATGGGCTCATCGACGACAGCGATGATGAAGATGCTGGACCCGTACATGACCATCAGGTCGCCCGGTCCGAGGACGCCCGCGCTGACCGCCTCGGCCGGCGCGTCGGGAGCACCGGCGATGACCGGCGTGCCAGCCGCGAGACCGCTGGCCCGCGCCGCATCGGCCGAGACCCGCCCGACCACGTCGGTCGGCCAGACCGGGCGAGGCAGTCGATCGGGCTCGACGGTGCCCGCGACCCAATCGTCGATCCAGGCATTCGCACGGATGTCGTAGAACGGCCCCCAGTAGGCCGCCGTGGTGTGGTCCATGACGTGCTCGCCGGTGAGCTTGGCCACCAGGTACGACTGGCAGGTGTGGAACATGGCCGCGGCCGTGAAGGCCTCGGGCCGCTCGTCCCTGAGCCAGGCCACCTTGGGGCCCGCCGACTGCGAGGTCAGGGCGTTGCCGGTGCGCGCGAGGATGGCGGCCTCGCCCAGCTCGTCGTTGAGCCGCTCGATCTGCGCGCCCGCGCGCGTGTCGATGCCGTAGAGGATGCCCGGACCGAGCGGCCTGACCTCCTCGTCGACGGGCAGGACGCAGGGACCGATGCCGCTGCACCCGACCGCCTCCACCGCTGACGGCGAGACCCCGCTCCGGTCGAGGATCTCGCGCACCACCGCGCAGAAGTTGCCCCACCAGTCGGCCTCGGCATCGTGCTCGGCCCAGCCCGGCTGGGGCACGTGCAGCCTGTTGGGCGCGGACGTCCCCCCCAGCACGCGGCCGGCGCGGTCGACGAGCACGGCCTTGGTCTCGGAGGTCCCGACGTCGACACCGATGAACATGGCGCTAGAGCGTGCGGCGGAGGTCCGTCACGAGCTGCATCAGCTCCGCCGTACGCTCGCGGTCACTGGGGTTCTCGAACACGCCGTCGACCTTGAAGTACGTGCCCACGACCGCGCCGTCCGCGATCGCCAGCTGCTCGCGCACGTTGCCCGGGTTCACACCGGTGTTGACGAACACCGGTGTGTCGCCGACGGCCTCCTTGACCCGATAGAGGACCTGCGTGTCGGTCGCGGCGCCCGCGGTGAGGCCGGAGACACAGAGGGCGTCGGACTTGGCGTTGAAGACGGTCGAGCGAGCGATCTCGGCCACGTCGCGATCGCCGAGGTAGCGCGCGGCCTCGGGCACGATGTTCATGAGCAGCCGCACATCCTGCGCGTGGAGCGCACGGCGATGCCGGGCCGCGGCGCCGACGTCGGTGTTCCAGAGCCCGAAGTCGCTGGCGTAGACGCCGGTGAAGATCTTGCGCACGAAGCGGGCGTCGGTCGCGGCTGCCAGCTCGATCGAGGCCACCCCGTCCCACAGCACGTTGACCCCGAAGGGCACTGAGATGTCGGGATAGAGCTCGGCGATCACGCGCGCCATGGCGATCGGCGTGATGGGCTCGACCTTCGTGAGATAGGGCAGGCTGAACTCGTTCGAGAACATGACCGCGTCGACGCCGCCGTCCTGCAGCGCACGCAGGTCGGCCCTGGCCCGCTCGACCACGGCCGCGAGCCCGGCCCGCTCGTCGTAGTCGGGATCGCCCGGCAGGGCCATGAAGTGGCACATGGCGATGACGGGTTTGTGGACGCCGAAGACCTCGTGGAGCCAGCTCAAGTCGATCACCCCTTGATGTGAGTCTCTGTCTGAACTATAGGTGGACGTCCCGCCTCGAGTGCCATCGACGGGTGCCAGAATGTGCTCGAGGCCAGCATGGCCAGAACGATGCGCAGGAGGACGCCGTGGAGGCGATGAGGAGCGGAGCAGGACCGTGGCTGACCGTGGTCGGCAGCACGATGATCGACCAGATCGCGTATGCGGCCCGGATGCCCGAGCGAGGAGAGACGGTCATCGGCGACCGCTTCGCCCAGGGCTTCGGCGGCAAGGGTGCCAACCAGGCCGTGATGGCGCGCCTGATGGGGGCCGAGGTGGCCATGGTCAACGCCGTCGGTGAGGACAGCTACGGCGAGCAGACGATCGATAACTTCGCGGCCTTCGGCATCGACACCACCTACGTCCGTCGCGAGCCGGGCTCCAGCGGCGTTGCGCCCATCTGGGTCGAGCCGGACGGCAGCAATCGCATCATCGTCATCCCCGGTGCCAATGACGGGTTGCTGCCGGAGCACGGCGCCGCCGCCGTGGCCGAGCAGGAGCACGTCGACGCTGTCATCGGCCAGTTCGAGATCGGCCAGGCCGTGACCACGGCCGCTTTCGCCGCCGCGCGCGAGCGTGGTGCCATCACGGTCCTGAACCCGGCACCCGGCGCGGCCGTCAGCGCGGAGCTCGCGGCCGTCAGCGACTGGATCATCCCCAACGAGACCGAGTTCGCCATCATCGCCCACGCTGCGGGCCTGTCCGAAAGCGTCGCGGACCCGGGCGCGCTGCAGGCCCTCGCGGAGGAGCTCGGCGTGCGACTGCTGGTCACGCTCGGCGAGCGCGGGGCGGCGGTCGTCGGGGAGGACGGCGAGGTCCAGCGCGTGGCCACGCCTGCGGTCGAGGCCGTCGATACCACCGGCGCCGGCGACGCCTTCGTGGGTGCCTTCGTCTTCGGTCTCGCGTCGGGCTGGACGGAGGCCGCCTCGGCCCGCCTCGGCTGCGCCATCGCCGCCGAGTCGGTCCTGCGCCCCGGGACGCAGAAGTCGTTCCCGGACAACGCCCGTTGCCGCGAGATCATCGCCAGCGTCGCGGCCGAGAGCTAGGGTGGAGAGCCGATCATGACCATGCACGAAGCCGCCGCCGAGTTGTCCGAGGTCGCTGACCGGATCGACGATGCCGCGCTCGAGCCGACCGTCCGGGCCATCGCGAAGGCACAGCGGGTGATGCTCTATGGCTGCGGCCGCGAGGGGCTGATGATGCGGGCCCTGGCCATGCGCCTCCACCATCTCGGGCTCAGCGTCTGCATGCAGGGCGACATGAGCGCCTTCCCGCTTGGCCCCGGCGACCTCTTCCTCTGCGCAGCTGGACCTGGCGAGCTGCCCACGTCTTCCAGCCTCTGCCGCGTGGCGCGTGCGGCCGGCGCCCGCGTGCTGGTGGTGACCGCGGAGCCGGACGGTGCCACCAGCGCACTCGCCGACGAGCTGCTGGTCATCCCCGCCCAGACGATGGCCAATGACGTGGGCAGTGATGCCGTCTTGCCCATGGGCTCGCTCTTCGAGGGCGCCATGTTCCTGGTCTTCGAGGTGCTGGTGCTGCGGCTGCGCGAGGTGCTCGGCGAATTCATCCGAGTCCATGCGCGCACGCCACACCAACATGGAGTAACGACTCCGGGTTCGTCCTGTGACGAGCCCTACTTCACCGCGCCCGTGGACATGCCCCGGATGATGAACCGCTCGAGCAGGATGCCGACCACGACGAGCGGCAGGATGGCGCCGAACGAGAGGGCAGCCATGGACCACCAGCTGATGCCTTGGCTACCGGTCTGGCTGGCGATCATCACTGGCAGCGTCTTGGCGTCGGTAGAGGTCAGCAGCGAGGCGAAGAAGTACTCGTTCCAGGTCAGCACGAGGGCGAGCACGAAGGCCGCGATCATGCCCGGCAGGGCGATGGGCAGGATGATCTCGCGGAACGCGCCCCAGACGCCCTCGCCATCGACGAAGGCGGCCTCCTCCAGCTCCGAGGGGATGGCCTGGAACTGGTCGCGCATGATCCAGATGACGATGGGCAGCACCGTCAGCGTGTAGAGCAGGATCAGGCCGATGTGCGTGTCGTGGAGCGCGAGCTCCGTGTAGAGCACGAGGAACGGCAGGGCCAGCACCACCGGCGGCAGGATCAGCTGGGAGAGGAAGAAGAAGGAGATGTCGTTGTTGCGCATCGGCCCGAACTTGTAGGCGAAGCGCGACAGTCCGTAGCCGGCCAGTGATCCCAGCACGATCGCCAGCAGCGAGGCCGAGAACGAGATGACCGTGGAGTTGGTGAAGCGCTTGAGGAACTCGTCGCGGACCGTGCTGTCGGCCCCGATCGTGTCAGGCGACAAGCCCAGCGAGCGCCAGCCCAGCCAGGCCGGCTCGAAGTCGAGGAAGGGGATCATGTTGCCCTGCATCACGTCCGGCGCCGTCTTGAAGCTGGTAGTGATGGTCCAGAAGATGGGGAAGAGGCAGACGATGGTCCAGCCGATGAGCAGGCCGTAGATGACCACGCGGCTGGTGTACCACTTGGCCTTGTAGGCGAGGTCGACGTCGCTGTCGCGGAAGATGGGCGCGCTCATCGGTAGGGCCTCATCCAGCGGCTCGAGACCCGCATCAGGATGGTGAAGCCGATGACGATGATGATCAGATAGAAGAAGGCCATGGTCGTGCCATAGCCCACGTTGGATCGGTCACGGTACTCGCGGTAGATGAAGCTGCTGACGGTGTCGGTGGCGCCGCCAGGGCCGCCCAGCGTGACGTTGATGATGATGTCGGCCAGCTTCAGCTTGAAGATGATGCGGACGATGATGGCGGTCAGCGAGACCGGGATCATCAGCGGGAAGATGATGGACTTGGAAGGCCCGCCAGCCCGAGGCGCCGTCGACGCGCGCCGCTTCGGTCAGCTCGCTGGGGATGGCCTGCAGACCGGCCAGGAGCATCAGCGTCATCAGCGGGATGAACATCCAGGCGTCCATGAGCTCCATGGTGAGCTTGGCGATGATGGGATCGGAGAAGAACGCCGGGTCATCGATGCCCAGGCTGCGCGCGAGTCGCGCCAGCGGCCCGAAGCGGAACTTCCAGCATGGACTTGCCGATCATCCACGACACCGCCACCGGCGAGAGCATCAGTGGGATGAGGAAGGCCACTCGGAAGAAGCGCCGCGCCCGGATCTGTGAATGGAGCAGGAGCGCCAGGCCGAAGGCGATGGCGTATTCGACCAGGACCATGCCCACGTAGAAGACCATGTTGAGCATGGCGTTCCAGTAGAAGGTGTCTTTGAGCAGCGTCTCGATGTTGTCGAGCCCGGCGTAGGAGGGCCCGTCGGGCGCAGACAGGTTCCAGTCGGAGAAGGCGATGGCCAGGCCGAAGGCGAGCGGGATGATGGTCAGCGAGATGACGAACAGCGCTGCCGGCAGGACGAAGAGGGCGCGCTTGCCCATCTCGCCGTTGATGATGACCTGGCCGGCGGTGAGGCAGGTCGCCCAGACGACGTAGGCGAAGAGCGTGGGCTGCCAGTTCTCGAAGCCGAGTTCGAAGACGCCCATGGCGTTGAGCAGCTGCAGCCCGAGCCACGATCGCGAACAGCGCAAAGGAGCCGCGGATGAGGAGTCCGACCGATGCGCTTTCGCCGCTCCGAGATGTACTCGTGCGAGACGACGTGGAAGAGGTCGCCGTTGCTCAATTCGTGTGGCCTGTCATTGCGGTGACGTGGGTGTAGGGAATCCCCGGATGGAATCCCGGGTGGAATCATGCGGGGTGCACGGTCGGCGCGCACCCCGCAGTCTCACATGGCTCGGCATGCGAGGGGCGCAGCTTGCGGCCGCGCCCCATCGACGGTTACTCGAGACCCAGCGACGCCCTGTAGAGCGCCAACTGACCCTCACGTCCGATCTGTTCGGTGATCTCCTCCCAGGCGGCAGCGATGTTGTCGCCGATCTCCTGCGCGGAGGCGCCGCTGCCCCAACCCAGCGCCAGCTCGTCCTCGGCCACCGAGTAGTACTGGAAGATGCCGGGGATGCGCGGCTCGATCGCCGCGTTGGGGTGGTTATAGCTATCGGCGTTCGAAGAGAGATAGTCCTCGACGAAGGCACGGTCGTAGCCCGCGGTCTCCCACTCGTCGTAGTCGAAGTGCGAGTTGCGGTACGGCTGGAAGCCGGACGGATAGGCCGACGTCCACAGCGAGAGGTCCTTGCCGCCGAGGTGCGCCGCTGCCGACCACGCGCACTTGCGCTTCAGCTCGTCATCGGAAACACGGTTGGTGACGTAGACACCCCAGCCGATGTAGGCGTTGTTGGGGGACTCGTTGTAACCCTCGACCCACTCGCCGGCGGCGCGGTCGTAGTACTTGTTGGCGCCGGGCAGGATGTCGAAGCCGACGACGTCGCCTACGACCGAGGTGTCGGAGGTGCGGGCGTTGGAGCCCACGTCGCCCCACCACGCCAGGGACGAGCCGGTGCCCGCGAGGAACTGGCTGAAGGCCGTGCCGCCCGGATCGGTGTTGATCTGGTCGGTCGGATAGGCGTCAGCCTCGATGAGGTCGATGACGTCCTGGATGGCCTGCACCCAACCGGGGTTGTTGACCAGCGGCGTCATGTCCTCGGGATCGAAGAGCCAGGCCGGGTCCCCGGGGGTCTTCACGTAGGCCGTGGCGCGGTCCTCAAGGAAGTAGAAGCCGAAACCGCCCCAACCCTTCAGCGGGTCAAGGAAGCCGTTGGCCTCGAGGCCGGTCAGCGGGTCCGTCTTGTCCTTGAGGAACAGGGCGTGCGCGTTGACCAGGTCCCACGTCATGGGCACTTCCCACGGGCTGCCGTCGACGTTGTACTCCGACTCCGCCCAAGCGGCGGCGAACTCCTCGTTGTCGTAGTAGTCGGTGCGGAAGGCGTAGGTGTGAGTGTCGCCATCGATGGAGATGCGATACGTCGACGCCGTCCCAGGTGCCGACAGGCGGCTTGAGGTAGTCCACGTAGTCGTCCATGTCGATCTGCTCGGCGACCCAATCGGGCATCGGGTCGAGCAGGCCGCGGCCGGCGGTGTCGCCCTCGAAAGGCGCACCCATCTCGATGATGTCGAAGTCCACCGTGCCGGTGGCGATCGACTGCTGGAGCTTGGCGTTGTAGTCGGCCTGCGCCAGGTCGATCCAGCTGAGCTTGGCGCCGGTGTAGTCCTCCCATGGCTTCAGGAAGCCACGGAAGAGGAAGTTGTGCAAGTTCTGGTTGTTGAGGCCCATGAACGTGAGCTCGACACCCGAGCACTCGCCCTCGGCCATGTTCTCCTTGGTCGCGCCAAGGGTCAGCTCGCCGACCTTCTGCCAATCGGCATCGGTCGGGCTGCCCATGCCCACGCCCGGGATCTGCAGCAGCGCGGCGCGCTCGTCCGCATTGAGGTTCTGTGCCATCGCTGGCAGAGCCCCGATCGAAAGAGCCGCCACCACTCCTAGGGCGGTGGCCCTCGTCAGCACTCTTCGTTCCGTGAACTTGACCTGCATGTTGTCCCTCCTCCTGGGAAGACACATCGCTCGCTCCCGCGGGCTCGCCGCCGGTAGACGAGACGGTTGGTCCGGCTAGGGTAGCGCTCGCACATGGGTCCATGTCAACGTTTTCGCAAGCGTGCACGGGTGGTAACGTGAGCGCCACCGGAGGCGTCCTTTCCGACCGGCGCATGACCGGTCACCGCGCGCCACGCATGGGAGGAACCTGATGCTCAAGGGGATCGACAACCGACTCAACGCCGACGTCCTGTACACGCTGCGAGCCATGGGCCACGGCGACTACCTGATCGTGTCGGACACCAACTTCCCGGCGGACTCGATCGCCGCCGAGACGCGTGCCGGTGAGCTTCTGCGCATGGAGAACCTGACCGCAGCAGAGGTCGTCAACGCGATCCTCTCGGTCATGCCGCTGGACAGCTTCGTCGATGACTTCGCTGGCCGCATGGAGGTCGTCGGCGCCCCCGACGAGATCCCGCCCGTGCAGCAGGAGGTCGCGGCTGAGATCGCCGCCATCGGCGAGACCCGCCCCATGCAGCCGGTCGAGCGTTTCGCCTTCTACGACCTGGCCAAGGGTGCGTACGCGGTCATCCAGAGCGGCGAGCGACGCTTCTACGGCTGCTTCATGTTGCGCAAGGGCGTCGTCCCGCCCGAGGAGTAGGCGTCGGGGCGGTCGCCGCCGGCATCGAGGCGCCGCCCGCACCGACTCAGCCGAAGCGCGCGCGCAGCTCCGGCAGCACCCGCTCGGCGTAGAGCGCCATGGCCCGCTCCTGGTCGTCGCCGGGGAAGTGGAAGACCAGGTGGTCGAAGCCCCACTCGAGGTACGGGCGGATCTGCTCGATGTGCTCGTCGACATCGTCGCTGCACGAGCCAGCGGCGATGGGCCACATCCTCGACCGTCGTCGCCAGCCGCTCCATCTCGCGCGGGTCCTCGACGCCCATCTTCTGCTCGCCCGACAGCGCCAGCGCGGCCCAGATCTTGGTGTCCTCCATGGCTCGTCCGCGGTCGGTGTCGAAGCTGACCTTCATCTCGATCATGCGCTCGATGGCGTCATCCGGCCGGCCGGCCTTCTCGAGCCCCTCCGCCACCGCCGGCAGCAGTGTCTCGGTGTACAGCTCGGTGACCTTGCCGCTGGTAGCGATGTAGCCCTCCGCGATGCGGCCGGCGAGGCGTGAGGCCGCCGGACCCGAACCGGCGATGTAGACCGGTACCGGCTCGTCCGGCTTGTCGTAGATGGTGGCGTTGTGGGTCGTGTAGAACTCGCCCTCGAAGCTCACGAAGTCCTCGCGGAAGAGCTGCCCGATCAGCAGCACCGACTCCTTGAGCCGGCGGAAGCGCTCCTTCTGGTCGGGCCACTCGGCGCCGACCACGACCTCGTTGAGCGACTCGCCCGTGCCCACGCCGAGGATGACGCGCCCCGGTGCCAGGCAGCCGAGCGTGGCGAAGGCCTGGGCCACGACCGCGGGGTTGTAGCGCAGGGTGGGCGTGAGCACGCTGGTGCCCAGGACCACGCGCTCGGTGGAGGCTGCCGCGGCACCCAGCCAGGCCAGCGCGTTCGGGCGCGTGACCGTCGGTGTGGCGCCAGGGCTGGTAGTGATCGCTGGTCCAGACCGAGTCGTAGCCCAGGCGATCGGCCGTGACCGCGAAGTCGAGGAGTTGGCGCGGGCCGAACTGTTCGGCGGAGGCCTTGTAGCCGAGTCGAAGCATCGTGTCCTTTCTGAAGGGCATCGACGGCCGCCGGGTTCGCGACCGCAGGAACCTGAATCATGCGTCCGAACGGCGTTCCTGTCGACCGCTCCAGCCGCTAGCATCGGGCCACCATGTCCCACGCGCGACCCGAAGCGCCGCCGCCCTCCCGACCAGGCCCCAATCCGCGCGCACCCGACCAGGCCCCCGGTTTCCTCTTGCGGGCGCAGGCGTGGCTCTACGGCTGGCTCTCCAACGAGTCGCGCTTCGTGCTGGGGATGGTCATCGTCGTCCTGGCGCTGCTGATCGCCATCATCCTCTCTTCGACCCGCCTGCTGCGCATCATCTTCGACGGGCTCGACGTCGTGGCTCTCGTCGGCGTCTTCCTTGTCAACTGGCTGGGCAACGGCGGTGCCTTGGTGCCCATCCCGGGGTCGCGCTTCGTCGGCCTGCTGCTGGTGTTCCAGCAGGCGGTCATCCTGCCGTCGTGGGAGGTCTTCGCGGTGGCCGGCGCAGCCATGGCGCTGGGGTTGTCCAGCTATTACATCGCGGGCGCACGCACGGCGGCCTCGTACGCCGAGGGCGACACCGAGGGTGCCGAGCAGTTGGCACAAGACACTGGCATGCTCGACGAGGACGCGGTCGACTTCTCGCCGGGCGCCGATCTCGATGCCGCCGCCGTGGCGGCGATGGCGGGGGTCGATCCGCCGCCCGCCGATCCCGCCGACCACCGGCCCGCGCCCGATCGGAGCGGGACGGCTACGCGCTTGCGCCGGCGCTTCACGACCTCGCTGAAGCGAGCACAGGAGCGCGCTCAGCCGGTCATCGAGCAACGCGGCGTGGCGGGCATGTTCCTGCTCTGCTTCGCGCCCACGCCGATGGGCACCGCTGCAGCCTACGTCGGTGGCCTGATCCACTTCAGCTTCCGCCGCTACCTGCTGGCCTCCTTCGCGGCCAAGTACCTGCTGACCGGCATCATCGTCGTGCTCGCGCTCGTCTTCACCGATGCCGCACGCGCGGTGCAGATCCCCGAGATCGAGCTGCCCATCGTGGGCATCACCCTCTTCGATGACGGGTTGCCCGAGCTGCCGCCGCGCGCACCCTCGCCCTCGCCCTCGCCCTAGGCCCCGCTCGACTAGGACTCGTCCGCAGCGGCCTCCCCCGCGACGGCGAGGGGCTCGCCCAGCTCGTGGTATGGGTCGCGCATCTTCAGTGGCGAGGAGTGCTTGGACGATCGGCGGATGTTGAGGATCTCCACGAAGACCGCGAAGCCCATGGCCGCGTAGACGTAGCCCTTGTCGATATGCTGGCCCAGGCCGTCAGCCACGAGCGTGAAGCCGATGAGTAGCAGGAAGGCCAGGGCCAGCATCTTCAGCGTCGGGTGCTCGTCGATGACGCGCGTGATGTAGCCGCTGGCCACCAGCATCACCACGACCGAGATGACGACTGCGGCGATCATCACCGCGACCTCGTCGACCATGCCTACAGCGGTGATGACCGAGTCCAGGCTGAAGATGATGTCGAGCACCATGATCTGCACGATCACACTCCAGAAGGACGTGACTTTGCCTGTGTCGCGGACGTGGTCGCCGCCCTCCATGCGGCCGTGGATCTCCCACGTGGCCTTGGCGATGAGGAAGGCACCACCGCCGACGAGGATGAGGTCGCGACCGCTGAACTCGTGGCCGAGGACGGTGAAGAGCGGTTCGGTCAGCGTCACCACCCAGCTGATGCCCAGCAGCAGCAGGATGCGCATGCCCATGGCCGCGACGATGCCCACGCGCCGCGCGTTGTCGCGCTGCTCCTCGGGCAGCTTGTTGGCGAGGATGGAGATGAAGACGATGTTGTCGATGCCGAGGACGATCTCGAGCGCCGTCAGCGTCAGCAGCGCGATCCAGACCTCCGGGTTCGTCAGCAGCTCCATCAGTCCTCCTCGTGGCCGTCCGGTGTCCGCTGCAGACTAGCGGGCGCCGCCGTCGCTCCGCCGGCCGCCCCGGGCATGGGGCACCGCCGCCGTTCGTCGGCACGATCCCTTGGGGGCGCTGCCGCTCGTCGACGCTATTCCCTCAGGTGGGATATCGGTCAGTTCTGCCCTCCCTCGCCCAGTCAGATTGAGGCATATTCCATGCCCTCCAAGGGAATGGCGGGCTCCCGAGGGATAGCGAGCCTCCGTGGGATAGCGAGCCTCCGTGGGATAGCGAGCCTCCGTGGGATAGCGAGCCTCCGTGGGATAGCGAGCCTCCGTGGGATAGCTGGCCACCGGGCCCCGGACAGCGGGACCTCGAGACGTCGGGGCCGCCCGCGACGAGCCCATCCCGCAACGAGCCTACCCCGCAACGAGAGCACCCTGCGACGAGGGCACCCTGCGACGAGGGCACCCTGCGACGAGGGCACCCTGCGATCGAGTCGGCCCGGGACCGGTATGCCTCCGGGGGCCTGGAATATGCCTCAATTTGACTGGGCGGCAGGGGGTGGGTCCCCGTGACATGCGAGCTGGGGGCATAGAACCCAGCCAAGGGGCGAACGCAGCCGGGCCGCGAACCAGGCCGCGAACGCAGCCCGCCCGCGAACCACGCCGCGAACCCGGCCGACATCCCAGAGGCAGCCGTCGACAACGGCTACGATGGACGCTCGATGACCGACAGCCCGCAGAACCCGCCCGCGCCCCCGAGCCGCCACGCCCATCCCGAGGAGCTGCTGGCCCTCATCCGGCGTAGCGTCATCGGTGACGACGAGGCCTTCGATGGCCCCTTCGGCATCCGCCGACTGACATACGCGGACTACACCGCCTCAGGCCGCAACCTCGGCTTCATCGAGGACTACATCCGCGAGCAGGTCATGCCGCTCTATGCCAACACGCACACCGAATCGAGCGGCACCGGTCTGCAGACGACGCGCTTCCGCGAGGATGCGCGCGACATCATCCGCGACGCCTGTGGTGCCGAACGAGACGAGTACGCCGTCATCTTCTGCGGCTCCGGCTCCACGGCCGCGGTGGACAAGCTCATCGCGGTCCTCAACCTGCGCATCCCGGCCGACCTCGACGCACGCTACGGCCTCTCCGCACACATCCCTGCAGATGAACGCCCGGTCGTCTTCATCGGCCCCTACGAACACCACTCCAACGAGCTGCCCTGGCGCGAATCGATCGCCGACGTGGTGACCATCCATGAAGACGCCGACGGCCGCATCGACCTGGACCACCTCGAGGCAGAGCTGGAGGCCTATGTCGGCCGGCCGCTGCTGATCGGCTCGTTCAGCGCCGCCAGCAACGTGACGGGCATCAAGTCGGACACGCGCGGCATCTCCGTGCTGCTCCACCGGCACGACGCGCTTGCGTTCTGGGATTACGGCGCGGCCGCGCCCTACCAGCCACTCGATGTGGCGCCGCGGCGGCCCAAAGATGACGGCGACACGACCGACGCACCCTTCGACTACAAGGACGCGCTCTTCATCAGCCCACACAAGTTCATCGGCGGACCCGGCACGCCCGGCGTCCTGGTGGTCCGTCGCGCGCTGCTGACCAACTCCGTGCCGGCCGTGCCCGGCGGCGGCACCGTGGCCTACGTCAACGCCGAGGAGCACGTCTACCTCGACGATCCCGAGCACCGCGAGGAGGGCGGCACCCCCGCCATCATCGAGTCCATCCGCGCCGGCCTCGTCTTTGGGCTGAAGGACGCGGTCGGGGCAGAGGCCATCCGCGACCGAGGAGGAGCTACTTCATCGAGCGCGCGCTCGCCCGCTGGAGCGACGTACCCGGCCTGGACGTGCTCGGCAGCAGGGAGTGCCCGCGCCTCTCGATCGTCAGCTTCGTCGTCCGCCACGGGCAACGCTACCTGCACCACAACTACGTGGTGGCCCTGCTCAACGACCTCTTCGGCATCCAGTCACGCGGCGGCTGCTCGTGTGCCGGCCCCTACGGCCACCGACTGCTGGGTATCGACGTCGAGACCAGCCACGAGTTCGAGCGCGAGATCACCCGCGGCTGCGAGGGCATCAAGCCCGGCTGGGTGCGCGTCAACTTCAACTACTTCATCGACGAGACCGTCTTCGACTACATCCTGACCGCGGTCGAGATCGATCGCCCGGGACGGCTGGCGCCTGCTGCCGCACTATCGGCACGACCCGGCCACCGGCTCTGTGGCACCACGTCGGCCGGACGGCGGAGGCGCCCCTGTCGTTGCGGGATATCCGCTACACCGCGGCGGGCATGACCTACGTCCAGCACCGCCGCCAGGAGCCCGAGACCGCGTTCGCCGACTACCTCGCCGAGGCTCGCGCCCTGATGGCGGACCCACCCATCCCGGCCGAAACGCCGCAAGCCGCCACCGACCTGGAGGTCGGCGGCGACTTCGAGGGTCTGCGTTGGTACCTGCTCCCGGACGAAGCCGACCGGGAACTGGTCGAACTGGCCACCCGGCCCTAGCGAACAGCCGAGCCGGGGAGCGCCGTCAGGTCGATCTCGCACAGGCGGACGGTGTCGATCGCGTCGGCCTCGCACGCGTCAGTCCCTGGGCCGCCCTGCACGACGTCGCTCTCGCCGTCCACGCCCGCGAGCGTGTCGTCACCGCCGATGCCGAACATGCGGTCCCGACCGCTACCGCCCACGAGCAGGTCGTCGCCTGGACCGCCGCGGACGATGTCGGGGTGCGGCCCGCCGTAGAGCGTGTCGTACCCGCTGTTGCCCTTGAGCGTGTCCTTGCCGCGCCCGCCGTAGAGCCGGTCGGCGCCACGGCCGCCCAGCAGCCGGTCGGCGCCGTTCTCACCCAACAGCGTGTCCGGCCCATCGCCGCCGAAGAGGAAGTCGGCATGCATGCCGCCGGCCATGGTGTCCCGTCCGCTGCCGCCGACCAGTCGGTCGTCGTCCGGTCCGCCGACGAGGACGTCGTCGCCCGGTCCGCCGAAGAGGGCATCGAAGCCCTCCGCGCCGACCACGCGGTCATTGCCGCCGCCGCCCTCGAGGCGATCGCCATCAGGGCCGCCGAAGAGGCGGTCGGCACCTTCGCCACCGAAGAGCCGGTCACGCCCTCCGCCGCCGCGGACGACGTCGGATCCATCACTGCCCACGAGCACGTCGTGGCCGGCCCCGCCGAGCAGTCTGTCGTCGCCGTCACCCGCACCCACACGGTCATCGCCGTCGCCGCCGCGGATGATGTCGTCGCCGTCGCCGCCGTAGACGACGTCCGCTCCGGTGCCGCTGAGCAGCCGGTCGTCACCGAGCGAGCCGCTGATGATGTCGTCGCCGTCGCCGCCAAGGACGAGGTCGTCCCCCTTGCCGGCCCGCAGGATGTCGTCGCCGTCGCCGCCGATGAGCGTGTCGTTTCCGCCGCCGCCGACGATGAGGTCGTCCCCGCCCAGACCGCAGATGACCTCGCCTGCGGGCGTGCCGGTGAGGCGGTCGTCGCCATTCGTGCCACTGATGTCACACGCCGGTGCTGCGGCCGCCGGAACGATGGCAGCGAGCGCGAGCGTGGTGGTGCCGAGCACGGTCAGCAAGACGGTGCGGGGCACGGAGATCACTTCGATACATGTCGCCTCCTTCTCTGTATTAGAGGCCTCCTGCGCCTTGGTTCGTTCCGAGTTCACCACCGTGGGCCGCCCGCGTCGATGGACCAATGGCCCTTCCTTGCCCGTTCGGCGACGGCTGGAGCGCAAGGTCCCAGCCGGCCAGAGCTCAGCGGAGCGGGATGTACAACTCCGTCTTCAGCTCGGACTCGGCCACCTCCTGGGGGTCGTCGATGTAGACCTCCCAAGTGGGGCCTGCGGGCGCTCGGCCTTGCTCGGTCACCCAGGCCATCAGTGCCTCCCACGTCCGGCCGATCTGGTCGTACGGGCCCGTGTGCAGCGTGAAGGCTGCCTCACCGCCACCGACCGTACTGGCCTGCACCTCGTTGGTGCCCGTGAAGGGATCCGGCACCGGGATGGCGCACTCGAAGGTCGTGGCCTCCTCATCGAAGTCGAAGTAGCGCGCGAGCGGCATGCCCGCCGGCTGCACGCCCGACGAGACGACCGCATGGTAGATCTTGGGGAAGGCCTCGCCCATGGCGGGCCCGATCTGGCTGATCGCACGGGTCATCCTGATGGCGGCCGTGTGCTGCTCGGTCGTCTGTCGGATCTGGAAGTCGCTCATCACTCCTCCTCGACGGGCCAGTAGACCTCGGTCCGCAACTGCTCAGGCTCGGTCGTGTCGGGATCGTTCAGGTACGACTCCCACATGACGGTCGACGGCTTCAGCCCCTGGGCCTCGAGCCAGGCCTGCATCTGCCCGTACGTCTCCCCGAGCTTGCCGTAGGGCCCGATGTGCATGCCCACGGCCGCCTTCCCACCGCCGATCTCGCCGGCGACGACGTCTCCCTCGCCACCGAACGGCTCTGCCACCGGCAGACCAGCCTCGTAGGTGATGCTGTCCTCGGCGTAGGCCGTGTACTTGCACATGGGCGGGCCCGCCGCGGCCACGCCGGCCTCGCCGAGCCTGGCGAAGACCTTGGCAAAGGCCTCACCCATGGTCTCGCTCGATCCTGTCAGCGGACGTCGTGACCGCTACCACGGCGGTGTGCTGCACTGGCACGGAACGGAATTCGAACTCGGACATGCTGCCTCCTTGCAGGAAGATGCGAGTGGGCTTTCGACTCGAGGCGTCGCGGGCTCACTCGAACACCCGTGGACTGCCTGCCTGTGCCTTGACCGGGAAGGAGATGTCGACCTGGTTGAGGTAGGTCTCCTGGTCGATCGAACCAGTGCGGTACCACTCGATCGACGCGCCGTAGACGATCATCTCGGGGTGGGCCATCAGCCGCGCGCTGATGAGTCCGTAGGCGTAGCCGATGCGACTGAACGGGCCGACGTAGGTCGTGAAGGCGTAGGTGCCGCCTGCGACCGTCTGCTGGCCCAGGCCACACTCAGGCGGCAGGTCACGATCGATGGTCCAGCCGGCGTCGAAGCGCAGGCGTTCTGGCGGCGTGATGTGCGGCGGGTCCTGGGCGATCCCCAGGGGCAGGCCGTCGGTGGAGCAGCCGAGCTCGGCGAGGCGGTCTCGGACGCGTCCCCAGAGGCTGCCGTCAACCTCGTCGTAGGGACCAGTGTGGCGCAGGAACGCGACCTCGATGGGGCGCAGATCGGTCACCCGCGTGGAGGAGATGCGGGCACCCTCGATCTCCTCGGAGAGGCCCGGATGGCGCGCGTTATGCCCCAGGCCACCGGCAGCCTGACGCGCGCGCCACGCGCTCGGCGACACGCCGAAGTGGCGGCCGAACGCACGGCTGAAGACCTCGTGAGAGACGTAGCCGTTGTCGAGCGCGACCTCGAGGATCGTGCCCTGCCGCACCATCAACTGGGATGCGGCCCGCTCGAGGCGCAGCCGCTCCACGTGGCGTCTGGGCGTCTCGCCCGTGGCTTCGACGAGGCGACGGTGAAGGGTCGACTCGGACATCCCCGCCTGCCGCGCGAGAGCGGCTGTGCTGAGGTCCGAGTCGAGCCCGGCCTGGATGTGGACCAGTACCGGCAGCAGGTCGGCGTCCATGGCCCGCAGCATGGCGGACACCGGTTCCGGTGTCTTGACAATTCCTGTCGTGTGGACTGCCCGCACAACAGGCTGCGCCGCAATCGGTCAGGCTGGTGGTGCCATGACCAAGCAGTTCAAGCAGATGACCGCGGCGGAGGCACGGACCGCCTTCTACGTCGACTTCGAGGGTGGCGCGGACGCGCCGCCGGTGCTGCTGGGCATCCTGCGCAAGCACATCCAGCAGTACGTGGTCGACCCCGCCTTCCGGCCGCTCGGTCCCGCCTACCTCGAGCTGCGCCAGGCCGTGGCCACGGTGGTCACACGGGCAGAGAAGCAGGACCGGCGCATCGTCTCGTGGAGCGAACATGACCTTGAGATCGTGCGCAGCCTGACGGCCGAGCCCGGGCTCATCCGCCGTTTCGAAGCTCGCTATGCCAACGGCCGTGCCCTCGTTGCCCGCTGGGCCTCGCGCGGTCCCGGCATCGAGAAGCCCGACACGGGTGATCTGGAGCTCTACCTCGAGCTGATCGGCTTCGACGTGCCCGCGGCGGCCGGGCCGGGGCACGTCGGCGAGACGATCCGCAGCCTGCGACCCAGCCTCGACGCCGGACGCGGGCCGAACGAGTCACAGCTCGGGCGCTGGGCTGACCTGCTCGAGCACAACCGCTACGACTGCGAAGGGACGCGCGCGGTCTGCGTGCGGGCTGCGACCGACCTCGAGCGTATCGACGAGCGCATGCGGAAGGCGCGCAAGGGCCGCAAGGCGCGCAAGGGCCGCGACGCGCAGAAGGGCCCAAAGACCGGCGGCCCGGCCGGCGCGTAGCGGCGCTGCGGGACCGACCGTCACCGGCCCGACCCACTCCCCGCCCGGGCCCACTCCCCGCCCCGCGACTACGCCCCGCCGACCTCGTGGACCGGCGCGCCGGTCTCCTCGAAGGCGGTGAGGTTGGCCATCGTGGCCTCGGCGATGTTCGCCAGTGCCTCGGCGGTGAAGAAGGCCTGGTGCGCGGTGATGAGCACGTTCGGGAACGTCAGCAGGCGGGCGAAGGTGTCGTCCTGGATGATCGAGGCGCTCTGGTCCTCGAAGAACCCGATGGCGTCCTCCTCTTCGTAGACGTCGAGCCCGAGGGCGCCCAAACGCCCGTCCTTGAGCGCGTCGATGGCGGCCTCGGTGTCGATGAGCCCGCCGCGGCTGGTGTTCACGATGAGCACGCCCGGCTTGACCCGCGACAGCGTGTCGGCGTTGACGATGTGGTGCGTCTCGGACGTGAGGGGAGCGTGGAGGGCGATGATGTCCGACTCAGCGAAGAGCTCGGGCAGGTCCACGTACTTGGCAGTGAGCGCCATCATGTCGTCGTTGGGGTAGGGGTCGTAGGCCATCAGCCGGCAGCCGAAGCCCTTCATGATGGTGGCGAAGACGGTGCCGATGCGGCCGGTCCCGACCACGCCCACGCAGCGATCGTGCAGGTCGTAGCCGAGCAGGCCGTCGAGAGCGAAGTTGCCGTCGCGGACACGGTTGAAGGCCCGGGGGGTGTGCCGGACCAGGCTGAGGATGAGCGCGACCGCGTGCTCGGCCACTGCATAGGGTGAGTAGGCCGGGACGCGGCAGACACGGATGCCGAGCTCCCCGGCAACCTCGAGGTCCACGTTGTTGAAGCCTGCGGCGCGCAGGGCGACGAGCCGTGTCCCGCCATCGGCGAGGACGCGCAAGACATCGCCGCTGACCTCGTCGTGGACGAAGACGCAGACCGCGTCGTGGTCGGCGGCCAATGGCGCGTGGTCACAGTTGAGCCTGGCTTCGAAGAAGTCGAGCTGGTGGGGAGAGCCCGCGGCGGCGGCACCGAGGTATCGCTCGTCGTAGGGCTTGGAGGAGAAGACGGCGACTCGCATGGTCCGAGAGTAGCTGACGGAGGCAGACGCACCGAAAGGGCCGGGATGTGCTCCCGGCCCGTCCGTGTGCTAGTGCGCCCGGAGGCGCCGCCTCTAGGCGATCTCGTACTGGATGACGACGTTGACCGAGAGCTCGACCTCTCCCGGCAGCACCGGGGTGGAGGCGGCCGTATCGGCTGCGAAGGCCATCTCGGCCCGTTCCATGTAGATGGGCTGCGGCTGCTGCCCGCCCGACTCGCTGATGCTGACGATGCCGATGATCTCGACACCCGCGTCGGCTGCCAGTTGGTCGGCCTTGGCCCGCGCATCGTCGACGGCGGCGGTGCGTGCCAGCATCTGGGCTTCGGTGGGGTCCTCCACGCGGAAGCTGATGCCGTTGACCTGGTTGGCGCCGGCCTCGACGACGGTGTCGATCACGTCGCCCACCGCTTCGATGTCACGCACCGTGACGTTGACCATGTTGCTGGCCTCCCAGCCCACGATGGCCGCTGGCTCCTTGTTCCAGTCGTAGCGCGCGTTGAGGTTGAGGCTGGTGGTCTGGATGTCCTTCTCGTCGATGCCCAGGCCCAGCAGCGCCTTCACCACCGAGTCCATCGAGGCTGCCGCCTTCTTCGAGGCGCCGCTGGCTTCCTTGGCCTGCTCGTACACCCCGATGTTGACGTCGGCCACGTCGGGGACCGCGTTGACGCGACCGGTGCCGTTGACGCTGAGCGTGCGCAGCGTCTGGTCGGCCGAAGTGTCCGACTGGGCTTGCGTGGCCATGGCGCCAGCTCCCAGGAACGAGGCGGCGAGCAGGCCGGCTGCGAGGCCGACCGCGATCGGTCGCAGGCTGGGACGGGTGAGGGAGATGGTGGTGTTCACCGTGGTCGATCCTCCGGGTGTTCTGGTGCGTCCTGGCGCGGGCAGTCAGCGCACGATGGCGCGGCCTCGCACGGACTAGACGCCACCGAGTGGCGAGCGGTTCCCGGCCCTGGTCCTACGACGCGGGCTTGAGTGGGTAGATGACCTCGGTCAGCCACTTGCCCGGGTCGGGTTCGGCCGAGGGGTCGGTGAGATAGAGCTCCCACGGGCCGCCGTTGGCCACGTAGTCCTGCGAGGCCTCGAGCCAGCGGTTCATGGCCTGGTAGGTGGCAGCGAGCGTGTCGTACGGGCCGGCGTGGACGGCGATGGCCGCCGGTCCGGAGGGCAGTCCGCTGGGCACGACCTTGCCGTCAGGGGCGATCGGGGCGCTGACCATGAACCCGGCCTCGAAGTCGACCGTCGCACCGTACGAGTGATAGCGCGCGAACGGCGCGCTGGTGGCGTCCACGCGCTGTGTCTCGAGGGCATGTCTGACGGCCTGGAGCGCGCTGCCCATCTGCAACGACAGCACCGAGGCGTCGACCTCCTGGCGCATCGTCGCGGTGTGGTGGCTCCGCAACACGCGAAGCTCGATCTTCGAAGACGGTCCTCGTTGGTCAGGCATGACGGCACCTCTGCGGTCGGTAGTGAGACTGTGCCGCGTCGTCCGCCCGAACGCAAGCCGCTGATGGTCATGTCGATCGATGTCTTCGGCGCACCCATTGCCGACCCCTTTCGGTTGCCCGTTCGCCTGCTGTTCCTCCTGGCGCGCTATTCCCCTTGGGGGCAGACCGAAGGGAGAGGCCCCCCTTCGGCCAGTCCGGTTGAGGCATACCTGGGGTCCCGATGGGGAATATGCCCAGCCGATCAAGCCCGGGGATGGGAAGGCCGAAGCCCACGAGAAACGCGACCCAAGCCTGAAGTCAGCGCGAGGCGATGCCGGGAAAAGGCTGAGGTGGTCCCTGGAACAGGGTGAGACCGCACAGTGTCCGCATGCCCTACCTCTTGCCCGACGGTGAATGGGACCGGATCCTGCTGCGAAGGTTCGGGGTTGCGCTGCGCCGATGCCGGCTCGCGTCCGGGTTGAGTCAGATGGTGCTTGCCGAGCGCTCGGGCGTCTCACAGACGACCATCTCGCGACTCGAGAACGGCAAGGCACCGGCCGTGTCCGTCTACAAGCTCCTGCGCCTGGGCGACGTGCTCGGGCTCGGGTTGCCGCTGGCCTTCTGCCCGCACCGCCACCACTGCGCGTGGCGCCCGTTGCGGGAGGACGGCTCCGAAGACCGTCGCCACGAACCAGCCGTTGCGGACGACTTCTGGCGCAGCCTCCTGCCGGACGAACCAGCCAGCCTCCTGCCGGACGAACCAGCCAGCCTCTTGCCGGACGAGTGAGCCAGCCAGCCTCCTGACCTCGAGTGAGCCGTGAGCCCATTGGCCTGCCTGGTGGGTTCCATCGGGAGGACAGGCCCGCCCGGCATCACGAGTGCAGCCCGTCTTATGCCTCCAAGGGGACTTAGATATGCCTCAACCAGACTGGGCGGAGGAGGGCCTGTTCGTCCGACACGCCCCCAATGGGCATAGTGCCGGCCCACACCCGGCTTGCGTCCACGGCCGAGCCTGGCCCAGGCCCGCGGAGGAGGCCTACCTGGACCGCCGAGCCCGACACGGTCGGAACCCCGGACGGAGAGGGGCGGTAGGCTGGCGCCATGAGACGTCGCCCAATAGTGCTCCTGGTACTGACCTCAGCCCTCCTGCTGTCGGGTGTGCCGGCCGGGGCGCAAGGCGACACGCCATCGGCCACCCCGGAGCCTTTGGCCTCGGCACAGGCGACCCAGGTCCCGTCGGTGTCGAGATCGGGCCGGCCGGACCTGTACCTCAAGATGCCGTACTACATCGGCGGCTTCGAGCCGGACATCGTGATGACCAGGGGGGAGGAGCATTTCGCCAACCTCGACGTCGGCGACCCGAAACGAGCAGAGCTCGAGAGCTTGCTCGAGACGGTCGGAGCGGAGGCCGACGATCTGGTCTCGGGCTACGCACTCGTGTCGCAGGAAGACTTCTTCAGCTTCGTCGTGGCCATCCGCGTCGACGGGATCGACACCGGGCACGTTGCTCCCTGCCTACCTGCCCATCCTCTACGAGGACCTCGAGGATCCGCGGAGCGTCGCCACGCAGATGGCCGGCCGCGATGTCACCATCATCACTTCGCTTGGCAGCGACGATGAGTACGTCGAGCTCTATGTCTATGACGAGGGCGACACGATCTGGATGCTCCAGGGTCCCCTGAGCGTGGTCGAGACGACCCTCGCCAATCTGCCCGACCCGCTGCCGATACCAGGGGAAACGACGCCAGGGGAAACGACGCCATAGGAAACGGGGTCCGACGTCGGGGGGAACGTCGGACCCCGTTCTGTTCGCAGATCGGCCGCCCGAGGCCGATGCATGTGGTCTACGCGAGCGTCGTGCGCCGCGTCAGCTTCAAGAACTGGGCCGGCACCCACCACTTGAGGAAGTAGAGGCGGCAGCCGAGGCAGTAGCCGGTCGCCGCGAGGACGGCTTGCAGTGCCCCGACCGCTGCCGCCACGACCCAGCCGGCCGTCGCGAAGCCGAGGAGGAACAAGGCGGTCGCGACGGTGAAGCCGATGAAGCCGAGGGCCTGCGCGAAGCGCGGCGGGAGTTCGTGCTCGAGCTCCCTTGGCGGCGAGATGCGCAGAGTCGCCCGGACGACGGGCCATGCGCGACCCAGGATGGAATAGCGCGTGCCGAGGAAGGCGCTGGCCCCGAGCACCACGGCCAGGAGGGCGACCGTGGCAGGCGCTGCGAGGACGAAGCCGGCAGCGAGGATGACCACTGACAGCGCTGCGCCGAAGCGGTGCGCACGCGGATCGATCATGCGATCGGGCGCGGCATTCGCCTTCGGGGTGGGCTGACCGGTGGTCGCGTCGGTCGCGGTCATCGGTGTCTCCTCGGCTGGTAGTCGGGCTTGGTTCTGCCTGTTCTCGACGGTATAGGCTCACTACTGGACTGTCCAATCGAAACGTGAGAGGCTGGTGATCGATTGAGACGTTCACTGAATGGGGCGTGGAGGAGGATCGGCATGGACCTACCGCGGCTGGAGGCGTTCCTTGAGGTCGCCCGACTCGGTTCGATGCGGGGGGCTGCGCGTTCGCTGCACCTGGGCCAGCCGGCGCTCTCGGCTCGGATCGTGGCGCTCGAGGACGAGCTCGGCGCCAAGGTCTTCGAGCGCACCAAGCGTGGCGTTCGCCTGACGCTCGCGGGCCGAGCCCTGATCCCACACGCGGAGCGGGCGCTCGAGGCGATCGATGCCGGCCGATCGGCCGTGAGCCAGGTGGAACAGGGCGATGACGGCGAGCTGGTCATCGCGGCGGCAGGTGCCATCAACGCTTCGGTCGTGCCGGAGCTGGTGGCTCGCTTCCGTCGCTACCACCCGGGCGTGCACCTCTACGTGCACACGGGGTCGGCGCAGCGCATCACCGAACTGGTCGCCTTCGGCACTGCGCAGTTGGGTCTTGTGCGCGAGGTGGCGCCGTCGAGGAATCCGCGGGTGCGGGTGACGCCGCTGTACGCAGAGGCCACGCTACTCGTGGCTCGGCCGGAGCACCCGTTCGTGGTCGAGGGCGCCATCCCCCTGGCGCGCCTGGGCGACGCCACGTTGGTCTTCTACGACCGTGGCTCGGACGACTACCAGGCCACGCAGTCGCTGCTGAAGGAGGGCGGCGTGACGCCCTACGGCGTCATCGAGGTCGACTCGGTCGACACTGCCCGTCGGCTGGTCGAGCGTGGCCTGGGCGTGGCCTTCCTGCCGGCCACCGCGGCCGTGCCCTCGATCGAGACAGAACGGCTGTCGGCGATCTCGCTGGCCGATGCCCAGCCGGGCTCGTGGCGGATCGTGGCTCTCGAGCGCCCAGAGGCCTCGACCTGGCCACCCGTGGCCACGCTGCGGCGCCTGCTCGCGGAGGTGACCTCGTTCGTGCCCGGGGCGGAGTCGGTGGGACCAGCCGCGCCCTAGTGGCCGCGCCCTGGAGAGTGGCTCGGCGGGACGTTGCAGTTGAGCCGGAAGAGGTTCATCGGATCCCATTCGTTCTTGAGCTCGACGAGCCGGTCCCAGGTGGCCGGCGGATAGGCGCCGCGTGCCTGCGCCTTCGCCTCCCCCTCGTCCTCGTGGCCGAGAAAGTTGGCCTAGTGGCCGCCGCGAGCGTAGCGATCAATCGCGCTCCAGAAGTCGCGGACCCAGCCGACCTGCCGTGAGTCCCTCGTCGGATCGGTCCACACGCCGCGGATGTTGAGCAAGTACCTGGCCTCGCGGTTGCCGAAGGCGGTGGCATCCTCGTTGAATCGGCTGAAGGCGCCGCCAAGACGATGGATCTCGGTCACCGTCAGTGGTGAGTGGCAGGCAGCGGCATAGTCGCCCACTGTGGTCACGACGTCGTCGCTGAACTTGTCGAAGTAGAGCGACTTGAAGTAGGCCCGGGTCTGGGCCGGGTAGAAGTCGTCGTTGTGCGACTGTAGGTCGAGCCAGTTGGTCGGCCCGGCGTAGAGATGGTCAGGATCGGTTCGCAGCAGGTTCTCCACGGCCTGCTCACCGTGCCGCCTGCAGGATCGCCGCGGGTTCCGGATCGACGAGACGGTTCCAGACGCTGCGGGCCTCAGCCCAGCCGTCGTCGCCCGGCAGCACGACCCGCCCATCGAGCTGCAGCGAGCGCAGGGCGGGGCCAGCGTCTGACATCGTCATCTCCTCGGGCGGTGTGGCCCGAATATCCGGCCAGAGGGAGTTGCGTGCGAGGGCAAACGAAAGCCATACTTGGATGACGACATATGAATCAGTGAGGTCAGTAGGAATTCCCAGCAAGGTCGGCGAGCGCGGGCAGATCACCATCGAGAAGGCCATCCGCGAAGAACTGGGCGTCTATGCCGGCGACCAGGCGGTGCAGTGGGTCGAGGATGGCCGTCTCGTCGTGACCTTCGTGCCGGCGCCGCATCGCCGGTCGCTGTTCGGGGATCCTCGCGAACGACATCACCAAGCGTCCGCAGTACGAGGAAGACTGGGAGTCGACCATCGAAGAGGCTCGCAACACGCCCGATCCGGATCGAGACTGGTGATCGCACTCGACACCTCGGTGGTCGTCCGCTACCTCACTGGTGTGCCCGCCGATCAGGCGCTCCGCGCGCGAACGTTCATCGACAGCGGGGACCGGTTGGGGATGTCAGTCCCGGTCCTGCTGGAGGCTGGCCGCACCCTCCGCACGAGCTACGGCGTTGGTCGAGCCAGGGTGGTCGAAGTCCTGCTCGAATTCGTCACGCTCACGAACGTCGTGATGCTGGACCTGTCCAAGGATGCCGTGGTGGAGGCACTGGCCCGTGCACGCGAACTCGAGAGCGGTCCGTACCGGGACGCGCTGATCGCGGCTTTCGCGCGCGAAGCCGGGGCCGAGGCGCTTGTCTCGTTCGATCCGGGCATGGGACGCCTTGGCCTGCCGATCGTCGAGCCGTAGGTGGCTGCGTTGACCGATATCGAGCGGATCCTCGAGGAGTTGAACGACGAGCAGCGGACGGCGGTGACCACCGCCTCCGGCCCGGTGGCCATCATCGCCGGCGCCGGCAGCGGCAAGACGCGCGTGGTCAGCCACCGCACGGCCTATGCCGTCGCCTCTGGCGTCGTGCCCGAGAGCCAGGTGCTGCTGGTGACTTTCACCGAGAAGGCCGCAAGCGAGATGAGGGAGCGCGTGCGCTCCCTGGGCCTGGGGCGGGTGATGGCACGGACCTTCCACTCGGCCGCGATGGCGCAGCTGTTCTACTTCTGGCCCTCGCGACACGATGGGACCGACCCGCCGGAGCTGCTGGCCGACAAGTGGCGTCTCGTGGCGCCGCTGGCGCGAGATCTGCCGGGAGGCTACCGCTTCACGCCGACGAAGGACCTCATCGACGAGATCGAGTGGGCCAAGAGCCGGCGGCTGACACCCTCGACCTACCTGGCGCGCTCCGCCGGCCGCAAACCACCTGCGACACCGGACCTGTTCGTGCGCGTGTTCCGCGACTACGAGCGGCGCAAGCAGCGACGGGGACTGATCGACTTCGACGACATCCTGGGTCTGACCGTGGCGCTGCTGGAGGACGACGAGGAGGCGGCCCAGCTCGTGCACTCGCGCTACTCGTGGTTCACGGTCGACGAGTACCAGGACACGACACCCCTGCAGGCGCGGTTGCTGGAGCTCTGGCTGGGAGATGGTCGAGACATCTGCGTGGTCGGCGACGAGGACCAGACCATCTACACCTTCGCGGGCGCCACGCCGGAGCACCTGACGGGCTTCTCGCGGCGGTACCCGGACGCGATCGTCTTGCCGCTGCTCACCAACTACCGTTCGTCGCCACAGGTCCTTGCTCTTGCTAACAAGCTGCTGGCATCGACGGGATCGAGCAAGACGCTCGTGGCCACACGGGAGGATGGGCCGGAGCCGGTCGTGCGCTCGTTCGCCTCGGCAGCAGCGGAGGAGGCGTACATCGTCGGCCGCGTGAAGGCGCTCATCAGGGAAGGCACGTCGCCCGATCGGATCGCGATACTGCTCCGGCTGAACGCGCAGACGGCCGGTTTCGAGGATGCCTTCGCACGTGAGGGTGTCGCCTACCAACTGCGCGGGGCGCGCTTCTTCGAGCGACGTGAGGTACAGCTCGCGGTGCGGGCACTCGAGCGCGTGCCGGACGACGTGACCGGCGAGGAGTTGGTGACGGCGGTCCACGGCGCGTGGGCGGAGGGGCTGGGCTTCGACCCCGATGACGAGCCCGAGGGGCGCGAGGCCCGGGAGCGCCACGCCACGCTGTCGACGCTCCTGACGATCGTGTCACAGCTGGCGCTCGCAGGGGAGGGAGCTGACCGCGATGCGGTGGTCGCAGCCCTCGCCGAGCGCGCCTCAGGCGAGGCCACCGACGGCGCCGGCGGCGTGGAACTGCTGACGCTGCATCGGGCCAAGGGACTCGAGTGGGACGCGGTCTTCGTTCCCATGCTCGAAGAGGGTTCGCTGCCGGTGAGCCAGGCGGGCGAGTCAGAGGCGGCGCTGGCCGAGGAACGTCGGCTGCTGTACGTGGGCATCACTCGTGCCCGCGATCACCTCACGCTCTCGTGGGCGCAGCGGCGGCTGTCGACGAGCGGCAAGTCCGGCTCCAGACGGCCGTCTCGGTTCCTCGCGGCACTTGGTGGCGGCTCTGGGTCGGCCGCCGGTGGCTCGAGCTCGGCCGCTGTCACGAAGCCAGAGCACCGGGAGCCCGGAGCCGCCCGCGCGCGGCTGAGTGCGGACGACGCGGTGCTCTTCGATGCGCTCAAGGCCTGGCGTCTCGAGCGGGCTCGGAAGGACCGCGTCCCGCCGTACATCGTCACGCTCGACGCGGTCCTCGCGGAGGTCTCCGAGCGCCGCCCGGGCTCGCTCGACGAGCTGCTGCTCGTGCCGGGTATCGGCCCGGCCAAGGTCGAGCGTTACGGAGAGGCGATCCTCGCCATCGTGGCCGCGGAGAGCGGCGCGGATTGAACCAGGCGGTTCCGTCGGCAAGACCCACGACGCCAGGCAGCGGCGATGAGCTCGTGCGCTGGCCGCCTGCAGGTCGGCTAGACCTCGATCTCGTCGATCCAGCACCAGCCCCAGATCTCGCCCGGCTCGTGCGAGCGCACGATGGGGTGACCGGTCTCCTCGAAGTGGCCGAATGCGTGCCGGCCCTCGGAATCGTTGCAGCAGCCGACATGGCCGCACTTGAGACAGAGCCGGAGGTGGACCCAGGTCGTGCCGGCCGCGAGGCACTCCTCGCAGCCGTCCGATCGCGGCTCCACGTTGAGCGCCTCGTCGAGGTGGCTGCAGCCGGAGCCGCCGCCGGTCAGCTTCGCCACCAGGCCCCGCAGGAATCCACTCAGCTCGGACATGCCATCTCCTCAGCTTGGGCGCGGGGCCTCATACCGGCGCACACTCGGCCACGCAGTCTTCTGCGGCCGTGACTTCCGCTGCGCGAGGTACGACTTGCGGCCGTGGCAGTAGCACCCAGGCGACGACGAAGGCCACGGCCGCGACGATGGCCGTCCAGGTCCCCAGCAGCCGGAAGCCGCCGTTGGCGAAGATGACGCCGCCGATGATGGGGGAAACGACTGCTGCGAGGTTGAGCGCGCTGCTGTTGAAGGCCATGACCGTGCCCCGAGCGCGATCGCTGATGCCGGCCGCGATCGACTGCTGCGCCGGCAGCCCGAACCACGTGCCGAAAACCCAGACCGCGAAGACCAGCAGCGCGAGCACGAGGCTCGTGACCGAGGGCAGGATCAGCACCGCCGTGCCGAAGCAGGCGATGGCCAGCAGCACCACCCGCCGTGGCCCGAACCGTGCCGCGCACGTCCGCTCGTACGCGCCGAGATGACGCCGACGAGGCCGAGCACGATGAAGACGATACTCACCTCCGACGTCGTCAGGCCGAACGAGGACTGGAAGAACTCGCCCACGAACGTCAACATGCCGAAGGGGCCCAGGAACCAGATGAAGGTCACCGCCAGCACCGAAAGCACCGCGCGATCACCGACCGCGAAGCGCAGGCCCTCCACGTAGCCGATGGCGGTAGCCCCCGTGGCGCGGTGGGCCGGCAGGCGCCAGATGAGGAACGTGGCCACCACGGCCAGCAGCGCCACGGCCGCGAACGTGGCCCGCCAGCTGATCGCGCCCGCGAGCAGGGCGCCGAGCGGCAGCCCGAGCAGCGAGGCAAGTGGGAAGCCCATGGCCAGGTTGCCCATCGCGCGCGAGCGCTGCGTCACCGTGGGCAGGTCGCCCGCGTAGGCGAAGACCGCCGGCATGACCGCGGCGGCTCCAAGGCCGTTGAGCGCACGCAACACGATGAGCACGGGCAGCGTCGGTGCGACCGCGGTGCCGGCCACGGTGAGCGCGAAGAAGGCCATGCCTACGAGCATCACCAGTCGTCGTCGGTAGCGATCGGAGAAGGGCCCGAAGAACGGTGCCAGCAATGCGGTCGGCAGCGCATAGGCGCTCACCAGCAGGGCCAGCGCGGAGACCGGCTCGTCAAGGTCGGTGGCCATGGTCGGGATCAGCGCAGCGACGACGTACATGTCGATGCCGATGCAGAAGATCGCGAGCATGAGCGCGACGGTGGCTCTCACGGAGGGCCCTCCCTACGACCCCCCGGAGCGCGTACCGTAGCGGCGCCGCGGACCGAAGTCATGGGCGATCGACCGGCGACCGCTCGGCACGGCGAGCGGGCGAGAGTGGCGCGCTACGTGAGTGGCGCGCTACGTGAGTTGCGCGCTACGTGCGCAGGATGATGTCCGGCTCGGCGCTGCGCTCGTAGACGAGGCGCGCATTGGGCAGGTCGTTGCCCTCGAGCTTGTCGCGGATCATCTCTTCGGTGTAGTCGTAGTCGACCCAGCGCCGGCGGTTGCGCTCCTCGAGCGTCGCCGGGTCGGTCTGCACCAGCACCGTGTGGTCGAAGAGCGGGAGCAGCATGGGCCAGGGTTCATCCTGCAGCAGCAACCAGTTACCCTCGCTAACGACTAATCGAACGCTCTGTTCGATGATGATGGCGCCCGCGCGGGCGATTTCCAGGTCGCGGTCGAAGCGGGGCACGGCCACGTCGGGCTCGTCGTTGGCGCGGATGCGCTTGAGCGCTGAGGCATAGCCGCACACGTCGAAGGTATGGGGAGCGCCCTTGCGTGGTCGCCAGCCGCGGGGCACCAACACCTCGTCGTCGTAGTGGTAGCCGTCCATGGGCAGCAGGGCCGTGGAGCCCGGAGCGAGCTCGTTGAGGTGACGGTCCAGCTCGGACGCGATGGTGGACTTGCCCGACGCAGGCGCACCTGCGATGGCCATGACCTGGCGCCCACCGGCGGGGATGTCACGAAGCAGGGACTCGGCGTGGGCCAGGAACGCGGTGGTCTCGAACTCCGCAGACATGCCCCGATGGTAGCGGGCGACTAGATGCCTGATGTCGCCGCTTCCACCAGCGCCGCGAGACCCTCGGTCGAGCCTGCCCGTTCGAAGACCGCAGGAGCGCCTCGCGCGTGGGTTCGTCAAGGCCGGCCGACGTGGAGATGGCGTCGTAGGCGCGCTTGGCCTCGCTGATGGCCGGGACGGCCTCGTCGAACGCCCACGCTTCCATGAGAGCATCGACGAAGGCCGGCAGCGCCGTGCCCTCCATGGCCGCGAGCGTGTCGTGGTAGAGGCTGCGGGCCGAGAGCCGGCCAGCCATTTCTTCCATGGTCGCTACGCCATAGGTGGTCAGCGCTCGCTCGGCGGTTCCAAGGTCGTTCACGCCCGCGGGGACGTAGCCCAGCTCATCGACCGCGTCCAGCCAGTCGGTCCAGTCGGCCGGGCCTGTGGCTGCACCGGAACCGTCGCCATAGCGTGGTGTGCCGGCCAGCAACGAGTCGATGACCGCGCGCATCCGCACCATCCCGATGTCCTCGGCCGCTTCCTCGACGATGGTGCAGGCGGCCATGGCTTGCCACACCGGAAGCATGGGCGCGACCGCGTTCGGTTCGTGGCGGACCTGCCAATCATGCAGGTCGGGCGCACCGTCCGCCGGATATTCGGAAGCCGGGACGCAGCCATAGCCGGCAGCGACCAGCCCGGCCCAGAGGGCAAGGCCCTCGGCCAACCAGGGATCGGCGATGGATGTCTCGGTCAACCACGTACGAGCGAGCGCTGCGAGCGGTGCCGCTCCGATCTCGAAGTCTTCGTCCATCAGCAGACGGCCTTCCCGCCGGTCTAGGTCGGTCGGGCTGCCGAAGTCGTTGACGCGTGCCGCTTCCTGGATCGTCAGCGAAGAGAAGGGCATGGCCGAGCCGTACAGACGCTCGATGAGGGGCAGGCCCTCCTCGATGACGGTCGCCATCGACGTGGCCCACGCCTGGTCGTCCGGCCAGGCCGAGAGCGTGATGAGCTGGCCGCGTGGCGCGAGGATGTGCGTGCGTACCATCGCGTCCGGGTCGAGCGCGTCGGTGCAGATGACCGCGTTGCCGGGCAGCTTCTGATTTGCCAGGCTAACGACGGTGCTGCCCGCGCTGGTTCTCGTCTTGGTGGCAGCACCGGTCGAGCGCACCTCCCAGCCAGCGGGCAGGATCGCTCGGGCCGTCCCCTTGTCGGTGGCTTCGGGCCACCAGCAGAAATGGGCGTAGCCGGTGGTGACCCGCGTCTGCTGGCCGGCAGCCATGACGGAATCCGCAAGGTCATAGGCGATCTCGAGGACCTGCTTCTTCTTGTAGTACAGCGGAGGGAAGGTGGCGACCCAGGTCGTGCCGGCCGGGTCGCTGCCGATCGGGACCCCCTCGGCCTTCCTACCCGTGACGGTCACGTCGACTGCGTCGAGCGGGGTCTGGATCGGCCCCCAACCGGTGATGTGGTACCTGAGCGTCGTCGTGCACGTCCGCCGCGGCGCGCCCTTGCAGGGACCCCTGCTCACGAGCGGCTTCTTCTGGTTGACGAGGTTGACGGTGGCGCGCGCGGCGACCTTTCGTTCGTCGGGCAGGAGCGTGAAGACCGACTTGGAGGTCTCCTTGACCTCGTCCATGACCGCCAGCGTGCTGGTCGGGATGGCGACGACGAGTGCGAGGGCCGCAGACAGGGCAACAGTGCGACGTGGAGTGGCAGGCATGGTCAGAGTTCCCCCGATCGGTGTGTTGCTCCGAGCGTGCGCTGACGCGCCGAAGGCGAGAAGTGGCTCTTTCGTCCCGCAACGGCTGGCTCCACGTCGTCGTCGGCCGCAACGACTAGGCTGGCACGAGCCCGACCGCGGAGGTCCATGACACACGGGGAGGGGAGATGGCCGAAGAGCTGTCTGTGCCTGTTCAAGTCGAGCCGGCGCACCGAGTACACGCAGGAGAACCTGCGCATCCTCTCGGGCGCGCTCGGCAGCGAGGTCGAGGTCGCCTACAAGGAGCGATGGCTCGGCGAGGGCGTACGCGACCGATTACCCGAGGCCGGCGACCCGGTCCTGATCGCGCTGGCTGACCCTCCATACACCAGGAACCACCCCATCCGACGGGCGCAGGTCGTGCGCGTCGAGTACGAGGCTGACACGCTGCGGCTGGCCCTGCGCCTGGGTGTGCGGGTCGCGACCGAGAACAGGGACCGCTGGCGCGCGCTCGTCGAATCGGGCGAGCATCCCAAGGCGGGCCAGTTCGCGGTCCGTATCGGCATCGACGAGGGCGTGCTGGAGGACATGGTCGACCCCGTGCGCGAACTGAGCGTGTGGAAGAAGCAGGTCAAGGCCGTGAGCCACGGCGAGGGCTACGCACGCGTGGCCTTCCTGCGTGTCGAGCGCGTGGCCGAAGTGGGCGAGCCGCCCGTCGAGCCGCCCTACCGGTTGGTCAGCGGCCGCACCTACCAGGTCGACGTCTCTGCCTTCAACCCGCATCTCGACGCCGAGACGCTCGACGACCTGCGTCTCGTCCCGGTGCCGCAGCCGTCGCTCGCGGAAGTCGAGACGGACGCACAGCCGATCCCGGCCGACGGCGAACTGCAGGTGCTGCTGGTGCCCCGTGCGATGGGCCCAGCCCTGCTCGAGTCGAGCGTGTCCCGCGGCGCGGAGTTCTGGGATGCCCTCTGGTTCGAGTGGCAGACCGTGCCGCCCGCCCCGCAGGCCGAGCCGGTCGCTGTCTCCGGGCCGGCCGTCGACGCGCCGGTCACCGTGCCAGAGGCCCCCGTGGCCGAGCCGGCAGCGGTCCCCCTCGCGTACGAGGACCTGGGGTCGCACCTCCTTGCTGCCTATGAGTTGCTCCGCGGCCATCATCCGGTCGACGCCGAGCTGCGTCTGCGTGTGCTCGACGAGATGCTCCAGGGCGCCCCCGGGCTGGAGCGGCTGCAGGAGCAGAAGGGCATCGTCCTGCACGAGCTGCGCCAGTGGCCGCAAGCGGCGCAGGTGCTTGACGGGTTGACGCCGGGTGCTCTCAGCGCGGAGGGCCGGACCATGCTCGTCTCGGCCTGGTTCATGCAGGGGCAGCTACCGCAGCCACTCGAGCGCATCAAGGTCGCCGACTTCTCACGGGAGGAGTGGTTCGGGCTGCTGCTCGATGCCTCGCGCCGCCTGACGGTCGCGCAGCAGGTCGAGGTCGCCCGTTTGCTCGCGACCACCGTGCTCGCCGAGGACAGGGCCAGCCGCTGGATCACGCCGCTGGCCACGAGCGAGTCACTGCCGCGACGCGATCGGCTGGACCTGCTGGACATCTGGGCCGAAGCCGATCCAGCCGCCGCGGCTGCTGCGCTCGAAGGATTGGTGGTCGACGGCATCGCCGAACTGGCGGACCCGCGACTTGCCCGGCTGGCACTGGATCTGGCGCTCGATGCGCGTCGGGTGACGCTCGCGCGCCGGGCGGCGTTCGCGCTCACGGACATCCATGCCGAGCGCAAGGACGTGACGGCATTGGAGGGCCTGCTCCAGGCCGTCATGGGCAGGTTCGTGCGGGACGATCGGAACTCCGTCGGCGAGGACATCGTCGTGACCATCGCCGACGTCGCGGACGAGGAGGCAGAGATCGACGTCGCGCTCGCGGCGGCAGCCGAGCTCATCGAGGACCGCCGGCAGCGGGGTGACCTCGACTCGGCCGCGCAACTCGGGAAGCTGGTCACGGCCAACGATCATCGGGCCGGCAAGCGCGTCCGGCACCAGCTAGAGGAGGTGATCGACCGGCTCGACGAGGCCATGGAGAAGTCCAGGACCATGCGCCGCTTCGAGATGGCGCGTCGGCGAGAGCTGGGCCAGGACATCAAGGACTTCGTCGGTGGCAAGCGCGTGCTCGTGGTCGGCGCCAACGATCAGCTGTGGTGGCCGGAGCTGCGCCAGGAGTTCGGCTTCGATCCGGGTTCCCAGTGGATCGCCACCGAGAAGCGCAAGGCGCCATCGGCCGACAAGATCATCAAGAAGATGGAGCAGATCGAACTACTGGTCATCCAGCTGCGGATCGGCCACAAGACGTCCGCCCCGCTCGAGAAGGCGGCCAAGGAGCGGGGCATCAAGGTGGTCAAGGTGCCCAACCCCAGCCGCGACTCGTTCACGCAGGCCATCCGCATCGCGCTCATCGACCAGGCGCCGACGGGTGTAGCGGCGATCGCGGGCTCCGGCATCGACGACCTGATCGGGTAGCGGTCGGTCGCCGACTTTCGCAACGGCTATCGTTGCGATACGATGCCGACATGGACGGACGCGCACGACAGAAGCTGACGGCCCTGGTCGAGGACATGGGCAGTCAGGCGCAGGTCGCGCGGGCCCTCGAGGTGAACCCCTCGCGCGTCAGCCGCTGGCTCGCGGACGAGGAGCCGGACCGCGAGAACCTGCTCAAGCTGGAGGCGGTCGAGTTCGCGCTGTCGCGACTGCAGGTGACATACCAGCGGCCAACGGCGCTCAAGTGGCTCTACGGCTTCAACGCCCACCTCGGTGGTGCCCGGCCCATCGACCTGCTCAATCGCGGCCGGGTGTCGGACGTGTTGCGGGCCATCGAGGCCGACGAGTCCGGCGCCTACGCGTAGGGCTGGCGCGTGCTCTTCCGGGTCTACCGCGCGCTCGAGGGAGCGGCCGCCGACGCTCGTGGAGGACCGCTCTTCGTCCCGCGCGAGCGGCAGGGTGCGGGCCGGCATGACGACCCGGGCCGCTACGGCGCCTTCTATGCCGCGCGTTCACCCGTGGCCGCGGCCGCCGAGACGATCCAGGCCTTCCGCGGGCGCGACCTCTCCCCGGAGGACCTGGCGTTGGCCGATGGGTCGCACCTGACGCTCGCGAGTTTCGACGATGCCGCGCTCGAGTCGCTCCTCGACCTCGACGAGCCGGCGGTGCTGGTCGAGGAGGGCTGGCGACCATCGGGCGTTGCCAGCCGCGACCGAGGCGTCACCCAGGCCATGGCCGTGCGTGCCTTCGAGGCCGGTGCGTTGGGCCTCAGCTGGTGGTCCACGCTCGACTCGGCCTGGACCAACGTGACCCTCTTCGCCGAGCGCACGATCGCCGCCGGAGCGGTGGTGCTCGAGCGGTCGGTCGAGCCGCTGACGCTCGCGCATCCGGCGCTCGTGGCCGCGGCCGACCACCTGGCCATCCCGCTCACGCGTCGGAGCCGCCGCCGCCGGTAGTCGGGGCCATGATGGCGTGACACGCGAGGTGGCACGGTCGGGTGGGACGCTCGCCGTCCGAGCGTCCACACTGGCACCGAGCACCCGAGCACCCGAGGGCACGATGCAACGATCGAACCAGCGGACGTCCGGTGAACCGGTCCGCTTCATCCTGACCGCCGACTGGCAGCTGGGCATGACGCGCCACTTCCTCGAGGGCGAGGCGCAGGCGCGCTTCGGGCAGGCGCGCATCGACGCCATCCGTGCCATCGGCGGGCTCGCTGCGGAGCAGGATGCGCTCTTCGTGGCTGTCGGTGGCGATGTCTTCGAGACCAACCAGGTAGACCCGCGCACCGTCGGGCGCACGGCGGAGGCGCTGGCCCAGGTGCCCGTGCCCGTCTTCCTGCTGCCCGGCAACCACGACCCGCTCGATGCCGGCTCGGTCTTCCGCTCACGCACGTTCCTGCGCGACAAGCCGGACCACGTGAAGGTGCTGGAGGATTCGCGGCCGCACCAGGTCGCCCCCGGCGTGGAGGTCGTGGGCGCACCCTGGTTCTCCAAGCGACCCCTGCACGACCTGGTGGCAGAAGCCTGCGCGGGGTTGGAGGCAGTCCCCGGTGTGCAGCGCATCCTGCTGGCCCACGGGGCGGTCGACGAGCTGATGCCCTTCGACAACCCGGCCCTCATCGGCCTCGCAGGCGTGGAGGCGGCCATCGCCGATGGGCGCATCAGCTTCCTGGGCCTGGGTGACCGCCACTCGACGACCCGCGTCGGGGCGAGCGGGCGTATCTGGTACCCGGGCACGCCGGAGCCCACCGACTACGACGAGGATGACCCCGGCAACGCCCTGCTCGTGGAGCTCGCCGCCGACGGTACGACCACGGTCACGCCGCACCACGTGGGCACGTGGAAGTTCATCTACCACTCACGCACGCTCGACGGAGCCGATGCGCTCGACGCGCTTGCGACGTGGCTGGCCGAGCACCCGGACAAGGACCGCACGGTGGTGAAGCTGGCTCTCGAGGGCACCATCTCGCTGACCGACAACGCGCGGCTGGGCGATCTGCTCGAGCGCAACCGCCAGCTCTATGCCGCGATCGAGGTCCACGGCCGTCGCACCGATCTGGTGGTCCGGCCGGATGACGACGACTTCGAGGACCTGCACCTCTCCGGCTTCGCACAGGCGGCGCTGGACACGCTGCGGGAAGCGGCCGGCGATGACGACGATGAGGCGGAGGTCGCGCGCGAGGCGCTGGCCCTGCTCGTCCGCTTCGCTGCGAGCGGCGAGGAGGCCGCCCGATGAGGATCACGCGCGTCCGCCTCAAGAACTACCGCGGCATCGACGAGCGCGAGATCGAGCTCGAACCCCTCGGTGTGACCGTGATCCAGGGTCCCAACGAGATCGGCAAGTCGTCCATCGCGGAGGGGCTCGACCTGCTGCTCGAGCACCTCGACAGCTCGGGCCGGAAGGAGATCAAGGACGTCCAGCCGGTCGGGCGAGACGTGGGTCCGGAGGTCGAGGTCGACATGGAGACCGGGCCATACGCCTTCACCTACCGCAAGCGCTTCCTGCGCGACCGCGAGACGGTCCTGCGCATCACCCGGCCGCGCCCGGAGAACCTCGCTGGCCGAGAGGCGCACGAGCGCGTGCAGTCGATGCTCGAGGAGACGCTCGATCGGTCGCTGTGGAGGGCCCTGCGCATCACGCAGGGTGACAAGGTCGGTGACATCAAGCTCAACGGCATCGGCTCGCTCTCTGCGGCGCTGGACGCAGCGGCCGGCACTACGCCGGTCGGCGATGCGGAGACCTCGCTCTACGACCGCGCTCGCGAGGAGTACCTGAAGTACTGGACCGACACGGGCCGGGCCAAGGGTGAGGCCGGCGACCTGCGGAAGGAGGTCGAGGCGCAGCAGGTCCTCGGTGGATGAGATCGAGGCGGCGCTGCGGGCGCTCGAGGACGATGTCGAGAGCGTGGCCCGGCTCAGCGCTGAGCGCGAGAGCCTGGGAGAGCAGCGTGCCCAGAACGAAGAGCTGGCCCAAGAGCTACGCGGGGCCTGGCGCAAGGTCGAGGGCATCCAGAAGCAGGTGGAGACCGCGGAGGCTCGCCTGGAGACCGCACGCCTGGCGACCGAGCAGGCAAGCGCAGCCGTCAAGGCCCGCGCTGCGCTCGTGGCCAGGGTTCAGGCAGACCAGGCCGAGCGGAAGCGGTGGCGCGAAGCGAAGGAGCGGTCGGCGCCGGCGCTGAGGTCGAGCCTGGAGCGGGCCGAGGCGGCCGGGACCGCCCTTGCGGCTGCGACCGAGGCGCGGGCGGCGTCGGAACGGGCCGCGACCCTGCTGCGCAACGACATCGAACACCTGCGGGACCAGGCCGCCATCGCGGCCCTGCGCGACCAGCGCCAACGGTTGCGCGAGGCCAGCGCTGGCCTGGCGCAGGCGGAAGCCGTGCTCGCGGCCAACAAGGTGGACGACGATGCGCTGGAGGCGGTCCAAGCGTCGAGCATCGTGCTGCAGACCGCGCAGGCGCGGCTGGAGGCCGGCTCCCCGTCGGTGGCTATCGAGTCGCTGGGCGCCGATCGCATCGAGGTCGATGGTGAAGCCGTGGAGCTGGAACCCGGTGCCACCGAGGAGCGTCCAGTCATCGGGCAGCTCCGCGTGGAGGTGCCTGGTTCGGTGCGTTTGGAGGTCAGCGCGGGCGCCGATGGCGAGGAGCTGAAGCGCGCGTTGGCTGGGGCAGCGGCAGCGTTCGCCCAGGCTTGCGAAGCGGCCGGTGTCGACGACCTGGCCCAGGCACAGGCGGCGGCGGTGGCGCGGAGAGACGCGGTGACCGCGCGGGACGCCCACCGCCGCACGATCACGTCGATCCTCGATCATCTCGATCTTGAGTCCGCCGACGAGCTCGATCCGCGCATCAAGGTCACCGGGCAGCGCGTCGAGGAGTACGCGCACGCGCGTCCCGCGGAGCGCGCGCTGCCCGTGGACCTGGATACCGCCGTAGCTGCGGTCAGGCCGGCCGACGAGACGCTGGAGGCTGCGCGGGCAGCGGAGGAGCAGGCTCGCGCGGAGGACGAGGCCGCGCGCGGGCAGCTGGCCAAGTTCGAGACTGCCGCCACGGAGGTCGACGTGCGGCTGAACGTCGCCGGGGAGGCCCTGGCTGCGAGCGAGACGGCCCTGGCCCAGGCACGCCAGGCTGCATCAGACGAGGCGCAGGCGGAGCGGCAGGCGGAGGCGGAGAAGGCCGAGGGCGCGGCTGACGCCGCCGTCAAGGAGGCGCGAGCCACGCTGGAGGCGGAGGGTCCGGAGGCGCTGAAGGCGCGGCTGGACAACGCAGAGGCCGTGCTGGCCCGCTCCAGCGGGGATCTGCGTGACGTGGAGGACCAGTTGCTGGCGGTGCGGACCCGCCTGGCCGACCGCCAGGAGGAGGGCCTCTCGGAGCGGCGCGACCAGGCGGTCGTGGACCTGGGAGTGGCCGGACGTGAGCTGGAGACCTACCAGCGCCGGGCAGCCGCGCGCAAGCTGCTGTACGAGACGCTCAAGGCCGCGCGGGATGAGGCCCACCGCGCCTACATCGGCCCGCTGCGAGAGAGCATCGAGCGGCTCGGCCGCGTGGTCTACGGCGAGTCGTTCGGGGTGGAGCTGAGCGACGACCTGCGCATCGCGGACCGCACGCTCGACGGCGAGACCGTGCCCTTCGAGAGCCTGAGCGTCGGCACCAAGGAGCAGCTGGGCGTCATCGCCCGTCTGGCTTGCGCCGTCATCGTCGCCGACGACGAGGGCGCGCCCCTCATCCTCGACGACACCCTCGGCTTCAGTGACCCGGTCCGGCTCGAGGCGATGGGCGCGGTGCTCGGCCTCGCCGGCAGCTCCTGCCAGGTCATCGCCCTCACCTGCTACCCCGACCGCTACCGCCACGTCGGCGCTGCCACCATCCGTCGACTGGGGTAGAGAGTCTTGACAGTAGAACGTGATACTGTCATTATCACCCCATGCCGAAGGAGCAGGAGTATGCGATCGGGGAGCTGGCTGACCTCGCAGGAGTGACGCCACGGACCATCCGCTACTACGTCTCGATCGGCCTGTTGCCCTCACCGGAGCAGGCCGGGCCCAAGACCAGGTACACGGACGGTCATCTCCAGCGCCTGCGCCTGATTCGTCATCTGCAACGGCAACATCTGCCGCTGGCGGGAGATCGGCGACCGGGTCGCAACGCTCGACGACGAAGCCGTGGCAGCGGCGCTCGACGCGGACGTGGCGGCTCGGCCGGTGGACTCGGCATTGGACTACATCGAACGCCTCCGGGGCGAGCGGCCGCTCGAGCCCGGATCGAAGGAGGTCACGCCCACGCCCAGCAGGACATTCGCCCTGCGGCTCACAGAGCCGAGTCTGCAGCCGCCGAGCAAGGCGCAGCTGGACACACGGACGCGTTGGGAACGCGTCCCGCTCAGCGAGTCTGTCGAACCGCACGTCCGCCATCCCATGGACCGGCGGACGCGCAGGCAGATCGAGCACTACATCCGGCTGGGCCGGGAGATGCTCGAGGAAGGGGAGTGACCATGAACTCGAACGAGAACAAGACCGCCCGACTGACCATCACGCAGGACCGCGAGCTTGTCCGGGGCCGCTGGCACAGCGCCCGTTTCGTCGTGGCGCGTCTGATCGCGCCGGAGGCCACGACCAACGCCGAGCGCTCGCCCGTGAACCTGGGCTTCGTCATCGACCGCTCAGGCTCCATGGCCAACGGTCGGCTTGCGCTCGCGCTGGCGGCGGTCCAGGAAGCCATCGGTCGGCTCAAGTCGCAGGACCGCTTGCAGCGTGGTGGTCTACGACAACGAGATCGAGACCGTCGTGTCGGGTGCCACCGCGACGGCGAGCGCGAAGGCATCTGCCGTCGCGCGGCTGCGCACCGTCCAACCGCGCGGCTCGACGGACCTCGGTGGTGGCTGGCTCCAGGGTTGTGAGCACGTGGCCTCCGAGTTCATGGAGCAGGGTGTCAACCGCGTCCTGCTCCTGACCGATGGCTTGGCCAACCAGGGCATGACCGATCCGGCCGATCTAGCGCACCACGCCGAGGAGCTTCGCAGGCGCGGGGTCTCGACCTCGACCTTCGGTGTCGGCAATGGCTTCAACGAGGTCCTCCTCCAGGCCATGGCCCAGGCCGGCGGTGGCCAGTTCTACGACATCGCCACCCCCGAGCAGATCCGCGACCACATCGAGAGCGAAGTGGGCGAGACACTCGAGATCGTGGCGCGCAACGTCGCGCTCGACGTGATGTACCCCCAGGGTGTCCGCTTCGAGTCACTCGGTGCCTTCCAGGCCCGGGTGGCCCGCGACCGCGCCATCGTCGAAATCGGAGACCTCGTGTCCGGCCAGGAGGTCGAGGTGCCGCTGCGCCTCTCGTTCCCGACCGGCGCCGAGGGCGAGTCGGTCACGGCCATGTTCGGTGTGGCCGATCGCGCTGGCATCTTCCAGGGCTCAACCGGCCGGGCTTCGTTCGCATTCGCCGACGACCACGCCAACGACATCCAGCCGCGGGTGACCGAGGTCGACCGAGTGGTCGCGGAGATCTACGCCGCCCGGGCGCGTCAGCAGGCGGTCGAGCGCAACCGTGGCGGTGACTTCGATGGTGCCCGCGAGGTCCTGCGCTCGACGGCTCACCGCATCCGCGTGTACGCGGCTGGCGATCCGGTGCTCATCGGCATCATGGAGCAGTTGTTGCGCGACGCGGAGGTGTTCCACCGGGTCATGGCCGAGCGCTCGCGCAAGGAGCACTACGCCACGAGCCACCACCGCCTGCGCTCCCGCGACTCCGAGGGTAAGGCGCGCAAGGTCGACCGGCGGTTCGAGCAGTCGTACTAGGCTGCGAGCGGGGCCGTATCGATCACGTCGGAGATCGCCTGAGGGTCGCTCATCTTCAGCGAGGAACGTCACCAAGGCCCGGGCGTCCTCGGTCGACCCGAAGCGCTCGGGGAGGCCAGGGCGGTACTCGAGCGTCCTGAAGTGGGTCTCGCTGACGGGGATCATTGCTCACGCGCGGCCGGCTCTGGCTCTTGGTGATGCCGAAGTCGGCCGGGAGTAGGGCCACCGGCCTGCACGCCATCGCTGCATCGTGCGCTTCGCGTGGGTTCCGTGATGGCCGCCGTGCTGGCGTAGTCTTGCTGACATGGATGAAGTGACGACCCTCGGTGACCAAGCGCACGATGCGCTCGCAGCCTATGAGGACCTCGAGAGCCTCGCGGAGGAGATCGAGGACGAGTGGACGTATGTCACCGATCTCCACGCTGCGTGGCGTGGCCGGATCGAGGAGCTGATCGAGGCGCGGGGCGCGGAGCCCGTCACCGCGCTCGAGGCGGCAGCCATCCGTCGTGCGGTCGATGAGATCGGCCGTATCAGCGACCCGCACCGTGCCATCGACTGGCTCTCGACGTTCCCGCAGATCGTGCTCCTCACCCTGGGCGGGCGGTCGTGAGGTTCCAGGATGCTGCGCAGGATGCCCGCGCCATCACCTATGCGGCCATCCAGGCAGAGCCTGTGGTGGCGCAGGCGGCCGGCCTCCTCGCCGATGCCACGCCCGCGCAGCGGCTGCTGGCCAGGTCGGTCATGAACGGCGAGACGCTCGATCCTGATGGCTGGCGGACGATGTTCCCGACGCTGTTCGGGCCGACCGTCGAGCCGTCCGAGCGCGAGCGATCGGAGGCCATCCTGACCGCGTCACTGGCCATCGCCGACCGGGGCGATCAGACGCGCAACCAGCTGCGCGGCGCACTCGTCGAATTGCTGACCGTCGAGCTGCTCGGGCGCCGGGTCGGGGCGCCGGGTGTCCGTCGCGAGCGGCGCATCCTGTTCGATGGCGTACGTGCGGAGATCCACCCCTACGACGTCACCGTCGAGCGCTCGGGCGCAGCTGAGGTCTACGACTGCAAGTGGGGAGCTCGCGGCATCAACGCGGACGTGCTCCACCAGTTGGAGGATGCGCGCGCGAACGCCGAGGCCGAAGACGAGGTGCTGCGCGTGGCCCTCGTCGTGCTCGACGCCGAGCTCTCGTGTCGCGTCCGACTCGAGCGCCAGACCGCGCCGCACGACCGTTCCGGCCTGGTGACGCTCGAGTCCCTGGAGTCCCTGTCGAGCTGACATTCCCCAACGGCCGGCGTACGCGAGCTTCGAAGAGAGGCCAGCGCGATCCCGCGGCGGGTCAGTGCGAGGCCACCGTCCGAGCTGGTCTCGGAGGGGCGCGACGAGTGGGTGCGCCGTACTGGACAGCTCGGCCTTGGTCAAGACGATCGTAGCGGAGCAGGGGACGGAGGCCCTCCGAGCGGTCCGGCACCTGGGGCCACAGGCACTGGCCCGCGTGCGTGAGGCATTGCGCCGAGTCGACCTGGCGGCCATCGACGACCTGCGCGTCGTGGTCACCTACGACGAGCGCATGATCAAGGCCCCGTCACTCCTGGGCATCCCGACCGCGACCCCCGCCTGAGCCCCTCGGCCATCCCGGGTGCCTCAGCGTCAGGCGCCGCTGGGCGAATCAGGACTCGGGCAGTGACTCCACGGTCTCTTCGACCAACTCCGCCGGCACCGCAAGCAACCAGAGGGCGTCACCTCGAGCCAGGATCACGAACCCACCGCCTTCGGGATCCTCGGCGATGCTGAGCATGATCACATCCACATCACCCACCTGGGTCTCCTCCACGACCGCGCCGGGCATGTCCTCCTCGAAGGCGGCGACGAAGAGCGGCAGCGCCGGCTCGATATCTCCGCCTCGGACCTGGAAGGCAATGATCGTTGCGTACTCGTACTCGCCCAGATCGACGTAGCTGGTGGCGACCGCAGCATCGTCCAGCGTCGCCCCGGCAGCCGCGGCCAGCTCGTGGAGCTGGTCGATGTCCGCGGCATCGTCAGGGTCGCTCGGATCCATCTCGCCGATGAGTTCCTGTCCGACGTTGATCTCGAGGTTGTCCAGGAGCGACACACCTCCGACCGTCTCGGGGAACAGGGCTGCGAACTCGGCGGCATGCTCCTCCATCTCCGGCGTGCGCTCGATGGGCGGTGGCGTCTGGGCGAGGACACCACCCGCTTGCACGAGCAGCAGCGTCGTGGCCAACGTGGCACTGAGCAGTCGAGTCCTGGTCATATCATCCCCTTTGCGGCGATTGCCCCTGCAGTCTACGGCTGCCGTCACCAGCCGAGCCGGCGACTTCCTCCACGATCTCGCTGGGGCGGCGTCCGAGGCCGGCCTTGAGCAGGGCCTTGTCCAGCGTCGCGAGCTGCGCTCCTCGAGCGCGGGCCACAGCGGCGTAGGTCGCGTCGTACATGGTCAGTCGGTGCTGCTCCGCGAGCCGAGCGGCGCGTCGCCGGTCCGAGGCCGTCGGCGCGATCACCGGGCAGATCCCAGCGAGGATTTCGAGGATGACCACCGTCTGTTCCGCGGTGGCACCGGTACGACCGCGAAGGACGATGTTGGCGAGCTCGTATCGAGTCAGGTCGAGCACTGACAACGCGATGCTGCGCTCTCCGAACAGCCTCACCAAGGCACGCGAGGCCTCGACACCGACCTCACCTTCGGTATGGAACCACTGGTAGACCACGCTCGTGTCGCTAACGACGCCGATCACAGGCATCTCGCTCGCGCCGGTCACGCGCGACCTCCTCGGCGGCGTCGGCGGGACCAAGGCCGGCTAGCGCCGCCTGTCCGGCTGCCAGCGCAGCCTCCAGCTCCTCGGGGTCCCGCCAACCGAGCTCGTGTAGCGCTGCCTGCCGGAAGAACGCGCTTCGGCTCAGGCCTCGATCGTCCGCCTCACGGTCGATGTCGGCCAGGAGGTCTGCGGGCAGAGAGATGAGTACTTTTGCCAAGTTTCGAGTATGTACGGGGGATATCCCGTGAGCAACGATGTCGCCACGGTGGCGAGCGACGCTCGCCGGCCCTTACCCAGCCCTTCGGAGGCGCTCCGCCAGGGCAGGGGGTGCGATGATCGACGACGTGTGTGGTCGCGCGCGTCAGCCCCACGTAGAGCAGTTCGTCGAGGCGCCCTGCGCCCTCGGGCAACTCGCACAGCACGATGACCTCGCGCTCCAGGCCCTTGAAGCGACGGATGGTCTCGAAGAGCACGACATCGCCGGGCTCATCGGGCACCTCCTCCGGCGGCAGGCCCTTCGATCGACCAGCCTCGTCGAAGGCCTCGTTCCACAACACGGCGTTGCCGAACCTCCGCTGGGCCCACACCGCGCTCTTCGTCGGCGTCGCACCCGAGAGCACCGCGATGCGGAACTCGGGCACCTGCTCCTCGACGGTCAAGCGGTGCAGCGCCACGCGCACGGCCTCCACCGTGGCCGCGCCCGCTTCCGCGTCGACGATTTCCGCGGGCAGTCCCTCCTCGCGGAAGACGTCGATCTCCACGTCGTCGTCTCGGAAGCGCGACGCCAGGCGCGACACGGCCGGCGGCGTGCGATGGTCCTCGAACAGCTCCAGCGGCTCCAGCCCCAGCCCGCCTACGACATCGGGCCGGAACAGCGCCTGCGCGGGGTCGTGGAAGACCCAGAACACGCCGTCCTTGGTGTCGAACAGCATCATCCCCAGCGATGCCAGCCAGCCGGGGGCGAAGTCCTGTCCCTCGTCCACGATGACCGCGTGGTAGCGCATGTCCAGGTCGGCATCGATGGCCGCGTCCAGCGCATCGGGCAGGGTCTCGTCCCACCACGTCTGCGGAATCGGGCTCGGCCGCGCCGGCAAGACCCCGGCACGAGCGCCCATCAGCTCGCACAGCCGATGGAAGGTGGTCACGTCCAGCCCGGCCGGCGCCTTCGTTTCGGCCAGGTCGCGCTGCATCGTGGTCGCGAGACGTTGGTTGAAGCAGACCAGCAGCGTGCGATAGCCCTCGCTCGCGAGCCGCCGCGCCTTCTCCGCGGCCAGCATCGACTTGCCCGAGCCGGCCGGTCCCACCACCTCCACCTGGCGCAGCGCCCGCGAGCGATTGAGGATGCGCGACTGCGTGCGCGAGGCCTCCACCAGCGCCGCGCGGTCGTCCTCGATGCGCCCGCGCACGAGCCGGTGCAGCGACACCGTCGGCCGCAGCAGTTCGTCCACCAGCTGCACGCCCTTGGGCCCCAGCGGTGCGTAGCGGCCCGCTCCGTCACCGCGCCAGTAGTCGAAGACGTGGTCGAGCCAAGCCTGGATCCGTCGGTCGTCTCGAGCGCATGCGCATCGAGCACGAGGTCGGTCGGCGCATCGACCCCCAGGCCGAAGCAGCGAGTGCCCCCGCGGCAGCGACTCGAGGTCGACATCGGGGAAGGCCACGGCGTGCCCCGCGAGCGGATCGACGTCACGAGGCCAGTCGGGCAGGTCCACCAGCTTGGCCCGCAGGTAGTGCTTGGACGTCTTGGCCTGCTCGAACGGCGACACGGGCAGGACCGTGGCCCCAGGTGCCAGTGCCCGTCGTGGTCGACCGACGGTTCGCCCGACTTGACCTCCAGCACCAGCAGGCCGTAGTCGGGATGGGTGATGACCGCGTCCGCTTCGCCGTCGCGCGCCGGCCCATGCGTGCGCACCGGCCCGGTCCAGTTGACGTTGACGTAGATGCGGTACTCGTCCTTTGGCAGCGCCGCCCGCAACCGCTCCTCGACCTGGCGCTCGGCCGCCTCCCCGCGAGTCATGGGCGGAGTCTGCGTGCGGTGACCTCGGAGCGCAACGTCTCAGAGGTCCCGGACGAGCATGTGTGGATACTGTGCGCATGGCTCGCGTCAACGTCTATCTGCCAACGGACCTTGCCCACGACGCCCGTGCCGCCGGCCTGAACGTGTCCGCCCTGGCAAGGGCCGCCCTGCGCGAGGTCCTCGCGGACGTCCACGAGGCGCGGGAGGAGCTGGAGCGCGGTCGCGAGTGACGGAGGTACTGGTCCTCGAGGCCCTGGCGCAGGCGCCGTTCGAGCGTCACGCGCTGGCGTCGCTCGTGGCTGCGGCATGGGACCGAGGAAGGAACTCGCGTCTCGTGGATGCGCTCTACATCGCGCTTGCGGCCCAGCTCTCGGCGCCGATCGTCACCTTGGACCGCGGCCTCGCGTCCACGGCTCCCCACGCCGAGCTGCTCGACGTCGCACCGCCCGGGACTCGGGCCACTCGCGATGGAGGTGACGCCGCCCAATGGCTGAGATCACTCCCCGGCCCGTCGGTCGGGTCCAGAGCCTCATCGGCACGCCGTTGCGCGCGGAGGTGGACCTGCCCGACGACGAGGCCCTGGCCGCCTATGAGATCGAGCTCGTGCCGGGGAAGCGGGGCGGGCGTTCCACGGCCTGGGCCGAACCGACCTGGCGGGTGACCAGCGGACGACCCCGGATCGAGGCGGTCGATGGCCATCCCGCCTTCGAAGGCATGTCCATCGGTCACCGCCGACCGACTGTTCGCATCGGTTCGGACGAGTCGTTCGACGCCTACGCCTGGCGCCTCCATCAGGACGGGAACTCGATCGAGTCAGAGGCAAGCACGACCGACGGCATCGAACCCGACGGCCTGGGTGCCGAGCTTCGGCCCTCGGGACGACTGCGGCGATCGGGCCGGGCAGGCCAGCCGCGGCGCAGGACGTGTTCTATCCGCCGTTCGACTCGCATCTGCCGGACATGCCGCGGAGCGAGGCCTCACGCATCGCCTACACCCCGCTCACCCACGCCGGCCACACCGGTCACGATGCCTATGCGGTCGACTTCAACTGGGGATCGGGTGAGGCCGATCGCGGACATTGGGTCCGCGCGGCTGCGACCGGCGTCGTGAGCCATATCGATGCCGACAACGGCCAGGTGCACATCCGCCACGCGGGCATCGACGGTGAGCGCGACTGGGAGACCGTGTACGCCCACCTCGATCAGATCCGGGTCCGCGAGGGCCGACGCGTGCGACCGTACGAGCGCATCGGCCGGATCGGCTCCACCTACCACGGCGACGAGACCATCTCTCCGCACCTGCATCACCAGCACCGGGTGGACGGCCAGCCCACACGTATGCGTCTGTTGGTCGACGGGGAGGTCAGGCCCATCGGCGTCAGCCGTCCCGATCCCGGGCGGACCATCGTGGGCCGTGCGCCGGTGCCCGGCTGGGAGCGACCTCGGGGCCCGGCGCCGGCGCAGCTGGCCGTGCGGACCCGGCGAGCTGCGGACCGGGTGTGGTCGCCCTGGACCGAGCTCCCGTTCGTGGTCGCGCGCAAGGGCGCACCGACCATCGGCGAGCACGACGCAGCGTTCGAGCCCGAACCCGACAGGGCCGACATCGCAGTCGCGTACACCGGCCCGGCCGTCGAGCCGGGCGAGTACACGGTCCGCTATCGGGCTCGCGGCGACGCCGGCACGACCACGCCGTGGGCCTACGACCGTTCGATCGTCGTCGAGCCGGCGCTGGCCTGAGGCACCGGGTCGGACCAGGCCAGGGCTTCGCGCTCTTCCGTTTCGGGGGCGACCGTGGCCGCGCCTTCGAAGTCCCACCTTTGGGGCTTGCCCGTGGCGGCAGGGGTGGTGCATCCTGTCACCACCATGGACCGCCCGGTGCAGGTCTTGATCAGCGTGCAGGAGCGTAGACGCGCCCGCCGCCGAGCCGCCGAGCAGGGCCTCACGCTCTCGGACTACATCGCGGGACTCGTCCGTGCGGACCTCGATTCGTGGTCACCGGACCCCGGCGCTCCGGCCATCATCCCGGTCGTCGCTGACGACGTCCCTCCCGACCACGAGGGCATCTACATCGGCGAGGCCGTGGCCGAGCGCATGAAGCAGACGAACCGGCCCGGTTAGTCGCGCCCCTCAGGGGCCGTCCCGGGGAGATTGTTCCGGGCTGCGTGGACCGCTGGATACGTGCCTCGCACGGGGGCAGACTTGTGCTCGTGGGCGCGAGTCCGCGTGAGGGCCGCGCCCCGGAAGGGGGACTCAAGATGCTCTGTCTGACTTCGCGCCATGGCCGGACTGTGACGAGCGGGACCGTCGCCACCATCGTCGTCGCGAGTGTGCTCACACTGGCCCTTGCCGTGCCGGCGTCGGCGCGGCCCACTTGCACCGTCGAGGGCGGGCCAGGCAACGACGTCCTGAAGGGCACGCTCGGTGACGACGTCATGTGTGGCAATGGCGGGGACGACACGTTCTACGGGTTCAGCGGGGATGACCAGATATACGGCGGCTCCGGGATCGACAGGGTCTTCGCGGGCAAGGGTGCTGACTACATCGCTACGGGACCCGGTAACGACATCATTCGCGGGGGCCGTGGCAACGACACGGTCTACGCGGGGACAGGCAACGACATGGTCGCGGGCGACCGGGGCGAGGACGTGATCCACGGCGGGCTCGGCAACGACCGGCTCTACGGTGGAGAGCATCGCGACGTGATCTTCGGCGGCGACGAGTGGTGCGAGCAACCACACTTGTGCCCCGGCCCCGTTCGCGACATCCTGCGGGGCGGCCCCGGTCTGGCTAGCGACTACCTGTACGGCGATGGCTGCAGCTCAACCATCGGTGACGACGACGACATCCGCGGCGGCGTGGTCGTCCGCGGCGGCGGTGGAGACGACTACATCGTGGGCACCGCGATCGCTGACGAGATCTTGGGCGGCTCCGGCAACGACGTCATCAAAGGCTTGCGCGGAGGCGACGAGCTCCACGGCGGCCCGGGTGCCGACACCGTCTATGGCGGTGGGGCGCGTTCGAGGCGCCCGACGGCGTGAAGGACAAGCTCTTCGGCGGCCGCGGCTACGACAAGGCCTGGCGGGAGCTCATCGACATCGTCTGGAACGTGGAGAAGCTGTTCCCATAGTCGCTCGCGCCGAGTGCGACACACAGAACGGCCCGGGCTCTTCTGCCCGGGCCTTGCCTCTATCAGGCGCGAGGGCCGTCGCTAGCTGACCTTGCTCAAGAGGCCGGTGGAGCCGGCGCCGCTCGAGTGGAGGGAACCGTCCTCGTCCCCTTCAGTGGATTCGGACTTGGGCAGACCCCAGGGGTTGCCCACGCCGGTGTCGTCCTTGTTCTCAGGGGACTCGGACGTGTCGTCGTCGGCCTCTGCCTGGGCCTCCGCCTCGGCAGCGACCGTCTCGGCTTCGGAGATCACGTCGGCTTCGTCGGTCGTCCCGTCGGTCGTCTCGCCTGACTCGTCCTCGACCGACTCGTCCTCGACGGCGCCTGCGGTCTTGGCTACGGCCTTCGCGGCCTCAGCCGCCGGGGTGCCGGAGAGGTCGACGTCGTCGCTGCTGAGTGCGATGTGCGGGACCACGATGGCCTCGTTCTCGCCCTTCCACACCTGTAGCTCCACGACCACCAGGGGGAGGTGCTCGGCCAGCGTCTCGAGCGTGGTCTGGTAGCGGTCGGAGATGGCCTCGGTCACGAGGACCGCGACGTGGGTCTTGTCGGGATGACGAACGCGGTTGCGAGCCCAGTTGTCGAGGACGCCGAAGCCACGGGAGGCTTCCATCTCGCCCATCTGCACGTCGACGCTGAAGCAGCGGTCGTCGTCGGTGGCCACGAACGAGCGGTCGTCATCGGTAGCACCATCGGTCGGATCCAGTTCGCCCAAGCCCAGGCGGCTCGGCTGTTCCTTGAGCCACGCCTGCAGCCACGCTTCGTCCTTGCCCAGGTCGGTGATCGTCGAAACGACCCCGGAAACGAAATCAGTCATCCCTTGCTCCTCGCGCTAACGGGCTCGGCGCCGGCGCGGGTGCCGGACACGTCCGCTCGAGTACACCGCTGCTCTGCGTTCTGCACCACAGGCCCGAAGGTCCGCCCCCCGATGGGTCTGGTGGCGCGCCTGTGCACCATCCGATTCGCGCGCGTGTGCGACGATTGGTCATTCCCCCTCGCCACCCGCACTCGCGCCTGCCCTGTCTGTGCTCCCGAAAGGAGCTTCGATGTCTACCAAGTCCACCCCCAAGAAGCCTGCCGCGAAGCCCAAGGCCGCGCAAGACTGCGACCAAGCCCGCCGCGAGCAAGGCGCGCCCAAGCCCGCCGCGAAGACGCCGGTCAAGGCTCCCGGGCCGAAGGCTGTCCCCGCTGCGACCAAGTCCGCCGCGAAGCCGAAGGCCGCTTCGCCCAAGGCGAGGAAGCCCGCCGGGCCTGATCCGCTCACGGTCGTGCACCCGCTCATCAAGGTCCGTCAGGCGCGCGAGTTCAGCGGGCGCAAGGTGACCAACGCCGAGCTGTACGCGATCACCGAGGTCGCCCGCTGGTCGGGCAGCAGCCGCAACGAGCAGCCCTGTCGCTTCATCGCTATCCGCGACCGTGACCTCATCCGCCAGGTGGCCGAGCTCGGCCTGCCCCAGACGCGGGGCCTGCCGACGGCCACAGCCGCGGTCGCCATCATCGTGCCCGAGGAGCCCGAGCGCGAGCTCTCGCGCGCCTTCGACGACGGTCGGGCCGCCGAGCGCATGCTCGTGGCCGCGCACCTGCTGGGCCTCGGCGGCGGTATCTCGCGCGTGCGCCCGGACGTGCGCAGCGGCATCAACAAGGTGCTGAAGCTGCCAGCCAACCGCTCGGTGCGCACGATCGTCGGTTTCGGCCACCCGACCGAGGACGCGCTGCAACCCAAGACGCGCACCGGCCAGGCTCGCCTCCCACGCGAGGAGGTCATCTACCAGGACCGCTGGCCGGAGCCGCCCGCACAGGACTGACGCCGCCCAGGGCACCAGGCGCGACGTTCGTCGTCGGCAGCGATCCGTGCTCCTGTACGGCCTGAAGGCGCAGGCCTAGGCCCGCGTCGGCCCGACCGAGTCCACGCCCAACGACTCTATCGACGCGCCGACCACGCGCGCGACCGTCTCGGCCACCGCGGTGAAGGCCGGCAGCTTGTCTCCGCTGGCCTCGTCCATGTAGAGCCCGCGACGGACCTCGATCATGACCGAGCGCACGCGCGGATCGCGGCCGTAGTAGCCCGTGGGTACGAACGAGCCCGCGAATGGAACGTCGCGCGCGACCTGCAGCCCGACCTCGGCGAACCCCGCTGCCAGCGCGGCGGCCAGCTCCGGCGGCGTGTGAGTCTCGTCGCTGCCGATGCAGATGTCCGGTCGGTCGGGCGTCTGGTCGATCTCCGAGCGCAGCGGCGCCGTGGGGAAGGAATGGCAGTCGATGAGCGTGCAACCGCGGAACTCGTCCAGCACCTCGCCCACGAGCGTATCGAGCGCTGCATGGTACGGCCGATACAGCTCCGCCACCCGCCGCTCGCGCAGCTCGATCGAGGCCTCGCGCAGCAGTTGCAGCTGTGAGCCCAGCCAGTAGACGACGCCCTGGCCGCGGGCAGCCGCGGCTTCGACCGAGTCATCGAGGAAGCGTTCGGGGTCGAAGACCAGGCGCGAAAGCCGGTTCACGAACATCGTCGCGCCCAGCGCCCGCAGACCGCCAAAGAGCTCGTCGGTATACCAGTCGGTCAGGTGCAGCAACTCATCGGCCAGTTCACGGTGGGAGATGAGCAGCTCGGCCCGCACCTCGTCGGGGACCACGGTCGACGCATGCGGCACATGGGCGACCAGCGGGCCACGCGGTCCGGGTGGCGCGCGCACTTCGACCACTGCCGGCATCGCTACGTTGCGGACTTCGCCGGGTACTTCTTGCGCAATGCGATGATGGCCTTCTCCACCAGTTCGATGGCGTTGTCGATGTTGTGCGAGAGGGCGACCATGTCTTCCACGCTGCCCACGAGGGTCTTCACCGGGTGCATGACCTCGTTGCGCAACTCCCCCAGTGGCCTGATCATCGAGTTCCACTTGGGCACGTCGTAGCTGCCCAGCTCCGCCCGCAGCGCGCGATCCTTCTCGAAGACGCGCAGCAAGTGCTTGAAGTTGAGGTAGGAGACGACGTCGTCATGGCCGGAACCGGCGCGATCGCGTGACATGCGCTCGTTGAGCTCCTCGGTGTCGCGACTGCCGAGATGGGCCACGAGGTTCGACTGGTTGGTCCCGTAGCGCCAGCGGATGAGGTCGGCGAGGGCGATCTCAAGGCCAGCCAGCACGAGGTAGTAGTAGGCCCGTGCCGGCTGCTTGTTGAAGTCCCAGATGGTGACGATGCCGGTGACCTCGCGGCCCTCGAGCACGAAGACGATGCGTTGCTCGGCGATCCAGCCCATGACGTCGGCGATGGGCGTGTCGCCGCTGATGATGGCGCCGCCTGCGAGCGAGTGGGTCACGGTTCGGATGGGCTGGTCGGCCTCGGCGCGTCCCAGTTGCGTGCGCTTGATGTAGCCCACCACGCGCCCTTTGGACGTTACGGGCGCGTTGTCCCAGCGATTGGCCTGCATCGCCTGGAGCACGTTGCCGGCCTTGGCGTAGAGGTCGAACGTCGGCGCCCGCTCCATGTTCAGCTGGATGTGGCGCGCCCGCACGCCCTGGCCCAGGTCGAGGTGCGGGACGAGGTTCTCCCAGCTGCGCGAGCGCGTGGGCATGGGCCTGGGGCCCCTGCGCTCGATGCTCATGCGTCGTCGGCGTGGCGGGTCATGAGGAAGCAGCGTGAGCGGCAGATGAGGTCGTTGAGCCAGGCTCCGGGCATCGTGATCTCCTGTGCGTGGCCGGAACTGTGCCACACAGGTGGCACATGCAGGGCAGATGATCGAAACGCGCGAGAGAGACGAGGCGGTCTCTCTCGCCGCCACTATCGAGAGCACCCATGAGATCCGGCTCGACGAAGGTGCGGCAACCTGACCGGCGGCGTTCGCGCTGACCGCCGCGATCGCGTCGTTCGCCGTGCAGCTCGCCATCGTGGGCGCCATCCTTGGCTACCTCACCGGTATCCCCTGGTCGGTCTGGTTCCGGGTCCGCCACAAGTGCTGGCCGGAGGTTTGAAGGAGGGCACATGCGCTACCTGACCCGGGTGCTCCCCCTCGTCCTGGTGGCGTTGGTGGCAGCGCCCGCTGCGGCCGTGTCGGTCGAGGCACCCACGCCACCCGCCGACGCGGAACTGGCGCTGGTCGTCTCGGTCACCGACGGCGATACCATCCGCGTCGACCGGGTCGGTGGCGGCTCGGAGCCGGTGCGCTACATCGGCATCGACACACCCGAGACGGTCCACCCGGACCAGCCGGAGGAACCGTGGGGAGCGGAGGCCTCGGCTGCCAACGAGGCGCTGGTGGCGGACCGACTGGTACTGCTCGAGCGCGATGTGAGCGACACCGATCGTTACGACCGCCTGCTGCGCTACGTGTGGGTCGAGGAGCCCGACGGCTGGGTGATGGTGAACGGCGAGCTCGTGGCCCAGGGCCTCGCAGAGGTGCGGGCCTACGAGCCCGACACCCGCCACCACGATTGGTTCAGCCAGCTCGAGGACGAGGCCATCGGAGGCGGAGCGGGGCATGTGGGGCCCCATGCCACAGGCGGAGCCCGACAGCCTGCTGGAGGACATCCTGGACCTGTTCGGCTGGGGTTGAAGGCCGCCCACGGTTGACCGAGGGCGGCTTCACCCGCACACTGACGGCCGACGCCGGGGGGCAGAGGAGTAGACACCGGCGCCCATGGCCGACCGACCTGACACACACCGGGACCAGGAAGCTGCGCGCGCTGAGACCGCCGCGGACATCGAGCAGCTTCGCCGGCGGCTGGCTGCGGCGGAGCACTTTCCCGACGAGAACCCCAACCCCGTGCTGCGCATGGATGCTGAGGGCGTGCTGCTCTACGCCAACCCCGCGAGCAGCGAGTTGGTCCGGGACCTCGGGCTGCGCGTGGGGCAGCCGCTACCCGAGGATGTGCGCGAGCCGCTGCGCGAGGTGCTCGCGGCCACCGACGGCATGGCCGAGGTCGGGGTCGGGCGACGGACCTTCTGCCTCAAGCCGGTGGCCTCATCCGAGTTCGGCTTCGTCAACATCTACGCTCTCGACGTCAGTGCCGCGCGTGCGGTCGAGCGCTTCCCGGACCGCAATCCCAGCCCGGTCATGCGCGTGTCCCTTGCCGGCGTGCTGCTCTACGCGAATGCCGCGAGCGCGCCGATCGTGTCTGCCCTCGACTTGGCCACCGATCGGCCCCTGCCGGCACGACTGTGGGCGGACCTGCAGGCTGCTGAGTCAGCGGATGAGGCCGAGAAGGTGCAGGTCCAGGGTGACGGCCGCTGGTACGAGCTGAGCTGCGTGGTCATCCCTGAGATGGGCTTCGCCAACGTCTACGGCACCGACGTGACCGCGCTGCGGGCGCTGCGGCGATTCCCCGCAGCAGAACCCCAACCCGGTGATCCGCGTCACCCACGAGGGCGCGCTGCTGTTCGCCAATCCCGCGAGCGGCGACATCGTCGACCATCTGGGACTGGTCGAGGGTGGGACGGTGCCGGCGGGCCTGATGGAGCCGATCCGGCAGGGCATCGACGCGGGGCAGTGCTGCTTCGAGCTCCAGACCCGTGAACGCCTCTACCGCATCACCGCCGTGGCCGAGTTCGAGTTCGGCTTCATCAACGTCTACGCCACCGATATCACCGCCGCGCGCCAGGTGGAGGCCGCCCACGCCGAGAACGAGAAGCTGCTGCTCAACATCCTGCCGGCGCCCATCGCGCAGCGGCTGCGCGCGGGCGAGAAGGTCATCGCCGACCGCCACGAGGACCTGTCGCTGCTCTTCGCCGACATCGTGGGCTTCACGCAGATGTCCGCGGACCTGCCGCCCGACCGGGTCGTCGACCTGCTCGACGATCTCTTCCGTCACCTCGATGACCTCGTCGACGAGTATGAGCTGGAGAAGATCAAGACCATCGGCGACGCCTACATGGTGGTCGGCGGCCTGCCGCCCCGGACCGAGGACCACCTCGCGCGCGTGGCCTCGATGGCGCTCGACCTCAACGAAACCCTCGAGCGTCGCGCGGACGCCGCATCCCATCCGCATGCGCATCGGGCTGCACGCCGGGCCGGCCGTGGCCGGGGTCATCGGCGCGCGCAAGTTCATCTACGACGTCTGGGGTGACACGGTCAACACCGCCAGCCGCCTCGAGGCCTTCGGCGTGCCCGAGCGCATCCAGGTGACCGACGTGGTCCAGCAACGCCTGGCCGACCGCTTCGTGTTCGAGCCGCGGGGCACGGTCGAGCTCAAGGGCATGGGGCCCACGCGCACCTGGTTCCTGCAACGACGCAAGGCACGGGTGGCGATGACCGTGTCCTCTCCCTCCGCGCGGCTGGCGGGAGCGTGAGCGGAGGTAGACATGGGCGATGAGCGTGTCGAGCGCATCGACGAGCTGGTGGAGCGCTTCTCGGCGGGGGACGCTGAGGCGGTCGCGCAGCTGGTGGCGCCGGAGTACTTCACCTACGCGCCGGGCCCCGACGAGCCCTCGGCCAGCGCGGTCTTCGCCCGCTTCGGCGCGGAGCTGCGGGCGGCAGCGCCCGACCTGCGCCTCGAGATCGTCGGCCTGCGCGACGCCGGTGACGGACTGCTCACGGGCGAGGCCATCGTGAGCGGCACCTGGACCGCCGAGCTCTGGGGCGCACCACCCGACGGTCAGCGACACGACGTTCCGCATCCCGGTGCGCATCCGCGCCATCGGCGAGCGCTTCGCCTTCGAGCTCGGGCTGGAGACGCCCGAGGCCTTGGCCGTGCTGCGCTCGCTCGGCCTGGTCAACCCGCCCGACCAGATGCACCTGCCGCCGCCGCACGCGGTGGTCATCGACGACCTGCTGCTGAAGGTGCTCTTCACCGGCCAGGTCGCCGACAAGCCCTGTGCGCATCTCGGCAACGTCGAGGTCGTGGGCACCGACGCGGTCACCTGTGACGACTGCGCTCCTGATGCCATCTGGCCGGCGCTGCGCATGTGCCTGACCTGCGGCCACGTCGGCTGCTGCGATACCTCCACGGAGAAGCACGCCAAGGCGCACTGGGAGGACACCGGCCATCCGCTGATGCGTTCGATCCGCATGGCCGAGGGCTGGATCTGGTGCTACGAGGACAACGCGCTGTTCGGGAAGCGCACGCTCGAGCGCATCGCCGACCGGCTCGGCGGGACCGTCTGATGTACATGGTCCAGCAGCGGGTCACGACCGCTGTGCGCGATGGCTACCGCAACGCCGATGCACGCGAGCTCGAGCAGGCGCTGGCCGGGGCCGGGGCGACGAGAGCGTGGCTGCGCGGGCTGCACCTGGACGACGACGTACGTGCGTCGCTCGACGAGCCCGTCGCGGCCGTGGAAGAGGCGCTCGCGGAGTGCCTGCGGAGGTGTCGCCGAAGCACGGCTTGAGCACCGCGGCGATCTGTGCCACACAAGGTGGCACAGGCAGGGTCCACGGTGTGGGCATGACGACTCGCTCCGCCGATCCCATCGGCACCCTCATCGACTCGGTCAAGCCACTCGTGACCATGGAGTGCGACGGCCTGGTGGTCATCGCGCTCGCCAGCGACCTGCCCTCGGGCGTGCCTGCCTACCTGACCTTCGATGAAGCCGCCGCCACGGACGCGGTCGACGTCCACGAGCTCGGCGCCGGCAGCGTCCCCACCGTCGAGGTCGAGACGGCAGACACACCGGTCGTCATCTTCGGTGGCGACACCATCGTCGGCGGCATGCAGAACCGCATCGTCAACGCCACCATCTGGCTCACGCCGCGGAAGAAGACGCAGATCCCGGTGACCTGCTTGGAGGCCGGCCGCTGGGACCGCTCCGGCGGTGTGCGCTTCGCATCGGGCCCCAAGGCGGACCTGCACATGCGCCAGATGCTGAACACGCAAGTGCATGCCAGTGCCCGCGGGGCGGCCATGGACCACGATGCGCCGGCGCCCACGCGCTATGCGGCGGACCAGGGCGAGGTCTGGAACGAGGTCGAGCGCAGGCACCGGCGTGCCGCGAGCTCATCACGGACCGGCGCGCTCCACGACTTGTATGCACGAGAGGCATCGGACGTGGCGGCTCTCGAACGCGCCTTTCCGTACCCGGACGGAGCCACCGGCGCGGCCTTCGCCATCGGTGGCCGCCTCGTCGCCCTCGAGCTCTTCGACCGCCCCGAGACCGCACGGGTGCTGTGGGCCCGGGTGATCGAAGGCGCCGTCCGGGCCCACCTCGACCACCGTCGCCTGGTCGTCGCCGGAACGACGAAGCCACCGCGCCACCGCTACCCCGACCGCGATGCGTTGGTACGTATGCTGCGCCGTGTGAAGCGCGCTCAGGACGGAGCACTCAGGTCGCCTGCGGTGGGCGAGGGGAGTGACCTGCGCTTCGAGACCGAGCGCATCACCGGCTCGGCCCTGCTACGCGAGGACCAGGTCATCCACGCGGAGGTGCACCGTGTCGCTTGAGATGGAGTTCACCGAGCCCTGCCACCGCTGCGGGACGCCCCTCGGGAACGATCCCGACGATGACCCGGACGGTGGCGTGGACGGTCTGCCCATGTGCGGGGAGTGTGTGCGCCACCGTGACGAGGCAGCAGACTTCGAGGCCATGGACATGCAGGACGGCGAGCTCGACGGTGTCATCGAGTTCTAGCCGGCCGGGTCAGCCCTTCGGTGCGCTCTGTCGGCTCGGGCAGACGCGCCGGTAGTCGCACCAGTCGCAGCCACGCCACCGGGTCATGGTCGCGGTGAAGTCGCCGCGGCGCATGCTCATGGCGGTGTCGATGAGCTTGGCCTCATGTGCTGCGAGCTGCTCGTCGGACCGGGTGGTGGAGCGGGCGGTGTCCGTCTCGGCAAAGTAGAGCGTCAGCTTGCTCGCGGCCGGGAGCACCTCGCCGGCATCGTCGGTGACCGCACCCCGGGCCATGGCCAGCGCGTAGGTCGAGAGCTGGTCGTCCTTGGCCACGTCCGCCTGGGTCTTGGTGCGGCCGGTCTTGTAGTCGATGATCTCGATCGAGCCATCCGCATGGCGGTCGATGCGGTCGATGACGCCGTTGACGCGGATCGGCTCACCGTCGTCGGGTGCCGCTAGCTCGAGGGTGAACGGGCGCTCCAGCCCGACAGCCTCGGCCGCTGACTTCAGCTCGCGTTCGTAGAAGGCGCGCAGGGCCGCGGTCGAGCGCTTCTCGTAGGCGCCGGCCTCGGTCTCGTCTCCGAAGGACGAACGGTCGAAGTGCTCTTCGAAGGAGGCCTGCAGCCGGGTGAAGTCGGGCGCCGGCGTGCCGGCAGCCCTGGCTGCGCGCGCCTCGTTGACGAAATCCTCGAAGGCGCTGTGCACCATCGTGCCGAACTCGAAGTATCCCTTCCGCTCGATCGAGGGGATGCGATACAGCTTCTCGAACGCGTAGCGCAGGTGGCACTGCTGATAGACCCAGAACTGGGAGTGGCTGAAGGCATACGGCAGCGGCGCCAGCTTGAGCAGCTCCTCGCCCGCGGGGCCGTGTGTGGCGAGCACGCGCAGGGTCAGCGGGTCCACGCCGTGCGCGCGTTGTTCAGCAGCGGCATCCGCGGCGTCGAGAGCCACGGTCACGAGCGCGGCGATGACGGCCTCGCGTGCTTCCTCGTCGGCCCGGTCCAACTGCTCGAGCGTGCCCATGAGCTCGACCGCCTGGCGCCGCAGCGCATAGCGCCGCTCAGAAGGCTCCGGCACCGGCATCAGCTTCTCGAGCACGGCGGTCGGGTCGGGCGTGGGCGGCTCCGGCGCCAAATCACGTCGCACCGCGATCACGTCCTTGGGCGCGCTCGCGGATGCTTCGTCCTCGGCATCGCCGGCCAGCTGCGGCGCGACCTCGCTGATGAAGGGGCTGGGGCGTGCGCTCCCGGTCTTCTTGTCCAGCGTGGTCAGGAACAACCGGTCGCGGGCACGCGTCATGGCCACGAAGAAGAGCCGCCGTTCCTCGTCCTCGGCATGCCCGGGCGGCGGCTCCTGCTTGAGCAGCTCCAACGGCAGCAACTGGTTCTCGGCGCGCGTGTCCGGGAAGACGCGGCTGACGATGCGGGGCACCAGGACCACTGGCCACTCGAGGCCCTTGGCCTGGTAGATGGTCATCAGCTGCACGCCGTCAGCGCCGGTCGCGGCGGCGGTCTCGATCTTCGAGGTCACCACCGGCCTCCTCGAAGAGGTCCACGTAGTCGATGAAGTCGCGCAGGCTGTGGCGACGGTGAGCCGCCTGGTAGTCGGCCGCGAAGCGCATGAAGCGGGCGATGTTGAGCACGCGCTGGTGGGCCTCGGGCGTGCCGCTCGCGACGAGGTCATGCACGAGGCTCGTGCGCACCACGAACTCCTCTGTCAGCGACGCCGGCCCGTCACGCCAGGCGCGCGGGACGAGGTCCTCGATGACACCGAACAGGCGCTCCAGCTTGGCCCGCAAGGCTGCGTCGAACGGTTCGGGCGGCCCCACTTCCGCCTCGCTTCCGCCGACCTCGGCTGGCTGGGCCTCTGACGGCACCGCGTGCATCTGTTCGAGCAGCTCGCGCGCCGCCTGCAGCATCGCCCGCCTGTCCCACTCGGCCCGGCGTCGGAGCTCCATGATCTCGCCCGCGTCGAAGCGCCACGGCCCGGCTGTCAGCAAGCGGGTGAAGCTGACCGAGTCGGCCGGGTCGGCCAGGACGCGCAGGGCCGCCTCGAGGTCGCGGACCTCGGGTTGGACGAAGAGCCCGGTGGCGCCGATGACCGAGTAGGGGATGTTCGCCCGTGCCAGCCGGTCGATGATCTCCAGCCGATGGGCGTGCCGCCGGTAGAGCACCGCGATGTCACGCCAGCGACGCGGCTCAGGCAGGGCCTCGTAGGCGCCACGGATCCGCTCGACGATGGCCTCGGCCTCATCCTGGGCGTCGGTCGCGATGACGACCTCGACCTGGGCACCCTCCGCTCGCGTCGGTGTCAGCGGCGTCTCCACCTTGAGCCGGGCGCTGTTGTGCTCGATGACGCGGTTGGCGGCAGCGATGATGTGCGCCGCGGAGCGCCGGTTCTCGATCAGGGGCACGCTCGCGACCGCCACGGCCGGCCGCGCCGGATCGAACGTGGGTGCGGACCCGAAGCGCTCCTGGAAGCGCTCGAAGGCGGCGTACGAGGCGCCACGGAAGCGGTAGATGGACTGGTCGTCGTCACCGACCACGACCACGTTGTCGGGCTTGTCCGGGCCCCGGCCGACCAGCTCGAGCAACTGGATCTGGGCCATGTTGGCGTCCTGGAACTCGTCCACGAGGACATGCCGGAACTGCCCCTGGTAGCGCAGGGCCAGGTTCGGCCGCTCCAGGAGCAATCCGATGGCGCGCGCCATCTGCTCACCGAAGTCGAGCTGCCCGCGTCGCGTCAGTTCCTCCTGGTAGAGCCGGTAGACCAGTGACTCCTCCTCCAGCCGCAGCACCTCGAGCGCTTCGGCATCGCGGGTATACGTGGGCTTAAGCGCTCGTGCCAGCTCGGCCTGCTCGGGCGAGAGGCGCCCCCATGCGGTGGCCTTGCCGGTCCCGTCGGCGCGGCGCCGAGCCTCGCGGTCAGCCGTCTTGGCGGCCTGTTCCTCACCGTGACGAAGCAGGTCCCCGCGGACGTCTCTGATGACGTCGAGCTCAGCCTCGCTGCGCACAGTGCGCAAGTCCTCGATCGCGGCAGCCCACGAGCCCGGCCCATGACCCCGCTCGAACGCGGCCCGCCGGCTGGCGGCGTAGGCCGCGTACTCGGCCGGCGTGACCAGCTCGTCCTTGGCCCGCGAGATGAACTCGGCGAAGTCGCCGAACGTGTCCATCGCGTTCCAGGTCAGGTCGTAGTAGAGCAAGTCGCGCATCTGCGGTTGCAGATCGCGCAGCAGCAGTCGCTGACCGACGCCGTCGAGCAGGTCCCCGTCGCGCGAGACCCTCGCTTCCGCGCGGTGCTCTCGCAGGAGGCGATAGCCGAAGCTGTGGAAGTTGTGCACCCACAGCCGGCTGGCAGCCTCGATGCCCAGCGCATCCTCGAAGCGCTCGACCAACTCGCCTGCCGCGCGCACGTTGTAGGTCAGCACGAGCATGTTCTCTGGGGCCAGGTCGGGGTCGCTCGCAAGCAGGTGCTTCACGCGCTCGACGACGACGGTCGTCTTGCCCGTGCCGGCGCCGGCCAGCACCATCAGCGGGCCGTCGCCCCATTCCACGGCCTGTCGCTGCGCGGGTGAGAGGTCGAAGCCGGTGGTCGCGCTCATGCGCTCGATGATGCGCCCTGCACCGGCAGCCTGCCGACCGATCGGCCCGGCCCGCAGGCGAGGACCTGAGCGACCGGAACGATCCCGCCTCGGGTGCTACGGTGGGGATGAAAACGATGACATCGCCGGTTCCCCCGCCGGCAGCACGATGAATACGGAGTCTGCTGATGCGGTGGACCGTGCATGGCCTGATGGCTGCCATGACCGGAACCCTGTTCACTGGCGCCCTGGCCACCAGTGCGCTCGCGCAGGTGAGCGATCCCGAGTCCGGTGTCCTCACCGCCGTGCGGGATGAGCTCGCCGGCGATGTCGCCGCGGTGGATGCGCGGATCCACATGTGTCGGGCCGCCATCGACGAACCGCTGGTCGAGGTCTACGACGAGACGAATGGCTACCCCGATATCGTCACCATCGACCTCGCGCGGATGCCCGACTACGCGCGGGTCATCGGAGAGATCCGGGACAACCTGGGGCGGCCGCGGCCCGTCTTCGGGTCGCTAGCGGCGCAGACCCTCGAGCTGTTCGTGGCCTTCAACAGGTTCACTCCCATCTCCTACTGGCCCGAGGACCTCGTGGCGGTGGCGGACGAGTTCATCGACCCGTGGCGGACCGAGCGCGATGCCGCGCAGGCAGCTATCGACCTCCTCGACGAAGTCCTGGCCGAGCTCCCAGCAGCCGAGCCAACGCCCACACCCACCGCCGAACCCACGCCCCTGCCGGTCGTCGAGCGTGAGACGCCGGTCCCTGACCCCTTCGCCGACCTGTAGCCGAGGATCACCCATGAAGACGACACTCTCGACGCTCCTGAGCGGTGCTCTCACCATCGCTCTCACGCTGCCGGTCGCGGCCGGGGCCGAGGAGATCCGAAGGGAGCTGATCAGCGACCTCGGCCGCGCCATCACCGCGGTACAGTCGGAGCTCGCTGCCATCGACGAGCGCCAGGCCAGCGACGACTGGATGGTCTTCGCATCGCAGGACCACGGCCTCATCGAGGTCGACCTCACCGAGGTCGGGGAGTGGATCCCCGCGGTGCGCGTGCTTCGTGACAGCCCGGCCTCCGCTCAGGCCACGGGCGACGAGGTCGCGGTCAGGATGCCCGACCTGTGGGCGGCCTCGGTGCTGCTTGCCGAAGCCCCCGAGTGGGTACTCGAGGCGGGCTCCGACGTCGTCGTCGCCTGGCTACGCGATCGCTTCGGCCATCTGCAGACCCTCGAGCGCAAGACCGCGCTCTACGACGTCGCGCGCGCGCGTTTGCTCGAGGAGCTCGATGCTCTGCGGCGCAGCCAGGAGTTCTTCCAGACCGAGACGCTCATGACCGAGACGCCACAGACGGAGGGACCGGCTCAGACCGAGACGCTCGAGGTCGAGAAGTGGTGCCGCGAGATGGCCCTCGGCGAGACGCTCATGACCGAGGACGGTGTGGTCTATCTGGGCCCGGAGATCCCGCCCATCGATGACTCTGCCCGACTGGTGCCGTGACGCGCTGCTGGCGCGCTTGACCGGCGTGGATGGTCCGATCGCGACGCCACCGCCGAGCGACGAGGTCATGGCACAGGAGCCGATTCGCTGCGGCGAAGACGTGTTGCCCTGGGAGGCGAATGCCTGCCTCTGCCCATGGTCGCTGGAACGGCGTGTGGGAGTACTACGGTGCGCCCGGTCTGACGCTGAACCAGGTGGGCGAGTTCGTCTGTGCCACGTACGGCGACGGCGATGGCTGGATGAAGTTGGCCATCGTCGACGAGCGCACCCTGAAGGGTCGCTGGTATGAGGGCGCGCACGCTGCCATCTGCGGCGAAGAGCGCGACGGCACACCTCACTGGGGCTGGCTGGAACTGCACTTCGACGACGCCTTCGAATTGTACGAGGGGGCGCTGGCCGTCTGCGCCGACGAGCCTGTCGACTACATCTCAGGCACGCGCGTCCGATGAGGCGCGCCCTCACGACCGTCGTCGCCATCTTCCTGGGGTTGGCCCTGATCGTCCCGGTCCTGGCCGGAGACGACGACACCGCCGGAGCTCCTCGATCTCCGTCGTGCGACCGGGGAGGAGCTCGCCGATATCGGGCGCCGGCTCGACGAGGTCGGGGTTCGCAAGGTCAGCGAGGACTGGGTCATCGTCCGTGCTGAGGATGGTGAATACGTGCAGGTCAGCCTCGAGCGGGTCGACGAGCTGGTCCCATGGGTGCAGATGGCACTCGCGGACCGGGATGCAGGGCCGGCGCTGCTGCGCACGGTCCTGCGCTATTACCCCGAACTCGCGCTCTTCGGGTCCCTGAGTTCCGACTTCCAGGCTCTGCAGGCAGGTGACATCGAGAGCATCGACAGTGCCACCATCCGTTCGCTCATCCGCGGCTTCTTCATGCGTGAGGGCGAGCAGCAGCGCAGGGCCGACCGCTACGTCGCCTTCGAGGCGCAGCTCAACGAACAGCGTGAGGCGCTCGAGGTCCTGCTGGCTGTGTTCGAGGCAGAGCTCGCCGCGCGAGACGCGGGACCCTCGGCGGCACCCCTCGGGGAACCCTCCGCGGCACCATCGGCGTGCCCCGAGGCAGACATGTGGTGTGATGACAGGAGGCGGCGACGGCGACGTCGAGTACGACGCCCTGAAGGGCCTCGTCGAGTGCGACGACGGCGACGTGGCCTGCGGCGACTCGGACCCGACGCCCGCCCTCGAGGCCAGCCTTCCCCCGACCGAGGAGGAGGTGCTCGCGAGCGCGCCACCCGACAGCGATGACCGAGCCTCCTCGGCCGACTTCTTCCTCGGTGACTGGCAGACCGACATCGGCATGCTCCACATCGAAAAGGCAGGCGGGAAGCTCATCGGGACGCTTCGCTCTGAGGCCGGCGTGGCCCAGGTCGAAGTCGTCTCGGCGGACGAGGCCTACCTGAGTGCCGACTTCTACGGACCGATCGATGCGCCCTGGCTCGCCGGCCTGGCCAGAGGCGCCGAGGAGTGCCCTGAAGCTCGCCGCGGGACCACGTACTGGGGAATCCTGACCATGCGCCCCTGGGGCGACGACGGCTTCCGCGGAGTCTGGGCGCCCTGCGACGCCGAGTGGCGGCGCAGGGCTCACCTCTACGGCGAGGCTTGGGTCAACGACATCGAGGGCACGCGCATCGTCGGCGATGTCGCCGCTGTCGAGGGGTCCCTCGATGACTGGAACGGCATCTGGTCCACGGACTCCGGTGGCCTGACGTTGCGCGTCTTCCGCGGCGTCGTCAACGGCAGCTTCGATGGGGATGCATCCGGTGACTTCAAGCACGCCTGGGCCGATCTGCGCCGGCAGCATGGCGACCCCGGTTCGCTCGCGGGACAGTGGAGGGGCGAGTATGGCTCCCAGTCCTGTGACGAGCGCCTGGAAGGTGTCGACTACGGGGGTGACATCTGGCTCCAACGCGACGGCGCGGGCGGTGCGTTCTCCGGCGGTTTCGACTACTGCGGCGAGGTGGATGGCGGCTCGATCGGCGGCCACAAGACAGGTGAGCTCGACTCGTGACCCGTGCCGTACGCAGTCTCCTCGCTGCCCTGCTCGTCACGCTCCTGGGGACGAGCGCCCTGGCTCAGTCGGTCGACCAGCAGACCTACGACCTGATGGTGCGGACCCGGGACCAGGTGAGCGAGGCCATCAACGACATCGCCTGGGAGCAGCAAGCGCTTCTCGACCATTACCGCAACCCTGACTGGATCATCTACGACACCGGCGACGGCATCCTCACGCTCGACCTTGGCGCTGTGGAGGAGCAGGCACGGATGCTGCAGCTCTGGCTCATGATTCCGGGCACCAGGGACATCGCGCTCTCCGCGCTGCGGCGGTCGCACCCGGAGTTGCGCCAGGCGATCGTGGCAGCCGAGCGGGTCACGGGCGACGAAGGGCCGGGCGGTGTCGAGGGTTCCGACGCGCGCGACATCGTCGAGCGGCTCCGGCAGCTCTACGAACAGTCCGTGGAGAAGCGAGCCGCTGCGTTCGAGCTGGCCATGGGCAAGTTGGAGCACGAGAGACAGGAGCTGCAGATACTCCTCGACTTCATGGACGCGGAGCTGCGCAAGCTCGACGCGGAGACGACCGCGACAACCGAACCGGTCGAGCCCGACTCCACCTCCTGCGTGCTCGATGGCGAGAACGCGATCGATGTCCTTTGCAGCGACGAGCCGGTTGGGGCTGGCGACCGCTGGACTGGAGACTGGCAGACGGAGATCGGGCTGCTGCGCCTGGTCGCAGCCGGAGATGGCTTCGAGGGCAGCATCGAATCCGGGCGAGGCGTGGCCCGCGTCGAGTTCGAACGCCAGGAGACGGCCCCCGGCGACCCGGAGAGACTCGTCGGCTGGTTCCACGGTCCGGTCGGTGGCCGGTGGTTGCCCGAGCTGACCGCGGAGCGGTACGGCGAGCTGGCTCCGATGTGCCCCGAGGGCGCCGACGGCGAGACGTCGTGGGGCGAGATCTACCTCTACGGGTTCGCGAGGGACGAATTCGGTGGCTGGTGGGCTCCGTGCGACGAGCCTTGGCGCGTCCGCATCGACCATGCCAACTTCACGCACGGGCTGTCGGGTCGGCGCATCGAGCCCCAAGCGGCGGAGTAGCGCCGAAATGACTGGCGGCGGCCGTTGAGTTTGGCTAGCCTCTGCGTATGACGATCGGGACCGTCGCCTGCCGTCGCCTGCTCGCTGGCGCCGTGGCTGGCGCCGTGGCCATTTCCGTAGCCGCGCCGGCTGCCGTCCTGTCCGCACTGGACCCCGACCTGATGGCCACGCTCGAGCTGCGCGATGGCTACATCGACTACGATCTGGAGCCGGGCACGCTGCACTTCTTCGACGAAGGCGGCCAGCCGCTGGCCGTCCAGATCAGTGACGGCTGTGCTGTGAACGATCACTACTGGCTCTTCGCAGCCGGGCTCTCCGGCGTGCCGCTCCCGCTCAGCGTCACGGACCTCGCCACCGGCAAGGACGCCAGCGTCCTGCTGCCGGCCTTCGACCCCGACCAGCCCATCGGCACGATCATCGACCCCGAGGCGCTGCCGATCTGTGCGGACGACGTGCAGATCGGGGGCTTGCCGGCCCTCGACGCCACGGCCACCTTCACCTCCGCCAACGCTCGCGGATCGGACACGACCGCGGCGCTGCGCTTGCTCTCCGACGGCGCCGAACGTGCGTACCGCCGGATCGCGACGGCGGACGAGACCTACCGCATCATCACGCGCGGCTCGCCGATGGCCGCGGTCGACACGAGTGCGGACTTCGACCGCCTGTTCCTGCTGACCGAGAGCCGCACACCGCGCTCGGTCGAAGGGGTCGTCTTCAGCGGCTCGGAGGGCATGCTGCCGGCGACCGGCTTGGACAAGGCACTCTCGAAGGTCACCAACGCGCGCGTCCGGCGCGCCTTCGAGACAGCCAAGAATGGCCGTGTGCCCCAGGGCATCATCGGGGACCTTGGCCTGCGCCGGGTCCAGCGGGTCCACCACGTGGACCTCGATTTCGAGACCCTCGGCTCCGCTGCCTACCTTGCCATCGCCGGCTGGATCAAGGAGGGCGGCCAGCCCATCGAGCCGCCGCCGCTGGTCGAGGAACGCTTCAGCGTCGAGCTCGAACGAGAGGACGGGACACGCACGACGGTGCCGCTCACGGGGCCGAGGGTCGGCTCCGAGGCGGAGGGCATGCGCTGGGAGTACGGCAGTGAAGAGGCGCTGGCCCAGATCATCGATACCTGCCGCCTCTCCGGTTCGTACTGGACCTGGGCCGGCGCGCGCACCGACGAGCCGCTGGAACTGGTCATCACCGACACGATGACGGGGACATCGGTCTCGCAGCCGCTGTGGACCGAGCGGAGCAAGGTCTCGCACCTGTCCGACACCTCCATGCTCACGAACTGCCCCTGACATCCTGCACTCCTCCCATCGGGTCGAGCGTGGGCCCGAACGGACCGTTGCGAACAAGTGGCGGCTCGGTATGCTTGCGCCATGGGAAAGGCCAAGTGGTGGGTCTGCGACAGCTGTCACAGTCTCAACGACCTGCCTGCCAATAAGTGCTACAAGTGCCGTGAGTCCAAACCCGCGAACCCACGCCTGATGGACGATACGTACTCGGAGGTCGGTGGACAGCAGCGAGTCGGGATCACCGTCGATCTTTCGCATCTCGGTGACCTGGTTCGCCCCGATCCACTCGAGACCGAGGAGGGTGGCGGCATCATCGAGGCCTTCCGGGCCGCAGGGGAGCGCTCGGCATCGGATCCGCCCCAGGCCCAGGCCACACCTGTATCGGCGCCCTACGACCCATACGCGCCAAAGACTCCGCAGCCGTCTGGGACCTCGACGCCGGGCCCACGTCCGATGCGCGAGCCGGTCCGTCGCGGTATCGATGCCCTCGGCGGCCAGCGAGAGTGGGCGGATGATCCCGCCGGTGTGACACCGCCGCTGCCGCCGGCTCAGTCCGCCGGGAGTGCTGCAGTGACACCACCGCCCGGAGCGATCCCTCCGCCAGGAGCTGTTCCCCCGTCGGGCCAGGTGCCACACGGGCCCACGCAGGTGCCGCCTCCAGCGGGGTATGTACCGCCTCCAGCGGGGTATACCCCAGCGCCTCCACCAGGCCAGCGTTGCCGCCTCCGCCAAGCCAGTCATTGCCACCTCCGCCAAGCCAGGCATTGCCATCTCCGCCCGGCCAGCCAATGCCGCCTCCGCCCGGCCAGGCATTGCCGCCTGCGTCAGGCCAGTTCTCGCCCGGCTGGGCTCCGCCCTCACCCCGACAGGTGCCACCATCGGGGAGCACCCCCGGACGACCGCCCATGCCACCCCCGCCACCAGGTTCCCCGCCGCCTCCGACTCCGGAAGCGCCGCCACGGCCGCCCGCCAACGACGACGAGGCCGAAGGTTAGACCTCCCCCGCGGCGCTGCTGCTCCACGTCCCGCTCGTGTCATCCCACGGGGACTAGTCCGACGCTCGAGCGAGCCAGGCAGCCCCGTTCGTGCACGTCCCCAGTCTCGAGGGGATGGGATGGGGCATCCGGGCTCACCTTCAGGCTCCGCAGGATGGGAGCGTGTTCGAGCCGTCCGTTTCGCGGGCCTCGAGCGTCAGACTAGTCTCAGTGGGATGAAGGGCGAGCCGACCGGCCGAATGCGTAGGGGCGTCGCCACCCACGTGAAGACGCCCGGCCAGGCCAGCGGGGAGGCTGCCCCGGCGCTGCAGTCACGCTGACATCGTCGAAACACGTAGTCAGCTACTAGTCATTCCTGCCGCTTTTCCGCTAATCTGCACGCACTGAGTGGGGGATGGGGAGAGCCCGGCTATCGTCACTTGTTCGAATTGCTCGACTGAGAACGCGGCTGGCCGCCGGTTCTGCGATCAATGCGGTGCCAGCCTTGATCGCGGCTGCCCTGATTGCGGTGGCGAGAACCGTGCGGGCGCCCGCTTCTGCGGTGACTGTGGGCGGTCGCTGACCCCGACCGCGGCATCCACCGCCGAGGCCGCCAAGGCCTCGTCCGTGCCGCTCACCACACCTGCCGGAAGCGGCACCGCCGAGCGCCGGCTGGTGTCGGTCCTCTTCGCCGACCTGGTGGCCTTCACCGAGTACTCGGAGGGGCGCGATCCAGAGCTCGTACGCGATACGCTCACACGCTACTTCGAGGCCACCCGCCACACCATCGAGCACCACGGCGGCCACGTGGAGAAGTTCATCGGCGATGCGGTGATGGCAGTCTGGGGCGCGCAGCGAGCGAACGAGGATGACCCCGAGCGCGCCGTCCGCGCGGCGCTCGAGGTGACCGAGGCCGTGCGCAACCTGGGCGAGGGCCTGCAGGCGCGCGTAGCGGTGCTCACCGGGCAGGCTGCCGTGACCGTTGGCGCCACCGACCAGGGCATGGTCGCGGGCGACCTCGTCAACACCGCCGCCCGCCTGCAGGCCGCCGCCCCGCCGAGCACGGTGCTGGTGGGAGAGGCGACCATGCACGCCGCCTCCGGCGCCATCGCCTTCGAAGAGGCCGGCGAACAGGTGCTCAAGGGCAAGGACACACCGGTCGCGGCCTGGCGTGCGCTGCGCGTCGTGGGCGATCGTGGGGGCCGCAGCCGGGGCGAGGGCCTGGAGCCGCCCTTCGTCGGGCGCGAAGTGGAGCTGCGCCTGCTCAAGGACCTGTTGCACCAGATCGGCGACGAGCAGCGACCACGGCTCATCTCCATCACCGGCCCCGGCGGCATCGGCAAGAGCCGCCTGGCATGGGAGTTCGAGAAGTACCTCGACGGCCTCGTGGAGAACGTCTACTGGCACCGTGGCCGCGCGCCCAGCTATGGCGAGGGGGTGACCTTCTGGGCCCTGGGCGAGATGGTGCGCAAGCGCGCGGGCTTGCTCGAGACCGACGACGAGGAGACCACCCGCCAGCGTCTGCACGAGACCGTCGAGGAGTGGGTGCCTGACCAGAAGGACCGCGACTGGGTGGAGCCGGCACTGCTCACGCTGCTGGGCCTCGAGCCACCACCCGCCGGTGGACGCGAGATCCTCTTCGCGGCCTGGCGCATCTTCTTCGAGCGTATCGCTCAACGCGGCACCACGGTCCTGCTCTTCGAGGACCTGCAGTGGGCCGATGGTGGCCAGCTCGATTTCATCGACCATGTCATGGAATGGGCCAGGGGCGTGCCCCTGCTGGTGGTCACGCTGGCGCGGCCGGACCTGCTCGAACGCCGTCCCGGCTGGGGCACCGGTGCGCGCTCCTTCAACGCCATCGGTCTCGAGCCCCTGACCGATGCCAACATGAGCGACCTGCTCCGCGGACTCGTGCCGGAGATGCCCCCGGCCGCGATCGAGACCATCCTCGCGCGCGCCGACGGCATCCCGCTGTACGCGGTCGAGACAGTGCGCATGCTCGTGGCCGACGGCCGCCTGCTCGCGGCCGATGACGGCACGTTCCGGCCGGCCGGCGACCTCGGCGAGCTGGCCATGCCCGACTCGCTGCGTGCGCTCATCGCTTCGCGCCTCGATGCTCTGGGCGATGACGACCGGGCCCTGCTGCAGGACGCCGCGGTGCTGGGCAAGACCTTCGCCGCCGATGCGCTCGCGGCCATCTACGGGCAGGACCTCGCCGAGTTGGAGCCCCGCCTGCGAGCGCTGTCGCGGCGTGAGCTGCTCGAAGATCTCGGTCGACCCGCTCTCGCCGGAGCGCGGGCAGTACGGCTTCGTGCAGTCGGTCATCCGCGAGGTCGCCTACGACACGCTCTCGCGTCGGGACCGGCGTGCCCGTCACCTCGCCGCAGCGCGCTACTTCGAGGGCCTCGGTGAGGACGAGCTGGCCGGCGTCCTCGCGACCCACTACCTGGCCGCGTTCGAGGCCTCCGACGCCGCCCCCGAGGCGGACGCCCTGCGCATCCAGGCCCGGTTGGCGCTGAAGGGTGCGGCCGAGCGGGCCAGTGACCTGGGTGCGACCGACCAGGCCCTGGCGCAATACCAGCAGGCGCTCCTGATCACCGCCGATCCCGCCGAGCGCGCCGAGCTGCTCGAGCGCGCGGCGCAAGTGGCTGACCTGGAGGCCCGCTACGAGGAGGCCATCGCGCTCGGCTACGACGCCATCGCGCAGTACCAGTCAGCCGCTGACCAGACTGGTGTCGCCCGCACCTCGGCCCTCATGGGTGGCATCCTCGCCGACGCCTCGCTGCTGCAGGAGACCAAGTCCTTCCTGCTCACGGCCATCGAACAGGCCGACCGGCCCGAGGACGCGCCCTACCGCGCCGACATGCTGGCGCGTCTGTCGCGGGCCCACATGCGCCTGGCCGAGTTCGAGCAAGCGGTGGGGACCGCAGACCAGGCCCTGGCCATCGCCGAGCCGCGCCGGCTCACGCGCATCACTGCGGAGGCGTTCGTGAACAAGGCCGCCTCTCTCGGCGGTCTCGGCCGCCTGACCGAGCCGGTGGTGTTGATGACGGCCGCGGTCGAGCTGGCGCACGAGGTCGGTGACGTGGCCCTGGAACTACGCGCGCGCAACAACCTCGCCGCCGTCCAGGGCACCGAGAACGGCAACGCCGCGCTGCAGGTCAGCCGCGAGGCTTACGAGCTCGCGACGCGGCTGGGCATCCGCCAGATGTCCACCTGGCTCGCCGGCGCCATCGGCCTCGGGTCCTACTTCGAGGGCCTCGACTGGGACACGTCCATCCGTGACATCGAAGCGGAGATCGCCGGCAGCCGCTCCGACATCGATCGCCGCCGCCTGCTGGGGATGATCAGGATCTTCCAGGTCGCACGAGGCCAGGACACCAGTGGTGTCGACGCCGACCTGTCTCGGCTCGAGGTCGAGAACGACGACCCTGACATCGATCTGTGGATGACCCTGATGCGCGGCGATGCTGCCCTCTTCGGCGGCAGGCCAGACGCGGCCATCCCGATCTTCCGAGAGGCCGCTCACATGACCGCGCAGAACACCGGCGAGGCACGCGTCGGGCTGGTGCTGGCCTCGCACTTCGCTCGCGACCTCGATGCCGCCCGCGAGGCAGTCAGCGAGATGGACAAGGAGGTCTACTCGGGGCACTACGTCGAGGGATCCGCCCTCGTGGCCGAGGCTGGCGTGGCAGCGCTCGAGGACCGCGGGGCCGAGGCCCTCAGCGGGTTCCGCGCGGCCATCGAGCACTTCGAGCGCAGCGGCGCCCGCTTCGTCATCGGCCTGGCTCAGCTGGACGCACTGTGGCTGTTGCCGGAGGAGCGATCCATCGACGGCTGGGCGGACGCGGTCCGCGAGCGCTTCGAGGCGGTGAAGTCCCCACCACTGCTGGAGCGGTTGGACGAGGTGCTCTACGCTCGAGGCCATGGGGGAGATGACCGCGCTCCACGAGTGGCTGCTCCGGAGCGACGAGCCGTGGACGCGCTTGCGGACGCTGCTGGACCTGGAGGCGCGAGCGCCTGACGATGGCGACGTCGCGGCTGCGCGAGCGGCGCTGGTGGCTGCCGAACCGGTGCGCAGGTTGGTCGAGCGGGCCGGTGCGTGGCCCGGACCGCCGCTGAAGCGGCACAACGACGCTTCGCACCCGCTCTACGCCATCTCCACCCTGGCCGACTTCGGGCTGACGCGCGACGACCCCGGTGTCGCGGACTTGGCCGAGGCCGTGCTGGCCCACTTCGACGGCGAGGGCTTCGAGACCCTCTTGTGGCTCCCACGTTTCCTGACCAAGGCGGCCGAGGATGCCGAGCGCTGGACGTGGATGCTGTGCGATGCACCGACGTTGCTCTATGCCTTGCTCGCATTCGGCTACGGGCACGACGAACGCGTCGCCACCGCCGTCGGGGCGCTGGCGGCGCGTGTCCAGCCGAACGGCTGGCGTTGCGGGGCGGCTTCGTCGATGCCGAAGTCCGGTGGCCCCGGCAGGGTCGGCGACACCTGCCCCATGGCCACCGTCTACGCGCTCAAGGCGCTATCGCTGACGTCGCTTCGCGAGGACGCGGCCGTGGTCGGGCCCGGGGTCGAGGCGCTGCTCGACCACTGGGAGCACCAGCGCGACGACAAGCTGCGCATGTTCGGCATCGGCACGGAGTTCCGCAAGCTGCGCTACCCCTTCGTCTGGTACGACATCCTGCATGTCGCTGACGTGCTCAGCCGCTACCCGGCCGCGACTGCCGACGCTCGCTTCGGCGAGATGGTCGAAGCCATCACGGCCACGGTCGACGAGCAGGGCCGCTACACCGCGGGCGCCATGTACCGCGCGTGGAAGGGCTGGTCCTTCGCCGACAAGAAGCAGCCATCACCCTGGCTGACCTTCCTCGTCGCTCGCGTCGGAGCACGCACCTGGGCCTGACCGCCTGCGGGAATCGGCCGGCCCCGGTACCCTCACCGAGCCAACATGACACTTCGCCGTGTCGTCGCGCTCGCCCAGGCGTTGACGATGATCCTGCTGCTTCTGCCTGGGCCTCTCTCCATCGGCTCATCTCCGGTCGGTGCTGCCCTGCGCCCGGCCGACCCCGAAACGTCGACGGTCTACGACGCGGAGGGCAAGGGCATCGGCTGCCTGCCTTCGGGCAAGAGGTTCAGAGGTCCGGGCCTGCGCAAGGACCCGCCCTGGCCGCCTGGCGCGGAACCGACCCCGACCCCCGAACCGACCCCCGAACCGACCCCGGAGCCGTCGCCGTCGCCCGAGCCCTCGACCGATCCGGCCGCCGCTACGACCGAGCCCGTGGACGAGCCCTCGAGCGAGCCCCAAGCCGTGGCCATGCGCTTCGCCTCTGCCGAGCAGGTCACGGTCCAGGCCGACCTTGGGCCCAAGCCCAAGTCCAGGCTCATCACGGGCATCGATGTCAGCCACCACAACGGCGACATCGACTACCAGGCCGTGAAGCAGGCAGGTCACCGTTTCGTCTTCATCAAGGCCACCCAGGACAAGGACTTCATCGACCCCATGTTCCCGACCAACCTGGTCCGGGCGCGCGCTGCCGGGCTGGCCGCGGGGGCCTATCACTTCTTCGACTACACGCTCGACGGTCGCGCGCAAGCGGACCACTTCCTGGACCGTGTCGAAGCCGTCGGTGGCGTGGATGATGCCCTGCCGCCGGTGGTGGACGTGGAGTGCTGGGCGCCCATCGGTGCCTCGATCCACGCGGTCTCGAGTGCCCGGCTGCGGGACTTCGTGGAGCGGGTCTACGAGCGTACGGGCCTCGTGCCGTTGGTCTACACCTCGGTGCACATGTGGCGCGAGGTCGTGGGTAACGCCGCCGGCTTCGAGGATCTGCCGTTGTGGGCCGCCTGCTGGGGCTGTGACCTGCCCATCTCGATCGCACCCGGCTGGGAGGACTGGGCCTTCTGGCAGGAGGGGCTCACGCGCATCGCCGGCGTGGGCCGCCTGGACGGCAACTACTTCAGCGGCAGCAAGAAGGAGCTCAAGGCGCTCAGGACGCAGCCTTTCACCATCGAGGGCGGCGCCGCCGTCACCGATGGCGGGACCGTGGAGCTCGACCTGGGCGGTCGCACCGGCACCCACATCCGCACCTCCCCCGATGGCGAGTCGTGGTCGGCGTGGGCGCGGATCGAGGGCACGCCGACTGCGACCATCCCACAGACCGAGGGTCGGTACACCGTGTACGCGCAACTGAAGGCAGCACCGGGTCTCAAGTCGCCGGTGCTGCGTGACGACATCGTCATCGACGCCACCCCGCCCGAGGTGACCGTGCCGTCGGTCGACCTGCGCGTCGGCCCACTCGGGGTTGGTGCGGCCAGCGTGCCGGTGACGGTGCGGTGGGAGGCACGCGACGAGACCGCCGGCCTCGCCGATGGTCGCACCGTCGTGGCCTGCGGCGAGGGTCGCACCGAGCGCACCGAGGTGCCAGGTCACGCCGACCCCGGCGAACTCGCCCCGTGGGAGGCGGCGGCCTGGCTGTTCCCCGACCACGCCTGCGACGTGACCGCGGTGGCGCTCGATGGTGCGGGGGTCGCCGGCCGCGAGACGGTCTCTGGCGTCGTGGCCACGCTGACGACGGCCGCTGTGGACCCCGCCCGGACGCGGCTCTCAGCCGACCAGTTCGGGGTCGTCGCGCGGCGTGGACCCGACGGCGGCCGGGCCACGGTCTATCTCGACGGCGAAGCTCTGGCGCTCATCGACCTCTACGCACCCGAGCCGACCGAGCTCGAAGTCGTCCACGTGGCCGACCTCGGAGGCGGCGAGCACGACATCAGCGTCGAGCCGACCGGCAGCAGCGACCCGCGCTCGAGCGGCGACGCGGTGGCGGTGGAGGGTTTCGTCGGCCTCAGTCGTTAGGGCAGGCCCGGGGCGCTCGAGTCCCGCGAGGGCGTAGCGCATCAAGGGGATGGCCCGTCCCGGCAGCACGGTCGAGGGCGCCATGCCCACGCGCACCGCCCCGAGGTGCAGGTAGAAGGGCTCCGCGAAGGGATCGCTTTCGAATTCGATGACGCCCGCGCCCCAGCCGCGTGCGATCTCGGCGGCGCGCTCGAACAGGCGCCGGCCGTGGCCCTGGCCCATGGCCGCAGGATCGACCCACAGATCGGCGAGGAAGGCCAGCTCGGTCCGTCGACGCAGGCAGAAGACGCCCAGCAGTCGCCCCTCGGCCTCGAGCACCTCCACGTGATCGGCGGGGCGCTCCAGGTCGGCCGGGGTGAAGGTCAGCTCCCGGCGCATGATCTCGATGAAGGCGTCGTCGTAGCCCCAGTGGCGCTTGGAGCGCAGCACCAGCGCGGTGATGGCACCGGCCTCTTCGGGCCGTGCACGGCGGAAGCGGGCAGGGGCGGCCAACGTGGGCCCTCGAGCGGACGGATCCTGGTCTTGCGGACGGATCCTGGTCTTACTTCTTCTTGCCCCGGCCCAACAGGCCCCGCTTCCCCTCGCCGCCCTCGACCCAGTGCGGCTTCGTGGAACGGGCCCACGACGGTCCTGCCTGACGACGCAGCATGACCCACAGGCCCAGCACGCCGAGGACCGCGACACCGAAGAAGACGATGCCGATGAGGCGCAGCGAGCCCGCCGAGGAACCACCCTGGAGGGTGTGGATGGCATCGCCCGAGAGCTGGATGGCCTCCTTGACGTTGCCTTCGATGGCGGCGGCCTTGGCCTGCTCCACGATGGGCGTGACGTCCACACCCCAGAGGCCGAAGCTCGTGAGCAGGTCACGGTCCTTGCTGTTCTCGTCGATGGCGCGGCGGACGTGCGAGGCCGCTTCGGCCCACTCCTGGGCCAGGGTCACGCCGGCTTGCAGCTCGGCGAGGCTGGCGGCGCTCTCGAAGCCTTCCTTGATCCGGTTCATGGCGTCGATCTCGGGCAGGGCCAGGTCGGCCTCGTTGGCGGCGGTGACCCAGGTCTCGGCTGCCTCGGCCGTCGCGCGAGCGGCGGCGAAGTCGCCCGCGGCCACGGGGTCGGCCACCACGGCCGGGATCTGCCAGCCCGGGACGAGCGTGTTGAGCGTCGAGAGCGCGTTGCCCACGGCCTCGGCCTCGGCCGCTCGGGCCTCGACCTGTTCACGCAGCGCGGTCATCTCGGCGCCGGTCCGGACCGCCTCGAACTGGGGCTGGACGTCTTCGCGCATGCCGGCCGCGGGCAGGGCCAGGTCAGCCGCGGTGGCGGCGCGAACGACCGCGCGCGCGTCTTCGATGATGGCGTAGCCGGCCTGCAACTGACCCGCCAGGAGAGGGTCGGTCACCGCAGCCGGGATGGACCACTCACCGATCTCGGTCTCGAGCGACTCGAGGGCGCCGCCGGCACGCTGTGCATTGCGCTTGTCGTCGGCGGCGTCGCTGGCGAGGTCGTCCAACCTGGCCGCGCTCGTGGTCGTCTCGTAGCGGGCCTTGTACTTGTCGAGGAGACCCGCCTGGGGCAGGGCTGCGTGGGCGGCGCTGATCTCCTGCGCGGCCACGATGGCCGGGCTGATGGCGGCCATGATGTCGCCGAACCGCTGCTCGCTGATGGCACGGTTGACCGCGGCCGGTACCGTCCAGCCGGCGGGCAGGGCGTCGTTCAGGTCGCCCAGCGGGCCTACCACGCCCTGGGTGCCCTCGAGCAGGGTGCGCACGATCTCGGCCACGTCATCCAACTCGGCCTCGCTGCGAGCGGCCTCGAACTGGGGCTGCACGATGCGGACCAGATCCGCTTCGGGCAGCAGGTCGTCGGCCTCGGTCAGTTGCGCGTAGACCTCGCGCGACTTGGCGATGCGCGCCATGGCCGTGCGGAACTCCCAGTCGTCCATGTCCTGGCGCACTGCCCAGGGCGCGCCCAGCGGCGCGATCTCGTTGAGGAAGGCGTGATAGTCCGCCCGTGCCTCCGAGCGCAGGGGCAGCTCGGTCAGGCCGCCGGGCAGGACCTCGGCGATGCCGAAGCTGTCGAGCAGGTCCTGGGCGAAGTCGAGGTCGTCGAGGTTGGCGGCATAGGCCGGGTTGGCGGCGGCGGGAACGAGTCCGCGCTCATCGACCGCGTCGAGCCACTCACGCCAGTCGACACCGGTGGAGCTGCCGATCTCCGGCCCGGCGCTGCCGATGTACTTGGTCTCACCCAGCAGCATGGAGCCGATGACGTCCCGCCAGCGATTCTGGGGCATGCGCGCGGCGACGGCGCTGACGATGCCGCAGGCCGCGGCCTCCTGGGCCGCGATGCGCTCTTCGATGTCGTCGGGTGACTGCGGCTGCACCACCAGCCAGGTGGCGTCGGCCAACTCCAGTTCCAGCGGGTTCTCGGTCGCTGGGGCGCAGGCTTCGCCGCGCATGGCGGTGGCCGTCCATTCGGCCATGCCTTCGCGCAGCCACACGTTCTGGAAGTTGTCGGTGCCGAACCAGGCGTGTGCGAGCTGGTGCGTGGGATCGGTGGGGAACTCATCGAGCTGGACCACGCCGGGCGTACTGTGCGAACCGGCGTAGCCGCCGAGCTCGCGTGTCGGCGCCATGCGCACGATGACCGGCCCTTCGCCGGGGATGTCGTAGCCCAGGAATGCGTGCAGGTCCCTGAGCACCGGCGGGGCCGTGCTCTTGGCGATGGGCAGCCAGCTGCCCAGCTGCGCCCAGGCCTGGAGCTCGATCTCGCGATCGGCGGGGCCGATGAGCACGTCCGTCTGGAGACGTTCCTCGCGAACGCCCTCGAAGCAGGTGAAGATCTCACCAGGCGAGCGTCGGTCGGCCTCGGTGGAAGCGAAGCCCGAGTTGGTGGGCTCCATGGGTGTGCCGTGCTGGGTCAGCTTCCAGCGGTTGGTGACGCCGCTCTCGAACTCCACCGCCACGGAGCCCGTGTGCGTGTCCTGGCCGGTGATGCAGAAGTACATGTAGCTGTCGTCGAGGCGTGCCGGCATGGTGCGCTTGACGGTGTTGTCCGCGGTCACGCTGGCGTTGAGCCGATAGCTCACGATGGTCTTGCCGATGTCGCCCTGGTTGATCCTGGGCGTGCGGATGTCGACCGCCTCCCACAGGCCCGGCAGGTCGCGCCTGCTGCCGATGGCGAACGCACCGCTGGCGTTGAGCTTCGACGCATTCTCCTCCAGCACGACCTGGCTCCAGGGCTGCTTCGGCCAGACCTGGTTGCGCGGCCGCAGCACGACGCTGACGCGCGCGTCGATGACGCCCCGGGAGGGCTTCACCTTGTAGGTGACGGTGGCGGTCTCGAGCAGCTGATCGTTCTTGGCGACGACGGGCATTGCCATCACGGACGCGGCCACGAGCGTGAGCAGCAACGCGACGAGGGCGCGGCAGGCCCCAGACGACATGGGACGTTCCTCGTTGTACGGAGACATGGGTGTGCGGTTCAGTGAGGTTCGGACCGTACCGCGAACGCCGGGAACCAGCAAGGCGGACCATCGGCAGCCCCGAGGCAGGACCGCTCACCCATACTCAGTCGGTGCCGTTTCGACGCATCAGCGCCATCTACGCCGTGCAGGGTCTCGCCTTCGGGCTGTTGATGCCCTTCATCGTCCCGTTGCTGGCGGAGCGCGGCCTGGCCGCGGCCCAGATCGGGCTGATCATGGGCGTGACCGGCGTGGCCGCGCTGGTGGCCTATCCCGTGTGGGGCACCGTCGCCGACGGCTGGCTGGGCCGGCCGCGCACGGTCGCGCTCGCGGCCATGGTCGCGGCCGTGGGCGGGCTCTGGATCCTGGCTGCCGGCAGTGACCCGGTGATGCTCACGCTGGCCCTGTCGGTGGCCGTGGTGGGCGCGCTCGCGTGGGGACCCCTCATCGACGCCCTGACCCTGGGTCTGCTTGGCGATGGTTCGACCGGGTACGGTCGCCTCCGCGTCTGGGCCTCGGTCGGCTGGGCCGGTTCGGCCGCGGCCGGTGGCCTGATCTGGTCGCTCGCGGGTCCGGTGCCGGTGTTCAGCCTGTTCATCGTCGGCGCCCTGGGCCTGGTCGTCCTGGTGCTGGTGCCGTTGCCCCAGGCGAGTGTCGCTGACCGCACCGGGGCGGGAGATGCCGCGGCCCCCGGAATGGTCGGCCTGCGTCCCTCGGTGCGCAGCTGGCTGCCACTGCTGGCAGCGCCGCTGATGCTGGGCTTCCTCGCCGGGTTGCTCCTGACCTCCATCGGTGAGCACGCGGCCTGGCGCTTCATCAGCCTGCGCATCCTCGATCAGGGCGGCGGTGTCATCCTCGTGGGCCTGGCCGCGGCATTGCCGGCGCTGGTCGAGATCCCCGTCTTCGTCTCGTCCCGCCGGCTGGCTGCACGCCTCGGTTTGCGCACGCTCTTCGTCGCCGGCGCGGTCGTGGCCGCGGTGCTCATGGGCCTGGTGGCGGCGGCATCCGAGGCCTGGATGGTGACCGGCCTGCGCACGCTCGAGGGCGCCGCCTACGCCATGCGCTACATGGCCATGGTGCTCATCATCGGCGTGCTCATGCCGCGCCACCTGTACGCAGTGGGTCAATCGGTGGCCTGGTTCGTCTATGCCGGCATCGCACCGATCATCGCCGACGCGGCGGGCGGATATATCTACGACGCCTTCGGTGCGGAGGCGCTCTTCGTGCTCACCATGGGCGTGCTGCTCGCGGGCGGCGGGGTGGTGTGGCTCGTGCTGCGCGGTCCCGCGTTCCGCCCGCGGCCTGACGTGCCGGGCGTGGTGGCGGACGTGCCCGCGCCACCACCACCGGTCTGAGTCACCAGCGGTCGCCTGGCACCGTCACGTCGACGGCGGCGATGACCTCGCTAGCGGACCACGATCCACTCCCCGCCGCGCATGACGCGGCGCACCGCGTACGATGCGGCCTCGAGTTCGACGAGGTCTGCACGCAGGCCCGTCGCGAGTCGCCCGCGATCGTCCAACCCCAGCAGCTCGGCCGCGTTGGTGGCGGTGGCCTTGGCCGCGTCCACGAGCGGCACGCCCTGACGCAGCAGGTGCCCGAGCTCGAGGTCGAGCGCGGAGAGCGAGCCGGCGAGGTTGCCGCCGTCGACGAGCGTGGCCCGGTCGCCGTCGACGCGCACCTCGAGGGCGCCGACCATGCCGCGGGTCTGGCCCGAGCCGGCCAGGGAGATGGCGTCGCTGATGATCATCACCCGCTCGGCCGGCTTCATGCGCCAGATGAGTGGCCACAACTGCGGGTCGACGTGCAGCGTGTCGGCCACGAGCTCGACCCAGACGTCGTCATCCAGCAGCGCCGCGAGGGCCAGGCCCGGCTCGCGGTGGACCACCCCGACCATGGCGTTGAAGAGGTGCGTGGTGTTGACCGCGCCCGCCGCGTAGCCGGCCCGGGCCTGGGCCATGGTCGCCGCCGAGTGACCCAGCGAGACGCGCACGCCGCGGCCGGCCAGTGCCTCGATCATCTCGAGCGCGCCGGGGAGCTCGGGCGCGATGGTCATGATGCGCAGGCCGTCCACGAAGGTCTCGAGCGTGGCGGGGTCGATGTCGGCCGGGTCGCGCAGCAGGTGCGCCGGATGGGCGCCCTTCTTGGCCTCCGCGAGGAACGGACCCTCCATGTTGAACCCCAGCGGCTCGGCACCATCGGCAGGAGCGTGGGGCATCCAGCGCCGCACCGACTCGGCGTACTCGGTCAGGTCGGCGTAGGTGGCCGTGACCGAGGTGGGCAGGAACGAGGTCACGCCTCTCCCCGCGAGCGCCCGGGCCATGCCCGACAGCGCTTCGGTGCCGCCCATCGCGTCGTGGCCGCCCCAGCCATGCACGTGGACGTCGATGAAGCCCGGTACCAGCAGCACGTCGCGTGAGGCGCTGCCGTCGGGCTCGACCGCGCTGATGCGGCCGTCGTCACCGACGCTCAGGACACCCAGGAGCTCCCCGTCCTCAAGGACGATGCGCCCGGAGATGGTCTCAGTCATAGGTCCCTGCCTCCTCCACGGCCTCCCAGAAGGCGAGGATGTTCTCGACCGGCACCTGCGCCTGCATGTTGTGGATGCTCGCGATGACGAAGCCGCCGCCGGGCTTCAAGTCCTCGATGCGCCGGACCGTCTCCGCGTGGACGTCCTCTGGCGTGCCGCGGGCGAGCGTCTTCTGCGGATCGACCGTGCCGCCCCAGAAGGTGATGTCATCGCCGAACTCGGCCTTCAGCTCGGCCGTCTCCATGCCCGCAGCCGAGACCTGCACCGGGTTCAGCGCGTCCACGCCGATGTCGATGAGGTCGGGGAGGAGCTCCCTGATGGCACCGCAGCTGTGCAGGAAGAACTTCGCGTTCGAGCGGCTCTTGATGAGGTCGATGATCTCCTTGTGCAGCGGCTTGACGATGTCGCGATAGGCGGCAGGGCTGAAGAGCGGCGCGTGCTGGGCGCCGAGGTCGTCCGCCTCAGCTGCGATGTCGACCTCCGGCCCGATCTCGTCGAGCACCTTCTCCCAGTAGGCCAGCTTGAGGTCGGTGACCACCCGCATCAGCGCCCGCGCCAGATCGGGGTCGAGGGCCATGTCCATGTACCCGTCCTCGTAGCCGCGCATGCGGAAATGCATCTCGGTCACGCCCGCGCAGAGCGAGCCCACGACGGTGGCCCGGCCGTCGACGTCGTGGACGTGCGCGGCACGCTCCCTCATGCCCTCGAAACGGCCGGAGTCGACCGGGTCGGGCCAGGGATAGGCCTTGATGTCGTCGAGCGTGATGCTGCCCGATAGCGGCGAGGTCGTGGATTCGTAGTAGAGCCCGCCCTGGGGCCGCGCCCGCAGCACGCCGAACTCGTCGAGGAAGCGTTCGTACTCCCCGTCGTCGGTGACTTCCTTGGTGAAGCCGTGCGGGGCGCCGCCGGTGACCAGGCCGACGTCGGCGCCGAGGCGCTCGAGGATGTCGTCGTGGATGCCCGCGAGACCCTGGGTCGTGTCGACGATGCGGATCTCGGCCTCCGGCAGGCCCAGCGCCGGCCGCAGTCGCTGGTAGGCCTCCGCGTGGATGCTGCTGTAGCGCGTGCCCGCGAAGTCCCGGGGCACGCGGTCGGCCTCGCGGTGGTCAAGCGCCGCGAGGACGCGCTCTCGTGGTGTCATCGGTGGCTACCCCCTCGATCCGGGTGGGATCGGTCCTGAGAATCGATCCGTTCCTGGGCGTGACGGTGAGCGCGCCACTGTCTTCCACGTTGAAACCGACGTCGAGCCCGTAGCGGTCCGCTGCGTATCTCGATTCGGTGCGTTCGATGGGCCGGCTGCGCTGGTCGAAGATGAGACGCCGCTCGACCAGCATGGGGTCGCCGGCGCGGATGCCCAGCAACACCGCGTCGTCGGTGGTCGCGGCCTCGGCCACGATGGACGACTTGCCGCGGGTGGGCAGCATGCCCGCGGCGATGAGCACCTCGTGCAGCGAGCCGGTCTCGAGATCGGCGGCCATGACCAGGTCGGTGCAGCGGGCGGTGAGCACGGCTGTCTCTACCGCCAACGGCTCGTGGTCGGCGAGACGCACCCGGCGCAGCTCCACGACCTCGCTCCCGTGGGGCACGCGCAAGGCTGCCCGCTCGGCCTCGGTCGGCCGACGCACGCGCCGGACCACGATGCGCGAGCTGGGCGTGCGGCCCTGGCGCCGCATCTCGTGGCTGAAGGTCATGAGCGAGTTGGCCCGCCGGTGCGTCGGCGGCTCGGCCACGAACGTGCCCCGTCCGGGGTCGCGGCGGACCAGGCCCTCGTCGGCCAGTTGCGACATGGCGTGGCGAGCGGTCATGCGACTGACCCCGAACTCGGCACAGAGGTCGGCATCCGAGGGCAGGCGCTGGCCCGGCCGCAGGCGCGCGATGCGGGCACGCAGGGCGGCCTCGATCTCGCGGTAGCGGGGCGCGTAGTCCATGCTCATGCGGCGGTCTCGTCGAAGGGCTCGATGCGCCCGAAGCGCAGGGCCTGCTCAGCGCCGTGGACGGCCGCGCCGATGGCCCCGGCCCAGGTGCCCAGCTCGGCGAGGACGACGTCGGTGCGGTCGCCCGAGTCGACCAGGACGCGCCGCCGCATCTCGGCCTTGATGGGCTCGATCAGCAGGTCGCCGGCGCCCGACCAGCCGCCGCCAAGGATGACGCGCTCCGGGGTGAGCACGGTCACCGCGTTGCTGATGCCGATGCCCAGGTAGCGGCCGATCTGAGCGAGGCCGTCGATGGCCCGCTGGTCCCCCGCCCGCGCGCGCTCGATCGCTTCGCGCGGATCCTTCGTGCCGCACGTCATGGCGACCTGGTCGGCCCGGCAGTAGGCCTCCATGCAACCGCGGTTGCCGCAGCCGCACCAGGGGCCGTCGGGGTCGATCGTCTGGTGGCCCAACTCGCCGGCCTGGCCGCGGTAGCCCAGCAGCAGCTGGTTGTCGAGCGCGACCACGCCGCCGATGCCCGTGCCGAGCGTGAGACCGATGAACGAGTCCACGTCCCGTCCGGCGCCGAAGCGCAGCTCGCCCAGCCCGAACGCGCGGGCGTCGTTGATGAGTGCCGTGGGCAGGCCGGTGGCGGCTTCGACCGGCGCGCCGGTGGGTGTCGCCGACCAGTCGCCGGGCACGTTGGTCAGGAACGTGACCACGCCCGTCTCGGGGATGTAGAGCCCGGGCACGGCCACGCCGCAGGTCACGACCGGCCCGTCGCTGACGCCGTCGCGGACCTCGACCGCCAGCGCCGCCAGCTGAGGCACCACGCTCGCCTCCCCGCGCGAGGCATCGGTGGCCACCTGGCCGCGATCGAGCGTGTGCCAGCCCTCGGGCCCGGAGCGCTCGACCACGACCCACTTGATGTTGGTGCCGCCGAGGTCAAGTCCGATGTAGCGGGGGGTGGAGGCGCTCATGGATCAGCCCTGCTGGCGCTCTCCGCTGTCGACTTGCCCGCGCCGTTGGCACCCATGAGCGCATGCACCTCGCCGGGCCTGACGGCCAGGGATGCGTCTCGCAGTGCGCGCACGGCCCCGAAGGTCTTGGAGATGCCTTCGGCGACGAGCAGCAGCTCGCTGTCGTCGGTCCCGCTCGGTGTCGGGTAGTACTGGTCGAAGCTGTCATCACGCTTGCTGTCGGTGGGGTTGCCTGGGGCTACTCGATAGGGTTGCCGCCGCAGGCGAGGATCTCTCCTGGTGTACGTGGTGAAGTCGTTGGTGATGCCGACCGGCCACGTCGAGGGCAGGTCGGTCGAGCGCGCCCTCGGTGGCCGTGCGGCCTTCCTCGGTCACGTTCTCAAAGAGGACTGGGGTGATGTTGACCACCGCGTCCTCGGGGCTGGCAGGAACCTTCGGGAATCTCCCCGTCGAGGGCCTGCAGGGCGAGGGTCACGCCCGCACCACCGACGACGCCGGGGTTGGTCACGAACGCGCCATCGAGGCCCTCGATGGCGTCGTCGCGACAGCTGGCTGCACGAACTCGGCTGGAGTCAGCACCAACGATCGGAACGACCGGGACTCGCGACTGTTCAGAAGGCCTCGACGATGACGAAGTCGATACCGGACGTCCACACGCCGTCGACCGGCAGGCCGCTGGCGAGGAAGTCGAGCATCAGCTTGCTGCCGTGGTCAAGTTCCAGCCGGTGTGGTCCTCCTGGACGATGTCGATGTTGGGGTAGTCTCGGAGCGCGCCCGTCCCAGCCGACGTCACGGTCGTCGTCCGCGGGAGCGCCGGCGGCCACGCATGTAGTAGACGTCGCCCTCGCCGCCGAGCTGCTGAACAGCCAGTCGGCGCCAAGTCGCGCGTACTCCTCTGGTCGTTGGTGATGAGTAGGCGGTAGGCGCGGTCACCTCCTGGTCCACGAGACGACGACGATGCCCGCATCGGTCGCTTCCTGGATGGCCTCGATCCAGGCCCGCGGCGTCGGCCGGGTTGACGATGATGGCGTCGACGCCGGCGGCGATGAAGTCACGGATAGACCTCGATTCTGACCCGCGGCGTCGGAGTTGCGGTGGGACTCGACGACCTCGGCGACCTCACCCGAGCAGCGGCCTGCGCGATGATCGAGCAGCGCATCTCCTCTCGCCAGCCGTTGCCAGCGATGGTGTTGGTCATGCCGATCGTGTAGCCCCGTCGTCCTGGGCGACTGCGGCAGTGCCGAGACTCGTGGCCGCGAGCGCTACGGTTGCGCGCCTGCGAATAGCTTCGCGTGCTTGCGATCCATGTGACTCCTTGTCCTCCTCACACGAAGGTGACATGATGGCCCATCAGGCGCAACGCGCCCGAGGCCCTGGTGAGCAGTCCGTTTTCGCGTCCCGATCACACCTCCTCGCTATGGCTGACTGATTGGTTCGTCATCGGGCTCGCGGACGATGGTCCGCGCGACACGTCGCGCGTGTTCCCGGTAGGCACTCTCCATGAGTGCCCGCGAGCGCTCCGCGCCCACGACGGACGCACGCGTGATGACAGGTGGCATCACGCCCTTCTCCACCAGGAGCTGGGCGATCCGCACCTTCAGGGAGTTGACGATGGCCACGTAGGCCAGCGTCGAGCCGGGGCCGACGGGCGTATCCAGCCCGGGCAGGGTGACCATGGCATCCGCCTCGGGCGTGCACAGGTCGATGACGATCTCGGCCTCGTCCAGCAGCCGGCCGCCGACCGCGGGGTCGGGCTCGCCGGCCAGCGACTGCTCGACGCCGGTGACGGCCACGACCTTGCAGCCACGCTGCCGGGCGCCGCGGGCCAGCTCCACCGGCACGGCGGTGAGGCCGTTGGCGCTGAAGACCATCATCACGTCGTTGCGTGCGGAAGCTGAAGTTGTCGAGGATGACCTCGGCCAGCCCCGGCACGCGCTCGATGAACATGGCCTGGCGTTGGCCGTTGGTACCGACCACGTCGAAGTGGTTGGACATCGACAGCTCCACGATGGGATGGAAGCCGGGGAAGCTGCCGTAGCGCGGGAACATCTCCTCCACCGGAATGCGCGAGTGGCCCGTGCCGAAGAGGTGCACCAGCCCGTCGCTGGCGATGGACTCGGCACACAGCTGGGCCGTCCGTTCGAGCACGTCCGCCTGCGTGGTGACGATGCGCTCGAGCATGGCCTCAGCCTCGTCGAACCAGGCGCGGGAGCCGTTGAAGTCGGTCATGCAGGGGTCGTTAGCCTCGCTTAGCGAATGAACGGACGGAGTTGGTCGCGGGCGACGAGGAAGCCGCGCTTGATCTTCTCGTCGGTGCCTTCGAAGACCTTGTCCTCGTGCTCGATGATGATGGGCCCGTCGTAGCCGGTGCGGTAGAGCTCGCGGAAGATCTCCGCCCAGGGCGCGTCGCCGAGGCCGGGGATGCGCGGGATCTGCCAGCCGATGCCGCCACTGAGCGAGCCTCGCTCGTAGAGGCCGTCGCGGTCGATCATCACGTCCTTGGCCTGGAAGTGGAGGATGTGGTCGGCGAACTCGCGGATGAAGCGGCCCTGGTCGATCATCAGCCAGACCAGGTGACTGGGATCGTAGTTGAGCCCGACGGTGCCGCCCCACTGCTCGAGGATGCGGCGCCAGATGTAGGGGCTGTAGGCGATGTTGTGCCCGCCCGGCCACTCGTCGTGGCTGAAGATCATGGGGCAGTTCTCGAAGGTCAGCTTGACCCCGTTGTCCTGCGCGAAGGCCACGATGTCCGGCCAGACCTTCAGGGCCTCCTCCCAGTTCTCATCGACGTTCTTCGACGCGTCGCCGCCGCAGAACGTGTTGGTCACCGGCAGGCCCATCTTGCCGGTGGCCACGATGACCGCCTTCAGGTGGTCGATGGCCGCAGCGCGGACCTCGAGGTCGGGATGCAGCGGGTTGGGGTAGAAGCCCAGGCCGGAGATATCCAGGCCCTTGGCCGCGATCTCGCCCTTGATCTCGCTCGCCTGCACGTCCGTGAGGTTGGCTACGTCGATGTGGGCGGTACCGGCGTACTTGCGCTTGACGCCGCCGCTCATGGGCCAGCAGGCGATCTCCAGCACTTCGAAGTCGGCACTGCGCGGCCCAGTCGGCCACCTCCATCAGGGGCGTCTCCGGGAAGGGTGCGGTCAGGAACCCGAGCTTCACGTCCTCCTCCTTTGCTTATCTTAGCTAACGGTCGCTGCTACTCGGCGACGTCGACCCAGCGGTCCTCGGCCGCACTGCGCGGCCACCGCGTCACCCACGGTCATCTCGTGGTGGCCGGCCTCGAAGGTGGCGTACAGCGGATCGGTCGGCGGGGCGCCGGCCAGGACGGCACGGTAGATCTGGCGGAAGTGCGAGGTCATGCTGTCGGCGAAACCCTCGACGTGGCCGCCGGGCAGGGCCGTGGCCGCGATGCCGGTCTCGTTCATCAGTTCTGCGCCACGCTGCAGGATCTCGTTGGGCCGGCCGCGGTGACCGATCCAGAGATGGTCGGGCGTCTCGCTGTCCCAGGCGGCCGCCGCAGCGGCGCCATCGATCTCCCACTGCACCGAGTTCTTGCGCCCGGCGCTGATCTGGCTGATGGCCACCGAGCCTCGTGCACCGTTGGCGTAGCGCAGCAGGATGACCGCGGCATCGTCGGTGGTCATGTCCACAGGCTCGGTGTTGGCGGCTCGCTCCTGGCTGAACGTCTCCACCTCCCCGATCGGCTTCTGGCGCACCTTCACGAAGGTGGAGAGATCGGCCATGACCGACTGCACCTCGAGCCCGGTGATGAAGTTGGTCAGGTCGATCCAGTGGCTGCCGATGTCGCCGACCGCGCGCAGCGTGCCGCCCTTGTCCGGCTCCAGGCGCCAGTTCCAGTCGGTGTCAAGGAGCAGCCAATCCTGGAAGTAGTGGCCGGTGATGAGGCGCACGTCACCCAGCTCGCCGTCGGCGACCATGCGCCGGGCGTGCTGGTTGAGCGGGTAGAAGCGGATGTTGAAGTTGACCGCGGTGACGCGGCCGGACGCGTCGGCCAGCCTGACCAGCTCACGCGACTCTTCGGAGGTCACGGCCAGGGGTTTCTCGCAGATGACGTGCTTGCCCGCAGCCAGGATGGCCTTGACCTGGGGGTAGTGGAACTGGTTGGGCGAGGTGACGTGGATGATGTCGACCGCAGAGTCGTCCAGCGCGGCCTCGAGGTCGGGGTACGCCTGCGGCAGACCCATGCGCGCGGCGGCAGCCCCGGACAGCTCGGGAGTGGCGTCGACTACTCCGCGCACGTTCACGCCGAGCCGGCGCAGGGCCTCGATGTGCACGGTGCCGATGAATCCGCTGCCGATGACGGCGGCGCCGATGTCGCTGAAGCGCTCCACTGGTCCCTCCTCCTCAGACAAACCGACAGGCCATCTAGACGGCTAGATGGCCGACGCTCAATGTACCGATGCCAACGGCTGCGGTCAAACGACGTCATGCTGCCGCTCCGTACAGCGCAGCCGGACGGCCGGCGTCGATCCAGCGCGCCAGCTGTTCCTCGCTGAAGAGCTCGTCGAGCACCATCGAGGCGGCGCCGATGACGCCGGCCCGGCCTCCCAGCCGCGACAGCTGGACCGACAGCTCGCGCGTGGCCAGGGCCGTGCTGCGCGCGTAGATCACCTCTCTGATCGTGGCCAGGTAGGCATCGCCGGCATGGGCCACGCCGCCGCCGATGACGATGAGCGAGGGGTTGAAGAAGTTGGCCACGCCGGCCAACGTCTGACCTACCAGCCGGGCGCTGCGGTCGACCAGCCGGACGGCCTCCACATCAGCGGCGTGCGCGGCACCGATGACCTCGTGGGCGGTGATGCGTCCGCGGGCCTCGAGAACTGCAGCGAGGCGTCCACTGGCGCCCGTCTGGGCCAGGATCGTGCCTTCGCGAGCCAAGGCTGCACCGCCCGCGTGGGCCTCGAGGCAATCGACCTTGCCGCAGCGGCAGACCTGCGTGTTCTCGGCCACGACCTCGATGTGGCCGATGTCGCCGGCACTGCCCTGCACGCCGCGGTGGATGAGGCCGTTGCTGACGATGCCCGAGCCGATGCCGGTGCCGATCTTGACGAAGATGAAGTTGCGGTGACCGTGAGCCAGTCCCGCGCGCCATTCGCCGAGGGCCATGATGTTGACGTCGTTGTCGACCCACACCGGTACCCGATGGCGCTCACCGAAGTACTCACGCACGGGGTAGCCCTCCCAGCCGGGCATGATCGGCGGGCTGATGGGGTGGCCGGTGCGGAACTCGACAGGCCCCGGTACGCCGATGCCGAGCCCCCACAGCTCCCCCGGTGCCGCGTGCTCCTCGAGCAGGCGCTCGAACAAGGCGTTGACGCGACCGAGGAGGACCTCCGGGCCGGAGGAGACGTCGGCCGGCTCACCGGCGTGCGCAAGCAGGCGGCCGGCACCATCGGCCACGGCGACCTCGAACCCGGTGGCCCCGATGTCGGCCACGAGCACGTGCCCGCCGTCAGCGCGGAACTGCAACTGCTTGGGCGGCCGGCCGCCGGTGCTTGGCGCAGCCGTCTCCACGAGGAAGCCGCGGGCCAGCAGCTCGTTCACCCGCTGCCCGACGATGGCGCGCGAGAGCCCGGTGCGTTCGATGAGCTCGGAGCGGGAGTGGGCCCGGCCGCGACGAACCAGCTCCAGGATGGCCACGATGGCATCGATCGACTCCCCGGGCACCGGTCGCTGCTTTGGCACTCACACATCATACTTTGGCGTGCCAGCAGCGAAAGTCTGAACCCAGCATGACAAAGCGTCATCGGGTGGCAGTCGCGTGAGGTGGAGTCCTGCGTCGAGAGAGGTAAGCCTCAGTCGTCGAGGTGCCGGCGGATATGATCGGGGAGCGCGTCGTGCCAAACGGCTTGGTACGCATCCGCGATGTTGTCCCTGGTGACCGCCAGCGCCGGCAGCGCGATCCAGGGTGGAGGCTCGTCGCCGGCGAGCGCCATGACCGCTGCCGTCGCTTCGGCTACGCCCTGATCGAACGGCAGCTGGGCGCCGCCGCCGATGATGAGTCCGCCGCGGGCGATCTCCTCGGCGACTCCCCGGCCAAGGTCGACGGTGGCGATCGGCGCTGAGATTCCGGCGTCCGAGAGCGCCTGCGAAACCAGCAGTGCCGGCTCGTCCCAGACGACGAAGACCGCGTCCGGTGGGTCGTCCCGATCAAGCCCCGACGCTATGACCTCGCCGGCCGCGTGCGGGTCCCCGAAGGGCACCCGTCCGATGGTGATATCCGGTCGCTCTTCGCCCATCTGCTTGCGGAAACCGAGCTCGCGCTCGTTCGTGACCGGAAAGTCGATGCCGTAGCCCACGACCGCGACTCTGCCGTCCTGCGGCACGTGGCTGGCCAGGATGGAGGCGGCGATTTCGCCGTTGCCGAAGTTGTCGGCAGAGACGACGCTGGCGTAGTCCTTGCGCGCGACCAGGCCAACGGGCGCGTTATCCATGACGACGAGTTTGATGTCAGCCTCGGTGATGCGGCGATGGACCTCTCCGCTGCCGAGGCTGCCAACCGGGATGCTGATGATGGCGTCGGGGCGGCTTGCGAGGAGATCCTGCATGGCCATCGTCTGCTGATTCGGCTGCGAAGCCACACTCCACGACGTGGGTCAGGCGCGAGCCATAGCGCTCGAGCGTCTCGCGGATCCCGGCTTCCTGCAGGCGCGACCAGTCGCTACGTCCGCTGTGAAGGACCAAGGCGACCGAGAACGACCGACTCGCTGCGACGCGACTCGCCTCCACGGACAAACGCAGCTGATCCGCCGGTGCCGCGAACTCGCCGTGAGGTCCCAACCCGGAGATCGGTCTGCTCATGTCACCTCGTCGATTCGATCGTTCCCTGATCGTCATGTACTACGGCACCCTACCCGATGCGGCCCGACGATTGGGTCATGACTGTAACGCCGGACGCGCCCGCGGAGTGGCCCGATCATCTCGATACGCGCTCGCGTCTGTGCCGATCGAGGCACCGTCGTCAGCGATCGCCAGCGGCGCCTGTCTGGGCGAGCCCTGGGTGATCCATGTGGCAAGTCGGTCACGCGCAAACAGGTCGTCTAGCGCCGCCGCCGCGCCACCGATCAGGCCTGCCGTCTTACCCAGCTCGGACGCGACGAGTGGGAGGTTGTCTGTCGTTAGTGAGCGGGAGCGCCGGTAGATCCCGTCGCGGATGGCCGCGATGAAGATCGATCCGGCCTGGGCCACACCGCCACCGACCACCACGACCGACGGGTTGTAGCCCGCTATCAGCGTTGCCAGTGACTCGCCGACCAATCGTCCCGCGCGCGCCAGCAGCTCAGCGCTGAACGGGTCGCCACGTTCCGCGGCGGAGCCCACGTGCGCAGCCGAGATGGCGGTACCAGATTCGAGGAGTTGAGCCAGATACGGACTCCGTCCATCCGCCGCTGCGGCCTGCCCCTGACGGGCGATGGCCACCCCGGCCGCGAGGGCTTCGAGACAGCCACGGTTGCCGCAGCGACAGACGATATCGGAGGCGTCTTCGATGGCGACGTGGCCGATGTCACCTGCGAACCCGGCCGCCCCTCGGTGGATGCGGCCCTCGGAGCACAAACCGGCGCCGATGCCCGTGCCCACCTTGACGAAGACGAGGTCGTCCCGACCCACGCCGTGTCCGGCGCGGAGTTCGCCCAGCGCCATCAGGTGGACTTCGTTGCCGATGAAGACCGGGGCGTCGAAGCGATGTCTGAGGCGCTCATGCACGGGGTGGTCGCCCCATCCGGGGATGAGGTTCAGCATCACCGGCTCGTCCGACCGCCCGGATGGGCCCCCGACGAGACCGGGCAGTGCCAGTGAGATGGCCCAGGCATCTCCGGGGACCGGGTACTCACTGAGCATCCACTCGAACAGCTCCATGACGCGCCGCACCGTGCGCTCGGCGCCTCGCGTGATGTCCGCCGGCTCGTGGTGCTCGATGAGCAACCCACCCGATAGGTCTGCGAGGCCGACGCCCAGCGTCGTCGACCCCAGTGAAGCCACGAGCACATACCCAGCCGAGGCGTTGAAGTGGAGTTGGCGGGGGGCGCGGCCGCCCGTCGAGGCCGCCAGGCCCATCTCTGCCACGAGATTGTGCCCGACCAGCGTGGCCACGCGATCAGCGACCACGGCGCGGCCGAGGCCCGAGTGGCGTTCGATCTCCTGGCGCGTCTGAGCCTGCCCCGACCTGATCAAGCTCAGGACGAGGGCGAGGCTGTCTCGCTCCGCAGCGCGGCCTCGAGGGCGCTCGCCGTTCGGCATCGGGCTCTGATCGCTCCTGTCGTGCTCTAGTCGGGATGGTTCCGCGGTCGGAGGGTTGCCAGTGCCGCCGCCGGCCAGTCTGGCCCTTCACGCAGGCTAGCTCTTCTGCCATTCGCCTGCAAAGCTTCTGCATGATATCAGCATAAGTTTGCCGCCGCGCGGCGCGTGGCCAGGCCGGGCACATGTCATGCATCGGGTTCCAGAGAAGACCGCATCCATGTTTTGGTGACGACATCGTGTGACCTCGACCGTGGATGGCCGGGTCCCTACGTGCGCTGACGTCCTGTTAGGTCGTTGAGTCGTTTCTGGGTTGACTTCTGCCGAAATCGCGCATAAGGTTCGATGCAGCAGCGGGTGCCGCCTGCAAGGGCTACTCGTGGGAGCCGACCTCATACCTGGCTCTACGACGTACCGCTGCCGGAGGAAGGACCGAGTCTCTCGGTCCGTAGCCGCTTCGAGGGAAGACCTTCCCGAGGCGGAGGCATAGGAGGATCAACCGACATGGTGAGTAATGCCCGCATCCTGCGGAGGGGAACCGCGATCGGCTTGGCCGGTCTGATGGCGCTGGCAGGCGCTGCCGTTGCCCAGGACCCCGTCGATCCCGCTGCGGCGCTCGAGGAGTTGCAGTCCACCGTGCTCAGCACAGGCCCGAGTGGTGAGACGCCGACGTCCGCCTCTGAGGTCGTGCTGACCGACGAAGAGCTCGCAGCCGTGGCGGACATGGGTGCCACGGCCGCCATCATCCTGCACTACGGTGGCAACGACTGGTCGCAAGCCCAGGTCGCCGGTCTGCGCGCCACCTTCGACGAACTCGGCATCGAGGTCATCTCAGAGACCGACGCGGACTTCAGCGCCGAGACCCAGGTCGCCGACATCGAGAATGCGCTCATCCTCGATCCCTCCATCATCGTCTCCATCCCGACCGACCCGGTCGCGACCGCAGCGGCCTACCAGGCTGCCGCCGACCAGGGTGTCTCGATCGTGTTCATGGACAACGTTCCGGCCAACTTCGTGGCCGGCGAGAACTTCGTGAGTGTGGTCTCCGCTGACAACTACGGCAACGGCGTGGCTGCCGCCCACCTCATGGCCCAGGCGCTCGACGGTGCTGGCGACATCGGCATCATCTTCCACGATGCCGACTTCTTTGTGACGCGTCAGCGCTACGACGCCTTCAAGACCACCATCGAAGAGAACTACCCCGATATCAACATCGCCGAGGAGCAGGGCATCATCGGCCCCGACTTCGCCGGTGAGGCTGAGACCGCCGCTTCGGCGTTCCTCACTCGCAACCCCGACCTCGACGGCATCTGGGCCGTGTGGGACGTGCCCGCCGAGGGCGTCATGTCCGCCGCCCGCGCCGCTGACAACGAGGACCTGGTCATCACCACCATCGACTTGGGTCTGAATGCCGCCATCGCGATCGCCGAGGGCGACCTCATCTACGGCCTCGGCGCACAGCGCCCGTTCGACCAGGGCGTCAACGAAGCCAAGCTGGCCGCCTACGGCCTGCTCGGCAAGGAAGCTCCGGCCTACGTTGCACTAAACGCTCTGCCGGTCACGCAGGACAACGTCCTCGAGGCCTGGGAGATCGTGTATCACGCTCCTCCGCCCGACGAGTTGGTCGCGGCTGCCGGCGGCGAATAGCCCCTGCTCCCACCGACTCATCGTCACTGCGTAGCAGCCACCACACCCGGGCGTCACGACCGGCGCCCGGGTGTCGTTACCAGGCCTGAAGGGGGTCTCTCATGAAAACACTGAACGTCGGCCTGATCGGGGCCGGCTTCATGGGCAAGGCGCACTCGCTCGCGTACGCGGCTCTGCCCATGTTCTTCTGGCCGGCACCTGCCCTGCCGGTGCGCAAGATGATCGCAGAGCTGAACGAAGAGGTGGCAGCCGACGCTGCGGTCCGTTTCGGCTTCGAGACGTCTACGTCTGACTGGCGCCAGCTCGTGGAGAGCGATGAGATCGACATCGTCGACATCTCCACGCCGAACAACACGCATCGTGAGATCGCGGTCGCCGCGCTCGACGCCGGCAAGCACGTCATCTGTGAGAAGCCGCTGGCTCACAACGTCGAGGACGCCAAGGCCATGTACGAGGCCGCGCAGCGCAACAGCGGCGTCGCCATGGTGGCCTTCAACTACCGACGCACGCCGGCCGTGGCGATGGCCCGAAAGCTGATCGAGGAGGGCGCGATCGGCGCCGTCCGCAACTTCCGGGGTACATACCTGCAGGATTGGTCCGCCGATCCCAACTCGCCGCTCTCCTGGCGCTTCCAGGCTGGCGTCGCTGGATCTGGGGCTCTTGGTGACATCGGTACCCACGTGCTCGACATGGCGCGCTATCTCGTGGGCGAGGTCGAGAGTGTGTCTTCCATGCTCAAGACCTACATCTCCGAGCGACCGGTCCAGGCCGGTGCCGCGGACCAACTGGCGGCTGCCGAGAAGATCACCGGTGCGCCCGTGGCTGCTGTCGACGTTGACGACGAGGTCATGACCCTGATGCGCTTCACGGACGGCGCCGTGGGTTCGCTTGAGGCCACACGCAACGCCTATGGCCGCAACAACTTCCTGACCTTCGAGATCCACGGCGAGACTGGCTCGCTCGCTGTTCAACTACGAGCGGCGCGACGAGCTCCAGGTCTTCTTCGCCAGCGACCCGGCCGATCGACGCGGCTTCCGCACGATCTACACCGGTCCGGCGCACCCGTACGGCGACGGCCTCTGGCCAATTCCCGGCCTCGGCTTGGGCTTCGGCGAGACCAAGATCGTCGAGTGCCTGGACCTGTGCCAGGCCATCGTCGACGGCACGCCGGTCTCGCCTAGCTTCGGCGACGGCTATCAGATCTCCAAGATCGCAGCCGCCATCCAGGCGTCCGCCCAGAACGGCCAGTGGGTGGATGTGTCTCCGCTGGAGGGCTGAGTGACCGACCTCGCGGTCAACATGCGCGGCATCTGCAAATCGTTCAGCGGTGTCCGCGTGCTCGACTCGGTTGACTTCGAGCTTCGAGCTGGCGAGATCCACGCACTCGTTGGTGGCAACGGCGCCGGCAAGTCGACCCTCATGAAGATCCTCGTCGGCGTCTACGCGCTCGACGAGGGCACCTTCGAGGTCGGTGGCCGCGAGGTCCATTTCAGTTCGAGCCACGATGCCCGGGATGCCGGCGTGGGAATGGTATTCCAGGAGTTCAGCCTGATTCCTCAGCTGACGGTCGCCCAGAACATCTATCTCACGCGCGAGCCTACGAGTGCCGGCCTCATCAGTGACGCTGAGATGGTCCGTCGCTCGACGGAGATCTTCGAGACGATGAAGGTCGACATCGACCCGCGCAAGGCCATCGAAGACTTGCCCACGGCCTACTGGCAGCTGACCGAGATCGCCAAGGCACTCTCGCAGAACGCCCGTGTACTCATCTTCGACGAGCCCACCACGGCGCTGGCCAAGACGGAGACGCAGGACCTCTTCGAGCTCATGCGTCGGCTCAAGGACCAGGGCATGTCGATCGTCTACATCTCGCATCGCATGGAGGAGGTCTTCGAGATCTCCGATCGCATCACCGTCCTGCGTGACGGGAGCATCGCCATGACCAGGGATGCCGCCGAGCTGACCATGGTCGATGTCATCGGCGCGATCGTCGGCCGCACCATGGAACACGCCATGGAGTGGGAGGAGCGGGAGGTCGGCGACGAGATCGTGCTCGAGGCTCGCAAGCTCAATGTAGGCGACCGTCTCCGAGACGTCGATCTCTACCTTCGCCGAGGTGAAGTGCTGGGCCTGGCGGGACTCATGGGCAGCGGCCGGACCGAGTTGGCGCGAGCGCTGTTCGGTATCGACCACGTCGATTCGGGGGATGTGCTGCTCAACGGCAAGGAGCGATCGCTCAAGAGCCCCGGCTCAGCCATCGACGCGGGCATCGCGCTGATTCCGGAGGACCGCCGCGTCCAGGGCCTGGTCCTCGACCACGGCGTACGCGACAACATCGTGCTGCCTCTGCTCGACCGTATCAGCCGTGCGGGGTTCGTCGACGACGGCAAGGGCGACGCCAGCGCAACGGAAGCCGTCAGCCGCCTCGGACATCGTCACTCGCTCGATCAAACAAGCGGTGAAGGAGTTGTCGGGCGGTAACCAGCAGAAGGTCGTCATCGCCAAGTGGCTGGGCATGGACCCGCAGATCCTGATCATGGATGAGCCCACGGCCGGCGTCGACATCGGCACCAAGGTGGAGATCGTGCGGATCGATCCGCGAGTTCGCCAACGCAGGGCGGGAGCGTGATCATGATCTCCTCCGAACTACCCGAGTTGCTCGCCGTCAGCGATCGTCTTCTCATCCTGCGTGATGGCCACGTCGAGTCCGAGATCGACCGACGTGAGATCAAGCGCGAGGAAGAGCTCCATCACGCAGTCCAAGGGATGAACGCATGAACACCAGGGTCCTCGAGACGGCGCGCAACTTCGACTGGCGTCGGAACATCATCTACATCGGTTTCGTGCTCGTCTTCCTGTTCTTTGCTGTCACCCTGGAGGACCGCGGCTTCCTGACCGACCGAAACCTCACCAACGTCATCCGGCAGACCGCGACCATCACCGTCATGGCGGTGGCCATGACCTTCGTCATCGGTGCTGCACAGATCGACCTCTCGGTCGGGTCGGTCGTGGGACTGGCTTCTGTCACCACGGCCATGGGCATCTCCCAGTTCGGCGTGCCGGCCGGCATCGCGGTGGGCGTGCTCACGGGCCTGATCGTGGGCGCGGTCAATGGCGTGCTCGTGGCCTACGTGGCCATCCCCAGCTTCCTGGTGACGCTGGGCATGTTGGGTATCGCGCATGGCAGCGCCATGTGGATCACCGATACGGCGCCGCAGCCGATCCGGGCAGACAGCTTCAACGACCTCTTCGGCTCGGGCGACATCGGACCCATCCCGTCACTCGTGTTCTGGACCATCGTGGCCGTCGTCATCGGCCACATCGTGCTCAAGAAGACCGGCTACGGACGGCGTGTGCTGGCGACCGGTGGCAATCCCGTGGCCGCTCGCTTCAGTGGTGTCGACACCAAGCAGGATCACCTTCGCCGTCCTGACCGTGATGGGCGTCGTGGCGGCCTTCGCCGGAATGCTCCTCGCCGGCCGGCTGCACTCGGGCCGCTTCACCTTCGGCGAGGGCTTCGAGCTCTCGGTCATCGCCGCGGTGATCCTCGGCGGCACCAGCCTCTTCGGCGGTCGAGCGACCGTCGTCGGCAGCGTCCTCGGCTCGCTGATGATCGGCCTCATCAACAACGGACTGACCCTCATGGGTATGGAGTCCAGCCAGCAGCAGATCGTGCGCGGCGCGATCATCATCCTCGCTGTCGCGCTCGCACGCCGTTAGCAGGAAAGGGGGGCTATCCGGCGAGTCCCGAGCAACACCATCCATCTACCAACGAAGGAGTGCGCGCGATGCGATTGAGCTATCAGACGATCACGTGGGGAGGAGTCGTCGGCCACCCGGTCGGCGTGACCAGCATCAAGGACTTGTTCTACATGGCCAACGGCTCCACGGAGCAGGCTCTGCAGGACGTGGCGGCTGCCGGCTACGAAGGAGTGGAGATCTTCGACGGCAACCTGCGCCAGTACGAGGACGACCCCGCGGTCCTCAAGAAGATGCTCGCCGACAGCGGGCTCGAGCTGGTCGCCGTCTACGCGGGCGCCAACTACATCTTCAAGGACGTCCTCGAGGAGGAGTTCTGGCGCATCGACAAGTCCGCCTCCTTGGCGGCCGAGTTCGGCGCGACGCACCTGGTCGTCGGTGGTGGCTGCCAGCGCTACGACGGGATCCGCGAGACGGACTACGACGCGCTCGCTGATGGGCTCGACCGGACCGCCGAGGTGGCTGAGGGCTACGGCCTCGTGGCCAGCTTCCACCCGCACCTCACGACCATCGTGGAGGGGCCCGAGCAGGTCCGCAAGATCTTCGCCAAGGCCAAGAAGATCGGTTTCTGCCCGGACGTCGCCCAT
>CAVQUM010000013.1:0-32178 GCA_963716815.1 uncultured Chloroflexia bacterium
CGCGGGTCGCCGCTCCGGGATGAGCTCGGGGCTCACGCTCTCCGGACAGGTGTGCATGCAGCAGGGTCGTCTCGAAGCGGCCCGCGTGGTCGGGTGCGATCGCGAGGCCGGTCGCGCCATCCACCGACAGGCCGAGGGCGCGCATCCGACGACCGCGACCGTTCCACCGCATCAGCTGCGTCCTCGACCAGCGCGACCTGCTCGGGAGCGAAGTGGCCGGTGAACATGACCGCGAGCTCGACGCCCAGCTCGTCCAGGCGCTCGAGCGAGTACGCCAAGAGCGCTTCGATCTCCGTGCCCGACGGCGGGATGATCGACCATGGGAATGACCCGTGCGAGCCTCCGGTGCCGTAGTAGAGGGTGGGGTAGACGAGTCCACCCTGCTCTGCGGCCGCACGCAGACAGATCTCCTCGGCGTTGAGGGCGTCGAGCCCGATCGGCAGGTGTCGCGCATGAAACTCGAGCGTGCCCAGGGGCAGGAACACCACGGAGCGCTCCTCCAGCCGGGCCGCGATCTCGTGAGGGCGCAGGAGCTGGAGGCGATGCCGGTCGAGGTCTTCGGGGCGAGGGTCGCTCAGTGGTAGTAGTCGCGGATCCATGCGTGCGCTCCAAGTGCGGCCTTCAGTTCGGCCGGGAAGGGCTGACCATCGCTGAACGCGACGTTCTCGTCCACGCGCCCGCGGGAGCGCATGCCGGGGATGATCGTCGAGACACCCGGCTCGCTCAGGGCGAACCGGGTCGCGGCCTCGGCGAGCGTCGGGTAGTACGGGGCGCAGACCTCCTTGAGCGCCTCGACTCGGGCCAGCGTCTGGGCGAACCGTTCGCCGCGGAACATCGTGTGCTGCTGACTGCCTGGCTGCCAGCTCCCGTAGGTGTCCGGCGTCCATGCGCCCGACAGCGCGCCAGAGTCGAGCGGGACCCGCGCGATCATCGCCGTGCCGGTCGCCTCGCCGGCCGGGAAGAGCTCGTCCTGGGCTCGCTGCTCGAAGATGTTGTAGATGACCTGCTGCGAATCCACGAGCCCGTAGCGGGCCAGCCGAACCCCCTCGTGCGGCTTGAAGTCGCGGATGGACACACCGATGTGGTCGATCTTGCCCTCGTTCCGAAGGTCGTTGAGGACCTCCAGCCAGTCGAGCGAGGTGAGCCCGTCTTCCACCCAGCAATGGAGCTGCATGAGGTCGATGCGCTCGACGCCGAGGCGTCGGAGTGCAGCGTCGGTGCCCTCGCGCAGATACCAACCGGGGTAGCGGCCCCGCATGTCCGGGTCGGGGTCCGCAGGATCGGGCCAGGTGATCGGCTGGATCTTCGTGGCAACGTAGACCTTGCCGCCGCGCCACTCGCGCAGCGAGCGGCCGACGACCTCCTCGCTGTGGCCCGATCCGTACATCTGCGCGGTGTCGACGAAGTTGACGCCCAGCTCATACGCGTGCAGGAGCGCGGCGACGGAGGTGTCGTCGTCGACATCGCCCCACTGCCCGCCGAGCTGCCACGCCCCGAACCCGATCTCGCTCACCTGCCAGCCCGTTCGGCCGAATGTCCGGTACTGCATGTCTCCCTCCTACCAGGCCACGATGACGTCGCCGGCGTGATAGGTCGGCAACTCCGAGGGGAATGGTCGGATCGGTTCGTCCTGCTGGGCCTCGACCAGGCGCAGGCCGGGCATCGCGGCGAGCAGCTGCGTGAGCGCCTCCTTGACCTGTAGCCGGGCGAACTGCTGGCCGACGCAGCCGTGCTGGCCGTGGCCGAACGAGAGATGCCCGTAGGCGTCGCGCCGCAGGTCGAGCTCGTCGGGGTGCTCCCAGCGGTGCGGGTCGCGGTTGGCGGCGACCGGTGAGGCGGAGACCGTCATGCCCTTCGGGATCCTGGATCCCGTCGATCTCGACGTCCTCGGTGGCCGTGCGCGGGAACAGCGTCACGAACATCGCGCCGTAGCGCAGGATCTCCTCGATGCCGGTCTCGATGAGCTCCGGCTCGTCGCGCAGCAGCTGCAGCTGAGCGGGGTTCTTCAGGAGCATGTTCGTGCCCGTCGCGATCATGTAGGCCACGGTGTCCCGGCCGGCGTTCATGAGCAGCACGAGCTGCGCCTTCGATCTCCGCCTCGGTCAGGTCGCTGCGGATGAGGTCGCTGATGATGTCCTCACCGAGGTCGTCGCGCTTGGCGTCGACCACCGCGCGGACGAAGTCGTGCTTCTGCCTGCCTCGGGCTCAGACGGACGAAGCTGTCGAAGAACCCAGGGACCAGGTCGTCCGGGACGCCCAGCACGAGGCAGTGGTCGTGGGCGCTGACCGGGTCGGCGTACTCGGCGGTGAGGTTGGCCGGCGATCCGAGCGCCATGAAGTTGGCGAGCTGGCGCGCGACGATCTCGCGCACTCGGTCTTCGTAGTTGCGCACGGCGCGCACGGACAGGCGACCCGTGATCGCCTTGCGCAGCCGGCTGTGCTCCGGGGCGTCCATCTTGAGCAGGTTGCAGGCCTCGAGCGCCTCCTCGGCGGCGGCGTCGATGGGGTCGTCCTCGACCTGGCTGTGGGCGGCGCCCGACTGCTGCTCGAGCGGGAAGCGCCACTGGGTGAGGCTGAAGCGCGGGTCACCCAGGACCGACATGCGCGAAGTCCGACGTGGTGGTCAACAGGCCCTCATGGCCATCGGCGTAGCGGAGGGGCACGGCGGCGGCCACCTCCCGGTAGGCCGCCAGGCAGGGTGATGGCGTCAGCGGCGTGCCGTCCACGGGAACCGAGACCGGCGGTTCGAAGGGGATCGGGCACTTCGGCGTGCCATCGATGGGTTCGGTCTTCTTGTCGGTCACGACGGGACTCCTTGATACGGTGCTGGCGTGGAGGCATCGACGAGGGTGCGGGCGTCGCGGAAGTCTCGGGGCATGTTCCAGCCCACCACGCCGGTGATCCGGCCGTCGTCGCGCGACGCTGCGACGAACCGGCGATCGGCCATGTCGCCCGCGATAGCTTCGAGCGGGGCGTGGGCGGCGAAGCGGCCGTAGGCCTGGATGCGCGTGTCGTGAAGCTCGGACCAGAAGAACGGGACGACGGCGCCCGAGGGCTCTCCGGTCACCAGCAGGTGGGCCACGGCCAGCGCCTGCTCGACCGCATTGAGGTGGTGCTCGACGCGGGGCACGGGGCATCCGGCCTGTTCCCGCCACTGGGCGACGTCGCCGACGGCGTACACGTCCGGTGCCGCCAGGCCAGAGGCATCACAGACCACGCCATCGGAGAGGTCGAGGCCGCTGCCAGCCAGCCAGTCGGTCGACGGAATACCCCCGATCGCGACGATCACGAGATCCGCCTCCACCACCTGTCCGTTGGACAGCGCTACCGCCTGGTGGTGGCCTGCGCCAGAGACGTCGATCACGTCCACGCCGTTTCGGACGTCTACCTCGTGGGCGCGATGCAGTTCCTCGATCAGGTCAGACAAGTGGTCGCCGACCTGGCCGAGGCGCATGGTCCTGGACCGGCCGACGAGGACGACCCCGAGACCGAGGTGACGGGCCGCCGAGGCGATCTCGGACCCCAACACGCCGGCGCCGACCACCGCGACTCGAGCCGCGTCTCCAGGCCGGCGCGGATGGCATCGACATCGTCGAGCGTTCGCAGCGTGTGGATGCCCGGGACGTCACCCACGCCCGGGAGCTGACGAGCCTTGACGCCGGTCGCGACGACGAGGGTGTCGTACGGGACGAGGTCGCCGTCGACCACCAGTGTGTGAGCGGCGACGTCGAGCTCGCTCGCGCGGCTGCCCAGCATCAGGCGCAGATCGAGGTCGTCCAACCCGCCCGCATCGAGGAGGTGCGCGCGCTCGCCCGGCCACTCGCCCGTCAGCACCTGCTTGGAGAGAGGCGGCCGGCGGTAGGGCAGTCGAGCCTCATCGCCGACCAGCGTGATCGGCCCCTCGAACCCTTCATGGCGCAGTGCCTCGGCTGCGGTCAGGCCGCCGGCAGACGCTCCCACGATGACGACGCGGGCCGACGCGTCGATGGGCACCTATTCTTCGACGATCGTGATCGCGCGTGCCGGGCAGAGGCTGGCCGCGCGGCGCGCCAGGGCTTCCTCGGCCTCACTGGGCTCGTCCTTGAGGATCACCACGACGCCGTCGTCGTCCTGGTCGAAGAGCGCCGCTGCCACACTCGCGCACTGTCCGGCCGCCGTGCAGGTTTCCCGATCCGCTGCGATCTGCATGTCGCCTCCGAGTGACATCCTGGGTGAGCGCCCATCCTATGGTCGGGCGTCGGGGACGACCATGGCCGTATCATCCAAAGCATGGACGATTCACTCAGGTCCGGTCGGAGGCGGCGTCGTCTTGAACCGTTGAGAAGCGAGTCGAGCAGCGTGGACCAGGTGGGACAGGACAAGTCCGTACCGGACGCCGATGGACGAAACGATCCGGACCCGATGTCCGGCGGCCCCGCCCTGGTGGGTGCCAACTGGTACCGCTTCCGCTCCACGGAGCACATCCGCCACGAGCTCGTGGTCACGCTGTGCTTCGTGTGGGTCGTCCAGGGTTCCGGCGTGATCCGAACCTGTGGGCGCGAGTTCCCGATGAGTGGCAACGCGATGCTCCGCATGCCGTGGCGCCACACCGTCGAGTACCTGCCCGACCGGCGGTCGCCATTCGCGGTCGGGACGATCCACCTGGTTCCGTGGCACGAGTTCGGAGTGGCGGTCGAGCCGCGGCCACCGTTCACTCCCGACGATCCGCTGCTCGATGTGGCCTATCGTCGGGCCACCGATCGGCACGAAGGCCCCAAGCTGCTGACGAACCGCTCCGCTGGGGCACGCAACATCCGCGCGCTCGGCACCTATGCCATCGATCGTTTCCTCGCAGGCCCTGTCGACGAGTACGCGAGCCGAGCGCTGGGCACGCTGATCGCGGAAGAGAACGCGAGGCTGAATGCGACCGAGGCATCGACGGTGACCACGCCGGTCGCCCTGGAACTGATGACGGACTTCGTGGAGGCCAGCATCGGCGAAGACCTCTCGGTCGCGCGGATCGCTGCGGCCGGCAACTGCAGTGTCGCGACCGCTCAGCGGCTCTTCACACGTCATACGGGGCTCTCGGTGCTCGCCTGGGTACGGGGTCAACGCATGGAACGTGCCGCGACGCTTCTGCGAACCACCAGCCTGCGATCTGGTGAGGTCGCGCGCATGGTCGGCTACTCCGACCCGCTGTACTTCTCACGGGTCTTTCGCGCGGCCTACTCAGTGCCTCCCAGCCGGTATGCGAGTGGGCAGCTGAGGCCGTAGGCCGTCAAACGACACGGCGTCCATGGCTGGTCGCCGGACCAGGCGCTCATTCGCCCGGGGCGATCTCCACGGTCGTCTTGATGTGGTCGCCGCCTCCGGCGAGGTGGCGCGCGATGGCGTCCGCGTCGAAGCCGTCGATGCGATCGGTGATGAGGCCCCGCAGCCAGCCCCGCGTGGCGGGGTCCGCCTCCGCCCGACCGATGGTCGCGACGGCCGCGGCGTAGTCAGCCCATGCGGCCGCGGCGCTGCCCACGATGACGCGGTTGTAGAGCACGACCGCCTGGTTCAGCCGGGCCATGTCGACCGTCAGCGGACGGTGACCGGGCGTGACGCTGAAGAGCGCCAGCACACCGTTGGGCGCGAGCGCGGCCACGGCCGGCTCGACGAGCCCCGCTGCGCCGGAGCCCTCGAAGACGATCTCGAAGGACCCGTCGCGCTCGGCCAGCTCGGGCAGCGACAGGTCGGCCGCGCTGACGTAGCGAGCCCCGATGCGCTCGATGAGCTCGCTGTTGCGCGTCGGTGCCTGCCGGCGCGCGTAGGTGGTGACCGCGAGCCCGCGCAAGCGCAGGACCAGCGTGGCCAGCAGGCCGATGGTGGAGGCGCCCGTGACCAGGGCCCGCTCCGGCGCCCACAGGTCAAGCCGCGACTGCACCTGATCGGCTTGGCGCAGCGACTTGGTGATGCAGCTGAGCGGCTCGGCCAGGATGGCTACCGGCTCCAGCTCGTCCGGCACGGGCACGAGATAGCGCGCGTCGGCCACGACCTCCTCGGTCAGGAACCCGTGGGCCTGGCTGATGCCGGTCTCGATGAAGACCGGGTCGGTCGAGAGGTCCGGGCGGCCGACCCGGTCGTAGGCGCTGTCGCCGGGGCGGCGGATGGTGACCACGACCAGCTGGCCGGTCGAGAGGTCGGCCGCCGCGCCAGTCTCGACCACGCGCCCCAGCGATTCGTGACCCAGGACCAGGTAGTCGTCAGCCGGGGTGTCACGCCGTACTGCCCTGCCGCGAGGTCGGCGTCGGTGCCGCACAGGCCTGCCCGGATCATGCGTACACGCACGCCGCGACCACCGGCGACCGCTTCGATCGACGGTCGCGGCACGTCGCGCAGGTGGACGGAGTCGAGCGTGCCCGGCCGGATGGCGATGGCCTTCATCGGGCCAGCGTAGTCGCTCGAGTCACCACCGGCAGCGGCCGTCCTAACCGCGGTGGAGCGGTCGCGTCAGGCAGGTCGGACCGCCCTCGCAGGGCAGGCACAGCTCATCGGCCTCGAACGTGATGACCTCGCAGCCGGCCGCCTCCATCAGCGCCTTCGTGCGCGGGAAGCCGGCGATGGCCAGGCAGCGGCGTGGGCGCGTCGGCAGGACGTTGAGGCTGAGCCCACCACTGGCCTCGAACTCATGCTCGGGCACGTGCAGCAACTCGTAGCCGGTGTGCCGCATGCGCTCGTACAGCGCCACCGGCACCAGCGGGGCATAGACCAGCGACAGGTCCGTGTCGAGCGGGTTCACCACCGAGAGCAGATGCAGGCAGGCCTCGGGTCCGTGGAACCAGGGCATGTCGTACGCCTCGACGCTGATGCCGTACGACTCCACGACCGCGCTCAACTGCTCGATGCCGGCCTGGTTGGTGCGGTAGCCACGGCCGACTGCGATGGTCGAGGGGTCCAGCCAGAAGCAGTCGCCGCCCTCGACCGTGCCCGGTGCCTCGATGGCACCGACGACCGGCATCAGCCCGTCGTAGAAGCGCTGATGGAGCTCGGCTTCGTCCAGGCGCAATGACTTGCCCGGACGCAGGATGATCGCCCCCGCAGGGATGGTGAACGAGGGATCGTAGGTGAAGACCGAGTCGGCCAGGTCGTCGTCGGCCTCCTCGAGCCAGTGGATCGTGGCGCCGTCAGCCTCGAGCAGAGCCACGAAGGCATCGAACTGGCGCCCCATCGCGGCTGGGTCAACGGGCTTGGTGTAGTGCCAGACGGCGGGATCGGCGGTGAGGGTCGCGCCTGGGCGTCGCATGGCCACGTGGCGCAGCGGCGCGACCATGGAATCGACGCCGTAGGTCGCGAGCGGTTCGGAGGTCATGGCCTCGAGTGTAGGCCGGAGGCCATGGCCCGAGCGCTGGCCCGATCCGACGGCGGAATCGAAGACGGACGGTGGACCATCCACCGTCCGTCTTCGATAGCTCCCAGGGCGCCTCACAGCCCCGGGAGTGCGACTCCCAGAGGGATGCGCGTTCGTTCGATCAGTACGCCTCGAGGTAGCGGTCGAGCTCCCAACCGGTGATCTGCTGCGAGTACTCGGCCCACTCTTCGCGCTTGGCTTCGAGGTAGTGGCTGTAGACGTGGTCACCGAGCGCCTCGGCGATGACCTCGTCCTGTTCCATGGCTTCGATGGCCTCGCCCAACGTGGCGGGGAGTTCCTCGATGCCCTTCTCGATGACGCGCTCAGGGGTCATCTCGAAGAGGCTCTCCTCGACCGGGTCGCCGAGCTTGAGGCCCTTCTCGATGCCGTCCAGGCCGGCGGCGAGCATGGCCGCGAAAGCGAGATACGTGTTGGCCGTGGGATCGGGGCAACGGACCTCGGCGCGCGTGGCCTCGACCGAGCGGCCCGGCGAGACCTTGGGCACGCGGATCAGCGCGGACCGGTTGGTGCGACCCCAGGTCAGGTAGGTCGGCGCCTCGTAGCCGGGCACCAGGCGCTTGTAGCTGTTGACGATCGGCGCCAGCACCGCGCTCATGCCACGAGCGTGGGCGAGCACGCCGGCCATGTAGCGACTGGGCCAGCTTGGAGAGGCCGTACTTGCTGCGCGGCTCGGCGAAGGCGTTCTTCTGATCCGCGATGGACCACAGGCTCTGGTGCGTGTGCATGCCGGAGCCGTTGATGCCCTCGATGGGCTTGGGCATGAACGTGGCGTACAGGCCGTGCAGGTTGGCGATGGCCTTGAGCGTGAACTTGAAGGTGACCGCGTTGTCGGCGGTGGTCAGGCCGTCGCTGTACTGGAAGTCGATCTCGTGCTGGCCGAAGGCGACCTCGTGGTGACCGGCCTCGACGCGGATGCCGAAGGCCTCCAGCGCGTTGATCATGTCGCGGCGGACGGACTGGGCCAGGTCGGTGGAGAAGTCGAAGTAGCCACCCTGGTCGTGCGGCAGCGGGCTGATGCTTGCCCTCGTCGTCCTTGCGGAAGAGGAAGAACTCGAGCTCCGGGCCGGCGTTCCAGATGTAGCCCATGTCCTCGGCGCGCTTGAGCTGCTTCTTGAGCACACCGCGCGGGTCGCCCACGAAGGGCTGGCCGTCGGGGGTCATGACGTCGCAGATGACGCGGGCGGTGCCGCGGCTGCCGAGCGGACCGGCCGAGAGGTCGCCACCCTGCCAGGGGATCTCGGCGAAGGTGTTCATGTCCGGCTGCAGCCACTGGTCGGACTCGGCGATGCGGGTGAAGCCCTCGATCGAGGAGCCATCGAACCAGGTCCCATGCTCGAGCGACTCCTCGAGCCGGTAGAGCGGGATGGTGATGCCCTTGACGATGCCGAGCAGGTCCGTGAACTGGAGCTCGACGAACCGGATGTCCCGGTCCTTGGCGGCCTGGATCTTGTCGAGCGGATCGTTCGACGCTACTTCGATGACCAACGGTCTCTCCTCTTCCGGCCGTGCGCTGGGCCCCTGGATCTCAGAAGTGGGCACACCGTGAGGCGGCACGGCCGATTCCGAGGGTAGACAAGCCCGCGCCGAGATAGGTTTCCGCGCGGTTACGCATGGGGGCCGGTCCCCGGTCGAATCGCGGTCTACCCCGGGATCGGCCTCGTCAGGCGGCGGGCGCCCGCCGCGCCGGGGTCCTCGCGACACTCGCACTCGATGCCGTGGAGCCAGTGCTTGCCCCTGCGTGCCTCGGCGTAGCAGGAGTTCACCACGATGCGGTATGACCAGGCCTCGAACCGAGCCGCGTCGCGGAGCTGGGGCAGCTTGCGCCAGATGTCCACGACCGCCTGCTGCGTGGCATCGTCGGCCCGGTCGACGTCGCTGAGGATGTTCTGGGCCACGCGGTGCAAGCGGCCGTAGGTGGCCGTTGCGAGTGCCGCGAAGGCCTCCCGGTCACCACCCTGCGCTCGGACCACGAGCTCGGCGTCCATCCCCCTGCTCTCCGACTGCTGACCGCGGCGCCCGCGAAGGCGCCTACACCCGAGGGAGTCGCTTCAAGCCTGCGTTCTGTCCGTTCTCTCCCGATTCTCTCGCTCATGGCCAGCCGCACCGTCTCGGTGAGCTTCCCCAGCTCGCGCTCGGCGTCGACGTAGCGGTCGGCCACGAAGGCCAGCTCGACCCGTCCGTCGGCCACCCGTGCCCAGGCCCGCCGACGGGGGAAGTAGAAGGTCAGCACGAGGCCGGCGATGAGCAGCCCGAAGGCGAGCCAGATGACCGGCTGTCCCGGGTCGTTCTTGATGACCATGCCGGTCCAGCTGCCCACGCCATCCCAGGTGATCGAGCGGCCGGCGGTGACCTCCGGGTCCGTGGTCACGCCCACCGGGATGGCCACCAGGAAGAGCGTCGGGTTCTCGCCGGTCTCGGGGTCGGCCGGCCCGACGCCCTGCAGCACCAGGGCCGGCGAGCCCGCGGCATCCGCAGCTCAGCACCGCTTCCAGCCCTGCCTCGGCGCCGGGGATCGGTCATGAAGCCCTGCGGTGCACCGAGGAACTCGTCGTCGAGCAGCAGCGGACCGTCCCACACCAGCGCACCAGAGGCGTCGCGGATGGTCAGCTCGGCCGTCGGGCCCGAAGGTGTTCTGGTGGAAGGCGAAGCCCTCGATCCGGAGCGGGTCGTTGACGCGGATGGTCTTGCGCGCGATCTCCTCGCCGTCACGGTAGACCGAGAGGTCGGTGCTGAAGTCGGCGAACGAGCCGTCCTCGTCGCGCGGCGCCACGAAGGCGTGGTTCTTGACCAGCAGGTTGCCCGGGCGTGCCCACCGACCGCACCGGCGCCGTCTCGCCCTCGCCCACGAAGACGACCGTCTCGAACCCGGCCGCGACCGTCACCGCGCCGCCGGCGAGGAAGAGCACCAGGCCCGCGTGCGTCAGCAGCGTGGCCAGCTTCTGATACTGGTTGCGATCGCCGTAGACGAAGGTGGCACCGTCGGCCGTGGCGGTGCGCTGGCGTCGCAGGTGGCGCCGTCGGAAGGCCGCCTGCACCGCCGCCACGCTCCCCTCCCCGGCCTCGCCCCCGTCGACCACCGCCCGGCCCTCGCGGGTCGGGTCGAAGAAGGCCGCCGGTTGCTCCACGCGCACGTGGCTGACCGAGCGCCACAGCCGCGGTGTGCGATCGAGCGTGCAGCACACGATGGAGACGACCAGCACGGTCATCAGCAGCAGGAACCAGGGCGTGGAGAAGACGCTGAAGAAGCCCAGCGTGTCGAACGCGTCGACGAGGAGCGATCCGGCCGGCAGCCCGTCCCAGGCGGCGCGCACGCTGGCCAGCTCGGCGGCGTAGCGGCCCGGATCATCGGCCGCGGTCACGGGGAACTGTCGCACCAGCATGCCCACCAGGCCCGAAAGCGCCAGGGACGCGATGAGCACCACCGCGAAACGCACGTCCGTCAGCAGGCGCCAGGCGGCCGCCCCCATCCACGACAGTGCCAACGGTCAGGCGCCGAGGCCGGCCTCCGCGGCGGACACGAGCGCAGAGGCCATGTCGGCCAGCAGGTCGTCCACGTCCTCCAGCCCGACCGAGATGCGCACCAAGCCCGGCGGGATGCCAGCCGCAGCCAGCTGCTCCTCGCTCAGCTGCCGATGGGTCGCAGTCGGCGGATGGACCGCGTAGGTCACGACGCTGCCCAGCGTGGCCGTCACCGGCGGGATGGTCAGACCGTCGATGAATGCGGCCGCCGCCGAGCGAGAGCCGAGGTCGATCGCGAGCATGCCGCCGCCGCGCCGCAACTCACGCTGGGCTACGGCTGCCTGCGGATGGCCCGGCAGCCCCGGGTACGTCACACTGACCACGCCGGGCGCGCCTTCGAGCTGGCGGGCCAGGGCCAGGGCGGAGGCCGAGTGGCGGTCCATGCGCACATGCAGCGTCTGCATCCCGCGCAGTACGAGGAAGGCGCTGAAGGGCGCGACGATGCCGCCGGTGTCGATGGCCACGTCACGTACGTGTTCGATGAACGGACGCGAGCCGGCCACCGCGCCGGCGATGACGTCCGAGTGACCACTGAGCCACTTGGTCGCTGACTCGACCACGACGTCGGCACCGAGCTCGAGGGGTGCGCAGAGGTAGGGCGAGGCGAAGGTGTTGTCGACCACGAAGGTCGCTCCGTGGCGGTGCGCCAGGTCGGCCAGCCGCTCGAGGTCGGCCACCACGATGGTGGGGTTGGAGATGGTCTCGGCGTAGAGCACGCGCGTGGGCGCGGTTGCGAGTACCGCTTCGGTGGCCTCGAGGTCGGTGGGGTCGACGAAGACGGTCTCCACACCCAGCGGCGCCAGCACCCGCTCCATCAGCGCCCGCGTGGAGCCGTAGACGGCCCGAGTGCAGACGATACGGTCGCCGGCCCGGACCAGCGCGATCAGCGCCGCGTGGATGGCGCCCATGCCGGAGCCGAAGGCAAAGCCGGCCTCCGCGCCATGCATCTCGGCGAAGGCGGCGGCCATGGCGTCGGCCGTGGGGTTCTCGAGACGGGCGTAGGTGTAACCCGGCTTCTCGAAGCCGACCAACTCGGCGTAGTCATCGACCGACTCGGCATGGAACGTGGCCGACTGGTAGATGGGCACGGCGGCGGGGTGCTGCTCGACACGCGGTGCGCGCGTGGCAGCCTTGATGGCACGGGTGCCGAACCCGCGCCCTTGATCGTCAGTGGACATGCGCTGACTGTACACGGGCGCGAGATCGCGGTGGGTCAGCGGGCGGAGGGCTCACTCCGGCCAGCGGCCGGCGGGCTCGGGTGGGTCAGCGGGCGGAGGGCTCGGGCGGGTCCTCAGGCTCGATGGGCAGCGCGATCCAGGGCCGGTCCTTGCCGGGGCCGCGGCTGATCTCCTCGGTGCGCGTCATCTCCCCGTCGAGCACCCGGTACTCGGCCGCGGGGCGCTGCCGGGGTGATCGGTCGGGCGGCACCGGCGGTACCGACACCCCGTCCGCTGGCCGGGACGCAGGCGTGCCGCCCTCGGTCCGGGTCAGCCATGGCTGCTCGGGTGCGTCGACGGCAGTGCGGGTGCGGGTCGGCGGCTCGGGAGGCTCCGGCGGCGGGCCGGACCCGCCAGCGTCCGGACGGGGCGTTGGCCGGGGCATCGTGCGGGGCTCGGGCGCGGTTCCGGCCTCGTACGGCCCGGTGGCCCACGGGGCGGCAGACGCCTGATCAGGCTCGACGGGGATGGTCGAACGGTCCGGGCGACGGCCGCCCGGCGGTGCGGGTGGCGTCTCGGCGCTGGGCTCAACGCGTTCGATGCTGACCACACCACGGGGCGGGGAACCACCCCACGGGGCCGGATCGCCACCGGTGCGCACGTCCTCCGCCGGGTTCAGCTGCACCAGGTCGCCGGAGACGGAGTCGATGTCCGTGGCCACCCGTTCGGTACGGGTCTGGTAGCCCACGATGCGGTTCTTGCCGCGACGCTTGGCTTCGTACATGGCCACGTCCGCGGCGGCTACCAGCTGCTCGATCGTGCTGCCGTCATCGGGGTACGCGACCATGCCGATCGAGACCGAGGAGCGCACGTTGCGATCGGCCGCGTTCAGGGTCAGCGCATAGATGTCGCGACGCAGCTTCTCGCCCACCACGTAGCCGCCGGCTGCGTCGGTCTCCGGCAGCAGCACCACGAACTCGTCACCGCCGTAGCGCGCGGCGGCGTCGGTGAAGCGGACCGTGTGGCGGATGGTGTCGGCGATGGCCTTGAGCAGCCGGTCGCCCCACTGGTGGCCGAAGGTGTCGTTGACCGGCTTGAGGTCGTCGAGGTCGAGCATGAGCATGGTGAAGCCGCGGCCCATGCGGTCGGAGCGACGGATCTCCTGCTCCATGGTGGTGAAGAAGAAGGAGCGGTTGTAGAGCCCCGTCAGGGCGTCGAAGCGCGAGGCACGCAGGGCATCGTCACGCGCGCGGCGCTGCGAGCGGGCGGCGGCCGTGGCGATGTCCGCGAGCAGGATGAGCGAGACCGCGTTGATGCCGACCCAGGCCAGCGCCTCCGGCTCCAGTGGCTCGCCCACGAACGCGTCGAGCAGGCCCACGACCGCGATGGTGACCGCGCCGAAGACGGCCACGGCCAGAGGCGCGCGGCCCTCCGAGGACAGGGCGGTGCCGGCAGCGACCAGGTAGAAGCCCACCAGGAAGGGGCTGCCGGCACCACCGGTGAGGGCCATGAGCAGACCCAGGAAGACGATGGCGCCGATGCCCTCGAGCGGCCGGCGGTAGCGGCCGAAGGCCACCGGCGGGACCATGTCCATGAAGAGCACGACCAGCAGCAGGCCGGCCGCGAGGAGGGTGTAGATAGCCGGCTCGTTGTCCGGCCAGGCGCGGGTGAGAGCCACGACCACGCCCACCGCGGCCAGGAACAGCAGCGCCACCACGCGCGCGACCTGGCGCGTGCTGGCCGGAGAGATGAAGGTGGTGCTGGTGCGGCCTGCGCTGGCGCCCGCAGGCGGGCCCAGCGAGGGGTCGGTCGGATGCGCCGGGTCCCAGGAGGTGCCGGCACGGTCGTCCGCACCGGGCACGCTGCCGCGGGCCACGATGGAGGTGGCATAGGCCACCGTCACCGCCACCGCTCCGATGACGATGAGTCCGACGACGAGGAGGATGATCTGGTCTGCGGACACGCACTACCCCGCTACCGATGGCCGACCCGCGCTCGCGGGTCGCTCGTGGTGAGGCAGGCAGGCCACCACTAGTACTCCCTTGCGCTGGCCGAATGGTACTGCCGCTGCCGACACCACCGCGCCGCCCTCCGGCTGCTAGTGTGGACAAGAGGCAACGTCACGCGATGAGGGAGTCATGAGCGAACAAGCCCGATCGGAACAGGCCTGCCCGGTCTGCTCGCAGCATCAGTTGGCCCTGGACACGCCGCCGGAGATCGACGTCATGGGCGTCCAGCAGTACAGCGACATGCTGGGCATGGGCGACCTGCACAACGAGGGCGCGGTCGGCATCGTCTGCCTCAACTGCAAGACGCGTTGGCGAGACAAGGCCGCCTTCGATCGTGGCGAGCCGGACCCGGACCTGGGTTCCGACGCGCCCGACTTCGACGCTGACGACGGTGGTGGTGGTGACGACGACGGAGCGTGACCCTGCCTGACCTCGGTGCTCGGGTGGCCCCGTTCCTGACCAACGAGGGCGAGCCGCGGGCCTTCGTCATCGTCTCAAGCGCACGCTCGGGCTCCAATCTGCTCGTTTCGTACCTGCGCCAGATCTCGCGCGCAGCCTGCTTCGGCGAGATCTTCCGCGCCGAGTTCGCGTCCAAGCCCGGCTGGGACAAGCTGGCTTCACGGCTGGACCTGCCGCCCGACGCGCGTGAGCTGCACCGCGCGGAGCTGACGACCTGGTGGGAGCTGGTGCTGTCGCATGGGCTGCGGCGACGCCGGTGGCTGGGAGCCAAGGTCTTCTACTACCACCGCGAGGAGGACCCGATCTGGTCGCGCTTCGGCCAGGCCGACCACCGGGTCGCTCCATCTCTGGCGCGACGCCACGCTCGACCAGTACATCTCACGCCTGCTCGCGGTCGAGTCCGGCGAGTGGAAGGCCGGCGACGGAGGGGCCGAACCACGCGTGCGCTTCGAGGTGGCCGACTATCGGCGCTATCGCGATGGCCTGCGCGACGGCTTCGAGCGCACACGTGCTCGCTTCAGCGGTTCGCGGTCGGTACGTCGAGCTCGAGTACCGCCAGTTGAGCGACCACGCCTTCGTGGAAGAGCTGCTGGAGGGCCTGTTCGGTGAGCGGGTCGCGGTCGACGAGACGCTGCGCCGCCAGCGCGGCAAGCCCAAGCTCGAGTACCTCGTGAACCCGGGCGAGGCGGAGCCGTTCGTGGCCGACTCGCTCAGCAGGGGCTGGGCCGGGTAGCGCTCGAGGTCAAGCCGGTCTGCGTCCGGCGGCTGTGCGTGCTACAGGCCGCGCTGGCCCCAGTAGAACATCAGGCCCAGGCTGATGAACACGGCCAAGCCGAAGAGGATGGCCAGGATCCAGCTCACGGCGAAGCCGAAGGCGAGCACGCCCACGGCCCAGATGACCAGCTCGAGCGCGAGCCGTGCCGGATCGTCGAGGCGGCGGCTGGCCTTGGGTGCCACGAACAGGCCCCACACGATCATGACCGCAGCCGGCATGGCGAGCGCGAGGAACAGCTGGACCGGCAGGCTGTCGGTGCGCGACCAGCCCAACAGGAAGAGGGCCAGCAACACCAGCATCTCGAGGATGAAGCGGAAGGCCATGTTCAGGTTCTTCATCGTCTGCTCACTCATGCGCCTTCCCCCTACTTGCGGTCTCGGCGGCTCGCTGGGCGTCCTCACGTTCCTCGCTGGAACGGGTCTCGGCCTCCAGGCGCAACAGTTGCACCAGGGCATCGAGCACACGCTGCAGTCGCTCCTCGAGTCGGCGCCGGAAGAGGCGAGCGCCGAGGCCGGTCATCTGGGCCAGCACCTCCACGTGCGTGCCCCTCGGTCCCGGCTCCAGGCTCCACCTCTGGCGCTCCCCGAGGACGAGCACCCGACCCTTCCACGAGAGCGAGCGCGGCGCGTCCACGCGCGTGACGCGGCACTTGAGCGTGCCGATCTCGGTCGAGAAGCGGAACCGCGTGCCGACCTCGAGCGGGTCGGCCCCGCGGCGCTCACAGACCGCGTGACGAACGGCCGGATTCCAGGTGGGCCACGAGGCGATGTCGGCGAGCACGGTCCAGACCTCGCGCTCGGAGGCGGCGATGTCGACCTCCGCCCGTGCGTTCACCGGTGCCTTGGGCATCTGCTGCTCCACCGCGCGATGCTACCGCGCCGCGGGGTCCGGTTCGGGGACCTCCTGCTCCGACCGTCGCACCTCGACATCGGCGAGCGAGCGCATCGAGGCATTGGAGAGCACGCAGGTCCCGCTGAGAGCCGACAGGTGCAGCGTGACGTTGGCCGCCTCGGCCGGTGAGGCCATGATGACGAAGCCCCGGCCACGTGAGTCGAGTACGAAGCGTTCGCGGTCCCGGCCGGCTTCCCTGCCCTCGGCGTTCTTCCACAGGGCCATGGCCACCATGTCCCCCTCGCCCTCGCACGTCCCGCGCACCTGGACGACGTAGGCGGTCTCCGGCTCCACCTCGACGACGGCCTTGATGTTGGAGTCGGCCGGGATCGACCGGCTGCCCGTTCTCGGTCGTCACGTCCGGCGTGGGGATCCAGCCGAGCCGCAGGCCGAGCGTGGTGATGGGCGGGAGCAGTTCCTCCCCTCGCAGCCAGCCATCCTCGCCGTCGCCGGCGCGGCGGAAGAGATAGGTGTTGCCGGCGACCAGCATCGGCACCATGTACGAGCGCAGGAACGCGGTCGACACAGCGCGCGCAGCCCAGTCCTGGGCGGTCGAGCCCGTGCGTTCCCAGATCAGGTACTCGATGCCCTGCTCGGTGAGCGAGTCGAGTACCTCGTCGTTGGTGCTGCCCAGCAGTTCGGGTCGGTCGGGCAGGAGCAGGGCCTCGGTGTAGATCTCGGGTGCATAGGTCGGTCCGTAGCCGCCGACCCACACGGCGGGGACACCGGGTCCGACGAGCTCGGAGCTCGCCTGCAGCACCTCGTAGCCGTTGACGAACCCGGCGATGACCTCGTCGCGCGTCATCTCCCCGGCGAGGAACTCCAACGGCATCTGGTTCCGCTTCACGGGCAGCCACATCAAGGGTGTCAGCACGAGCGCACAGACGACCAGCAAGGCGACGAGGCTGGCGGCCCAGCCAGAGCCCTGGGTCACGGAACCAGGCGCGCAGGCCCGCGACGCCGGCGCCGGCCAGGGCTGCTGCGAGTCCGAGCAGGGGCAGCGCGTAGCGGAAGTACTGCGCGGTGAAGGCCCAGGCCACGATCCCAGCGACCACCGCCACGAGCAGGAACGCGGCTGCGCGCGTGCGCGGCAGGAACGCCCAGGCGGGTATCGTCATCAGCAGCAGCATCCCGATCGTGCCGGCGCCGGCCTGGCCGAAGCGGGCGCCGCCGAAGGTCATGGCCCACGGAAGCGAAGCCAGGCTCAGGGGTGAGCGGCCCACGCCGAAGGTGCCCAGGTCCTGGGCCACGTCGCGTTCGGTGCCCAGGAGCGTAGAGGTCAGCAGGTCCAGACCCGGGAACGTGCCGGTGATCTCGAACGAGCGCCACAGCCACGGGAACACGAGCAGCCCACCGGCCACCAGCGCCAGCCCGGCGAGGAAGCGCGAGCGCGGACCGAACCGTTCGCGGCCCACCAGCAACACCGCCAGACCGACTGCCCCGACACCGGTCGCAGCCACGGTCTTGGAGGCGAACGCGAGGCCGGCGAGGAAGCCGGCGAGGACGAGGAGCCGCATCAGGTCGACCCGCTGCCACACCATCACCGCGGCTGCCGCGGACACGACGAAGAGGGCCGGGTAGAGGTCGACGTAGGCGTGCCCGACCTGCCACAGGAAGAGCGGCAGGGCCATGAACGTGGCACCGGCGACCGCGCCGGCCGAGCGACCGGCGAGCATCCTCGCCAGGCCGGCCGCACCGGCCGCGGCGAAGCCACCCACCAGCGCGTGGGACAGCGAGACGCCGGCCGCTCCCCCGAAGGCCCAGGCCGGCACCGACACGAGCTGACCATGGATGGGATAGCGGCTCGTCCACCACACGAACTCCGGCACCGTACCGGTGCGCCAGATCTCGCGAGCGATGGGCAGGTGGTGTCGGACCGCGTCGCTGAGGGTCTCGGGCACGAAGGCGTTGAGCATGGCGAAGGCGAAGAAGCCGAGGGCCGCGCTGGTGGCCAGCACGCCCATGACCGTCGTCGGTCCCCAGGCCAGCGCGGAGAGGCGCGGCCGCGGGCCGCGCAGGAACGGAACGGTCGCGAGCGATCACCAGCACGGCCCAGAGCGGGGCGATCGACGAGGCCGAGAGCCGCGCCACCGAACCCAGCACGAGGTAGACCAGGCCGAGGATGCCGTTGCCGACCGCGAAACCCAGCACCACCCGCACGAGCGGTGGAGCCGCGCCGACCGGCCAAGGGCAGGACGATCTGCACCACCGCGCCGCCGACGAGCAGGGACACCACGGTCTGCAGCGACACGATGGCCACGGCGCTGACCGAGTCGGTCAGGTAGCCGCCGACGCGCCACGACGACGGCCACGGCCAGCAGGCCCACCCACAGGCAGTAGCGGCGGAACAGGAGCCACGCCACGAGCGTGGGGATGATGACCCCGACGAAGACCGCGACCGCCAGCTGCAGGAATGGCAGCGACCAGAACACCTCGCGTGCCTGGCCGAGGACGGACCACCCGCCGATGCGTGAGCGCCATCGCCGTCCCCAGCAGGAAGATGACGACCATCCAGCCAAGCGCGACCCAGGCCCACAGCCGGCGGCTGCGCAGAGCTGCGGTCGCGCCCGCGATCCCGGACACGATCAGTCGTCGTGGCTCGTCAGTGATCCCAGCGGATCGGTGGGTGTGGCCTCGACGTCGAACTGGATGAAGGCCAGCAGCAGCTGCATGCCGAGGATGATGGGCAAGGCCGCGATCATCACCTGGCCACTGGTGGCCGGCACGCCGTGCGTGGAGGAGCCGATCCACGTCGATGCACCGTAGATGAAGCCGAAGAACAGGAACGGGACCGCCAAGAGCAGTTCGAGGCTGGCCACCGAGAATCCACGCAGGAAGTGGTTGTAGACGATGCGCTTCAGGGTCGCCTTCAGATGGCCGAGCGTGAAGGGGATGACCGTGCGGCCGACGCTCAGGTTCGAGCGCTCATCGCCGTAGACGGCCTCCATGGGGATGTCCTTCACGACCGCGCGAATCGTGCCCAGGCGGAAGAGGACGTCACTCTCGAAGAAGTAGCCATCGGCGATCTTGTCGAGCGGTAGCAGTGCGCAGGGCCGTGGCGCCGATGGCCACGTAGCCGTTGGTCGGGTCGAAGGTGTGCCAGTAGCCCGAGGACATCTTCGACATGAAGGACAGACCGGCGTTGCCCAGCACCCGCATGCGGGGCATGGTGCGCAGGCTCTCGGGGTCGAAGAAGCGGTTGCCCTTGGTGTAGTCAGCTTCACGGTCGATGATGGGCTGGGCGAACGAGCGCACCAGGGTCGGGTCCATCTGACCGTCGCCGTCGATCTTGACGACCACGTCGCAGCCGTCCGCGAGGGCCGCCCTCCAACCGGTCTTGACCGCGGCCCCGACGCCGCCGTTGTGCTCACGCACGATGACCGACACGCGGGGATCGGTCACCCTCGACCGAACCAGCTCGCCAGTGCCTTCGGGACAGGCGTCATCGACCACGAAGATGGCATCGACCTCCGGACCGAGGGCGTCGAGCACGCCGAGGATCGTGCGCAGCCACCCGGTAGGCAGGGATGACCACGCCGATCCGTGCCCCGCGCGACTGCTCCTTCACGCGGCGATTATAGGTGCGAGCAGGTCTGCGCCTGTCCGCGCCAGGCGCGGTGCGGGCAGCGTGGTGCACACTCGAGGCATGCGACAGCCCAGGGGGACGGAGGCCGGCACGAGCGGGAGCCGGTGGAACCGGCAGCAGCGCCTGGCCGGCCTGGCCATCAGTGGCATCGCTGTCGCCATCCTCTTCAGCACCGTCGACGTGGCCGCCACCGCCGAGGTGCTGCGCCACGCGCAGCCCGGCTACCTCGCCCTGGCCCTGCTGGCCCTCGCAGCACAGGTCGCGGTCCGCGGTTGGCGCTGGAGCGTGTTGTTGCCCCCGCGGCCGTCGGGCGACCGCGTCCCGCTCAGGCGCACCATCTCGCCGCTGCTCATCGGCTACCTCGGCAACGCCCTCCTGCCGGCGCGACTGGGTGAGCCCATCCGTGCGTTCCTCGTCGCCCGCCGCGAAGGGCTCGTGCCCCTCGAGGCCTTCGGGGCGACCATGCTCGAGCGGCTCGTCGACGTCGTCGTCCTGGCCGTGATCGGACTGGCCGCCGCGGTGATCCTGGACGCGGAGTGGTGGATGGTCACCGTGGGGCTCGTAGGCAGCCTGGGCGGACTCGCCGTCCTCGTGCTCCTGGTCGCACTCGGCTTCGGCCGCCTGGTGCACATCATCGCCGCGGCATCCTTGGACGCCTGGGCCTGGCCGAGCGTCTGCGTCGGGTCCTCGGTTGGGGTGTCTCGTTCGCGGCCGGCGTGGACCGCGGGCGGGATGTGCCCAGACTCATCGTGGTCGCGCTCGCGAGCCTCGTGGCCTGGGTGCTCGATGCCTCGATCTTCTACCTCGTGGCCCAGTCGCTGGGTATCGACCTGACCTTCGCCGAAGCCGTGCTCATCGGAGCGCTATCTCGGTCCTCGCCACGGCCATACCGGCGGCACCGGGCTACGTCGGTACATTCGAGCTGGCCGCGACCGCGACGGGCGTGGCGCTGGGTATCCCGCGCGACCAGGCCCTGGCGCTGGCAGTGCTGGTGCACGTGGTGACCGTGGTGCCGATCGCGCTGTCAGGTGCGGTGGCGCTGTCCTTGAGCGGAGCGCGACTGGGCTCGATCGCGGCCGATGCCGTGGAGGCCGAATCGCCGCCGGCAGAGTAGGTGGTCGGGGTGGCGGGGATCGAACCCGCGACCTCATGCTCCCAAAGCATGTGCGCTACCGCTGCGCTACACCCCGACGAGGTTCGTGCGTGGATAGGGTACACAGCGCGCCTCGATAGCGACAGCGGAGGGCCTACAGCGCTCGAATCGCACGATAATCGGCAGACTGGCCACTCAGGAACGCGATGGAGAAGACGCCTCGAATCTTCGACGTTGCCGCCTCGGGCACGAACCCGTCTAGGTCGAGGAACCGGAGAGGAGGCGAGGTCTTACGAGCCTGATCACGACCAGGTGGGCGGTCGGGTAGGTCGCGCGACCCGACGGCAAGGTCAATGGTGAGGGCAGCTGTGCAGCGAAGAGCAAACACGGCTCGAGCGGAGTCCAGGAGGAACCGGAATGGGACATCACGTAGGGCGCTTTCGGGCCGGTCGTGGTCGACGATGGCCCGCGCGGGCTGATCACGTGGACAGGCCCGAACCGTCGGTTCGCCTCGCGGATCGGTGTCTCGAGGTCGGAGTCGTCCGAGATGACAACGGCTGACTCGGTACAGACCATCGAGACCATCCAGGAGAAGGGCCGTCGCGAGGTTCACGTCAGAGCCCTTCTCTTCGGTCTTGAGGACTCGCACGATGCGCGTGTTGCCTGGCACCGGGTCCGCGAGCGGCATGGCGACGGGGGGGTCCGGAACTGGCCGAAGTGAACCGAGACCTCGGGTAGCGCACTGAGCGCGGTGAGGTAGAGCTTCTGTCTGCCTGGTGCGGTCGAGTCATGGTCGCCCTTGACGCGCGCCGTGAAGTACCTGACCGCGTCGATCGTGTCGGCCGGACGGATGAGTCGCGCGAGGGCGACGAGGTCAAGCCATCGTGCAGCTGGTCGCGCCTTGAGGGCCCCGTAGTAGAGGTTGAAACCATCCACGTAGACCCGGACCTTCACTCGTTCGACCTTCCTCGGGCGGGATAGAAAAAGCCCGACGGGCGAAACCGCCGGGGCTGTGCCACCAGTATACGGGTCGCACGACGCTGGTCAATAGACACCTGCGAGCCCCAAACGCACCACGAACGGCACCGCCATGGCGCGCTCCACAACGCGACTGGGGACGTCGCCCGGACGCGTGCCACGCCCGCGAACCGCACGATGGTCGAGGCCTTCGCCGCTCGCCTATCTCGCCTGTGGCGGCCGTGAGCTGGCCGCGGATTCGGTCCATCGTGACCAGCGATCGCGACCGGCCCGAGGGAAGAAAATCGGCTTGGGATGCACTCGTACTCTATAGGGGATCGGATCAGCCTCGGTCCCCTCGTCGGTCGGCCGGACCGCCGTCAGAGAGTGTGGGGGCATGGACCAGGACCTCGTGGTCAGGGCACAGCAGGGCGACCGGCGTGCGTTCGAGACGCTGGCACTCGACAGTCATCCGCGCCTGCACAAGGTCGCCCACGGCATCCTCCGGGACGCGACCCTCGCCGAGGACGTCACGCAGCAGGCGCTCCTCGACATCTGGCGCAACCTGGGCAGCCTGCGCGATCCACGCAGGTACGACGGCTGGTCCTACCGCATCCTCGTCAATGCCTGCCATGCCGAAGCCAGGCGCACGCCCACCTGGCTGCCCGAGAGCGTAGGTCACGTCGGCCGACGAGCCCAGGGCCGCTGATGCGTTCCGCCGGGTGGACGACCGTGACCAGCTCGAGCGAGGCTTCCGCGAGTTGTCGCTGGACCATCGGACGGTCCTCGTCCTCCACTATCTGCTGGACCTGACCCAGGAGCAGGTCGCGGAGGTCCTCGACGTCCCAGCGGGAACGGTCGCCTCGCGCTTGAACCGGGCCACCCGACTGATGCGCGAGCTCCTCGATGCCGGCGTCACATCCGACAGGCCAGCCGAGGTCGCAGCGGGAGCAGTGCGATGACGAACGACCACGAGATGGGCCTGCTCCTGCGGTCGTGGCTCCACGAGACGATGGTCAGGCCACCTGACGCCCACGACAGCGTCCACCAGGTGATGGCCCGACTGCCCGAGCCGGACGAGGCGCGGCGATGGTGGCCCCTCGCCTCGCTCTCGCGCCGCTCCGTGTCGGTCATCCAGCGGGTTCCCGCGGGTAGGGGGCTTCTCCATGTTCGTCGGCACTCAGGTTCGTCGCCGCAGCCGCCATCGTGGCGCTCTTCGGCGGCTTCCTGCTCAGCGGTGTCCTGACCACGCAGCCAGAGCGACGAGGCGGTCCCGGCTGCGGTGACCGCCTCGCCCTCGCCGATGACGACCGACGAGCTGCTCTCGGGCATGGTGACCGAGGAGGTCGAGCCGGGGGTGCTGCGGATCGTGAACGACGGGTACCGCGACCTGTGGCACCGCGACATGGGGTTCGAGTCACTGGCGATCTGACGCGGTCATCGTGGGTGCCACCGGAGCCGTCTGGCGCATCACGCCGGACCACCGCTTCTTCCGACTCGGTGAGGAGGCGGAGTGGAGCTATCGACCCCGACGTGATGGACGAGTCGGGCAACGACAACACCGAGGCGGGTCCCGATGGCCGGCTCTGGACCGTAGCGCATGGAGGCCTCCGCGTGTTCGATGGTGAGGCGTGGACCGACGGCGGCATGCGCTGCGACCCCTGGGCCGTCGCGGTCGGGGGCGACGGCACCGTGTGGGCGCTTGGCGACGAGGGCCTCATGTGGACGCTCCCGGGCGGCGAGGGATTCGCGACGAGCGACTGGGCGGACGTGTACGACGGTGAAGCCCTCGAGGCTTGCGGCGACCGACGACGGCGAGGCGTGGCTCCTGGGGATCTCCTGGAGGGTGACGTTGCCGTCCCGACGTTCCTGCACTTCGACGGCAGCGCCTGGCAGGTCGTGCCTGCGCCCGATGGCATCGACGTGGCCGTCTTGGAGCCTTCGATGTCGGACCGGACGGCACGGTGTGGACCATGGGCTGACTCGTCCATGCCGCATCACAGCCTCGCCCGCCTCGACGACGCCGGCTGGACCGTCTTCACCGAGGCCGATGGCGTCCAGCCATGGGGCCATTGGAAGCAGATGGGCGGCCCGTCCTCATCGGCCGAGATCTCGAGGTCGCTCCTGACGGCAGCGCCTGGGTGAACGGGCAGGCGGCTGCGATGGCTTGGCCCGCTTCGACGGCCAGACCTGGACCCCGTACCTGGCTGGAAGATGCATCTCGGACTTCGATATCGCTCCCGACGGCAGCGTCTGGGTGGTGGCGCGGTCGCAGGACGGGTTCGTCGGGAGTCGACACCTACGTCATCCGCCCCGAGGCGGTGGTGACCGTCGAGTGAGCCGCTGCTGATCTGGGCCACCTGAGGATGCAGCCGACGATCCGAGAGGCCGCATCAGGCGTCAGCGGCGGGGTGTGCGGACCGCCGCAGACGGACCGGAGCATCCCGAAGGAGGGGAGCGATGAACGCACGAACCGACGCTCATGGACGAGCGGTCATCCTGGCGTTGGTCTGCGGCCTCAGCCTCGCGCTGGCGGGCGCGACCATCCCCGCCTCGGCGGCGGCAGCCGACCCAAGCCCGACGCCGGCGCCCACGCCGAGCGTCGTCGTGACCAGATGACGTCGCGTACGAGTCGTCGGACAACCCGATCCTGGTGCCCGGCATGCTCGACGTCTATGCACCGTCCGAGGCCGGGCCGTGGCCGGTGGTGGTGATGTTCCACGGGGCCCCCAGCGACGACCTCGGTGATGGAGTCGCAACGGCTGGCGCGATCACGCCCGCAGGTCGCGGACCTCGGGTTCGTCGTCTTCAACGCGTCCTGGGGCCGAGCGCTACGAGGGGGGCGCTGACACGCCGACTCTACGACGGGATCGCTCGCGGACCACGCCCAGGGAGCCTGCGCGGTCGAGTTCGCCCGGGCGCACGCGGCCGAGTACGGTGGCGACCCGGCCACGATGATCCTCTTCGGCCACTCGGGGGGCGCCAACAACGCGGCACAGGTCGTCTTCGCCCGGCCCGCGCCGTCGGCCGGCTGTCTCGGGGGCAGCACGCTCGGGCGACATCGACGCCCTGGTCACCTGGGAGGGCAACTGGCTGCTCTCGGTGACGCACCCCGTCCTGATGGACTGGGATGGCATGCTCGCCGCTGACCCCAGGATCATGGACGCCCTCACGCCGTGGAGCGTACCTCGCCGGACACGACCGACCAGAAGGTCGTGATGCTCGTGTCGGAGGATCCGAGCGCTTCGCTGCTGTCCGAGTTCCCGGGTGTCATCGTCGACCGCCCGGTGGGCGACCCCTGGGCCGCCGACTCCTGGCTCGCCGTGCGCGACCCCTCGGGCGACCTGCGCCGGCAGCTCGAGGCGAACGGGGCCTTCGCCGACGGCATCCTCGACTTCACCGAGGTGCAGCAGCTCCTCTACTCGGTCCTCGAGGCGCAGGGCAACCCGGTCTCGCTCGACGTCATGCCGGACTCCTCCCACGCCTACCTGGGCGGCGAGGGCTGGGAGGTCTTCCTGGCCGCCTTCCCGAAGGCGGCCGCGGAGTGACGCCTCAACCCAGCGAGACCGCGAGAGATCCGCTGGCCGCTCCGACAGGTGCGGTCTGTCCGGCGCGGTCTATGGCTGTGGTTCCACGCTCGCGAACCGCACAATAATCGAGGCCTTCACCGCTCGGCCGCGACGCTCAGGACCACGGAGCCTTCGCCGCTCGAGCCTGAAAGGCTCCCAAAGCATGTGCGCTACCTCTGCGCTACACCCCGACGAAGATCGTGCGTGAATAGGGTACACACGAGGGCTCGATAGCGACACCGGAGGGCCTACAGCGCTCGAAGCGCAGGATATTCGGCGAAGAGTGAGGAGTCAGGAACACGTCAGCGACAAACGCTCCGAGTCTTGGACCTACCGCTGGACATCGATGCGGACCCATCCCTTTGATGGAGGTCGGAGATGAGACAAGGTCGCACGAGCCCGATCATGACCACGACGGCGGCCGGTGGACCGTGCGACCCGACGGCAAGGTCAACGGAGAAGGCAGCTGTGCAGCGAACAGTAGGCGCGACTCGAGCGGTCTCCACGAAGACCCCGTATGGGACATCACGTAGGGCGCCTTCGGTCCGGTCGGTGTCGACGATGCACCTCGCGGGCTGACCACGTGGACAGGCCCGAACCGCTGGTTCGCCTCGCGGATCGGTGCCTCAAGATCGGAGTCGTCCGAGATGACGACGGCGGACTCGTACAGACCATCCAGACCATCCAAGAGAAGGGCGGTCGCGAGGTTCACGTCGGAGCCCTTCTCTTCGGTCTTGAGGACTCGGACCGTGCGCCTCTTACCTGGCCCCGGGTCCACAAGCGGCATCGCGACGGGGTGGGTCCGGAACTGGCCGAAATGGACGGAGACCTCAGGCAGAGTACCGAGCGCGGCGAGGTAGAGCTTCTGCTTGCCCGGCGCCGTCGGGTCCTGATCACGCTTGACCCGAGCGGTGAAGTACCTGACCGCGTCTATGGTGTCGGCCGGACGGAGGAGTCGGGCGAGCGCAACGAGGTCAAGCCATCTCGCAGCCGGTCGCGCCTTGAGGGCCCCATAGTAGAGGTTGAATCCATCCACGTAGACCCGGACCTTCAACGGTTCGACCTTCCTCCGGCGGGATAGAAAAAGCCCGACGGGCGAAACCGCCGGGGCTGTAACACCAGTATAGGGCCGACACAGCGCTGGTCAAGAGCGACTTGCTGATCTGTGAACGGCCAGCAACCTGCTGAACCACGCTCGCGAACCACACGATAATCGAGGCCTTCACCGCTCGGCACGCCACGCTCAGGACCCCGGAGCCAGCGCCGCTCGAGCCCGAAAGGCTCCCAAAGCATGTGCGCTACCGCTGCGCTACACCCCGACGAAGAGTTGGGTGTGGCTATCGTACATATCTCGGTTTCCAGCCGATGTGGGCGGGCCTTCAGCGTTCCTACCGTGCATGCTGGCTCTGGCTATCAAGCACAACAGACCCGGGAGGAAACGATGCCACCCACCCGCACCGACGGCCACAATGGTACCGCCAGCACCGCTGAACTGGCGTCGCTGCTTGCCTCGTGGCAACGCAGCCTGCGGGCACAGCGGGCCTGCTCATCCGGGCGCCGCTAGGTATCGTCTCGTTGGCTGCGCCGAAGCTCGTCGTAGAGCACGGCCGCCAGGAGGATCGAACCCTTGACGACGAGCTGCCAGAAGGCTGGGATCTGGGAAAGAATCATGCCGTTGTTGATGACGCCGATCAGCAGCAGGCCGATGAGCGTGCCCCAGAGCGTGCCCCGGCCACCCGAGAGGCTCGCACCGCCGAGGATGACCGCGGTGATGACGTCGAGCTCGAACGTCGTGGCCGCGGCAGGGCGTGCGCTGCCTGTCCGCGCGGTAAGGACCAGGCCGGCGAGCGCCGCGGTTGCGCCGCAGACGATGTAGAAGGAGAGGCGCCAGCGATTGACGGCCACGCCCGAGAGGCGGGCGGCGCGGATGTTCGAGCCGATGGCGTAGGCGTAGCGACCGAACGGGGTCCTGGGCATCGCCAGGCCGATGACCACGAACGTGATGATGGCGATGACGACGATGAGCGGGATGCCGGGGTCGAAGAAGCCGTCGAGGATGGCACCGGTGCCGATGTCGGTCCAGGCCTTCTCCTTGATGACGATCTCGCCACCGCCGGATATGACGAAGGCCAACCCTCTGACGATGGACAGCATCGCCAGCGTGGCGATGAGCGGGTTGATGTGGAAATAGCTGATGATCGTGCCGTTGATGATGCCAACGAGGACCCCCAGCAGGATGGCCAGGAGGAACGCGATGGGGATGCCGGCACCGATCTCCAGCAGCCAAGCCGCGAGCATGCCGGCCGCGGCCATCGTCGAGCCCACCGACAGGTCGAAGCCGCCGCTGATGATGACGATCGTCTCGCCGGCTGAGGCGATGCCGACCACCACGACCGCCTTGAGGATGTTGGCGATGTTGCTCGCCGTCAGGAAGTACGGTGAATACCACGACAGGAAGACGAAGACGACGATCAACGCCAGGACCAGGCCCGGGTTGATTGAGGTCGCACCCTGACCGAAGATGCGGGAGCGGGTGCCGGCCAGCGTGCTCGTGACCGTGCTCATGCGGAGCCGAGCCTCTCCCCGGTCATGTACTCCGCCATCAGCGCCATCGTGTGCTCGGGCGCTTGCGCATCGGGTACGAGCTCGCCTACGAGCTCGCCCTGTCGGAGGACGATGACGCGGTCGCAGACGTGCAGGATGTCCGTGAAGCGGTGACTCACGAGCAGGATGGAGACACCTCGCCCTTTGAGGCCCTCCACGAGGCCGAGCAGGACTTTGATCTTCTCGGCCGAGAGCGCCGCCGTCGGCTCGTCCATCAACAGGAGGCGCGGCTCGAACTGTAGCGCCCTGGCCACAGCGACCATCTGCCTCTCGCCGCCGGACAGATTGCCGGCCTCGCGGTCGGGTTGAACATCGATGCCGAGTTCATCGAGCATCCGCGCGGCCTCGGCGGCCATGGCGTTGCGATCGAGGTAGGTAAAAGGCCCGAACCCTTTGCGGATCTCGCGCCCGAGGAAGATGTTGCCCGCGACGTCGACGTCCTCGGCCAGCGCGAGGTCTTGGTAGATCGATCTCGACGCCGGTCCGGCGAGCATCGAGGGGACTGTGGAAGTCGATCACCTCCCCGCCGAGACGGATCTTCCCCGATGAGGGCGGGTAGACGCCGGAGAGGATCTTGACGAGTGTCGACTTGCCGGCGCCGTTGTCGCCGATGAGCCCGACTGCCTCGGACTCACCGATCTCCATGTCGACGTCGTGGAGTGCCACCAGCGGCCCGAATGACTTCGAGACGCCGGTGAGCTTAAGCAGCGGAGCCATCAGCGCATTACAGTTCGGTGTCGGGCGCGCCGCACGAAGCGACGCGCCCGCCTGGTCTATTCGGCCGGGTAGACCGAGTCGATCGTGTCCTGGCCGAGATACTCGTGCGCCAGATGCACCTCGTTTGGAACGGGCCCGCCGGCGAGGATGTCGGCCGCGATCGAGATCGCGTAGTCCGGGTACTTCTCAGGGAAGTAGGCCACGCAGCCGAGGAAGTTGTTCTCTTCCACCGGGATGCGCGTCGCCTCGATGCCGATCGTGTCGCAGCCGATGCCGACCGCAGCGCCCTCGCGACCACTCTGCGCGAGCGCGCGTGCGACACCGTCGCTCCGGGCGTCGTCGATCGTCGCTGACAGGACGAACTCAGCCTGCGGATGGGCGGTCAGCCAGTCGGTCGCGATGCGGAGCGACTGCTCCGAGTCCTGCGCGTCGTTCAGGAAGCGATTGATGCGCTCCTCGGGGAAGGCGCCACAGACAGACTGGACGCCGTCGGCGAAGCCCTGCGTACGCTGATTCGGTGCCTCGCCCTCCCCCGGGTTCACGCCCAGGAGCAGCCAGGTGTCATCACAGCGACCGAGGTCGGAGGCCCACTGACCGGCAGCCTCGCCGCCGATGAACCCGCTGACCCAGTTGTCGGCGCCAAGGAAGATGGCGTTGGGATGGGCGACATCGATGCTCACGACGGGGATGCCGGCTGCATCGAAGATGGCCATCACGGCCTCGGCCGCGCCTGCCTGCCAGTTCGACTCGACGACGAACGCCGGGTTCTGCTCGGCAATCGTCTCGGCGCATGTGATTGCCAGCTGCGAGTCGAAGTTGTTGTCACAGTAGGCGACGTCGAACCCGAGCTCGTCAGCGAGGCGGTAGATGCCGTTGCGGATATCGGTCGAGAACGGGATGGCTGCTATCCCATCTGCGTAGCCGATGACCGTGCCCTCGGGGAAGGCGCGCGTCGCGTCTGGTACGTAGGTCTGGCTGGCGTCGCCCTCGACGACGACATACGTTGAACTATCGAAATCGTACTGCCACAGGTCGAGCTCTTCGGGCAGCAGGTTGCCCTGGATGCCCGCCTGCCGCTCGATGACGAATTCCTCTTGCGCCATCGCAGTCCCGGGGACTGCTGCCAGCAGCGTGGCCGCGCCGATCAGGGCGAGCCAGCGGCCGCCGCTTCGGAGAACAGTAGCCATCACGAGTGACCTCCTCCTGCTCCCGGGGCCCTGGCATCCGCGGCAGGTGGCCGTCTCATTGCCGGCACCCATGCGAACGCTTGCCTGAGTTTGATTGCACCCGGGTTACAGGTATGGTGGCGTCGCGTCTGGTTGGATGTCAACATAGAGGAGCCTGGCGGCGAGGAGAGAGGAGTAGTCATGGCTGAAATCCAGTCGTTCGAGACTAGCGGAGGCTCCGTGAGCGGCGACCTGCTCAGCGAGCGATTCGGAGATCGCCCTCTCAAGATCGGACTCCTCGCCTGTGGCTATTTCGAGTACTGGCGCATGTATGAAGGGCTGCGCGAGCAGGTCGCGGGGGACATGCAGACGATCGCCGACCGCCTGAGTACCACCCACGAGGTGGTCTATGCCGGGCTCACCGAGACCCTCGATGGCGCAGACCGCGCCGGCCGCCAGTTCCGCGAGGAGCATGTCGATCTGCTGATCGTGGCGGAGGGCACGTACTGTCCCGACTTCTTCGTCCATCAGGCCCTGCTACACGTATCCGACGACATCCCGCTGGTGATCTTCGCCTCGCAGGCACACGACCAGATCGACTTCTCGGCGGGGTATGACCAGTCCCTGCGCAACTCGGGCCCGATGGGCCTCGTGCAGCTCACCGGCGGCTTCCGCAAGATGGGCAAGTACCCACGCTATGAGGTCGTCGTCGGCTCGGTCCACGACGACGAGGTCTACCGTGAGATCGACGCCCTCATCCAGGTCCACACCACGCGACGGAACCTGCGCCACATGACCATCGGGACGGTCGGGCACGTCTTCCGTGGCATGTACGACTTCAACTTCGACAAGACGGACATCACCGGCAAGCTCGGCCCGCACGTGATGGACATCAAGATGGATCACCTGGTGGGGATCCTCGACGCCATCCCGGAGGACGACCCGCGGATCGGGGCGCTCGCCGAGAAGGTGCACCGGGACTACCTCGTCAAGGACCTCGACGACGTGGCCATCGCCCGTTCGGCACGCCTCGGTCTGGCACTCATCGAGCTCGTCGATCGCTTCAATCTGGACGGGCTCGTCCTCCTCGGCCAACACCTCATCGAGGCACGCGCGAACGCGGCCGTCTATCTCGGCCTCTCCGAGCTGCTACTGGCCGACAGGGCCGTCTCGGTCACCGAGGGCGACGTCATCGGCTGCGTGACTTCCAAGATCCTCAAGGACTTCGCCGGCACGTCCCCATTCTTCGGGGAGTGGGAAGAGATCGACGTGTCCATGAATGCGGTCATGCTGCTGGGCCACGGGTTCATCGATCCGCGAGCGGCGCGCAAGGACCGCCCGGTCATCGTCAACCCGGCCTGCGAGAACTGGGGTTTCGAAGGCGATTCGCTCGGGTTCGAGGCCACCTATCCTCCGGGGCCGGTCACGCTCGCCCACGGCATCCACGATGTCGACGGCTGGCGGATGATCGTCAGCTCCGGCGAGATCGTGGACACCGAGCCGCTCCACATCAACGAGTCGTCGCTCATCGTCCGCGTCGACAAGCCGGTGAAGCAGTACTTCCGGGAGCTGGTCGAGCTGGGTTACACGCACCACATCATCGCCGTGAGCGGTGACGTGACCGCGCAGGTCGAGGTGTTCGCCCGCCAGGCCGGGATCCACGTCGACCGGCTGTGAATACCCGATAGACAGCGAGCCGACATCCCGCTGCGCGCTATCGCCGGCCGAACCCTGCCGCCCGAGCGTGTGATCTGCCGACCGATTGCGAGCCTCGGGCCGGCGCCGGCCCGCCACTCGGCAGCTAGCTCTCAGGTCAGGTTCCAGGCAAGGATCCGAGGTGGGTTCCTCCGTCGACGTCGAGTAGCCACGCTTCCCCGCGTCAGAAGAGATGGCCACGATCCAGCCGCATGTTCCAGCGGCGATGATGTGAGGGGCCGCCGCCCGGATCGTCAGCAACGCACCTTTGGGAATCACGTCGAGCGTGCGGTCCCAGTCCGCCTCGGTCACGTCGGCCAACGGCTTGAGTGGATGACCCCGGCGCTGCTGGTGCCGAGTTGATGATCAGGGGCGAGGACGAGGCGCTGTTGCCCACGTCCGGGGACTTGACCGTACGGCTCGGGCTGGTCGCAGATCCACGCTCGCGAACCGCACAATAATCGAGGCCTTCACCGCTTGGCCCGCCACGCTCAGGACCCCGGAGCCTTCGCCGCTCGAGCCTGAAAGGCTCCCAAGACATGTGCGCTACCGCTGCGCTACACGCCGACGAGGTTCGTGCGTGACTAGGGT